>JAJDEN010000022.1 GCA_029259775.1 Planctomycetota bacterium | reverse complement strand
GGCAGAGGGAGGATGAGCAACGCTTCTGCCTAGACCCGCTTCTTTGCCTTCTTCGTCCGAGGCTTCCGCCTGACCAAGCAAGCATGATCTGCACAGGTTCTACCTAGTTGAGGTGGTATGTGCAGTAGCGATCGCCACCGTAGGGAGACGTGCGTAGATCAGACGGCTTGTCCGCTCTCGAGAGTCGGCAGTCCCCAGGCCGATTCCGATGCTGTGCGTGGCGTGGTGTCGCCGCGTTCTAGGCGTTGCGTCAGTTGACGGCGGCTGCTATCAGTGCGCCTCTGCAGTGGGATGCAGGGATGGAGTTCATGGGATGAATGGAGTAGTGGGCAAGGTCCGCGCACGTGGCCAGTGGCAAGCGCCTGTCATCGTCTTGGCTGGCGGTCTCGTTCTCTGCCTCGCGCACGCCCTAGTGGCGCCTGACGCCGGAATCAGCGCTTCTACGCAAGTCATGCGTGATGCAGAGCGTCACCCGCAGTTGAAGTCACCTGCGGCCCTGGCGGGACGAGGCCCGGGCCCCGCCGATCGAGCCTCCCCCGCCAATCCGCACGCGCGGCTTGAGTCTCTCGCGGAGGAGTTATTGGAAGCGACTCGCTCCCCCGGCGACACGCGGGTCGCAGATCTGATCTCGGCCGTCGCTCGGCTCGTGTGCAAGGAGCCGACCGCGGCCGCCGCTGCTCATCGGCTAGTCAAGGCGTGGGCGAAGCGGGGGTACGAGCGGCCCACTGTTTGCGTGATGACGGCGTTGGGACGCTGCGCCGACCCGTCTGTCCTGCGACGCCTCATCGAGCTTTGGGGTGGGGACTTGTTACAGCGAACCGTGCGAATGCACCTGCCCTATGTACTCGCCCAGCGTCGGGACGCCGTTCTGCAACTGCGCGCCGGTAGCGGGATCGCCGTGGGCGATACAATGTTGGATGCCTCGATCGCCGAGAGCTTCGTTGTAGATGCGCTACTGGGATGGTTGGACGATGCGGAGCGTGAAATCGCGCAGGGGCTGCCCACCGATCCGGAGGAATGCGCGAGAGTCCTTGGTGCCAGACTCAACGTCTTGCGCGCACTTGGGCCGTCCTCTGGCACGCACGCCTCCGTAACACGTGTTTACCGTGCCTACTTGGATGGCTCCATTCCTGTCGCAGCTAGCACGCGGTCCATGATTCTCCTCAGCATGTCCGCGGCTGAGGCGCCCGCGGGAGTTGCAGATGTTGCGAGGAGCGTTTTCCACACGGCTAGTACGGCTGACGTCCTGGAGCAAGCCGGCAACGCGCTCCTTCGCGGGGAAGACCCCGCTGACGCGAATGCAGTCCTGACATTTGCGATGGACGAGTCTCGTTCAGTTGACCTGCGAGTCGCGGCGTTGCTCGCATTCCAGGGGGTCCCGCTCGTGGTCCGCGACGGGCGTGTCTTGGCCGCGCTGGGACGTCTTGGGCACTACGTTCAGGAATTTGCGGAGCTACATGGGGAAAGGGATCGGCTGCTACCCATCATGAGCTATCTCTACGGTGCCCACGCTCCGCGCATCGAGGGGCTTTCGTCCGTCTGCGCTAGATTCGTGTTGAGCTTCGCCATGAGCGAGAAGACGGATTCGCCCCGGGCCCAGGGAGCGCTCGCGTCGTTCCGCGGCCGTCAGGGCCGGCAGTGGTTCCCTGAGCTGTTCGATGAGCTTCAGCAGCAATCGCGTGTGTCCAGAGGTGGACTCATCGCCCTCGCCCGTCTTGCGCACAAGTTCAATGCGAGGCCCGAGTGGGCGAAGGGCTCATTCGCCGTGATTGATCGCGCAGCCGCACGTCTCGAGCAGACAGAGTATTCCGAAGTCAGAAGCCTCCTCGCTGCACTGAGGTAGCGAGCGGGGCGCAGTGACTTCCTAACCATGGAGAACATAGAATGCGTGTGGAATTGAGAAAGGTGCTGAGGCCAGCAATTTGCGTGATCGCGGTCCTGGCATTGGCGCTGCCCAGTTTTGGCGGTGGCAACTGCACTGTCAGCTTTGGCTACGCAGGACACTCTTGCCTGGGTGAGAGTGGGTACGTGGACATCAACCACTACGGGCAGTGCAACAGTCCGGGTGGCTTGCCCGCCCTGAACTCTCGCTGCGACCAGTGGCCGTCTGAGGACGACTGCGACAACGAGTGCTCGGATCACCACTTCGCCAAGAACGAGTGGACATGGACCCTGGTCACGCAGCCAGGCTGCAACTGGACGGTCCAGTCGACCTACATGGCTACAGCGCTGAGCGCCATCTCCCTGATCGTGGACAACACGTGGGACTGCGACTTCGCGAGCGCGCACGGCAAGCTTTGGCTTCGCAACGACGAAGGCGCTGGCGGATGGGGATCTCCTCACACGCACTACCTCGAACGGACCGACGCCGGGGTCGACGACGACAAGCAAAAGACTCTGAGCCGCATCGCGGGTGGCGGCCTGAAGACGTGCGTGGGGAACGGGACCGCGTTCTCCGGCAGCAGCTGGATCGAAGGGAAGACTTACGTCAAGAGCGAGGCGTACGCGAACGTGAACCTCAGGATGCTTGGCCCTGTCACGTCCAACTACATCTCGACTCTGTGCGAGTAGTCAGCTGACGTGACTCAGGATGGTCGGCGCCTGGCGAGGCAGAGTTTCGGCCGCGCAACGGCGGCGTTCTGAGGGTCCTCGCCATGGATTCCGTTCCGTCGCAGCTGGCGCCGACTCGATTGGCGCCAGCTGCCCAAGATTGGAGTGCACAAGAGCATGCGGACTCAAGAGGCCTTTGCATCACTTGCCGGAGTCGTTGGAGTCGGGGGACGGGTTGCCATCGGCGCGGTCTTTTGTGTCGCCGGTGCCGCGAAGTTCATGAATCCCTCTGCCCTCGAGCGCATTCTGCCACTGATCATTGATGCGCCCGATCGGCAGGCTGTCGTTGCTTGGTTGCTGCCGAGAGCTGAGGTCCTCCTAGGAGTCGTGCTGGTCTTGGGGATTTACGTTCGTGTCGCCTACCTTGTCAGCGCAATCGCTCTTGTCAGCTTCACCGCTCTCTTGCTGAGTCACCCCATTCTTCAGGAGTCCATGCGGGGTTGTCAGTGCTTCGGCATCAGCGACACGCCCCTTGCCTTGGGATTCGCAGACGGGCCGTGGCGCAACTTCATCTACACGTGCGCTCTGGCCCTCTCCCTATGGTCCGGTGGAGCCAGGAGGCTGACAATTGATAGCCTCCTCCGGACCCGCGCACGCGGCGGTGATCAGGCCCATGTCGCGTAGTGCGGATGTCGCGTAGGCAAAGAGCGCGAGGGTGGCGGGCGACTTCAAGACGCTGGGGGCGGCTTACGACCGACTGCGGCTGGCGCAGGGAGTACTCAGGCCGGTGGGTTGATTAGGCCCAGCCCTCTCCGCGGGCTTCTTCTCGTTCGACATCTCTAGCCCTTTCTCCCGCCACCACGCGTGAGTACCGAGTACCGAGCCGCGTGAAAACTATGGCTCTTGGTGACCGAAGGGGCTGGCTGAGCGAGGTGATGTCGGAGGTCGTATGCCCCGGCGCCCGCGCTTCGATGAACCTGGATGTCTACACCATGTGATGAGCCGTGGTCTGGCACGGCGCACGATCTTCGAGACACGAGGCGACGCCCGCTACTTCCTGGCACTCTGGGCGTGGGCGAGCAAGCGAGGCCAGGTCGAACTCCACGCCTACTCGCTCATGTCCACGCACTTCCATCTACTCGTGCGCAGTCTCGACGGCCAACTGTCCGAAACGATGCGCTGGGTTCTGAACCGTTATGTCAGGCACTTCAATCGCACTCGACGCCGCGATGGCCCCCTCATGCGGGGTCGATTCAAGAGCATCCCCGTGCGCTCCGTCGTGTACCTGCGCACGTTGATTCGCTACATCGATCAGAACGCGATCGATGCCGGCCTCGTCGCCCGCCCTGAGGACTATCCGTACGGGAGCGCTCGCTGGCTGCGACAGGTCAGTCGGAAGCCGCTGTGGCTGAGTCGCACTCTTGTGGACGAGACGCTTGCACGTCACGCGCCAGGAGTCGCGCAAAGAGGCGTGGCCTACGACACCGTGTTCGCCCCGAGGCTCTCGGACCGGCAGAAGGTGTGGATCGACCGCAGACTCGATGGCAGAGCACGAGGGTTCTGCGAACTTGACCGGCTGCTGGGCGACTCGCAGAGGGTCGCGGCGTGGGCCTGGAGGAAGGCCCAGTTGGCCGACGGCACGGAACCTGGGCTCGCGATTCTCGACCCCGCAACTGCCATGGAGACCGTAGACCTCGAAGCCGGGCGGCTTGCGGATGTCATTGCACGTCCTCGCTCAGGCCGCATGCGCCCCGCAGTGCCGCTCATGAAGGCGGCCCTGCTTCGGGACGCTGCCGGTGAGAGCTTCGTGGCTATCGCGCGCCGGCTCCAAGTCAGTTCGAGCACACCGCAGCACTTCTACCGACTGCACCGCGAGTGCATGGAAGATCCCCAGTACCGCGAGGCCTACACCGAAGCCCTGCGATCGGCTCTGCGTGCCCTCCACATCGATGGTCCGACGACAGAACCCGCGTGTCACGAAGAGCTATAGTTTTCACGCGGCTCGGTACTTCGGGCGGCTGGTCGACAAGCTCGGAGGGCCCGATGGAGCCAGGGCGAAGAGCGAGTACAAGGCTGCCCAGGACAAAGTGCAGGGAATTGAGAAGGTGATGAAGGCGGCAGACGACTTCATGAGAAAGAAGTATGGCAGGTAGATCGACCCGGATAGCGGCGGCCGCGTGGTTGGTGGTAGCGCTCTGCTTGCCCATGCTCGTCGGTTGCGCCACCGGCATCCGGGGCCCACGACGTGTCACAACTCTGCGATCTGCGGTGCTCGGCGACTACCGAGTCGAGTTCTCACGTGAGGTCAAGTCTTCCAAGCTGGTCGTCCAGCTTGATGCCGCGCAGACGGCCCTTGAGCGACGCATGCGGGAACAGGGGATCGACTGCTCAGCGCCGCCAACGCTCCAGGTTTTGCGCTTACTCGGCGACTGCACGTTTGAGCACGGCACTGCTTCTGCGTCCCAGCGAGAGTTCGTCGAGGACAGGGGTGAGCGCAGCTACGGAACTTGGACGCTGCGCGGATCTGAGGTCTTGCTTTCCCATGTCCTGTTTTGGGGGCACCCTGCTGAAGGTGCGCTGAAGTTGGAGAGGCTCACCGTGCGTCCCGATGGGAGCTTGGCGACTACCGGTGCGCTGTACGTGAAGCTTCCGCCAGTAGTCGGCGGCAACTGACCGTATTCGCTCGCTCCCGACGTCAAGGCGAGCGTTCCCAAAAGTACGGAGCCGCAGCAAAGACTAGCCGCTTCGTGGCGGCACAAGACTGCCGTGTAGGGTCCGGAGCGCGGAGCTCATCACCGCCGCGTACGCCCGTGCATACTCGGGGTCGTCCATGCTCTCACCGTGCAATCGATACTGCTTGTTCGGCGTACTCGGGCTCATGCCGAGTCGCCGCGCGATGCTGACGAACGACTCTCCTGCCGCGTCCCTCAGGACCGCCACGCGCATGAGCTCCAACGCGACATGCTTCCTTCCGGAGCGCGGACGCGCGATGAGGCTGGCAATAATCTCACTTGCGGCTTCCGTAGCCCGGAAGGCGCTCTCAGGATCCACCACCGCGATGCCCGGCCTGGTCCCGTCGGCCAACTGCGCCTTCCGTCGAGCCCACGCGATGATGTTGTCCGACCCCCCAAGCAAGTCATCCACGTCGTCAAAGCCGCGGGCCTTCCCGTTGAGACGACGCTCGATCCAAGCCTGTTGTGGCTGACTCAGGCGAGGCGCGAAGAGGCTGTCGTAGGCGGCCGAACGGCTCGCGGAGCCCACCGACCGCTGCTGCAGGAGTTCGTCAACGAGTTCGCGCGAGAGCCAGAGCGGCCTGCGCGACGAGTTGCGCAGGAGGCGGGCGCTGCCGTACGGGAAGTCCGTCGGTCTCGCCACGAGCCCGGCGTCTACGGCATTCTGATCGATGTACCGGATCAGCGTCAGTTGGTAGAGCCAGGACCAAACGGGGATGCTCTTGAAGCGTCCTCGCATCAGCGGACCGTCGCGACGACGACGTCGATTGAAGTGTCGAACGTACTGATTCAGCACCCAGCGCATGGTCTCGGACAGCTCGCCGTCGAGGCTCCGAACCAGCAGATGGAAGTGCGTGGCCATGATGGAGTAGGCGTGTACCTCGATCCGTCCCTGGCGGCATGTGCGGGCCAAGAGCGACAGGAAGTAGCGCACATCTGAGCGCGTTTCGAACACGGTTCGTCGCGCGATCCCCCGATTCATGAGGTGATGGAAGCAGCCGGGCTCGTCGAAGCGTGGGTTGCGGGGCATGGCTCCTCCGCCACCACCTCGCAGTTCGACTCCACGTGGTCACCGAACGGCTAATCTTTGCTGCGGCTCCGTACTTTTGCTGCGGCTCCGTACTCCAGCTCGTTCGTCCGGGGCGAGGGTGAGTGCCGAACCGCGAAGCGCCGAGCCAGCAGCACCGTACTGAAATCGTTGTTAACGAGCCGGTCTCGGTACTCCCTGCTCTATCGTGGTGGGCTCGTCCCCCCTTCGATGGTCCATCACCCCAGCGCCGGCGGCGCTCCATCTCCTGCGAGGTTCTCCCATGGCCGAATACAAGTGCGATAAGTGCGGCATGAGCATCGGAACGATGACCTGCGGTACGTGCGGTAACGAGCTCGTCCACGAGACGCTCACCAAGGACGACGGCAGCACCGTTCACGTGTCGCAGTGTCCTGAGGGTCACGGCAAGGTGAAGTCCCCGATGTGTTGCGGCCAGGACATGGCCTGCCCCGCCTGACAGCGCGCGCCACGCGCATCTGGCGGAGGGGGTACGGTACCGCCTTCGTTTGTTGCAGATTCAGAGGTGAATCAGCAACAACTGTTCACGCCTCCGTACCCCACGTGGGCATGACGAGTACGCGTGGACCTCGATCCGCCGACGGCGACATGCGCGGGCCAGCAGCGACAGGAAGTAGCGCACATTCGCGCGCGTCTCGAACACGGTGCGGCGGGCCATCCCGCGGTTCATCACGTGATGGAAGCAGCCAGGCTCGTCGAAACGTGGCTTGCGGGGCATGGGTCCTCCGCCCACTCCTCGCGTCGCGGCCTCGGACGGTCACCAATTGGCTAATCTTTGCTGCGGGTCCGTACTCGGGGAGTACCGTTCCACTCCACCACGCACGGTGTCACGACCACGGATGAGGAGAAGTCATGCCGGAGAAGGACGACGCCCTGCCTGAGAGCGAGAAGCCCGCAGCGGAGGTCGATGCGACCCCGTCGGACGGCGACGACCCAGTACCGGATGCCGCCGAGGCCATGCCGGAGGGCGCCGAGGCCGTACCGGAGGGCGACGAGGCCCTGCCGGAGAGCGACGCCCCGGTCGCGGAAGGCGATGCCCCAGCGCCGGAGAGCGACGCTGTCGTGCCGAGCGGGGAGAGGCGCGCGCCTTCAACGAAGATCCTGATCGGTGCTGCGTCGCTCGTGGTCGCGATCGTCATCGTCCTGGTGGCGACGCTCTCGGGATCCGACGAAGACGAGAAGCAGACCGAGGACGCCGACGCGGCAGTGCCGATCACGGCCGGTGTCCCGGCGAATCCGGAAGCCGGCGACCCAGGCGCCGTCGAACCGCCGCCCAAGGACCCCGAGCCGGAGCCCGAGACCGCCAGCGGTGGCGTGCTGCGCGCGGGACAGACCCTCCCGCTGACCACGCCGCTTACCTCGCCGAACGGCCAGGTGGAGGTCGCGGGGATGTCCGGGCGTTTCGTCAGCTTGCAGCGGACGCCGACCGGCGGCTACTCCATCTACCCGGCCTTCCCTGTCACGTCCGCGGACGCCAAGGGGAAGTCGCTCGTTCTCCGACTCGGGGACGACGCGGACGGGGAGAACGGCTTCCACATCTCCTACCGGGACGCGACCGGAAAGACGCACATCGTGTGGCGTAGCCCGGAGAGTTTCCCCCGCGGAAGCGAGCTGCGCGTGCAGGACTCGGGGCGACTCGAGTTCATCGGCACAGACGGGAACGTGAAGGGCTTCTTCTGGATCCATCCCGACGAGTACGGATATGGCTGGCGCACGGTGGGCGAGGCAGCGCGGGAGGGGAAGTCCGTCGTGCCGGCCACGGTGATCGCCCACTTCCCCCTGCGCGATCACGGCCGCGACGCCGCCAACGACGGTCGCTCGATGTCCCTCACGGGCACGAGATTCCACGCGGCCTCGACGGCGCCGACCATCGGGGCCGCCCTGTTCCTGCCTAGCACGGCGCACCGTGCCCACCGGGCGCTCGGGACCGTGAGTCGCCTGCGCTACGGGTCGTACACCGTCGCGGTGGAGTTCCACCCGCGCGAGCTCGCGCCCAAGATGCCCATCGTGATGGGGGGGACCGCCTACCGTTGGTTCGGCTTGGGCATCGACCGGAGTGGCAAGCTCGAGCTGACCCTGAACAACGGCGCCTTCAGCAAGGTCCTGTCCGATGCGAGTTTGGCCACGGGGCGCTGGCACCGCATCGCAGCCTCCGTCGATGTCGTGCGCGGGCGCGTCATCGTTGCGCTCGACGGCAAGCTGCTGGAGGTCGTGAAGCTGCCGGCGGACTTCGTGGTCAATGTTCTCGGCACCAATCGCGAGGTGAGTGACCGGACCTTCACCTTCACGAACCGCGGCTTCGGCATCGGCTTCCACGGCTTCGTCCGTGAACTCCGGATCTTCGGTCGCTCGATGTCGGCCGAGGAACTCGGAGCCCTGTAGCCCACACGGCGCTTGACGAGGAGTACGGAGCCGCAGCAAGGATTAGCCACACGGTCACCCAGTGCGGAAGCGGCCGATCCATGGGCCGCCTCCGAACCCCTCCTGTCCTCTCCGAGGGCGGAAATCCATGAGAAGGGCCCCGACTCCGTACCTCCCCCGGAAAACGAGTCGCGCGCCGGGTTCGGCACCGGGATGACGCCGGCGGGCCGCCGAAGACGGTGGCATCGAGCCGGTCTCCGTGCCTCGTCCTCCCTGCACTATGCTCGCGCGGCATGGACGCCCCCCGGCCCCCCCCGTGCGCTCGCCTGCTGCTCGGGTCACTCGTGCTCGCGTCCTGCGTCATCGCCTCCTTCCTGATCACGGTGTGCTTGGCGTGCGACGCGCGCGCGGACGAGCCTGTTCGCGTCGCGCTCACCGACGAGGAGCAAGCCTGGCTCGACGCGCACCCCGTCATCACGTTCGGCCCGGATCCGAGCTGGCCGCCGTACGAGTCCTTCGACGCGGATGGCGTGTTCCAGGGCATCTCGGCGGATCACATGCGGCTCGTGGCGAAGCGTCTGGGCGTTCGATTCGAGTTCGTGCAGAAGCCCACCTGGGCCGATGTGGTCACGGCCGTCAAGGCGCGTGAGATCGACTGCTACTCGACAGCGGTCGCGACGGAGGATCGACGGGCCTACATGAGCTTCACGCGGCCGCACGTGACGCAGCCCGGCATCATCCTGAGCCGGGAGGACGCGCCGGCCTACGCCACGCTCCAGGCCCTGCGTGGCAAGAAGGTGTGCATCGTCTCGGGCTACTGGTGGGAGGAGGAGCTGCGCCGCAAGCACCCGTCGATCCTCCGGGTGACGGCCCCGGACATCGCGACCGGTCTCGGCATGCTGTCCTTCGGAAGCGTCGATGCCATGGTCAACGATCCCGCGACGTCGAGCTGGTACATCCACGAGCTCGGCATCACGAACGTGCGGATCGCGGCGCGCATCCCAGGCAAGACCGAACTCGCGGTTGGCGTCCGCAAGGACTGGCCGCTCCTGCGGAACGCGATCGACAAGGCGCTGGCCACGATCACGCCCGCGGAGTTCAGGACCATCGAGCGGCGCTGGATTGCCTTCGAGCTTGGGGAGGAGAGCGAGTTCCCGTGGCTGCTCGCTGTGGGGATCGTGGCGCTCCTGCTCCTGATCGCTGGCCTGGGGCTCGGGGCCAACCGCATGCTCAAGAACCGGATCGCACAGCAGACCGAGCAGTTGCGTGGCGAGCTCGAGCGGCGCGAAGACGTCAGCCGGGCCGTAGGGCGCGCCACGATCGAGGTCACGGGCGCGGCGACCCAACTCGCCGCCTCAGCGCGTGCGCAGTCCGAGACGGCCGCGGCATCCCAGGCGTCGTCCGCGCAGGCGACCGCCGCCGTGCGGGGGATCACGAGCACCGTCGAGCGGTTGCTTGAGGCGGTGGAGGCCGTGTATGGCGTCGCGCAGCGGACGGCGGAGCGTGCCGAGTCGGGCCGGGAGCAGTTGGAGCGACTCGACGTGGTGATGCGCGTGATGGCCGAGGCCAACAAGAACATGGGGGAGCGCGTCGTCGCGCTGAAGGAGAGCGCTGGAGGGATCCGCCTCGCCACCGTGATGATGGTGAGGGTCGTCGATCAGACGAGTCTGCTTTCGGTCAACTCCGCGATCGAGGCGGAGAAGGCGGGGGAGTACGGCCGAGGCTTCAAGGTGGTTGCGCAGGAGATCCAGCGGCTCGCCGATCAGAGTGCCGAGGCGACCATGCAGATCGAGGAGATCGTGAGCGAGATCCGGAGGGGCATCGCGGCCGGCGTGCACGAAGCCTCGGAGACACGCGTGCGCGTCGAAGGCGGTGTGGAGCAGGCGGGCCACATCGGAACCGAGCTGGGCGCGATCCTGCAGGAGATCGGCAAGCTCAGCGCGAGCTTCGAAGAGATCCGCGAGCTGGTCCTGGACCAGTCCGCCAGCAGCGAGACGATCGAGACCTCCCTACGCGAGGTGGAGCAGGGCGCGCAGGCTTCGTCCGCTTCGTCTGCGCAACTGGCGGACGTCTCTCAGACCCTGCAGGACGCCGTCGACGGCCTGCGCGAGGACGTCTCGGCCTTGGAGATGGACTAGTCGACGCACGCGTGCCTCTTCGCGCCGCACCCTACGCAACGACGACGCCCACGCTCCACGGGTGGCGCAGCTCCTCGGGACTCTCCTCGACGCGGCCTACCCCGTGGCACTACCCGCGCAGGGGCAGGAAAGCCTGATGAGGCGCGGGCTGGAAGACCGTAGGAAAAGACCTGGAACCGCATTCCGGGTACCGCATTCCGGTACCGCATTCCAGGGCCGGCACGGCACCGCACCCGCCGGCGCGACGCGGTATCATCCCTCGACACCGACCGGTCGCTCCCTGGGGTCACCATGAACGTCCATCGCACGCTCGCCTGTACGCTGCTCTTCAGTCTGGCCCTGATGGCCGTTCCTGTGCGCGAGGCTGACGCCGCCACGATCGGCGTGGGGGACATCGTCGTGCTGGGCGTGGCGGGCGACAACACCAACGGCTTCGGGAGCGACGACGGCTTCAGCTGGGCTCCCCTCATCGACCTCGATCCGGGCGACGTGATCTTCTTCACGGACTCGTCGTGGAACATCCAGGTGCCGGGAAACTTCAACGGCACCGAGGGCCTGATCCAGTACACCGCCCCGGCCGGCGGCGTGCCAGCGGGGACGATCTTCGTCGTGGATCTGCAGAGCCTGCCGCCCGATCACGTCACGGTCGGCTCCGCCGAGACGGGCAGCAACAACCCCATGACCATGAGCACCTTCGGCGATCAGCTGGCGGTGTTCACCGGGAACGCGGCCGCCCCGACGTTCGTGTTTGCCGTGAACACCGACCAGACGCAGTGGACCGGGTCGACCGGAGCCTCCGGCGATAGCCGCTCGGATCTCTACCCTGGCTTGACCGATGGCGTGAACGCCGTTGCCGTCGGCGCCGGACCCTCCCCCGGGGACGAGTTCGACAACGCGTACTACAGCGGCCCCGTGAGTCTCGCGGACAAGGCAACGTGGCTCGCGCGCGTCTCCAACGCGGCCAATTGGACCGGCGAGAACGACGGCAGCCTCGTGACGACGATCGAGATGACCGCGGGGTTTGGCGCCATGGGCGTCCTTCCGATCTCGAGCGTGTCCGACACGACGCCGCCCGTGATCACCACGAACATCGTGCGCCGCTTGCTGTGGCCGGCGCGGCGCGGCCTCCTGCCGGTCGGCCTCTCCGCGTCGGCGACCGACGACTCCGGTGGCCCGATCTTGATGCAGGTCGAGGTGTTCAGCGACGAGGCCGACGTGGGGCCAGGGGATGCGATCGGCACGACGCCCGCTAGCCTCCGGCTTCGTGCGGAACGCCAGTACCCAGGTGACGGGCGGGTCTACCTGCTCAAGATCACGGCGACGGACGCGTCGGGCAACGAGGCGTCAACGTGCGTCACCGCGACCGTGCCGATCATGCCGACGGGGGCCTACATCGTGAGTGTGCGCAACCAAGCTGCCGCGGCGGAGCTGGACTGCGCACTCGCGGCTCCGCTGCCGACCCTCGTGCACACGATGGCTTGGACGACTCCGTAGTGCCTGGCCCGGCCGTCTCGCCCGGAACTCGTGACCACTGCCGGGGCTGTCGCGATCTCCCGGGGACGTAGCGGCGTGGCTCAGCGTCATCGAATCGACGGCCCCGGTGTACGGCATCACGCCTCTCAGCGCGGCGAGTCCTGTGCGCCGTGCCGAGATCGCGGCCGTGCTTCGGCGTGCTCCCAGCGCCGCCATGAGTCGGGTCGGCCTCCAACGTGCGCCTCTCACGAGTGACCGCGACTACGCTGCGATCAGCTAGAGAACCGGCCGCTGGGCCTCGCCGACGGCGGCTAGGAGGCTGGCGTGTCACGATTTTCGGCTGATACTTCCGGACTTGGTGCCGCATGAAAAAAAATAGTGAATTGGCCCGGAACCCGCGCCTTCGGGTACGTTTCAAAGGTGCTAATGAGGGTTGGGTCGTGATTTTCCGCGGGACTTCGGCATGGGCGCTCGTCGCCGTCCTAGCAATCGGTGCGGCTGTAGCCAGCGCCGCGGAGGACGCCGCAGCGCTGGCCAAGCGCTACACCGAGCTCAAGAACCGCGTCAAGACCAACCGCAAAGAGAAGGACATGGGCGCGCTCAAGGGCGACCTCAAGGCCGCCGTGAAGCTGCATGCCGACGCCGAGGGCAAGGAGCACAAGGCGCTGCGCAAGAAGGTGCTGGGCCTCATGGCTTCCGTTCCCAAGGGAATGAAGAATGCCAAGCTGAACGCCGACTTCCTCACGGCGGTGGGCCAGACACGCGATTCCGACGCCGGCACGCACGTAAGGCCCTACCTCAAGCAGGCCAACGCGAAGGATGCCGACGAGACGCTGCGGACGGCCATCCGCGTCGCCGGCGAGGTGCCGTCCGGGTGCCTTGTGTCCGGGCTGCTCAAGATCCTCAATAAGTCCAAACACATGGGCGCCGCGGCGATGGCGCTCTCGAGCCTGGCCAAGTTCGGCAAGGTGAAGTCGCATCGCGCCAAGATCTTCGCGGCCGTCGTCGAGTCGGTTCGCAAGAGCAAGCCGGGCGCCAAGGGCCAGTATGGGGTCAGCTACGGCGCACTGCGCTCCGGCGAGGCGACCCGCAGCCGATGGTCTGCGCTTAGTCCAATCCTTCCCAAGATGCTCGGCAAGCTCACCGGGAACGAGAATTACGGCGCTTCCGTGGACGACTGGTTCACGATGTACGATGACAACAAGCGCGACCTCTCCGACATGTTCGCCGACGCTGAGTAGGCCCGTTTCCGAGAGTGGCCATCCTACATCCGGCGCGGCTCTTGGTGCGCCCGGCCCCAGATCGCGCCTGGGGCGATCGGGCAGCGTGGTAGACGCCGTGCGGCTCGGCGCTACGATCTCGCGGTGACTCCTACGCCCCCCCGCGCGCCGGCTTCCGGCCTGCTGCTTCTATTGTCTCTGCTACTCGCGGCTACAAGCTTCGCTCCCGCGCACGCAGCAGAGGTCCTTGCCGTCGAACTCACGTGGGCTACCGACCCGGACCTCGACTACCCCTCCCGTGACGTCGACGTGGGCGACAAGCCGCCACAGGGCGTGAAGCCACTGGAGGGCGAGGATCCGACGCGCTACGGGCGGGTCGAGATCGTCGGGAAGCGCCACGTACTCATCGCGATCCGCGGCGGCGAAGCGCCGCTGCTGTGGCTCGACGAAGACTTCGACGGTGACCTACGGGACCAGAAGCCCACCCCGCTCCTTGCCGTGGATGGAGAGGAAGTTCGCCGCGCCGCGGTGCGTGTGCGCCACCCCTTGGACGAGAAGGACGCCGAGCCCTCCCTCCCGTGCGAGGTGACCGTACCCGAAGGCCCCCTGGCCGACGTCGCGCGCGTCACGTTGCGCGTGCGGGCACATCGAGCGGGCGAGGTTGTCGTAGGCGAGCGCCTGCGGCGCGTCGTCCTGCTCGATGGCGACGTGGATTTCGTGTACGGCAACGCGGAGCACGATCGCCTAGGCCTCGATATCGACGGCGACCTGCGTGTCAACCAGGCCAAGGGCGCGCTCGACCAAGTCGGCATCGGTCGTGCGTTCCGCCTCCGGCAGCGCGGCTGGATCGGCCATGTCCAGGGCGTGGCCGGACAGCGCGTGTCCTTCCAGGCGGCGGTCCAGGTGCCGCCGGCGCGACGTCCGCCGTGGAAGCCTGAGGACGTCCCTCCGTCAGGGCAGAAGAACGAGTTGAAGCCCGACGCGTTCAAGAAGGCGAAGGCGAAACACCAGACCTATCTCGCGCGACCCCACCCGCCGAGCATGAACCCGGTGCTGAAGGGACATCTCGATGCGCTACGGGACGCGGGCACGAAGAAGACGTTCACGTACCTGCAGCGCATCTACAAGGAGGCGGAGCGCGGGGACGTGCGCGCCGCCATCGTGCGCGCGATGGGCTCCGGACACTTTGCCAGCTACGGCACGCGCATTGCGCGCATCGCCCGGTCGGACAAGGACTTCCGGGTCGTGATTGCGGCCGTCGAAGCGCTGCATGCCGCAGGCTACGAGAAGCGGAACAAGCTGTATGTCCAGCTCCTGGTGAAAGCCGAGGAGCCGAAGCTGATCGACGCGATCGTGCTGCACATGGGCTACTCGCGGACGGCGGAGGCCCTCGAAAGACTCACCAAGCGGCTGTCTCGTGCACTCGACCCCGAGAGGGTTGCAGCGCTCTACAAGGCTGTGATGCACTACCAGACGCGGCCGCCGCTCGACGAGCTGGTGCTCGCCGCGATCGCGGAGGGGTCACAGCGGCTGAAGGCGCTGGGGCTGCACGACGCCATGCGCTGGGGCTTCCCGCAGGTACACCGGCTGGCCTTGAAGGCCGTGCCCAAGAAACTGCGCGAGCCCAAACTCGGCGTCGAGCTCGTCGAGATCCTGGGCCGGCGCGGCGATGGTCTTTGTGTCGCCGCCGCGCTTGGGCTCGTCGCCCACCTCCGCGTGGAGGACCGGGAGCGGCTCGTCGAGTTGCTCGCCGCCGTGCGCGACAAGACCGTGGCCCAAGCACTCACGGCCCGTCTGGAGCTGGAGACCAACGCGCACATCCTGGAGGTCGTCACGAGGACGCTGGGTGCGATGCGCCACGCGCCCGCCGTCGAGCCCGTGCTCGCTGTCGCGGCCAAGAAGGCTGCCAACGACGATCTTCAGGAAGCGGCCGTGGGAGCGTTGGCGCGCATGGGCTTCCGGGATCCGCGCGTTTCCGCCTTCTTCCTGCAGAGCATGAAGGACCGCACGTGGGATTGGCGTCTCGGGGTCGTGGAGGCGGCCGGCGCCGACGGCGACCCGGGGGCGGCGCCCGTGCTCTTCGCCGCGCTGAAGGATGAGGACCGGCGCGTACGCGCTGCGGCGGTGGAAGGCCTCGGGCGCGCGCGCCTCAAGGCTGCGATTCCGCCGCTGCTGAAGGCTCTCGCCAACGAGAAGAACAGGCGCGTGCGCGACGCCGTGGCACACACCCTGTTCCTGACCACGGGCAAGTTCTTCTACGACGATCTGGACGTCTGGACCCGCTGGTGGGCCAAGGAGGAGGCCACCTTCGAGGTGCCGAAGGAGGTGCCGCAGTCGCCCGAGGCGAAGGACGAGGGTCGCTACGCTTCGACCTTCTACGGTGTCCCCGTGGACACCGAGAGCGTGGTGTTCGTCCTCGATCAGTCGGGCTCGATGAGCACGCCGCACATCGACGCCAAGGGGGAGATCCTCGGCTTTACCCAGCTCGAGCGAGCCGTCGAGGAGGTCACCGGCGTGATCGAGAAGCTCGATGACAGCGCCCGGATCAACATCATCGGATTCGAGACCTCGGTCCACCCGTGGAAGCCGCGCCTGGTGACGTTGGGGTCCGGCGCGCGCAAGGACTTGAAGACGTGGCTCGGCAAGCTCGAGCCCGGTGACGGCACGAATCTGTGGGACGCCCTCGAGATGGCGCTCCTTGCCAAGGATGTCGACACGATCTACCTGCTCTCGGACGGAGAGCCCAACGGCGGTCGCTATCAACTCGCGAGTGAGATTCTCCGCCAGGCGAAAAAGATCAATCGTCGGCGCCGGATCGCGATTCATTGCGTGTCGCTCAGCCGTGACTCCGCGCTGCTCGAGCAGCTTGCCAAGGACAACAGCGGCATCTACGCACGGCGCTAGGATGCGGCGTGCCGGAGTTCCGAGCCCGGAAGTCTACGCCGGTACTCGTGACCACGGCGGGGGCGGTCGCGATCTCCCTCGGGACGTCGCGGCGTGGCCCAGCGTCATCGATTCGACGGCCCCGGGGTCGTAGAGCACCTTGAAGGCGGGCTCGTACGCAGCCGCACGCCTCAACAGGCAGATGTCCCGAGGAGCACGCCCGCGTCCAGCATTCGCTTGATGACGACGCCGGTGTCGGGGAACGGTGCGTCCGGCTCGCGCTCTGCCTGCTCGACCTCGAGAGGCAGGACAGCCTCGTGCAGGTTGTCGTTGATCGTCTCGCTCCCGATGTGGCGCACGAGGGGTTCCCGACTGCTCATCTCACGAGCGGACCGAAACGAACGCCGCGAGGGCTACCGATCCAAGAGGTGCCGCGCCAGGTTCGTAGTCGCCGGGACGTTGCCCATCGGATACAGACTCGGCCGGTGAACACGGCACCGAGCAGCCGCAGTTGCGGGAACCAGGAACCCGGTTCAGCACTTCCGCGTCTCGCGTATCCACAGGGCGAAGGATTCCGAGGGAAGGATGGTGGCTGGCCCTAGGCTGACCACGGAGTTCGTCATGCCCGCCCCGTCCCCTGCCAGCCCCCTGCCCGTTCTATGGCGCGAGACCTTCCGCCGGGCGGACGCGCTCCCGGGATTCGACAGGAGGCGCGGGCACCGCGTACCGGACTCCGTCTCTTCGGGCGCCACGGCCTTCGTCCGCCGGCTGGCTGCCGAGGAGGTCAAGCAGGAGATCGAGGCGTGCCATGCCGCGCTCCGCACCAAGCTCGGCTACAAGCGGCGCCAACTCCGCGTGACCGTCCAGGCCGAGGGTGCCTCGATCATCACCCCCGACTTCGAGTTCCATCTGGTGGTCGAGCAAGACCCCGGTGACCCGGGGGGTGCATGTCTGCGGCGCACGATCCAGGGCGTGCGGACGCGAGCGATCCTCGCCTCGCCTGCGTTTGCCCAGGCCTTCGGATCCGGCTTCGATGGACTCGATCTGACGGTGGGGCAGCACATCGACGTCGCCGGGTTGATCGATGCCATCGAAACGCGCGAGCCGCCTGGTTGGACGCTGGACTACGGCTACGAGGCCAAGAGCCTGACGCTGACCTCTCCGCAGTTGCCGCTCGCGGTCCACGTCACACCGGCGCGTGTGCGTCTCGTGGGCGAACGCCCGCAAGGTGCTCCGTTGTTGCTCGAGGCGGCCGACGCAGCCGTGTCCGCGATGGGGGGGCATGAGGCCCTCCGTACCGAGCCCGGCAGGTTCCGCCGGAACTCGTGAACCCTGGGCGGGCTGAGGCGATCTCCCTCGGGCGGGCGCAGCGTCATCGATGCGTCGGCCCCGGTGTCTGGCATCACGTCTTGCAGCGCGCCATCGACCGAACCCCGACCCGTTCAGCACCTCGTGGGGTTCCCGGACCCGCTCGCGCGATGGATGTCCCTGAAGGCAGGACTCGCGGACGGTCTCAAGCCGTCGCTACGTGGGTGCAGGGCTCGGGCTCTGGCTGTGATCGTGCATGCCGAGCTGAGATGCGGTGGCGGTTCAACGTGCTCCCAGCACCGCCATGAGCTGGGTAGGACTACATCGTGCGCTTCTCTTGCGTGACGGCGACTACGCAGCGATCAGCGAGAGAACCGGTCGTCGGGCGCTCGGACTCACCTACGGCCGGTAGGCTCCCGTACCGCGAGTCTCGGCGGAACCTGCCGGGCTCGGTACCGGCGCGCGGATCGGGTAGGCTGCCCGCATGGTCCGCTTCGCGATCGCAATCTGTCTGGTGCTGGGCTGCCTCGCCCTTGCGGGTGCGGACGACCGCAAGACACCGCCGCTTCCGACGGGGGTCAAGGCCACAGCCGATGCCGTGCTCGCCGCGAAGCGGGATGCGGCGCGCATTGCTGCGCTGGCCGCCCGCACCAAGCCCGACGCGTTTCGTGTCGCGGCCGCGCTCTGCAATCGGGACGAGTACGACGCCGCCCTCGCCTACGCGAGGGCGGCTCCGCGCCAGATGGTCGAGGACCTCCCCGCGTATGTGAAGGCGCGCCGCGAAGGGGGGGACGACACGGTGGCCGCGGTGCGCGCGATCTATCAGCGGGGGTGGGCGCACTACCTGGCGGGCCGCTTTGCCCTGGCGCAGAAGGACATCGAAGCCTCGCGCAAGGCGGCCGAAGCGATCGGCTGGAAGCGCCATGTGGCCTGGGCCACGCGCAAGGTCGGGGACACGCACCATCGCCGCGGCGACCATGCGGAGGCGCTGGGCTTCTACGAGCGCGCGCTGGTCCTCGCGCGCGCGATCGGCGACAAGTCGCAGGAGTCCCTGTCCCTGCACAACCGCGGTCAAATGCGGCAGCTCGCGGGGCGGCTCGAAGACGCGAAGAGCGACTACGAAGCGGCGCTTGCGATCGAGCGCACGCTCGGCGATCCGGCGGGGTTGGCCTACGAACTCACGGCGGTGGGGCACATCCACGCCCATCTGCATGACTACGCGACGGGTCTGCGCTACATCGAGGAGGCGCTCTCGGTGGTGCCCACGCCGACGACGCGGGACCAGAAGATCGCCTATGTCGTGACGCTCCAGCACGTGGCCTGGGCCGCGCAGGCCAGTGGCGACTTCACGAAAGCCGCGCGCTACTACCGGCTCATCGTGCGTCACCTACGCGACCTGCAGGACGAGGATCGCGAGGCGAGCGTGCTCGAGAATCTCGCCTTCGTCGAGGGGCAGCGAGGGCGCCTTCAGGGCCGCCTGAAACCACTGCAGGACGCGCTCGCCATCCGCAAGCGCCAGGGGCACAAGCCCGAGATTGCCAGCCTGTACGGCCGGTTGGGCGTCCTGTACCAGGGTCTCGGTCGCGCGGAGGATGCTGGTGAGGCCTACGAGAGGTCCCACGCCACCTACGTGGACCTGCTGAAGGAGAGCGAGGCGAAGGGCGCGACGCAAGACACGCTGGCCTACAGGCACTCGCTGGCGATCGCGGCAGGGAACCTGGGCCGTGACGACGAGGCCATGGACCACGCGCGGGTCGGGGTGCAACTTGCACGCGCCGGAAGCGCGAACATCCAGCTGCGACAGTTGCTGAGGCAGTTGGGGAACCTGTCCTTGAGGGTCGGCAAGGCCACGGCCGCGCTGCCCAACCTGAGGGAGGCGCTGACGTTGGCGCGCGCGGAGCCGGTTCGCAACGAAGCGGCGATTACCGACCTCCTCCACCAACTCGGTCGCGCACACTACGAGGGCCGTGAGGACCAGGCCGCGGCGGGCTATTTCGCGATCGCTACCGAGCGGGCGAAGGAGATCCGGCACCTCGATTCGTGGGCCCGCGGCGAGACGTACCTCGCCCGGATCGCGTTCCGCGCCAAGAACTGGGCTAGCAGCCTGGTGCATGCGCGCCAGGCGGCGGTCGTCGTCGACGAGATGGCCGAAGGCCTCGCCGAGGGTGAGGGGGGCGGGGCGCGCGATCAGCACGTCGATATCTACCACATGGGCATCCGCGCCGCCGGCCAGCTCGAGGATCCGGATCTCATGGCGTGGTTCATGGAGCGCGGCCGTGCGAGTTCCCTCCGCGAAGCCTTCGTGCATCGTGAAGCCCTGCTCTCCGCGCTGCCGTCCGCCTACCGCGATCGTCTCTACGGTGCGCGCGGTCGGCTGCGCGCGGCGACCCAGGCGTACCGGAGCGCCCGCGCGCGCGGGCGTCTACCCGCCATCCGCAAGGCGAAGGTGACCTACGAGTCTGCGCGCGACGGGTTCCGGGCCACCGTGGCGGATATCCAGCGTCGAGCCAAGTCCGCCTCCGCCGTCGCCCTGCCCGAGCCCGACGACTTGAAGACGATCCAAGGCCACCTGGGACCGCACGACGCGTACATCTCGTACTGGCACGCGTGGGACGACGTCGTCAACGCGCTGGTCGTGCGCAAGGACGGCGCGCGCGCGCTCACGATCAGTTCCTCCATCAAGCTGGGCGATCGCTGCGATGCCTTGTTCGGCGACGACACCGATCTCGACATGGGTGTGCTTGGTGGATTGCGTGCTCATCTCGCCGGCAGCCTCTCGCTGGGCAAGGACGTCAAGAAGGTCCTGATCTCACCGATGGGGCGCATGTCCTATCTGCCGTTTGGCATGCTCTTCCCGAACCGGACCGTGGCGCTCGTGCCGTCAGGAACGACCTACGGTCTGCTGCGCGAGGACCGTGCGCTGCGAGGCAAGCGCGTACTCGGCGTCGGGGATCCCGACTACGGGAGCGTCGTCCACCGGGCCGCGATCGCCATGCACCGGGGCGGCGGCATCACCCGGCTGGCTGCGCTCCCCGCGAGTGGTGCCGAGGTGCGTGCGGTGAGCGACACGACGCTGCTTGGCCCGAACGCCACGGAGAGCGGCGTCCGGCAGGCACTCCTGACGGAGAAGCGCTGGCGCGCTGTTCACTTCGCCTGCCATGGTCTGGTCGATCCGCGACGGCCGTCGTTCTCTTCGCTCGCTCTCACGGCGGACAAGATCGACGACGGCTTCCTCACGTGCCTTGACGTGAGCCGCCTCCGTATCCCGGCGGATCTGGTCGTCCTGTCAGCCTGCGACACGGCGCGCGGCAAGATCTTCAAGACGGAGGGGATCGCGGGGCTTACCCGCGCCTTCATGCTGGCCGGCGCGCCACGCGTCATCTGCTCCCTCTGGAAGGTCGATGACGAGGCGACCAAGGCGTTGATGGTGAAGTTCTACGAACTGTGGCATCCGAAGGACGGCAAGACCAAAGGACTCCCCGCGGCCAAGGCGCTCAAGCAGGCCCAGCAGTTCATCAAGAAGCAGAAGAAGTGGGAGAAGCCGTACTACTGGGCGGCCTGGGTTCTCTGGGGCTTGCCGGATTGACGGCCGGTACGGAGCCGCGCGAGCGGCGAAGCCAGAGACACCGACCGTGGAGGTCGCAGGTTCAAGTCCCTGCAGGAGGCCGGCGGAACGAATGGTGGGCGCAACAGGACTTGAACCCCGCGGAGCCGCGCGAGCGGCGAAGCCAGAGACACCGACCGTGGAGGTCGCAGGTTCAAGTCCCTGCAGGAGACCGGCGGAACGAATGGTGGGCGCAACAGGACTTGAACCTGTGACCTCCTGCGTGTGAAGC
>JAJDEN010000021.1 GCA_029259775.1 Planctomycetota bacterium | reverse complement strand
GTGGGTGCTGAGGACAGCAACTACTCCGGTACGGGCAACGGCCCGGCTGGTGACGCCGCGTTCCAGACCGCCGCCATCACGGGTTCCGTCGCCATCGGCGTCGCGGGCCAGGACGGCAACACCTGGAAGCAGGTCAACTAGCTTTCGACCCTTCGGGGTCTCGTTCCGGCCTCGGCCGGAGCGCACGAAAGGGCCGCGGCGCACGCCGCGGCCTTTTCTCGTTTTGCGCCGCCCGCGGCTCTGTGGGGTGCAGCCGCTGTGCGCGTGGACCGATGGTCTCAGAGGGGGAACGACGCCCCATGTCGCGGATGGATCCAATGCCCGATCGACGACGAGGTTTCACGCTGGTCGAGATGATGATCGTGCTGACGGTTGTCGGCATCTTGGCGACGCTCGTCGTCGCCAACCTGGTGTCCTCCAAGTCCGCCGCCCACGAGAGCGCCGTGATCTCCACCTTGCGCACGCTCACCACGGCACAGGCCCAGTTCCGCCAGGGGGCGCGCGTCGACACCAATGAGGACGGCACGGGCGAGTACGGCGGCTTCGTCGAACTCTCCGGGCGTGCGGCGGGCCGGATGGCGAGCCTCCTCGTGCCGGCCGTCCTCTCCTCCGCGTTCCGCGACCTGAACCTCCAGGGTGAGGCAAGCACCAGCGGCTACCTGTTCCGCATCTACCTGCCCGACGACGCCGGGGCCGGCGTGGGGGAGCCGCAGCTTGGCTTCGCTCCCGGCAGCGACGTGGACCCCGAGGCCGCGGCGGTCACCTGGTGCTGCTACGCGTGGCCCACGGACCACGGCGGGTCGGGCCAGCGCACCTACATGGTCAACCAGAGCGGCGAGGTGGTCTCCACGGATGCGGCCGCGTACTCCGGCAGCGGCAACGGTCCTGCCCCGGACGCTGGATTCACGACGCCGGGAACGATCACGGGCGCGCTCGCGCTGGGCGTCCCTGGTCAGGACGGCTACATCTGGAACGCCGTGCGCTGAGGATCGCGTGACCGGCTTTCTCGTGTGACCGCCGCGCCGTCTCGCGCGGTAGCAGGGTGTGACGAACGACGACGCCCGTGCGGCCTGGCTACGCCTCGCCCTTGCCGACCTGCCTGCGCGTGTGCGCACGGCCGACCTCCTACGCATCGCGGGCGACGCGCCCGGCATCCTCGCCGCGAGCGTCGAGACGCTCGCGGCGCACATGGGCCAGGCGCGCGCCCGTGCGACCCAGCGTGCGCTCGCGCGGGTCAAGCCCGCACGCGTGCTGCGTGCTGCGGCCGATGCAGCGCAGGAGGTTGTGACGCCGGCCGACGACGCGTGGCCCCGCACGGCGTTCGAGGGCCTCGATGATCCCCCGTGCGCGCTGTACCTGCGCGGGCGTTTGCCGGAGGCCGATGCGATCGGCGTGGCCGTCGTGGGGACGCGCGACGCGACGCCGTACGGCCTGCGCGTCGCGCGCGAGATCGCCATCGGCCTGGCCGAAGCCGGACTCTGGATCGTGAGTGGCTTCGCCGTGGGTGTGGACGGCGCAGCGCACGAGGGGGCTCTCGAAGCCGCGGGCTCGACGCTGGCCGTGCTCGGCTGCGGCATCGACTTCGGCTATCCGCTGGCCCATACCGACTTGAAGGACGACGTCGCGGCCACGGGCGGTCTGCTCAGCGAGCATCCCCCCGGCACGCCGCCGCAGAAGTGGCACTTCCCGCGGCGCAACCGTCTCGTGGCCGCGCTCTCCAGCGCTACCGTCGTCGTCGAGGCGCCCGCGCGCAGCGGTGCCTTGATTACCGCGCGCCTGGCGCTCGATCTCGGGCGCGAGGTCCTCGCGGTGCCGGGCAGCGTGTTTGGCCCGGGGCGGGCGGGCTGTCACCGCTTGCTACGCCAAGGCGCCGCCCTGTGCGAGAGCGCGCAGGACATCCTGGAGGTGCTCGGCTTGGATGGCGCTCAGCGCCATGCCTTGCGCGGGCCGCCGACGACAGAACCGGAGGCCTTGCTCTGGCATCTGCTCGACGACAGCGAGGCGGTGGACGCGGCCGAGCTCTGCCGCCGCACGGGCCTGGGTGCGGCAGAGGTCGCCGCGGCGCTCACCACGCTGGAACTCGACGGCCGCGTGCAGCGTCTACCAGGCGTCGGCTTCTTGAGGGCCTAACCATCACACGGCCGCCGATCCTCTTGCTACCCCGCGCCTCCCACGCGACCTGCGGTCGCCCGGGGCCCACTGGGGGTAGGCGGGCACGTGCACGCTCGCCAGCTCGCGTGCTGGCTCGGGCGCCCCTGCATCAAGATGCTCGATGCTGTGGTTCGCGTCGTCTGCCTACGCAAACACCTGCGCCACCACGTGGATCACGAGACCCACGATCACGACGCCGAGCGTGAGCGCGATGAACGTGTGCACGATCGAGCGCGTGACCTCACGGGCGCCGTGGCGGCCCGTTGCGCCGAGCACCATCGCGACGGCGATCATGACGGGCGGCAGCCAGATGAGGTCAGACCAGCTCATCCGATCCTCCCCTCATCAGTCGGCTCGTCACTCGGCCCATCGCTGCTCGGCTCGCTGCTGCCTGCATCGCTTCTGCCTGCATCGCTTCTGCCTGCATCGTCGCGACCAAGGTCGTCGTCCTGCTCCGTGGGCGCCGTCTCGGCGGCCGGCCCATCAGACAGAGTCTCCAAGCCCGGCTCGCTGAACGCCGTGGCGCCGAAGAGCAAAGCGGTCTCGTCCGCCATGCGTGCCGCGTCCGCTGCGGCGAGCTCGCGGGCTTCGCGCTCCTGCGTCGCCTCCAGCGCGCGTGCCATCTCGGCCTCGCGCTCGAGAACGAACCGCTGGCGGATCACCATCTGGCCAGCCACCTTGCGGTTGTGGTCGATCACGTCGCCCAGGGCGTCGCAGATCGCCACGACGTTGAGCAGGCCGGCCACGGCCGCATAGAGCCGGCCGGCTTCGAACCACGGCATCGGCTCGGCGAGCTCGATGCCTTGCGTGAGGTGGTAGGCCGCGGCCGTCGGTCCACCCAGCAGGGCGTGCGCAGCGAACTCCAGCGAGTAGGCCTGGGGGTTCACGCAGGTGAAACCCGTGAGCGCCAGACCCGCATAGAAGAGGCTTCCGATGGCGACCAGCATGAGCAGCGCCTTGCCCGGCCGGCCCACGTAGAGCTGCGCGAAGCCGGGCATCAGCCAGCCAAGCACCGCGGCCACGAACGGCGACCGCCGTGCCTGGACCTGGGGCACCGTGGCGGGCAGCGTGGGGGTGGTGGGGGCGACGAGGTCCATGCGGCTGGCAGATTATCGGGGCTCACCCGGGCCTCCCCCCCGATAATCGAATGGATGGGCAGGCCGAGCATGGTTCACGAGACTCCGGTACGCGTTCGCTACGGCGAAGTGGACCGCATGGGCTTCGTCTATCACGGCCACTACGTCGTGTATTTCGAGATGGGCCGTACCGAGTTGTTGCGTTCCTTGGGTGCCACCTACCGCGAACTCGAGGATGCCGGCACGCTGCTGGTGGTCGTCGAGACGAGCCAGCGCTTCCTCGTGCCCGCCGGCTACGACGATCACCTCATGATCCGCACCGAGCTGGCCGACGTCCGTGGCGTCAGGCTCCGCTTCGAGTACGAGGTCCTGCGCGACGGCCAGTGCTTGGCCACGGGCCACACCGTGCTCGCGTCCTGCGACAAGAACGGGCGCCCGCGCCGCATGCCGGCCCGCCTGAGCGAGTTGCTGGCCCCCTCGGCGGGGGAGCAAGAGAGCCGCAAGGCCGAGGGCGCGCCCGACGTCCAAGGGGCCGGACAGGGAGCCTCATGAGCCGCCACCACCTTCACCTGACCTTCGGTCTCGCCGCCGGCATGTTCACCGTCGGTCTGCTCGTCGGCTGCACCAGCGACGACGAGAAGAAGCCGATCGACTTCTCGGCCCTGCGGCAGGAAGCTCCCCTCAAGCCGAGCGAGGACCCGCGGGTCCAGCCGCACATGGCCCAGATGCAGCGCGTCGAGGCGCTCATCCAGCGCTGGGACGACCTGCGTGCCAACGGTCGCAATCCGGAGGCCGAGGCGCTCGAGCCGCAGATCCGCCGCGAGGTCGATGCGGACTTCGCCACCTTCGAGCGCGCCACGACGAGCGAGCTGGGACCGCATGCCCAGTACCTTGCTGTCAGCGCGCTTGGCTTCTCCGGCAACCCGCGCGCCACCGGCCTGCTCGTGAATCGGCTCGGCGACCGTGATGCGCGCCTCGTCGGCAATGTGCTCATTGCGCTGGGCGTGCGCGCGGACCCGAACACGCCGCAAGACATCATCGTGGCGCGCGTATCGCCCAACGTGCCGATCAGCTCGAAACGCTATGCGCCGCTGGCGCTCGCCAAGATCATGGACGCTCGTGCCCAGGCGAACATCCCGGTCAACGTGGCGCAGGAGCAGGTGCTGCTCGGCCGCATTGGCACCATCGTCACCGACCACGATCCGATCACGCGCCTGCACGCGGTGCGCGTGTTGAGTGCGCTGCGCATCCCAGGCTCGTTCGAGTACCTGCGCGTGCTCGCCGGCGACCCGGTCATGCGCGTGCGCTGGGCCGCCGCCGCCGCGCTCGAGCGCCAGGGCGATCCGCGCGGATTCCCGCAGGTCATTCGCCTGCTGAGCGAGGTGGCGCCTGACAGCAAGTCGGTGATCCGCGACCTGCTGATCTCCTACGGAGCCAAGGTGCAGGGCCGGCCGCTCACCCAGGCCGAGCAGGACAGCCTAGGCTCCGGTCCCCGAGCGTGGAGCCAGTGGTACAGCCACGTCATGCGCACCCGCGGCGTCAACACGAAGGATCCGCGTGCCGCGGCGAAGCCCGGCGCCCGGCCCACGCTCCAGCCCCAGCCGCGCGTCATCGGACGCTAGAGGTCATCGAAGTAGTCGCGGTACCACTCGATCTCGTGGTGATCGATCGCCGCTTCGTCCAGCGTGCGTGAGGGATCGAGGCGCCGCCAGAGCAACTCCAGTGTGCGGTAGTCACGCTGGCTCACGATGGCAACGCCGTCACGCAGCAAGCGCGCCGCGGCGACGCCCACGCCGCGCTGATAACGGCGATCGTCATCGAAGCGGCAGCCGTCCGAGATGACCTGGCTGCCGCAGGCGCCGCTCATGTCCATCAGCACGGCGAAGTCGACACGCTGCTCCTTGGCGTAGGCGGCCATCGCCTCGGCGCCGACAAGCATGCCTTCCGTCAGATCCGCGCCGTGCTCGTCCAACACGCGAGCCGTGCCTCGCAGCACCGCTTCGCCGTCGCCGCCGTGGATGTCGGGCCAGGTACGGGGCGTACCAAGGCCTGCGTCCTCCGGGCAGAAGGGACGCGCTTCGACGAGCGGATGGCCGAAGAAATCGCTCATGGCGTTGCCGAAGCCGTAGTCCGTGCCGTCGACACCGCACGCGAGCCCCGCCATGCATCCGCTGACGAGGACCCGCCAAGGTTCCTCTGCGGTCGGCTCACGCAGTCGTGCAACGGCGTCGGGGTCGTGCGGCATGCGCATCGGGTGCTTGCGGCTTGTCCTGACTCACCTTGGATCATGAACCATATCCTGATTTTGCGTACTTCGTACCTCCGTAACCTCACCGATGGCTAGCATGCACCGATGCGAGGTAGGGCGACGGGCGTACTGATACTGCTGATCCTGTTGCTGTGCGTGCCTGCGGTCGCCGCGGACGACGTCGAGACCCAGGCGAAGAAGGCCCGCAGCCTGCAGCGCAAGAAGCAGCACGACCGCGCCCTCACCATCTGGCGCGACCTGATCGCGAAGCATGCCAAACACCCCGTCGTCACCGATGGCGAGGCGTACTTCGAAGCTGCCAAGTGCTTGCGCGTGGACGCCAAGCACGTCGAGGCCGCCGGGCTCTTTGCGACCTACATGAAGTCGCACCCCAAGGGGAAGGGCGTGTTCAGCGCACACGTCGGCGCGTTCCGCGCCTACGACGAAGCCAAGGACGCCGCCAAGGCCCAGAAGGCCGGCACGCGACTCTTCAAGCGCTACCCCGAGGCGAAGGGCACCTTCGCCGTGCTCGTCACGTGGCTCGAGCGCGGGTGGAAGCTCCCCAAGCTCGCGACGTCCTACGACGTGCTCAACCATTGGACCTTCACGCGCGTCGACGGCGCGCGCTACCCCGACCGGCGCCTCGCGTTCCTGGACGTGATGGCGAAGCTGTTCAAGACGTCCAAGCTCGTCAAGGGCGGCACCATCCTCTACTGCCGGGCGTGGGCGCACATGCACGCCGGTCGCCACGCCGAGGCCATCGACCTCGGCATGAAGTTCCTGCGCGGCCATCCGAAAGACGACTTCGCCGACCCGACGCGCATCGTCGTAGCAAAGTCCCATCTCGCCGCGTCCCCGCCGGATCTCGAGAGCGCGACGAAGCTCCTCGAAGCCGTGGCGAACAACGAGGACTCCAAGCAGCGGGCCGCCGCCAAGGACCTGCTCATGAAGGTCGGCACCGGCCCGCCGCCGATCCAGATCACCGAGGGCTACCCGACCGCGGACGGCCTCGGCAAGGTCGTCATGCTCACCAACCTCAGCAAGGGGCACGCGCTCCGCAAGGCACTTTCCACGTGGCAAGAGGCACGCAAGGCCGAGGTCGTGACCTTCAAGGGGCGTGACGTCAAGCGGGCCGCAAAGGCACTGCGCAAGCAGGGTGCTGAGTTCGTGGCGATCGTCGTCGAGACCACGGTCGTCGACAACGACTTCCAACTGTCGATGCTGGAGCTCTGCCGCGATCTCGACGACGACCCCATGCCGGACTTCCACTTCGGCTACATGCTGGCGCGTGACGCGACGGACCTCGAAGCCCTCGCGGCACGCATCCTGGCGAAGGATCAGGTGGGGGGGACGGCAGCGAAGGACGTCGGCACGCCTCGGAGCCTCGCGCAGTTGCGTCCGTGGGACTTCTTCCTCCATTACGGCCACGGCACGGCGCGCGGCGTCGTGAAGGGCCTGAGCGCTTCGCAAGTCGCCGAACTCGCGCTGCCGAAGCATCCCGTGATCGTCTCGGGCGCTTGCTTCAACGGTGTGTGCGCACGCACCTTCGAGCGCTCGATGTACCACGACATCTTCGGCGCTCCGCAGGAGCTGAAGACGACGGATGTCCTTTCCCTCGCCTGGATCCATGCCGGAGCCACCGCCTTGCTGGCGGCACTCGACGGCGACCGAGGCGAGATGGCGGGGGCGGAGTGGGAGCACTTCCGCGCGCATGCGCCGGCGCTGGGTGCTGTGATCGGGCATCAGTACCGCCTCGTGTTCACGAGCCTGCGCGAGGCCTACGAGACGTTCCCCCGGTACGTTCCCGGCAGGGCCAAGAACAAGAGCTTCTACAGTGTGATGCTGCGTGGTCAGGCCTCGCGCATCCTGCTTGGCGATCCGTCCTACAAGCCGCTGAAGAAGCCGCTTACCAAGCCGATCCAGGAGACAAGCGCCAAGCTCGATGCCGAGACCGGCGCCGTGACGATCGAGGTCGAGGTGCTGCGGCGCGCGCTGGGGCCGTTCGTGAACACGCTGCCGACGAAGTCCGGGGTCCCGTTCAAGGAGGTGCGCGTCTATGCGCGCGTGCCGCTGCCGCGTGAACTCACGGGCAAGCTGGCGTTCCCCAAGGTCGACGTGTCGGGCCGCAAGATCACGAAGACCCAGGCCAAGCACGAGGTGTGGGGCGGCAGGCGCTACGTGAACCTGCAGGTCGAGTCGGGGGACTTCCGCCTCGCCGCGCCGGGCTCCAAGATCACCTACACGTTCCAGCCGGCGAAGTAGGGCGGGTCGGGGCCGGACCCGGCAGCCAACGCAGTGCCTCCGCCGGCCGACGTGGCGTGGGCCCGGAGTTGCCGTATACACTCGCGATCGGCATGATGATCGTTCGACCGCGCCGGAGAGATGGGATCGCGAGGGTTGCCCCCACGTTGGCCTTCCTGCTGCTCACCGCCTGCGGCCCGGATCACCTCACATCGACGCCGGAGGAACTGATCACGGCGATACGCGAGCGCGGACCCGGTTGCGAGGCCGCGGTCTTCCTCCTGATCCCGCACGCGGTGGCGGATGAGCGGGCCTGCGACGTCTTGGTTCGCGCGCTCAACTACGGTCCACAGGAGAAGATCTTCGAGCCTGCTCGCGAGGCACTGTTGGTCGTAGGGGAGGCGGCACTCCCAAGTCTTCGGCGAGGCCTTGCCGAGCAGGGTGGGTGGACGGCCCGGTACTGCGCGATGGTCCTGGCGGACTTGGCGGACCCAGACTCACGGGAGCATGAGCTGCTCAAGGAGCGACTCGTCTACCACCGAGCGCATCTCGGCACGGATGGCTATGGCATCGCTCGGCAGATTGTGATCGCCCTCAAACGAATCGAAGCGCGACGGTAGGCTGTGTCCATGAGGAAGAAGACGGCCGTGTGGGCGATCATCGTCGTGGGGTCCAGCCTGGGCGGTCTGGCCACGGGGGCCTGGTGGCTTGTCTGCGTCTCGTGGTGGTTCGAGAGTCCGGGCCCGATGCTCCTGATCGCGGGAGCCGGAAACGTGGCCCTGGCCGCAGCGGGCTTCTGGATGGGCCGGGCCGTGACTCGACGCATGTTGCCCCACTGACCTTGGCGGCGTGCGCCGTCTAGCCGTCCTGCGGCGGAAGGTCCTCAGGCAACCGGAGCCTGTAGCCTCGGCCACGCACCGTCTCGATCAGCTCCGTCGGGGAGCCGAGCTCGGAGCGCAGCCGGCAGATATGCACGCGCGCGACACGCCGCGCGGCGACGCCATTGATGGCATCGCCGTAGCCAAGAAGTTCACGAGGGCCTAGCGTGCGCATGGGCTGCCGGAGGAGGCGCGCAAGGACATCGAACTGCATGGGGCTGATCTCCAGCTCCTTGTCGCTAAGCCAGGCGATGCGGCGGTCCGTACACGCGCGCAGGGCGCCCAGCTGCAGCATGAGGCCGCGGCGTTCATGTACGGCGTCGAGCAGCTCGCGGATGTTCTCACGCAGGACGTCGGGCCGGAGGCCCTCCGCGTGCAGGCACAGGTCCGCCCCTCGCAGGATGACCTTGTGCTCCTGCCCTGACTTCATCCGATCCGCGACGACGAGTACGCCCGCGTCCCGATGCTCCTCCATCCGGCGCATGCGCGTACAGATCTCAGGGCCGCTCGGCCCCCCGCGGAACGCATTGCCGACGATCACGGCATGCGGGTTGAACTGGCGAATCCGGGGCAACACGCCACGGCTGTCCGCGCTCGACTCGATCTCATAGCGCTCACGCCCTGTACGCAGGATCCGCGTCATTCGATCAGCAAGGCCCTGGCTCTGATGCGCGATCAAGATGCGCTAGACAAACACACTTCACCTCCCCTAGGTCAGTTCCGCGATCCTGCCAAGGTCGGTAGGGAGCGAGGCCGTCATCCCGTTGTTGCGCTGTGCCGTCGAGGGTGCGTCGACGGCAGAGGTGTGTACGCCGTGGCGAGACATCTGTGACGCAGGCGCCGCACTATCATTCGCTAACGGACCGTTAATGCATCGTTGCCGGCCCGTTGCGATCGCGGGAGGGCCGTTGCGCGCGCCGCGGTCATGCGCGACACATGGGGGCGAACCGCACCGCAGATGGTGCGCGAGTCGGACGTGTCGCAACTTGATCGAGGAGAAACCATGAGAGGTCACAGTTCATTGGAGTCAAGGCAGTCGGCGCCGCCGGAAGCAGGGCGAGGTTGCCGGATGGCCGCCGTGGTTGCCGTCGCACTGGCCCTGCTCTGTGGCGTTGCGATCGCGGCGGATCCCGTGCCGGGCGTATCCGGCATGACCCGTTCAGCCTCTCAGACCGACACCGCCAACCACGGCTCCGCGATTGGATCGTCCGAGGAGAGCGGCGAGTCTGGTACGCACACGGACGCGTCCGACCAGGGCGGCGACAGGACGAAGTCCAAGGAGGTCCGGTACGGACAGGGCAACGCGGGGGAGCCGGATCCCACGAAGGGCGCCGCTGACCACGTGTGGGTCTGGGCCCGGGGCGGCAGCGTCGAGAGCACATCGTACATTTCCGACGAGGGGGGTGATGGCCGGTGTCTAGATCCTGCCACACCTGGGGTGAGGCGGGATGGCAGCCTGGTCCAGGGCATGGGTATCAGTCACACGAAGCTCACGGTGAGTGTCGAGAAGGACGACAGCCAGGTGTACCTCTGGTTCGAGAACGAGGTCGTTCACCAGCGCGACTACAAGAGCCTTGGCAAGGAGTATCGGGAGATCGACAACTTTGGCCGTGCCAAAACCATTGACAAGAAGATCACGAAGTGGAAGACGAAGGCCCTCTACAAGACAGGTACGGGTTGGTCGCACACGGTCTCGGTCAGCAGGACAGGCGGTTCGAGCGTGGGCGTGAGCGCGAATGGGCCCGAGATCGGCGGCACCAGTTCGACTACGAACGCGAGTTCGAGCACTGTGACACACGGCGAAGACCAGCCGATCATCGGCGGTGAAGATCCCACGCTCGTCGTGCCCCTTGGCCCGTTCGAGGGATTCGAAGAAGTCACCAAGACCGTGAAGTGGTTCTCGCAGGTGAAGCAGATCCTCATCGCCGACGGCATCAAGAACCAAGCCACGGCTGAGACGTCGTTCTCAAATTTCCACGTCTTGCAGGAGGTGTGGGCGGATTACGGCTACGTCGCGCTGCCGCGCGAGCCCACCGATCCCGTGATCTGGGCCGGTGGCCAGAGCCAGCCCAGCCGCTTCGAGAGAGTGGGCTCTCGCTACGCGACGTCCGTTCGTGTAGCGGCGCTGCCGAAGGGGCTCTCGGGCGACTCGCATTCCCGCGCAGGCATGCTCGCTTGCAACGTCACCAACCCCACCGCGAGCATGTGGAAAGTCGTGCTGAGTGTGACTCCTTCGGGCGCCGTGACTATGCCGTCGGAGTTGGATCTTCCGGCTGGAGCCTCGCTCGTCACCACACCAATCGTAGGCGAGATTGCAGGAGCGTTCACGATCACCGCTGAGGTTCGCGACGAGAACAATGACCTCGTGGAGTCGTATGATGCGGACGGTAGTTGCGCAGCGCTGAGTTCCATCCTCGATGTGGCTCTGTTCGCGCGCGTCATCTCGCACCGGGATCTCGCACCGGGATCTCGCACCGGCCGACCCGGGTGACACGGTGGAGGACACCCGCGTCGCGCTCTCAAGCGCGTGCGAGGAGGTGATGGTGAGGGTGCGTCGTGACCCGTTCGATGACATCGCGACCGAAGCGACCACCGTAACGATATCGACGACCGACCCGTCCGGGATCTTCGGCAGCTTGCCTTCGAGCGTCGTCATCCCTGTGGGCGAGGACTCCATTGAGTTTGACTTCGACATGTCCGGAATTGCAGGGGACGGCACGATCACGCTGAGCGGTCCCGGGGGCACGTTTGAGACCCTCGAGTTCGAGAGTGCCGGGCAGGCCTTCGTCGCCGATTGGCCGGCGATCTACATGCCGGCAGGCTCCAAGCTGGCCTACGTCTTCCACTCGCGTCACGTCTCTGACTTCGCGAGTGGGATCGGCTTCGATGTCGATTTCTCGGACGCCAGCATGGACTCTGAGGCTCTTCTCACGAGTGGTTACATCGTTCCTCCCGGCGCTACGGTTGGGACGTTCGAGGTGAGTGCGGGGGCGGTCGTGGGTACGCACACGATGACCATCAGCGACCCCGGCGCCACAGTCTCGGATCTCGTGGTCCCGGTTCACGTGCGCACGTCGGACTTCGCCGCCACGCGCACGCTGATCAGTCTGTCCGACATGGCCTCGAGAGATGAGGGCAAGTTCGTGATCCACGCGCCCGATGGCGTGACGTTCTCCAGCGCAACGGGGCCGGCGGGCTCGAGCACCTACCTGACGATCTCCGGAACGGGGACTGAAACGCTTGTTCTGGAGTTTGCGGAAGGGGCAACGCGGCCCGACGACGTCGACGTCACGATCGCCATGGCGGGGACCACGCCTGGTGAGGCTTACGACCTGATCGTGAACGACGCGGTGCGCCCGACGCTACCGGCGCACTACTTCTTCATCACGGTCCCGTAGAGGCCTTCGCGGATGCTGAGATGGGGCAGGTGCGCGAGCGCCTGCCCCGTCCTGTCTGATATGGTCTAGACACAGTGCGGGACGGACGAGACGGGAACTCGACGTCGTGGGGAGAGCAGAGAACATCGTGCCCACCAAGCTTCATGGTCTGTCGCTCTTGTGCTTGGTCACAGCGGCCGTGCTCCTTGCAGCATGTGGGCAGGAGAAACCGCCTCCGTCGAAGTCTCGGGCTAGGAGCCTGTCCGAGTATCGGCCCCCTCTACGAGGCCGCTCCCCGGCCCAGCCTCCTGGATAGCCTGGCGTCGGTCGCCGCGCGAAGGCGCCTCGGCTCTCAGGCAAGCGCCTTGTAGATCTTGTTGAGGTTGTGGGCGGTGCAGAGCAGGTCCCATTCGCCTTGCACCTTCTCGAGGCC
>JAJDEN010000003.1 GCA_029259775.1 Planctomycetota bacterium | reverse complement strand
CACCCAGAATGGACCCCGACCAGGACTCGAACCACCCGACACGGCGCTTAACTCGAAGGGGCCGCAGGGGACTCTATTTCGAGTCCGCAATGGACCCCACCCCGACCCCTTCCTGTTAACTCGCGCCGCCTCTCGGCAATCAGCAGAGAGTTCGAGAGGATCGGCCGAGAGGCGCGCTGTTAAGCAACGTGTCGGACGCGGCGCGGCGTTCGACGGGCGCGTTTCCGCAGGCGCGAAGTTCTGGCCTTTGCGGGCGGTGCTTCGGGGCCGCGTGTCTCGCGGCTCTCTGAGCGCCAAAACGGCGCGAGCGGAAGAGTGGCTCCCCATTCCGACCCCAGGTGCGGAACACTCTCTGTTTTCGGCACGCTCGCAGACGTCCATTCGTTGCGTTCGCCATGAAGGCGTTCGGACTCTCGGTTCGCAACAGGGGTATGGAATGGGGTCCAACCTGGACTCGGAACTGCACGGCGGGGACGACGAAGCGGGCCGGGAGCCCGCCGTCACCCATCGCGCCGCAGTCGCCCTCAGCGGTCCTTGCGGAACTCAGGCGGGGCGACGACACGACGCCCAGGGGCGCAGTCGTCTCGAAGTCTAGCACCTTGGAGGAGATCGGCGCTCGCGCGTGCTGCGCCTGCGTCGCGCAGCTTGAGTAGATGGCCGAGTCTGCCGCCGGCCGTGGGGGAGGTGCATCTTGTGCGCTGCTGACGTGCGTCAAGCTGGCCTACGGCGCACCGAAAGCAGCCGCTCGAGCTTGTGGGCCGCTGCCCCTAGGGCGCCAGCGCCGTGGTGTCCATACCGAGCCGCACCACGAAGACGCTGCCCTTGAACCCCTGAAGCAATAGGTCTGGGCGTTCGGATGCAGAGAAGGTGTTCAAGTGTAGGAACGCAATCTGCGCCTTCGCGGGCCAAAGGGTCTCGGCCTTCTTTCGGAGCGGGAATCCCCAGCGAAGTCCGCGGATCATCGAGTTGTGCCCGTCTTCCTTGGGCTCGGTGCTGCGCGCAGCGTCGCCCCACGCTGCCGTTGTAGAGCCAGCGATCGCTGAAGCATCCGGCCGTGCCCTGGAGGCGGTCCACTTCCTCGCTGCGTTGTTGCAGAGGTGTTCCAGTGCAGAGAACCTGCGGTCCGCCTCCGCGCGTGTCTGGTAGATCAGACTCATCGTGACTACGTCGTTGGCGTAGATCGCGTATAACCCCTTCGTGCGGAAGGTCTCGCGCAACTCACTGGTCGGCAGAAAGTACGTCTTGAGAGATTGCTTGCTCGCGCGGGCGGCCGAGAGTGCCAGCACTGCAGGCACCAGTTCCATTGTGACCCTCTGCTTGATCTCCTTCTCCTTGGCGATCTGACTCGTAGTCCAGGCCAGCGCGTCTGAGAGGTACTTCTTGGATCGCTCGAGCTTCCGCCGCCGTAGCTTCGACTTCACCCCAGCCTTGAGCGTCGCGCTTGCGAGGCTCAGTCCAGATTCGGCGTGCGAGCGCGCCTTTCGGAATGCATAGCAATCGATTGCGCACCGAGTGAGGTCCACCTCAAGGTCTGGTGTGGCGCGTGTCCGTTCTCGTATCTCCAGGTAGGCGGCGTAGGCGCGGCCCGGCCACTCGTCCAATTCATGTGCTGTTGCCTCCTTGCGCAGGGTGGAGATGCTCTTCCTCTTCTTCTCACCCTTCGCTTCAGCATCCCGGGCCACGACCGCGCTGGTTGCTAGTAGTAGGGCCGCGATTGCGCCGATGATGGCGCGGATGCGTGTGCGGTGTACTCTGCTCGCCACGGTGCCTCCCCCTGGTCACGACACAGGTCTGTTGGTGCCGAGGATTCTACCCAGGCCCTTGCTGTTGTGCCGGGGCTGCGTGCGCACCACTGAGCAACGCGCCCGCGGCGGCCTCCCGACCGCGAGGCAGCAGCGAGAGACTATGCTGTGTGGCCGGGGCGCCAGATTGAAGCTCCGGGGCCCACCTCGACCACTCTCGCCAGTCCATACCAGTAGATGGTCTCGCCAATGCCGCCGCTGAGTTTGTGCCCACATTTCGTGCAGCGCAAGGCGTTTTGGAACTTGAAACGACCTCCACAGGGACACGGCAACACTCTCGCTTCTACGCGGTCACGCTGCGCGCGGTCCAGCCCCCAGGGGTGCCTATCGCCCACGATGCGTGTGTATGTTTCGTCAAATGTGCTGAATGTGACGACTGTGTCGTCGCGGTCACAGTACAGAAAACCCTCGTTTGCGAATCCCGCGTGATGGGGCCGGCGATGTTCCGAAGCCAGTACCTGGGCGCACCCCGGACATGCCTCCGGAAGGTCTCCGGCGCTTACGGGACCTTCACTGCCCGACGAAGCTGCCGCTGCCATGCTCCTCCACTGGTCTTGAGTCCGTTTGCAGGAACCTTGAGGTTCCACTTCCACGTTCTGAAGTCGAAGCGTCGGGCTCCCTTGCCCGGCGCGATCTCCAGGAACTTCTCGATTGTACGAGGGAGTGCGCCTCTTGGTACCTCACTGGCCTTGGCAACGTATGTGCCCTTTCGGAAGTGTCCGGAGCCCCGGATGGCTGCGGCCCCGACGTCATCCGTGAAGTGAGCGACTCGCGTCGTCGCGGCTCTAGCACCGCCTCCTGCCCCCCACGCAGCTGAATAGGCCATGCCGGAAATCTTGGTGACGGTCGAGTTCGATGCCGCGCCCTCGATGGCCTGTCGAGCCTCTCGGCCCAGCTGCTCTCCCCAGCTACCTGCTGGAGAGACAGACTCGACGAGAGATGCGGCTGCGTGGGCTGGCCCCATGATCGCGTCCTTCCCGTAATCAAGCGCACTAGCTAGGCCGTCCTTGATGTCTCCGGCTATGCCTTCCTCGGCGTCTCGTTCGTCCGCCATGATCTCGCGGATGTTCTCACGCAGTCGTTGGTCCGCTTCCTTCGCGTCGTCGTGCGCCTTCGAGTACCGCTTGAAGTCGGCTGTGTGCCTCTTGATTCGAGCCTTGGCGTCTGGAATGAGAATGTCCTCCAGCCGTTTGAGTCTGGCTGCGTCCTCCGCGCTCCATCTCCTTCGGTCGCATCCTCTGCCGCGACGTTCCCTGAGTTCTGCGAGTTCCTTCTCCCAGTACTTGAGGTCGATCTCAGCCCGCTTCTGTTGTCGCTGCGCCTCGCGCTTGAGCTCCCTGTACGCCTCCCTTGACTTGCCGCTCTCCCTCTGTGCGTCCCTCGCTTCCTTGAGGCGAGTCGACTCAAGGCCCATGGGGTCTCGACGATCCACTGGCGAGCTCCGGACGTACTCGTATGCGGACATGCCATCCACATAACCCAATGGGTCCCTTTGAATGAAACGCCCGGTGGTAGGGTCGTAGCTTCGCGCACGGTAGTAGTACTTGTTCGACTCCGGATCCCACTCCCGAGCGGCGAACAGGTACGGACTGCCGAGGGCACTCTGCGTGCCGGCCGTGCCGTTCATGTCAAGCACTGCTGCCGTACCGTAGGCGTCATAGGTCACCCACTCCACGATCGCGCCCGTGGGCTGCGATACCTCCGTCACACTGCCCAACGCGTTCTGGTGGTAGTGGAACCTCAGAACCTCCGTCGTATTGCTGTTGCCGTTGACGTCGGACACATCCGCACGATTCATCGAACGTGGGCGATCGATCCCGTCCTCGTAGACGTACTCGGCCTGCCAGGCCCCGGTCCCGTCGTACTCCTCGATCACCTGCTGGCGACAGAGGATGTATCGCGTCTTGGCACCAGCTACGACCGACTTCTCCACGCGCCTACCCAGCGCGTCGTACTTGTAGGTGGCGATGGACGTGCTCGTCGAGCTGGCCTTCACCTCCACCAGTCGATTCTCGTAGTCGTAGACGAACTTGTGTGTGCCGTCGTCGCTCAGATTGCCATTGCTGTCGTGCGTCCTGCTCGTGCCACCGATCGCCGTGTATTGATTCACGACGTCTGAGGCGTACGACACCGTGGTCGGCGTGGCCGGCGGAACCGTGGTGGCCACCTGACTGCGGTTGCCCAGTCCGTCGATCGTGTACTGGACAAGCCTCGCGTAGGTCTGGCTTCCGGGCGTCGTGACCTCAGCAGCGGGGTTCACCACGTCATACCGAGCGTCCACCATGCGGTATGCCATGTCGTACGCGTAGACGTCGCCCTTGATGTTGCGCCCGTTGAGGAACGTCTGAACGGCTGCCGGTAGCGTCGCGATCCACGTAGCCGAGAACGTGTTCTTCTCCATCCTGCGGTTGTGGACCTTGTCGTAGGCGTAGTCGAACTTGTGGAACGTGTTCCCGCCAGCGACCGTGTGGTCGATCGAGGCGGTTCGGCGAAAGCCGTCGTAGGTGTACTCGGTGACGGTCCCGTTTTGGTTGTTGGTCTGGGAGATCCGGCCCAGGCCCTGCCACTGGAAGGTGGCCACGTTCGCCTGGGCAACGAGGTCCCAGATGGCCGTCAGCCGATAGACCGCGTCTCGCGTGTGCGTAACACCGAAGCCGCTCGGGTACGTGATACCTGAGAGCGAGCCTGCGTCCGTGAAGGCTGCTGTGACCGTCTTCCACTTTTCTTGGCCGATGGCCGTGTACCCCTGCTTCTCGGTGAGTGTGTTGCCGACGGAGTCCCAGGTGAACTCGACCTGGTAATCGTCATCGACTGCCGTGAGGACTCGGCCGAGTGCATCGTAGGTGTAGGACTCGGCGGATGTGCCGAGCACCCCCGTGCCCCGGACGATCGAGCGGGACGTCAGGCGGTCCAGCGAGTCGAATACGTTCGTGATGACGCTGCCGTTCTGGTCCGTCTTGGTGGATAGGTTGCTGTTCTTGTCATAGGTCAGCGAGACGGCCTTCGTGTCTGCGTATGTGATCTTCGTGCGTCGGTTGAGGGCGTCGTACGTGTAGCCCGTGGCATTGAAGTTGTCGTCGGTCTCGGACGAGACGCGGTTGTTCTTGTCGTAGGCAACCGTCTCATCAAGGGACTGGAGAAAGATGTCGATCTGTGCTCCGACCTGCAGGGCCCGCTCGTGCTTCGTGAGGCGGCTTGCCAGGTCGTAGCTCCAGCGCACGGGATTGCCCTCGGCGTCGGTGCGGAATGCCAAGTTGTTGCGGCTGTCGTACTCGAATGTCGTCGTCAGCTTGTTCGACGAGTTGAGGCGATCCACCTCAAGCATCTTCGTGCGTCGGTTGAGTGCGTCGTACTCGAAGTCCGTGACAAACGTCTCGCTGCCGCCTGTGGCCGGGACCTCGAGCTGAGCGACCTTCGTCACATTGCCGTTCGCGTCGTACGTGTACGTGATCTTGTTGCCAATGGCGTCTGTCTCGGTCGCAATGCGCCCTGCTAGGTCGTAGGTGTAGCTGGTGGAGTTGTTCAGCGGGTCCTTGACCTGCGTGATGCGGCTGGCCCTGTCTCGCGTGATCGTCGTTGTCGGGAAGGTCGTGGGGATTCCAGGGCCGAAGCGGTGCAGGACCTCCTTCCACGTGCGGTTCAGTTCGTCGAAGTGCCGTACGGACTTCGCCTGCAATACGGCTGAGACGTCATAGGCCGACACGCTCGTCACATTGCTGGAACTGTCGTAGGCCAAGTCAACGTAGTGCCCTAGCGGGTTCGTCATCTTGGTGCGCCGGTTGAACTTGTCGTATGCGTAGTCCGTCGCATTGCCGCGCCCATCGGTCACCTTGAGCAGATTTCCGTTGACGTCGTAGTCGTACGTCGTCGTGGAGGCCTCGGTCGCTCCCACACCGCGGGTCACTTGGAAGACGAGCAGGCGCTCGTCGTACGTGACCGCGTCCTTGTTGCCCTCGGGGTGCGTCACTGCCGTCGCGAACCCAGTCCCGTCGTAAGCGTAGGTCGTCGTCGCGTCCGTGCTGGCGTCGAGCTTGACCGTCGTTGAAGTCAGTCGATCGATCTCGTCGTACGCGAATGTCGTCGGGATCCAGGGCGTCGTGGGGTCCTGGACGCCCTTGCGGTCGATGTTCTCGACCTCGAGCTTCGTGACGTTTCGATTGGCGTCGTAGGTGACCCTGCGGCGGTAGCTCAGCGGCGCCGGGGCAGTGATCTCCGTAACGAAGCTCTCAGCGTCGAGCGTGACCGTTGTCGCGTTGCCCTTCGGGTCGGTCACGGACGTCACGTTGCCGTACTGGTCGTAGGCAAACGTCGTGGTCAGAGCGAGGCCCAGCGGGTCCTTCGTGACCGACTGGAGGTAGCCCGTCTGTGGTCCGGTGGTGTGGTAGGCGAGGGCGACAGCTTGGCCGGCGCCGTCCGTGGCGGTGAGCATTCGCCCCTGCCCGTCATAGGTGAAGGACTCGGAGATCGATTGCGTCGCTGGGCTCGTGACCGTTGGCCTGGAAACCAGCGTCCTGTTGCCTGAGCCGTCGATCGTCATGTTCGTGACGTTGCCGAGTGGATCAACGGTCTGGCTCAGCTGGTTGTAGGGGCCGGTGTACTGGTAGTTCCAGATGATGTCAGTCGGCCCGTTGGTGCCCGTGTTGGTCTCCTTGAGGCGCAGAGCCGTCAGGTTGAGGCTGGCGTCATACGTGAGTTCGGTCCGGTTTCCGGCTGGGTGGACAACCGTGTTCACCATGCCGTTGGCGCCGACGCCGTATGTCGTCGCGTAGCTGGCTGGCTCGCCAACACGGAGGCCCTTCGTGAAGCGCTCTAGGCGGGTCAAGACAGCCAGTGAGTCGAAGGTCCACTTGCTGGTGTTCCCCGACCGATCGACCACAGTCGTCGTTTGAGTCATCACGTCGTAGCTGAAGTCGTATGTGCCGGGCCCGATCGCCTCCTTCGAGACGCGGTCGTTGGAGTTGTAGCTAAGTGTCTGGATCCGCTCACCCTTGGCGCTCCAGACGTGGACCTGGTTGGACCGGAAGCGAGCCTGGGGGTTGTTGCCGGAGTAGGAGAACCAGTGCTTGCGGCCCTGAGGGAACTGCGTGCTCGTCGGAGTCCTCACATACCGAAGCTGGCCGAGGTAGTCGTACTTCATCGACCACGTACGGCCGCCGTAGTCTGTCACGCTCGTGAGGCGGCCCGAGGCGTCGTAGCTCAGGCTGTAGTTGCGACCGACCGTGTCCGTGATCTGCGTCAACTGATCGTTCTGGTACGTGTAGGAGATCGTGTTGCCGTACCGATCGGCCTCGGACGTCCGGTAGCCGTTCGCGTCAAATGCGAGCACCTTGCCGAAACGGTTCGTGATCGTGGTCGAGCCACTGGTGTTGAGGGTCGTGTCGTAGTGCGCCGGGGAGATGTAGGCGCCGCCCGGCTGGAGTTGGTACGTGTCCATTCGGCCGTAGGGGCTCTGGTACGTGCGATCTCCGTTCGTCTCAGTCTTCAGGCGGACATCTTGGTTTAGGAACCAGCCCTGGCCGTAGCGGTAGTTGAAGTCGCGACGAGACCGGTAGGTCAGGTTGAACTCAAGATCCAGCCCCACGCCGGGGACGCTGAAGAGCGGCTGGACGTAGATCTCCTCGCCCGTCGCGTACTGAACGCTGCGCTCGGAACCGCTGTAGGCAATCTCGACACCGCCCGGGATGCCTGCCAGGCGGCCTCTCCCGCCAGCGTCTCGCGGGGGGCATTCGGTGCAGATGATGGCTTCCTGCCCAAGCGCACCAACCTCTGCCGGAGTTGTGACGGGCCAGAGGTTTGACGTCACGGTGCCCGGCGTCGGCTCGATCATCACGTCCCGGAGATCGTCGTAGCTGTTGGACTCGCCGTTCGATCCCTGGTTTGTGTAGATCGAGTAGATGTCGTCCATGGTGCCTTCGCCGGCCCACGTGCTGAGCCCGCCGTTCGGGTTGGTGGTCGCGCTCACTACGACAGACGCCGCCGCGAGGACGTTGATGGGGTCGCCTGCATCGTAGATGTGTAGCTTTGCGGCCGGCCCCGGTCCGTTGGTGGTGAGGACGGAGATGAACTGGCCTGCGGTCGAAACGTCCGTCGCGGTGTCGGCGGCGTAGGTAGCCGTAGGAGTCACGCTGAAGAGGAACGTGCCGAGGTTTAGGTGAATCAAGTAGCCGGGCGTGCCTGCCGGTGCGTTGCAGGAGACGTAGCAGTCCGGGCCGAGGATGGAGTCGATGCCGGTACCGTTCGCGGGCGTAGCATTCCAGGTCGCGAGCGGGCTCGTTAGCATCGTCGAGCGATCGAACACATCGACGTTCACGAAGCCCGTGGCGCTCGTACCCAGCATCAGCAGATAGCCGTCGAAGATCGTGGTCGAACTTGCATCCCACGTCTTCTCGGCCAGATCGTTGCCCGTGCCAACGGGGAGCGCGGCGACGGCCATGACGGTGCCGTTGTTGAAGACCTGATGCAGCCAGCCCGTGTTGGAATCATAGGCCCACGCGAAGGTCGAAGCCGTGGTCCAGTTTTCCGCCCGGCACAGAGCGTAGTTTGCGGCAGGCGCGTTCACGAGGGTCACGAACGTGCTCAGCGCCGGATCGACGCTGAGGATCATGCCGTTGTTGCAGCCCACGACGAGGCGCAGAGCGCTCTCGTTCCAGTCGATGCTCTGCGCCGCGTTCGCGGGGATGCCCGTCAGCGGAATCGTGTAGAGAACGGTGTCGTTGGACGGATCCACGACCGTGATCTGGGAACTGCCGGAGCTGAGCACGTAGGCAGCCGTGCCGTCGTCCCGGACGGTCGTCTCCGTCGAGCTGGGGCCCGTCACAACCGTGGCTGCGTCTGTGCCAGGGGGCGCCATCAGCACCATGCAGAACAGCACGTACGCGGTCAGCAGCAGCACCGTCAGCTTGCCGAAGCCCCGCTTCTTGGAGGCTGTGGTCTCGAGGGTCTCGTTCTTGCGCTTGGATGACATCGCTTGCACCTTTCCCACGGAGCCCTACTTGAGGCCTTGGATGCGCGCGGCGGCATGGCGCGCCTGGGCGGCTTGTGACTGGTTGAGGGAGACTGCGTCGGCCTGCATCGTGGCAAGCCCTCCCTTATTGCCGTGAGCGAGGAGGGCCATGGCGGCCTCGTACCGGACGTGGAAGTTGGCGTCACCCAGCAGGCCCAGGAGCCCCGCCTGGACGTTGGCGGCGATGTCACCGCTGCTGCGGCCGACGCTGCGCGCGGCCAGGCCGCGCACGCGCGCGTCAGCGTCCGCGAAGAGGGCCGCAATCCCCTTGCGGTAGGTCTTCTCACCCTTCGTGTCGATGACGCCGCGAAGAGCCGATAGCCGCACCGAAGCGACCGGATCGGCCAGCGCAGGTGAGATGGTTGCCGCGTAGGAGTTCTGGCCGGTGGAGGCGAGAGCCTCGATCGCAGCCTGGCGCACCCAGATCGTGGGCGAGGCGACGGTCACCTTCAGAAGGTCGGGCCCCTTCGAGTCCCCGGCCACCAAGGCCCGGATGGCCTCCTCGCGACGGCTCTGGTCCGCCTTGGCATCATCGAGAATCACCTTGATGTCCGCGGCGCCCTTGTCAGAGCAGGCAGCTAGGCCACGCATGGCGGCCGATGTCACGCTGGAAGGCGCCTTCTCGTCCCGAACGGCGTCGAGCAGGGCGTCGCGCGCCGAGGCGCCGCCTGAGCCCAGCGCGATGGCCGCGCCGCACCTGAGGGCGGCGGCCTCGTTCTTGTCGCCGAGGATCTTGCGCAGGTTGCCGCGCGCGAGGTCGCCTCGCTTGGCCGTCGCCAGGATCCCGATGGCGGCGTGTCGCGTAGCCGAGTCGCGGCTCTCCAAGCAGGCCTTCAGGGCGGTGGCGTTCGAGTTCGTGACGCCCAGGTTCTTCACGACCGCCGCGATGCTGGCCTTCGTCAGAGCCGAGCGATCGCTGTCCAGTTCGTCCAAGAGCGAGGAGCGGACCTGCCCGCTGCCCTTGGAGAGCTTGTCGATGGCAGACTTCCGCACCGTAGGGATCTTGCTCCCAAGGTCCGTGAGGTCGGCCTCGAGCCCGGTGGGGTTGGCCGTAAGCAGGGCGGCCCCCAGCGCAATGGCCGTTACGACGACGAAGGGAACATACGCACGGATCCGTCGAGTCATTTCATCTCCCCAGCAGCGACAGGTCTACGGCCACTGCCTATGGCGAGGCTAGGGACACCGAGACGCACGGTCAACGGGGAAGATCGCGCGACGGATACTCAGCCCCTGCGTACTATGCCGCGATTGTGGAGAACTCTTGAGAGTGCGCTGAGATTCAGCAACGGCGCGTCTTGCGCACGGAACTATGCACGCGCCATCAGCGGATATTCGCTAGCTTCCGCGCAATGTCAGCGTTTCACGCCTAGCACCGGATCCGCGCTCGACGACGAGGTCGCTCGGTTCCCATCCACTCGCCAGTCGAGTCCTGAACGCGGTGGCGTCCCTGACCCCTTCCGGCCCCGCCGCCTTGATCACGTCCCCAGGCTTGAGTCCCAAGCGGGTAGCCCAACTCCCGGGACGAACGCCCGTGACGCGGAAGCCAACGACAGCGCCACCGCGTCCGAAGAACGGCAGGCCCTTGAGTGTCGTGGCCGAGCGCGCCGACGAGCCGGCGCGCGCCGGACTCTTCGCGCTGGGTGTGCTGCGCGCCGCGACGACCGGCGCCGCGCGAACAAGCCGGACCGTGCTGCCCCGTGCGGGCTCATCGAAACGGTGCTTGAACTCAAAGGTCTCAGCGCCGCGCTGGACGAGGAAGTAGCCGTAGTTGCCGTCGTAGCGGCTCTTGACCACCCTGGCGTCCCCATCTGGCTCTCTCCCGCGAAGGAAGTAAGCCTCTGCCCGAGACGGGTCCTTGGACTTGAGCATGAGCGTGTCTCGGCTAGGCCCGAGCCGCACCACCATGGCGACCTGGAAGGCACGAAGCGGCAGTCGCGTGGCGCCTGTGGGCGCCTGGGGCGCCGTTCGGAGCGGCGGCTCACGGTGTGGGTGGAAGCGGTGGACCAACGCCAGCAGTTCGGTCGGGTCGTCCACGGGGCGCGTGATGACGGCCGACACGTCGCGCGCGTTCTCCCCCCTTCCGTACTCAAGAGGCGGCGCCTGCTCACGCTCGACGGGGAACGTGGTCGCCGCTGTTACGACCAGCAGGAGAACCAGAACGAGATTCCCTCGTCGAAGCCAGGCGCGGATGGTGCGCGGATGCGGCATGACTGCGAGCCTAGCACCGAGCGGTGGTGGCGCCCAGCGCGCCGATCCATGAGCGTCGGGCTCCGTGCAGGGGCCGTGAACCTCCCCCCGATGACTAGCTGCGCGTGGGGTCGTCGAAGCCAGGGCCGTCCTTCTCCTCGACGAACAAGCCCGCCTGCACTATCCGCTCCAGCCCCTCCTCATCGAACTCTTCGACAAGCTGAAAGCCCACTTCGCCATCCTCGACACCCGGCCGGATGATCCCCGCCATCGCGAGCTGCATGATGCCGCGCATCCGTTGGAACTGCTGGACCCAGGCGAGTGCGAGCGTCTGGCCTTGCTCTGTCGCATCGCTCAAGGCAGCTAGAAACGCATCCCGCTCAGCTTCCTCGAGCTCAGGCGTGACGGACGTGTAGGGCGTGAGGTCGGGTTCCACGGCTCCTCCTGAAGCTCACCGTAGGGCGGCAGGGGTCTTCGGTTCAAGGGCGTCTATCGCCGGCTGGTCCCGGATGAACGGAGGCCCTGGCCATGCCCGCTCCGCCTGGCCCGGGCCTCTTCTCGGCCGGACGGCTGGCAAAGACCGTGGCTCCTGGTGATTATCCACTAGAGTCCGCGCAGGGGACGACTTGGAGCGCACATGCCCAACATCGCATCGGTATTGAAGGAGGAGATCCAGCGACTCGCCCGCAAGGAGATCCGAGCCGCCACCGGGTCCATCAAGAAGCACCGGGCCGAGGATCGCAGCGCGATTGCGGCGCTGAAGCGCAAGGTCGCAGGCTTGGAACGGGACATCGCGTTCCTGCGCAAGCAGGAGAAGCGCCGCATCGTTGAGAAGCCTGCCGCCGAGCAGGCCGAGGGCGTGCGCTTCTCGCCCAAGTGGGTCGCGGCAGATCGCAAGCGGCTGGAACTGTCAGCCAGGGACTACGCCAGCCTCGTCGGCGTGTCGATGCTGACGATCTACAACTGGGAGAAGGGCAAGTCCAAGCCCCAGGCGAAGGCGCTGGCGGGCTGGGCTGCTGTGCGAGGCATCGGCAAGCGCGAGGCGTGGAAGCGGCTGGAGTTATTGGAGGGGTAGCGGAGATCCTGCCGCGCAGCGGCTCCAGACAGTATCGAATCGGTTCCTTAGACCGTCTACACTGCCCACCATGGCCGACGTCGGACGAAACCAGCCCTGCCCGTGCGGCAGCGGCAAGAAGTACAAGCGGTGTTGCCTCGCCCAAGACGACGCCGGGGCCGACCTCCTGCGCGCACGGCGTCTACACGATCTGGATGAGATCGTGGTGGGTCACATTCTCGACTGGACCAGTGAACACGCCCCGGACGCCCACGCGGAAGCACTAGACGCCTGCCCGGTAGCCTCCGGCGATGAGTCGTTCGCCTGGGTCGGTCTCTCCTCCCTGGCGACGGTTACCCCGACACGCGACGGCACCCTGCTCTCGCAGTACCGCGCCTCGCGGGCCTCCCGGTTGGCCGACGAGGAGTCCGCGTGGATCGACGCCCTGGAAGCGACGTGGGTCGGACTCTGGGAGGTGCTGGCCACCAGGCCGGGCCGGAGCTTGGCCGTCCGGGATCTCCTCACCGGCATGGAGCGCAAGATCCTGGATGCCAGCATGTCGGAATCCGCCAGCGTCGGCCGCGTGCTGTGTGCGCGCATCGTGCAGTACGACGGGCTCACCTTGGCTACCTGCGTCCATCCGCACGCGCTCAGCACCGTTCAGGCCCAACGGGTCGTGATGGAGTGCGGGGCCCGCCGATCTCCCCTCGCGCCCGAGACGCTGCGCGGCGCAGGAGGCGCTCCGGTGCTACGCGCGTGGCATGACGCCTGCGAGGACGCACAGGGCGGTGCGCTCCCCCAGCTGGTGACCACGGAGGGGGCCACACTCCAGGACACGACCGACACGCTGCGTTTCGAGCCTGGCGACCGAGTCGCCGTGATCGACGCCCTGGCAGCGATGCGCGGCAGCGAGTCCCCGCCGACCCTCGATGGCCCCGAGGTGGAGTTCGTCGTGTTGCGCTCCGGTTCGCGCAGCCTGCTCGGGAGCATCACGGTTGGCGAACACGTCCTCTCGATCCAAACGATGTCCGAGGCCGACGGGGACACGCTGCTTGGCCGGGTGACCTCGGTCCTCGGCGCTCTGGCCCGCCACACGGGACGCGGTCGGCTCGACATGCAGGACGCCCTCGCCTCGCAGATGGGACGCGGCACGCCCACGCTCTCCGACCTCGTCGAATCCGGGCCGGAGATCGACGCGATGCTCCGGGAGGTCAAGACCGAGCAGTACGCCACCTGGCCCGACGAACACCTACCCGTACTCGGTGGCCGCACGCCCCGCGAGGCCATCCGGGATCCAGAGGGCCGTCGCCAGGTAGAGACGATCCTTCGGGAGATCGACGCCATCGAAGCGCGCTACCCGAAGGGCCAGCGGTACGACGCCGACATCCTGCGGCGTGCGTTGGGACTCCTGTAACCACCGGACGGGCCCATGCCTGCCGCTTATGGGTCGTGCGCCGGTCATAGGTCGTGGTTATGATGGCTGAATGATCGCCCGCTATGCCCCTGGCCTCGACGTCCACCTACGTCCCGTGGCCGACCTGACCCTCGACCCCGACAACGCCCGCGCCCACGACGAAAGCAACCTCGCGGCCATCGCGGACTCGCTCGCGCGCTTCGGCCAGCAGAAGCCGATCGTGGTGTCTCCCGACGGCACCGTCCTGGCCGGCAACGGCACGCTCGCCGCAGCCAAGCACCTCGGCTGGACGAACATCGCGGCCATCACCACCGACCTCCAAGGCCCCGAGGCGCGGGGCTACGCCATCGCGGACAACCGCACGGCGGAACTTGCGGCGTGGGACTTCGTGCGCCTCTCCGAGGAGTTGCAGGCGCTGCCGCCTGACGTGTTCCAGACGCTGGGCTTCGATGACAAGGAGATGCGCCGCATCTCAGCCGAAGCCGACGCGGCGATCCGTGCATTGCAAGAGGATCAAGACGACGACGTTGCTCCCGAGCCGCCGGACGATCCGATCACGAGGCCCGGCGACCTGTGGCTGCTGGGCACGCACCGACTGCTGTGCGGCGACAGCACGAACGACGCCGACGTGGCGCGGCTGATGAACGGCGAGAAGGCCAGCCTGCTGGCAACCGACCCGCCGTACTTGGTGGACTACCAAGGCGGCAACCACCCGCAGTCCTGGCACAACCGCGCCGACGTCAAGGACAAGCATTGGGACGACTACACCGATCCCACGACGGGCGCGGCGTTCTTCGAGAAGTACCTGCGCCTTGGGCTCAAGCACTGCAAGGACAACATCGCCGTCTACCAGTGGTTCGCGACCAAGCGCCACGACCTCGTCGAAACGGCGTGGAGGGCCGCGGGCCTGCTCCCCCACCAGGAACTCATCTGGGCCAAGGCGCGGGCCGTGTTGACGCGCAGCGACTTCATGTGGCAGCACGAACCGTGCATGTACGGCTGGGTCGAGGGCAACCGCCCGACGCTCAAGCCGCCTCCGAACGAAACCACCGTGTGGCACATCAATCAGCAGGGCGAGCAGGACGGCATCCACCCCACGCAGAAGCCTGTTGAGTTGTTTCTGCGCCCGATCCGCTGGCACACGCTGCCGGGCGAGGTGTGCTTGGAGCCGTTCTCTGGCAGCGGCACGCAGATCATCGCGGCGGAGCGTCTGGAGCGCCGCTGCTACGCGATGGAACTCTCGCCGGCCTTCGTTGACGTAGCGGTCGCCCGCTGGGAAGCAGCCACGGGCAAGACAGCCGAACGCGTCACGGCCGGGGCAGCAGCGTGATCTACCTGGCCTCCCCCTACAGCGATCCCGACCCGCTCGTTCGCAAGGCTCGCTACGAGGCCGCGTGCGACCGTGCCGCGCTCATGCTTGCCGACGGGCGACTCGTCTACGCGCCGGTGGTCTACGGTCACGCGCTGGCCGAGCGCGGGCTGCCGGGCGACTGGGCATTCTGGGAGCAACACAACCACGCCATGCTCTCCCGCTCGACGTCGCTTCTGATTCTCACGCTTCCCGGATGGCAGGAAAGCGAGGGCGTGCGCGCTGAGATCGCCATCGCACGTTCGCTGGGCCTGCCTGTTCGCCACGATGCAGCGGAAGGCGCGTTGCTGGAGGCGTCGTGACAGGCGCCCGCTCCACCGGACCGGAGCCCGCCGACCTCGAGCGCGAAGCCAAGGCCACGATCGATTCCTACCGGGCGTACTTGGACTCGCCCGCGTTCCAGCACTCCGTGGACCTGATGGTGCTGGTGAAGATCGCTGGCGACGAGAACGCAGACATCCGTGAGCGTCGCCGGGCTGCGGAGGTGCTTGCGAAGTTGCGCCTCCAGGCCATGCAGGGGCTAGCCGAACTCACGGGAACGCGAGAGCAGTCCCTCGACAGGCTGGGCCTCAAGACCGGCCCGCACACGCTGGCGCTCACGCAGGTGAACCAGACGGTCGAGATCGTGCGCGCTAAGGACTGGCGCTCGGCCGCTCCGCTGGATCCAGGCGCCGTGCCCGATGCGGAGGTGCTACCGGCACCCGTGGACGTCACCACGAACGGTCACGCGGGCAGCCCACACGACAAGCAGGAGTCTGGCGATGCCGCAGATCCTGCTTCCTGAACCGCTGCCCCATCAGCTCGACGTGCTTCGTCATCCCGCACGGCTGAAGTGCGTCGTGTGTGGGCGGCGCTGGGGAAAGTCGCTCCTGGGGTTGATCGCGTGCGTCGAGGGACACGGTCCGCCGGGCTCAGGCTTTCGCGGCGCGCTCGAGGGCGGGCAGGTCTGGTGGGTCGCGCCGACCTATCCGCAGGGCCTGTTGATCTGGCGCGACCTCAAGAAGGCGCTGCACGGTGCGTGGGTCGAGAAGAAGGAAAAGGAGATGCGCATCGAGCTTCCCGGTGGCGGTTCGATCACCGTGAAGTCAGCGGACGATCCCGATGCCCTGCGTGGTGTCGGCCTGGACGGCGTGGTGTTGGACGAGGCCGCCTTCATGAAGGAGGAAGCCTGGGTGAACGGCATCCGTCCCGCGCTCGCAGACCGCCAGGGCTGGGCATTGTTCTTGACGACCCCCTCGGGCGCAAACTGGATCGCCGGCCTCTTCGAGACGGCAGGTTCCAGCGAAGGCTGGGCTCGCTGGCAGCGCCCGACGAGCGAGAACCCGATCATCCCGGCCAAGGAGATGGAAGACGCCCGGCGCGACATGGGCGAGCTTCAGTTCGCGCAGGAGCACCTCGCTCAGTTCGTTACGGCCGGCGCCGGCATGTTCAAGCCCGCGTGGTTCGAGCACCGCTACGCCGTCATGCAGGAACACCACTACCAGATGCCGGACGGCGAGATCGTCCACCGCGACCGCCTGACGCGCTTCGGCGTCGTAGACCTAGCAGTCTCGACGAAGACGACAGCGGACTACACGGTGGTGGGCGCGTTCGGCGTCACGGCCAAGAACGAGATCCTCATCCTGGACATCGACCGCAAGCGGCGAGAAGGCCCTGACATCGTGCCCGCGATGAAGCGCATGGTGGAGCGTCACCGGCTTCCTCTGATCTGGGTCGAGAGGGTTGGGTTCCAACTCTCGCTGGTCCAGCAAGCTCGGCGCGAGGGCCTGCCGGTGCGCGAGCTTCAGCCTGACCGCGACAAGGTCTCGCGTGCGATGCCTGCGACGGCGGCCTTGGAGGGCGGGCGCGTGTTGCTTCCAACTACGGCGCCGTGGGTCAGGGACTTCGTGGACGAGGTTCTCTCGTTCCCCGTGGGGCGCCACGACGACCAGGTCGATGTCCTGAGCTACGCGGTCGAAGTGGCACGGACCGCGAGCGGCGGCACGCCCTGGTGGGTCAAGGCCTACCAGGACCTGGACGGCGACAGCCGTCATCGGATGGCGGACATGTATCCCGACTCCGCGTTCGACGACCGAGGTCGCTTGCGCCCGGTGTCGGAGATGTTCGAGGGCTACGCTCCGGCAGCGCCCCGCCCGCTCAGGTTCTGACGTGGTCGGCTACGCACCCGAGTGGGAACCGTGGGAAGCCCGGCGCGCTTCCCTGCCGAGCCGCCCGGCCGCCGACGTGCGCGAGGCGCGTGAGGACGCGCGCCTGTTGCTGATGGTGGTACGGGCGCGTGGGGCCGAGCGGCGCCCTGCCTTCGAGCACGCCCAACGGTTGGCGGAGGCAGCGGAGGACGCGCGCCTCACGGCTCGGCTGCGCCTTCGAGCGGCCACGGCGCTGGCCCGTCTGAGGATGTCCGCCCTGGGCCGGACCTAGCCCGAGGCGCGGCAATCCCCCGTGATGGGACGGACGCTCGCCGGACAGGCAGCGGACGCGCGCCGGACGCCCTCAGGGCGCCCCACGACGGCGCGCAGGGCCTCAAGCGACGATCCAGGCGCCCGCTGCATGGACGCGCTCACGGGGCCCACAGGGGCTTCTGCGCGGTCCGCCTACCTAACAGGCTGGCTCGGCGGGCCATTGGGCCCAGGCGATCGCCCAAAGCGCATAAAGCTGCCCATAATCCCCGAGCTGCCCGAGGTCCAGAATGGGCTTTTTCGCCGTCCCAAGCCTACCACGGCCATCCCTGTTAGGTGCTTCCTGGCCTCTGTCTCCCTGCCGTTACGGCTCCCCCACCAGCCCCCTGACCGTCACCCACCGTCACCCGGTCAGTTTGCCTTGCAAGGTCCTCGAACCAGAGCGTCCATGTGCCCGGCAACCAAGCGCGGAGGACGCGCAGAGGCCCCGGAGGACACCCCATGGCACGTCGCAAGCCGAAGCCCGGCGACCCGAAGAAGGCCATCGCCTACATCCGCTGCTCCACGCATCGGCAGGAGCTGTCCCCCGAAGCGCAACGTGCGGCGATCACCGCGTGGGCAGAACGTGACGGCATCGAGGTCGTGTCCTGGCACGAAGACCTCGGCGTCTCCGGCGGCTCCCCCATCGACAAGCGGCCGGGCTTGCTGGCTGCGCTCGATGCCGTGAAGTCCGAAGGCGCTGGCCTGCTCGTTGTTGCCAAGCGCGACCGACTTGCCCGCAGCGTGCTTGTTGCGGCGATGGTCGAGCGACTGTGTGACCGCGCTGGCGCAAGGCTGGTCAGCGCGTGCGGCGTTGGTAACGGCGATGGACCCGAGGCTCAGCTGATGCGCACGATGGTTGATGCGTTCGCTGCCTACGAGCGGGCGTTGATCGGCGCACGAACGAAGGCGGCGCTGGCCGCGAAGAGGGCACGCGGCGAGCGCGTCGGCGGGGTCCCGTTCGGCTACCGCGACGACGGTGGGATGCTGGTGCAGGACGCTGCCGAGCAGGTGGTGGTGGCGCGGGCGCGGGAGCTACGCGAGGAGGGGCTCTCGCTGCGCGGAGTCGGGCGGGCGCTCCTTGCCGAAGGGCACCAGCCCCGCACGGGGCAGCGATGGCATGTGCAGGTAGTGAAGCGAATCAGCGGCAAGGCGTAGCGGGGGTCCGATCGCCTAACCTCCTTGCATGGGACATAAGCGATTGCCAATCCGCGCCCACCCCTGCTACGGAGAGGACGCCGAGCCGACAGGTGGAGTGGTGCTCTGCGAAGCTGGCGGCATTGTCACTCTCTATCTGACGCCCAATGCGACCGCTACCCTTCGTAAGTGGCTCTCCCGCGGCGCACCGAAGTCGCCACGGAGCAGGCGTGGTGGTACTCGCGTCGGCCACACTCGGTGGTGGTACTACCCACGGTGGGCGTCAACACCAGCCGATGACGTGGAAGCGAGCGCCAGATCCCGACTTGAAGCAGGTGACTTCCACATCGAGGTCGGACCGCAGGAGCGAGCGAGTGGGGCCATCTACATTGACATTACGATGGGAGCAGAGCGGCTCGCCCGGCTGATCGGCCGGGCCCTGAGCGAAGGGCGCCGAGAGTCGCGGAGAGGCAGCCGCCAGCCGGGCTAGGACACAGGCCGCGCTGGCCGCCAAGAGGGGCGAGCGGGTTGGGGGCGTGCCCTACGTAAATGGGGACGACGGCGGGATGTTGGTCGAAGACGACGCCGAGCAGGTTGGCGTCGCGCGGGCGCGGCCACTGAGGGAGGAAGAGCACTCGCTGCCGGCCGCTGGACGAAAGCAAGACGCCACGAAATGGTTGGGCTTGGCATGTGCAGATGCTCGCTAGGCTTCTCTCGCGTCTTGACTCCAAAGGCGATAGAGCACGGAATGGCCAGCCTGATTGGCACCACATACGTCACCCTCTCCCCTCGCCCCAGGCAAGCGAAGGAGCTTAGTATGGACCCTGAAGCTGGAAGCGGAGGGAGTGCCCCTCTTTCCCTGGATGCGTGGCTCCTGGGATTGCGGACACACGAACGACCTCCACTGTTTGAGTGGTACAGGTTTCCGACGGACGCCGCGTACGAAGCGTTCATTGCCGACGTTCAGCAGCGACCCGAGGAGTTGGTCCGGCTCGTCCTCAGCAACCTTCTTGTAGAGAGCGGTTCGCTCGGCATAGACGAGCTCTACCTTCAGACCATTCTCACAGCTGAGGCAGATGATCCCGCCCGGTTCGCACGAATGATGAAGTTCACGTTCTCACAGCGACTTCGCCGTTACGAACTCGATGACAGCCCGGTACCACCCTGGCAGGGGATCACATGGGTCCTAGACCTGCTGCCTGACCAGCCGCGGAATGCACTGAAGGCTCTCCAGGCGTGGATCGCTGCTCACGCGGCCATTCTCCCGGACGGGAGGGTCAACGGAAGCTACGACGCGTTGGGGATCATCCGTGCGCGCTACATCGGCGTGGCTGGCACGCAGCCAGAGCGCGTAAAACTCCTCCAGGAAGCTGATGACAGAGACTTTGAGTACTTGGTAGCCGCTCTCTATCGAGAACTGGGATACGAGGCCAAGGTCACACCCGCTCGTGGCGACGGAGGCAGAGACATCGAGGCGCAACGCGAGGGCGCTTCGCGTCGTGAGAGCCTCCTCATCGAGTGCAAGCGGTACACAGGCAAGGTCGGCGTGGCCGCGACAAGAGCACTCATCGGGGTGGTGGCGAACGAGCGCGCGACAAAGGGTGTGCTGGTCACAAGCGGAGCATTCACCCGGGGAGCTACCAAGCTCGCTGCCAGCAATATGACTATAGAACTAGTCGACGGCCCGAGCCTAGTCGTGTTGCTCAATGGACACTGCGGCGGCACTTGGCCACGCAGAATCGACGCAATCATTGGTGAGAGTAGGACAAGACAAGACCGCGGACTCGGGAACGGAAGTGACTAGCGTGCGTAGGAGAGCCACACTTCTATGCGACTAATACCTACGCGATTCGTGAGGACAGTTGAGCCCTCGGCGCGGATGACCTGCTGCGGAGAAGGCGGGAGTGGCGCGAGCTACGCGCGGACGGGATCTCGCTTCGCGGCATCGGGCGCACATAGCTCTCGGAATGCCACGCGCCACTCAACGGCAAGAACTGGCACGTCCAAGTGCTGGCGCGAGTCTTGATCTGCTGACCAAGGCGGCCAGCCAACGGCGGGCCGTCTCTCGTCGCCGCTAGAATGGACGCCTGATATCGGACTATGCATGACGAAGAACCGCGACCTTCCCCGAGCCCTCCAGAGCCGGATTGTTCCAGGCTGGGATCCGCTCGCGGACCTTGAGTGCTGCGTCGGGCCGTTCTTGTCGGCTGCTCACGATCACTTCGACGACATGGTCACGATGCACGGTCCGTTCAATGGGGACGTGTTAGACCGAATCGACGCCCCCATGCTTTGCATTGAGGGCGCGACGATGTTGCACATGCGCGGGATCATGTGGAACTCCAGACTCACCGCCGAGCGCGAAGGAACGGTCAGGATGGGCATCGTTGACGCGATGGTCCACCTGCCCGTGGTCCGAGGACTCTTGATCTGGGGAGGGATCCGACTCCCGTCCTCCCCCTTTCCAATGGATGCGTCGCTGCGGGCGGGGGAGTGCGAACTCGAGTACAAGCGGTATGTGGCCGCACTGCGGCGCGTCATGGTTCCCGCATACAGCGACTGGAGCAGTCGCTGGTTCCTACCCGGGCTCCGGGGCGAACGCTCACGGGATCGTCGCGCGGGGCTCCTCCGCGACATCTGGACCGCGTGGGCGGAGGCGCATCTCCTCCCCCTTCAAGCGAAGATTCCGTTCATGCGGGGGCTGTGCGGCGTGGGACGCAAGAAGTTCCGCCGCGTGCCATTCCGGGCTGTGAAAGAGCGTATGCTCGCCAACGCAGGCGGCAGCGAGGCATACGCGGTTGAACTCGCTCTGCGATTCCTGGCGTCGAAGGACGGTGGCCTGCTTGTTGGCGAGGATGGCCTAGTCCACCCCAACTACGGCGTGTACTACGATCATGTCGCCGGGAAGGTCCGCCGCGAGTACGCGCGGCGGAAGAAGGTCAAGACTCTACAACTCGACGAAGCCAACATCAGAGAAGAGTCACCCGGCCAGAGATCCGCCGAAGATGATGCCGAGGAACAGCGTGATCGCCTGGGGCATCGTCTGACCCTCCTCGCGCACTTGGAGAGCCTTGAGCAGTTGGGCAAGGTGAGTCAGCGCGAGATTGAGATGATCCAACGGTCGCTGGCCCTTGGCTTCGACTACGAAGCATGGGGCAGCCGCCAGCACCACCGAAGCGTCGTGGCCGACGGCTTTAAGATCAGCCAACCCGGCCTGCTGAAAATGGCGAAGCGCGTACGGAGGAAACTCAAGATCGCCGTGTAGCCCAGAGTCGGGCGGTTATCACCCCCGCGCCCTTAGTTGGCCATGGGCAACCACCACGACGAAGCGAGTGAGTCACGCATCCTGGCAGAGGCCGGGCGCAGGCTCTTCCTCCCGGCAGTCTGCTTCGACGAGGACATCGCTGGACCGTTTCGGATGTCGGTCGCGTCGGCTGCCGAAGCCATCGCAGCCGGGGACTTCGGCGCGCCGGTACAGATCGGCGGGCGCTGGGCCGTCCTCAAGACGACGCTGATGGCGACCCTTGAGGCTCGTCAGGTCCGTCTTCGGCCCGGCCCCCGCGCGGATTCTGGACACGGGGATCGCGGCGGTGTCGCGTGAGCGGGCACAACTACCTTGAGGCTGCGATCCAGGGTGAGGTCGCGCGCATCCTCCAGTCCTCTACCGGTGGACGCTCCCGAGCCATGTTCGCAGCGGCTGCCGCACTTGGGGCTCTCGTCGGCGCAAGCCTACTCAACCATGAGGAGATCGAGGCGCTGCTCGTCGAGGCTGGCCTTGCTACAGGCAAGCCCGAGCGAGAGGTGCGGAGCCATGTTCAGCGCGGCCTGCGTCGCGGAATGGAAAATCCGCGAAGCGTCCTGTGTACTGACCCGGGTCTGGTTCCCATGCAGGCGCACCACGCCGGTCGTGCGCGTTGTGCGCCGATCCAGGCGCGCGCCCTGACGTGCCCCCGGCCCCCAGAGGGTGCGATCAACACGTTGTGGGAAGCAGCCCTTCCCGTCACCCAAGACAAAGCTGTCACCACCTACCTCGCAGAGGTCCGGGGTCTTGACCCGGAGATCGTCGCACTCTGGGATCTCGCGCGAGTACTCCCTGTCGGGGTCCATCTCCCGGCTCTAGCTCGATGCGGGGGCAGAACCTGGACCGAGAGCAGTCATCGCCTGATCTTCCGCACCTACGACGACGCGGGCAAGTTCGTCTCGCTCCGCGCGAGGTTCGTAGGGCAGGCTGCCAACGCGCGGAAGACCCTGGCGCCGACGGGCTACACCACCAAGGGCCTCGTCATGGCGTGCCCGCTGGCCGTGCAGCTTCTCGCTGGTGGCCCCCCCGACTGGTGGACCGCCCACGACGTTGTCATCGCGGAGGGCGACGTAGACTTCTTGACGTGGGCCACGCAGCAGCCCGAGTGCGCGGAGACGGGTCCGGCTGTGTTTGGAATCACGTCGGGTGCGTGGACGCAGGGCATCGCGGACCGCGTCCCCACCGGGGCGCGCGTCGTCATCCGCACGCACGACGACGCTGCGGGCGACAAGTACGCAGAGAAGCTCCACGCAACGCTCGCAGGCCGCTGCACAGTCCTGCGCCCCACGCCGGAGGCTGCGTCGTGAGCCCCCGCGATGACAACGACCGCCTGCGCGACGGCGACCTGCCGGCGGACCCGTTCGCGGGTGCCAAGCCGATGCCTCAGGGCGACGCCAACCCCGAAGCCGACGCGCTTGAGTCGCTGCGCGAGCTTCCGGCGGAGTGCAGCGACGCCGAACGGGAAGCGGCGCTGCATGAGGTGGCTCGCATCCTGGCGGGACGCAAGCCACTTGCCCTGGCCTGCGCTCGTACCGCACTTGCCGAGGAGTTCACGCGTCGTAAGTGGCCGTCCCCCGCCAAGCTCGCATCCGAGGTCGTGCAGGAGGCCGAGTCAGCTACGTCTCACAAACCCTCGTCAACAAGCGACGGGGCCAAGCCGGCGGCGCACGGACTACAGGATCCCGAGCCTTGGCCGGATCCGGTGTGCGCGGGCGACTTGCTCGAGGTTCTCGTCGCGCTGTTCGAGAAGTACGTGGTTCTTCCGCCCGGTGCGTCGCTGATGCTGGCCGTGTGGGTGCTGCACACCTGGACTGCCCATGTGGCCGCGGAGTTCTCAGCACGCATCAACATCACGTCAGCCACGATGCGCTGCGGCAAGTCGCAAGTCTTGAAGGTCTTGCGGGCCGTCGTACGCAGACCCCTCAAGGGGGACGGCATGACAGCAGCCGTGGCGTTCCGCCTGATCGAGGCGTACAGCCCAACGATCCTCCTTGACGAA
>JAJDEN010000020.1 GCA_029259775.1 Planctomycetota bacterium | reverse complement strand
CTAGCGCTCGCAATCCCCCCGATCGGACCCTGGGTCGGATCGGGTCACTTGGGGGCGATGGCGCCGGCAAGGAGTCGGAACTCCTCGCTGCGTCCACTGCTCTGTCGCCACGCGAGACCGATCGTGCGTCCCGGGCCCGAGCGTCCGAAGGGGATCAAGGAGATCCCCTGGTGGGCACGACGCACGTTCTCCGCAGCCATTGCCGGCAGCAACGTCGCACCGATTCCACCCGCCACCATCGCCAACAGGGTGCTCAGGCTGCTCGCCCGGAAGTCACCGACTTCCGACGCGCCGGCGACCTCACAAGCCGCGAGCGCTTGATCGCGCAGTCAGTGACCGTCCTCGAGCAGGAGCAGTTCCTCGTCGTGCAGATCGCTCTCGCGCAGCCGCCGGCGCGTAGCGAAACGATGCCCAGGGGGCACAGCCAGGAGGAACGCGTCGGAGAAGAGCGGTCGTCGCTCGGCATCGCCAAGATCCGTTTCCATGGCGAGCAGCAGGACGTCGAGGCTGCCGTCCTCGAGCTGCTCGACGAGCCGCGGCGTCTCGTCCTCGTGCAGGAGGGCGCGCAGACGCGGGAAGGCCCGGCGGATGGCCGGCAAGGCGCGCGGCAGCAGATACGGGGCGACGGTCGGAATCACGCCGATGCGCAGCGTGCCCGTGAGCGGCTCGCTGTGCCCGCGGGCCGTCTCCACGAGTCGGTCGACCTCCGCCAGCACCCGGCGCGCGCGTGCCGCTGCGGCGAGGCCGGCCTCCGTGGCGAGAACCCGGCGCCGGTCGCGCTCGAAGAGCCGCACGCCGAGCAGCCGCTCCAATTCCTGGATCTGGGCGGACAGCCCGGGCTGGGAGACGTGCACGCTCTCCGCGGCGCGCCGGAAGTGCAGCGTGTCGGCCACGGCGACGAGATACTCGAGCTGTCGGAGCGAGGGGCGCATTGATCATCACAGACTATCACAAAATGATAATCAATCGATTGGATGGATCAATACTCCGGAGGTGCAATGTCTCCTGTCGATACGCGGCCGCCCGCCGCACCTGAGGAGACCCCGACCATGACCCAGGTTGCCCCCGCCCTGAACCGCCTCCTGGCCAACTACCAGGTGCACTACCAGAAGCTGCGCAACTATCACTGGAACGTGCGCGGCCCGATGTTCTTCGAGCTGCACGCGAAGTTCGAGGAGCTCTACACCGGCGCGGCCCTGCAGGTCGACGAGCTGGCCGAGCGCGTGTTGGCGCTGGGGGCCAAGCCGCTCTCGACGTTGCAGGAGCAGCTCGACGCCGCGTCGCTTGCCGAGGATCCCGGTGGCCCGGATGCGCAGACAATGATCGCGAACACCCTCGCGGATCTCGGCGCATTGACGGGCGAGGTTCGCGGCGTCGTCAAGCAAGCCGCCGATGCCGGCGACGACGGCACGGTGAACCTGCTCGATCCCATCGCGGACGAGCAAGAGAAGACCGCGTGGATGCTGCGCGCCTGGATCGGCTAGGCGGTGCCTTGATCTACCTCGCGACCCGCCCCCGCCTCCCCGCGTGCCGCTTCGATCCCGGCGAGCCACCGATCGGCTTGCTTGCTGGAACGGAGTCGCACGTGGGGGCGGGTCGCCACCTCTCGGCCGAGTTGGCGGTGCTTGCGCAAGCCGTCGGTGAGGACATAGAGCAGGAGCGAGTCCCTGCTGAAGAACGTCATGGCGAACGTCTCGTAGTTGCCGTTGCAGACCGGCAGCTGGTGCGCGCTGCGCTGGATGCCGCGGCGCACCAGACGCGGCAACGTGACGTAGAGCGGGATGTCGAGCCACACGTAGAGCTGGATTCGCTCGTGATGTGGCATGCGGAAGCGGCTGTAGTTGCCGTCGATGACCCAGCGCGGACCGTCGGCGACGGCGTCGATGCGCGCGGCGGTCTCTGCCTCCGCGGACTCGACCCAACCCGGTTTCCAGTGGAGTTCGTCGCAGTGGGTCGGCGGAACCTCTTGGAGGGCCGCGATCTTCGCGGCCAGCGTGGACTTGCCACTGCCCGACGGACCGACGATCCAGATCCGGTCCGGCAGGTCGGTGGGCCACGCGGAAGCACTCATCAACGAGAGAGGATGCCATGCACGTCAAGCACCTGGACCATCTGAACATGTCCGTCAGCAACCTGGAGGAGAGCCTCGCCTGGTACGCGCGCGTCTTCGGCTTCAAGCGGGTGGAGGGTGGCGTGCGCAACGGTGTTGCGTGGGCGATCGTGCGCGCGGGCGAAGCGATGCTCTGCCTCTACGAGCACGCGGGCCGGGCGAGGCCCGACCCCATGGGCCACAACGTGCACGGCCTCAGCCACTTCGCATTGCGCATCACGGACCGCGAGGCGTGGGTCGCCACCGTCGAGCGCGAGCAGCTCGAGCTCGAGTGGGACGGCGAGGTCACGTGGCCGAACTCGACTGCGTGGTACGTGCTCGACCCGACCGGCTACGAGATCGAGGTCGCGCTTTGGCAGGACGACACCGTCCGTTTCCCTGCCGCCGCCACCGCCTGACCGGAATTGAACCACAGAGGCACAGAGGACACAGAGGGCATCTCGTCGCCTCACGCTTCCCTGCGGAGGCGTAGGCCGAACCACAAGAGGCTCCTCTGGAGGTTGTGGCTGGAGCGCCAACCCATGTGGAGGCTCTCACCTGATCTCCGACGGACATCTGTGTCCTCTGTGCCTCTGTGGTTGATCTCTTCTTCTTCCTCTGCTTCTGGCTCCGGCCGCCGATCGCCGACTAGTTGAGCGACGGGTCGTCCGTCCGCAGGTCGGACTCGAAGCCCGGCAGGTCGTCCGTGCCCGCGGCACGGCGCACCACCTTCGACCAGAGGTCGTCGTCCGCCGTGTGGAAGATCGCGTCCGCGTCGGCTTGCAGCGTCAGCCAGGATCCGGTGGCCAACTCGCCCTCGAGCTGGCCGCCGCCCCAGCCTGAGTAGCCGGCGTAGAAGCGCACCTGCTTCCGGTCCGTGCTCACCAGCTGCTCGATGCTCTCGGCCGTCATCGAGCAGTAGATGCCGTCCGCGACCTCCATCTCGGCCAGGTGGGGCGCGTCATGCACCACCACCAGGGGGCCCGTGACGGGGCCGCCGATGTGGACCTCCTGCTGGCAGTCGCACGGATTCCCATGGAGTTCGAGCCAGACGTCGGCGATCGAGCGCCCCGTAGGGCGGTTGAGGATCACGCCGAAGGCGCCCTCGCCGTCGTGCTGGATCATGAGCACGACCGTGTGCGTGAAGTTCGGGTCAGCCAGGTAGGGCGGCGCGATCAGCAGGTGGCCCTGAAGGGTGTCCACGAAGGCACGATAGCACCGTGGGGCGGATCCAGGGCACGCGGCTATGATCCCGACCTTGTCGGAGGTCGTCGTGGCAGCTGGTGGTTCCGTTCGCATCGTCATTCTCGCGTTGCTGGCCAACGCGGCTATCGGTGTAGCGAAGCTGATCGCCGCCTTGTTCACCGGCTCCGGCTCGATGCTGGCCGAGGCGGTCCACAGCTTCGCGGACAGCGGCAACCAGGGGCTGCTGCTCCTCGGCCACAAGCGCGCCTCGAAGAAGCCCGACAAGCGCCACCCGCTCGGCTACGGCCGTGAGTCCTACTTCTGGGCGCTGCTCGTCGCCGTCATCCTGTTCGTGCTGGGGGGTCTGTTCTCGCTCTACGAGGGCATCCACAAGTTCTCCGCCGGGGAGCCGCTAGAGCACGTGGGCTGGGCGGTGGGCGTCTTGATCCTCGGCTGCCTGCTCGAGGGCTACAGCCTGCGTGCCGCCTGGATCGCGGCGAAGGCCATCCGGGGCGAGCGCTCTCTCTTCCGATGGGCTCGCGGCACGGGCAACGTCAACTTGCTCGTCGTCGTGTTCGAGGACCTCGCCGCCATGGCCGGCCTCGTGCTGGCGCTCTTCGCCGTGATCCTCTCGTGGCTCACAGGCGATCCGTTCTTCGACGCGCTCGGCTCCTGCGTGATCGGGGTGCTGCTGCTGCTCGTGGCGATCTTCCTCTCCAGCCTGGTGCGGCGGCTGATCATCGGCCTCAGCACGAGTGAGGAGGTGCACACGCGCATCACGGCGATCTGGACCGAGCGTGGCTACGAGGTGCTGAGCCTGTACGCGATCTGGGATGGGCCGGAGCAGATGCTCGTCGCAGCGAAGGTGCGGCCGGGCGATGCCGGGATCACCGCGGCGAGCCTCATGCGCGAGCTCAACGAGGTCGAGAACGAGGTGCGCGCCGCCTTTCCCGAGGTGGCCTACCACTTCGTCGAACCGGACTTCCTCGTCTGATGCAGCGCACCTGGATCGAGCATCTGGCCTGCCCGCGCACGGGCGCGGGCTACGACCTCGATCCGGTGCGCGTCTCGGGCGACGAGATCGTCGAGGCCTTCCTCGTCTCCCAGGACGAGCGCGATGTGCGTCCCGTCCTCGCCGGCGTCGGGATCCTCCCGGCGGACCTCGCGGCGCACCTTCGTGAGCAGGGCAACGTCTACCGCCGCAGTCCCGTGAACGATCCGCGGCTCGCGCGCTTCCTCTTCCGACAGGCGGGCGAGGGCTACGTCGTCGTCGCCTTCGACGAGGTCGTGTCCAGCTACCGCGATCTCGCCGAGGAGCCGCCCGAGGGCTACGACGTGACGCGACCCGACGACGCGCTGGCGCTCGCACGCTTGATCGAAGCCGCGCGCCCGGCCGGCGGCACGCGGCGCGCGCTGCACGTCGGGTGCGGCGTCGGGCGCGGTGTGTTCGATCTCGCGGGGCGTTTCGGCGCGGCCTTCGGCATCGATCGCAACGTGGCCTGCGTCCGGCGTGCGCGCAACGTGGCCGTGACGACCGAGCACTTCTTCCTGCCCGCGCCCAAGGGCAGCGGCATGAAGGAGATCGCGCTCGATCTCTCGACCTTGGGGCGGGACGGCGCTGACTTCGCCGTCGCCGACGGGAATGCCCTGCCCTTCCAGGACGGCACGTTCGATCTCGTCGTGCTCTCTGCAGGCGACGCCCAGGGCACATGGGCGGACGCCGCGGCGTGCGTGGCCGAGGCCCGCCGGGCGCTCGCCCCCGGCGGCGTGCTCGTGTGGCACGAGGGGGCCGCCTCGGCCGAGGGCGCCGAGGCGAGCGACGGTCCGTGGCATGCTGCGGGCTCCGCATGAGCGACGCGACAAGACCGCAGGCCGTCTCCCCGGAGCGTGCGGGCGCCGGATTGCGTCGCCCGATCGTCCATGCAGCGACGGGCCTCCTCGCCCTCACGCTCGGCTTGCTGCCCGCCCCTTGGCATCTCGTCGCGGCGGGCCTGGGGCTGGTGGCAGGCTGGATCCTGCTCCCGCTCACGGCCTTCGGTCGCGGCCTTCAGCGGCCCGGCGAGCCCTTCTTCTCGGGGCTCCGGACCTACCCCGTCGCCGTGTTCCTGCTCGTCCTGCTGCTCCCGCGTGCCGAGGCCGCGGCGGCGTGGGGGGTGCTCGCCTTTGGCGACGCGTCCGCCGCGATCGCCGGCCGCCTGGTTCCTTCGCCGGCGATCTTCGGGCACCGGAAGGCCACCTGGGCCGGCACCGGGGCCTACGTGATCGACGGGGGGCTCGCCGCCTGGGGACTTTCCGCAGGCGCTGCTGCGTTGGCCTCTGCGACCGGTTGGGTGACGATCGAGACCTCGCCGTCCGTGCTCGCTTGCTTCGCGGCGGCGGGCGCTGCGGCCTTGATCGATCTCGTACCCATCCCGCCTGACGACAATCTCCCCGGCGCGGCTACGGCGGGGGGCGTCCTCCACGCCCTGAGGAACCTCACGTGAGCCTCCGATCCGTCCGCTGCCTAGGCGCCCTGCTGTGCGCCCTGTTCCTCGCTGCTGCGCCCGTCCACGCCAAGCCCGGCGCAGCGCTGACGCCACCCGACGTCGGGGCCCTCACCCTGGACGGCAGGCTGTCGGAGAAGGGCTGGGCCTCGGCGGTGAGCCTGCCGTGCCCCGCGGTGCAGGTTCCCGGCTTGGAGGGGCCCAGGACGGTGACGCCCACCTTGTCGCTGGGATCCTCCGCCGGACGTCTCGTCCTCGGCGCGCGCGTCAGCGAACCCGCAGGCTCGGCGATCGGTCTGCACGTGATGATCGCTCCGGCGGATGCCAAGAGCGCCGCGGAAGCGGTGTCGATCGACTTCCGCCCGGTCGAACTGCGGGCACCGCGCTTCCACGCCATCGGGCCGAAGGGCGTGGGGTTGGCCCACTACCGCTGCGAAGGCAGGGCCGACCTCGCGACCACGGACTCGTGGAGCGTCGAGGTCGCCGTGCCGTGGGCCGACCTCGTCACGTCCAAGACCGACAAGCTGCGCATCGCCGTGGTGGTCTACACACGTACGGCGAACGTCACGTCGACGTGGCCCGCCGGCGCGCTGTGGAAGAGCCCGGCCCATTGGAACGAGGTCACGCCGCCCGCCGCAGGCTGGGCCCTCGATGCGAAAGTCAACGCCCTCGCCCTCAGCCAAGCGGAAGACGCCGACAAGGCGCACATGGCCGCCTGGCTGAAGTTCCTCCAGGGCAGCTTCGCCGGCATCGATCCGCGCAAGTCCCAGAAGGCCGTGCTCGCGGCGTTCGAGAAGCAGGTGGCCGCGCCGCTGCGCGAGATCGTCAAGCTACGTCCGCAGCTCACGGCACCCGTCCTCACCCTGCTCGGCGATGCGTACTACCGGCTGGGCCGTCGCGACGCGTCCGCTGCGACGTTCCGCGCAGCGCTCGCCGCCGCGCCCGGGTGGCGTGAGGCGCTGTACGGCCTGCACGTGAAGCTCGGCGGCGTGAGGTGGTCCGAGGGGCGTGCCGACGACGCCACCGACTACGCGGCCCGCTTCGCCGCGCTCGCGAAGGCCGGCGTGGACGGCGGGTCGTGGGAGGCGCGGGGCAACCGGATCGGCCGGGCCCTTCTGCACTACAAGCACGGCGACTTCGACGCGGCGCTGCCCGTCCTTCAGACGTTCGCCAAGCGCTACGCGTTCGATGTCTTCCTCGAGACCCACGTGCGCTTCGCGACCTCCGGCCGGGGCGCCGCGCGCGCGGCCGCGCAGCGTGCCATCCGCGAGAAGGACGTCGTGCATCCGAAAGCCGTCCTCAAGACGAACCGCGGCACGATCGTGATCGAGTTGCAGGGCAGGGTCGCGCAGAACACGGTGCGCAACTTCGTCTATCTCGCGCAGAAGAAGTTCTACGACGGCTTGGCGGTGCACCGCACCGTGCCGTTCTTCCTCGTGCAGATGGGGGACCCGAACACGCGCCAGGGCGCTGCGGATCCCGGCGCCGCGGGCACGGGCACGCCGGGCTACGCCATTCCCTCCGAGAAGACGCCGCTGCCGATGCTGCGCGGCGCCGTCGTCATGGCGAGCGCCGGCAAGGACACCGAGGGCTCGCAGTTCTACATCCTCACGGGCACCGCCGTGCACCTGCAGGGCGAGCAGACGGTCTTCGGGCGCGTAATCGAGGGCCAGGACGTCGCGGAGGCGTTGCGCAAGGGCGACCGGATCGAGTCGGTCAGCGTCCGGGATCTCGATCCGCAGGAGCGCTACGTGCCCATCACCGTGGCAGGCCGCGAGCCGAAGTAGCCCCCCGGGGGCGTTTCCTTCTCCTCCCTGGGCCCCGAGCGGGGTCCAATCGGCGCCCCGCCCGGGAGGACCGCTCCTTCGGCGGCGTGAGGACCGCGTTCCATGAGCTTCACGACTCGCGAAGCCAATCGCTACTACGGCATCGACGCCTGGGGCCATGGGTACTTCGGCGTCAACGGTCGCGGCCATCTGATCGTGCGCCCGCGCGGCGACCAGGGCGCGGTCGACATCTACGCCATGATCGCGCAGCTGCGGCGGCGCAAACTGCGCTTCCCGCTCCTGCTGCGCTTCCCCCAGATCCTCGCGAGCCGCTTGGACGAGCTGTTCGGCGCCTTCGACCGCGCCATCGACGAGTTCGAGTATCCGGGCGTCTACCGCGGCGTGTTCCCGATCAAGGTCAACCAGAACGCGGACGTCGTCGAAGCGCTCGTGAAGGCGGGCCGCGGTCGCGGCTTCGGCTTGGAAGCCGGAAGCAAGGCGGAGCTGGCCGTCGCGCTGACCCACAAGCTCGACGACGACGCCGTGATCGTCTGCAACGGCTACAAGGATGCCGACTACGTCCGCCTCGCCCTGCGCGGGACGCAGCTCGGCCGCAAGGTCGTGCTGATCATCGAGAAGCCGCAAGAGGTCGAACTCATCGCGCGTGAAGCGCGCCGCATGAAGGTCAAGCCGTGGACGGGTGTGCGCATCCGCCTCCACAGCAAGAGCAGCGGCAAGTGGACCGGGTCCAGCGGGAGCAGCGCGAAGTTCGGGCTCACGACGCAGGAGTTGATCGACGCCGTCGAAGGGCTCCGTCGCCACGATCTGCAGGATGGCTTCTGTCTCCTGCACTTCCATATCGGCAGCCAGATCACAGAGATCCGCAGCATCAAGTCGGCGGTCAAGGAGGGCGCGCGCGTCTACGCGAAGCTGCGCTCCATCGGCTGCGACGTCGAGTACCTCGACGTCGGCGGGGGCCTGGGCGTGGACTACGACGGCAGCAAGACGTCGTACGAAGCGAGCATGAACTACTCCGTCCGGGAGTACGCCAACGACGTTGTCTACATCGTGCAGGAGATCTGCGAGGCGGAAGAGGTCCCGGTTCCGACGCTCATCTCCGAGTCGGGGCGCGCGCTCACGGCGTACCACGCGGTCCTCATCTCGGAGGTCAGCGGCCAGAACCAGGACGAGAACGGCGGGGACGTCGAGGTGCAGGAAGATGCGCACGAGTCCTTGCTCGAGCTGTTCGAGATCTGGCAGGAGACGACGCGCAAGAACCACCGCGAGTTCTTCCACGATGCGCAGGCGCGCTACGACGAGCTGCACACACAGTTCGACTTGGGCTACCTCACCTTGTCCGAGCGCGCACTGGCCGAGCGCATCATGGCGCTCATCCGCCGGAAGGCGCTCGCTTTCGCCAAGGACGAACGCCACCTCCCGGACGAGTTCCAGCGGCTCGAACGGCGCATGATCACGAAGTACATCGCGAACTTCAGCGTCTTCCAGTCGTTGCCCGATCACTGGGCCCTCGACCAGCTGTTTCCTGTGACGCCGATCCACCGCCTGGGCGAGCGGCCGACGGTGCAAGCGACGCTCTGCGACGTCACCTGCGACTCCTTCGGCGAGATCGACACGTTCGTCGACGTCCACGATCGCCGGACGAGCCTCGCGCTGCACACGCTTCAGCCCGGCAAGCCCTACTACATCGCCATCACGTTGCTAGGCGCCTACCAGGACGTGCTGGGCGACTATCACAACCTCTTCGGTCGGGTCGACGAGGCGCACATCGTGCTCAACAAGAACGGCGCGGCGCGCATCGTGAAGGCCGTGCCGGGCGACGAGCCGCACGAGGTCCTCGAGCTCTTCGGGCACGCACCCGACGAGATGGTCGAGAAGGTTCGCGAGCAGGTCGATGCGCGTGTCGAGGCGACCGAGCTCACGAAGGCCGCGGGCGAGCGCATCCTGCGCGAGTTCCGCGACTCACTGGACGGCTATACGTATCTCGACTTCACGTAGGTCGCCTCCGGCCATCGCAGCTCTCGCTAGCATGGCGGTATGTCCTCACCCTGGCGACGCCGCCTGATCCTCGCTGTGGCCCTGGTGCTTGCCGGCTTCCTATTCGCCGCCGTCCTGGATTCCGACGAGCCCCTCGAGGACACAGGCGCCGGCCTGAGAGCGGACGCCCAGTCCGCTCCCGCGAGTCGGGGCCTGGGGCGAACTCCGCATGTCCCGATCGTGAAACCGGCGGTCAGGCCCGAGCGTCGGTCCGGCAGGCTCCCGAAGCGCTTCCGCCGCCCGTGGATGTCGACCGACTGGCAGCAGCGCATGGCGACAGGCGAGGTCTTCCTGCGTGTCCAGCGCGAGCTCGGGGCCGGCAGCATCGAGGTGGGTCTCGCCCGCAAGGTCCTCGATGAGTGGAGCGTCGACCTGCTCTTCGTCGAGCGCTGGTGGCGCTGGCGCAGGAAGCTGAAGGAGGCAGACGTCGACGCTGACACCATGACCAGGACCCTGCTCCGCCGTGTCACGGAGCCCGGTAGGCATCGGGATGCCTTCGTGCTGCATGGGACGCGTGCCCAGATGAGTCGCTACGGTGAGACGTGCCTCGTTCGGGTCTGGACGCCGAAGGGACAGGGCTTTCCGGTGGAGCGCGTCCGCGAGGCCGAGACGCTGCTGAATCGCCTCGGCCGACGCGCGGGGACGCGGAAGGAGGGGTACGACGTCCTCGCGACGCCCAAGATGGGGGCGGACGTCTTTCCCGACTTCGCCGTTCCCCGCGGCGTCGTCGGCCTCTACATGATCTTCGACGATCTCGCGATCATCGGTACGGACCACCCGCCGCGTGAGCTGCAACGGCTCCTCAACCACGAACTCGTGCACGCCTGGCAGATGCAGGCACGCGAGGATTGGAAGCACCGCTTCGTGCAGGAGGGCCTTGCCGAGTACCTCGCGTGGAGCGTGCCCACGGACGGCAGCCTGGACATCCCCGACGCGAGACTGCGGCACAACTTCAGCTTCATGCTGAAGGTGCTGGATCGTCTCGCGGACCACGGCGTCGATCTCGAGAAGATCGACCTCCGCGGCCTCATCAACGCCGCCCCCAGCGACTTCTACGCCCTCGGCTGGCTTGCCTACGCCATCGCGCAGGCCTGCTTCGCCTACATCGATCCACAGATCCTCGAGCGCGCGCTGCGGGAAGACGACGAACCCCAGTTGGTCGCCGCGTTCCACGACATCGATTGGCCGACGTTGCTCACGTGGATCCGTACCGTTGCGAAGGACGGCAAGGATGCAGGGGCCAGCTTCTCCTTCGATGCGACGACCAGGGATCTGGCCTGGGGCCGAGGTACGGGGCGTGTGCTGCGGGTGTCCATCGTGCGGCGCGTCTTTGGGAAGGGCATCGACGCGGACGACTACAGCGACCTCGTCGTCGGAGAGCAGTCTGATCCCGACCTGGACGCGAAGGAGCGCGTTGAGATCCTGCTGTCGCGCATGCTCCGCGGCAAGGACCGCGTCGCGCTGCTCGTCGACAACACGGCTGCGCTGGATTCGGCTGTGGATCCCACACGGCTCGACGGCGAGGTCTGGCGCGCCGCCGGCGTTGACAGGCATGTCAGCAAGGCGTCGCACGTCGTGTCGCGCCTGTTCTCGAAGCTGAACACCCGCGAGCATGCGAATCGGGCGCTGCTCGGTTCGCTGACGAATCGCGCGGTCGAGTACTACCCCATCCGGGTGGATCTCATGGCACGCCTCCGGATCCCGGACGCGGTGCGCAAGATCTCGGCCGCTCTTCAGTCAGCGCAGGCCCGGTTTGCGATCGTCGTGCTCGGGGCGAAGGATGCCGCGTGGCGCTCGGACGTCTCGGCGGGTGTCACGGCGAACCCAGCTCTCTCCGTCAAGCAGCGGGAGGCCCGCGCAACCAAGCGACGGGTCCGGGCCTTGGTCCAACTGTTGGAGAAGGCCCGAGTACGCGCGAAGGCCATCGTCGTGCTGGACCCCGCGCCCGGCGAGGGCGAGGGCCGCTCTGTGGCCGAGGCCCTCAGCCGCGTCCTCGAGGATCGCAAGCTCGTCGCCTACTGGCCGCTGCGATAGGACCGCTGCGATAGGACCGCTACGAGTCCGTCGCGTCCTTGCGGGTCGGCGGGATCGAGAGCAGGTGGCCCATCTTCTCGGCCTTCGTGCGCAGGTACGCCTCGTTGCTCGGGTTCGAGGGCATCTCGAGCGGGACGCGGTCCACGATCTGGAGCCCGTAGCCCTTGATCGCGCGAAACTTCACCGGGTTGTTCGTGAGCAGGCGCATGTTGCGGATGCCCAGGTCGTGCAAGATCTGCGCGCCGACGCCGTAGTCGCGGTGGTCGGCCTTGAAGCCCAGCTTCACGTTCGCCTCGACCGTGTCGAGACCCTCGTCCTGCAGGGCGTACGCCTTGATCTTGTTGACCAAGCCGATGCCGCGGCCCTCTTGGCGCATGTAGAGGATGACGCCGCGGCCCTCGGCCGCGATCGCGCGCTGCGCCGCGCGCAACTGCTCGCCGCAGTCGCAGCGCCGCGAGTGGAAGAGGTCACCGGTGAGGCACTCGCTGTGCGCGCGCACCAGCACGGGGTCGTGGATCGGCGGGTTGGCGCTGTCTTCGCTGGGCGCGGGGATGCCCATGCTGAGCGCCAGGTGCGGCTCCGGATCGGCCTTGGCCTGGTAGACGTGGATGTCGAAGTCGCCGACGTCGGTCGGGAGCTTCGCCGTCGCCTCGAGGGTGATCAGGCGCTCCTTGCGGCGGCGCCACTCGATGACGTCGCGCACGGTGCAGACCTTGAGGCCGTGCTCCTCGGCGAACACCTCGATGTCGGGCACGCGCATCATCGTGCCGTCGGGCTTCATCAGCTCGCTGATGAGGCCGACCTGCTCCAGGCCGGCGAGGCGGCAGAGATCGACGGAGCCTTCGGTCTGTCCGCTGCGGCGGAGGACGCCGTCGGTCGCTGCGCGAATCGGGTACACGTGACCCGGCCGGGCGATGTCCGACGCCTTGCAGTCCTTGTTCGCGAGCAGTCGGATCGTCGTGGCGCGGTCGGCAGCGCTGACGCCCGTCGTCACGCCCTCGCGCGACTCGACACTGACCGTGAACTGGGTGCCGAACTTCGAGCTGTTGTCCGTCGTGCTGACCTGCAGCGGGAGCTCCAGAGCGTCGGCACGCTCGCCCGGCATCGTCACGCAGAGGATGCCGCTCGTGTAGCGCAGCATGAAGGCCACATCCTCGGCGCGCGCGAACTGCGCGGGCATGACGAGGTCGCCTTCGTTCTCGCGGTCGGGATCGTCCACCAGGATGACGAACCGGCCAGCGCGGAGTTCTTCGAAGATTTCGGGCAGCGGGGAGAACGGCATGGGCGAGAGGATACGCCGATCGGGCCCTCCGGCCCTTCTGTGGACCGGGTGCGGGCGAATTGAGGGCGAACGCCGAGCTACACTGACCGGGTGATGCGTCTGTTGTCCTACACCCTGATCCTGTGCGCTGGCGCGGCTCTCCTCGGCCCGGCCCCGGCCCCGGCCCACGCCGAGGCGGTGCGGCTCAAGTCCGGCAAGCTGTTGGACGTCGACGCCGTCAAGGTCCTCGAGGACCGGATCAACGTGACCATGCACCGCGACGGCGGCACGGCGCGCGTGGACCTGCGCTTCGCCCTGCTCGACCCGCGCGGGCTGCTCGAGCTCTTCGACCGACACACCGATCGGAAGGACGCGGCGCAGCGTCTGCGGAGTGCGCGCGTGGCACTCGGCAGCGATCTGCGGGGCGAGGCCGCCAAGCGCTTCCGCGAGGCTGCTGTGCTCGACGCCGCGCTGGCGCCCGAACGAGACGCCGGACTCGCGACCCTGCGCATGCGTGAGGCCACCGAGGGGCTCGGCGAGCTCGAGCAGCGGCTGCGCCAGGGCGACGATCCACACACCGCCATGGCCCTCTCCGCCGCGCTGCTCGAAGGACCGCAGGCCGCGGGCCTGACGACCGCGCAGCAGGTGCGCGCGCGCTCCCTGGGCGCGCTGGCCCGGCGTCTGTTCAAGCGCGATCAGGCGCGCGCCGCCAAGCAACTGCTCGCGGACGCTCCTCAGCCTGCCGCGAAGCCCGCGGCGGGGGCGGCACCCAAGGCGGCAGCGAAGGGCGGCGCTGTGGCGGAGTTGTTCGCGCGCGTGCGCGGGCACGAGGCCAAGGCCACCACGGCGCGCGATGCCGCCGCCGACCCGAAGATCTCCCCGCGCACGGCGCTGCGTCATCTCGAGGCAGCGGCCACGGCGCTGCAGCATGCGCGCCGCCTTGTGCGCGAGGCTCCCGCTTCGCTGGTCGCCGAGATGACCCCGCACGCCGAGCGCTTGCGCGGCCTCTTGGTGGCGACGTACCTGGATCTCGCCGACCTCTACCGGGGCGCGGGACGTTTCAGCGAAGCCCGCGCACGGGTTCGCGCCGCGCTGATCCTCGACCCGGGCAACGAGCAGGCGTGGGCCCAGCGCAAGCTGATCGAGTCCGATCTCCGCCGTGATCCCGTCTTCGATGACGGTGCGCTCGGCGGGCCCGCGGTGCAGACCTACTACTACAGCCCCTCGCCCTACTATGGGTCCTATCTGAGGCGGTCCGGTCTCGGCTACCCGCGTTCGCTCTACCGCTCGTCGCGCTACGGGGGCCTGCACGGGGGCTTCCACTTGGACCTGGGTTCGAGCCATCTGCACTTCGGCTTGGGTCGCGGGCACTCGCACGGGCACGCGCACGGCACGCGCCGCGTCACCGGGACCCGACGCTAGGTACACCCGCCAGCCAACTTGGCGGGCCCGCCGTGCTGGCCCCGACCGTATAGTCGATACGGAAACCGCAGCCGATGGGGGCGTGCATGGCATCGGAAGCAAGGTCCGCGGTCCGCGCCGCGCGCAGGAGTGATCTCCAGGCCTTGGCTGATCTGCGCATGCGCTACCTCGGCGAGGTGGCTCATCTCGAGCCCCGCCTGCGGCTGATGGCCGACGCGCGCACCCGCACGGAAGCGGCCCTGCCGGTCTGGATGGGTCAAGAGGGTCGAATCCTCCTCGTCGCCGAGCGCGCGGTTCCCGAGGGCGCGGAGGCCGACGGGAGCGCGCCCCTCGCAGGCTTCGCCAACGCGCTGTTCAAGACCGTGCCGCCGCTCCTCGCCAAGCAACACGTCGGCGAGATCATCGAGGTCTACATCAGTCCCGATGCGCGTGGCCTCGGCCTTGGCAAGGCCCTCGTCGATGTCGCGACCGAGGCCTTGATCGGCCGCGGGGCCGAGGTGCTTCGTTCCACCGTTCCCGTCACGGCCGAGGCCGGCCAAGCTCAACTGGATGCGGCCGGCTACATGCCGCTCGAGTATCTGCTCGAGCGCCGGCTCGACGCCAACTAGCTCCGGAGGCAACGACCCATCGTGGAAGGGATCCCGATCCGGAATGCGCGCCGCGGGGACATCCCCAGCCTCATGCTGTTGTGGGAAGCCATGATGCAGGAGGTCGCGGCTGGGGATGCGCGCCTCGCGATCCATCCCCGCGCGCGCGAGCACCGCGCCGCGGAGTTCCAGCGTTGGCTCCAAGATGAGAACCGGCTGGTCGTCGTGGCCGAGGAAGGCGGCCGGCTGGTCGTGGGATTCGGCGTGGCGACACGCGAGTCCGGCAACGGCTGGCAGGTGCCCCAGCGCTTCGGCAGCATCACGGACCTGTTCGTCGTGAAGCCCCGACGCCGCAAGGGGATCGGCCGTCGGCTGACGGGACGCATGTTGGACCTGCTCTTCGAGGCTGGCCTTGGCACGATTCGCCTCGCGGTCTCGGTGCACAACGAGGGGGCGCACGCCTTCTGGACGTCCATGGGCTGGCAGAACCTCGAGGTCGTCCTGCAGAAGGAAGTTCCCCCGGCTGCACCCACGTCGGACGTGCCCCCTGCGGGGGAGCCGCCGCCGGACGAGCCCAGCCCGGAGAGCTAGACCCTGGGGGCCGGGTCCTCGAGCCCCGCTTCGCGAAAGCCCTTCGCGCGCAGCGCGCAGGCGTCGCAGCGGCCGCAGTGGGCCCACACCCCTTGCATCTCGACCGGGTCGTAGCAGGAGAGGGTGTGCTCGAAGGGCACGCCGAGGGCCGTCCCCCGCGTGACGATGTCCGCCTTCGTCAGTTCGACCAGCGGCGCGAGGATCCGGATGGGGGCGCCTTCGACCCCCTGCTTGGTGCCCGTCGCTGCGACCTGCTCGAACGCGGCCAGGAACGCAGGCCGGCAGTCGGGGTAGCCCGAGTAGTCGACGGCGTTGACCCCGAGGACGAGGGCCTCTGCGCCACGCGTCTCGGCGGCGGCCAGGGCGAGCGCGAGGAAGACCGTGTTGCGCGCCGGGACGTACGTGACGGGGATCCCCGCGCCGATCTCGTCGTGCGAGCGATCCTTGGGCACATCGATCTCGGCCGTGAGGGCGCTGCCGCCGAGTGCGCGCAGGTCGACGGCGACGATGTCGAAGCTCTCGACGCCGATCGCCGCAGCGACCTGGCGGGCACAATCGAGCTCGGCGCGCTGCCGCTGGCCGTAGTCGATGGCCAGGGCATGCACGCGCCATCCCTCCTGCGTTGTGATGGCCAACGCCGTGGCCGAGTCCATGCCGCCCGACACGAGAGCGACGGCGCGACGGGGTACCTGCGAATCCATGGCGACATTGAACGTTGCACATCGAGACGGGGGTGCTGCAATCCGAGACGGCGCAAATTGAATCAGCGCAAACATCGGACGAATGGATGTATGCGGGCCGCGTCTCGCTGTGAGATGGCGCCTCTCGGCGTCTATCACATTGAACGCGATGTCGAAACTTAACGCCCTTCAAAGCGGCTTCAAGAGCGGCCGATAGGTGCGGGCCGACGTTTGTTGGCACCAGCGTTGGGCCTGTCCTTCGGGACCTGACCTTCGCTGGTTGTCCAGGCTCGAGGAATTGCCCTGTCAACCCAATACCTTCCACCACATCCCTAATCTCACAAGTCCCCTCGGCTTGGACTCCGGCCCCGTCAGACAATCCCTTGGTCTGGCGGGGCCACCTTTGTTTTGCTCCCGCGGCGTGGCGGCGGGAGCGACGCCGATGCCCGCGCCAGCTCCCACGCCTCCTGGCGCGCTCGCCCCCTCGCCCGAGAGACTCGCCCCCGTACCTCCCCCAATCCGCAGATCCAGCAGCCCGCGAGCCAGGGAAGCCTCTCTTGCTGTAGCATTCGACGACCTTGGTCGCCCGGGGGGGCGTGGGAGCGACATGGACCCGGATCCGGACCGCGACCTCGTCCAAGCCCTTCAGTCCGGCGACGCCGAGGCCCGGCGGCGTGCCCTGACGGAACTCTACGAGCGCCACCAGCGCCGCGTCTTCAACGTTGCGCTGCGCGTGCTCGGCGATTGGGGAGCGGCCCAGGACGTGGCGCAGGACGTGTTCATCAACCTCGAGCGCAGTGTGAGGTCGTTTCGGCGCGACGCTTCCTTCGTGTCGTGGGTGTACCGCATCACCGTGAACCGGGCGATCGACCACCGCCGCCGCGAGGCGCGCCGTCCTGCCGCCAAGATGGGCGACATGCCGCTGGCCATGGAGGACTCAGGCCTCCCGGGTCGTTCGTCGAAGGAGGCCATCGACGGGCCCCTGCATCGGAGCGAAGCGGACGTCCGGGTACAGGCGGCGCTGGACCGGCTTTCGCCCAAGCTGCGCGCGATCGCGGTCCTGCGCTACGTGGAAGGGCTCTCCTACGAGGAGCTGGCCCAGGTCCTGCACTGCTCGATGGGCACCGTGAAGAGCCGCCTCAACCGCGCCCACACCGCGCTCTCGCGGCTGCTCGGGTCCGAGGAGGCGCCCTGATGCGTGGTGCCCTGGCGGCCGCCGCGCTGCTGCTTGTGATCCTCTGCGCCCTTCCGACAGCAGGCTCCGACGAGGTGCCGGCCACGGAAGACAAGGCGCGCTCGCCCGAGGCGTTGATCCTGGCGCTGCTGCGCGCCAAGCCCGACGACGCGCGTCCGCTCGAGCGGGCGCTCCGCGCGCGCGGTCCGAAGCTCGCGCCGCTGCTGCGCGCCGCGCGCGCGAAGGCGTCCGCGGGAGGCCGGGCACGCATCGACCGCCTCTACCGCCGGATCGAGCTGGATCACCACCGCGCGCATGTCCCGAAGGGCATGGTGTACATTCCGGCCGGCCTGTTCGAGCGCCCCCTCGCGAAGGCGCCCTACGGTCCGAGCGGGGAACGTGGCCAGGTGAAGGCCTTCTACATCGATCGCACGGAGGTGACGGTGGGGGCCTGGCGCACGTGGGTCGATGGCCTCGAAGCGCGCGCGCCCGGCACGATCAAGCGCCTGCGCATCCACCGTCCGAAGGCGTCGGTGGCGGCCGACCTGCCGATCGCCAACGTGCGCTGGCGCGAGGCCCGACGCTACGCGACAGAAGCCCGGGGCGGCCGGCTGCCCGAGGCGGATGAGTTCGACCGCGCGCTGCGCGGCTCGAGCATCGCCACCTACCCGTGGGGCGAGACCATGCGGAATGCCCACGCCAACGTGCGCGACGTCGGGCCGGGCTGGCCGGTGCCCGTGGGCTCCTACCCCAAGGGTGCCGGACCGTTTGGGGCGCTGGATCTCGTCGGAAACGTGGCCGAGTGGTCGGCGACCCACGTGGCGCAGGGGCGCAGCGGCCGCTACCCCCTGGTCCTGGGCGGCTCGTTCCGGGATTCCTCCCACGCCGAGCTCCTCTGGCGCGCCAAACCGCGGATGCGCGCCCGGATGGGGCCGGAGGAGCGCTCAGCGACCGTGGGGTTCCGCGTCGTCAGCGACGTGCCCAAGCTGCCTTGAGGGCTGGCTGAGGCGGCCGGACGAGACACCGCAGGCGGGCGACTGCGTCGAAACCTGTCGTGGCCCCGTCGCCCGTGTAGCTTCGCGGCCATTCGGAGGCACTGCATGTCCAGTCCCAAGTCGAAGAGCGGCCCCCGCTCCATCCTCGAGCGCCAGTTCCTACGGTCCCGCTCGGTTCTCCTGTTCGGCCCCATCGAGCCGAAGCTGACCAAGGAGATCTTCACGCGTGTCCTGACGCTGAACCAGATCAGCAAGGTGAAGCCGATCAAGGTGCTGATCAACAGCCCCGGCGGCGTGGCGGATGACGGCTTCGCGATCTACGACCTGCTCAAGTTCGTGAAGGCGCCCGTGACGACGATCGTCACCGGTCTCGCCGCAAGCGCCGCCACGATCGTGATGGTCGGCGCGCCCAAGGAGAGCCGTCTGATCCTGCCCAACAGCCGCGTGATGCTGCACCAGCCGAGCACCGGCGTGCAGGGCACGGCCTCGGACATCGCGATCAGCGCCAAGGAGGTCCTGCGCCTCCGCAAGAAGGCCAACGAGCTGTTCGTCGAAGAGACGGGCCAGCCCCTCGAGAAGCTCGTGGACGACATGCACCGCGACTACTGGATGAGCGCACAGGAGTGCGTGGACTACGGCCTCGTCGGCCGCGTCGTCAGCGAGGCCGACGACATCGGCTAGGCGATCCGCCCCAGCTGGCCCAGCACCGCGACGCAGGCTCGCTCGAGGCGGGTCATGCGCACGGCCTCAGGCAGCTTGCCCGATTCGAGTTGCTTGCGGACGGCCGCGATCGTCGTCAGCTCACGGACGAGCTCCTCGACATCCTCGTCGGTGAGCGGCGGTAGGTCGACCATGCGCTCGATGTCGCGCCCGCCTGCATTCCAGCGGCGGCCGAAGAGCGCGAGCAGCACCGCGATGTCGGACGCGTTGGCGTGCCGGTTCGCGAGCTTGCCGTCCGACGCCGCAGCGGAGATCTCCTCCACGCGGTGCGAGGGGAAGCCGCGGAAGCGTTGCTCCAGCTGCGCGGTCACGCCCCGCAGCAAGGGGGCCTTGCGCGTGGTTTCACGCGGCAACCGGCTCGCAGCGACGCGGACGCCGTTCGTCTGCGCGAGGGGGAGCACGCGCTTGGCGAGCGCCCTGTCGAGGGCCTGGAGCACGCCCATCAGCGCGACGAGGCGTGCGGGCGGCGGCGGCCCCATCTCAGGCAGCGGCGGCGCCGAGAGCAGCGCACGGACAGCCTTTTCGTCCTCTGGCGCCAGATGCGCCTCGCTGCCGCCGGCCGCAGCGACACTCAACTCGACCGTGCCGGCCGCTTCGTCGGGCAGTTCGATCGTGATCGACTCGATGACGGATTCGCCGAGCCCGTCGTTGGGTGAGGGCTGCGGGGAGAGGACGCCCGCGCCCTCGGCCGGCCGGCCCATGCAGAGCACGGCGACCGGGTGGACGAAGGTAAGGATCTCCAAGGCCCGCACGACCCGCTCGGGGGGCAGGACCTCCTCGGCGCCGTCCGAGGGTGTGCCGAGCTCGAGCGTGAGCGCTCGTCCCGGCCCGCCGGGCTCGACGTGCCAGGCACCCCCCAGGTCGGGGGCCGCGGCCCGCAGGGCGCGCAGCAGATCCTCCAAGCCGTTCGGGTCGCTGCGCAGCGTCGGCGGCGCGACGTCGTAGGCCGGTCCGGCGTCGACGCGTGCGCTGGAGAGCGCGTGCTCCCAGGCCGCGTGGCGCTCGACCTGCTCGAGGACGTGGCCGAGGTCGGTGTCGCGCCGGGGGCCGATGGGCCGCTTCTCGTCGTAGGCCCCGCAATAGGCGTCCAGCCTGAGCAGCGCGTCGTCCAGCAGGGCCAGGACCGCGGCGCGCGCGTCGCGCTCCGGAAAACCGCCCAGGGTGCGGGCCTTGTCCATCCGGCGCGCAAGATCGACGCGGTCGATCAGCCCCTCGGTGGCCACGACGAGGGGCATCTCCATGTACGCGCGCTCACGGTCGCGGATGCGGCCTCCGAGGATCGCCTCGATCGTGCCGTGGGCGTCCTCCAGGACTGCGGCCAGGGCCGCATCGGCCTCGTCCAAGAGCGAGGCCATGCCCACGTCCGCGCCGCGGTAGTGCAGCCGGCGCTCCTGGAGCGCCTCCCGGATGTAGCGGGCGAAGCGACGGGCGCGGTCGCGAGCGACGAACAACTCGGGGGGCGGGAGGTCGACCATGGGGCCGGATGGTATGTCGGGGCGGGCCCCCTGGCGCATGACGGTCCCTGCCGCGACAATCCCCCGTCCATGGCCCCCCAACGCACAGCGTCCGACAGTCCGCGCCTCTTCCTCCTGGACGGGATGGCACTCGCCTATCGCGCGCACTTCGCATTCATCCGCAGTCCCCTGACGAACGCCCAGGGGGTCGAGACCAGCGCGGTCTTTGGGTTCCTGATGGCGCTCGATCGCATCCTGGAAGAGGAGCGGCCCGAGGAACTGGCGGTCGTCTTCGATGGCCCCGAGGACACGTTCCGGCACGAGGTCTTCCCCGAGTACAAGGCGACCCGCGAGAAGATGCCCGAGGAGATGATCCCGCAGCTCGCATGGATCCGCCAGTGCGTGGAGGCCCTCGGCCTGCCGTTCCTGCAGGTCGCGCGCTACGAGGCCGATGACATCATCGGCACGCTCGCCAAGCAGGCGTCGGGCGCAGGCAAGGACGTCTGGATCGTCTCGGGCGACAAGGACATGCTGCAACTCGTCGACGAGAAGGTGCAGCTCTACAACGTCATGAAGCCGGGACGCTCCGAGCCCGAGCTCACCGGAATCAAGGGCACCATCGAGCGCTTTGGTGTCGCGCCCGACAAGGTCGTCGACGTTCTCGGTCTGATGGGGGACGCGTCGGACAACGTGCCCGGCGTGCCGAACGTAGGACCGAAGACCGCCATCAAGCTCGTCAACGAGTGGGGCAGCCTCGAGGGCGCGCTCGAGCACGCCGAAGAGGTCAAGCAGAAGCGCGTCCGCGAGCGTCTGATCGAGTTCGCGGACCAGGCCCGGCTGTCCAAGGAACTCGTCACGATCCACCTCGACGTGCCGCTGCCCGAGCCGCTGGACCTCACGCGCTCCGAGCAGGACATCCCCGCGCTGCGCGAGCTCTACGCCGACCTCAACTTCAAGGGGCGGCTCGAGCGTCTCGACAAGCCCGAGGACGAGCAAGCCGGCGACGTCAGCTACCACCTCGTCGACACGCCCGCCAAGCTGAAGAAGCTGGCCAAGGCGCTGAAGGCCACGAAGGACACCGGCGGCTTCGCGTGGGACACCGAGACCACCGGCATCAACCCGCACCTGTGCGACCTCGTCGGGATGTCCTTCTCGTGGGAGGCGGGCGAGGCGTGGTACGTGCCGGTGAACCTCGATCCGCCGATGTTCGGAGGTCCGCGCGGGACGCGGCAGGTGGAGGGCAGCCTCTTCGAGGAGCCGGTGACCGGCGCGGATACCGAGCCGGTGCTCAAGGTGCTCAGGCCCCTCATGGAGGATCCGACGATCCCCAAGTGCGGGCAGAACATGAAGTACGACCTGCACGTGATGCGCGAGCACGGCGTCGACGTCGCGGGCATCGACTTCGACACCATGATCGCGAGTTTCTGCTCCGATCCCGGCAGCCGCATCCACAACCTGGACGGGCTCGCGCTCAAGCACCTGGGTCTGAAGAAGATCGCGACGTCCGAGCTGATCGGCAAGGGCAAGAGCGAGATCACGATGGCCGACGTGCCAGTCGAGAAGGTCTCCTACTACGCCTGCGAGGACGCCGACGTGACGTGGCGCCTGCGCGGCCTGCTCCAGAAGGAGCTGGACGAGAAGGACGTCGATCGCGTGTTCCGCGAAGCTGAGATGCCGCTGGTGCCCGTGCTCACGCGCATGGAGGGCAACGGCATCCGGCTCGACGTCGACATGCTCGTCGCCATCAGCGGTCAGCTGGACGGCCGCATCGACGAGGCCGAGCGCAAGATCCATGACTACGCGGACGAGCCGTTCAACATCCGCTCGACCGCCGTGCTCGGGAAGCTGCTGTTCGAAGACCTCGAACTGCACAAGAAGGCCGGTCGCAAGAAGCCCAAGAAGACCGCGAAGGGCACCGGCTTCGCGACGGACGAGTCCACGCTCCAGGAACTGGCGCCGTTCCACGAACTTCCGAAGCTGATCTTGACCTACCGCAGCCTGACCAAGCTCAAGAGCACCTACCTCGACTCGCTGCCCAACTACGTGAACCCGAAGACCGGCCGCGTGCACACGAGCTTCCACCAGACGGGCGCCGCGACGGGGCGCCTGTCGTCGAGCGATCCGAACCTGCAGAACATCCCGATCCGTTCGGAGGAAGGCCGCGCGATCCGCACGGCGTTCGTGCCCGAGGACGGTTGGCGCTTCCTCTCGGCCGACTACAGCCAGATCGAGCTGCGGCTCCTAGCCCATCTCTCGGGCGACGACGGCCTTCGCGAAGCGTTCGTCCAGGGCGAGGACATCCACCGTGCGACGGCCGCGCGCATCTTCAAGACGCCGCTGGAGGAGGTCACGCCCATCCTGCGCAGCCGCGCGAAGGCCGTGAACTTCGGCGTGATCTACGGCATGGGCGCGCAGCGCCTCGCCCGCGAGACGAGCGTGACGATGAACGAAGCGCGCGAGTTCATCGACCAGTACTTCAAGACCTACCCCGCGGTGAAGGCCTACCAGGAGACGACCGTCAAAGAGGCGCAGGAGACGGGCTACGTCACGACCCTGCTCGGCCGTCGGCGCTACCTGCCCGATATCCAGAGTGGCGATCAACGCATCTTCGCGCAGGCGCGCAACGTCGCGGTGAACACGCCGCTCCAGGGCACGGCGGCGGACATGATCAAGCTGGCCATGATCCGCGTCGACGCGCGCTTGCGTGAGGACGGCTACAAGGCCCGCATGCTGCTCCAGATCCACGATGAGCTGCTCTTCGAGGTGCCGCCGGACGAGATGGACCGCCTGACGGAGATGGTGCAGGAGGAGATGCGTTCGGCGCTGCCGCTCGACGTGCCGCTGGTCGTGGACGTAGGCACGGGAGCGAACTGGTCAGAAGCCCACTAGGGTCGACGCTCCGGGTCCGAGGCCTCGCGTTCTCCCGAGGCGGCCGCGGGGGCATCCGCCGACGTGCCGTCCAGGCCGTACCGGCGGAGCTTGCGATAGAGCGTCTTCCTGTCGACGCCGAGGATGGAGGCCGCACGGCCCCGGGCTCCTCCCACGCTCTTGAGGACCGAGAGGATGTGGGCCCGCTCGACGTCCTCGAGGCTGCGCAGGGTGCCGACGGCGCCGTCACCGCGGCGCTCGCCTCCGTGCCGAACGACGGACGGAAGGTCCTCGGCCTCGATGTGGGGGCCGCGTGCCAGCGCCACGGCACGCTCGATGACGTGGGCCAACTCGCGGACGTTGCCCGGCCAAGGGTAGGTGTGGAGGGCACGCAACGCGGTATCCGAGATCTTCGAGGGGACACGCACGCCGTCCGCGGCGAGCTTCTCCAGGAAGTGGGTGACGAGCAGCGGGATGTCCTCGGGGCGCTCCCTCAAGGCGGGCACGGCGATCGTCACGGCGTTGAGGCGGTAGAGGAGATCCTCACGAAAGGTGCCGCGCGCCACGGCGCGTACGAGGTCGCAGTTGGTGGCCGCCAGCACCCGGACGTCCACGCGGCGTGCGACCGTCGATCCGACCCGGCGCACCTCGTTCGATTCGAGGACACGCAGGAGCTTCGACTGGACGCCAAGGGGCATGTCGCCAATCTCATCGAGGAGCAGCGTCCCGCCTTCCGCCGCCTCGAAGAGCCCCGTGCGGTCGCCGGTCGCGCCGGTGAAGGACCCGCGCATGTGCCCGAAGAGCTCTGACTCGAGCAGACCCTCGGGCAGCGAAGGGCAGTTGACGGCTACGTAGGGACCGGACGCACGCCCGCCGGCATCGTGGACGGCGCGCGCCACCAACTCCTTGCCGGTGCCCGTTTCACCCTGGATGAGGATCGACACCGTCTGGTTGGCGACGCGCGCGATGGAGGTGAACACGCGCGTCATCGCCTCGGATCGCCCGACGATCGTGCGCCGTGCTTCCCCTGGAGCGAGGGCCGGGCCGCCAGCGTCTTGTCGAGCTTGCAGCGCGCGCTGGACCATGCGGCGCACCTCGTCCATCGAGAACGGCTTGCTCATGTAGTCGAATGCCCCACCGTGGATGGCCTCGACGGCGGTCTCCAGGGATCCGAAGGCCGTCACGACGATGGCCTGCATGGCGGGATCGCGCTCGCGCAAGGTCTGCATCAACTCGATGCCCGTCATGCCGTCGAGGCGCACGTCCGTCACGAGGACGTCCGGGGGCTCCGCCGCAGCGGCGGCGAGCGCCGCCTCGCCGTCTTCGGCGAAGCGCACCGTATGCCCGTCGCGTCGCAGGACCTCCACGAGGAGTTCGCGGGCCACGGCGTCGTCTTCGACAACCAGGATGCTGCTAGGCATGGTCCCTCCGCTTCGGATCGAGGGACTCGAGGGTCAGCGTCACGACGGTGCCGACACCCGGCTCCGAGTCCAGCAGGACGTCGCCTCCGTGCGCGCGGGCAATCTCACGGCAGATGGCGAGTCCGAGCCCCGTCCCCCTGCCTGCGCCCTTCGTCGAGAAGAAGGGCTCGAAGACATGCTCCAGGCCGTCCGGCGAGACGCCGCCCCCGGTGTCGCACACGCTGATGGTCCGGCCGGTCGGCGTCGCGCTCGTCCGCACCGTGAGATGTCCCCCCGTAGGCATGGCATCGCACGCGTTCTGGATGAGATTGACGACCACCTGCTCGACCTGCTCGCGGTCGCAGGCGAGCGGAGCATCTGTGCCCTCGCCGTGGTCGAACGCCACCCGGATCTTGCGGCGTTGGAGCAGCGGGTCCATGACCTTGACGACGCCGTGCACGACGGCGCGGACGTCGGTCGGCGTGGCTTCCGGATCGGGCGCGCGGAGGCGTCGCAGGTAGCGGCGGATGAGGACCGACAGCCGCCCGAGCTCGCCCGAGACGATCTCGAGCCGGCGGCGCGCGTCCACCGACAGGTCGGGCTCGTCCAGGACGAGATCCAGGTGGCCCGAGATGGAGTGCAGTGGTGTTCCGAGCTCATGGGCGAGTCGGCCGACGAGAGCACCCAGCGCGGCGACGCGCTGGCTCTGCGCCAGCCGCCGCTGCAGTTCGAGGAGCGAGGGGGCAGGTGCCGCCGCGGGGCTGTTCGCATCCTCGGGCATGAAGCGCCTCCGGGCACGGCGTCAGGTGCCGGGCCCTGGCTCCATGCTAGCCCCGGCCCGCCAGGGGGGGGCATGTTCGGAGGGCTAGGCGCCGGCGCTCGCGAACAGCGCCGCCGGCTTCTTCTTGTTGGTCTTGTAGGCCTCGAGCCACGCCTTGACGTCGCCGTGCTTCTGGCCCGTGAGCGTGTTGGCTGTCGAGATCAGGGTCTCGCCCAATTCCTCCCACGGCTTGCCGCCGGCACCACCCTTGGGGTTGCGGGCCGCGGCTTCGGCCGCGGCGTGGAGTCGGCCCATCGTCTCGAGGATCTCCGTCAAGACGGTGACGCGCTTCTTCGACTTGCCGAACCCGCCCAAGGCAGCGATCGCTGCCTTGGTGGCGTCGATCGATTTGCCCTTCTGCACGAGTTTCAGGAGCAGCGGAATCGTCGCATCCTGCGCCAGAAGACCGATCGACTTCAGGGCTTCGAGCTGGGCGGGACCCGCGACCTTGTCCTTCGGCTTCGGCAGGATCTTCGTCAACGCCTTCGATGCACCCTTGGGGTCGTCGAGCTGGCCCAGCACGCGCGCAGCTTCGGCGCGCGCCTGACCCGCCTTCTTGTCGGTGAGGACCTTGCCCACCGCCTTCTGCAGGCCCTTCTTCGCCGCAGCGTCCTCCAAGCCGTTGTGGGTGGCGGGCACCTTGCCGAGGGCCTCGTCGAGGCCCTCGCGTTCCGGGTGCTTCTGCGCGGCTTGGATCGCCTTGATCAGCGCCTGGGCCTCGCCCTTCGCGCCGCCCTCCGCCGACGCGGGCGCGCCGACAGCCAGGACGAGGAGGAAGGTGATTGCCAAGAAAGCCACTGTGCGCATGACGGTCTCCCAGGAGGTCATGTCGCGCATGCACGTTTCAGGCCAATCGCCGGCAGCCACTGCTTGCGGCGCTCCTCGGGACGGCTGGGGCATTGCGCCTCGCCACGGGGCATGTTGCCCCCAGCGAAGCCCGCGCGGACGCGGTGGTTCGCCGGGGGTCCGTGCCAGACGGATTCGGCACGCACCTTGCAATCGCGGCAAACGTGCTCTGCGTGGAGCGCAGTAGGAGAACAGCCATGTACGAAGCCGACGATCCCTCCCACGACTCGATCACGTGTGCCGTGTGTGAGGAGAACGTGCCGCGCGCCCACAGCATCTTGCGTGCGTCGCTGGGGCGGGTCTGCTGGTTCTGCCACACGGACGCCTCGGCGTTCGACGATGACGATGACGATGACGACTGGGACGACGACGACTGGTACGGCGACTGGGACGACTAGGTCTTGGCGTCTAGGTCCTGGCGTCGACGCGCGGGGAGCGCATCCACCCCTCCCCCTGCTTCGTGATGCGCTCCGAGGGAGGCGGCCGGCCGCGCGGGCCGGCCGCCTCGACGGCCCACCTGCCCGCAGCGGCACCTCAGCAGGGAGCCGGGTACACGTTTTCAACAATCCGTGGGAACGCCGTTTCCCACTCGCAATCGGGCTCACACGAACGGTCACCAAACGCTCGGAATCCGACGGTCTTTTCGTGTTTCGGACGGGTGGATCACCTCTCCAGAATCGCTATCCTCCACGCCCATGGCCACCCGTCGTACCCCCTCCCGGAAGAACAAGCCCATCGACGGGCTGCTGGGCGTTGGGCTTGACAACGAGGACGGCCACAGCCGCGTGACCAAGGGCGACGACTTCTGCTTGGTCGGCGGCTCGCAAGAGACGCACGGGCGCATGCAAGACCTCGTCATGCGCATGAACGAGAAGCTCCGGCGCAAGGGCAAGAAGCTGCGCGATCTGAGCCGCGACGAGTTCGAGGAACTCGCCGGCGAGAGCTTCGAATAGCTCCGCTGCCGCGGAGCTGCGGGTAGGGGCGACCATGCCGCGCGTGAGCGCGGAGCGCCGCGCGTGTCCACGTGCGCGTTGAACCTCGCGTGACATGGCCAGGCGAAGTGGAAGGCAAGGTCAACGTCAACGTGTCCCGTAGGGGCAACCCTGGTGGTCGCCCACGAGTCACGTGATGCGTTGGGCGGGGACAAGCCCCGCCCCTACCCGGTAAGTCCCGACGTGGAAGCACGCGCTCGGGCGGGGACAAGCTCCGCTCCTCCGGGCTCCTGGTGCCACCAGCCCCGGAACGGCGCGACCTCCCTGGGTCTGCTTGGGCCCCTTCCCGGAGGCCCCTACGATGCGCGGCCCCCACGGAAGTCGAGAGGTAGAAGCGCACTATGGACATCAACAAGGTCGGCGTCGTCGGTTGCGGACTCATGGGCTCGGGCATCGCGCAGATCGCGGCCCAGGCGGGTTGCGACGTGGTCGTGCGTGAGGTCGATCAGGCCCAGTGCGACAAGGGTCAGGGCAAGATCGACAAGTTCCTCGGCAAGGCCGTCGAGAAGGGCAAGCTGTCCCAGGAGGACAAGGACGCGGTCATGGGCCGCATCTCCTTCACGACCGAGCTGAGCGGCTTTGCCGCGTGCGACCTCGTCGTCGAGGCCATCATCGAGAACCTCGAGATCAAGCGCGAACTGTTCGCCGCGCTCGACACGATCTGCCCCGCGCACACGATCTTCGCGACCAACACCTCGTCGCTCGCCGTCGGTGACATGGCGTCCGCCACGAATCGCGGGCAGAACTTCGTGGGCCTGCACTTCTTCAACCCCGTCCCGCTCATGAAGCTGGTCGAGGTCGTCCGGACGCTCGAGACCAGCGCCGACGTGTTCGATGCCGCGTGCGCCTTCGGTGAGAAGGTCGGCAAGGTCGTCGTTCGCGCGAAGGACTCGCCCGGCTTCGTCGTCAACCTCCTGCTCGTGCCGTACCTGCTCGACAGCATTCGCGCGCTCGAGGCGGGCGTCGCCACGGCGGAGGACATCGACGCGGGCATGAAGCTCGGCTGCGGTCACCCGATGGGCCCGCTGCAGTTGCTCGACTTCGTCGGCCTGGACACGACGCTCTACATCGCGGACATCATGTTCCACGAGTTCAAGGAGTTCCGTTACTCCGCGCCGCCGATGCTGCGCCGCCTCGTCGCTTCGGGCCGTAACGGCATGAAGTCAGGCCGCGGCTTCTACGACTACGCCCGCAAGTAGTCGCGCGCCCGCCACCAGCTTCCGGAAGGACCCCGCCATGACGACAGCCATGCCCGATCTCGAGTTCGTCACGTACGCCTGCGAGAACCGCTTGGCGACGATCACGGTGAACCGCCCGGACAAGCTGAACGCGCTCAACGACGAGGTCATGGCCCAGATCGACGCGGCCTTCGCCCACGCGAAGGCCGACGCGGACTGCGGCGTGGTCATCCTCACCGGTGCCGGCGAGAAGGCCTTCGTGGCCGGCGCCGACATCGGCGAGCTCGCCACGCAGACCGTGCGGGGCGGCAAGGCGAAGTCGCTCCGCGGCCAGGCCGTGCTCGCCAACATCGAGAACCTGGGCAAGCCCGTGATCGCGATGATCAATGGCTACGCCTTCGGTGGGGGCCTCGAGCTCGCCCTGGCCTGCCACGTCCGGACCCTCGCGGCCGAGACCAAGATCGGTCTCCCCGAGGTCGGTCTCTCGATCATCCCCGGCTACGGCGGCACGCAGCGCCTGCCTCGGATCGTCGGGCGCGGCCGTGCGCTGGAGATGATCCTGACCGGCCGGCCGATCTCGCCCGAGACGGCGCTGCTCTTCGGTCTGGTCAATCGCGTCGCGCCCGCAGCCGAACTGCGTGCGACGACCGAGAAGCTCGCCAGCGCGATGCTTGGCAACGGTCCGCTCGCCCTTGCCATGGCCACCGAGGCCGTGCTGCGCGGCAGCGAGACGACCCTCGAAGAGGGCTTGCGCATCGAGTGCGATCTCTTCGGGATCATCTCGAGCACGAGCGACATGCGCGAGGGTCTCAACGCCTTCCTCGAGAAGCGCAAGCCCGACTACACGGGCCAGTAGTCCCGCTACGCCTCGTGCCGCGGTGGCGCGTCGGGCCTCGCGGCTCGACCTGGTGCGGCGCATGCTGCTAGCTTCTACGCTCTCACGGGGGGTGGTCCCCCCAACGTGTCGAGCGAGAGTCTGCCCATGCCGTGCCGTGCGCTTCTGATCACCAGCTTGCTGCTCCCGCTGTTCGCGTCGCACGCGCTCCCGACCACCGCCGGTGACGCCAAGCTGAAGCGCGGCGTCGAGAAGGGAGTCTTCGTCGACGAGTACTTCGGCTTGCGGCTCGAAGTGAAGGGCCTGCAGGCGATGGCGGGCAAGCTGCGGCCCATGGTGTTGATGGCGGCGACGGCCGATGCCGGCCTCGATGTCGTGGTCTCGGTCAGCGTGACGGCAAAGTTCAAGACCGCCGCTGACGTACAGAAGCGCGTCCTTCAGGACGCCGAGAAGGCGCCGAAGAAGCCCAGTGAACTTGAGCACGGCAAGGACCCGCGCCCGTGGGTCTCCTACGTAACCAAGAGCCTTGCTGGGTTCGAGCGCCACGTGGCCGAGGCCTGGTACATGCGAAAGCACCAGATCTTCACCGTCCGCGCGACGGCCAAGGAGAGGACCGACTCATCCTTGGCCGCGCTCAAGGCGGTGATCCACGGCTTGAGGGTCGACGCCAAGAAGACAGCCTACGCGATGGCCCATATCGTTGCCGCTGACGAGGGCGGGGCGCCGAACGATCCTGCGCACATGCTTGTGGCTTCTCTCATGTACATCGACCCAGGCGTTCAGCTTCCGAAGGTCGGCCTGGAGATTCTCCTCGGCCTCGAAGCCAAGGGGGCGAAGAGCGGCCTTGACGAGGACGAGACGTGCTCCTTGGCGACGCGGCTTGGCATCATGTACGGGGTATTGCGCGACGCGAAGAAGGCAGAGAGCTACTTCACCAAGGCTCTGGCGCTCGCCGAGAAGACAGGGGATCCCGACCTGTCCAAAGCCAACGTCCAGTACAACCGCGCCTGCAACTTCTCATTGTCCGGCGACATGGACAAGGCCCACGCCGCACTGCGGAAGGCCTTCGAAGGCGACGCCTGGGACTTCGGCGAGTTGCGCAAGCAGTCGCGCATCGACGCGAGCCTCGCAGCGTTCCGCAAGGACAAGCGATTCGAGAAGCTGTTCAAGGACGTACCCATCAAGTAGCCAGGGATGTCGGCTCAGCGCGGCAGTCCCCAGAGCACCCAGGCCGCCCAGTAGTAGGGGTGTTCCCACTTCGGGGTGGCGCGCACGTGGGCTTGGCTTGCGGCCAGCGCCTTGGCCGCCGGTACGCCCTTCCCCCAGAGTTCGTAGAACTTGACCATCAGCTCTCGCGTCGCGTCGTCATCCACGTTCCACAACGAGCAGAGGACTCTCGGGGCGCCGGCGTGCATGAATGCGCGCGTGAGTCCGAGGATGCCCTCACCCGTCACGATCTGCCCGCGACCCGTCTGGCACGCCGACAGCGACACGAGATCGGCGTGAATCTTCATGCGCACGATTTCGAGCGCCGTGAGGAAGCCGTCGTCCGCTCCGGCGGCCGTCAGCGCGAGCGCCGAGAAACCGGGCCGCTCGGGATCGACCATGGCGTGGCAGGCCAGATGGATCGCCTGCCAACGCTCATGGGCGGCGAGCGCCTCGCGGAGCCCCTGCTCGGTTGCCTTCGGACCCAGGAGCACCTTGGTCCCAATGGCGCCGGCCTCCTTGCCGCTCTCCGGCAGGGCGACGAGCGGGCTCGTTCCCCAGTAGAGAGCGCGCGCTTCTTCGCTCGTCCCTGCGTAGTCCGGTGCTCCGAGGGCGAGACGGCCCTTTCCACGAGGCCCGTCGTGTTCGAGCAGCCGGAGCCAGGTGGTCCCCGAGGGCACGAGGGTGATCGGGCGATCCAGCAACGCGCCGAAGGGTGCGAAGCAGAGGGGGCCCTCCGGCGAGATGATGACGCGCTTCACGGAGGCCGGGAGCTTCAGCGGAGCGATGAGGCGTGCCCGGAGCGCTGCCCTGGCCTCCTTCGTCTTCGCGTCCACGTCGTGCGCCTCGAACCGAGCGAGAGCGGACCTGAGGTGTTCCGCTGTCCCCAGATCGGCGACGCGCTCGGTCTCCTTCTCCACGACGACCGCGACGGCGCTGTTGAGGCAGAACCCGATGATCACGAGCGCCTCACCGTCGGCCAGCGCACCTTGCATCGCTTCCAGCGTCTCCGGATGCGGGTAGAGCAAGTCCGCCTGCTGCTTCACGTCTCGTTGGATGCGGCCCACGAGGGCCTGACGCGCGTCCTGCGCCGCGTCGAGTGTCCTCGATGCGGCACGTATGGCAGGGTGGTTGCGACGCTTCAAGGCTGATTCGTAGTCGCTACGGGCGACGGCGAGACGCTCGCGCGTGGAACGATCCAGAGCCCTGAGCAGCTCTGGGAGCTGTTCGCCTCGCAGCACATCCTTGGAGTCCAGCGCCTCGAGCAGCGCGCCCGCGCGTCCGCTCTCGAGGAACTGCACGGCCTCCGCAGGATCGCCCAGCTGCATCGCTGCCAGTGCGCCCAGCGCGAAGGTGTCACTGTTCTGCGCCCGCAGCTCCGCGGCCCGTGCGTCGCTCTGTCCCCGGAAGTCGGACGTCATCGCCTGGAGGCCCTCCTGGGCGAAGGCCAGGGCGCGCTCGGGCTCGCCCCGGATCAGTCTCAGATGGGCCGCGCGCCGAAGCACGGACACAAGCGTGCCCGGGTGCCTGAGGCGGCGCGCGGCGCGGATGGCGCGATCCAGGGTCCGCAGCGCGGCGTCGTGTTCTCGCAGTTCCCACTGGCTGGAAGCCTGGAGGCGGAGAGCTCGAATGAGGCCCGCCGGCGAACCTGTTGCCTTGGCCAGCTCGACCGCCGCGGCCGCGTGGACGGCAACCTCCGCATGCTGCAGCTCGTGGACGAGAGCAATCTCCGCGAGCTCGAGCCGCGTGAGGAGGGTCATCTGCTTCGCTCCAAGCTTGCGCGAGTGTGCAAGCAGGAGGCGGAGGTCCCTCTTGGCGGCGCGCCAGGCACCTTCCTTGCGACGTAGCGAGGCCAGGCTCTTCAGCAGCGATAGCGACGCATGATCGAGACCCTTGCTCTGTCGGTAGGCCAGCGCGCGTTCGAGGAGGGGGCGCGCCGTCTTCGTGTCGCCCCGATGGGCGGCAATCCGTCCGAGCTCGGCCTCCACGAGCGCCAGGGTCTCGGGGTCACCGAGCTTCTGGGCCATCCGCAGGGCGCGCGCACTGAACGCGCGGGCCCCCTTCGCGTCACCCAACTGGCCGCGGATGTCCGCGAGGATGGGTAGGAGAGCGACGTAGCGCTTCTCAGCTCCCTGCTTGCGGTACTGGGCCGCCGCTTGCTCGTAGCGCTTGCGGGCCTTCGGGAGGTCTCCGCGGTTCCATAGTGCACGGGCGAGGTTCTCGAGCGAGACCCCAATGCCAGCCTCGTGGCCGAGGCCGTCGAAGAGCGCGAGCGCGCGTCGGCGGGCACGCAGGGACCCGGTGAGATCCCCTCGGCCGCCCCGAATGTGGCCCAGCAACTCTTGCAGGTGCGCATGTTCGAGCGGCCGTTGCGCGGCCTCAGCGACCTTCGCGCCGCGCAGGGCAACCTCTTCCGCCGCCGCGTACCGCGCCACGTCCTTCAGCAGCGTGCCGAGCACGCGCGTCCCCTCGAGTACGGCGTTCGTGTCCTTCGTCGCCGCGAGCGCGGAACCTGCTTGCTCCATGTAGGGCTCGGCCTCGTCGCGCCGGGCGTGTTCGACGAGCGTTCGCGCGAGCATCGACGCGGTCGTCACCACGTACTTGGTCAGGCCACGCTCTGTAGCGAAAGCCAGTGCTTGCCGATAGCGGTCGATGGACGCCTCGAGTTCGCCCTGCTTGCCCAGGCTGACGCCGAGGCATTGCAGCTTGAGTACGATGCCCCACTGCGACCCCAGCGTACGGAAGTGGGCCAGGGACTCCCGATGGCCGATCACGGCCGCGGCGTAGTCCCCCAAGTCATCGTGCAGATTCGCGACGATGGATGCGCTCCGGGCGAGCAGGTCGAGCTCGCCCGCCTTGCGCGCGAGGACCAGGGCGCGCTTCGCCAGCGGGAGTGCCTTGGGAAACTGATGTACCGAACGCTCGAGGTAGGCCAAGTCGTACAGCGCCCACGCCTCGAGTCGCGCGTCGTGCTCCGCGCGATGGATCTCGATCGCGGCGCGCAGGCCCGCACGCGCGCGGCCCACCGCGCCCTGGGCTGCGTGGATGGCCGCGATGCGTCGGAGGACCACCGCCTGCTTCGAGCGGGCGCCGAGTTTCTCGAACTGCGCCTTGGCCCGCTCGAACGCCTTGAGCGCACCCGGCCGATCCTCGCGTGACCAATGGACCTCGCCCAGCCGCATGTACGAGGATCCGACCACGTCGCGGTCCTTGGTTGCCATGCCGATCTTGAGCGCCTTGCTGGCTCCCGTTTCTGCCTGCTTCGTTCGAGACCTCCGGATGGCCATGTCCGCGAGGCGCAAGTGGCACCATGCGATCCAGCGCTGGGCCTTGCGCTCCTCGAAGATGCGACGCGCGGCGATGAGGTGTTGGTCAACCTGATCCCAGCTGCCGGCGTGCGTGAGGACGTCGGCCAGGTCCATCAGGGAGAAGGCCAGTCCCTCCGTGTCGGTTCCCTTCGTTGCGAGCTCCACCGCCTTCTGCGCGGCGTCCCGCGCACCCTCGCTATCGCCCCGGGCTACGGCAGCCTTGGACAGGTGGCGCAAGGCGTTCACCTGGCGACGACGTCCTCCCATCTGCGTGGCAAGCGCGACGTTCTCGAGAGCAACGACGTGCGCAGGTTCCTTCGACCGCTCGGCATGCAGCCGGAGGAAGGCCTGCTCTCTCTCGCCGAGGGCCAAGCTCAGCCAGCCGAGCTCGCGTGCACGGCGAGCGACCGCCAAGGTCGCCGCAACACTGGCCTCTACGTCGTCGCCCTGGCGTGCGAGCCATGCCTGCATGCGATCGATGTAGATCGTTGCGACGGCATCGCCTGGAGGTGCTGCCTTCTTCAGAAGGGCCTTCACCGAGGACTCATCATTGGCTTCGATAGCGCGCACGAGCTCTAGTACGAAGGCCAGGCGCTCGGCATCTGGCTTCTCCGTCGCGCGGGAGGCGACGTAGGCCGCGATGCCCTTGACATGCGGTCCGTCCACGGCCGCAGCGAGCTGCGTGGCAGCGGCGTGCTGGCCGCGTTCGCAGAGCAGCCATGCGATCAGCCATAGGGGGCGCGGCTCGTCCACATCGAGATCTGCCAGGGCCCGCAGGGCGTCGGCGTCACCCTGGGTCAGCGCGTCGAGAACAGCCCGTGTGCCCGTTTCGACCGTCGTCGGCTTCTTCGGCGTGCTCCCGCCCCTGGCTTCGTCCTCCGCGCGCGTGTGTCCTGCAGTCAGCAGGAGGAGCCCGAGCACCGCGACGAACACCCAGGCGAGGTGAAGTCGGGCGCCTGCAGAGGTACCGCCAGGATTGGAATCAGCCACGGGCGGCAGTATAGGAGCCTCCTCTTCCTCTAGACAGGCGGAAGGGATGCTGGGGCGTTTCGGGCAGCCCTTGCGGCGGGGGTTGCGAGGGTGGTTCCATGAGCGCGCATGCCGCGTGACCCCGCCCCCGATTCCGATGGCCCCGACTTCGACGATGTCGCCGAGTCGTTCGTTCGGCGCCTGCGGTCGGGCGAGGACGTGACGGTCGAGGCCTACGCAGCGGAGCATCCGGAACTCGCCGATCGCATCCGCCAGCTCTTCCCGGTGCTCGCCGTGATGGAAGGGCTCAAGCCGCCGAGTCCTGCCGCCCCGCCTGTCGTGATGCCCCCGGCGCCGCGCATCCCGAAGCAGCTCGGTCCGTTCTCCGTCGCTCGGGAGCTCGGCCGCGGCGGCATGGGCCGCGTGTACGAAGTGCACGACCGCGACGGCGAACGCCGCGCGTTGAAGGTCGTACACCCGCACCTCCTGCAGCGCCCCGGCTTCCTGGCACGGTTCCTGCGCGAAGTCGACACCGGCCTCCGCGTGGATCACCCCGGCGTCGTGCGCACCTACGCTTCCGGCGTGGCGGACTACGAGGGCGTCGAGGCGCCCTACCTCGTGCTCGAGTACGTCGAGGGCGGCACGCTGCGCGCCCTGCTCGATGAAGCCGGTCCGGTCTCCGAGCGCCTCGCACGCGAGATCGGCGCGGCGATGGCCGACGCACTGGCTGCCATCCACGCGGCGGGCATCGTGCACCGGGACGTGAAACCCGAGAACGTCGTCATCGCGCCGGACGAGACCGTGAAGTTGATGGACCTCGGCGTCGCCCTCGTGCAGGAGGAGGCGCTGCGGCTCACGCAGAAAGGCGAGTTCGTCGGTTCGCTGCTGTACTCCGCGCCCGAGCAGGTGCGCTCGAGCGTCGTGGACCCACGCAGCGATCTCTACTCGCTCGGGCTCGTGCTGTTCGAGTTGGTCGCCGGCCGCCATCCCGAAGCGGCGGAGCCGCGCGAAGCCGTGACGCGCCGCCTCGCCGCGCGCAGCGTGCCGCGGCTGCGTGAGGTCGTGCCGGCCATGACGCCGTTCTTCGAGGGTGTCGTGGCGACGCTGCTGCATCCCGAGCCCGACGCACGCTTCGCCGGGGCTGCCGCGGTGGCGGGGATCCTCGCGGCTGGCGAGGCGTCCCCCTGGTGGCAGGAGCAGGAGCGGGTGCGCAGCCGCTCCGATCGGCCGCGGCGCTTCGAGGATGCGCCGAGACTGAGGGGGCGCACCACCGAGCTGGCCCTGCTCGATCGCCTGTTCGAGAGCGCCGCCGGGGGTGCCGGGCGCGGCGTCGTCATCGTGGGCGACGCGGGCCAAGGCAAGAGCCGCCTCGTGTCGTCCTGGCTCGACGGATGCGAGGCGGGCTCGCGTGCGCCCGCCGTCCTGTGGCTCGAGCACGGCCCCGGTGCCGGCTCCTTGGGCCTCACCCCGCTCGCCCACGCGGTGCGACGTCTGCTGGGCGCTGATCTCGACACCCGGGTGCGTGCCTGGCTCGGCGATCAGACCGAGGCCGCCGGGGCCCTGATCCGGCACGTGCGCGCCCCCGAAGCCTCCGAGGGACACGAGGCGCTGCCGCGGGCGTCGCTCGAGGGGCTGTACGCGAGGCTCCTTCGGGCGCTCGCGGCCGAGCGCCCGCTGGTGTTCGTGATCGAGGACCTGCACTTCGCTTCGACGGAGGTGCGCACCTGGTTGGAGCGCATGGTCCCCACGCTGGCCGGTGATCCGGTGCTCGTGCTCGTCACCGCTCGTCCGGGTGACACGGACGCGTGGATCGAGAGCACGTCGCGCTTGGAGCACGTCAGCATCCTCTCGCTGGCCGGCTTGAGCGCCGACGACGGTGCTCGCCTGTTCGCTGACGCTCTCGAAAGCGATCTCGGCGGCCTCGCTGCGGCGCAGGATGTCGTGCGCAGCGCCGACGGCAACCCGTTCTGCCTGATCGAGTTCGCGGCACAGCTCCGTGAGCACGCACGGCGGCCGAGCCTCGCGACGCAGGACGTGCCCACGCTGCCCGCTTCCGTGCAGCAACTCGTCGAGGAGCGCCTCGCTGCGCTCGCTCCCGAGGAGCGCGACCTGCTCGCGGTGGCTGCGTGCTGCGGCGACGCGTTCGATCCCGTGCTTGTCTGTGAAGCGGCGGGCGTCCCACGTCTCGCGGGTCTGCGTCTCCTGCACGCCGCCGATCGCACGCAGCGCGTCATCGTCGCGGAAGGTGCGACGTACCGCTTTCGGCACCACCTCGTGCAGGAGGGCTTGCACGAGGACCTGCCTCCCGCGTTGCGAGGTGCGTACCACACCGCGCTCGCGGCGGCTCGTGTGGCGCGCCTCGGCGAGGGCGCACCCGTTTCCGACGCCGAGGCGTACGCCATCGCGCGGCACTTCCTGCTTGGTGACGAGCCTCAGCGCGCGGGCCCCTTCCTCGAGGCCGGCCTCGCCCACCTCGTGGGTCATGCGGAGCTGCGCCGGGCGGACCGGATGGCGCGGCGGGCCCTCGCGGCGTTCGACGACGCCGAGCCGGGGCTGCGTGCGCGCCTGCTGCTGGTCCGCGCGCGGGCCTTGGAGGGGCGCGCCCTCCCCGCGGAAGGACACGCCGTCGCTGTGGAGGCGTTGGCAGCTGCGGAACAATCGGGCGACGACGCGCTGCTGCTCGAAGCGCTGGGCTCACGCGGCCTAGGTGGGGCCGTCGCGCGCATGGGGCGCCACGACCTGAGCTGGCCGCATGCGGAGCGCGCCGTCGCCGTCGCGGAACGACTGGGCGACGCAGCCCTGCTGGCTGACGTGCTGGGGGACTACGCGGCCTGCCTCTACGACATGGGGCGACACGACGAGGCATTCACGACGGGCCAGCGCGCCATCGAGCTGGCCCGCTCCTCGGGCGCGACGGCCCAATCGGGCGCGATCATCATGTCCATTGCCGGCATGTACTCCGAGGCCGGGCATCTCGACGAGGCACAGCAGTACGCCGAGTTGGCACTGACCACCAGCCACCTGCATGGTGACCGTGCCACCGAGCAGTTCGCACTCAGCATCCTCTGCCGCGCGGCTCTCGTCACGGCCGACCTCGAGACCGCACAGGACCTGAGCGAGCGGCACCTCGCGAACGCGCGCGAGGCGGGCAACCTGCGGCAGGTCTCGGGCGGCTTGCTGGGGCTGGTGAACATCAGCCTCAATCGTGGCGAGGTGGCGGAAGCGCACGAGCATGCGGCGACGTGCCTCGACGTCGTCCGCACGATGGGCCTGCTCGAGATGGAGGCGCTGCTGGCGGCCTCGCGCGCCCTGCTCACCATGACGGTGGGGGATCTCGGCGCTACACAGGACATTCTCGACTCCGCCCAGGCGCTGCTCGATCAGGTGCCCCTGGGTGCGATCGCCGCGCGACTCGCGCCGCGTCAGGCGAACCTCTGCGCGTGGACGGGCGACTTCGATCAGGCGGAGGCCTACATCGCCGCGGGGCGCGAGAAGGCAGCCGGTGCCGGCGCCCGTCGCGAGGCCCTGCTCACCGAGCAGGCGGCGGCGAGTCTGCTGGATGCGCGCGGCGACCCGGCCGGTGCTGCTGCGGCCTACGCCGCGGTGCTCGACGACCTACGCGCCCAGGGTATGCGGCTCTACGCGGCCCTGACGGCCGCGCGCCTCGGCGGTCTGCTCGTGCGGCTGGGGGAGGACGACGCTGCGCGTGAGGGCCTGGACGAAGCATGGGAGCTGGGGCACGACGGTCCCGTGGCGGCCGCGCTCACGGAGACCGCCGCGTGGCGCGGTCTGCTGCCGGGCGGCAACGTGCAGCACACGCGCGTCCAACTCGGCCGCCCGGAGGGCGAACTCCCGGCCCTCGCCCGCTTGCGCCTCTGGCACGAGCTCGCCGAGCGCACGGGCGACGAGGCCGCGCGTGCCGAGGCGCGTGCGTTGGGCGAGCGGATCCTGGCCACGGCGCCGGAGGACGTGCGCGCGCGCATGCGCGCGCACGTCCGTCTCTTTCGCGACGCGTTCGAAGCCCCGGCGTGACCCGCCCACGGCACCGCGCGATAGAATGCATGGCCGTGACGGCACTCTTCACCCGCAGGGACTACGAGGCCCTGCCCGAGGACTTCCGTGCACAGCTCATGGACGGCTGTCTCGTGCGCGAGCCTCCGCCGAGCTTGGATCACCAGGGGGCGCAGTCGCGCATTCTCGGCGATCTCATGCGCCGGCTGGGACCCGACGTGGTCTACGCCGCGCCCGTCGCCGTGGTCGTCGATGAGCTCAACGTCTTCGAGCCCGACATCATTGTGTTGAGCGAGCCGCGCACGCCCGGCGCGACGCGCGTCGACGTCCCCCTGGCCGTGTTCGAGATCCTCTCGCCCTCGACGCGCAAGCACGACCGGCGTCACAAGGTGCCGCGCCTGCTGGGTCTCGGCGTGCGCGAGGTCTGGCTCGTGGACCCCGTCGCACGTCTCGTCGAGGTGCGCGATGTCGACGGTCGGCGGGGCGCGCGCGGCCCGGAGGCCGCACGCTCGCGCGTGATCGGGACGAGCGTGATCGGAACGTCGGCAGACGCCTTCGAGCTGGTGCCGGATGTGTTGTTCGCGCCTGCCTAGGCCGTACTGCCAGCTAGACGTTACGCCTGCCTAGGAGCCTGTCCCCGAATGCCCTACTGCGCCTTCCGATCCACGAGCTACGCGCGACGCCCATCCGATTTCGCATCCTCCATGGGCAGGAAGCCCGCCTCCGGTACGAAATCGAACGTCCGCCCGCTCTCGCTTCGGTCTCGAAACGCTCGCGACGGACATTCGGGGACAGGCTCCTAGACCTTGAGGACGACCGCCGCGGCGGTGTCACCGGCAGCACAGCCGGCGAACAGCACGTAGCCGCCGCCGTTCATGCGCGCTTCCTCGATGCCTTCGGCGATCAGGCGAGCGCCCGTCGGGCCCTGCGGGTGGCCGAAGATCAGCGAGGAACCGTTGTTGTTGAACGATTCGGCTTCGATGCCCATCTCGCGCGCCATGTAGATGTCGTTCACGGCGAAGGGGTTGTGCGTCTTGATGACGCAGTCCTTCACGTCGACACCGGCCGTGGCGAGTGCCTTCTGCGCGGCGGGCACCACGGCCTTGGCCATGTAGCCCTTCTCCACGCGCGCGACGCCGTAGCTGAGCAGCTGCACGGGCTCGTCGTCGCCGGACCAGGCCTTCATACGGTCCTTCGTGCCGACGAGCATGCCGGCCGAGCCGTCGGCCGGATGCGTCTGCGAGCCGAACGTGATGGTGCCCTCGGGCAACATCGGGCGCAGCTTGGCGAGGCCCTCGGCCGTCGTCGGGAACACCCCTTCGTCACCCTCGAGGGAGCCGATGACCTTGCGGCCTGACGGGTTGATCTCGTAGGGCGTCACCATGTAGCGCGCCTGGAAGCCGGACTCGACGCCTTCGACGTACTGCTCGTAGCGACGCTGCGCGAGCGCATCCTGCTCTTCGCGCGTGATGCCGGCTTCGGCCGCGACGTTCTCGGCCGTCTGGATCATCGAGCCCTTGGCCCACGGGTCGAAGCTGAAGTTGTCCCAGACCCAGTCCTCGCCGTCGCCCTTGCCGCCGGGGCCCTTCGGGTTGGGGTAGTAGATGTGCGCGCCGTTGCTGCACTTGTCGAACGTGACGACGGCGGTCGCTTCCGCGCCACCGGCGTCGACCTGCGCCCCGGCGTGGGCGAGGCAGGCGGCGGACGTGGCGCACGCCTGGCTGATCATCGCGCCCGTGATGTCGGGGGCGCCGATGAGACCGGCCAGCCACGGGGCGCCATAGAAGATGCGCTTGCCGGGGATGGTCCAGCCGAGGACGAGCGAGTCGAGATCCGTCGGATTGACGTTGCGGGCGGCGAGCGCCTTCGACGTCACATCGGCGGCGAACTTCACGGGGTGCAGCGTGCTCAGGCTGCCCTGCCACTTGCTGAAGGGCGAAGACCAGTAGCCGCCGGCGGGAAGGTAGGCGTTCTCGAAGCGCATGGCATTCCTCTCGTCTGCAGATCGGGAAGGTAGGGGTACCCGCGCCTGGGGCCGCCTGCCAAGGGAAGGCGGGGCGCCTCGGCCCCCGTCCGGCCGGAGCGCTCCGCCAGGGCTGCCGCGGAGGGCGCCTTTGGGGGATACTGGCTGGTCCATGAGCGAATCCAGCCTCCGTTTCGGTCCCCCGCCGGCCGAGTTCCGCCTCACACCCGGCAAGCGGGTCCTCTTCCTGATGCAGGACCCCGAGCTGGTACGCCGCCAGCTTGCCGGCGAGCTCGACCTGCGCATGGAGGACATCGACCCGGCCGACCTGCTCGACGACATCAACACCGACACGATGACCCCTGCCTGGGTCTGCTTCCGGCACCGCCCCGCGGACATCGCTCGGGATGCGTACGCCGGATGGGTCGCGGATGGCGAGCGCGTGTTCGGCACGAACGCGCTCATCGACGGCGGCTTCGAGGTGATCGTGGCGGGGCTGCGCAAGGGCGTGGGCTCCTCCCGCGAGACCGCCGCGCAGTGCGAGAAGTGGGCCGGCATCAAGCTCTCGATCGCCGCCTCGTTCGCACCGATCCACGAGCGCAACCTGATCAACCAGGGCGTGCTCACGGGCGGCTACGACCTGATCCAACGCCTGCAGGACGGCGCGGCGATCCCGCTCGACACGTTTTTCGACGGCCAGGATCCGATCACCCGCGAGATCATCCGCGCGGGCGGCCTGTTCGCGTTCGGCAGCGGCCTGCGCGACGGCTCGATCACCGTCCCGCCGCACGAGACCGCCGAGCGTCCCATGACCATGGGCGAGAAGATCATCGCCTCGCACCTCGTGGGCGATGCGCCGAAGCACGTCAAGCCCGGCGACGCGGTCGTTGCCCGTGTGGATGGCGGCTACAGCCATGAGTTCACGAGCGCCCAGGTCCACGTGTTCCTCGAGGAGGAGTTCGGCAAGGACTACGCCGTCAAGGACCCGAGCAAGTTCGCCGTGTTCGAGGACCACCTGATCTACGCCGACGACGTTGCCAAGATGCGTCCGTTCATCGCGGAGATCCAGACCCTGCGCGATCTGCAGGTCGAGTTCCAGAAGCACACGAAGGTCCGCGATTACAGCGCCAAGGACGGCGTCAGCCCCGGAATCTGCCATCAGGTGGCCCGGGAGCACATCATCGAGCCCGGCGACTTCATCCAGGCAACCGACAGTCACACCTGCATGGGCGGGGCGAGCAACGCGCTGGCCTACGGCGTCGGCGCGACGGAGTACGCGGCGTTGCTGCACTCGGGCTTCACGCTCGTCGAGGTGCCCGAGAGCATCCGCTTCGAGTTGCACGGTGCGCTGCGCCCGGGCGTCGCGGCGAAGGACGTGATCCTGTACATCCTGCTGCACTTCGCCAAGCCGCAGAAGACGCTCAACCGCATCATGGAGTTCGGCGGGCCCGGTCTCGCCAACCTCCCGCTCGACGAGCGTGCGACGCTCGCCAACATGGCGACCGAGTGCAGCGCCCGCGCGGGCGTCGTCGAGGGCGATGAGGCGCTGCTCGCGTGGATTGCCGCACGGCGGCCCGAGGCGGACATCGACGCCCTGCGTGCCCGTCTCGTCGGCCCCGACGAGGGCGCGCACTACGACGGTGGCGTTCACGTGATCGACATGTCCACGATCGAGCCGATGGTCGCCACCCCCGGCGACCCCGACCAGGGCGTGCCGTCGGATGCGACGAACGGTGCGCTGGTGGCGGATCTCGGCGACGTGGCCATCGACATCGCCTACGGCGGGTCGTGCACGGCCGGCAAGGAAGACGACCTCGACATGTACGCGGCCGTCATGACGGACGCGCTCGCGGCCGGCCTGCGGGTCGCCGAGGGCGTGCGCTTCTACATCCAGTTCGGGAGCGAGGACGTCGAGCGGTACGCGCGCGGCAAGGGCTACCTCGAGGTCTTCGAGCAGACGGGCGTCCAGGTCATCAAGCCCGGCTGCGGCGCGTGCATCGGCTGCGGGCCGGGTGTTTCCGAGACCTCGGACCAGGTCACGGTCTCGGCCATCAACCGCAACTTCCAGGGCCGCTCCGGCCCCGGGAAGCTCTACCTGGCCTCCCCGCTGACGGTCGCTGCGTCCGCCGTGACGGGCCGGATCACGGCCTGGAAGCCCGGTGATTTCGCCTCGAAGGTCGCCCCGGAGGCGGCTCCGACGGTCTGAGCCGCTTGTGGTCGATTTGATTGCATAGTGCAACTATCGGTCTGCGCCCCCGACAGCCCTTAGCCCCCGGGCGAGGGCGTGGTTCTCTACGCGACCGGTCTCGGATCCGCCTCAGGCGAGACCATCGGAGGAGAGCTGATGCGACGCCACGAGATCGCTGTACTGCCCGGCGACGGGATCGGAGAAGAGGTCGTCCGCGAGGGTCTGCGCGTCCTGGACGCGGTATCGGCGATGGAGGGCTTCGAGGTCGACAAGACGACCTATCCCTTCGGTGCGGACCACTACCTCGCCACCGGCGTCGACATGCCGCCCGAGGCCTTCGAGGAGATCGCGACCAAGGAAGCGCTGCTGCTCGGCGCCATCGGCGACCCGCGTGTCGAGACGGGCTTCCTCGAGCGCAAGATCATCTGGGGCGTGCGCCAGACGTACGACCTGTTCGTCAACCTGCGCCCGGTCAAGCTCTACAGCGAGGACCTCTGCCCGCTGAAGGGCAAGAAGCCCGAAGACGTCGACATGATCGTGGTGCGCGAGAACACCGAGGACGCCTACGCCGGCCTCGGCGGCATCCACCGCATCGGTACGCCGCATGAGGTGGCCGTCGCCGAGATGATCTACACGCGCAACGGTGTCGAGCGTGCGATCCGCTACGCGTTCGACCTCGCCGTCAAGCGCAACAAGAACGGCGCTCCCCAGGTGACGCTCGTGGACAAGGCGAATGCCATCCGTGCGCAGGACCTCTGGACGCGTTGCTTCGCCGAGGTCGCCGTCGAGTACCCGCAGGTCAAGACCGACCATGCCTACATCGATGCGGCCTGCATGTGGATGGTGAAGAACCCCGAGTGGTTCGACGTCGTCGTCACGCCCAACCTGTTCGGCGACATCCTCACTGATCTCGGTGCGATGGTGCAGGGCGGCATGGGCATCGCGGCCTCCGGCAACATCCACCCCGGCAAGCTCTCGATGTTCGAGCCGATCCACGGTTCGGCGCCGAAGTACCGCGGCCAGAACAAGGCCAACCCGCTGGCGACGGTGGAAGCCGTGCGCATGATGCTGGAGCACATCGGCGAGATGCCGGCAGCCAACCGCATTGCGGGCGCGGTCGAGCACGTCCTGACCTCGGGTCAGGTCAAGGGCCTGGGCGCCGGTATCCACTCCACGACGGAGTGGGGCGACATGCTGCTGGCGGCCCTCAATGCAAATGTGGGTGTGTAGGACGACCGCAGGTTGCGTGTAGGGGCGGGGCTTGTCCCCGCCCGAGCGCTTACTGCCACGTCGGGACTTACCAGGTAGGGGCGGCCCTTGTGGCCGCCCTTCTTCGTGCGCGTCCGGGGGGGAGGCAAGAGGGCGACCACAAGGGTCGCCCCTACCCGTAAGGGCCCACGAGATGGGCACGCGCCGCCCGACTCCGGCGAAGCCCGGGGTACGTGAGCGTCCCGGGCGACCCCAAGGGTCGCCCCTACCCGGCCACGCACCTTCGGTGCGTGGCCTACGCGTTCGTCGGGCGCTGGAGGCTCGTCAGGAAGTCCGCCACGCGGGCCACGCCCCGCCGGATGTCCTCCGACGAGCATGCGTAGGAGAAGCGCACGGCGTACGGTGCCTCGAACACGTCACCCGGCACGACCGCAGCATGCGCATGCTCGAGCATGAGCTGCGCGAGCCTCGTCGACGTCCGGATCGGCTCGCCCTCGTGCGACGCCTCCAGGTAGGCCGAGATGTCCGGGAACACGTAGAACGCGCCGTCCGGCACCGGGCAGTGCACGTCGGGGATCGCGTTCAGCGCGTCGCACATGATCTGCCGGCGTGCGCGGAACTTCGTGTTCATCGCTTCGAGCGGCTCGGTGGGGCCTGTGAGGGCCGCGAGCGCGGCGAGTTGCGAGATGTCGGGCGGGCCGCTGAGCGCGTGGCTCTGCAGCCGGATCATGCGCTGCACCCACGCCTCGGGACCGCCGCCCCAGCCGATGCGCCAGCCCGTCATCGCGTACGCCTTGGAGACGCCGTTCACGATCAGCGTCAGGTCGCGCGCGTCCGGCGCGAGGGCGGCGAACGAGCGGAAGCGCGCCGGCGCGTAGGTCAGATGCTCGTAGATCTCGTCGCTGATGACCGCGATGCCGTGTTCGGCAGCGATGCGGCCGATCTCCGCCTGGACGTCGTCGGGCTGGACCGCCCCGGTCGGGTTGCCCGGGCTGTTGAGGATGAGCGCCTTCGTGCGTGGGGTGATGGCCGCGCGGAGGCGGTCGGGGTCGATCACGTAGCCGTCGTCCGGCTTCGTCTCGACCCACACGCACTTGCCCGCCGCGGCCTGCACCATCTTGGGGTAGCTGAGCCAGCAGGGCGTCGGCACCAGGACCTCGTCCCCATCGGCCAGGATCACCTGCAGCGCGAGGAAGAGGACGCCCTTGGCGCCCGGGCAGATCAGGGTGCGGTCGGCCGTCATGCCGTCGTAGCCGGCGCCCGCCAGGCAGGTGGCCACGGCCGCGCGCAACTCGGGCAGACCGGCCGCAGGGCCGTATTTGGTGCGCCCGTCGCGGATGGCCTGGATCCCGGCCTCCTTGATCGAGTCGGGCGTGTCGAAGTCCGGCTCCCCGGCCGCGAACGGAGCGACATCGATGCCTTGGGCCCGCATGCGCTTGGCGGTGGCGGAGATCGCGAGGGTTTGGGATTCGGCCAGACCGCCCGCGTAGCGACTGAATTCGAGCATGCTGCGAACCTACCCGAGAGCGACCCGGGACGCCATCTGGCGTCGGTGTCGTCCAAGGCGCGACATGGGAACCAGATCGACACCTGTCGAGGCGCAGTCGCGTCGAGGCCCCCCTTCGCCGCCTCGGCACGGTACCTTCGGAGCTGGTCGTGCGTTCGGACGTACGGCCCATGGGACCAGCGCCCAACCCGCCCGGATGATCGCCTTGCGCCAGCGCCTCTTCAAGTACCTCAAGCGCCTGCTCATCCTCGTCGTCATCCTCGGGGTGATTGGCGTGGGTGGCTTCACATGGTTCTGCTACTGGCCGTTCGAGGGCGACGTGGACGACATGCTCGAGCTCGTGCCCGAGGACGTGGAGTTCGTCCTGCGCGCGGACTACGAAGATCTCGAAGGCACCGGCTGGGTCCAGACCAACGTGCTCGACGATCCGCTCCACCCGAGCCTTGCTGAGAACGCCGCGAAGGGCATCGAGGACGCGAAGCTGCAGATGGCCGACCTCGAGGGCCAGATCAACGCCAACATCCCGCTGGCGTTCGCGCAGTTCGGCGTCGTGGATGACGTCCTCAAGGGCGAGCTGTGCATCGCCGGTAGTTGGTGCCGCGGCCTCGGCCCGGATCGTGGACCGCCGAGCTGGAAGGAGATCCTCGTCATGACGCGCGTCTCCTGGAAGACGCGCTGCGTCGCGGCACTCAAGCACGACTTCATCCGCAACAAGCTCGGCCCGCGCCTGAAGGTGGATGCCGAGGACGACGAGATCTACCGACTGACCTTCCCGTTCATGCCCGTGCTGCCCGAGAGCCAACGCATGGGCTGTGGCGACGGGGCCGTGATCCCGCCGCGCAACCAGTGGTACCTGCGCCGCGTGAAGGACGTCCTGGCCATCAGCAACTCGAAGCGCCTCATTCGCGGCGTCGCCGAGCTTACGCGTGAGGGGGGCGGGGCCCGCAGCTTCGCGAGCCGGCCGGGGTTCGACATCGAACTCCGCCCGGGCCGCGTGACAGCCGCCGTCAACGTGGAGCCGCTCCACAGCTACTTGACGAGCGCGTTCGACTACTACCCGGCGCTGAAGCCCATCCGCCGGTTCTTCCCCCCCAAGGCGCTCGAGAAGCTGAGTGGCTCGATCTCGCTTGCCGGGAGCGACCTGATCAAGGGCGGCGGGAAGATCAGCTACATCGGCCAGCGCGCCCCCGAGGTGCAGCGCAACGTCTATGCGTTGCCCGAGCGCGCGGTGCGGGAAGGGATCGCCGAGTTCGTACCGGCCAAGGACACATTCGCTGTCCTCAGCCTGCGCGTCGAGCCGAAGTACCTGCTGTCCTCGATCGTGAACGACATGCTCGAGCCAGGCGACCGCCGCTTGTGGCAGGACAACCTCCAGAAGATGGGCGGGTTCGACACGCTCGACGACTTCTTCACGGATCTGAGCACACGCATCGGCACGGAGGCGATGATCGCGCTGGGCCGACTCAGCGGCACCTTCGACAAGATCAACATCGACAACTTCTGGGACGGGTCGGTCGATCCGATGCCGGCCCTCGCCGTCATGGTCCGCATCAAGGAAGGCGCGAGCCAAACCGAGCTCGAGGACTACATATCGAGCAAGGTTCCCCTGCTTGGCTTCAGCGACAAGATGGGGCGCCTCAAGTTCAAGGGCTTCATGTACATGCGAGCCAAGCTCAAGGCCAAGGTGCTCGACTACGCGCTCGTGTCGCCGTGCTTCATGTTGGCGAACGACTTCCTCGTGATCTCGACGAACGAGACCTACATGCGTCAGATCATCGAGACGATCGCGGATCGCAAGGTGAAGGCCATCGAGACCGACGACACGTTCCGCGTCACGATGGCGACCCTGCCGGCGCGCGGTCACGTCGGCCTGTTCCTCGATCTCGAGAAGCTCTCCCGCATCCCGCGCACGGCCCGTCCGGAGGACAGCCTGCCGGGCAGCGGCACGCGTGGCTTCCTGTGGGACAAGCGCAACCGGTGGGTCATCGTCGAGCGGGACCCGCGCGACTTTGCGATCAAGACGCGCAAGGAGCTCCAAGCGCGGTACCGCAAGACGAACGGCAATCGCCCTCTGTCGAAGCAACAGGAGGAGGCGATCGAGAAGGAAGTCGATCGCAAGGTGCAGGAGCACTACGACCTCTACTCGAACTTCGAGGAGGAGTACCGCAAGCAACTGGAAGGCCTCCGGCGGCTTCGCGGTGTCGGCCTCGTGCTCGGTGCAACCGACACGGACATCGACGCGAACTTCGCGCTCGTCTTCCGCGAAGCGGAGCCCTGGCTCGGCTGGCGGCGATAGGCCCCCGGGGGCTCCCGTCGAGACCAAACGGTGACATCGGGCCTGCCGTGGAGCGCGCTCTTTCCCGGCTTGACTCTCGGGGAGCGACGGCTACCGTTTCCCACCGCTTTGCTGCGTGCGCCGGGATGGCGGAATTGGCAGACGCGCTAGGCTAAGGACCTAGTGGGCTTAACGGCCCTTGTGGGTTCAAGTCCCACTCCCGGCACCATCCGCTCCCTTCCTCTGGAGCGGCTTGGTACGGCGCACGCAGATCCCCGTCCGGCTGGAAGGAGGTCTTCCGATTCGGCCGAGCCCGCGGACTCTTCCCATGGGGGGCGGCATTTGGATTGGTAAGCTGAATTGTGGAGGTCGAGGCTCATTCGACCGATCCAACGATTCGGGTAGACCTTTCATCCCCCGTACGGCCGGTGCGCTGTCCTGCAGCCAGCCGAGCGGGCGACATGTGACTGACGTGGAGAGACCGATGCGAAACAACCGACTGAGCGCCTGTGTCGCCGCTGCCGCGGTGCTGCTGCTCGCGGCCGGCTGCTCATGCCTGCCGGACCTGCCGGATCTTCCGGACGCCCCCGATGTCGGAGGCCTGTTCGGCGACAACTGCGCCCCGCCCGCCGTGGCTGAGGCCCCCTGTGACCCGCCGCCCGTCGTGGAGCCCATCTGCGAGCCCACCCCGCAGGCCGCGCCCGTCGCTGACGTAGCAGCCGAGCGTCCCAGCAACGTCCGCCCGGGCGAGGTCTGGTGCTACGTGCGCGTCCCGGCCGTCACCCGCACGGAGGAAGAGCGCATCTGCGTCCGCCAGGCCACGTACCAGGAGATCCAGGTACCGGCCCAGACCCAGCAGGTCGAGCGCAAGGTGTGCGTCCGTCAGGCTTCGGTCCAGTACGAAGACATCCCCGCTGCCTTCGAGGATCGCCACGAGCAGATCTGCACCGCTCCCGCGCGCACCGAGTGGGCCCGCGTGGACTGCGCCCCGACGCACCTGCGCGAGCGCGAGCAGGTCGGTGAGTGTTGGACGTTGCGCGAGATCGCGCCGCAGTTCCAGACCAAGACGACCCGCGTCTGCGTCCGCCAGGCGAGCCGCCGCGAGATCCCGATCCCGCCGGAGTTCGAGACGCGTCTCGAGACGGTCGTCGTCCAGCCCGCGCGCGTCGATCGCATTCCGGTCCCGGCCGAGTACGAGACACGCCTCAAGGAGGTCGTGGTCCAGGGTCCGCGCTGGGAGTGGCGTCGCACGAGCGAGTGCGAGGTCCCCGATGCCGCGCCGGTCGGTGGCATGGCCCCGGTCCAGCCCCCGATCGACAACGGCTTCCAGGACAATGGCCTTCCGCAGCCCGCGCCGGTCCAGCCTCCGGTCGACGACAACCTGCCGCCCGCCGGTGGCCTGCCGCCGCTGCGCTAGAGGCTGACTCTCATTCTCCCTCGTTCTGCGAGGTAGTTCTCCGGGGCCGCGTGCGATGCACGCGGCCCCGGCTTCGTTTTGGGCTCCGGCGTCGTCTTGAGCATCGGGCTTCGTCTTGGACGCCGGGCCCCGCGCCTCCCTCGGCCGGGTACCGTGAGCCGCCATGCGCGCGCCGCCCTCGCTCCTGCTGACCGTCCTCGTCTTGCTCGGGGCCGGCTGCGGGGACGATCCCCGCATCCCAGTCAGCCGCGCGCCCATCCCCAAGGAGGGGCTTGTGACCGACGCCCACAGCGATGACCACACCGCCCCGAAGGGGCCCGAGAACCGCCTCGGCAAGGAACGCAGCCCGTACCTTCGGCAGCACCGGCACAACCCCGTGGACTGGTTCCCCTGGGGCGAGGAGGCCTTCGCCAAGGCGAAGAGGCAGGACAAGCCGATCTTCCTTTCGGTCGGCTACGCGGCCTGCCACTGGTGCCACGTCATGGAGCACGAGTCCTTCGAGGACCCGGCCACGGCGAAGGCGATGAACGACGCCTTTGTCTGCGTGAAGGTCGATCGCGAGGAGCGGCCGGACGTCGACACCGTCTACATGAGCTTCATCACGATGAGCACGGGCCGCGGCGGCTGGCCCATGACCGTCCTGATGACGCCGGAAGGCAAGCCCTTCTGGGGCGGGACGTACCTGCCTGCCGCGGGTGTGCGCCAGCTCTGTGCTCGCGTCACGAGCGCCTGGAAGGATCAGCGCAGCGAAGTCGAGGACAGCGCGAACGCCATCGCCGAGCAAGTGGCCGCGATGAGCGACGGCCCCGAGATCCCGCCGACGGACGACAGCGACGTCGAGATCTTGAAGACCATGCGCGACGCGCTCGGCGCCCGCTTCGACGCCCGCCACGGCGGTTACGGCAGCCGCCCCAAGTTCCCTCCGCACACGGAGCTGCTCTACCACCTCGAAGATGGCGGCAAGCGGATGGGGGAGGACGAGCGCCGCCAAGTGCTCGTCACCCTGGACGCCATGGATCGCGGCGGCATCCATGACCAGGCCGGCGGCGGCTTCCACCGCTACAGCACCGACGAGCGCTGGCTGCTGCCGCACTTCGAGAAGATGCTCTACGACAACGCCCTGCTGGCCCAGGCCTACGCCGGCGCGTACGCGCTCACGAAGGCCCCGCGCTACAAGCGGGTCGTCGAGCGCCTCTTCGCATGGCTCGAGCGCGAGATGAAGCAGCCGGGCGGCGGCTACGCGTCCAGCCTGGACGCGGACACCGAGGGCGAGGAGGGGCTGACGTACGTCTGGACGGTCGCCGAGCTCAAAGGACTCCTGAGCGCCGAGGACTATCCGCGCATCGCGCGCCTCTACGGCATCGAGGAGCGCGGCAACTTCCAGGACGAGGCGACCCACGAGCACACCGGCGCCAACATCCTCCACTGGCCGAAGGAACTGGACGATGCCGCGCGCGAACTCTCCATGGAGCCCGAGGCCCTGCGCTCGCTCACCGACGGTGTGCTCGACAAGCTCATGGCCGTGCGGGCCAAGCGCCCGCAGCCCGGCCTCGACGACAAGGTCATCACGTCGTGGAACGGCTTGCTCGTATCCGCCTTCGCCCGCGCCGGCAAGGACGTGGGCGTGGCGGCGTATCTCGATCGCGGACGCGAGCTCGCGCGCTTCCTGCTGAAGGAGGCGCGCCGCGCCGACGGCACGCTGCTGCGCTTCCCCAAGGGCTCCGGCCCCGAGATCCCCGGTTTCTGCGAGGACTACGTCCACCTGATCGACGGTCTTCTCGATCTCGCTGCTGCGACCGGCGAGGACACCTGGGCCGTGGCCGCGCGGGAGCTGACGGATCGGCTCAATGCCGAGTTCCAGGACATGCAGGGCGGCGGCTTCTACAGCACGTCCGCGACCAAGCACGAGACGTTGATCGCGCGCAGCAAGGAGACCTGGGACAGCCCGATCCCGTCGGCCAACGGCGTGGCGGCACGCGTCAACCTGCGGCTGTTCGCCCTCACGGGGGAGGCGAGCTACGGCAAGGTCGCCGAGCGGACCCTGAGCGCCTTCCGGCCGATCTACGCGCACCCGCGCATGGTGGCGGGGACGATGGCGCTGATCCGCGCGCTGAGCATGCGCATGGAACAGGGGGCAGCCGGCACGGCGGCTGCCGTACGCGGCGATGTGACGACGCGTCGTGACATCGCGCAGGTCGACGTGTTCGTCGAACGGGACGAGGCCAAGCCGGGCGACCGCGTCGGCGTCGTGGTGCGCATTGCGCTCGACGACGGCTGGCACGTCAACCCCGAGAAGCCGGCCGACAAGGACCTGATCGGGACGCGCCTCACGGCCGCCGAGGGCACGCCGGCGTCGCTGGAGGGGGTGGCCTTCCCCACGGCCGCGTCTGCTTCGCAGGACCTCGAGGGCACCTTCGAAATCCGCGCCGCGTTGCTGGTGCCCAAGGAGGCCTCGCCCGGGCCGCGCAAGATCGTGCTGCTGCTGAGGTTGCAGGCCTGCGACGCGAGCACGTGCAAGGCGCCCGAGGAGATCCGCCTCGAGCTGCCGCTGCGCTTCGGAAGCGAAACCGGTGCCCGTCGGCACCCGTCGCTCTTCAAGTAGGCACCGGCCGCCAGGGACGTACCCTGGTCGGCCCCAGAGACCCACCTGGAGATCCCGATGCTCGACATCACCGTCCGGACGAACGGCAGCCTGCGTGTGGAGGCCACCGACGGCGTCGCGACGACGGTCCTCGACGAGCCGGTCGCGGCCGGAGGCGGCGGGGAAGGCCTGACGCCCCAGCAGACCGTGCTGGCGGCGCTGGGAGGCTGCACGGCGATGACCCTGAAGCTCTACAGCGCACGCAAGGGCTTCCCGCTGAGGGACGTGCGGGTGCGCGTCACGCTCGAGCCGGGTGCCCAGGGCGAGGCCAACCAGTTCACGCAGCACGTGACGCTCGAGGGCGACCTCGACGAGGCGCAGCGTACGCGGCTGATGCAGATTGCGGGGCGTTGCCCCGTGCACCGGTTGCTCGAGGGCAGCAACGAGTTCACCGAGGTGGCGGCTGAACCCGCCGGAGCGGAGTAGCGACGTGGCGTTTCCTGATGCGGCGGCGATGCTGGAGATCTTCGACAACCCTGCGCCCGAGCGCGACTACGAGATCCTGCACACGGCGCACGAGTTCACGTCGCTGTGTCCTGTCACGGGCCAGCCTGACTTCGCGACGCTGACGTTCCGGTACGTGGCGGACAAGGCGTGCGTGGAGTTGAAGAGCTTGAAGCTCTACCTGCAGGCGTTCCGCAACGAAGGTGTGTTCTACGAGGCGTTGATCAACACGTTGCTGGCGGATCTCGTGGCGGTCCTGGTGCCGCGCACGATGGAAATCGTGGGCACGTTTTCGGTCCGGGGCGGCATGTCGACCGTGGTCACCGCCCGCCATCCGGCGTAACACCTGCCTGGACCCCGATCGGACGTCGTCAGCACCCGCGTAGGGGCGCCCCTAGGTCGCGCGCCACGCGCGCGACCGGGTGGTCGCCCTCTTCGGGCGTTCCTTCGGCGGGGCGCGTAACCGTCCGCCGGCCACGGCCCCGGACGCGAGTCCGGGCTAGTGACCCGATCGGACCCTGGGTCCGATCGGGTCACTACACCCGCAACACCCCATACTGCCAGACCTCGACCGCATGCCCCTCGGGCCAACCCTCGTGGTCACGCGGCACGGTGACGAATCCGTCCGCCTCCGTGGTCGACGAGAGGATCGAGGCGCCGCGCGCCATCAGTGGATCCACCCGGTCGTCTGTGAGCCGCACACGCACGTAGTCCACACGGCCCAGCACACTCGAGATCTTGCGGGCGAGCGTGCCCGTGCGCGCCACATACGGCCAGGCCGGGCTGCGACCGCCCAGCCGGCGGACCAACCGGCCCGCGAAGAAGTCGTAGGCACACAGGCACGAGACCGGGTTGCCCGGCAGCAAGAAGACGTGCCTGTCGCCCATCGTCCCCATGCCGGTCGGGGCGGCAGGCCGAAGACCCACGCCGTGCCAGGTCAACTCGCCCAGCTCCGACAGCAACCGGGGCGCGTGATCCTCCTGCCCGACGCTCGAGCCGCCCGTCACGAGCAAGATGTCGGCGCGCGCCTCGGTGAGAGCATCCCGAAGGACCGCCTCGTCATCCGGCAGGAAGGCGACGTCCAACATCACGCCGCCGTCGCGCTCGACGAGCGCCGTGAGCATCGGCGAGTTCGCATCCACGATCTGCGCACCGTCCGGCGCGGACCCCGGCTCCAGGATCTCGTCGCCGGTGACCAGCAACCGCACCGTCGGTCGCTCGTGGAGCGGCAGCGTCCCCGCGCCGATGGAGCTCGCGACGCCGAGATCCTGCGGCCGCAGGCGGCGTCCCGCTTCGAGCACGGTGCGTCCCACGGTGATGTCCTCGCCGCGCTCGCCGATGTGCTTGCCCACAGGCACCGCAGCGCGCACGCTCAGCTCAGCGCCGTCCTGGTGGCCGTCTTCGGCGCGCAGGACCGTGTCCGCACCGGCCGGGACGGGCGCACCCGTCATGATGCGCACGGCCTGACCTTGGTGCACCTCGTCTTCGTGCGGTGCCCCGGGCAGCGAGAGGCCGACGACCTCCAGCACGATTGGATCGGTCTCGGCCGCGCCGAAGGTCTCTTCGCCGCGGACGGCCCAGCCATCCATCGCCGCGCGCGGGAAGGCCGGCACGTCGACCGCGCTCACGAGGGCCTCGGCGAGCGTGCGTCCGTGGGCCGCGGCGAGCGGGACCTGCTCCACGCGCGGCTCCAGCACGCGCGCGTCGAGCCAGGCCTGCACCTCATGCACATCGGCGCGTCGTCGGAAGCCGCGCATGCGCACGTCGTGGAACATCAGGCGCCGCCCGTCTCCAGATGCCGCTGCACGTCTTCGGGGAAATGCTCGATGACGCTTGTCGCGGGATTCAGCACGACCTGACCGAGGCCGCAGATGGACGTCAGGCGCAGCGTCTCGTCGAGCTCCGGCAGGAGGTCGAGCTCGTCGCCCTGGGCCTTGCCCTCGAGGACGCGCTCGAGCAGCGTCACGGCCTTCTCGCTGCCGACACGGCACGGCACGCACTTGCCGCACGACTCGTTGCGGAAGAAGGCGACGAGGTTCGTCGCGAGGTCGAGCATGTCGCGGCCTTCGGCCACGACCAGGACGGCGCCGGAGCCCAGCATGCTGCCGGCCTTCTCCATCGGCTCGAAGTCGAGCGGCGTGTCCGCGCGGTCGGCGGGCAGGAAGGGCGCGCTGGCCCCGCCCGGGCAGAACGCGCGCATCGTGGCTCCGTCCGCCATGCCCCCGCCCTGCACGGTCACGAGGTCGTTGACCGTCGTACCCATGGGCACGCAGTAGACGCCCGGCTGGGCGACGTCGCCGCAGAGGGACAGGAACTTGAGGCCCGTGCCGCCGTTCGTGCCGTGCGCCTTCCAGGCATCCGCACCGTCGCGCAGGATCAGGGGCACGAAGGAGAACGTCTCCACGTTGTTCATCAGCGTCGGCTTGCCGTGGACACCGTGGTTGGTGGGGTAGGGAGGCTTGTTGCGCGGCTCGCCGCGCTTGCCTTCGAGCGCCTCGATGAGCGCCGTCTCTTCACCGAGGATGTAGCCGCCTGGCGAAACGAACTGCGAGAGCTCGATGCCGAGCTCATCAAGAAGGCCGATCTCGCGCACGCGGTCGATCTCGCGCTGGATGGCCTTCGCCTCACGTGTGTACTCGTGGCGGATGTAGATCACGGCGATGGATGCGCCGGCCACCATCGCGCCGGTGAGCAGCCCCTCCACGACGAGGTGCGGGAGTTCCTCGAGGATCACCCGGTCCTTGAACGTGCCCGGCTCGGACTCGTCCGCGTTGCATACGGCCCACTTCGGTTCGCCTTGCGCCTCGCGCACGAAGCGCCACTTGAGCCCGGTCGGGAACCCAGCGCCACCCATGCCACGCAGCCCCGCGGCCTCCAGCATCTCCGGCACGTCGAGGCGCGCCTGCTCGCGGTTCGCCAACAGGCCTCGCAGGATCGCGTAGTGCTCGTCGCGGCTCGCGTAGGGATCGCTGGGCCAGGTGCGCGGCGTGCTCGTCGGCTCGTCGGCCGGCAGCGGCTTCGTGCCGAGGGCCGCGGCCACGACGTCCTCGGCAGGCCAGCTCTGGAGCGGCACATCGTCGACGCAAGCCGCCGGCGCATGCTCGCAGCGTCCGAGGCAGGACACCTCGTGCAGCTCGACGTCCTCGGCGCTTCCCAGCCCTGCACGCAGGGCCTCGATGTAGGCCGGGCCCTCGGCCATGCGGCAGGCCACGTCGCGGCACACGGACACGTGCGCTCGCGGGGGGGGCGTGCGGCGGTAGTGCGGATAGAAGGTCGTCACCTCCTGCAGCCGGAAGAGCGGGGTATTCGTCTCGGCCGCGAACGCACGCAGGGTCTCGTCGGAGAGCCAGCCGTGGCGCGTCTGCAGGTCGTTGAGCTGCTGGAGGAGATTCATCGCGGGCAGAGGATACCGCCGTCCGGCCCGACCGAGAACCGTGGGCTGTCAGCGCTTCGTGCGCTTCTTCTGGTCTTTCTCGGCCTGACGGAGCTTGTCGATCTCCTTCATCCAGGTGTGGACCCGCTCCCGCTCGGCGCCGCCGAAGCTGAGCATGACGAGTTCCTCGACCAGGCGGCCGGTGTTGCGGAGGGTCACGTGCTGCCCGCCGCCGGCCAGGGCGATCTGGTGGAAGTGGAGTACGGGCAGGCTGTCCGTCGACACCGTGTGCACCACGACGGCTTCGTCGTAGAGGACGTCGCTCCGGGCTTTTCCGAGAATCCGCATCAGGCGGGGGACGTCGCCCTCGTGCGGCGGCGCATCACCGACGACGACGATGACCCGCAGGGCCCGCCGCGACCAGCCCAGCTTGCCCTCCGCCAGGGCCAGCCGGATGCTCTTGTCGACGCCCTCCTCGATGTCGCCGCCACCGCCGGCGCTGACCTTGTCGAACGCCTTGCGCAGCACGTCGGCGTTGTCCGTCAGCGCAGCGCGTAGACGCGCGACGTCGTCGTAGGTCACGAGCCCCGCGCGGAAGCGCGGTACGTAGGCGCGCAGGCGTGCGATCAGGCGCTGCGCGCCCGCCTTCGCCGCACCGATGACGCGACTCATCGAGCCCGTGTGGTCCATGCAGATGCACAGCTCGAGGCCGTAGCGCCGCATCGTCTCGAGGCGTCCGTAGAAGTGATCGTCCTTCGCACGGCTGGGCTCCACCGACGTGCCGCTCTTCTTCGCGGCAGCCGCATCGCCCTCCCCGGCTTCCTTCGCCGCCTGGGCGGTCTCCGCGAGAAACGCGCGCTGCTCGCGCTCGAACAGGGCACGTCCGCGCTTCCACCAACCCGGATAGCGCTCGACGTCCGTGCCGAGCTTCACGGGGGGTAGCGTGAACAGGATCTCCCGTGCGTAGAGACGCACCGTCGGATGCGTGTCGCGCGCCCAATGCAGCAGCGCTTCCACGAGATCGGCGCCCCCCTCCATCACGAGGTCGCGCCGCGGCCGGCCGCGCAGCGCGCCCAGGGCGCCGGCCGCGGCGTACGTGTTCGTCTCCGCCGCGAGCATGCTCGTCGCGAGACGGACGACGCCCGGCTCGGTGCGCTTGCGCAGATCAAACGCGGCAATCGAGCGCACGGTCCAGTCGCTGTGGCGCAGCCACGCCCGGAGCGGATGGAGTGCCTTGGCCACCGGGACGGCCGGCGGCCGGGCCTCCTTCGTCGCTTCGCCAGCCCACGCCGTCGGCACCAGCAGGAGCAGGGCGACCAAGCACGTCGGCAGCAGGGGGTGCGGGGCGGTGGAGGACACGGCCTTCATTCTGTCTTGAAACGCACGCCGGAGCAGATCGCCCTCGCCGGTTCCGCGCCGGGGCCTCAGCGGCTGTCGCCGCCCTGCGGATCGATCTCCAGGGTCAAGCGGATCACGGTGGCCTGGTCCGCCGCGTGGGACGGCTCCGGCAGGATCAACTCGGGCCGGCCGCTGCGCCGTCGCAGCCGGCCCTCGCCCGCCGCGAGGTCCAGCATGGCGATCGTGGCGAGGTTGATCTCCGGAACGGCCGGCATCTCCTCGTAGGTCCCCGGCGGAAGGAGGTGGTCCTGTGGGATCTGGCTGCGGCCGGGGCGGGTGCTTTGCGCATACCGCTCGCGGACCGTCATGCCGTCGTCGAACTGGACGCTGAGCAGGACCACGTGGACCTCGGTCCGTCCCGCGGCGACGTCCGTTGGCGAGGGCCGCTGCGGCACGCTCTCGGGCGGCAGCTCATGCGCTTGCCAGAAGATGCGCAGCGTCTGGCCTGCGGCCACGTCGCGCCAGGGGGTCGTGCGCGGCAGGCGGTCCGTCGCCTCGATGCGGAAGCGCATGCGGGTCGGCGACCGGGCCCGCAGGACCAGGCCCTTGTCGGTCTCACCGAGGCCGTCAGGGAGGACACGCCAGGTCGGCAGGCCCGTCAAGACGCCGGTGGGGCCGGTTCCGGCGCCCTCGTCCGCCCCGCACGCGGTGCAGAGCAGGGCCACGCACACGCCCAGGGAGATGCGGATCGTCGTCATGCCGTGCCTCGTATCAGGACTTCGTGCCGTCGCATCACCATCTCTTCCTGCGGGCCGCGTCCCGGGTGCCCGCGCCCGCCGGTAGGATCCAAGTCTGCAGAGCCCCGCCCAGGAGGAACCCCGTGACCCAGCCTCCCGTGACTGTCCGCGCCGGCACCCTGTCCTTGGGAAGACGGTCCTTGGGAAGGCTGTCCTTGGGCCTCCTGCTCCTCGTGGCCACCGCGGCCACGACGCGAGCATCCGAGGAGACGACCCAGCCGACCTCGCGATGGTATGAGGAGTCCCTCGACGGCAACAAGACAGGCTTCCGTCGCGTAGTCTGGGCGCCGTCCACGTGGCAGGGCAAGAAGACCCTGCGCGACACCACGACCGTGGTCAGCCGCACCCAGCGCAACATGGGCGGCGTGCGGGACACCTTCGAGGTCACGTCGACCAGCGAGCTCGAACGCGGCGCGGACGGCACCGTGTGGTGGATGCGTACGCGGGTCGAGGAGCCCGACCGCGTGACGGTCGATGAGACCACGTGGACCGGCGCCGGCTACAAGCACACGACGACGATCGTGGGCCAGGAGAAGAACCGCAAGACCGTCACGCTCGAGATGGCGGAGCCGGTGATGGCCGACTCCGAGGCCTTCCTCGGGTCGCGTGCCCGGGCGGGCAAGCTGGCCAAGGGCGACACCTTCGACATGCGGCAGCTCGATCTCCGCAAGCGGGGCGCCAGTGTCGCCAAGCTGACCATCGCCGGCACGGAAGAGCTCGAAGACGAGGAGGGCAAGACGATCACCTGCGTCAAGGTGGTCGAGCGCCACCCGGACAGCGGCTCCGAGATCACGCTCTGGCTCGACGCGTCGGGCGCCTTCGTCCAGGTGCGCATCGGCTCCTTCGTGATCCGCCGCGTCACCGAGGGCAAGGCCGAGGCGATGCCGTCCCGCCCTGCGGGCTACAGCATCACGGTCCCGGCCATCCCGGCGCTCGCGCGCATCTTCAACGCCGACCGTACGCTGGTCGACGTCCACATTCGCGCCGACGAGCATCGCAAGCTGCCCGAGTTCCCGACGTCACCCTGGTCGCGCGTCCTCCAGATGAAGGGCGACGCCAAGGAGGGCTGGTTGGCCAAGGTCGAGCTGCGTCGGTACGACGATCAGGCCGCGAAGGCCCGCATTCCCCTGGTCGACAAGAAGTTCGCACGCGACCTCGAAGCCACCGCGCTCATGCAGACGCAGGATCCCCTCGTACGCCAGACGGTGCTCGAGGTCGTGGGCGACGAGAAGGACGCGCGCAAGGCGGCGTACAAGCTGGCGCGCTTCGTCTACACGAAGCTCGCGAACAAGCGCAGCCCGAACGTCGCCCAGGCCGATGCCGTGCAGATCCTCAAGCTGTGCCAAGGCGACTGCAGCGAGCACTGCTTGCTGTTCGTGACGCTCTGCCGGGCGGCGGGCATTCCCGCGCGCCGCTGCAGCGGCTACGTCTGCATCGGCAGCATGTGGGGTTCGCATGCGTGGTGCGAGATCTGGACCGGCCAGTGGATCGGCGCCGACCCGACCACGGGCGAAGTCGGCACGGGCGCCCGCTACATCTTCTATGGCTACCCCGATCGGGCGGGCAGCTTCCCCGGCGAGGTGTCTTCGCGCTCGCGCGGCCGCCTGCGGCTCGTCTTCACGCGCGTCGAGGAGGGCAGGGCGGCCTTCGACCTCAGCGACCCGAATGGGCATCGCATCGCCGACCCCAAGGGCAAGCGCTTCGTGCACGCCCTGGCGGGCGTCGAGGCGCGGGATGTGCCCGCCGACTGGCGCGTCCGGCTGAGCCGCGACAATGTGATGATGCTCCAGGGCCCCGGCTTCAGCGCCGAGGTCGGTGCCTGGGGTGATCAGGGCGAGAACATGGACACGGTTGGCCGCTTCGTGCGCGGCCAGAAGACGACCTTCGCGGGCGTCCCTGCCCTCCTGCGCAAGAGCGGCACCAACCGCATGTACTGGATCTTCAGCCGCCGGCGCCGCATTCGCGTGCTGGTGGGCGGGGCCGACGACCAGGTGCTGGCCCAGCTCGAGCGCGTGCTGGCACCGACCTTTGCCGATCCGGCCCCCGCGTGGGCGCCGGACGCCAAGGAGACCCCCGCGAAGGACGCTGCGCCCAAGGACGGCGAGCCGAAGCAGGAGCCCGCCAAGCCCGGGAGATAGTGCGCCGGCCAAGCCAGGGAATGGCGCCTGCAGCGCGTAGGGCTCAGGCGCGGGCGGCATCCGGTCGATGAAGAATCGGATCCGTGCGTACTCCGCTTGCCAATGCCCGAGCCTTCCTGCGTGAGCCGCGCCACGTCGTGGCGTGCCTGCGTGTACTCGTGTTCGCCGGCCTCGCCGTGCTTGGCTGGTCCCAGCCGCCGGCGCACGACTTCCTCTTCTGGTCGATCACCGTCATCTACGGCCTGACCATCCTCGGCTACCTGGCCTCCTCGAACGCCGCCTTCGGGCTCCGTCGCGTGCGCTACGCGATCTTCCTGTTCGACGTGGCCATGGTCTGCACGCTCCTCGTGCTGCGCGGTCGCGACGTGCAGGCCCTCGTGATGGCCTACTTCACCCTCATCCTGCTCGCCGGACTCCTGGCGGGCATCGGCACCGCTCTGGTCAACGCCGTGATCGTCTCGGCCATCTACACCGTGGTCACGTGCTGGGGCGCCGCCCCCGAGGCCCTGCTCGCGTTCGAGCGCGTGGGACCGATGCTCTTCTTCTTCGTGATCGCGGTGTTCATGGGGCATGTGGCCCGCGACGCGCGCACGCGCTCCGAGCGCACGAAACCCCTCGGCGGCGTGCCCTCGCTCCGTGAGAGCACGGCCCGGCTGCGCGCTGCGCGCTCGGGCCTGCAGGCCGAGGAACGCCTCCATACGCTCGGCCTCCTCTCCGCAGGCATCGCCCACGAGATGCGGCGGCCGCTGGGAGCGCTTGTCGCAGGCGCCCAGGAGGGTGCGAGTCTCTTGGACGACATCCGCACCGTCCTCGCTGCCGGCGCCGACCCGCACGAGGTCCTACGGGAGCTCGAGTCCCTCTTCGAGGACTGCGCCCACGCTGCGGGCGACCTCCAGCAGGTCGCGGTCGCCCTGAACGAGACGGGCCGCGGCGGCAGCGCCGAGACACGTGCCGTCACGGCGGACGAGACCGTTGCGGAGGCCGAGCGTCTGTTGCGCAAGGCAGCAGGAGCCGACGTCGAGCTGAGGGTTGCTGTCGACGCCACACGCGCCGTGCTCGCTGACCCGGCGCGCCTGCGCCAGGTGCTGCTCATCCTGGGCGACAACGCGCTCGCGGCACTCGGCGACCGCGGCACGCTGCGGCTGCGCGCAGAAGACGCCGGTGCGGAGCGCGTGGCCTTCATCGTCGAGGACGACGGCTGCGGCATCGCACCCGAGACGCTCACGCGCATGTACGACCCCTTCTTCTCGACCCGCGGCACCCGGCGCGGCGCGGGCCTCGGCCTCTTCGTGCTGCGCGAGATCGTGAACACGTTGGGCGGCGACGTCTCGTGCACGTCCACGCCGGGCGACGGCACGACCTTCCGCGTGGAGCTACCCGCAGCTCCCCCGATGCAGGAGGCGGCCGAGGCCGCGTAGCCTGTCCCTCCCTTGCGCGACCATGCGCCCGATGCAGCACCTCGCCGATCTCCTTGCGTTGCTCCCGCTTCCGGAACCGACCGCGGAAGGCGGCGCGGACCTGGACGGGGAGGCTCTTCTCTCCGCCGACTCGCCCGCGTGCGACGGGGCCCTGCCCTCCGGACTGATCCACGACGTGGTTCACGATCTGGGCGCCGATCTGCCGGCCGGCCATCTGCACGTCTGGGGTGGGCCCGAGGGCGCGGGCAAGACGGCCTTCCTGCTCTGCCTCGCGCAGAGCGCCGCCGCGCAGGGCCGCCGCGTGGTCTACGCCACGTACGACCTGCCTCCGGAGACCCTGGCCATGCGCCTGCTCGCCATGTCGGCGGGTGTCGACATCGGGGCCCTGCCCGATCCGGGCAGCAGCCACGCGGACGGCACGCTCGAGGGCACGCAGTTGCTCCGTGCCCGGGCCGCGCGCGACGTCCTTTCGCGCCTGCCGATCGACGTCCTGCCCGCGCGCGGCTTCAGCGCGCGTTCCATCGGCGATCGCCTCGTGCGCATGCCCTTCCGCGCCGACGTGTTGGCGCTCGACTACCTGCAGGGCGTGATCCGCGAGCCGGGCTCCGGCATGGGTACGGCCCTACGCGAGCTCTCCGATCTGGCCGCGCATCTGCATGTCGCGGTCGTCTGTGCGGTGCGCTCGGGCGGCGCGGGTGACGAGCAGGCGGCTCGGGAACTCGAGCTGATCCGCGATCATGGCGACAGCGCCGCCGATCGCGTGGGCTGGATCCAGCCCACAGGCGCCACCGGGTCGAGCGTCGAAGGCGCGCCCGCGTCCGGCATGCGGCAGGCCGAAGTGCTGCACAACCGCTACGGCGAGACGCCGGCCGTGCCGCTGCACCTGGACCGGACTACGGGCAGCCTCGGTCGCAGCAACCCCCGCGCGACGACGTAGTCGCCCCTCAGAAACTCGCATGCATGAACGCGCTCGTGCTCGGGCGGCGCTCGCACGAGGGACGAGATGCCATCGCACGCGGTCGGGGGGCTGGATGGGAGGCGGGAGGCCGATGAGGAGGACGACTCGTGGTCTTCCACTCGAGGACAACGAAGCGGCCTAACCGCCCCCAGCCCAGCCCGCAGCACGCGCCAATGCAATGGAACCCGTGACCCACCACGCTACTCAGGTACGCCGATGGTCGTGACGTACGCCACGGCGTGCGTCTGCGGCACCATGAGCAGCGCGTTCAGGAACTCGTCGAAGAAGCCGCCGATCCCACTCGCCCCGTAGCCCAGGCGAAGCGCCGCCATGTTCAGGCGCTGACCGATGAGCCCGGCCTCGAGGTGCGCCGTCCGGTAGACCCGCTCGCCGTAGGCCGCAACCGCCTTGGGCAGGTCGAGCGTGTGCAAGACGCCGAAGGCGGCGTCGCGACCAAGTTCCTGCCACAGGCAGGAGCGATGCAGCGCGTCGCGCGGGCTCCCCGTCTGCACCGTGGTCAGCGTGTGGGTGCGTTCGTCGAAGCGGTACACGCCGCTGCGGAGTCCCGACACGCCGGCTACGACGATGTGGGTCTGCAGCACGTCGCGCAGCAGGTACGCGTCGGTGTCGGGAGATCCGGGGCGCGGGTAGGCGTGCGCCAGGATGCGTCCCAGGCCTTCGATCGGGATGTCGCCGGCCGCGAACACGCGTGTCGACCGCCTGCGCCTGATCGCGCTGAGCACCGCCCGGCCGCCCGCGAGCGGATCGTCGGGCAGGGCGATCTCGCCCGGCGCCACCTCCGGCTGGGGGGCCTCCGCCTCGACGGGCATGGGCCGCGCGATGTTGCCCGCGCCATGCACGAGCGGGATCCACGCACCGTCGTCGGGATCGTGACTCTCCCGGTCGATCGGCGAGGCGTACGCCGGCGCCTCCCGCAGAGCCGGCGCGTCGTCACCGGCCTCCACGACCGCGGCGAGCAGCAGCGCGCCCTCGTTCTCGGCGTCGAGCAGCATCAGGCCGGCGATGCCATCGTCGACGAAGTAGGGGATCGGCACGACGTGCAGTCCGTCCTGCGGCGCCGCGAGCACGGCGTTGCCGAACACATGTCCGGTGTCGAGCAGCACACGCCGGTAGGCGCGGTCGCCGTAGCGCCACGCGCTCCGTTGGTAGACGCCCGTGCCGATCAGGACCACGCGCGCCTTGGCGACCGCGGGGTGCTCGAAGGTGCACGCCGACAGGTCCGCCCAGAAGTCGCCCTCCCAGCAGACGACGAGCGAGTGGTCGCGTGCGTCGTAGGCGAAGATGCCGTCCGGGATGCCGTCGATGCCGTGCACGGCGACGTAGAGCTCGGTCGGGTAGAGCCCTCCCGCCGACGGCGCGGCCCGGTAGTGCATCGACATGCCGGGAAACTCGCGTACGAGGGTCACGCCATAGGCGTGATAGAGCAGCCGTCCAAGGCGCATGGCATCCATCGGTCCGGCCGACGGCGGCGAATCGTCGGTGGGGCCGCCGGCGAGGACCACGCGGCGCGCTTGGTGCCACTCCTTGAACGGCGGCGGTTGCGCGCTGAAGTCGAGCCCCGGGTGGCCCTGGACGCTCGACGGCGAGTACTTGGTCGCGTCCTGGTAGCGCTCGCTGAGGGAGGGGGCTGCCGGTATCGCCATCGTGGCGACCACCGTAGACCCGTCCGCCCGGGTTGTCGCCTTGCCGCCGGGGAGGGTCTTCGATCCTCTGTACGGAGCTGCGGTCGATCGGCGAGGGTGGTGCTAGGGTGGGTCCGGTGGGCGACGAGGAGTACGCATGTCCAAGGGCCGAATCCTGGTAATCGAGGATGAAGATCTGCTTCGGGACATGATCCTGGAGGTGCTGGGCACAGACGGCTACGAGACCGCCGGCGCGGGCGACCCGCACGAGGGCCTGCGCCTGGCGCGGGAGCTCACGCCCGACATGGTGGTGCTCGACCTGAACCTGCCCGCCCACATGAAGGGGCTCGAGATCTGCCGCGAGATCCGCGCCGACGCAGCCACGAGCCACATCGCGGTGCTCGTCCTCACGGGCAACAAGGGCGACGATTACGAAACCGCCATGTTCGACGCCGGCGCGGACGAGTACATCCGCAAGAACGACTTCAAGCCGCAGCTGTTCCTGCGGCGGGTGGGCGCGGTCCTGCGCCGCGCCAGCCAGACGAGCAATGCTGCGCTGCAGGCGGGCCCGCTGACGGTCTACCCGGCGCGCCGCGAGGCCCTCGTCGACGGACAGGCGATGAGCTTCACGCCCACCGAGTTCGATATCGTCTTCAAGCTGGCGAGCAACCCCGAACGCGCCATCTCGCGTCGAGAACTGCTCGATCGCGGCGGCGATGGGGACGACGCGGCCGTGGACAGGACGGTGGACGTCCACATCCTGGCCATCCGCCGCAAGCTGGGCGACTTCTCCTGGTTGGTCAGCACCGTGTGGGGTGTGGGGTACCGACTAGGCACCGGCCCCGACCAATAACCGCGGCGGCGCTGGAGGCTGGGGGCGATCGGACCATCCAGAACAGCGCCGGGTAGGCCCAGGGCTGGTCAGAGCCTGACAAAAGGCGGAAATCCGCTGAGGTGAGCTGGCGCCTGGTTCAGCCTCCCCGTGCGGGCACCGATCGACAGGGGCAGGGTCGTCCTGCCTGCAGGGTGGGAGATCCGCTGGGAGGGCCGATGCGAATCACGCTGGCAGTGCTGATGGCCGTGGGACTCACCGTGTGCCTCGCCGCACCCGCCCTGGCGGATGGGCCCAACGCGCGCGATATCGAGTCTGCCGTCGACAGCTACCTCGGCGACGTCCAGGGCGACACGACCCTCATCGGCGGCCCCGGCAGCGCCGGCTACGACCAGGGCTTCTGGATCCGTGGCGGGCAGTACTCGCTGCAGATCAACCTCACGCTGCAGGCCCGCTACGAAGCCTGGGTGTGGGACGATGACGAGGATCCGCTCGATCCGTTCTTCGCGGGCGGCGACCTCTCCGGCTTCTCGCTGCCGCGTGGCACGGTCAAGTTCTCCGGCACCGCGCCGTGCAGCACGTCGTACTACCTCGAGCTCGAGTTCGGCCACTTCGGTGACAACGAAGTCGGCCGCCGCTACCGGCCGGTCAATGCACCGCTCGGCCCCCTCACGCAGAGCCACAACTACGACACGCTGCGCGAGGCCTGGCTCCAGTGGAGCCCGTCCGACCTCATCAACTTCCGCATGGGCCAGATCCGCACGGCGGCCACGCGCCAGCTGATGGTCGCGCCGGAGTACCAGCAGTTTGCCGACATCTCGCTCGCCTCGGCGTTCATCGGCAGCTTGATGCCGGGCTACACCGATCGCAACCGCGACCATGGCTTCGCCATCCACGGCCGATTCGGCACCCAGAACGAGTGGAGCTACCTGACCACCGTCACGAACGGCGATGGCGGCGACTCGGTCCGCAACGTCGTGGACGGCCGCACCTCCGACAACCTCGCGTTCAGCGGCCGCGTCAACTGGGCGTTCCTCAAGCCGATCGGCTACGAGGAAGGCGCCCTGCGCCAGAACACCTGCGACATGTACGGCGAGGTGGGGGCCTGGGGCTTCTACTACGCCGACCGCGACGACCTGCCGCACGTCCAGGTCACCGACGCGCTGCGCTGGGGCGTCGACCTCGCGCTGGGCTACAAGGGCTTCAGCTTCACCGGTGCCGCCAGCTTCGGCAGCGACGAGAACGCAGCGGGCGCCGACGTCGACTACACGGCGTTCCTCGCGCAGCTGGGCTACCACTTCCCCGGCACGTCCTGGGAGATCGCGGCGCGCTGGAGCTCGTACGATGTCGACAACCCGGCGCCGGCCTTCGCGCCGCTTGCGGGCCAGCAGCATCCGCTCGGCAACGGCAGCGTGAGCGAGATCGCCGTCGCGGTGAACTACTACCTCGCGGGCCACGGCAACAAGATGAGCCTCGACCTCGCGATGGTGTCGGGCAGTGACGCCGGCTCCACGCAGCTCTTCGACGCCTACACGGGCTACCAGGGCGCCTCCGGCACCAGCGGCACAGGCGACGACACGTATGGCTTCCTGCTCCGCTTCCAGTGGCAGCTCGCCCTGTAGGGTCGGGCCGGCTTCGCGACGCGCCAAAGTGGCCGTATTCGCCCTCCGATAGGGTCAAAACCCGCAATTGGAGACCTTTCCGTGACGCGTCGAGCGGATCGTGTCTCTTGATGCCGGAGCGGGACCGAACGGTCCGGTGTCGACCTTCCTTCTGCCTCGCCGCGGCGTTCAGGTTCGTTCGCCGCGGCGAACTTCGTTTTGGCGCGCGCCCTCCTCCGGGAGCCGGTCGCGAGGCCGCCTGCGGCTCGTGGAGCGTCGATTCTTGTTCGCGTTTTGATGGGTTCCGGGGCTGCGGTGCGTAGCATCCGCGGATGCCGAAGGTCGAGTCCATCCGGATCCGCGGTGCACGGGAGCACAACCTGCGTGGTGTGGATGTCGACATCCCGCTGCGCGCCCTGACCGTCGTCACGGGTGTCTCCGGCTCCGGCAAATCCAGCCTGGCCTTCGACACGCTCTACGCCGAGGGCCAACGACGCTACGTCGAGACCTTCTCGGCCTACGCCCGGCAGTTCCTCGAGCGCATGGACCGTCCCGACGTCGAGCATGTCGATGGCATCCCGCCTGCCGTCGCGATCGAGCGCAGCCAGCCGCTGCGCGGCAGCCGCTCGACCGTCGCGACGATGAGCGAGCTGCTCGACCACCTGAAGCTGCTCTGGGCCCGCGCAGGCGAGCTGCACTGCAAGAGCTGCGGCAAGCCCGTCGAGCGCGAGGGCCCGCAGCGCGCGGCGAAGGCGGTGGCGACCCTGCCCAAGGGCGCCCGCGTCATCGTCGGCTTCGACCTGCCGCTCGGCGACGACCGACCGCCCGCAGACGCCGCCACGGCGCTTCGCGCTGCCGGCCTCACGCGCATCCTGCGCGAGGATCGCGTCGAGGACGTGGCCCTCGACGGGTCGAACCTGCCCGCGCGGGGCTCGGCACGTGTCGTGGTCGATCGGGTCATCGCGGGCCGCACGGCCCGTGCCCGCCTCGTGGACTCGTTCGAGACGGGCTTCCGCGGCGGCAACGGCCAAGCCGTCGCCCGGGTCCTGGCCCGCGAGGACGAGCCTGCGCGCGACCTGCGCTTCAGCCAAGGCCTGGCGTGCCCCTACTGCCATGCCCAGCACACGCCGCCGAGCCCCAACCTGTTCAGCTTCAACAGTCCGGTCGGCGCGTGCGAGCCCTGCAGCGGCTTCGGCCGCGTCACCGGCATCGACTGGGAGCTGGTGGTCCCCGACGTGCGCCGCACGATCGCCCGTGGGGCCATCAAGCCCCTCGAGGTGGGCTCCGCGCGCGCCGTACGCACGAAGATGCGCGCGTGGTGCAAGGCCCAGGGCGTGCCCCTGAACGTCCCCTGGCGCGATCTCGACGAGGACGTCCGGCATGCCCTCCTGCACGGCACGGACGGCTTCGAGGGGGTCGCAGGCTTCTTCAAGCGCCGCGAGCGCAAGAGCTACCGCATCGGCGTGCGGGTCTTCCTGTCGCGCTACCGCGGCTATCCGCCGTGCCCGGACTGCGGCGGCTCGCGCTTGGGCCCCGACGGCCGCGCCTGGCTCGTGGGCGGTCGCACCCTGCCCGACGTCCTCGGGCTCGACGTCACGGCGGCGGCGGCGTTCTTCGAGGCGCTGCGCCCGGCCCCGGCGGTGCGGCCCGTCACGAAGGTGCTCCTCCGCGAGGTCCGCACGCGGCTGGACTGCCTCGAGCAGGTCGGCCTTGGCTACCTGGGGCTCGACCGGCCCGCGCGCACGCTCTCAGGCGGCGAGGTCCAGCGCGTCAACCTGACCGCGGCCATCGGCACGCACCTCGTCAATACGCTCTTCGTGCTCGACGAGCCCTCCGTCGGCCTGCACGCGCGCGACAACGACCGCCTGGTACGGCTGCTGCGCGAGCTGTGCGACAGTGGCAACACCGTGGTCGTCGTCGAGCACGACCCGGCGATCCTCGCCGCCGCCGACCACGTGATCGACATGGGCCCACGGGCAGGCGAGCACGGCGGGCAGGTCATCGCGGCCGGCACGCCCACGCAACTGCTGCGTTCGAAGGCGAGCCTGACGGGGCAGTGGCTGACGGGCAAGCGCCGCATGCCGGACTCGCCCGTCCGCGCGCCGGATGCCCGCGCGCTCGAGGTGGGCGTGCGCGGTGCGCGCGCGAACAACCTGGAGGACGTCGATCTCGTCGTGCGCTGCGGCGACCTGACCGTGCTGAGCGGCGTGAGCGGCAGCGGCAAGTCGAGCCTGGCGCACGACACGCTCTACCTGGGCATGGCGCGCGCGCTGGGCCGGCCGGAGGGCACGCCGGGGCCGCACGACGAGATCGTGGGCGAAGACCACCTCGACGACGTCGTGCTCGTAGGCCAGGCGGCGGCCGGCCGCACGCGGCGGGCCAACCCGGCCACGTACGTCGGTGCGTGGGACGGCGTACGGCAGCTCTTCGCACGTACGCCCGAGGCCGTGGCCGCGGGCTATGGACCCGGCCACTTCTCGTTCAACGTGAAGGGCGGCCGCTGCGAGCACTGCGAAGGCGAGGGCCGCGAACGCGTCGAGATGCAGTTCCTCTCCGACGTGGAGGTGACCTGCCCCGAGTGCTTCGGCTCGCGCTTTCGCATGGAGGTCCGCGAGGTCCTCTGGGAGGGCCTGTCGATCACCGACGTGCTCGGGCTCACCGTCGAGCAGGGCCTCGAGCACTTCGAGCGGATCGCGCGCGTGCGCAAGCCCTTCGCCGCCCTCGTCGAGGTCGGCCTCGGCTACCTGCGGCTGGGGCAGTCGCTCTCGACCCTCTCCAGCGGGGAGTGGCAGCGCTTGCGCCTGGCCCAGGCGCTGACCGAGACGAAGGCGTCGCGCCGCCTCTACATCTTCGATGAGCCGACGACGGGCCTGCACCTCGAGGACGTCTCCGTGCTGGTCTCAGCACTTCGCCGGCTCGCCGAGCGCGGCCATGCCGTGCTCATCGTCGAGCACCATCTCGACGTGATGCTCGCGGCGGACCGCGTCGTCGACCTCGGCCCGGAGGGCGGCCCCGGCGGGGGGCACGTCGTGGCCGACGGTCCCCCGCGCGAGGTCGCCCAGGGCGAGGGGCACACGGCGCAGCACTTGCGCGCCGCCATGCGCGGCGGGCCGGTGCGCACTCGGACCCGCAAGCGCCCCAAGCCGCGGGACACGGCCATCGCCGTGCACGGTGCGCGCGAGCACAACCTCCAGAACGTCTCGGTCGAGCTGCCGCGCGACACGTTCGTCGTCGTCAGCGGCCCCAGCGGCTCCGGCAAATCCACGCTCGCGTTCGATATCGTGTTCGCCGAGGGCCAGCGACGCTACATCGACACGCTCTCGGCCTACGCGCGCCAATTCGTCGGCCGGTTGGCCAAGCCCGACGTCGAGAGCGTGTCAGGCATCCCGCCCACCGTCGCCATCGAGCAGCGCCGCACGCGCGGCGGCCGGCGCTCCACCGTCGCGACGGTGACCGAGGTCGCGCACTTCCTGCGTCTCCTGTTCGCACGCGCCGGCGATCCGCATTGCCCCGTCTGCGAGCACCCGCTCACCTCGCTCTCCCCCGATGCCATCTACGACCGCATCCAGCAGGACCACCGCGGCCAGACGGTGCGTCTGCTCGCGCCGCGCGTGCTGGGTCGCAAGGGCTTCCACAAGGATGTGTTCGCCGCCATGGCGCGTCGCGGTCGGACCCAGGCGCGCGCGGACGGCGAGCTCGTGGCGGTGGATCCGCCCCCGGCCCTCGATCGCTACCGCGAGCACGACATCGAAGAGCTGGTGGGGGAGGTCGCGGTGAACGCGCGCACGCGCAAGCCCCTGCGCGCGCTGCTGGACGAGGCGCTCGATCTCGGCGGCGGCAACGTGACGCTGCTGCTCGAGAACGGCGCCACGCGCATGCTGTCCGTCAAGCGCACATGCCCGCGCGATGGCGCCACCGTGCCCGAGCTCGATCCGCGCTTCTTCAGCCACAACAGCCGTCGCGGCTGGTGTCCCACGTGCCGCGGGCTCGGCACGCACGCGCACGTCGATGCGCACAGCCTGCCGCTGCGCGACGACAAGCCCTTCGGCCGCGGCGCCATTCCCGCGCTCTGGACGTTCGCCGGCGCACGCGCTGGTCTCGTGCGGGAGGCCCGCGCCGCGTTCGGCGTGAAGCGCAACACGCTCTGGCGCAACCTGCCGGCCGACATCCAGCACAAGCTGGTGCACGGCGGCAGCGGCAAGACCGGCCGCTTCGTCGGCGCCGCCGAGCGCCTGCAGGAGAAGCTGCGCGACGCGCCCGACATCGCCATCGATTGGTTCGGCCCGTACGTGACGCGCCAGGACTGCCTGGACTGCGCGGGCGAGCGGCTGCGGCCGGAAGCGCGCGCGGTGCGTGTCGGCGGTACGCGCCTCCCCGAGCTGCTCGGCCTGCCCATCGCGCGCTTCCTGCCGGCGATGGAAGCGCTCGAGCTGTCGCCGCGGGCGGCCGGCATCGCGAAGCCCATCCTGCGCGAGATCCGCGATCGCATCGGCTTCCTCGAGCGCATGGGGCTCGGCTACCTGACGCAGGACCGCACCGCGGCCACGCTCTCGGGCGGCGAGGCGCAGCGCATCCGGCTCGCCTCGCAACTCGGGAGCAACCTGCGCGGTGTCTGCTACGTGCTCGACGAGCCCACGATCGGCCTCCATCCGCGTGACAACGGGCGGCTGCTCGAGGCGCTGCAGCTCCTGCGAGATCGCGGCAACAGCTTGATCGTCGTCGAGCATGACGTCGAAACGATCCGTCGCGCCGAGCGGATCATCGATCTGGGCCCCGGCGGCGGCAAGCGTGGTGGCCACATCGTCGCGCAGGGCACGCCCGCGGAACTCGCCGGCAATCCCAACTCGCCGACGGGTCGCGTGCTGGCACGCCCCGCCCCCGCGCTGGTGCGCCGCAGTCCGAAGCCGGAGGCGGTGCTGCGCGTCGAAGGCGCGCGGCTGCACAACCTGAAGAACCTGGATGTCAGCATGCCGCTGGGCCGCCTCGTCTGCGTCACCGGCGTCTCGGGCGCGGGCAAGTCCACGCTCGTCCACGGGGTGCTCGAAGCGGGCGTGCGGGCCAAGCTCGCCGGCGACGAGGCGCGCGGCGGGGGCCGGCCCTACCGGCGTCTGCTGGGCGTCGAGCACCTCGAGCGCGTGCGCGTCGTCGACAGCACGCCGATCGGCAAGACGCCGCGCTCGGTGCCGGCCACCTACCTCGGCATCTGGGACGTCGTGCGCAAGTCCCTCGCCCTGACGGCCGAGGCACGCGCGCGCGGCTACGGTCCCGGTCGGTTCTCGTTCAACGTCGCGGGCGGTCGCTGCGACGCGTGCAACGGCATGGGCGAGATCACCGTCGAGATGTCGTTCCTGCCCAACGTGCGCGTGCCGTGCGACACCTGCAGCGGCGCTCGCTTCGCCGGGGAGACGCTGGAGATCGGGTGGCGCGGCCGCAACGCCGCCAACCTGCTCGACCTCACGTTCGAGGAGGCGGCCCAGGTCTTTGCCGACTTCCCGCAGATCGCGCCGCGCGCCAGGCTGATGAACGACGTCGGGCTCGAGTACCTGACGCTCGGCCAACCGTCACCGACGCTCTCGGGCGGCGAGGCCCAGCGGCTCAAGCTCGTGACCGAACTCGGTCGCGGCGGGCGTGACGGTCCGACGCTCTACATCCTCGACGAGCCCACGATCGGCTTGCACGGCGAGGACGTCGACCGGTTGCTCGAGGTGTTCCGCCGCCTCGTGGAGCGCGGCGACACGGTACTGCTGATCGAGCATCACCTCGAACTCGTGGCGCAGGCCGACCACGTGATCGACCTGGGCCCGGAGGGCGGCGAAGGCGGGGGCCGCGTCGTGGCCCAGGGGACGCCGGCCGCGGTCGCTCGCAAGACGGCCCGGAGCCTGACGGGTCGCGCGCTGGCCGACATGGCGGCCGGGGTGTAGGGCACCGCGGGCCAGGCGCGCCATGTAACAATCCTGCGCCATCTTCAGCGCGTATCGGCGCGCGGGCGGCCGTACCCACACACCGCGCTATCCAAGGAGGCGAAGCGAGAACCCCATGCGCATGCCGTTCGCCCTCCTCCTCTGTGTCCTTGGCTGTGTCCTGGGCTGCGGCGTGCTGCTGCTCACGGCGTGTGGCGACGGCGACAACGCGGGTGCGCGCGCCGAGATCCTCACGAGTCCTCTCGACGGTCCGGTCCAGGGCAAGATGAAGTTCCATGCGCTCGACGACGGCGTGGGTCGTGTCTACGACGCGCACGAGCAGGGCCAGGGCATCTACGTCGCGACCGATGCCCCGCCGGGACGCTACCGGCTCTACACGACCGCCGGCTGGGGCATGCTCTGGACCGGCGCGAAAGGCACGGCGGCGCCGGGTCTGCGTGGCGGCGACTACCCCGCGACACAGGTACGCATGGGCAAGCCGCGTTCGCTGTATGTCGCGTCCGGCATGCCGGGACGCTGGACGGTCAGCGACGCGTGGGCCGCCGAGTGGAAGGTGGCCGCGATGGGCGACCGCGCGCAGTTCGAGCCCGTCGACCTGAAGATCGAGAAGCACGACGTGGGCATCTACGCGCTGCGCTTCCCGCCCAACGTCTGGACCTTCGGCAACATCGTCCGCATCGTGGGCGTGATGCGGGATGGCACCGTGACGGGCATGGAGTCCTACCAGCTCCGCGATGAGAAGCACCCCGAGCTGCCGCGCATGGCCCTGATGCTCGGCGCCGTCCAGGCCGTCCTCAAGGTTCACCTCGTACCGCCGCCCGGGGTCGACCAGGTGCCCGACGGCACGCCGGTGCACGTGACGCTGCGCGGTGTGGCGCTGGACCACACGTACAAGGCGACGAGCTTCAAGGGCGTCGCGCGTTTCGAGGAGGTCGCTGCGCTGGGCCATGGCCTGCGCGTCGCCCTCCCGACGAGCGGCCCCGACGTGGCGTACGACCTGACCCCCAACGCGTGGCGCATCAGCGGCGCGATGCACGTCGTGGCGTCTTCGCCGGGGGAAGGCGTGACGATCGAACTCCCGGACGTGGGCGGCGGGATCACGGAGGCGCGCGTCGCGTATGCGGGCAGCACGTCCTTCGGCCGCGTGCCGATCGTGGAGGGCATGCCTGACTCCGACGGCGACTCGGGTACGCGGTCCCGCCTCAGGACCTACCCGGGCTGGCAGGCGTGGTGGCTCCGCACCGTGGAGGGAACCTGGCTCCACGTCGTGGCGGACGTCCCTCCCTCCGGCCGCAGCGCCATCGACCTGGCCGAGTCCCTACGCTCGCTGAAGCCCGTCCAAGGCTGCCGCCTGCGTGGCAAGGTGCGCGGGGCCCGTCCGGGCTCGCGCGTCGTCTTGCGGCAGCTGTTCGAGGCCCACGCGGTCGAGGGCACGACCGTCCTGCCCAAGCGCTCGCTGGGCGGCGAGGGGTTCGAGGCGACCGTGTCGATGGGGAGCACCTACGAGGCCCACGTGCCGCCCGGCCGCTACGAGATCCGGGTCCTAGGCCCCAACGGGGCTGCGGGCCGGACCCGCGCGAACCTTCCGCCCTTCAAGCCGGGGGCCCAGGTGCTGCTGGACCTCAAGTAGCGCGCACGTCGCTTCCGGCGTCGGGTTCGAAGGGGTCCGTTGACCGGCGCCGGGGGCAGCAGTACGGTCGCCGCGCCGGATCGCTCCCTGCGGATCCACGGAGGTACGGATGTCGGACGATGTATCCAGGGGCGCTGCACCCCAGGGCGGCGCTTCCCATGACGGCGCTTCCCAAGACAGTGCGCCCCAGCCGAAGGGAGCGCAAGCAGGCAAGGGCCTGACGCGGCGCGCTCTCTTCAAGGGCGCCGGCGCGGCCGCTGCGGCCGGCGCGGTGTTCCAGCAACTGGACGCGCTGGCCAAGGATGCCGTGCCCCAGGCGCCGCGCTCGCAGGGCCCGGGCAAGACCAAGATCACGCTCGAGGTCAATGGCACGAAGCGCACGGTCGCCGCCGAGCCGCGCGAGACGCTGCTGCAGGTACTCCGTTTGCCGCTCGATCTGACGGGCGCGAAGCCCGTGTGCGATCGCGGACAGTGCGGCGCCTGCACCGTCTGGCTCGACGACACGCCGGTCTACGCCTGCACGATCCTCGGCGTCGAAGCCGAGGGGCGCAAGGTCACCACGGTCGAGGGCCTGGGCACACCGAGCGCCATGCATCCCGTGCAGGACGAGTTCGTCGAGAAGGACGCGCTGCAGTGTGGCTTCTGCACGCCCGGCATGGTGATGTCCGCCGCGTGGGCCGTGAAGCAGCACGGCAAGGAACTCACCGAAGCGCAGGCCCGGGCCGCGTGCGCCGGCAACCTCTGCCGCTGCGGCACCTACCCGCATGTCCTCAGCGCCGCGGTCGCCGCAGCGAAGAAGGGGAGCTGACATGCCGCGCCGCGTCACGTACGAGGTTGGCCTGATCGGCCACGAGGAAGCGAAGCAGGGCGTCGAGGGGACCGAGCAGTCGCTCACCGTCGAGGTCGAGGATGGTGACGCGACGCCCTGGGCGCGGGACACCAAGTTCGCCTACGTCGGCACCGACGTCACGCGCCTGGACGGAGCGGTCAAGGCGACGGGCGCCGCGAAGTACACCTACGACATCCAACCCCAGGGGCTCTGCTTCGCAGGCCTCGTCTACGCCCCGCACGCCCACGCGGACGTCGTATCGGTCGACGTCGCGGCGGCCAAGGCCCTGCCCGGCGTGCTCGCCGTGCGGTCCTTCGCGGCCGCCACCGCGACGTACCCCGGCAAGATCGTCGCCGCTGTGTGCGCGGAGAGCGAGACGGTCCTGTCGGACGCTCTCGCCGCCGTGAGGGTCGTCTACGCCGTCAAGCCGGGCCCGGCGGTCACCGAAGACGCCATGCGGGCCGGCGCGCCCGTCGTGGACCCGCGCCGTCAGACGAACGTCTCCGGCCCGCGCCGCGGCCCCACGATGCGCGGCAAGCCCGACGACGCGCTGGCGGCAGCCGACGTCGCCGTGTCTGCGACCTATCGCACGCCCGTGCAGACCCACTCCTGCCTCGAACCGCATGGCTGCATGTGCCACGTCCACGAGGACGGCACGGCGACTGTCTGGGCGAGCACCCAGGCCACGGCGTTCTTCGCCAACGGCCGCTTCACCCGTGCACTGGGCGTGCCTCGCAACAAGGTCCGCGTCATCACGCACCACATGGGCGGCGGCTTCGGCAGCAAGTTCTCGGCGGACGAGTGGGACGTCCTGTGTGCGGAGTTCGCGCAGGAGACGAAGCGGCCCGTGCGCATGCTGCTCGACCGGCGCATGGAGCACCTTGTCGGCGGCAACCGGCCGGACTCCATCCAAGAGATGGCGCTCGCCGGCACGAAGGACGGCATCTTCCAGGTCCTCAAGGGCCAGACGTGGGGCACGTCGGGCAACAGCAGCGGCGGCGGCGCCGGTGCGGCCAACTTCATGGTCTACGACCTGCCCAACCTGTCCATGACCCAGCATGGCGTCGCGACGTTCTCCGCGAAGGGCCGCGCGTTCCGCGCGCCGCGCCATCCGCAGGGCTTCTTCGCGCTCGAGAGCATCATCGATGCCTACGCCTACAAGGCCGGCATCGACGCGCTCGCCGTGCGCATGAAGAACGACAAGCACCCCATTCGGCAGGCGCAGTGGCGCATCGGCGCGGAGCGCATCGGCTGGACGAAGCACCGGCACGCGGTACCCGGCTCGGACAAGGGCACGATCAAGCGCGGGACCGGCTGCGCCGCCGGACGGTGGGCGCAAGCCGGCCGCCACATGGTGGGGCGCAGTCCTCTCGTGTTCGAGTTCGTCGTCGACAAGGACGGCGGCGTCGCCGTGCAGAACGCGGTGCAGGACATCGGCACAGGCACACGCACGCTCATCGCCGTGCTGGCGGCCGAAGAACTCGGCCTCAAGCCGCACGACATCGACGTCCGCATCGGCGACACGCGCTACCCGCCCGGGCCCGGCAGCGGCGGGAGCACGACGGCGCCGTCCATCGGCGCCGCCGTGCGCAACGGTGCCTTGCGGGTGAAGGAGTCCCTCGGTGGGCTGCTCGCGCTGCAGTGGGGCGTGGACGAGGCGCAGCTCACGTGGAAGGGCGCCGTCTGCCACGGCCCGGGCGACGAGAAGGCGACGTTCGCGAAGGCCTGCGCGCTCCTCGGCGAGGACGGGCTGCGCGTGCGCGGTTCCCGTCGGCGCAACTTCGACGCCGCCTACCGCGAGACCGCGGGCTGCCAGTTCGCGCGCGTCGCGGTCGATACCGAGACCGGCGTCATCGAGGTCGAGAAGGTGGTCGCGGTGCACGACTGCGGCGTGATCGTCGACTCGCTCACGGCCCGTAGCCAGGTGAACGGCGGCGTCATCCAAGGCATCTCGTACGCGCTCTTCGAAGAGAAGCGTACGGATCGCTCGCTCGGCGACATGGTCAATCCGACGTTCGACACCTACCGGATCATGGGCATCGAAGACTGCCCCGAGATCGACGTGGTGCTCACGTCGGTCGTCAGCGGCTACAGCAACACCGGCATGATGGGGCTGGGCGAGCCAGCGACGGTGCCGACCGCCGGCGCCGTGGCCAACGCCGTCTACAACGCCATCGGCGTGCAGGTCACCGAGCTCCCGATGACGCCCGCGCGCGTTCTCGAAGCGCTCGAGAGGAGGCAGAAGTGAAGGCCTTCCGATTCGTTCGTCCGAGCAACGGGCGCGAAGCCGCCGACCTGCTGGCGAGCACGAAGAACGCGCTCGTCCACGCGGGCGGCGTCGATCTCCTCGACCGCATGAAAGAGCGCGTCGATGAGCCGGACGTGCTCGTCTCGCTCTGCGACGCGAAGGGCTTGGACCAGATCCGCGTGGAGGAGGACGGCGGCATCTGGATCGGCGCCCGCGTCACCCTGGCCCAACTGGCCGACGAAGCGACGTGCCGGCGCTTCCTGCCGACCCTGAGCGAGGCCGCGGGGCTGGCGGCGAGCCCGCAGCTACGCCACCGCGCGACGGTGGGGGGCAACCTCGCCCAGCACACACGCTGCGGCTACTACCGCCACGCGTCCTTTCCGTGCCTCAAGCGCGGCGGCGACAGCTGCCCCGTTCGCGCCGAGGGCGGCGTGCAGGACACGGCGGGCATCTTCGGCAACAGGGACTGCGCCTCGGCGCATCCCTCGAGCCTGGCCCCGGTGTTCGGTTCGCTGGATGCGGAGATCGTCGTTCGCGATGCGAAGGGTGAGCGCCTCGTCCCGTTCGCCGGCTTCTGGGCGAATCCGGCGAAGGGACGCGCTAGCGACACCAGGCTCAGGCCCGGTGAGGTGATTGAGGGTGTCCGCATCCCTCCTCGCGACACGAAGCAGTTCGTGGGCTACGCGGAGATCCGTCAGAAGAAGGCGTTCGACTGGGCGCTGGTTTCCTGTGCGGTGCGCTACGAGACAGATGGCGAGAAGGTCACGAGTGCGAGCGTCTGGTTCGGCTCGCTGGCACCCGTGCCGATGCGATCCGTCGCCGCCGAAGAGGCGCTGGTCGGCACGGTGTGCAGCGACAAGTCTGCCGCCGAGGCCGGAGCGCGGACGATGGCTTCGGCCACACCGCTCGCGGGCAGCAAGTACAAGGTCGCGTTGGGTAAGGTGGCGCTCAAGCGTGCGCTGGCCGCGGCGAGAGAGAGGGCGTGATGGACGCACCGAAGGGCGAGTACACGCGCAGGCTGCTGCAAGAGCTGAAGGTGCGCTGCGTGCATCTCACCACGAAGGAACAGTTCGTCGGTGTGCCGGAGGCGCACGAGCAGGAGTTCCCCGCCGACGACGCGATCTTCTGGTGCGCGCGCACCAACGAAGCGCTCGGGCCCGACGGCTCCGAGGTCTGCCACACGCACTGCCACAAGCCCGGCCGCACCTGCTACGAGGGGCCGCCTGTCGTCTAGGGTCGGCGCCCACGCGTGACCACGTGCCGGTCCCGCGCGGGTATACTGCATGGCCATCATGATCGAAGCGTTCACTCGTGCCCACTACGACCAGCTGCCTGAGGGCTTCCCCGCGCAGCTCATCGACGGTCAACTGGTCAAGGAGCCGAGCCCGACGTACGGGCATCAAGACATCCACATGCGCCTGCTGCGGATGCTGATGCCCCTCGTGCCTGACGGCCTGCTCATCTCAGCACCGGCCGACGTCGCGATCGATGACTACAACGTCTTCCAGCCGGACATCGTCGTGCTACGCAAGCCGCCGGCGAATCGGGACCAGGGCTACGTCGGTACGCCCCGGCTGGCCATCGAGGTCCTCTCGCCGGGCACAGCCGCGGGGGACCGCGGGTTCAAGGCGCGCAAGCTGCTCGACGCCGGCGTAGACGAGGTCTGGCTTGTGGATCCGACGGACGACAGCGTCGAGCTGCGCACGGCAGATGCCGTCCAGCGAGCAGCAGGGGCCCACAGGCTCCTCTCCGAGGCGGTACGCGACTTCGTCGTCGTGCCTGAGGTGTTGTTCGCCGCGCAGGGCTAGGCACGTCCTCTTCGCCGAGCAAGGCTCGGCACTTCGCGCAGCAGTCGCGCTCGCGCGCGGTATCGTGCTGCCCTAGCGGTTGACGACAGCCGAGCGAGGGAGCGCGATGACCGACGATGCCAACGACGCCCGGCGTGGCGACACCAAGGCGAACGACACCGAGGAACTGCTGAGGGAGCTCAATGCTTCGCTGGCCTGGGAACTGCGCGCCGAGGTGCTCTACAACCACTACGCCGCGTACGTGAAGGGCATCTACCGTCTTCACCTGCAGCCTTTCTTCGAGGCGGAGGCCAATGAGTCCGTATTGCATGGCAAGACGGTGCGCGATCAGATCGTGAAGCATGGCGGCAAGGCCACCACGGACCGGGACCCCACCGAGATCGTGCACACGACCGACTACAAGGTGATGTTGCGCGAGGCGTTCCAGACCGAGACGACGGCGGCTGCCGGCTACAAGAAGCTGCTCGAGCTCCCGGAGATCGACTCCGAACTCTACGACGCGATCGAGCAGATCTCCTTCCAGGAGCAGCGCTCAATCGACGAGCTGTGCCAGTTGCTGGACTGAACCGAGTCGCGTCGGCCGTTGGCTGTCCAGGCACAGCCCCAAAACGAAAGCAGCCGCGCGTCCCGAAGGACACGCGGCTGCGCGCACGCAGGCTTGACGCCTACATGTAGTTGATGAACCAGCGGCGGGGGCCGGACTCGCTCTCGGACTCACGGCGCCACGGCGGCACCACGCCCTCGAACATCGCGGCAACCCACGGCACGTCGACGGGCGCGAGCTTGCGTCCGGGCGTGAGGTGCATCGGGCGGTCACGGATGTCCGCGAGCAGATGACCGAGGATGTCGAGGTGGAACGAGTGATCGCCCGCCAGGACCTCCATGAACTTGCGGAGGTAGCGGTCGTCGACCTGCTCCATCGAGCGGCGGTGGAAGACGATGGCGCGCTCGGCAGCACGGAAGGCCTCGTCGAAGGCCGCGTACAGCGCCGGGGGCGTCAGGATGGCCGGACCCTCCGCTGCCCGCGGGCGGCGGCGACGGCCGGACTGCTTCACCATGGACTGACCACCGTCACGGTCGCGGAGGTGGCGCGAGAGGATACGGGCGTGATCCCGGACCTCAGCGGCGTACTCCTCGAACAGACGACGGATCGGACCGTACGTGAACGCGCGACCGACGCGCAGGTAGCGCGCCTCGACGTTCTGCTCGATCAGGATGCCGGTCTGGATCAGACGGCCGGTGCGGTCCTGCAGGTCATCGCCCTGCAGATCAGCATCGAAGTCCATATCGAAGTCGGCGTCGAAGTCGGTGGCATCGAAGTCGTTGGCGTCGGCATCGAAGTCCGGCTCGAGATCCGCGTTCTTGTTGGTCGGGGTGATCATGGCTTCTGTCTCCAAGGCGCCTATACAGCAACCCATCTGGTACCTAACGGCCCCCGCGGTGCGTCCGCTCCGGTGCCTGCCCCATCCGGCCATCCTTTTGGCCTGACGAGGTAGGAACTCGGTCGGTCGTCCCCCGGGGTTGTTTGTGCTCTCCGGTTGGACAGCACATTAGCCGCGCACTTTAGCGGCCACCTGCCGGGGCCTGCAAGAGGCTAGTTCTCAACAAAAAACTGGGGCGATCGCGTCCGGATTCCTCGACGCTTGCTCCTCGTCGTGCGTAAGTTCCTGAAAGCAAGGATCTTGGGACACCACCCCGCCCGTACCGCCTCGCTGGAGGGCACATGGGCTCTGGATTGCCCGTCGAAAAAAAACCACCGATTTCGGCGTACAAAGCTGCTCAGAAACCCGCGCAAACCGTATGAACCCGCACCTCTTGTCCCTGCTCGCCTGCCCCGTTTGCAAGGGCGAGCTGCGCCTCGAGGAGCCAGGGAGGTTCTGGCTCCGATGTGCCGAGGGCCACGGCTGGGAGGGCAAGCCTGGCTACCCGACGCACGCTGGGATCCCGCGGCTGCTCTCCGGCGCGGCGTTCGGCAGCGCCGAGTTCGGCACGATCGCGGCCTTCGAGCGCCAGTGGCAGCGCTACAGCGGACTCAAGCGCATCTTCGGCAAGGATCCCGCGTCCATGGGCGCCAACCTCGTTGGCGCGCGCATGGGGTCGAGGATCGAAGCCGACTGGTACGGTGGCAAGACCGTGCTGGATGCCGGATGCGGGCACGGACGCTACCTGCGGGCGTTCGCTGATCTGGGCGCGCGGGTCGTGGGCCTCGACATCGGCCGCGGTCCGGAGATGGCCAAGGTGCCCCTCGACGACCCGTCGATCGACGTGGTCCAGGGCAGCGTGCTCGACGCCCCGTTCCGCGACGCGAGCTTCGACCTCGTCTTCAGCGACGGCGTCATCCACCACACCCCCGATGCGCACGCCGCGTATCTGGAGCTCGCGCGCCTCGTGAAGCCGGGTGGCGCGCTCTACATCTGGGTCTATCCACAGGAGGGCGCCCTCCGGGAGCTCGTCTTCGGCACCGCCCGCGCCATCACCACGCGCCTGCCGGGCGTCGCCGTGCGGGTCCTGAGCTTCGCGGCCGCCCCCCTGACCCTGTTCGTGCGTTCCTACAGCGGCACGACCTTCGGACGGGCCACCTGGGCCGAGTGTGCGCAGGTGGTCCACGACTGGATTGCCCCGCCGCTCCAGAGCCACCACACCTGGGCCGAGGTCGCCGGCTGGGCGGCCGAGGCGGGCCTGGGGGAGTCCGAGGAGCTGCCGATCCCCACGGGCATCACCGCCTGGCGACCGGCGTAGCCGCTCGCGCAGCGCCACGGTCCGACGTGCTCTAGCCCTGCCTTGGGCGATGGAGGTACCCTCCCGCCATGCACGCCCCTTCCAACACCGTCCTGCTGCCGCCCCTCGCGCGCCGCACCGACAGTCGCATCGTGTTCCTCGTGCTGGATGGCCTCGGCGGGGTGATCGGCAGGGAGCCGACGGCGCTGCAGCGCGCGGCCTGCCCGAACTTCGATGCCCTCGCGGCGGAGTCGGCGCTGGGCCGCACGATGATGGTCGCCGACGGCATCACGCCCGGCAGCGGTCCCGGACACTTCGCGCTCTTCGGTCACGATCCGCTCGAGATGGACATCGGCCGCGGCCTGCTCGAGGCCATGGGCCTCGGCGTCGAGGTCGGCTACGACGACGTAGCCCTGCGCGGCAACCTCTGCACCCTCGACGGCGACGGCAAGCTGCTCGACCGCCGTGCCGGACGTCTGGCGACGGAGCTCGCCGCGCCGGTGATCCAGGCCCTCGCCGACGCCATCGACGAGATCGAGGGCGTCAAGGTCGAGGTGCACGCCGGGCTGCAGTACCGCTTCGCCGCCGTGTTCCGGGGGGCCGGCATCGACGGGCATGTGTGCGACACCGATCCGCAGGTCGAGGGGGTGGCGCCGCTCGAGGCACGCGCGCTCACACCGGCCGCCGAGAAGATGGCCCGCATCGCGAACACCTTCGCCGCCCAGGCGCGCGCTGTGCTCGGTGAGCGCGACGTCGCCAATGCCGTGCTGCTGCGCGGCATCTCGGGCCGCCCGCCCCTCATGACCTACCCCGAGATGGCCCAGCTGCGTCCCGTGTGCATTGCGGCCTATCCCGCCTACCGCGGCGTGGCACGCCTGCTCGGCATGGAGATCCGCGAGGACGTCGGCCCCACGTCCTCCCTGGCCGACGAGGTCGCCTCGCTCGAGAAGGCGTGGGACGCGGGTCACGACTTCTTCTTCCTGCACGTGAAGCCGACCGACTCGGCCGGTGAGGATGGGGACGAGGACCGCAAGGCAGCGGTCATCGAGGAGATGGACGCCTTGCTGCCACGCATCCTGGCCCTGAAGCCGGACGTCCTGGTCGTCACGGGCGATCACGCGACGCCTGGCCCCATGATCGGCCACTCGTGGCACCCCGTGCCGACCCTACTCTGGGGGCCCTGGTGCGAGCCCGACGCGGGCACGACGTTCGATGAGGTGGCCTGCGATGCCGGCCGCTTCGGCGGACGTCTTCCGGCGACGGCGTTGATCCGCCTCGCGCTCGCCAATGCGGGGAAGCTCGCCAAGTTCGGCGCGTAGGAGTCATGACGACGTGATCGCCCCGGTCGAGCCCAAGCCGGATCCCAAGACAGCGCCCAAGCCGCTCGAGGACGGGCGGCACCGCGTCGGCACGCTGCTCACGTCGCTCCTGATGCTCGTCTGGGTCGGCGCTTTCACGCCCAACCCGTCGGTGCTGTGCGCCGTGCCCGGCGTCATCGGGTGGCTGCTGCTCATCGAGCGCTGCAAGAGCACGCGCTCGGCGATGCTGTGGACCTTCTTCTTCGGGGCGATCGGGATCGGCTACGGCTACCGCTGGCTCGCCCAGACCACGCAGGACTTCGGCAACCTGCCCGTCGTCACGTCGTGGGCCCTCACGTCGATCTTCGGCGCGCTCGGCATCCTGCATGGGCTTGTCTTCCTCGTGATCCATCGCGGGATGCTGTCGCGGGGTCGGCGCCCGCATCCGATGACGACGGTGCTGCTCATCGTGGCCGCCGAGCATCTGCCGCTGCGCCTGTTCCCGTGGAAGGTCGGCCACGGCGCAGTCGATGTGCCGCCGCTCGTGCAGGCTGCCGAGTGGGGCGGGGTCTCCGCCGTGTCGTTCGTGCTGCTGTGCCTCATCGTGCCGATCCACGAGTGGATTCGCTGGGCCTTCGGCCGGCAGGGTCCCGAGGCACGCCCGCGCGCCGCGCTCGCCACGTTCCTTGTCGGCTGCGCGCTCTTCGCCTTCGGGCACGTGCGCTATGGCCAGGTGCAGGCCCAAGAGGATGCTGCGCCGGCCTCGCTCTCGGTCGGCATCGTGCAGCCCAACGTAGGGCACCGCGAGAAGGAGCGCCGCCCGGACCGCAAGCAGCAGAACATTGCCGCCTACCAGCGCGGCTCCGCGAAGGCCGCGGCCCTCGGCGCGGAGTTGATCGTCTGGCCGGAGACGGCGATCACCGACGCCATCCCGTTCATGGAGCCGGCACATCGTCCGCACGTGACGACCGGCTACATCAACCGTGTCGGCTACAGATTCCTTGCGGAGCTCGGCAAGAAGCACGCCTTCCTCGTCGGCGCCTACGAGCGCAAGGAGGGCCGCTCGAACATCCGGACCGGCGCGAAGTTCGACGAGCGCTACAACGTCGCCGCCTTGCGCGAGGCCGGCGATCTCAGCGCGCCGTGGTCCGTGTACCGCAAGGTGTTCCTGATCCCGTTCGGCGAGCACATCCCGCCGCCGCTCAGCTCGGTGCTCGATCCCGCGGACTACCTCCCGCAGAAGTTCACGATGCGTCCAGGCTCGATGGAGGGGGAGGGCGCGGAGTTCTCGAAGCTGCTCGAGTACAAGCAGAAGGGCCTGAAGCTCGCGCCGTTCCTCTGCTACGAGGGCATCCTGCCGGCCCATGTGCGCCAGGTCTGTGGCGACGAGCGGCCGGACATCCTGGTGAGCCTGACGAACGACTCGTGGTTCGGCGACACATGGGAGCCGTACCAGCACCTGAACTTCACGCGCTTCCGGGCGGTGGAGCACCGTACGCCGCTCGTACGCGCGACGAACACGGGCATCAGCGCCTTCGTGAGTGCCACGGGCGACATCAAGGCCGAGAACCGTCTCGCGCTGGGCGTCGAGGGTGTGCTCGTACGCGACGTGAAGCTGGTGGATCGTGGGCGCACGATCTATGCGCGCTTTGGTCATGCGTTCCCGTGGCTGTGCGGGATCCTGGCGTTGCTCGCGTTCTTCAGCGCGATGATGCGCCCGCCGCCGATCGTGGAGTAAGCGCGGCGCGCTGCGCCGCGCTGTGGTAGGGGCGGGGCTTGTCCCCGCCCGAGCGCGTTCAGCTACGTCGGGACGTACCAGGTAGGGGCGGGGCTTGTCCCCGCCCTTCGGCCACAGTGGCCGTGGGCGACCACAAGGGTCGCCCCTACCCGTAAGGGCACGCGAGATGGGCACGTGCCGACAGACCCCGGCGACGCCCGGGGTACGTGGGCGTCCCGGGCGGGCACAAGGCCCGCCCCTACGGCAACGTGGCCGGCGACGGCAGCTGGTGGGCGCGTGTCCGTGTGCGTGTCCGTGTCCGTGTCCGTGTGCGCGTGCCGTGCGAGTGTTGTTGGTGTGGGTGTGGGTGCGCTAGGGGGCGTGGGAGTTGGAGTTGGAGTGGGCGTGCCTGAGGCCGGGTAGGGGCGCCCCAAGGTCCCGCGCGCAGCGCGTGACCGGGTGCGCGCCCCCCGACGCCGTGTTGTTACCCCCCGCTGGGCGTCGTCACGGGGCCGGGGTCATCGAGGACCGGCTTCTTCGGCGTGATCGTCGTGCGCTTGAGGAACAGCAGCGCGAAGCACGTGTCCAGCACGTCCGTCTTGAACATCGACGCACCCTGCGGGCCCGCACCGAACATGCCGAGCTGACCCGGCGGCTGCCAGCGACCGTCCGCCTTCTGGTCCTTCACGAGCATCTCCGCGCCCTCGCGGTACCAGTCGTGCTCACCCAGCAAGCGCTTCGCCGCGATGACGAACGCGCGCTCGAGGCCGTAGAGGTAGTAGTACTGCCACGTCGTGCCCATGCCCGGATTCGTGGTGAGCGAATAGTTGACCTGCATCCAGGCAATCGCGTCCCAGATACCCCTGTCGAGCTTCTTGCGCAGTCCCTTGGTCAGGCCCCTGCGCTCCAGCAGCATGCCCTTCAGGATCAAGAGCGAGCTCAAGCCCGCCGTCGTCATCGAACCGGTCACGCGCGCGCCCGGCGTGTAGGGGAAGCCCCGTGCGTGGTCCTGCTTCGTGTACTCCGGCTGCTTCGTCGGCGGTGCGGGTTCGGCGTACTTGTGCTTGCCCTTCGGCTTGGCGGCCTTCTCGGTGGGCTTGGGATCCTCGACGCGTCGGATCTGCGGCCCCGTCGTCTCCTGCCAGGCCAGAAGGCGTTCGGCGATGCGCACGAGCTTCGCGTTCGGGATGTCGTAGCCGCAGCGAGAGCCGGCCCACAGGGCGAGCAGCACGTACTGCGTGTTGGAGAGGTCCTCGTCGCCGAAGTGGCTCGCGGGACGGCCCATGCCGCCGGGCGCTCGCGTGCCCGTGTTGAAGCCGCCGGGGTAGCGGAAGAGGCCTTCCTTCGATTGATGGGCCATCAGCCAGTCGAGGATCTCGTTGATCAGCGTGCGGGCCCACGTCGGGTAGCCGCAGGGGTTCTTCTTGTCCTTCTTGCGGGCGCCGTAGCGGTCGCGCTCGTCGAGCTTCGTACGGTTGGCCGGCTTGACGTAGAGGTTGTGGAGACCGAGTACGAGGATCGAGAGGCTGTAGGCCGAGGCCTGCGGCCAGTGGTCGCCCTTCATGTACGACCGGTAGTGCTTGCGCACGTAGCTGAGAGCCTTCTTCACCACCGGGTGATCCGCGCCGTAGCCGCAGTCGGCGAGCGTGTACAGGCACAGCGTCGAGATGCCGAAGCGATGGCGGCTCTGCGGGAACGGGCCCTCGCCGTTGTTCTTGTCGAGCCGGAACGAGCCGTCCTTGCGTTGGTGGTCGGCGATCCAGCGTGCGCCATTGGCAATCGCCTTCTTCACGCGGATGCGGAAGATGATGTCGGCCTTCTTCTTGGCGAGCGCGTCCTTGGCGGGGTCGTCCTTCGCGAGGGCGTCCCCGGCGAGGCCGGGCGCGTCCTCCGCGTGCGCTGAAGAGAGAACCACAGAGGCACAGAGGACACAGAGGGCGACTGGCAGCAGGACGCGGTACCGGAGTGTGAAGCGGGACGGGGCGGGAAGAGAGAAGCGCATGGCTCTGGGAACGTCCTCCAGGGCGGTGTAGCGCACCTCTATCGCTTGCGGACGTCGATCTCGACCTCGGTCGTCTCGCCTTCGCGCAGCGAGACCGTCTTGGCTTCGGCCACGAGCGTCGGGTCTGTCACGTCCACGGTCACCTGACCCGCGCTCAGGCCCGTGAAGACGGCACCGCCTTCGCCGGCGCGGAGGGGCTGCAGACCCGAGCCCTCGGCCCCGGTCGGCGTGAGACCGCCTTCAGGAAACGCCGGAAGGATCCGCCCCGAACGCCGCAGACGGAAGCGCACGGTGATCTGCTCGCTCGAGCGGAAGATCACCTTGAGCTTGGCCGTCGGCTTCAGCTTGACGGTGACCTCGTTCGTCTCGCCCGCACGGACTTCGAGATCAACCTCGGCGGGGGCGTACGTCGCGCTGCGCTTCCCGATGCGGTAGCGACCGGCCGGGAGCGAGTCGAAGTTGAGCGTCTCGCCGCCCGTGAACGTGACCGAGCCGATCTCCTTGCCGTCGAGCGAGGTGATCGAGGGCGGTCCCGCGCCTAGATCGGCGTAGGGCACGGGCTTGCCGTCCGGGTCCTGGAACGAGAGCTTGAGCGGCGCGAGGGAGGTGTCGCGTACGAGGACCGCGATGATCTCCTTCTCGCCGCCTTCCTTGGGCAGAGGCTCCGGCGGCGGGCGCATGGCTTCGAAGCCGTCGGCCTTCAGCTCCAGTTGCACGAAGCCGTGGTCGCACGGGACGCGTACCGCCGTGGAGTTCACCTCCGCGCGCGGCGCGCTCGGCGGACCGTTCGGCGTGACGGGCATCACGAGCAGGCTGTCGTGCGGCGGCATGCCGTCGGTCGTCCACTGCAGGGTCGGGTTCTTGATCTCGCTCCCGTCGTCCGACCGCAGCTTGAACGTGAAGCGCATCGCGGGCAGCAGCCGGATCTCGATCTCCTTGCGCACGAAGGGGTCGAGAGGACCTTCCGTCGTGGGCATGAACTCGGCGTGGTCCGCGGTGACGAGGATGTCGCCCGGCAGCAGACCGTCGATCTCGCAGTAGCCGTGCTCGTCGCTCATCGCATGGCCGACATGGCCGAGGTCGGTCTTGACGCCTTCATCCGGTTTGGCGCGCACGATCGCGCCCAGCACCGGTCGTCCGTGCTGGTCCGCGACGCGTACCTTCAGCTTGAGTGCTTTGGGCAGGCGGAACGTCACGTCACCGCCCCACGGCTGGGCGCACAGCATGGCCGGCACGCGGCCCGGTGCCGTCGCAAAGGCATCGAACGCGTCCTTGGGCCCCCAGTAGGCCGGGAGCGTCATGGTGAAGCGGCCGTCAGGGCCCGAGGTGGCGGCGACCGATGACTGCCTCATGCCGCGTGCGGGCGGCGCGTGCAGGTGCTGTGGGCTACGCGGGCAGGGCTGCCTCTGCGCCTCCGTGCTGATCGTCGCTCCCGCCACCGGGGAGCCTGTCTCGTCGTCCACGACGACGCCTTGCAGCATCAGGATGGGCTTTGCCGGCGGCGGCCTTGCCGCGTCATCCGCCTTGCGTCGTGCTTCCTCCGCGTCGCGCTCGCGCTTGCGCTTCGCGGCCTCCGAGGTCATCAGCTCGGGGTTCTTCTCGTCCTCGAGGTAGTCCTCGGTCATGTCGAGCGAGTCGCCGTCGTCGGGGTCTCCGCCCAGCAGGAGCACAGCGATCACGATGGCCGCGGCGGCGAAGGCGAGGATGGGCCAGAGGCGGTTCATGCGCACAAGCTACCGTCAGGTCGGCGATCAGGCGTGGATGGCGGCCTCGAGGGCGTCGAGGCCGTCGGTGAGGCACGCCGGGCCAGGCTGCAGGATCAGCTCGCTCGCGATCTCGTGGATGCGCCCCTCGCGGACGGCGGGCATCTCGTCCCAGAGCTCACGCTGGGCGAACGAGTCGAGCTTCACCGGCTTGCCGCACCAGCTTGCGACGATCACCTCGGGCGCGGCCGCGATGACCTCCTCGGAGGTCGGCATGCGCTCCTTGGCCAGCTTGCCGCGCGCCTTGTCGGCGAAGATGTCCTCGCCGCCGGCGATCCCAATCAGCTCGCTGACCCACTGGATGCCGCTGATCATCGGGTCGGGCCACTCCTCGAAGTAGACCTTCGGGCGCGCCGCGCCCGCGTGGCGCTTGGCGATCTTGGCGAGACGCGCGCGGTAGCCCTTGATCAGATCCTTGGCCTTGCCCTCGCGGCCCACCATGCGCCCGAGCACGAGGATCACGTCGAGGATCTCCTCGATCGAGCGCTGATTGAAGATGAGCACCTGCTGGTTGCGGGCGATGAGCTTGCTCGCCAGATCGGCCTGGATGTCGGAGAATCCGATGACAAGGTCCGGCTCGAGCTCGCAGATGCGGTCGACGTTGCCGCCCGTGAACGCGCAGACGATCGGCTTGTCCTCGCGCGCTTCGGGCGGCCGGACGGTCCACGCGCTGATGCCGACGACGCGCTTGCCCTCGCCCAACGCATACAGGATCTCGGTCGGCTCCTCGGTCAGGCAGACGATGCGCCGCGGCGGGTCAGATTGCGTCATGGCGTGAGGATGCCTGCTACGTCGCGGGGAACCAACAAGTGCCTCGCCTGTCGCGATCGCTGCTCTGCGCGCACCCGGGCGTTGCGCCTAGGAGAGGGTCAGGCGAACCGCAGCGAGTAGATCAGGGGCAGGTTGTTCGAGAGCACCTGCCAGGAGTCGCCGCCGTCTTCGCTGACGTAGGCGTTGCCCGACGTCGTGCCGAAGGCGAGCGTCTCGCCGTCCGTGCCGATATCGAAGCTGTGGCGGTACGGGAAGTCCCAGGCGCCGGACTGTGGCAGACCGTTCGCCTGCTCGTTCCACGTGGCGCCGCCGTCGTCGGTGCGCATCACGAAGAGGCGCCCGTCGAAGGTCGTGCGGTTGTTGTCGCTGTGCATGGGCACGATCCAGGCGCGCTCCGTGTTCGTGGGATGCGCCGTGATCGGGAAGCCGAAGTACACGTGAGGCTTGTTCGAAATCTCGTCCCAGGTCTGCGAGCCATCCTTCGAGCGGTACACGCCGCAGTGGTTGGCCTGCCAGAGCACCTCCGGATCGGACGGCGCCATCGCCACGAAGTGCGGGTCGAAGCCGTACTCCTTGTCCTGCTCCTCCGGCGGCGCGTAGTCCATTCGCATGCCCTTGTTGGCGTAGCTCCACGTGGCGCCGCCGTCCTTCGTCTCGCAGACGCCGGCGCAGGAGATCGCGACGTACATGTGGTCCGGGTCGCGCGGATCGATCATGATCGAGTGGATGCCGGCGCCGTCGCGACCGCCGCCCATCCACTTGTGCTCGACGCACAGATCCCAGAGCGGCTTGTTGAGCTCCCAGGTCGCGCCGTCGTCCGTGGTCGAGAAGAGGCCGCCCGGCTCCGTACCGACGAACATCGTGCCGGGTCGATCGGCGTGCCCCGGCGTGAGCACCCAGTAGTACTTCGCGGTCGTGTCGCTGCCTTCGGGGTACTTCGGCGCCTCGACCTCCTCGAAGTCGCCGCCCTTCTTGCGTCGCGAGAGCTTCACGCCCCAGTGGCCGTGGTCGATCGAGGCCCAGTCGGAGCCGTCGCGGGCGTCGTGCATCGCGTAAGCGATCGGCTGGCCGGGGAGGAGGGGCTCGTGGAGGGTCCACGCGCCGTTCGCCTTGCGGGCCTCGACAAGTCCCTTGCGTGTACCAATCAGGATCCGGTCGCTCGTCGTTGCCATCTCTACCCTCCCGACAAGGCCTGCAGGATGTGGACGGCGGACCCAGGGGGTACGCCGTCCGTCAGGGCCTCGCGATCTTCGATCTGTGCTCCGTCCACCCAGATGGACACGTGCTGCCTGAGCCGCCCGCGCTCGTCCGTGATGTAGAAGGCGAGTCCGGGCCACGTCTCGTCCAGCTTCTGGACCAGCGCCGCGACATCCTCGGCTTCCACCTCGAACGCATCTGGCAGGTCGAAGAACCGCCGCAGGTGGGGGGTGAAGCTCACGTGTGCCATCGGCCGAGAATCGTACGAAGAAGCCGGGCCCTTCGCACCGGCATGAACAAGTTCCTCACCTGCGCCTCAGCCTGAGGCGCCAGATTGCGTACAGTCGGAGTCGAGATGACGCGGGCCCGGCCCGCGAGGGAGACCATCCGTGCGAATCCTGTTGGCTGAGGGTCACGCCGCGCGCCTGGCGTCGCTGCAGCGCTGCATATCCGGCCATGGGTACGACGTGCGCGTGGCCGGGAACGGGCACGAGGTCTGGGCCGCGTGGCAGGAGGAACGTCAGCCTCTCGTGGTGATCCCCGACGACCTGCCCGGGCTCGATGGCCTCGAGGTCTGCCGCCGCATCCGGCGCCAGGTCCACGAAGAGACCTACTACGTGCTCCTGCTCGTCTCCAAGCAGACGCAGGACTCCCTCACCGAGGCGCTGCGCGCCGGCGCCGATGACGTGATGGTGCGGCCCGTCGATGAGGACGAGCTCGGCATGCGTCTCCGGCTCGCCGAGAAACGCATCGCCGAGCTCACGCTGGCCCGCGAGGAGCACCGATCGCTCATGGACCTGCTGGCGAAGGCGCCGGACTTGATCCAGACGGTGGCGCTCGATGGGCAGATCCTCTACGTCAATCGGGCCTGGTGCGAGGCGACGGGCTATCGCGAGTCCGAGATCAGCGACCTCTCCTTCTTCGATCTCCTCGGCCCCAAGCGCCAGCGCGCGATGCGCAAGGCGTTCCGATGGATGCGCAAGGGCCGTGGCATCCGGCACCTGCAGACGAGCCTGGTTGCCAAGGATGGCAGTCGCCTCAGCGTCGAAGGCAGCTTCACGCCGCGATTCCGCGGCAAGATGCCGACCTCGGTCCGGGTCATCCTGCGCGACGTCAGCCGCCGCAAGCGAGCCGAGACAATGCTGCGCAATGTGCTCGAGGGCACGTCGGCGACGACAGGCAGCGACTTCTTCCGCTCCCTCGTGCGCCATCTCTCGCGCGCTCTCGAGGTGCGCCATGCGTTCGTCGCGGAGCTCGTGGCGGGCGCGCCGCCGCGCTTGCAGACCCTGGCGGTGTGGAGCGGCGACGAGTTCGTCGAGAATCGACTCTTCGATCTCGAGTCGATGCCCAGGCTCGCCGGCAACGGCACGGGCCCTGCCCTCGATGCCGCGGCGTTCTTCCCCGGCGTGCAGTTCCTCTCCGACACGTGCGCCGAGAGCTACATCGGCGTACCCGTCACCAATGCCCTCGGCGAGTCCATCGGCGTGCTCTGTGTGCTGCACGATGGCCCGATGAATGCCGGTCCCGATGGTCTGCGCGTGCTCGAGACCTTCGCCGAGCGGGCCGGGGCCGAAATGGAGCGCCAGCGCGCCGAAGCGCAGCGGCGCGCGCTCGACCGGCGCATGCAGGAAAGCCAGAAGCTCGAGAGCATGGGCGTGCTCGCGGGCGGGATCGCGCATGACTTCAACAACCTGCTCACGAGCATCATGGGCTACGCGGGTCTGGCCCAAGCGACAGCCCCGGCGGGGACACCGGGCTTGCACTACCTGGCGGACATCGAGAAGGCCAGCCGCCGCGCGGCGGACCTTGCGATGCAGATGCTCGCCTACTCTGGCAAGGGGCAATTCGTCGTTGGGCCCCTCGACCTCGGCCACATCGTCGAAGAGACCACGAACCTCCTGCGCACCGACGTCAACAGTCGCGGCGCATCGCTCGATTGCGACCTCGATGAAACGCCGCGCGCCATCGAGGGGGATGCGACGCAGGTGCGCCAGGTCGTGATGAACCTCGTGCTCAATGCGGCCCAGGCCATGGAGCCCGGCGGCGGCACCGTACACGTCCGTGTGCGGGAAGAGGATGTCGTCGCGGCGGAGCTCGCGCGCTGCTACGTGGGCCGGGAACTGCCCCCGGGCCGGTACGTCACCGTGCGCGTTCGCGATGCGGGCTGCGGCATGGCGCCCGACGTCATCGAGCGCATCTTCGATCCGTTCTTCACGACCAAGCGCGGCGGCCGTGGTCTCGGCTTGGCCGCCGTGGTCGGCATCATGCGGGGGCACCACGGTGCGCTCCGCGTGGAGTCGACACCGGGCGAGGGCACCCAGGTCTCCATCTACCTGCCGCCGACCGAGCAGCGCGTGACGCGGTCCGAGAGCGGCATGCATCCTCGGCTACCTATCGAAGGCGACGGCTTGATCCTCGTCGTGGATGACGAGGAGGGTGTGCGCCGGCTCACGACCGATCTGCTGCAGTCCGGTGGCTACCGCGTCATCACGGCGATCGATGGTCGTGAAGGCGTCGAGACCTTCCGCGAGCGCGCCGAAGAGATCGACGCCGTGCTGCTCGACATGACCATGCCCGTCATGGGGGGCGTGGACGCGTTCCGCGCCATGCGGACGATCCGTCCCGACATCCGAGTGGTGATCTCGAGCGGCTACACGGAACGCGAGGCCGTGAATCAGTTCGAAGACGATCAACCCGCGAGCTTCATCCAGAAGCCCTACGCCGCCTCCGCCCTCCTGCGGCGGATGGGGACCGTGCTCTCCACGGGCGTCGCGCCCTCCTGATCGCCGGCCTGGCTACCGGACGTTGCGGCGGCTGGGTCCGCTCGGCTTGCGGCGCTTGAGGCGCGTGACGCGCTTCAGCCTGGACGCAGCCCAGTCGATCATCTGCTCCTGGCAGCCCTGCTGCTTCGGCTTCGTCGGACGGCGCTGGATGTAGCTGCCGTCGGGCTGCATGTCCCACACGGAGCGTCGGTCCTTGATCTGCCTGTCGAGGAAGGAGGAGATCTCCTTGCGGAGCGCCGGATCCTCGACCGCGACAAGCGTCTCGACGCGGCTGTCGAGGTTGCGGCGCATGCAGTCGGCGGAGCCGATGTAGACCTCGGGCGCTCCGCCATTGCCGAAGGAGTACACCCGCGCGTGCTCGAGGAAGCGGCCGACCACGCTGATCACCGAGATGTTCTCGGAGAGCCCCGGGATGCCGGGCCTGATGCGGCAGGAGTCACGGACGATCAACTCGATGCGTACGCCCGCCTGGGACGCGCGATAGAGCTCGCGGGTCACCTCGAAGTCCTCGAGAGCATTCGTCTTGATGCGGATGCGTCCTTCGGCGCTCAGCGCAATCTCGCGGCGGATCTTCGCCAGCAGCGCGGGCTTGAGGATCTTCGGCGCCGGTAGCAGCTTGCTGTAGTTGCGCTTCGGCTTGAACCCGGTCGTGAGGTAGTTGAGAAGCTCGACGGCTTCGCGCCCGATCGTCCGGTCCGACGTCAGCAGCCCGAGGTCCGAGTAGAGGCGCGCCGTCGCCGCGTGGTAGTTGCCCGTCCCGACATGGGCATACAGGCGCAGTCCGTCGTAGTCCTGACGGACGACGAGGATGATCTTGCAGTGCGTCTTGAGGCCCACGACGCCGTACGTGACGTGGATGCCGGCACGCTCCAGCCGGCTGGCCCAGCGGATGTTGGCGGCTTCGTCGAAGCGCGCCTTCAGCTCGACGCAGACCGCGACCTGCTTGCCGTTGCGCGCTGCGGTCACGAGGTGATCGATCGCCTTCGTCTCCGCCGACGTGCGGTACAGCGTCATCTTGATGGCGCGCACCTTCGGATCCTTGGAGGCCTCCATGAGGAAGCGCTCGACCGTCGTCGAGAACGACTGGTAGGGGTGGTGGAAGAGCAGCGAGCCCTCCGAGCGCACGACGTGGAAGATGCTCCGATCGCCCACCAGGGCGGGGTGGTCCACAGGATGGTGGGGGGCGTCGTGCAGACCCGGCTCCGGGATCTTGACGATCTCCATCAGGTCGCTCATGCCCAGCATGCCCTCGACCTCGAAGACATCCGTCGCCTCGTCGAGTCCCAGCTCCGCCGCCAGCATGCCGCGGTGGTGCGGATCGATGCCCGCCGCCACCTGGAGACGCACGACGGGCGCGAAGTGGCGCTCGCGCAGCTCGGTCTCGATCATCGAGAGCAGGTCGTCGGCGTGTTCCTCCGCGGTCTCCGTGTTGGCATTGCGCGTCACGCGGAACATGCTGACCGAAGCCACCTCCATTCCGGGGAAGAGCAGGTCCAGATTGCCCGCGAGGATCGATTCGAGCGGCACGAAGACCTGCCGGCCCGGGATCCGGATGAAGCGCGGGATGCCCGAGCCCACCGGCACCTTGACGCGCGCGAGGGGCGCGGCGCTGCCGTCGCCGTGGCGCAAGGAGACCAGCAGGTTCAGCGAGAGGTTCGAGATGAAGGGGAAGGGGTGCGCCGGATCTGTCGCCTGCGGCGTGATCAGCGGGTAGATGTTCTCGACGAAGTGCTCGTGAAGCCAGGCGCGGTCCTCCGCGGAGACTTCCTCGTAGGTCTCGATCGAGATGCCGGTCGCCCGCAGGATGCGGTGGATGTCATCCAGGGTGCTGCGCTTGCTGTCTTCCAAGTCGCGGACGAGCGCAACCGACTCGCGGATCTGCTGCTGCGGCGAGCGTCCGTCGACGGTGAGCTCGGTCATGCCGGCGCCGACCTGCTGCTTCAGTCCACCTACGCGCTTCATGAAGAACTCGTCGAGGTTCGAGCTCACGATCGCAATGAACTTCAAGCGCTCGAGAAGCGGCGTGCGTTCGTCCTGCGCCTCGTTCAGCACGCGAAAGTTGAACGTGAGCCACGTCAGCTCGCGGTTCAGGTAGTAGCCCGGTTTGTCGAGGTCGTGCTTGCCATTCGGGCCCGGTGTGGGGATGGGCGTCTCGTCGCCCGGTGTCGATGGACGGGCCGGCTCGGGGACGGCGTCCTGCGTGCCTTCGCCGCGGCCCTCGTCGACGGCCCCTTCCGCGGCATCTGCGGTGGTCTCGCCCTGGGGTGTCGCCGCGGCGGCCTCCTCGTTCAGGTTGGGCGTGTCCATCTCGTCATTCATGCGGGGCCATCATCAGTCCGGCGAAGCGCCGGGTCCGGCGTTCAGGGGATCCGGCGACGGGACGCCGATCCCGCCGTCGAGAGCTTCGCACACGGCCTCGAGCACGCGCAAGCGTACGTACCCCTTGTGGGGCGTGGCTTGCGTTCTTGCCGCGGCGTCCCTGTTCGTCCTTCGTTACGTGCATCCAGGAACGCAGGCCCACCTTGCTGTGATTCACGAGCGGCGGTTCGACGTCGCGGATCTCTCCGCCGGCGCGACGCCCCCGGTCGGGTCGCAGACGCGGAAGCGACCCCTGCCGCGGCGTGGCCCGACTCGGCGGCTTCGTAGCACTCAGCGCCGGCGGCGTCGCTCGCGGGGCGTCACGACGAGCGTCTCCTTCGACATGACCCGCTTGCGGAAGCCCAGGAGATGGAAGATCTCGAGGGCGAATGCGCGTGCGCGCTTGCGGTTGACGAGGAACGCCCCCTCGAGCTCCGGGTGGCGCTTCACGCCCGGTAGCCAGTGCGCGATGCGATCCATGCGCAGGTGGCGCAGCATCGCGCTGATCCGCAGCCAGAACGAGCGCACGGGGCGGACGATGAAGAAGCCGTCCTCGCCTTGGGTCTGGTAGAGCGGCATGAGGATCAGTCCGCTCTCGGGCGCCGTGATCGCATCCGTGCCGTTCGTCGCGAGTTGGTCGCCGCGCCGCACCGACTGGAAGCTCACGTAGCCCGGACGCATGCGAAACGGCACGCCCAGATGGACGGGCTCGCGGTAGCGGACCTCGACGACCTTGGGCAGGCCGGCGGCGGTCGTGTTCAGCAGGTCCCGCGCGGCGGCCACTTCGCTGCGTGCGCCCGAGGCCAGGACGCCCGAGGACTCGAGCGTGATCCACACCGCGGCTTCGGCGCGGTCGACGCTGCCGGGATCGCTGTGCTGGCCGGACTCGAAGCCCACCGCCGGGACGCCGCGCTCGATCCAGTAGCCGAGCATCGTGCCCGCGAGTTCCTCTTCCAGCCCCAACACATGTGGAGCCGGGATCTGGAATGCGAGCGCGCGGTTGGACAGCGTGTCGTCCATCGTGACGAAGGGCGGTCCGCCGCCCGAGGTCGAGTGCAGGTCGAACACGGCGGCGTAGCCCGGCGCCGCGTCCACGGCCTGGCCGATCAGGGCTTCGAGATCGCGGAGCTCGGCGTCCTCGTACGACAACGCGTCGTCGCGGGCATGGACAAGCGCGAGGCGCTGCGGCGTCCAGGCGCGGTTGAGGTCGTGCTCGAAGTAGCGTTGATCGGCCTCGAGCGCCGCGCGGTTGCCAGATAGCGCGAGCATGCGCCCCTGAAGTCCGTGCGGGTTCTCGACGAGCGCCCGGACGACCCGTCGCAGGCCGTGGACGCCGGACGGCTCGTTGCCGTGCAGTCCGCCCACGCAGATGAGCGTGGGACCGCCGAGGTGGCCGCCGACGTCCCCGATCACGCGTTGCAGGTTCGCCAGCGAGGCCCGATGCTCGGGTAGGGCGGCGTCCTGCACGTCCGTGGCGTCGGGTAGGGCGTCGGGCATGCGGCTCCAGGGGATGGTGCGCAACTGGCCAGGCGTGCGGCAGGGTCCGCAGGCCGGGGCGTCCGGAAGCCCACCCGGCGGGCCGACCTCCGGTGCGGTTCTCCCCACGGCGAACCGCGCAGCAGACGGTAGCGCCACGCCGCCGGGATGCAGACTCTTGGCTCGGCCCTTCCGGTGGCGAGGGCCTCGGCCCAGGGCGGTCGGGGGCAACCTAGAGGCTGGCGTGCTCGTCGAGGGCCTCGCGGTCGCTCATGGAGGCGATGTGGTCGCAGATCGCGCGCTCGAGCCCCACCTCCTCGGCCCACGCCCGCTGCTCGCGGCTGAGCAGACGGGGCTCGCTCTGGTGCGCAGAGAAGATCGCGGTCAGGAGGCGTCGCGCGCGCACACCCATGCGCATCAGGCTCGGGTGGCAGTAGAAGTGCTCGTAGAGGTAGCGCGAGAGGCTGCGCTGGAGGCGGTGCATGGGCTGGGAGAAGCCCACCAGGCGGCGTTCGTGCCCCTGCACCTCCGCCGCCGAGCGGACCCCGGACGCGGCGATCCGCTCGCGCGTGGACTCCACCAGGTTCGTGACGCCGGCGTTGATGAGTCGCTTCACCGTGGCCGCGACCTGCAGACGCTCCGGCAGATCCGTTTCCTCGGCCAGGGTCCGGTCCCAGTGCTCGCTCCAAAGCTCCGTGGTCCGCAGTTCTTCGGCTGTGACGCGTCGCGACATGATGCCGTCGTCGCAGTCGTGGGCGACGTAGGCGAGCGAATCGCACACGTCGACCAGCTGCGCCTCGAGGGAGGGCTGGAGTCCCTTCTCGAAGCCCAGGCCGGCGGTGTCGCGGGGGCTGTGGAGCGCGAAGGCCTCGCGCACTTCGTGACTCAGGTTGAGGCCGCGCCAGCGCGGGTAGCGATGCTCGAGGACATCCACGACCCGCAGGCCGTGGGCGTTGTGCTCGAAGCCGCCGTGATCCGCCATCAGCTCCTGGAGCACGTACTCGCCCTTGTGGCCGAAGGGGCCGTGCCCGAGATCGTGGGACAGCGCGATCGTCTCGGTCAGGTCCTCGTTGAGCCGCAGGGCGCGGGCTGCCGTGCGTGCGATCTGCGCCACTTCGATCGTGTGCGTCAGCCGCGTGCGGTAGTAGTCGCCCTCGTGGTTCACGAAGACCTGGGTCTTGTACTCCAGCTTCCGGAAGGCGGAGGCGTGGATGATGCGGTCCCGGTCGCGCATGTAGGCCGTGCGGTAGACATGCTCGGGCTCGTCGTGCACGCGGCCCTTGGTCAGGCTGCAGCGCATGGCTTGCGGCCGGAGCAGCGCGTCTTCGCGGGCCTCCAGCTCTTCGCGGGTCACGGGGCCCAGTTCGTCAGTCGCCTTCGTCATCGTCGTTAGCCTACTCTGGCGGTCGTGCGAATCGTGCTGCAGCGAGTCCAGGAAGCCTCCGTCCGGGTGGACGAAGTGGTGGTCGGTCGGATCGGCCGCGGTGTCCTTCTTCTCGTCGGGGTGGCCAAGGGGGATACCGAGGCCGACGCCGATGCGCTCGTCCGCAAGATCACCGCGCTGCGATTCTTCCCTGGCCGCACGCCCCTGGACCTGACCCTGGCCGCCGTGGACGGCGCCTGCCTGGTGGTGAGCCAGTTCACGCTCGCGGGCACGCTGCGCAAGGGCAACCGGCCGGGCTTCGAACGTGCGGAGGACCCCGCGCGCGCCGAGGCGCTCTATCTGCGCATCGCGGAGGGGCTGGCCGCGACCGGCTTGGAGGTGGCCACCGGACGCTTCGCGGCGCGGATGGCGGTCGATCTCGTCAACGACGGGCCCGTGACGTTCGTGCTCGACTGCGAGGCCGGCCGGGTTCTCTGAGGTCGACGCAAGTCCTTTGTCAGAAGTAGCTTGTGTCGCATGGGCGTTTTGCAGAACCTTTGCCCCTCACGCGTCGCCAACGGGGTACACCGTGCTTGGAGATCCCACGATGCCCCGCCCGTTCCCGCTGACCACCCCCGCGACCCCGCCTCGCCGTCTGGCGCCGCTGCTGCGCCCCGTGCCCGCCCTGGCCGTCCTGCTGGCGCTCTTCGCGGGGACGGCGCCGGCCGCCGAGGCGTCCGGCTTCCTGGTCCCGGTGGAGGCGTCCCGCGCGGTGCGCGGCGGCTGGAGCATCGACCGCTACGAGGTCGACGCCGTCGTACGCGGCCCGCACGCACGCGTCACGGTCCAGCAGGTGTTTCGCAACCTCACCGCGGCCACCCTGGAGGCCGACTACATCTTCCCCCTGCCGCGCGGCGCGATGGTCTCCTCGATCACGCTGTTCGAGGGCAGCAAGGGCCTCGAGGGCCGGCTCCTGCGCGACACCGACGCACTGCGCGTCTACGAGCAGATCGTGCGCGAGCGCCGGGATCCGGCGCTCCTGCAGTACCTCGGCCAGAACTTCTACCGCGTGCGCGTGTTCCCGATTCCCGCCGGGCAGACGCGCAAGCTCGTCCTGAAGTACGACCAGACCCTGAGCGCCGACAGCGGCCTCGTCGAGTTGGCCCACCCCCTGGGCTCGACGCGCCTCTCCGCACGGCCGATCGCCACGATGATCCTCCGCGCCGACGTGCAGACCAAGGCGCCCATCGGACCCATCTACAGCCCCACGCACGACGTCGCGGTCGTCCGCAAGGCGAAGAACCACGCGCTGATCTCGTTCGAGAGCTCCACGCGCGGCGAGCGCGGTGACTTCCTCCTCTACTGGAGTACGACGAGTCGCCGCATCGGTGCGTCCCTGCTGACGTACTGGCCGAAGCACGAAGCACAGGGCTACTTCCTGTTCCTGGCGACCCCGCGCGTGCCCACCGCCCAGGAACTCGTGCCCCGGCCCAAGAACATCACGTTCGTCGTCGACACCTCCGGCTCCATGGCCGGCGAGAAGATCGAGCAGGTACGCGCCGCCCTGAAGCAGGTGATCGGCGCCCTCAACGAGGGCGATCGGTTCAACGTCATCGCCTACCACAGCGCCGTGCAGCCACTGTGGGAGCGCCCGCGCGTCGGCAAACCGGCCGCCCGCAAGGAGGCCCTGGCCTTCGTCGACCGGCTGCAGGCGGAAGGCGGCACCAACATCGAAGGCGCCTTGCGAGCCGCGCTGCGTGCGCCCCATCCTCCCGACATGCCCTCCGTCGTGATGTTCCTCACCGACGGTCGTCCGACGATGGGCGTGCAGGAGCCTGACAAGATCCTCGCATCCGCGAAGCAGGCGAACGCCGACGGCACCACGCGGGTGTTCGTGCTCGGTGTCGGCGTCGACGTCAACACCGTGCTGCTCGATCGCATCGCACTGGCGAACAAGGGCGCACCGGCCTTCGTCCGCCCGCGCGAGAACGTCGAGCTGAAGGTCTCGGGCCTCTACGACAAGATCCGCTACCCCGTGCTGACGGACGTCACGCTGACGGCGCGTGGCATGCAGGCGTCCGACCCGCTCCCGCGGCAGCTGCCGGACGTGTTCCGCGGCAGCGAGATCGTGCTGGCGGGACGCTACGGCGCCGGCGGCCCGGCCGAGCTGGTGCTGGCCGGACGTGACGGCGCGCTCGAGCTCGAGTTCCACTACTCGCTCACGGCCGCGCGCCAGGGCGCCGGCTTGCGCAACGACTTCCCCGCCCGCGTCTGGGCGACCCGGCGCATCGCCGAGCTGCTCGATTCGATCCGCCTCCACAAGCAGCGCGACCCCGAGCTCGTAAACGAGATCGTCCGGCTGTCGACGAAGTTCGGCATCCTCACGGAGTACACGTCCTTCCTCGCCGACGAGACCGGCGTGAGCCACTCGGCCCACGCCGTGAACCGGCGGCGCGCGCAGAAGAACATTGACGGCCTCGCCGGTCGGGAGGTGGGCGGCTCCGGGTGGGCCCAGTCCGCCAACCAGGTCACGCGCCGCGGCGCCGCGCGGGCTCCCCAGGCCGCAGGCGGCTACTTCCTCAGCACCGCGGGCGATCGGGACGTGCGCCGTGTCGAGCTGAGCGGCGTGCACGTCGTCCGCAACCGCACCTTCTACTTCCGCGGCACGAAGATCGGCTGGGTCGATGTCGACGTTCCGGACGCAGCCAAGCCCGAGGAGGTCGTCGAGCGCTGGACGCCGCGCTTCTTCGAGCTGCTCAAGACGACCGACGGGGACGAGCGCGCGCGCTTGGCCCAGGCAGGGCCGCTGCTGCTGCGCCTGCAGGGCCGCGTGGTCCGGATCGTGGACGCGAAGTGATGGACGGCACGGGTAAGCTCATGCAGGAGGTCCTCGACATGACCCTGGAGAAGCCGCGTGTCCTCATCGTCGAGGACGAACCCGTCCTGGCCACGGGCATCGCCGAAGCCCTGCGTTTCCAAGGCTACGAATGTGACGTGGTCGAAGACGGCGCGGCCGGCCTCAAGGCCGCGCGTCGCGGCGCCTACGACGTGATGTTGCTCGACATCATGCTCCCCGAGATGAGCGGGTTCGAGGTCATGGAGGCGCTGCGCGGCGAGGGCTCGCGCCTGCCGACCATCATGCTCACCGCCAAGGGCGCCGAAGACGACAAGGTCGAGGGTCTCAAGCTTGGTGCCGACGACTACGTCACGAAGCCGTTCTCCATCCGCGAGCTCGTCGCACGCGTCGGGGCGCAGGTGCGGCGCACGCGCATGGACCGCGGCGACGGGGACACCTTCGAGATCGACGACGCCGTGTTCGACCTCGGGCGCCTCCTCATGATGCGCGGCGAGGAGGAGATCCCGCTCACGCCACGCGAAGGGGAGATCCTTCTCTACTTGCGCTCGCACCAGGGCAACGTCGTGACGCGGGACGAGTTCCTGCTGGAAGTGTGGAAGTACCCGACGGCCAACGTCGAGACACGCACCGTCGACAACACGCTCGCAGCGCTGCGCAAGAAGGTCGAGCGCAACCCCGCGGACCCCCACATCGTGAAGACGGTGCGTGGCAAGGGCTATCGGTGGGGCGGCTGAACGCCGGTGCCCGCCGCCGGCGCGGCGCCCTGGGGCGTCCGCTGCTCCTGTTCGCGCTGCTCCTGCTCGGACCGGCGGTGGGCTTCTGCATCCTGGGCTGGAACAGCGTCGTCCGGGAGCACCAGTTCCGGGTCCGGGAGATGCATCGTGGCGCGCAGGATGTCCTGAAGCAGCGCCTCGATGCCGCGGCCGTCGATCTCGAGCGCCTACGCGCGACGGAGGCCAAGCGGCACTACTACGAGTATCAGGACGCCTACCTGCCGCGCGACCAGGTGGTGCAGAGCCTGGGCTTCCAGGAGAGCCCTCTCAACCGCGCGCCGGCCGACGCGCGCGTGATCGGCCACTTCCAGTGGGAGCTCTTTGGTGGCAGGGCCTACGGCACGCCCGAGGTCTTCCCGGCCGACCGGACGGAGCTGCGCGCCGGCCTCGAGGAGGGCTATCGCTCCGCGCTGCGCGGAAAGCTGCTCGAAGCGCCGAACACCGTCGATCTGCGAACGGGCCGTGGCCGGACCGAGACCTACAGCCAGCGCGTGGTGGCCGCCAATGAAGAGCGCGGTCAGCTGCAGGAGGAACTCGAGCTCGAGAAGCGCGCCGCCAACCGGCGCGATGTCCAGTACCTGCGGAACTTCCGCACACGGGCGCGCGAGGCGCTCGTGCATGTGCGCTACTCGCCCTTCCGCTACCTGGCGCGCACGGCGGACGCCAAGGGCCCCGCCCTCATCGCCTGGCGCATGGTCTGGGTCGCCGCCGAACAGGTGCGCTGGCGCGAGATCAAGCGCGACCGCTGGTTGATCCAGGGCTACGCCATCGATCCCAGTTCGATGTTCCCGGAGACGTGGGAGTCCATCGGCTCTTCGCAGATCGTGCGCGCCGACCACCTTGGCAACCTGCGGGGGCGCGGTGTGTTCACGGGCTCGCTGGCGGCCGTGCTGGGTGCGACGACCGCGCTGCCGGAGCCGCGGCCGCCGGGGCGTGTCCCGGGGACGGCGGCCTCCTTGCAGCTGGCCACCCGGGCCGATCTGGCCCTCGCCCACGCGGCGTGGCGAGACGCGCGCAACCGCTTCCTGCTGCTGGTGGGCGGGCTGGTCAGCGTCGTCGGTGTGGGCTTCTTCGTGCTGGTCCGCAGCGTGCGCCGCGAGGTCCTGCTCGCACGCCGCAAGGAAGACTTCATCGCGGCGATCACGCACGAGCTCAAGACCCCGCTGACGGGCATCCGCATGTACGCCGACATGCTGCGCGAGGGCTGGGTCGCGACACCCGAGGCGGCCGATCAGTACGCCGGACGCATCCTCGACGAGACCGAGCGCCTCGGCCATCTCGTGGACCAGGTGCTCGACCTGGCTGCGCTCGAGCGGGGCATGGCCAAGCTGAATGCTCAGCAGGGGGACATGGGGGAGGCGGTCACGAGCGCAGTCGCGCTGCTCGAGACGACGGCGCAGGAGGCCGGCGTCGCGCTGCGTACCGAGGTCGAAGACGGGCTCCCGCTCGTTTCATTCGACCCCAAGCTGTTTCGTCCGCTCGTCCTCAACCTGGTCGACAACGCGATCAAATACAGCGCCAAGTCGGAGACGAAGGACGTGCGCGTCGGTATCCGCCGGGACGGAGAGCGCGTCGTGCTGACGGTGGCGGACCAGGGCGTCGGCATCCCCGCGAAGTCGCAGAAGGCGATGTTCGAGCCGTTCCAGCGTGGCGGCGACGAGCTGACGCGCACGGCCACGGGGATCGGCATCGGCTTGGCGCTCGTCAAGCGCTACGCCGACGCGCACAACGCGCGCGTGATCCTTACGAGCGAACCAGGCCGCGGTACGACCATCGAGGTCCGCTTCCGCCTCTGATCGCGGAGCGACCTCGGGCGGCTAGCTCGAGCCGCTACCATTTGCCCTTTTGGACCTTCTTGCGGTTCTTGCGCCACCAGTGTTCGGCCGCTTTGTAGTTCTTCACCTGGCGGCTGAGCACCTTGTTGAAGGAGTCGACCAAGGGGGCGTGGGTCTCGCCCCACCACTCGGCGGCGTCCGCGCTCGTCATGAAGTACCCGCCGGCCGCGCTGAAGAGATCTGCCCAGGCCCTCATGACCTCTTTCATCACCCAGAACTTCTTCTTCGCGGGGAGCGTGGCGTAGAGACCCACGGCCCGCGACGCGGCCACCGCCAGGTAGCGTGCCGTCTTGTCCGGTCGAGGGGACTTCAGGTAGTCGAGCACGACCTCGATGCTGCGCTTGTCCTGGATCTTGGCGATCGAGTAGATCGCGTTGGCGCGCAGGAGTCTCGGGATCCTCTTCGAGCGCCTCTTCTCGCCCAACGCCATGAGGGAGGCGGAGCTGTACTTCAACTTGAGCACGCCGAGCGCCTTGATGGCCGCGAGACAGACGTGCTCCTTGGCTTTCGTGTACTTGAGGTGGGGCCGGATCAGCTTCAGCGCGTCCTTGCGGACATCCTCGCGCTCGGTCTTGCTCGCCGCCTTGGCCAGGGCCGTGATGGCTCGCTCGATGGTGCCTCGGTCCTTGCCCTTGACCGCGACCTCGAACGAGGTCTTGTTCATCGTGTAGCTCTCGGGGAACGGCTCGGGCCCCTTCTTCTTGCCGTCCTTCTTGGCCGACTTCTTGGCCGGCTCCTTGGCCGGTTTCTTGGGGGGCTTCTTGGCTGCCTCCTTCTTCTCGTCGCCGGACGCCGACGTAAGGCAGGTCCCAGGCAAGCAGGCCGCAAGCAGGCAGACAGCGATGCCGATGGTGATGGCACGCAAGAGGACGTGGCGAAGCTCGAGTCGCATGAGAAGCACCCCGACGCAATCCTACATGGCTTCGCGCGGCGGCGGTGGGGCGGCGAGCCTCTGCCGTGGTATCCCATGTTCTTGCGCCCCGGAGGACCGGCCGCGGCGCACGGAGCGACGCCGTGAGAGTGGGCATCAACGGATTTGGCCGCATCGGCCGCCTGGGGCTGCGAGCCGCGTGGGAAGCCACCGGTGACGAGCTCGAGATCGTGGCGGTCAACGAGCCGAACGCGACCGCGGAGGTGATGGCAACGCTGCTCGCCTTCGACAGCATCCACGGCCGCTGGCCGCACGCATGCGAGGGGACAGGCGATACGCTGCGCATCGACGATCGTGCGCTCGCCTACACTGGCTTCGACGCGCCCGGGGACATCCCCTGGGAGGACCTCGGTGTCGACCTGGTGCTCGAGTGCAGCGGCGCCTTCAAGACGGTCGAGGGCTTGGAGCCGCACTTCGCGCGGGGAGCCAAGCGCGTCGTCGTGGCCCGTGCGGTCCAGGGCGGGCCGCCCAACATCGTGCTCGGCGTCAACGATCAGGCGTTCGATCTCGCCTCTGAGGTGCTCGTGACCGCCGCGTCGTGCACGACGAACTGCCTCGCTCCGGTCGTCATGGTGCTCCACCAGGCCATCGGCATCGAGCGCGGCGCCGTGACGACGATCCACAATCCGACGAACACGCAGGTCGTCGTCGACCGGTACCACAGCGATGCGCGTCGCGGCCGCGCGGCACAGCTCAACCTCATCCCCACGACGAGCAACTCGGCGTACGCCGTGACCCTCGTGCTGCCCGAGTTGGAGGGCAAGCTCGACAGCACGGCCGTCCGCGTGCCGACACTGAACGCGTCCCTTGTCGACGGCGCGTTCCACATGATCCGCGCCACGACCGTCGATGAGGTCAACGCGGCGCTGGAGGCCGCGAGCCGCGAGGGGTCGCTCGCCGGCATCCTGGGCTACGAGACGCGTCCGCTCGTCTCGTCGGACTACGCGGGCGATCCGCGGAGCGGGATCGTCGATGCCCTCTCGACGCGCGTCGTCGACGGCCGTCTCGTCAAGCTCATCGTCTGGTACGACAACGAGTGGGGCTACGCCAACAGGCTCGTCGAGCTGGCGGCGATGGTCGCGGGCGCGGCGGAGTCCGCGCGTGACTGAGCACCCGCCGGAAGCCAACGTTCGCGACTACGCGATCATCACGTTCACCTACTGGGTGTTCACCCTGACCGACGGCGCGCTGCGCATGCTCGTGCTGCTCTACCTCCACGACATCGGCTACGCCCCACTCGAGATCGCCTCGCTGTTCCTCTTCTACGAGTTCTTCGGCGTGGTCACGAACTTCCTCGGTGGCTGGGTCGGTGCCCGCTTCGGGCTGAAGAGCACGCTCTGGTCCGGCCTCGTGTTGCAGCTCACGGCGCTGGGCATGCTGGCCGTCGGGGCGGGCGCGTTGACCGTGCCCTACGTCATGATCGCCCAGGGGCTCTCGGGCATCGCCAAGGACCTGACGAAGATGAGCTCCAAGAGCTACATCAAGCTCGTGCTGCCCGAGCACGACCGTCAGGGCCTGATGCGCTGGGTGGCCTTGCTCACCGGCTCGAAGAACACGCTCAAGGGGATCGGCTTCTTCCTCGGCGGCGTGCTGCTCGATACGGTCGGCTTCCGCATGGGCTGCGCGATGATGGCGGCGGCCATCGCGGCCGTGCTCGTCGTCGCCTGGCGGAAACTCCCCGCCGCCGCCGGACGCTCGAAGGCGAAGGTGTCGCTGCGCAGCCTCGTGCCGCCGCCCGGCCCGATCCGCTGGCTGTCGGCGTCACGCCTGTTCCTCTTCGGCTCGCGCGACGTCTGGTTCGTGCTCGCGCTGCCGATCTTCCTCGGCTCCAGCCTTGGCTGGGCGTTCGCCGAGGTCGGGGCCTTCCTGGCGCTCTGGATCATCGGCTACGGCCTCGTGCAGGCCGCGGCGCCGAGGTACGTCGGGAGCAAGGGCGACGCGAGCGGCCGCAGGCCTCCGGACGCACGGCGGCTCGGCCTGTGGACCGTCGGTCTCGTCGTGCCGCTGGCGGCGATCCTGGCGGGGCTGGCGCTGGAGCTGCCTCCGGAGATCGTGTTGATCGTCGGTCTCGCGGCCTTCGGTGTCGTGTTTGCCAGCAACAGCGCCATCCACAGCTTCCTGATCGTGGCCTACGCCGAAGGCGACAAGGTCGCCATGCGTGTCGGCTTCTACTACATGGCGAATGCGATGGGGCGGCTGACGGGCACCCTGCTCTCGGGCGCCGTCTTCCAGGCTGCAGGCCAGGGGCGCGTCGGCTTGATGGCCTGCATCGCCGTGTCCATCGCCTTCGTGCTCGCCTCCGCGGGGCTGTGCGTGCCGTTGGCTGCCGCCGAGGACCGAGCCCGGGGCTGAGCCCGCAGCCGAGCCCGTACCTGGGCTCGCAGCCGAACCCGTACCTGGGCTCGCAGCCGAGCCGGGGAGCGAGGCGATGGCGCGGCGCAGGGTACAACCTCCCCGTGCCCATCCCGCTCGCCACCGCCTGGATCCAGGAACTCGACCAGTCGCTCCTGCACTGGATCAACTGCGAGCTGCACACGCCCGGTCTGCAGGACGTGCTCGTGGTGCTTCAGAGCAAGGACGTGGGCATCCCGTTGGTCATCGGGCTCTGCTTCTACATCGCGTGGCGCCGCGGTCGCGAGATCGCGCTACGCACCCTGCTGACGTGCGCCCTCGCGTTCCTCTTGAGCTGGGGCGTCGCGGCCGTCTTCTGGCAGACCGTGGCCAGGCCGCGCCCGCCCCGAGGTGCCGCGACCGTGTTGCGCACCGCGGAGGAGATCGCGACGTGCGCTGCGCATCCGGAATCCGTCTCCGTGCGCAAGTACGTCTCCAGCCGGCCGGGCCTGCCCAGCCAGCATGCGCTGCACTCGGCGGGCTTTGCCATGGCGCTCTTCCTCGCATTGCGCTGGGTGGGCGTGTGCGCAGCGGTCTATGCGCTCCTCGTCGGCTTCTCGCGTGTCTTCATGGCCGCGCACTGGCCGACCGACGTGCTGCTCGGATTCGTGATCGGCCCCTGCGTCGCGATCGGCGCCTGGTGGCTCTTGCCACGTGCGCTCGGGCTGCTGGGCCTGCGGGCGTGGGTCGAGGCCGAAGATGTTCAGGTCGATTCGAAAGGAACGGCCGGGACGTCCGGGGAAGCCGGGTAGACTCGTGCCTCGGGCGCGGGGTGTGCCATGGATGTCATTACTGCTCACCGGCTGAAGCAACTCGACTTGGAGCCTGCGCTCCTCGGCGAGCTCTCTCCCCGCGAGTGCGCGCAGACCATCTACGAGGCGTTCCTCGCGCGCGTGCCCTACGAGAATCTCTCCAACAACCGCTCCGTTGGCGAGCAGCCGGACGATCCCGAGGCGTGGCCGCGGGCGACCGACCGGATGCTGCGCGAGAACGCGGCCCATGGTCTGGGTGGCACCAGCTTCTCGCTCGCCTATGCGCTGCGCGACCTGATGCGCGGAGCCGGCCTCACGGCCCACTGCGCGCTCGGGCACAACCTCGTCACCGAGCAGGCGCACGCCGCGGTCGTCCTCTACGCGCCCGAGGGCCCCCTGCTCTACGACCCCGCCCTGCTCATGTGCGGCCCCGTGCCCGTCCGCCCCGGGGGCACGCTCGAGGATCCGCTCGGCACGATTCGTCTGGAGCCTCGCTGCGGCCCGACGCTGACCGTCACCCTGCACATGCACTGCGCCGGTGCGAATGCGACGGAGCGCCTCGCTCCGGTGGGGCTGGACCCGTGGCACCTCCCGGGCCGCAGTGCGGGCGAGCGGGCGATCTACTCGATCATCCCCATGCCCGCGCCGCCCCAGAGCTTCCGCCAGGCCTGGCTCGCATCCTTCTATCGCGGTCGGCCGATGCCGCTGCGCTTCGCGTGTCGTCGCGACGGGCGCATCTACCGCTACGGCGAGCGCCCGGGCAGCATCGAAGTCCTCGGCGAGACCACGCGCGAGGAACGGCCCGTCGCTGTCAACGCGTCGCAGCAGCTGCACGAGCTGTTTGGCATCGACGAGGGTTGCTTGCGCGAGTGGTTCGAGCGCTAGCCCGGCGGGCTACTGCGTCTTGCGGACACCGACGATGATCACGATGCGGCGGTCCGGCGCACCCGGGTAGATGAGTGGCAGCATGAGCAGCGTGTCGTTGTCGAGGATCTCGTCGTCGCCCGCTTCGCTGTGGGTCGACTTCGTGCCCGTGTACCAGACGGGCACGTCGTAGATCGCCGACGCGAGCTTCGTCTTCGGGTAGGTGCGTTGCTCGATGGCCTTGAGGCGGGCAGCGCGGGCGCGTACGCGCACGCGACGAGCGCCCATGCCGCCCTGCTCGAACTCCACCTTGGGGCGGACCTCCACGACGAGGCCCTCCTCCGCCACGCCGGGGATCGCCGTGAAGCGCTCCTTGCCGTGGTCCAGCAGACGGCGGTACAGGTCCTTCGTGATGTGGTGCGAACGCAGGTGGATGTGCGTGACCATCTGCGTCGCGCGCGCGGGCTGCACACGGCGGGTGTTGAACATGCCGGGACGCTTCATCACGGCGCCCATCTCCGCTTCGATCGCCTTGCGTGCCGCGCCCTGGATGCGGAAGTTCCCTTCGCTGTTGGGCTGCACGCCCTCGATGGCCGTCCACTTCTTCCACAGCGTGTTCGATATCTCCGCGGACTGGACCAGCACCTGGTAGAGGTCGTTCTCGTGCGATCGCAGGCGCTGGACGGCCTGCTGCAGGCGTATGTGGCTGTCGCGGCTCATGGTGGCGTGCACGAGGTGGTCCTGCACGACGACCGAGTCTGCGGCGCCGGGTCCGGCGGCGTCGATGCCGGCGAGCTGCATGAGGATGTTGGCGAGGTTGTCGTCGCGCAGGCGGCGCAGATCTGCCTCGCTCAGCCCCTCGGCGACCGTGCGCAGGGCCGGCCAGTCCTGCGCCACCATCTGATCGCCCACTTCCGTGGACAGCGGCCCGAGGCGGTAGTCGCGGGAGTCGAGGTCGGCCGGGACGATCGCAGGTTGCGTCGTCTCGCGCGGCGGATCGGGGACCGGGGTTCCCTTCAGCGTCGTGCCGATCAGCACCATGAGCTCACCGAACTCCTGGTTGGAGCCGGGGAAGGGGTTGGGGATGCCCTGAAGAACGAACGTCCCGTAGTGCGGGACCTCCCGGTCGGACTCGATGCTGCGCTCGAGCAGGATCGGGCGCCGTGTCCAGTCGGGGTGCGGTCGGCTCGGGCGCGGCACGACGTGCGAGGCGTAGAGCGGATGGGGCATGGTTACGCGCGCCAGCACGGAGAGCGCGCTGCGGTCGTTGCCGGGACCTTTGCGCCCCGGCATGTCCTCGGCATAGAGATCGAGGAAGAGACCGTAGCGCTTGTTCTTGTCTTCGATCGTCAGCCCGGGCTCCGGGACGTTGCGGTAGGCCGGATGCTCGGAGGTGAAGCGCGTGAGCTCGAGCAGGACGCTCGACGCGCCGTCGAGTTGCACCTGCGCGTGGCCAAGCGGCGTCGTGCCCTGGAGGTCCTTGAGCTTGCGCACGCACTCGCTCAGCAACTGCCCGGTCACCACATGGTCGAGGCCGGAGGCGCTCGGGCCTGCGCGCGTGCGCAGCGCTTCCGATGCGCGGACCGCACCTGCGGCGTCCACGGCGTAGAGGCGCACGTTCACCCGAAGCGGGGACGGCTTCTTGCCGAAGGAGCGCTGGAGCGCCTCGATCCGGCCGTATTCCTGCTCACCGCATTGCGCACAGATCAGGTCACCGACGCGGATCAGGATGCGCCGACGCTTGCTGCGCGAGGGGCGGTTCGATCCACGGGCGACCAACTCGGAGGGGCTCATCCAGCGGGCGCCGATGTTGCCGCGAATCCAGCGCTCCGCCCACCGCGAGCGGCTGAGGACCCCCGGGCGGTTCTCGGCCTTGAGGCCGGCCGTGAAACTCGACGTGACGAGCCTCTTGCCGGCGCCGCGCTTCATCTCCGGCACGAAGCCGAAGAAGTGCAGCGCCTCGGCACCCTCGGCGCGCGGCGTGAACATGTCGGCCAGGTTGCCGAAGAGCGCGCGTGCGCGGCTGCCGCTGCGAGCCTTGAGGTCAGGGACCGCGGGCTCGGGCGCGAACGAGTGTCCGCTGGCCTTGCCGCCGTCGTGGGTCGCGCGCAGGAACTGCAAGAGGCGTGCGCGCACCTCGCCCAGGCTGCCCGTGTCGACGGTCGCCCCCAGGGTCAGGAAGCCGCTGTCGTCGATGAGCCCGATCGCCTTGCGGTAGAGGCGGTCGGCTTCGGGCCAGTCCTTGCGGTCGTAGGCGACGCGCGCGGCCCGCTCGATGCCGCGCGCCTCGCTGCGCAGCCACTCGAACTCCTCGAGCTCCCGGGTCTGCACGAACGTGACGAGGCGTCCGAGCACGTCACCCATGTCGGGGCGTTGCGCGCGGATCTCATCGAGGACCGCCTCGGCCTCCGTGTTCTCGAGGTCGAGCTTCAGCGCGAGCAGGGCGAACTGCGTCGCTGCCTCGAAGCGCCTCGCGGCCAGCGCCGTGCGCGCCTCGGCAACGCGCGCGAGCGCATTGCGTCGTTGGTCCGCGCGGAAGCTGGCGCGGGCACGCTCGTCGGCGTCGTCGCTGCTGCCTTCGCCGCCGCGCGATGCCTCGTCGCGCGCGGTCTTCTCCGCCATCTTGCGCATGGCCAGGGCGCGCAGGCTGTCCGACGTCTTCGGGTCCGCGAAGATCCGCTTCCAGTAGCGCACGGCGGCGTCGAAACGCTGCGCCTTCTCGTGGCACCGGGCCGCGCCCACGAGGACGGCGGCCTTCGAGGCACCCGTGAGGTCCTCACGGCGCGAGAGCTCCTCGTAGATCGCGAGGGCGGCTTCCGCGTCGCCTTGGATCTTCTCGAGGTTCTTCGCTTCGTTCAGCCGACGCTCGATCGTGCCCTTCGCGCTGGACGTCGGCTCGTCGCCGGCTCGAAGCACGGGGGCGCAGAGCAAGAGGACAAGGGTGGCCGCAAGGGCGGCGGGGAGCCGTCGCATGCCGCGGGACGAGGTGATGCGCATCCGCCTAGCTTACGCGCCCATCAACGCCTCGCGCAGGGCGCGCGCTGCCGCCGCCGGATCCTCCGATTCCAGGATGCCGGCACCGACCGCAGCGCGCGTGGCCCCGGCCGCGACGAGCTGTGCGATGTTGGCGGTCGTGATCCCGCCGATCGGAAACAGCGGCAGGTCGCCGGCCGCCGCGCGGCAGGAGGCGATGAGATCGGCTCCTCCGGGCTCCCGCACCAGATCCTTCGACGACGTCGCAAAGCAGGGGCCGAGGCCGGCGTAGTCGACGCCCGCGCGCGTCGCGGCCTCGACCTCGCCCGGGTGGTGGGTCGAGAGGCCGAGGAGCCGGTCGGCGCCGAGCAGCAGGCGGGCCTCGTCGATCCCCATGTCCTCCTGGCCGACATGAGCCCCATCGAGATCCAGCTTGGCGGCGACGTCAGGGCGGTCGTTCAGCAGGAAGAGCACGCCGAAGGCGTGGCAGAGGATCTGCAGCGAGCCTGCCTGGAAGTAGACCCTGCGCTCATCGCGCCGCTGATCCCGCAGCTGCAGCACGTCGATCGCGCCGGTCTGGAGCGCCTCCACGAGCGGCGTGCGCCAGGTCGCGGCGTCGTCGGTGACCGTCAGGATCAGGTAGAGGCGCGCCTCGGCCAGGCGGCGGCGGCGCTCGTCGCCATCCCTGTCGCCGCCGGACGCTGCGTGCATCAGCGCGACTGCTTCGACCGCTTGGCTCCCTCGCGGTGCCGCGCGACGTAGGCCTCGAGCATCGAGAACTGCTTCACGAAGCTCTGGTCTTCGACCGCGGCGGGGCTCTTGAAGTAGGCCGCGGCCCACGTCATCAGTCCGCGTTCCCCCCGCGCCTGCGCGAAGGCGGCGAGGCGTGCGAGGTCGAGCACGAGCGGCGCGGCCAGGGCCGAGTCGTTGCCTTGCCAGGTGAACTGCATGGACATGCGCGCGCCGAGGAAGCCCTCGAAGTGGATGTAGTCCCAGGCGACCTTCCAGTCATCCAGGCTCGGCACGTAGTCGATCGTGACCTTGGAGTGCATCTCGTCGGCGTCGCCGAGGATCTGTCGCAGCGCCTTGTCCTTGGAGCGGGTCTTGCTCTCGCGCGCGCTGGGATCGTTGAGTACGAACCCGTCGCGGTTGCCGAGCATGTTGTAGCCCTCCCAGGAGAGGACCCGCAGGGCGCGGCCGGCAAACATCGGCGCGAGGGCGGTCTTCACGAGCGTTTCGCCCGTCTTGCCGTCCGAGCCCATGTGCGGGACGCCGCGCTCCTCGGCCAGTTGCATGAGCGCGGGGATCGTGCTGCCGGGCGAGGGCGTGAAGTTGATGTAGGGGAAGCCGGCGTCGATCGCGGCGTAGGCGTTGAGCACGCTGGCGGTTACGGCCTTGCGCGGCTTCTTGGTCTCCAGCGTCTTGCGGAACGCTTCGAGGGTGGCGTACTCGATCGGCAGATGGCCGGGAGGTTCGGTGCTGGAGATGTTGACGACGACGACGGTCTCGAGGTCGTGACGCGTCTGGAACTCGCGCAGGTCCTTCTGGATGCCTTCGACGATCAAGCGCGGGCTTCGCGCGCGTGCGACCTTGCCGTTCTTGGCCAGCGCCTGCACGGCCGGCGTCGGGTTCACGACGTAGCCGGGACGGATGTTGGCGTCGATGGCCGCAAGATCCTCGTGCAGGACATTGAGTAGCGTGCGATCGAGGACGCCGGCGCGCTCGGCGAACTCGCGCGCCGCGCAGTGCATGTCCGTGTCGCGGATCTCGTGACCGCCGAAGACGAGGTCGCCCAAGCCGGGCAGATCGAGGCCGTCGAAGAGCGGGCTCTCGGTGAGCACACCGATGGGGGGCTTCAAGCCGCGTGCGACGGCGCGGGCCCCGACGCAGGTCAGCGTCGATACGGCACCGCAGGCGCCGATCAGCCAGACACCGGTCTTTCGTTTGGTCATCAGGGGTCTCTCTGCCGCGCCGTCAGCGGTCGCGGTCCTGGTCGATGAGCCGGAGGTAGTGCTTCACCACGTCCCGTCGGGCGGGCGGTACGGCGGGCACACCCGCCCGGGCGCGGGCCCTGGCGGCGTCCCGTCGCTCCCGCGACGCTGCGTCTTGATTGTCCTCGCCGCGCTCGATCAAGCGAGCCACGGCGTCACCGGAGGTCTCAGATCCGCCCAAGGCCTCAGCGAGGGCCGAGCCATCGCCCGCGGCCTCCGCTGCCTTGGAGCGCGCCTGGGGGTCGGCCAGCCGGCTGGCCACCTCCTTGGGATCCAACGGCCCGTCGGCCGGAAGGTTCAGGGCCTTGCGGACGGCAGCCGCCGCGTCAGCCTGGGCCTGGAGGGTCTTGGCGCGGCCTTCGGCGCGCTCCGCAGCGCTGCTTCCCGGGCTTTCGCCGCCCTCGCCCGCCGCCCGGGAACCCGCGACGGAGGTGCTCCGGGCCTCGGTCGATGCCGGGATCTCACGGGCTGGCGCCAGGAAGGCGAGGGTCGAGAGCAGCAGGGCGCCCACGAGGAGCGTGAGGCCGGCCGGCGGGTGGAGGCGGACGCCGGGTGGCGCGCCCAGCGGCATGCCCGCGAAGGCCGCCTCGCTGGCGGCGGCGCCGCGAGCGGCCGCGGCCGCGAGCCCGCGGCCTTCGGCGCCGGCGATCCGATCGAGTGCCCACGCGGCCTGTCCGGCGTCGACCGGGGCGGTCCGGCGTGCGGCGCGACGCGCAAGCGGGATCGCCAGCAGCAGGCCCGCGGCGAGGATCGCAAGGACCACCTGCCGACCCGTGGCCGCCGAGGTCGCCGGCCCGACGGCTCGCCAAGCGATGGCGGCCGTGGCCGCGATCATCAGGACGAGGCCGATGCGCTGGAGCGCGGCGCCGCGTCGTTCGCGGCGGGCCACGCGCGCCGCCAGCGCATCCGCAGCCCCGGCCCACGTCGCCTCCGAGGCGGGCGTGGGGGTGGAGGGGGCGTCGGTCGTCATGGCGCCTACTTGGTCAGCGGTGTCTTGGAGAAGATGAGGTCGATGTAGAACGGCTTCTCGCCGTCGTGCTTCGGGAGTCGCGACCAGTTGTAGAGGTAGTTGTTGCTGCGCGCGGACTCGAGCGCGACCTCGATCATCGCCGCGCGGTCCGGGTAGACCGACATGAGGAAGCCGCGGCCTTCGGCCAGCAGCATCTCGTCGCCCGTCTCACGGTGCTCGACGCGCAACGAGCCAGTGAACTTGAACGCGTCGGCGGGCAGCGGCGACTTCGTGGCGGGGTCGATGATCCAGTCCGACGCCCGGGCGAGCTTGGTCTCGCCCTTCTCTTCGTAGCGCACGTAGACGTAGACGGTGTCGCCGGTGGCCAGCACCCACGGTGGGACGTCGTCGGGCCCCGTGGGTTCGCGCGCGAAGTGGCTGCCTTCGCCCTGTTCGAAGCCCGCAGCGAGCATGGCCTTGTAGAAGGCCGTGCACAGGCCGGCGAGATCGGGGAACGGCGGCTCCTGGAACTCCTCGAGCTTCGCCGTGCCCATGAGGTGGACGAGCGTCTCGTGGCCCGCGTCCGGGAAGCGCGTCATGAAGTACTCGATCGGGTAGGCCTTGTCCTGCGCGCCATTGAGCAGGCCACGCGCGGTGACCCGGCCGTCCTCGACCTCGATGCCGAAACGCTGCGCCTCGGCCTTGTACTCCTTGCGCTGCTCGATGGTGAGTGGCTTCTTCGGCTCCGGCAGGCTGGAGACGAAGCCCTGGAAGTCGCCGCTCGCGCGCAGGCCTTCGAGGATGCGCTTGGTGACGCGCTGGATGTTGTCGAGCTGGCGCTTCTGCTGGTAGAGCGTCTGCTCGAGATCCACGACGCCTTCGTAGACGCGCGTGTCGACCTCTTCGAGCTTCTCGATGAGCCAGTCGAGCTTCTTGCGCAGGTCCTTTGTCTGGAGCGGCCCCTTGCCGTCCGCGGCCGGCGCGTCTGCCGGGAGGTCTGCCGGGGGCGCGGCGACGGGCGCGGCCGCGACCTCGCGCTCGACCCGGCTGAGGCGGTTGCGGACCTCCGAGAGGAAGAACAGCGCACCGATGGCCGCAACAAACGTGGCGACGGTGAACGAGAGGGTCAGCTTGCCGTTCATGGGGGCTCCTGGCGGGCGGGGGGCCCATGGTACGGGCCGCCTCGGCGCGAGCGGACCGGGGGCCCGCCCCGGGGGGAACGGAAGCCGAACGGGGAGGTTCGCACGAGGGCCGCTCCGCGGGCACAATGTCGGAGGAGGGACACCATGCGCCGTACAGGACTCGCGTTCGCGATCGCCGGCGGGCTGCTGCTGGCCGCATGCCAGGGCTCGCGCATCGTGCCCCTGCCTGCCCGGGCCGCGCCGACCGTCGCGAGCGCGGACGATCCGCTCGCCCTTCCCGGCAGCCTTGCGCGCCGCCTCGGTCAGGCCGAGCGCGCCGCCGCCGGGCCCACCCTGCTGAATGCGGACGGCGCCATCGGACGCGTGCTCGATGCGCAGGCGCGCCGCCCCGGCGCGGGCACGGGCATGTGCCCGACCGTCACGGTCCGCAGCGACACATGCGTCTCAGGGCCGCGCAGCCAGAACGAACTCTGGCTCGAGCAGTACTGGCGCAAGGTCCGCGAAGACCCGGCGGCAGGTCCCAGCAAGTAGGCGTTACGCCTCTTCGGACGTCGGCGGCTTCTCGGCGTCGGGCGTCGGCGTGTCGCCGGTGTCGGCCGCGGCCTCGACCACCGGCGCGTCGTCTTCCGGGTCGGGCCCTTCTTCCTCGGTCGGCGCCACGGGCTCTTCCTGCGAGGCCTGGAAGTGGATGTGGCCTTCCTTCATCTCGACGAGCACCTTCGTGCCCTCGTGGAAGTTGCCGCGCAGCACCTCTTCGGCGAGCGGATCCTCGAGGATCCGCTGGATCGCCCGGCGCAGCGGACGCGCGCCGTACTCGGGGTCGTAGCCCGCGTCGATGATGAACTCCTTCGCCTCCGGCGTCAGGATGAGCTGGATGCTCTTCTGCTGCAGCCGGTCGGCGAGGCCTGCCGTCTCGATGTCGATGATCAGCGTGAGGTCCTCACGCGTGAGCTGGCGGAACGTGATGATCTCGTCCACGCGGTTGAGGAACTCCGGACGGAAGTGGCGCTCCACCTCCTTCATGAGCTCGTCGCGCATGCGGTCGTGCGAGAGGTCGGCGTCCTGCTTGGCGAAGCCGACACCGCCCTGGCTCTTGATTGCGTCCGAGCCGACGTTGCTCGTCATGATGACGACGGTGTTCTTGAAGTCGACGTGACGGCCGAAGGAGTCCGTCAAGCGGCCCTCCTCCATGATCTGGAGCAGCATGTTGAAGGCGTCGTGGTGCGCCTTCTCGATCTCGTCGAACAACACGACGGAGTAGGGCCGGCGACGGACCTGCTCGGTCAGCTGACCGCCCTCTTCGAAGCCGACGTAGCCGGGAGGCGCGCCGACGAGGCGGCTGACCGTGTGCTTCTCCATGTACTCGGACATGTCGATCTGGATGAGCGCGTCTTGGTCGCCGAACATGAACTCGGCCAGGGTCTTCGAGAGGTGCGTCTTGCCGACACCCGTGGGGCCCAGGAAGATGAACGAACCCATCGGCCGGCGAGGGTCCTTGAGACCCGAGCGGCTGCGGCGCAGGGCGCGTGCGATGGCCTTGATGGCGTCGTCCTGGCTGACCACCTTCTCGTGGAGGGTGTCCTCCATCTTGAGCAGGCGCTCCGCCTCGGCCTTCTCCATGCGCGTGAGCGGGATGCCGGTCATCTTCGAGACGGTCTCGCGGATGACCTCTTCGTCGCAGACGCCGGTGACGTTCTGCGTCTCCTCGCGCCACTCGCGCATCAACTGGTCCTTCTTGCGGCGGACCTTCTGCGCTTCGTCACGCAGACGAGCGGCGCGTTCGAAGTCCTGCGCGGCGACGGCCTCTTCCTTCTCGCGGTCGAGGCGGACGATCTCGCCCTCCATCTCCTTGAGGTCCGGGGGCTGGGTCATCGAGCGCAGACGCAGCCGCGCACCGGCCTCGTCCATGACGTCGATGGCCTTGTCGGGCAGGAAGCGGCCGTTGATGTAGCGCGAGCTGAGCTCGACGCAGGCACGCAGCGCATCGTTCGTGTACTTGATGCGGTGGTGGGCTTCGTACTTCTCGCGCAGGCCGAGCAGGATCTCGTAGGCCTCGTCGCGCGTGGGCGGGTTGACCATCACCGTCTGGAAGCGGCGCTCGAGCGCGCCGTCCTTCTCGATGTACTTGCGGTACTCGTCCAGCGTGGTCGCGCCGATGCACTGCACCTCGCCGCGCGAGAGCGCCGGCTTGAGGACGTTGCTGGCGTCGATCGCGCCCTCGGCGCCGCCCGCACCGACGAGTGTGTGGAGCTCGTCGATGAAGAGGATGACGCTCTTCGAACGGCGCACCTCGGTCATGACCGCCTTGATGCGCTCCTCGAACTGACCACGGTACTTCGTGCCCGCGACCATCATCGCGAGGTCGAGCACGACCAAGCGGCGGTTGCGCAGGATCTCCGGCACGTCGCCGATCACGATCGACTGGGCAAGGCCCTCGACGATGGCGGTCTTGCCGACACCGGCCTCGCCCAGGAGGACGGGGTTGTTCTTGGTCCGGCGTGAGAGCACCTGGACGACGCGCTCGATCTCATCCTGACGGCCGATGACGGGGTCGAGCTTGTTGTCGCGGGCGAGGTCCGTGAGGTCGCGACCGAAGGCATCGAGCGCCGGCGTCTTCGACTTGCTCGACGGGGAGCCGCCGCTCGAAGCGCCGATCTCGTCGGGCTCGCCCGACTCCTGATCGGGGTCGGACGGGTCGGCGCCGAGGAGTTCGAGCACCTCTTCGCGGACGTCCTCGAGCTTCACCTTCAGGTTGCGCAACACCTGCGCGGCAATGCCTTCGTTCTCTCGGATGAGGCCGAGGAGGAGATGCTCCGTGCCGATGTAGGTGTGGCCGAGGTTGCTGGCTTCTTCGAGCGAGAGCTCGAGGACCTTCTTCGCGCGCGGCGTGAAAGGCAGCTGACCCATCGTCACCATCGTCGTGCCGTTGCTCACGAGCTTCTCGACCTCGGCGCGGATCTTGCGCAGATCGATGTCGAGGTTCTTGAGCACCGAGGCCGCGACGCCCGAACCCTCCTGCACCAGCCCGAGCAGGACGTGCTCGGTGCCGATGTAGTCGTGGTTGAAGCGCTGGGCTTCCTGACGGGCGAGGCCCATGACCTTGCGTGCGCGATCGGTGAAACGGTCGAACATGTTCTCTCCGGCCCGGCGGGCGCCGGGTCATCCGATTCAGAGGGCCCGTCTGCTTCGGAGGACGCTTTGGCTGCTGACGCGTCCACCTGGGAAGACGGGTGTGTTTCGGAAGGCGGGTGTGCTTCTGAAGTGTGATTGTGAGCCAAGGGGGTCCCGCTGGCTCGCGTTGCCCGACAGGCGGGCTGAGGGGTCGAGTCTACGCCCGTCCGGCAGGGACTCCGGGACGTGTCGTGCCGAATCGGCACGTCCTGAAGGCCCGACGCGAGGGGGCGACCTGCAAGTTGCGAAGGGCGTGCCAGAGGCTGCCCGGCACTACGTGAACTTCTGCGTAGCGATCCGCGCGAGCCCCTCGACGTCGCGGTCGGCGAGGATCTTCGTGACCTCAGCGGCCTGCAGCCCCTCCGCGCGCTCGAGCAGGGCCGCGGCGCGCTCCCAGAGGCGGTCGGCCTTCTTGCCACCGCCCGCGAGGTAGATCTCCGTCACGATCTCCTGCAGGCGCTGCGTCTCGATCTGCTCGCGGTTCTCGTAGAAGCGCTTGATGACCTTCTTCTGATAGCCCGTGTAGTCACGCTTCTTGGCGGCCATGGGAACTCCGGAGCGAGGCTGCTTGCGAGAGGCTGTTACGAGAGACTCTTCTAGGAAAGACTGTCGCGAATGAACTCGGCGCGCAGGGCGTCGCGCTCGGTCGCATCCATCACGTGGCCGCGCATCTTCTGGATGTGCGCCGGCTGCGTGAGGACGAAGAGCTCATTGATCTGGTCGAGAGGCAACTCGGCTAGCAAGCCGGTCACGATGCCGAGCCGTGCGGTCGAGAGGTTCTGCATCGCTTCCTCGGTGCTGAGGATGCGCGCCGAGCGGAGGGCGGCGAGCGCGCGATGACACGCGTCTTCGAGACGCAGGCGGCGTCGCTCCGATACGAGCTCCTCCCGGCAGCGACGCTCGTAGTCGAGGATCTTCGGCAGGATGCGCTCCAGCGCCGCCAGGATCTCGTCCTCGGTGACGCCGAGCGTGACCTGGTTGCTGATCTGGTAGAGATCGCCGGATGCCATGGTGCCTTCGCCGTAGAAGCCACGGACCGTGAGGTCGGTGCGGCGGGCGGCGTTGAAGAGCTTCTCGATCTGCTTCATGCGCACCATCGCCGGCAGGTGCAGCATCACGCTCGCGCGCATGCCGGTGCCGACGTTCGTGGGGCAGGCTGTGAGGTAGCCATAGCGGCGCGAGGCGGCGAACTCGAGCTGCGGCTCCAGCAACTTGTCGACGGCCATGGCGACGCGGAACGTCTCTTCGAGGCACAGGCTGCTGCGGATGGCCTGGATGCGGATGTGGTCCTCTTCGTTGACCATCACGCTGACGACCTCGTCGCTGCCGAAGGCCACACCGCGGGGCCCACGGCCGTGCTGAAGCTCGCGACTGATCAGGTGGCGCTCCACCAGGAAGCCGCCCAGCATGTCGTCGGCGTCGTCCATGTCGACGAAGAAGGGCTTCGAGCGCAGGTCCAGGCCCGACAGGGGCACGCGCGTGCGCTCCATGATGTCGCGCTTCTGATCCTCGGTGGCCTTCGTCAGGAACGGGAACCCGGCCAGGTTGCGGGCCAGGCGCACGCGCGAGGAGATCACGATCTCGGAGCGAGGGCCCGCGCCCCGGAGCCACTCACCGCCGCGCCGGTCGAGGTCACGCAGATCCACGCCGGCTCCCCTAGAGACCTTCGGGGTCGACGAGCTCCGGCGGCAGGCCGCTGAAGTCGATGCCCTGGTGCTCGATCGTGCGGATCTCGTCGCGCAGGCGCGCGGCCTCCTCGTACTGCTCGCCGTCGATCGCTTCCTGAAGTTCCCGTCGCAGGTGCAGCAAGCGCTCACCGGCCGCGCTGCGCTGGTCGAGCGCGCCGTCGACGTGCCCGCGCGGCTGGCGTCCGCGATGCCGCGTGCGATTGTCGTGCATGTTGCGCAGCATCGCGTCGAGGGGCTCGGCGAAGACGTCGTAGTCCATCGGGCAGCCGAGGCGACCCTTGCGCCGGAACTCCTGGAACGTGATGCCGCAGTGGGGGCACGCGAGGCCTTCGTGCTCCTTGCCGCGCGCGGCCTGGGCGACGACGTTGGCGAGCATGCTCGGCAGCGCGACCTCGTTGGTGTGGCCGAGCGCCGTCGCGCACTGTTCGCAGTAGTCCTGTGACACGAGCTCGCTGTCTTCGAGCTTCGTGAGATGGAATGTGGCGGGGTTCTCACCGCAGTGTTGGCAGACCATCGCAGACATCGAGGCGAGACTACCACGCACCCCGAGCGTCGCCGTGGCCTGCGCCGCAGGGCACTTACAGCCCGGCTTCAATTGACCGAACGGCCTCCTGGAAGCGCGCGCCACGCTCCGCGAACGACGTGAACTGGTCGAGACTCGAGTACCCGGGAGAGAGCAGGACAACGTCGCCCGGCGCCGCCGTGGCGGCGGCCGCGCGTACGGCAGCGTCCATGTCGGGAGCCTGCTGGACCGGCACGCGGCCCGCGAGGGCCGTGGCCAGCCGCTCGGCGCTGCTGCCGATCAAGACCACGGCCTTCGCCCCGAGGGCGACGGCCTCGACGAGCTCGCCCGGGTCGGCGCCCTTGTCCTTGCCGCCCGCGATCAGCACGACAGGACGGTCGAGGGCCTGGAGCGCGGCCAGCGTGCTGGTGGGGTGCGTCGCGTTGCTGTCGTCCAGGAAGAGGACACCGCGGACGTCGCCCACCGGTGCGAGGCGGTGGGGCAGGGGATCGGTCGCATGCGCGCCTGCGGCCACGGCCAGCCAGGCGTCGTCGTGCGTGGCAAGGACGGCCGCGGCCGCCGCCAGTGCGTTGCGCCGGTTGTGGGGGCCGATCAGCCTGAGGCCGTCGAGGTCAGCCCTGCCCCCGGTCGCAGCTCCCCCGGCCTCCGTGCAGACGACCTGCGTGCCGTCGAGCTGGAAGCGACCACCGGCCCCGAAGAGCACGCGCCGGGCGCGTCCCTCGTCCATCCATCCGGCGGCGCGCACCGCGGCATCGTCCGCGGGCAGGACGGCGAGATCGCCCGGGCCCTGGTACCGCAGCGCCGCGGCTTTCGCGTCGGCGTAGGCGTCTTGCGTGCCGTGGCGATCGAGATGGTCCGACAGCAGATTGGTGACGACGGTCACGTGGGGGGACGAGCCCATCTGGTGGGCCCACCAGAGCTGGAACGAGGAAAGCTCCAGCACCACGCGGTGCTCGGGCTCGATCTCGTCCAGGCGAGCGACCAGGGCGTTGCCGACGTTGCCGCCCAGGTGCACCGCGTGGCCGCAGGCCTCGAGCATGCGAGCGAGCAGCGTGCACGTCGTCGACTTGCCCTTGGTGCCTGTGACGGCATAGATGGGGGCACGGCAGCGCGCGAGGACGATGTTGATCTCCGTCGTGATCGGCACGCCGCGCTCGCGGGCGGCCTCCAAGACGGGGTGGTCGAAGGGGATCGCCGGGTTCGCGATCACGACGTCCCGGCCGAGCAGCAGCGTCGCGTCCTGCCGCCCGAGGCGCACATCGGCCCCCAGGGCCTCGCACGTCGCCACTTGGGAGGCGAGGGTCGCGGGCCCGCCGCTGTCCGAGACCAGCACGTCCGCGCCTTCGGCGCGCAGGAACCGCGTCGTCTCCATGCCGCCCGAGAAGCGGCCGAGCCCCAAGACGAGCACGCGCCGTCCTGCGAACGAGCCGCGCTCGAGCGCCGCGGGCCCGATCACGGCTGGAGCAGCCCGGGGGCCGCCCGGCCCGGGGTGCCGGGTTCGATCACCTCGACGCGCGTGCGTTCCTTCAAGGCCTTCGCGCGCGCGAGCACGGCTTGCACGTCGGCTTCGGTCGGGCTGGGGGGCGAGGGCCGAAGCGCCACGACCCGACGGTAGCTGCGCTGCGCGCGCAGCATCTCCAGCGGCAGGTCGATGATCGGGTAGCCATCGATCTCGGTCGCGACGTGCAGTTCCGTGGCGACAGACTCGTAGCCGTCCTTCTCGAGCCGCACGTCGAAGCGCCCGTAGTGGACGAAGGCCACGTCCACGGGGGTCACGCCCTGCTGCAACTCGCCGTTGACCCAGATGCGGGCGCCCGAAGGCTCGCTGTCGATCTGCAGCGTCCGCTGCGTGCTGCAGCCCACGAGCAGACCGCCCACGCACGCGATCACCGCGATCCGGAGCACGGTCGCTGTCCGTCGTCTCGTCAGCACGCTACCTGTGTATCACGCGTTGGCACGAGCGCTGCCGGCCAGCCCGGCCAGTGTCACGAGCCCGTGGGGCGCGGCTTGGCGCCGCGTACGCTCGGCGCGACGGATCGCGCGCGCGATCGGGGCGCCGCGCTTGAGCTTGCGGCGCTCGAGGTAGCGGGCGAGGTCGAGCTCGCTCTCGAGCTCGAGGTCGTAGTCCAGGGGCCCAGTGAACTCGCAGTGCGAGGCGTTGTAGTCCTTGCACGTCGTCATGTGATGGGGGTAGACGTCGCAGGCGTTGCCCCGGCCGAGGTTCCCGCAGGGGGTCTCGACATGCACCGACCAGCCGTCCTCGTCCTTCGTCACGAGGACGCCGTCGTGGGCGAGCCACCAGCGCATCTCGTCCCAGTCATCCCGGCTGCGCGGGGTGGCCACGGAGATCGTGATGTAGCGGCAGCAGCGGGCCTTGCAGTCCTGGGTGCAGATCTCGAACTGGCCCTTGGCGAGCGGGGCGGGGTGAGTCATGAGGGCGCTCCGGGTGGGCGGTACGTTCGCCGCCGCGCGAAGGGTACAATCCGCGTCGACGCTGGGAATGGGCCCGGCACGGGCGGCACGCGGATGAGAGCCGGGACGGACAGCAAGCAGCAGGCTACGCCCGCGGCCCGCTCGGGAGGCTCCGTGGACCTGGCCCAGCCGATCCTGCGCCAGGTCGGGAAGCTGGGTGCCGCCTACGACGGCTGGGTCCATCGCAGCATCGCTCCCAACGGCGCGAAACAGGTCAATGGTCCCTTGGCCGCGGCGGGTGACGGCGTGGCCGCGCGCTGGCCTGAGTCCCTGCGCATCTTCCGGCATCCCTGGCTGGAGGCGCTGAGCCACATCCGCTGGTGGGTGATCCCGCTGATCTGGCTGCCCGTTGTTGCAACGCTCTTCTACGCCTCCGGCGCCTGGGCCGGGCTCACGTGGGGGACGAGCGCGCTGTGGTTTGTCGCGGGCTTCGCGCTGTGGACGCTGACCGAGTACCTGCTGCACCGCTTCGTCTTCCACTTCCAGCCGCGGAGTTCCTTCGGTCGCAAGCTGCACTTCCTGGCCCACGGCGTCCACCACCTCGACCCGTGGGATCCGACGCGGCTCGTCTTTCCGCCGCCCGCGGGCCTTGCGCTTGCCGCGGTCATCTTCGGGCTCTTGCTGCTCCCGCTCGCCTTGGCGCAGGCGCTGGCCACGATGGCGGGGTTGCTGCTTGGCTATGTCGTCTACGACCTCACGCACTACTACACGCACCACGCGCGCCCGAAGAGCACGTGGGGCAAGTACCTGAAGGCCTGGCATCTCGCGCACCACCACAAGTGGCCGGAGCGCCTCTACGGCGTCAGCTCGCCCATGTGGGACGTTGTGTTCCGGACGGGGCGTCCTGCCAAGGGCGCGAAGTAGTCCGGGTGCGGGCGCTCCTCTGGACCCTGGTCCTCGCCGGCGTGGCCTTTGGCGCGTGGCGCTTGATCCCGGGCGGGAAGGGCGGGGGGCCGCCGTCGAAGACCCCGCGCAAGGCGGAGCCCAAGATCGGCCGCTTCCCGCTCTCGCAGTTCTACTTGCAGCACGACTACTTCCTGCCCGCGACCGATCCGCGCACCGTGCCCGCGGCGCAAGCAGCCTGGCTCCGCCCGGATGACGAGGTCTTCGGCGTGGTGCTGGGCCGGTCCGCGCGCGCCTACCCCGTGCCCATGATCTCCTACCACCACGTCGTGAACGACGTCATCGACGGGATCCCAGTCGCGGTCACCTACTGAGTGATCTGTTCTTCGGGGATCGGTTTCGATCCCGTGATTGACGGCGCGCGACTCACCTTCGGCTTCGAGGGCATCTGGCAAGGCACGGCCCTGCTCTACGACCATCAGACCAAGTCGCTCTGGATGCACCTGACCGGCGAGTGCATCGAAGGCGAGCATCTGGGCAGGGTACTGAAGCGTACGCCCTCGGGTCGGCATACGACATGGCGCGACTGGCGTGCGCTGCATCCGGCGTCGGACGTGATGGAGCTCGACCGGAAGCTCGTCGACCAGCCGGCGGACCGCGGCTACTTTCCGCGCGACGCCTCGCGCAGCGGCGCGGCGTACCTGCCGCCGCCGTTCAAGCCCACGATCCAGACCCGTGACGACCGCCTGGGCCTGCACGACCTGCTCTATGGCATTGTGCTCGGCACGCTGCAGAGGGCGTACCCGTTCAAGAAGTTGCAGACGCACGGGGTCGTCGAGGAAGAGGTCGCCAAGGTGCCGGTCACTGTCTGGTACGACGCCGGCTCGCGCTCGGCGGCGGCGTTCGACCGGCGCGTCGACGGCACGGTGTACACGTTCGTACCCGCCAAGGGCTCGCGCATGCATGACGAGCAGACGAAGAGCGCCTGGACCATGGACGGCCTGTGTGTCGACGGCCCCCTCGAGGGCACGCGCCTCACGCCGCTCCGCGGCTTGATGAGTGAGTGGTACGGCTGGTACGCGAACTACCCAAAGACCAGTGTGTGGGGGCTGTAGGTCCGCCCGCGGCGCGGGCGGACCGTGGTAGGGGCGTCCCACCCGACCTGCGGTCGTGCGGGGCCCACCGGGGGTAGGTGGGCCTGTGCACGCTCGCCAGCTCGCGCGCTGGCTCGGCCGCTCCCTCCTGAGGTGGGCGCGCATCTCCAGTTGCCGTAGGGGCGACCCTTGTGGTCGCCCGGGACGCCCACGCACCCCGTGCGTCGCCAGCGTCTGTCGGTGCGTGCCCATCCCGTGTGCCCTTACGGGTAGGGGCGACCCTTGTGGTCGCCCTTCGGGGTTTGGGACGGGCTTCCGACCCTTGTGGTCGCCCTTCCGCAGACCGCACTCCAATTTGTCGCCCTGGCGCAAGCGAGCCGCTGGATGCGTCACGCCACGGCCCAAGGCCGAGCATCAGGCTGCGTAGGCGCCCACAAGGGGCGCCCCTACTCGGGTGCTGACGACGGCCGATCGAGCCGCTGGCTCCGCCCCTACCTGCTACTCGTCGGCGGGGGCGTCCGGCGCGTCGGCCGCGGGCTTGTCGGCCGCCGGCGCGTCGTCGGACTTGGCGGCTTCCGCGATCTTCGCTGCGAGCTTCGGGTTGAACGTCAGGTAGACCGCGAAGGAGCCCACGATGCTCGCGAGGAACGCGAGCCAGAAGCCGATGCCCCAGCTCATGTGGCGGCTGCCCTCGAGCAGCATCGCGATCAGGAAGAACGCAAGCAGCTTGAAGCCGATCAACGACCCTGTGCGGCACGCATCGTCGCCCACGTTGATCCGGTTGTTCATGCCGAAGAAGAGCATGGCTGCGAAGCCCCCCGCGAGCCAACCGAACATGAGGACGAAGCCTCCTGTGGGCAGGCTGATCACGCGGTCCGAGCTGTTGTCGTCGACCATCATCGGCAGGATCAGCAGGGACAGGATCACCACGCCGCCACAGATCGTGCCGACCATCATCAGGAACTTGTTGTTCATCGTGAATCTCCCATTTCGACAGGCCGCGACCGTTCTCGGCGTCCAAAGGCCATACGGCAGGCATACAGGAATCCGTCTTCGGTTTCCATGCCGCCGAGGCCATGGGAAACTGGATGGATGCAGGTTTGTGTGACAGGAGGCGCGGGCTTCATCGGCTCCCACCTCGTCGAGCGCCTCGTGCGCGACGGCGCGCGGGTGGTCGTGCTCGATGATCTCAGCGAGGGGCGCGAGAGCAATCTCGACGCCGTCCGCAGGCGCATCGACCTGCGCGTGGGCGACGTGCGTGAGGCCGATCACGTGGCCTCCGCCGTCCATGGGGCCGGCGTCGTCTACCACCTCGCGGCCCTCGCCTCCGTCGAGCGAAGCGTGCAGCAGCCCGAGCTCGTCGCCTCCGTCAACCTCGGCGGCACCATGAACGTGCTCCACGCCGCGCGCCAGGGGGGCACCCGCCGGCTCGTCTTCGCCTCGTCCTCGTCGGTCTACGGCGACACGCCCTGCCTGCCCAAGCACGAGGACCTCCCGCCCCGACCGCTCTCGCCCTACGCCGCCTCCAAGGCCGGCGCCGAGGCGTTCGCGCAGGCCTACCGTGGGACGTGGGGCTTCGAGACCGCGATCCTGCGTTTCTTCAACGTCTACGGTCCGCGTCAGCTCGCCGGCAGCCCCTACGCCGGGGTCGTGCCGACGTTCGTCCGCGCCTGCCTCGACGGTCGTCCCCTCCTGCTGCACGGCGACGGCCGTCAGACGCGTGACTTCACCTACGTCGCCGACGTCGTCGACGCCCTGGTCCTGGCCGCCGACGCCCCGCAGGCCATCGAAGGGCCGATCAACGTGGCTGCCGGCCGCCGCCGCACCTTGCTCGATCTGGTCGACGCGCTCGCCGCCGCCACGGGCAGACGCCCCTTGCTCGAGTCGGGTCCCACGCGCACGGGCGACATCCGCGACTCCGAGGCCGACAACGGCCGCGCCCGCGAGCGCCTGGGCTGGACGCCCGCCACGTCCCTCGAGGAGGGCCTGCGCCTCACGGTGAAAGCTCTCCGCGCCCGTGACACCACCATGGAGACGTCGGAGTAGAGAGGGCCCCTGACGCGGCAGCGCGATTCGCGCCGATCCGCTGCCTCGGAGTCGTCCCCGAAACCACGATGCAAGACGCCACGCACCCCGACCCGCACCTGCCCGCCTGCGACCTCGCGGATCGCATCGCCGATCGCACCTGCCGCTACGGCGTGATCGGCCTGGGCTACGTCGGGCTTGCGCTGGCCGAGGCCTTCGCGCGACGCGGCATCCGGGTCCTCGGCTTCGACATCGACGACGCCAAGGTCAGCGAGGTCAATGCGGGCCGCAGCTACATCCCCGACGTGCAGGCCGGCGACGTCGCCGCCGCCGTGGAAGCCGGCACCCTCGAAGCCACCACCGACCTCCGCCGTCTCGCCGAGATGGACGTCATCAGCATCTGCGTGCCCACGCCGCTCTCCAAGAGCCGCGATCCCGACCTCTCCTACGTCGACGCGGCGCTCAAGAGCGTCGAACGTGCCCTGCGCCCCGGTCAGCTGATCATCCTCGAGAGCACGACCTACCCCGGCATGACCCAGGAAGTGCTCGAGCCGCGCCTCCAGCGTCAGGGCTTGAAGGTCGGCAGCGACATCTGGCTGGCGTTCTCGCCCGAGCGCGTCGACCCCGGCAACCAGCGCTTCGGCGTCGCCAACACACCCAAGGTGGTCGGCGGGGTCGACGCCGGAAGTGCCGCCATCGCTACGGCGTTCTACGGCATTGCGATCGAGCACGTGCATCGGGTCAGCTCCGCGGCGGCCGCCGAGATGGTGAAGCTGCTCGAGAACACGTTCCGCAGCGTCAACATCGGCCTCGTCAACGAGGTCGCCCTGATGTGCGATCGCTTGGGGCTCGATGTCGGCGAGATCGTCGAAGCTGCGGCCACCAAGCCCTACGGGTTCATGGCCTTCGAGCCCGGTCCCGGCCTCGGCGGGCACTGCATCCCGCTCGACCCGATCTACCTGTCGTGGAAGCTCCGGCGCCTGGACTACACCGCGCGCTTCATCGAGCTAGCGACCGAGATCAACGCGAACATGCCGCGCTACGTGGGCGAGCGCGTCGCCGCCGCCCTCAACGCGCAGTCGCGCGCCGTGCGCGGCTCGCGCATCCTCGTCCTCGGCGTGGCCTACAAGCGCGACGTCGACGACACGCGTGAATCGCCCGCCATCGAGGTCATTCGGCGCCTTGTCGAGGCCGGCGCGGACGTCGTCTACGCGGATCCGTACGTCGAGACGCTCACCATCGACGATCGCCTGTTCGCCTCCGTGGCCGTGACCGCGGAAGAACTCGCCGTGACCGACTGCGTCGTCGTGGCGACCGACCACGGCGCCTTCCCGTGGAGCGACGTCGCGCGTCATGCGCGTCTCATCGTCGATGCTCGCGATGCGGTGCCGCGCGACGAAGTGCGGCACGTGCTCTGGCCGCTGTCGGGCCCCGCCGTCCTCGGACCGCAGGCGCCTGCCCCCCAGACCGGCACGGACCCTCAGACCGACCGGGTCTTCCAGGTGCCGCGCGAGAACCAGTAGGCGATCAGGAGGCCGCGAAGCGCGGCCGTGGCCGCGACGACGACCCAGATGCCGTTCGCGCCGTAGCCCAGGTCGAACGCCGCCCACCACGCGAGCGGGATGCGGATGGCGGCGAAGACGACGCCTGTGATCATCGGAGGCAGGGTCATGCCCGCGCCGCCGAACGCGCCGTCCACCACCAAGCCGATGGCCTGCGGGACGAGGCAGAGCGCGACGATGCGGAAGTAGCTCGCCGCGTGCGCCTGGGCGGCGGGGTCCTCCGCCCAGATGGCGGCGATCTGCTCGTCGAACACGAACAGGACGAGGGCCCACACGCCACTGATCCAGGCGCATTGCCGGGCCGCAGCCCACGCAGCGCGCTCCGCGGCCATGTACTGCCGCGCCCCCATGCGCCGGCCGACGAGGGCGGAGGCCGCGCCCGCCCAGCCCAGGCCGATGACGAAGGCGACGCCTTCCCCCTGGTGGCCGACGCCGAAGCCCGCCTGCGCCGCGGCCCCGCCCGCGGCCTGCGCGACGCGGAACATCTCCAAGAGGATGATCGTGAACAGCAGGGAGGCGCAGGAGGACGGGATCCCGACGCGCGCCATCCGCACGAGGATGCTGCCGTCGAGCCCCAGCAGCCGCGGACGACCGATGCGCGTCCTCGCGTCCAGGCGCATCGCCACGGCGCCTGGATGTTCGCGCCGGAGATGGCGGAACCGGATCAGCGCGAGGAGGTTGAGGGTCGCGCCGACGAAGGCGGCCAGCACCGTCGCGAGGCCGGCGCCCGCGACGCCCATGCCCGGGATCGGACCCCAGCCCCAGATGAGCAGGGGGTCGAGTACCACGTTCATGAGCAGCGTCAGGATGGCGATCTTGAAGGGCGTGCGGGTGTTGCCGTGGCCGCGGAACACGGCGTCGCATGCGACCTGCAGCAGCACGAACGCGCCGCCGCCCCAGTAGATGCGTGTGTAGACGACGCCGGCGGCGGTCACGCCCGGATCGGCGTCGGTGGCAAGGAAGAACAGCGGCGCGACGAACCAGCCGACGACCCCCGCCGCGAGGCCGAGGACCACCGCCCAGCGCAGGCCCTGCGCGCCGACGTAGCGCCCGCCTTCCTCTTGGCCCGCGCCGCCGTAGCGGGCGACGAGGGCCGTGATGCCCATCGCCACGAGGCCACCGAGGGAGGCGAAGACCCAGGTCGACACGGTGGCCAGACTCACCGCCGCGACGGCTTCGGTGCCCAAGCCGCGCAGCCACGCCATGTCCACCATGCGGTGCACGACGAGCACCATGATGCTGCCCGCGGCAGGTACGGCGAGCTCGAGGATGCGCCGGTTGAGCGAGCGCCGCCCGATCACGCGGGCTCGGCTTCAGCCTCGGGACGCATCAGGCCGTCGAGTGCGGACGTGACGAGGAACGCGGCCGTCACGCACCAGAGATAGACGGGCCAGGAGAGCTCCCGATCGATGGCGGGGTTCCAGCCGACGGCGAGCTTGTGGATCCACGGCGCCAACCCGGCCATGACGGCCGCGACGAGGACGAAGGCCTCCAGCGAGCGGCGCGCCTTGAACGCGGTCGGTAGCTTCAGGAACATCAGCGGGGCGATGCCGAGCCAGGCAGCGATGCCCGCCGGAATCCAGCGGCCGTCGATGCCGAGCGCCGCGGCCGCGAAGATCGCGGCGCCTGCGCGGATGATCGAGATCTCGAAGCCGGGCTTCCGGCGGCGCGCGATGACGATGGCGTCGAGCGTGGCCAGCAAGGCGAGAGGACCGAAGATCGGCACCCACGCCTCGCGCAGGTCACCGCCCGGGATCCACGGGTGCTCGACGATCAGCAGGCCCGTCGTGGCGAGGGCGAGGAACGCGTCGGTCGCCGCACCGCCGACCCGCAGGCCGCGCAGCGTGCGTGAGGCGAGCGAGGTCGCGCTCAAGCCCCAGAGCGCGATCAGCGCCAGGGCCGCGGCGATGCCCGAGCGGACGGCACCCTTCTCGTCCACCACGCCGGTCTCGACCTGGGCGCGGACCCACGTCGGGCCGATCCACAGCGCGACCAGTGCGAGCAGCGCCAGCAGGCGCAGCCGATCGCGAAAGGCGTTGGGCTGGGAGAGGGCGGGGACGGGTTCGCTCATCGGGCTCCCATCCTCGGGCAGGGGAGGCATCCCGCGCACCGATTTCATGCCCCGGCCCTCAGGACGTCAGCGCCTTCCGACGCAGGGGCGGCGGGTCCCCGGCGGAAGAGCACGATCAGCTGCAGCAAGGCGAGCGCGGCCACACCAATCGCCACACCGATCGCCACATGCCCGGTCGGCATCACCTCGGTCAGCACGGGGTTGGTTGCGTAGATCGTGTAGCGCAACGTGATCAGGAGGTGCGCGGCCAGAAGCAGCTGCAGCAAGGCGCCCGTCCGATGCAGACCGCGCATGTTGCGTGCGAGGCGCGCGCCGCCCGCGCTGACGGCGACGAAGAAGAACGGCGCGAGCAGGCTCGCACGCTCGATGTCGGGCCGCAGGAGGATGTGCAGCGGCAGGATCAGCACGAGCAGGCAGATCGCGAGCCGCGAGCCGGCGAAGGCCTGCAGCCGCCGCGGGCGGGCCTCGTCGGCGCGCGTGGCGCGCCGTGTTTCGAAGACCGAGAGCGTTCCGATCGCGAAGAGCAGCAGCACGGCGACCACGGTGGCCATGTCGCGCACCACGCCCTCGGCGAGCAGCGCAAGGCCGACGTAGAACGCGACGAAGGCATCCGTGGTCGAGAGCACGGCGCGCATGCCGCGCTCCCGCCGGGCGAGCGTGCAGCCCACCGGGATCGCGATGAGCAGCAGCAGCGCAGGCACCAGCAGGATCGCCTGCCGGTGCAGCGGCACGGCGTCGTCGGCGGTGGCCCCAGCCACGGCGAGATCCCCGGCCGGCAGCACGCACGCCACCCACAGCATCGTCGTCAGGGCGGAGATGCCGTAGGCCAAGAGGGCCTCGGTGCGGGTAGGGGCTTCGCGCGGACTCACAGCGGGTATCCTAGACACATGCTCTACAAGGTCACCATCGGCGAAGACGTCTATCTCGGTACGCCCGAAGAGGTCGTCGCGTTCATGATGAAGGCAGACGGCGCGCCGCCTGGCGACGTCCAGGACTACATGGTCGCCATGGCGGCCCGTATCGGCGAGCGGCTCGATGTCGGCGGCATCCACACCAGCAGCGAGATCGACTTCCTCGACAGCCTCCAAGACAAGGGCATCCTCGCGATCGAGACGTTCGAAGAGCCCAGCGCCGAGCGCGTCGATCCGCGCGAGGCGCTCGGCGACGATCCCCTCATCGGCTATGGCAAGGGCGTTGAACCCGGAGATGTCGAACTCCCTTAGCGTCGATCGGCCGTCGTCAGCGCCCACGCCCACCGGGGGGCGCCGCACGCCCCGTTGCCGTAGGGGCGACCCGAGCGACGGCGCAGCCGGAGCGGGTGGCCGCCCACGAGCTTCGAGTGCGTGTGCCGTGTCCGTGTCCATGTGGGCGCCCCAGCACGCCGCGGAGGCGCAGTACAATGGAGTGATGGCGCGCAAATTGAGGAGCAGCCGGGAGTCTGCGATCGAGCGCGGCAAGCGCTGGGCGAAGCACGCGCGCCACGGTGAGTTCGGCGGCTACGGACCGCTCCTCTCGCTGGCGTTCCTGGCCGTCGTCGTCATGTCGATCGGCCTGAGCATGACGTTCCAGGGTGCGGACTGGGGCCCGGAGCTCGCGATCCTTGCGCTGGTGGGACTCGGGTTCATCGGCTGGCGGGTCTACGTGACCTGGCACGAGCAACGCGAGCGTCGTGAGAGGACCGCGGAGCTCCGACGCCGCCGTGAGGCCGAGTAACCTCGGCGGCCATGCAGCGGCGCGTCCATCCCCTCATCTTCTGGCCCATCGCCCTCGCCGTGGCCATCGGCGGCGCGTGCCTGCTCGCCGCGCCCGTGCACGACGTCCTGATGGACAGCGGCCTGATGGAGGCCGATGGCTCGCCCGCGGAGACCAACAAGGCGTTCCTGAAGGTGTTCCGGCGTCTGCTGCTGCTGCCGCTGGCCGCGCTCTTCCTCTGGTTCTTCCGTCCGTGGCGCGACGGCGGCCTCCTGCGCTTCGGCCTACGTCCACTCAAGCCGCGGCTCCGCGGCATCACGATCGCCTTCGCCTGCACGTTGGCGACGTTGCTGGCCGTGCTCATCTGGCAGTTCGCGATGGGCTGGCTCACGTGGGAGGAGCCGTTCCGCGCAAGCAAGCTCGTCGGTCGCCTCGTGCGCTACCTCGCCGCTGGCTTCCTGATCGCGATCCTCGAGGAGTGGTTCTTCCGCGGCTGGCTCGGCGAGTTCGCCCAGCGCAAGCACGGTCCGCGTCTGGCCGTGATCCTGCCGTGCCTGGGCTACGCCGTCGTGCACGCGTTCCGGCCGACGGTGCTCGATCAGCCCGTCAGCCATGACGCGGCGGGGGCCTTCGCGGCCCTGCGGGGGTGGTTTACCTTCCTGTTCGACCTCACGGCGTTCGGCCCCGCGCTCGTGGGCCTCTTCTGCTTTGCCCTGATGCTCACGGCGCTCTACCGCCGCAGCGGCTCGCTGTGGCCCTGCATCGGGGCACACGCGGCGGGGATCCTTGTCCTCTTCAGCTACGGGGCCGCCACCCAGCGTGACCCGGCGAAGACCTGGGCAGGTACGCGCCTGCTCTACGACGGGCCGGTCGTCTGGGCGATCCTGCTCTTCGCCGCCTGGCGGCTGTGGCCCCGAGAGGCACCTCGGGATGCCTCCGATCGAGACGCGGAAGCTCCCACCGACCCCTCCGGCGCTCCGCCGGGTTGAAGGGCGACGTAGACTCGGCGAATCGGATGCGGCGTCGTGCTTCCCTCTTCCTGATCCTCCTGGCCGTGGGCGCGGTCTGCTTCCTGCTGTGGGAGTCCGTCCTCGGCCCTGCGCTGCTCGACGAAGGCGCCGACGACGAGCTCTCCATGCTCGACGCGGAGGCGGCGCTGGACGGCGGCGGCGGCACAGCAACCCAGGATGCACCCGGCCTCTCCGGTCTGGGCGCGACCCCCGGTGCAGGCGGCCGAGGACCCGACGGCGGTGGGGCGCTTGCCGACGGGCTGACGGCTGCGGAACGCGCGGCGCGTGCCGGTGCCGCCTCGGTGCCGTTCGAGGGACGCGTGGTCGGTCCGAACGGCGCGCCTGCCAAGGGCGTGAAGATCGTGCTCAAGGGCCCCGGCGGCGTCGAGACGATCGAGACCGACGCCAACGGCGCGTTCAAGCACAGCCTGCGGCCGGGTCGCTATGGCCTCATGTTCCAAGGCGAGGACGGCGGGCTGATGCTCCGCAACTGGATGCTCGACGGCTCCCCGAAGGAGGAACTCGAGTTCGCGTTGAAGGAGCCGGCTGCCGTCGCGGTGTTGATCTCCCGCGGCAAGGACCCCGTCGCCGACGCGGACGTCGTCCTCACGTCGCGCGAGATGGGGGAGCTGGCGACCTTCACGCTCGCCACCGACGGCCTGGGCCAGGCCCTCTTCGAGAACCTCGTGCCCGGACGCTACGACATCGTCGCGCAGGTGCCCGAGGGCCCTCTGGCCAAGGCCAACGCCTTCGCACCGCCGGGCAACAAGCGCGACGTCAAGGTGAAGGTCCCGGATGGCATCGTGTTCAAGGGCCTCGTGCGAGCCGGCAAGTCCGGCCCCGGCGTCGCGGCCCGCCTCACACTCGAGACCCAGGCCGCCGGCTCGCAAGGCGTATTCGAGACCGTGTTCGAGACGCGGCCCGACGGCACGTACGAACTGACCGTGCCCAAGGGTTGGGCGCGCAACTTCGTCGTGGAAGCCGACGGTCACGCCCCGTGGCCGAACGCACAGGAGCGCCGCAACGTCCTGCGTTCGCTGCGCGGTCTGTCGCGCAAGGGGCCCGTGACACGCAACGTCATCCTGCGGGGCGGGGCGCAGCTGAGCGGCATCGTCACGACCGAGGACAAGACGCCCGTGCCTGGCCTGAAGCTGCGGTTCGCGATGCGGCGGGGCCCGGTCGTGAGCGTCACGACCACGGACGGCGGCGCGTATGCCGTCGCCAATCTCAATCCTGGCCGCTACTACCTGCAGGTCGAGACGCCCGCGTGGTTCCCGATCCGCGGTCAGGTGATGGACTTCACGGTTCCCGGTGGCGCGAGCCCCAAGCCGGTCACGTTCGACATCAGCCTCCTCGGGGCACGGAGGCTCGAGGGCATCATCGTCGATGCCGCCGGCCAAGGGCTGGGCGGCGCCCGCGTCTGGATCGTCGGTGGCGGCCGCGTCGTGCGCGGTGCGCGCAATGCCGGGCGTGTGCTCGAAGTCTTCTCCGGGAAGGACGGCCGCTGGGTCATCACGGACATCCCGCCCGACAAGACGGTCATCGTGCGCGCGGCGATGGGCCAGCTCGAAGCGGACCCCGTCTCCGCGCGGTGGGAGAAGCCTCCGCCCGGGCTGATCCGCATGACGCTCAAAGGCACGAGCGGGCTGCGCGGCACCGTCGTGGACCTCGCCACCCGCCGTGGCCTGGCGCGTGCGCGCGTACGCATCGTTCCGGACCCGTACGACGGCCGTACCGGCCGCACGGTCTACACGAACAACAACGGCGAGTTCAGCGTCGAGAACATGCTGCCCGGTCGCTGGAAGCTGACACCCTGGATCAAGAGCTACCTGCCCGCTGAGGCCGAGAGCGTCGACTTGGTGCGCGAGGGCGAGAGCGAGGTCACGCTCCGTCTCGATCCCGGGCAGGTGTTCGCCGGCGTGGTCCAGACGGAGTCTGGCGTGCCGCTGCGCAACACGCGCGTGCGCGTGCGCGGACGCCCGAACGGAGCCAAGAACGACGTCACCCGCACCGCCACCACGAACACCAAGGGTGCGTTTCGCTTGACGGGGTTCGCGCAGGGTACGTACGAAGTGAGCTTCCGCCGCAATGGCTACCGCACCGTCACCCGCAAGGGCTTCCGCGACGGCGACGACCGCCTGCACATCGTCCTGCGGCCTCACTAGCCTCCTGTCCCGCGTACCCTCCAGCGAGGTCGTGGAGGTGCCGGATGGACAACAAGGCCGTGCTGGGGCTGATCGTGATCGTGGCGCTCGCGGGGATGTTCTTCCTGTTCGGGGGCGCCGACCTGTTCTCCGGCGACGGCTCGGATCAGAGCGAGCCCGCCACCGCCGGCACCGATCCCCTCCACGCCGATGGCCCGGGGGACGGCGAGGGCGCGCCGGAGCAGGACGCGCCTTCGAAGGGGCCCGTGCTCTTCGGCCGCTCGCGCGCTGAGCGCGTCGGGCAAGGCGGCGTCACCGGTCGCGTCATGGACTTCGAGACGGACAAGGCCATCGAGAACGCCACGGTCGTCCTCGCGGGGCGCGGCTTCGGCGACGAGAGCGTCGGCCATTCGGGCACGACGGATCCGAGCGGCCTCTTCCGGTTCGAGGACGTCGCCGCGGGCGACGGCTACGCGCTCAGCGTGACGGACCCCGCCAAGCGCACGCGCACGGTGCCCTCGGTCGGCGTCGATGCCGGTCGCGAGAAGGACGTGGGCGTCTTGTGGATGGGCCAGGCGGGGGAACTCGTAGGCGTCGTCCTCGACGCGGCGGGCCGTCCGCTCTCCGGTGCCGAGGTTCAAGTGCATGGCGGAAGCGGCTCGATGCTGGAGCTGCTGCGGAACATGACGAAGCTCTTCGAGGTGCTCGATCAGGATGCTGCGCCAGTTGCACGGGCGACCTCGGAGAGGACCGGCCGCTTCGCGGTCGCCGACCTGCCGCGCGTCCGTGTGCGCCTGGCGATCACCGCGGAGGGCTACGCGCCGGCCGAACGCCAGGTCGAGAGCTCGGACGGACCCACGCAGGTCCGGCTGGTGAAGCGTGCTGCGGGGACGGCCAAGCGGCTGGAGGCTGTGAAGAAGGAACTGATGGAGCTCTACGGCGGGCTCGCCTCGGTCAAGGACGAGGGCGAGCGCAACGCGCTGACCGCGCGCATGCTGCAGCTCCGCAAGGAACAGAGCGCCCTCGAGAAACCGCCCAAGTAGGCCCGCGGCGCATGGGCATGGGACGCGGCCGTGTGACGACGACCGCTCGCGCCGCCCGGCCGTCGTCAGCACACGGGTAGGGGCGGCCCTAGGCGAAGCCGGGTGGCCGCCCAAGCCAGCCTGATGTTCGGCCTTGGGCCATGGCGTGACGCCACCAACCGCGTCCCCGCGACGCGCTCAGTTCATCTGGTCGTACGTCTCATTCTCTTGCGAGAGCACGGTCAGCTTGACGCCCGCCTGCTCGAGGACCCGAACGCTGTCGTGGTCGGCGTGATAGCGCTTGCGGCAGATGACGTGGCGGATGCCCGCGTTGATGAGCAGCTTGGCGCAGTCCAGGCACGGCGTCATGCGGATGTAGATCTCGCCGCCGTCGATGGGGGTGCCGTGCTTCGCTGCCTGGGCGATGGCGTTGGCTTCGGCGTGCGTCGTGCGCACGCAGTGCTTGTGCTGCCCGCCGCGCTCGTCGTAGGCGACCTTGATCAAGTGGCCTACCTCGTCGCAGCTGGGCAGGCCCGCGGGCGCGCCGACGTAGCCCGTCGCGATGATGCGCTTGTCCTTCACGATCACGGCGGCGGCACGGCCGCGGTCGCAGTTCGCCCGCTCCGCCACGGTGTCCATCACCTTCAGGAAGTACTCCTGCCAGCCGGGGCGGACGTGCGTGGGGTTCATCCCGTAGGCGAGGCCCGTCGCACCGCCGCGGTCGGAGCGCGCCGCTTGGCTGAGGTCCGGCTCGCTGCTGATCTGGCCGCCGGAAGCGTTCGGGTCGCGATCGATCATCAGCTCTTCTCCTCCGCGAGCTGGCTCGCGTGCGCTGTCCCTCGAGGGGTGGTCAGCTCTGCCGGGATGGTCTGCAGCTTGGTCAACAGGGCGGACACCGTGGCCTCGAAGGCCTTCAGCGTCCCGCCGTTCTCGAGGACGTGGTCGGCGAGGGCCATCGTGGCGTCCAGCTGCTGCGCGTTGGGGTCGGTCGTGTTTTCGAGGCGCTCGAGTTCTTCGAAGCGCTCGAGCGTTTCCGGCGCGGACTCGCGGCCGCGGCTCGCCTCGCGCGCAAACCGGATCGCCACCGGCGCATCGACACCCAGCAGAACGAAGCCGTCGATCCCGCGCAGGGCTTCGACCTCGGACGGGTTGCGCACGCTCACGAGGGCCACCCGATCGGTCGTCATCATCGACTGCACGCGCTTGGCGAGGACGCCGGGGCCCTCGGACGCCCGCAGCTCGTTGCCGAGCGCGATCAGGCTGGCGCGCTCGATCGCGACGCCGCGGCGCTCGAGCTCCACCCGCAGGACGTCCGAGAGGCTGTAGCTCTCGAAGCCGCGCTCGACGAGCATGCGCGCGACCGTGTCCTTGCCGGCGCAGTTGCGCCCTGTGATGCCGATGACGAGCGCCATGCTCCCGTACGCCTCCCGAGATGGTTCAGGAAGCAGACTACGGCTGGGGTACGACCTAGCGCCTGGCGGCGCCCGACATCATCCGCTCGAGGTTGCGCCGCGCCGGGACGTAGCTCGGGTCCTTCTCGAGCGACGTGCGCAGCAGCTGCTCTGCCTTGGGCAGGTCGCCGCGGTAGAGGTGGTTGAGCGCCAGGGCGTTGTAGGGCTCGGGCCGGCTCGGATCGAGACGGATCGACTCCTCGAAGTACACGCGCGCCTCCGGCGCCGTGAGCGCCTTGCGGCCCCGCTCGTAGGCCGAGCGGGCCTCCGCGACACCGACGGTCGGGGCAGCGTAGCTCTTCACGCCCATGACCGAGCCCGTGCGGCCCGCGTCCCGGAGGCCGGGGCCGGTGCGGTACGTGGCGGGAGCCGCGCGGCTGGCGCTGAAGGCCGGCGTGCTGGACTCGAACACCTCGCTCCGGCCGCGCTCGCGGCGATCCGCGATGTAGTCGCCCACCAGGTAGCCGGTGACGCCGCCGGCGAGCACGCCCACGACCGCACCACCGGCCCCGCCGGCGGCGCCCCCGATGATCCCGCCGCCGACCGCGCCGAGCATGGTGCCCGACATGCGCTCGTTCATCTGGCAGGCGGGCAGGACGGTCAGGGCCGCGATGAGAAGCAGGACGAGGGTTGCGGCACGCATGGATCGGCCTCCGGCAGGACAGAACGGTCCCTGCCTTGGGAATCGGTCGCTGGAGCGCCGATCCGAAGCCCGGGTTGGCGCGGGCTCGCGACCTGGGGCGCCGGACGCGGGTAGGATCGCGGCGTGCGCCGGACGTTGCCCCTCCTGCTGGTCCTCCTCGCCGGGCTGACCGGCTGCGTGGAGGCCGAGGAGAGCTGGAACCTCGACCGCAAGGGCGGCGGGACCTACAAGCTCGTCCTGCGCTGGAACGCCGGTCTCTGGCGTCGCGTGGGCGACGTCCTCGGGCCGAAGGTCATGGCGCGGGTCGCCGGAAACGGCTTTCCGCTGCACGTGAGCCAGCTGCGGGACGGGCTCTCGGGCCTCGAGGGCGTGACGATCAAGCGCCTCGAGTCGAAGGGCACCGACAGCGGCCTCACGGAGATCGGCCTGGAGGTCGGCTTCCGCCACCTCCGCGACCTGCTGGCCTGGGAGGTCATGGCCGGCCGCACGATCCGCGTGGATGTGAAGGCCCCGGACGCGCAGGCTGCCGGCCGCGCGGCCGGGCCGGGAAGCGCTCGTCTCTACATGGAGCCGATCCCGCGCGTGCCCGTGCTCGACAAGCTCGCCGCCCTGCTCGAGGCGGAGGCGAAGCCCCCGCCCAAGGCGCCGCGCGGGGCCGCCCAGCGCGACCCGCCGCCGCTGGAGCGTCTCGGCCTCGCGCGCCGGGACGCCGGCCTCGTCTGGCGCATGCTGAAGCTGCCGCTCGAGAAGGTGAGCCTGAAGGTCAACGTCGCGCTGCCGGGCGATCTCCTCCGTGTCGGGGGCCGGCCCGCGGACGAGAGCGGGCGCACGGCGTCCTTCGACTGGGACTTCGCCGCGCTGCGCAAGGCTGGGACGGACCGGACCGTGCGCCTCAGCTGGCGCATGCTCTCCCTGGACGAGGCGCCTCGGGTGAAGAACGAGGGGCGCGCCGACCCCCGCAGCCGCCGGCCCGACGGCAGCACGCAGAAGAGTGCGAAGAAGTAAGCGCACCATGAGCGTGCCGCACGTCGTCCTCGTCCGGGGCCGGCGGGCGGTCGAGGACGGCAACGCTCCCTCCACGCTGCGGGCGGCCCTGGCCTGGGCAGGGGGGGACGAGGGGTAGACTCCGCCGGAGTCATGAGCAGTACACGAGGCATGTTGAGCGAGAAGAAGTCCACCGGCGGCCCGGATGACGGCGCCCGCGATCCGGCCACGCCCGAGACGCGCTCGTCCGAAGAGGTCGCACGCGAGATCGGTGCGTCGGCAGGCGCGCCCCACCCGGCCGACAGCGATGTCGTAGGCGAACACGCGCTGCGCGACGGCGGCCCGCTGAAGCTCGACAAGTCCGGCGCGCTCGCCGGGCGACCGAAGCTGCGCCCCGTCCGGGCCCACCGCAAGGAGGGTGAAGCCGAGGCGCTCGCACCGACGGATGCCCCGACGGATCGCGCGCCGGCCCGCCCCCCCGCGTCCTCCCCCACAACGGCCGGACGCCCGCGCAAGGCCGTGCTGCCGCCGAAGATCGGCGCCCTCCGGCCCGAGGGCTTCGCCGCGCCCACCCCCGCCCCCGAGCCGACGAAGACCGACCAGGTCGAGATCCCCGCCGGCTCCTTCCTCTACGGCGACGGCAAGAAGGCGCGCGAGGTCCCGGCGTTCTCGATCGACCGCTACCCCGTCACCAACGCGGCCTACGGCGAGTTCGTGAGTGCGACCAGCCACCGTCACCCGCTGTATTGGGTCGGCGGCCGCTTCCCCGCGTCGCTGGCCGATCACCCGGTGGTCGGGGTCGACTACTACGACGGGCTTGCGTTCGCGCGCTGGGCCGGCAAGGACCTGCCGTTCGAGGACGAGTGGGAGCGTGCCGCGCGCGGCACCGACGGGCGCGTGTACCCGTGGGGCAGCGACCAAGAGCTGGACGGCGCCAACACCGCGCGCGTGGGGCTCAAGATGACGGTCCCCGTGGATCTGCATCCGTCGAACGTCTCCCCCGATGGCGTCTGCGACATGGTGGGCAACGTCTGGGAGATGACGCACTCCCCCGCCCCCGGTGGCGGCGTCGTGGTGCGCGGCGGCAGCTGGTACGACTTCGCGCTGTACGCCAAGACCTTCTTCCGCTTCGCATCCCGCGCCGAGGCGCGCAACGGCACGATCGGCTTCCGGTGCGTCACGCGCGCTGACGAACGGGCCGATGCGCCCCGCGAGATCGACCTCGATCATGCCGTCGCCGAGATCGCCGCGCGCCAGGGCGAGGAGCCGCACGTGGACGTGATGGCGTGGAGTGTCGAGAAGCGCGACCTCATTCCGGACCTGCCGCGCCTGAAGCTGCATGTCGAGGAGGCGCGCGCCGAGGCACTGCTGGGCGCACCGTCCGTGCCGAAGCCGGAGCCCGCGCCGTCGATCAGCTTCCCTCCTCCGCCTCCTGACCCCGCCCCTGCACCCGTCTCCATGAAACGGACGGACACGGACACCGACACGGACACGGACACGGACACGGACACGGACACGCCCAGCGAACCTGCCGTCGAGTCTGCTGCGGAGGCCCCCGTTCACGTCCAAGACGTCCGCCGGGCGCCGGCGCGCCCCACACGCGCGACAGCGCCGACAGACGCGACGGATCCCGCGCCCACGCCCGAGGCGCGCCCCGACCGGATCGAACTCGCACGTCAGGCCGAGCGTGTCGCGTCTGCCGTGAACGCGGAGCGCGCGGCGGCCTCGACCGCGGCGCGCGCGGCGGGACGCATGCCGTCGGCCCGCGCGATGCCGGTCTGGATGTGGGGCTTGCTCGCGCTCGGCTTCCTGCTCTTCGGTGGGCTGCTCGTCACGCTCGTGAACCAGAGCGACGATCCCGGCACCGAGCAGGCCGATCCGACGCTCATCGACGAGCCGACGCCCGCACCCCGCAGCCGCATCGCCGATCTGCCGGAGCAGACGCGCTACGAGGAGTTCCCCGGTGCGAACGAGCCGCCGCGCGTGCTCGACGGCGCCTACGCGAGCGATCTGCAGCGTGTGAAGGAAGGCGTCTGGCTGCTCGTGTTCGTCGACCCGTCCACAGCCGAGGGCATGGAGTCGCTTACCGCGGCGCATCAGCTCCACCGCCGGGTCGCCCCCGCGGGCGTCAACGTGACGGTTGTGCTGCCGCGCGCGCCCTACGAGACGAAGGGCGGCGAGTTGCTCGAGGACGACAAGCTCGACGCCGCGCTCAAGACCGACGGCCGCAGCCAGCTGTGGGACGGCATCCATGTCGTGCTCGACCCGGTCACCGCGGACCGCGGGGTGCTGCACGCGGAACACGCGAGTGCGTCGGGTGCGGTGAGCGCGGTGCTGCTGCGCGACGGCGTCATCGAGAGCCGCACGGTCCCGCCCGAAGGCGGCCTGCGCCTGGAGACGCTCGTTCCCGTAGCGCTCAAGGCCCTGGAGCTCGTTCGCTAGTGTGCGGCGTCACGAGTCGCTCCGCATGGGGACGTGCTGCGGACTGGGCTGGGGACGGCTAGGCCGCTTCGTCGTCCTCACGTGAAGGGCCACGCATCGTCCTCCTCCTCGGCCTTCCGCCTCCCATCCAGCCCGCCGACCGCGTCCGATGGCCTCTCGTTGGGCGTGCGAGCGTCGCCCGAGCACGCGGGCTTTCATGCACGCGAACTTGTGGCGCAGGACTCTAGCCGTCGCCGAAGAGGACCTCGTGCAGAGCGCGCACCACGGTCTTCTCGCTCTCTTCCGGGACCACGATCTGCAGGTTCGTCTTCGTGGCGCCGTAGGAGATGGCCAGCACGGGCACCTTGGCCTCGCCGATGGCGGTGAACACACGTCCGGCGAGCCCGCTGGCCTGCTTCATGCGCTCGCCGATCACGGCGACCAGGGCGGCGCCCTCCTTGACCGTGACCTTGCTGAACGCCTCGAGATCCTGGACGACCCCGGGCAGGCCGCTCGTGTCGTCGACCGACACGGTGACCGAGACTTCGCTGGTGGCGATGAGGTCCACGGCGACGTCGTGCCGCTTGAACGCGTCGAAGACCTTCGCCATGAAGCCCGACTGCCCGAGCATGCGCCCGGAGACGATGTTCACGAGGTGGATGCCGCGCTTGCTGGCGATGCTCGTGACGCGCGGCCGGCGCCGCCCCTGCGGCGGACGGATGACCGTGCCTTGGGCTGTCGGATCCAGCGTGTTGAGGATGCGGACGGGGATGCCCTTCTCGACGGCCGGTTGGATCGTCGCGGGATGGATCACCTTGGCGCCGTAGTAGGCGAGCTCGCTGGCTTCGGCGTAGGTCAACTGCTCGACCGGGCGCGCGTCCTTCACGGTGCGCGGGTCGGCGGTCAGCACGCCGCTCACGTCCGTCCAGATCTCCACCTCGGCGACGCCGAGGGCACGACCCACGATCGTGGCGGTGTAGTCCGAGCCGGAACGGCCGAGGGTCGTGACGTTGCCGTCGCGGTCGCACCCGATGAAGCCGGTTACGACGGGTACGCCTTTCACCTTCCGGAGGGAGCGGGCGAGGTTGGTGTAGGCCTCGGGCCGCGGGCTCGCGCGGCCGAAACGACCGTTGGTCACGAGGCCTGCCTCGTCGGCCTGGACGGCCGTAGCCGGAATGCGGCGCTTGCGCAGGACGGCGGCGACGGCCTTGACCGACATCCGCTCGCCGAACGCCGCAACCTGATCGAGGCTGCGCGGGGTCAACTCCCCCAAGAGCGCGAGGCCCCGGAACATCTGGTCGAGGCGCTCGAGGTCGTCCTCGACGAGCTTCGGGCTCAGCTTGAGGGACACCAGGAGCTCGTGCTCCCGCCGGCGCACGGCCGAGAGGTCCGGTTCCCCGGCAGCGGCCCTGTGCGCGCCCTGGAGGAGCAGGTCCGTGACGCCCGCATGCGCGGAGCAGACCACGACCGGCTTGCGGTCGAGGCGGCTCCGGACCAGCGACACCACGGTGTCGATCCGCTCGCGGTCGGCGAGCGACGTGCCCCCGAACTTCATGACCAACACGGCGCTGCCCTCCTCTGGCGCGATCCGGGATACCACGGCCTGGGCGCCATCCCCGGGGTGATTCCTGGGGGAGCCGGAGGAGGGTGCATGGCGCAGCATTTCGGTAGAATCCAACGGCCGTGCCCGCGGACCGTTCACCGGGTGCCGCGATTTCCCCCCTTCTCGGAGACTTCATGACCGATTCCACAGGCTCGGACCTGATCTACGACTGGAACCTCGAGGGCGCGGCGCCCCTGCCTGAACGCGCGCCGGCCCAGGTCGACGAGGAGACCCTGCGCGACGGTCTCCAGAGCGCATCCGTGCGCCACCCGTCCGAGGACGAGATGGTGGAGATCCTCCACCGGATCGCGGACCTCGGGATGGAGTCGATGAACATCGGGCTGCCCGGCGCCGGCCCGCACGTCGTCAAGACCGCCACGCGCCTCGCGCGCGAGATCGTCGAGCAGAAGTTCGACATCTACCCGAACTGCGCGGCGCGGACGCTCGTGCAGGACATCGAGCCGATCCGCGGGATCTCGGAGGAGGTCGGGATCGCGATCGAGGTCGCGATGTTCATCGGCTCCAGCCCCATCCGGCTCGAGGTCGAGGGCTGGGACGTCGACCACCTCCTGAAGACGGCGGAGAAGGCGCTGCAGTACTGCGGCGACCACGACCTGCCGATCATGTTCGTCACCGAGGACACGACGCGTACGCGGCCCGAGGTCGTGCGCCAGATCTACGGCCAGGCGCTCGACATGGGCGCCGCGCGCCTCGTGGTGTGCGACACCTGCGGCCATGCCACACCGGACGGCACGCGGGCGCTCATCCGGTTCGTGCGCCAGGTCGCGATCGACCACGGGCGCGGCGATGTGCAGATCGACTGGCACGGCCACCAGGATCGCGGCTTGGGCGTGATCAACTCCCTCGCTGCCTATGAGGCCGGTGCGGACCGTCTGCACGGTGCGGCCCTGGGCGTGGGGGAGCGGGCCGGCAATACGCCGATGGATCAGCTGCTCGTCAACCTGAAGCTGCTCGGCTACCTCGCGCCCGATCGCGACCTCACGGGCCTCATGGCGTACGTGCAGGCGGTATCCAAGTACCTCGACGTGCCGCTGCCCTTCAACTACCCGGTCGTCGGCAACGACGCGTTCGAGACCGGCACCGGTGTGCACGCCGCTGCCGTGATCAAGGCCCTCAAGCGCGGCGACACGAACCTCGCCAACCGTGTGTACTCCGGCGTGCCGGCCGACCAGTTCGGTCTCGAGCAGAAGATCGCCGTCGGGCCGATGAGCGGCAAGTCCAACGTCGTCTACTGGCTGGAGCGCCACGGCTACAAGCCGACGACCGAGAGCGTCGACGTGCTGTTCGACGCGGCGAAGAACAGCTCCCGCGTGCTCCCGGACGAGGTGCTGCACGATCTCGCGCGCCAGTCGGAACAGCCGGCCTGATGCGCAACTTCGAAGTCAACGCCGCCTGGGAAGATGGGCTCGCTGTCGTCGAGCTGAAGGGCGAGGCACGCCTCGAGAACGTTGGCGCGCTTGATCGTCTCGCCCTGGACATCGTGCGTCGCGACGTGAAGGACGTGCTGCTCGACCTGTCCATGCTCAGCTTCATGGACAGCGCCTCCACCGGCTCCTTGCTGCGGATGCATCGCACCCAGGAGGCGGTGGGGGGCAAGGTGGTGCTCTTCGGCATGCAGCGTTTCATCGAGCGGCTCTTCAACCGGCTGGGCATCGAGGCCTTGCAGGTGGCCGTTGACGAGGCCGAGGCCAGGGAACGAGTTAGCTAACAGGCATCGTTTTCAAGCCCCTAGGGGCCCAATTGTGGGTTCCTCTTCATGGGCATTACGGTCCCCCAACATCCGCGCCGTGAACCTTCAAGGGATCGCCCGGTGTGCCCGACCATGAGCCCACTGTGCATATGCGTCTTGCTCCCGCGTCGGCCCTGGGCCTCTTGTCCGTACTTCTCTTGACGGGCGGGTGCTCCTCGTCCGTCTCCGATCTCACGACACCCACGAGTGACTTCTGGGATCGGAGGCCGTGTGTCGCCGGTGTGCGCGCCTCGCCGTACGAAGGCGAGCGTCGCGAGCCGCCGCCGCGTGAGTTCGTGCAGCGTCAGGCGCCGCGCGACTGCGCGCCGCCGGTCGCGCAGCCCTCGTTCCCGACGCCGCAGCCGCGCGCGACGGCGCCGCGCACCATGACCGCGCCGCCGCGCATGGCGACATCGCAGCCGCGGCGCTCGTCGGTGAATGCGCCGGCGTCCACCGAAGAGATGCGCGTCCTCGAGCAGGTCAACCGTATCCGTGCGCAGCACAGCCTGCGGGCGCTGCGCTTCCAGCCGACGCTGTGGACGGCCGCGCGCGATCACAGCAAGGAGCAGGATCAGCACGGCTTCATGGGGCACGGTTCACCGGACCCGAGCCGTCGCGAGCTCGGCCAGCGCATGGCGCTCGCCGGCTACCGCGGCCGCGTGTACGCCGAGGTCGTCGCCTGGGGGTATCCGGATGTCGCCTCGGTTGTCGAGGGCTGGATGAACAGCACGGAGCACCGCCGGATCCTGCTCGATGCGGAGTTGACCGAGGGCGCGTTCAGTCGCATCGGCCAGTATTGGACGGGCAACTTTGGCGCGCCGTCGCGCCTCGCTCCCGTCTCGGCCCCGCGTGCGCCGTCGCGTGCCGCACCGCGTGCCGCACCGCGTGCCACACCCGTGCCGCGTGCTTCTCGGCCGCGTCGTGCGGCGCCCGCACCGCGCAAGCGCGTGACGGCCCCGCGCAAGCGCGTGACGGCCCCGATCCCGACGACGCCCAAGCAGCCGTCGGGCTTCGGCTGAGGCCCGTAGCCGCACGCCTCCCGTCGGGAGGCTCCACGCACACGGATACGGACACGCGCCCTTGAGGCTCGCGGGCGACCCGTAGGGGCGGGCCTTGTGCCCGCCCGAGCGCTTGCTGCCACGTCGGGACTTACCATGTAGGGGCGGCCCTTGTGGCCGCCCTTCTTCGTGGGTGTCCGTGGAGATGCACGTGGGCGACCACAAGGGTCGCCCCTACCCGTAAGGGCACGGGAGATGGCCAGGCGCCGATCGACGCCAACGACGCAAGAGGTAGGTGGGCGTCCCGGGCGACCACGAGGGTCGCCCCTACGCAGTCGGCGCCGGCGTACGGATGCGGATCTAGCAGGGTTCTCACAACCGCATGACCCCGGTGGCCGAGAGTCATGCCTGTGCGCAAGCCCTCCGCCATCACCATCATCCTGCTCGGGCTGGTCCTGATCCCGACCTGCGTGCTCGCCTACATGGGCTTCTTCGCCGCGGACGCCCTCGACAATGCCGACGCTGACCGTCTGCGGCGCGAGCTCGATGCGGCGGAGAGCTGGGCCTCCGACGAAGGCTCCCGCGTTGCCCAGGCGCTCACGGCGAACGTCCAGGCCCGCGTGGAGGCGGCCGCCGAGCGTCTAGCGGGGCGCCTGCCGCACGTCGCCCCGTCCGAGATGCGCGCCGAGATCGATGCCGCGGTGGCCAGCATCGGACCCGGGTCCGTCCGCTGCCGCAACGGACGGTTGGTCCACGAGGACGGGACCCTGCTCTATCCCGCCACGATCGAGCCCGAGCCCGGCGTGGGCTCGAATGATCCCGTCGATCTCGAGGCGCTGTTTCGCGAGCTGCGCCTCGCCGCCGATCGCGCCTACTACGGCGAGGGCGGCCAAGCCGCTGCCGTTGCCGTGTGGCAAGAGGCCCGCGGCCGCTTCGCCGGTCCGCGCGCGCGCGCCACGGCCGACGTCGAACTCGCACGCCTGCGCGCCCGCCCCGGAGGCCGCGACGAGATCCTAGCCGCCTACACGAGCGTGCACGAGGCGTGGCCTGCGGACGTGCGCGTGGCCGTCGGGCGGCCGTGGATCCTGCTGGCGCTGGCCGCGGCGCCCCATGCTGCGGCGCCCCGCCAGGAGCTTCGACGTCTTCTCGATGAGGGGCACGCGGACGCCACTCCGCTGACGGCCGACGAGCGCCAACGCGTGATCCGGTACGGCGGCCTGTGGAAGAAGACGAGCACCGGATCGAGCGTGGAGCTTCATCCGCGAGCTTGGGCCTACCACGATGGGCTCGTGGCCTTCCGAGCCCCGCTTCGAGCGGGCGTTGCGTTCGTGGTCGACATGCCCGTGCGCGAGTGGCGGAGCGGCCTCTTCAGCCGTATGGTTCGTCAGCGTCGATTCGAGCAGGTGCGAGTCGCCGTGTTGAACGACGACGAGGCCGCACGCTGGGCGCCCGGTGGGAGTCGCCATGGGGAGCGCGTCCGCCACGGCCTTCCGGGCGCGGCGATCATCGACATCGCCGGCCCGACCGGATTTCGGACGACGATCGCGCTCACGCACCGCCAGGTCGATGACGTAGCCGACGAGCGCAGGACGCGACGCCGCTTCATCTTGCTCGCCGTCGCGGCTCTCGTGCTCGTCACCCTCACCGGCCTTCTGTTGGTCCGCCGCGGCATCGCGCGCGAGCGCGCGGCCCGGCGCCTGCGCGACGAGTTCATCGCCAACGTCACGCACGAGGTGCGCACGCCGCTCACGAGCGTCCTGCTGCACAGCCAGCTGCTGGTCGCCGAGGATGCGACCGAAGCCAAGCGCCGCGAGCACGCCGACGTCGTGCAGGCCCAGGGGCGCCGGTTGGCGGCGCTCATCGACGACATGCTCGACTTCGCACGCCTGGAACGGGGCACGCGCAGCTTGGAAGCCGCGCCGGTCGACCTCGGCACCGCGTGCCGCGAGGCGATCGCGCCCTACCTCGTACTCGCCGAGAAGGACGGCCTCGACGTCGCGTGCGAGATCGCCGGCGAGGAAGCCGCCGCGATGGCGGACCCCGCCGCCCTCGCGCGCATCCTCGGCAACCTGGTGGGCAACGCGTGGAAGCACGGTCGGCCGTCGCGCGCCGGCGGCTCCGGCCGGATTCGCATCACGGCCCGCGAGGATGCGACGGGGGGTGTCGTCGAAGTGCGTGACGACGGGCCGGGCATCCCGGCCGAAGAACGCCGGCGCGTGTTCGAGCGCTTCGGCCGGGGCCGACGCTCGACGCGCGTCGAAGGCAGCGGCATCGGGCTCTCCCTGTCGCGCGATCTCGCGCGGGCGATGGGAGGCGACCTGACGGTCGACGACGACGGAGAGGAGACGGTCTTCCAGCTATGGTTGCCGCCCCTTCCCGATCTGTCCGAGGAGATGGAGGCGTGAGCGTGCAGGCCAGGATCCTGATCGTCGAAGACGAAGCCCCGATCCGTGAGGGGCTCACCGAGAAACTGGAGTCCGAGGGCTTCCGCGTGACCGCGGTCGAGACCGTCGCAGCCGGCGTCGCGGCGCTCGCCGGCGGGCCGGATCTCGTCGTGCTGGACCGTCGACTTCCCGACGGCGAGGGCCTGGACGTACTCCGGCACGCCCGTCTGGCAGGCAGCAAGGCCTCCTTCCTCGTGCTCTCGGCCCGCGGCATGCCCGAGGACCGCATCGAGGGCCTCGAGGTCGGCGCTGACGACTACCTCACCAAGCCGTTCCACCTGCGCGAGCTGATGGCACGCGTCCGCGCCGTCCTGGCCCGTGCCGGCGTGGGCACGGACGCCGCGGAGCACGCCTTCGGCGCGTTCCACCTGGACACACGCGCCCGCGTGCTGCGCAAGGGCCGCAAGGAACTGACACTCACCAAGCTCGAGTTCGATCTGCTGCACTACATGCTGCAGAACCCGTCCCGCGCCGTGTCACGCAAGGAACTGCTCGATCGCGTGTGGGGCTACGACCGCTACCCCACGACGCGAACCGTGGATTTTCACGTGCTCAGCCTGCGGCGGAAGATCGAGACCAAGGGTTCGAAGCCGCGGCACCTGCTCACCGTCCAGGGCGTCGGGTACCGCTTCGAGCCCTAGCTCTGCTGCGCCCGCCGATGCTCTCGCTGCGCCGAGGCCCGCCTCGGAATCGCGTCCTCAACGTGCGATAGCACGCCTCCGGCGCGTTTCCTCATTGTGCTCCCGGCTCGCTTCGGCCTCGACGGGCTCGCGACGAGCTGTGTTCTGAGTAGGGAGCCCTGCGCCTGGGCGCGAGCCCCGCGCAGGAGTACCATCCCCGTCCGGGAGGTACGCATGATGTTCCTGCTACGCACGCTCGCCGCCACACTCGTCGCCGTCGTCTTCACTGGAGCCCCCGCACTCGGTGGCACGTTGGACGAACGCGCCAAGATCCTGCGTGCTGAGATGACGCGCGATGCCGCGCTGCTGCAGCCCTGGCTCATGCCCGACGCCGATCCGGCGCTGCGCCGCACGGCCATCCGCGCTCTGGGCCGCATCGGTGACGACGGCACGGGACCCGGCATGCTGCGCGACATGCTCGCGACCGAGACGAAGGAGCTGCGGCTGCTCTTGTGGTCGGCGGGCATCGCGCGCACGAAGGACCTGGCCGAGCCCATTGCGGAGCAACTCGCCAAGCAGCTTGCGGCCAAGCAGTGGATCTACGCGGCCGAGGCGGCGCGCGCGCTGGGTTGGACGGGTGCCGACGGCCTGGGGGACACCCTGCGTCCGCTGCTTGTCCATCCCGAGGCCGCGGTGCGGGCCGGTGCCCTCGAGGGCCTGGGACGTTCCGGCGCGAAGGAGCGCAAGGACCTGTTCGCCGCCTCGAAGCTCGTGGACGACGCCAACGCCGACGTGCGCGCGGCCGCGTTCTATGCGAGCTGGCTGATCGCGTCGCGCTACCGCGGCGAGGCGACGAAGGCCGACAAGGATTGGGACGGGGACTCCCGCCTCGCCAAGCGGTTCCTGCCCGCCTTGGACCACCCGGACGCCGATGTCCGCATGGGGGGCATCCGCGTCCTGGGCTCGTTGCTGCCGAAGGCTTGTCCCTCCGACGGTCCTTTCAGCATCGTGTACAGCTTGATTGCCGACATCGACGTGCGCGTGGCGCAGGACGCGGTCGGGCGTATCTTCACGCGGCGCAAGGACGCCCACAGCAGCGGCGCGCTCCTCAAGGCCCTTAGCCACGCCGACCCGAAGGTGCGCCGGCTCGCCGCCGAGGCGCTGGGCGAGCGCGAAGGCGACGCCTACAAGGCAGCGTTGGCGGCGGCATGGGATGCCGAGACGGATGCACGCGTGCGTGAGGTCCTCACGGTGCAGTTGGTGAAGCACGGCTCCGAGGCACACTGGGCGAAGCTCGCCGCCCGCGACGACCGCGCCCGGGAGGACGTCGTTCGACAGATGACCGAAGCACAGGTCCTGCTCGGCTCCAAGCGCAAGGAAGCGCTGCAAGAGCTGTTCACGTGGGCCGACCCGGGGGCGTCCCAGCGCGCTGGAGGCATCCATGCGGCCGTGTGGATGGAGATCGTCGGGAAGCTCGAGGGCCGGGAGCATCCCAAGCTCGACGAGTGGCTGACCGGCTTCCTCGTCGGAGGCTATGCAGTCGACAAGCCCGACCGCCACTTCGTGATGAGCTCGGTCATCGGCCTCGTGGGCAAGAACAAGCGCCTGGCCCACGCCGACGTGCTGCTTGAGATGCTTGGCCGGACCTACAGCGGTCCGCCGCACGACGAGATCAAGCAGGCGGTGCTGCACGAAGAGGTACGCATGGCCGTGATGGGGGCGTTTGCCGACCTCGCTGCGGACAAGGCCTGCCCCGCCGAGACCAAGGCGAAGATGATGAGCGCGCTCGGTCGTCACCTCGTCAACGATCCCTCCCCCTGGGTGCGCCGCGCGGCGAAGAAGGCCTACGAGAAGCTCGAGGCCGAGCCGCCGGAGCACGACGAGTTCGATCAGAGCAACGCCTGGAAGGGCGTGCCGCGCGCCGCGGAACCGATGGAGGGCATCCCGGCGTCCGCCGGCGACGGCGAGCTGCTCGACGAGAAGGCGATCCTGAAGCTCGCGGACTGGATCGTGGCGCACAAGCCGCGCCTCGTCTTCGATACGACAGCGGGTCCGTTCGCCGTCGAGCTCGACGCCGTGAAAGCACCCGTACACAGCGTGAGTCTGCTCAATGCCGTTCGCAACGGCATCTACGACGACACGCGCTTCCACCGCGTCGTGCCGAACTTCGTGATCCAGGGCGGCGATCCGCACGGCCATGGGGCGGGCGGTGGTGGCTGGACCGTGCCGGATGAGCTCAGCAGGAACCGCTACGTACGCGGCGCGCTGGGCATGCCCAAGAGCGTCAAGGACGACGGCGGCTGCCAGATCTTCGTGATGCACACGACCTACCGCCCGCTCGACGAGCGCTACACCTGCTACGGCAGCGTCGTGAGCGGCATGACGTCCGTGGACAAGATCCGCGTGGGCGACCGGATCACCGGCGCGCGCGTCGTGCTGCGAAAGCCCTAGACGTGCTCGATCCGATCCCCCTCTACCAGGTCGACGCCTTCACGGATCGGCCGTTCGCCGGCAATCCCGCGGGCGTGTGCCTCTACGAGATGTGGCTGCCCGACGAGATCCTGCAGGCCATCGCCGCGGAGAACAACCTGTCCGAGACAGCCTTCCTCGTCCCGCATGCGGAGGACGAGGCGTGGGAGCTGCGCTGGATGACGCCTACGTGCGAGGTGGACCTGTGCGGGCACGCGACCCTGGCCGCCGCCTGCGTGCTGCTGACGGAGGTGGAGCCCGAGCGCGACGAGGTGGCCTTTCACACACGCAGCGGTGTCCTGCCTGTCCGCCGTTCCGGTGCGGGGTATCAGCTCGACCTCCCGTCCGCCCCGCCTACGCCCATGGAGATGCCCGACGGCCTCGTCGAAGCGCTCGGTGCTGCGCCCATCGAGGTGCAGGCGGGCGGCGCGCACAACCTGCTCGCCGTGTTCGAGAGCGCGGCCGACGTTGCCGCGCTGAATCCGGACTTCCGCAGGCTGCTCGAGATCGAGCGCAGCGTCATCGCGACCGCGCCCGGCTTCGACGTGGACTTCGTCTCGCGCTACTTCGCGCCGCGCGTGGGGGTGGACGAGGACCCCGTCACAGGCTCGGCTCACTGCACTCTCACGCCGTACTGGGCCGGGCGCCTGGGCGCGCCGACGCTCTCGGCCCGCCAGATCTCGGCGCGCGGCGGGGAACTGATCTGCGAGGACCGTGGGGAGCGCGTCGCCCTGACCGGCGAGGCCGTGATCGTGATCCGCGGCGAGCTGATCCTCGAGTCGTAGGGCCCGCCGGCAGGTCCCTCGCAGCAGGCTCCTTTCAGAAAGCTAGCAGCCTCCTAGCAATCGACCTCGGGACCGGGGGCACCCTCTCTTCGTCACCCGAGGAGTTCCCCATGATTCGCCCCAGCGCCGTGCTCGCCTTCCTGCTCGCCCTGTTCCTTCTGATGGCGGGGCCGCTTGCCGGCCCGCTCGTCGCCGACGAGGGCCCCCAGGAGGACTCGGCGGCCGCCAAGCTGTTCCGCGACGCCTGGTGGGCCGAAACGGGCCGTGGCGCGCTCGACAAGGCGCTCGACGGGTACACGAAGGCCGCCGCGGCCGAAGGCAGCGAGGCCATCCGCGCTCGCGCCGTCTATCGGAGTGCGCTCGTACTCCAGCGCATGGGTCGCTCGCCCGAGGCGGTGAAGGCGCTGCAGCGCCTTGCCCAGGACTTCCCCGGCCAGGCGGCGCTGCTCGCCAAGGCGAAGCAGCATCTCGACGAGTGGGATGCCGAGGACCTGCGCGGCAAGTTCAGCGACTGGTACCGCCGCTATCAGTACGGCGCCGAGTTCCAGGCCAAGATCGTGGATCTCATCCTGAAGCTCGGAGGCTCGGACAACAAGGCGGGGCAGGCCGCCCGGCAGGAGCTGCTGACGATCGGCCTCCCGGCGCTCGACGCGCTGAAGGAACACACGCGCTCGCCCAACTCGCGTCTGCGCAGCTCCGCGGTGGGCCTGATCATCGACATCGGCGCGCTGCCTGATCCCGACGTCCTTTGGAAGGCCGGCCTGTGGCGCAGCAAGAGCAACTTCTGGAAGTTGCTGCACGCCTCGAAGGGCGCCGAGCGCGCGGCGTACGCTGCGTCCGTCGCTGCGCAGCCGGACGACTTCCGAGCCCGTTGGATCGAGGCGGTGCTGGCCGGGCCCGAAGCCGTCGTGGCCGTCGTGGCCAAGGAAAAGAGCGACGTCGGCAGCGTCGTCGATCCCTACCTGATGCAGATGCTCGACACAGACTCGTCGCCCGCGGTCTACGCCGCCGTGCGCGCTGTCGTCGCGGACACGACCGCAAACGCCAACGTGCGCGGGGCCATCGCGAAGCGGTTGCTGACGCGCTGGGAACTCAGCCAGAGGAACGAGAAGGAGGACGCGACGGGCCTGACACCGGACGAGATCCTGAGCTGGGTCGACAGCGACATCGGCATCGTGCGCGAGGCCGTGTACCTGCACATGCGCGCCGCGGGGATCCCGTCGCCCGAGGCCTGGCGGCACGGGGCGAGGCGTGTCCGAGCCCTGCCGGTCCGGGACCGCGAAATGCACAAGGCGCTGGGCGCGCTCAACGGCCAGCTGCGGCTCGCGGCGCAGGACGCCGATCTGACCCCCGCGATCGAGGCGGTCAGCCACGTCCTCTCCGAAGCGTCCGTGTCGAGCATGGACACCTACCCTCTGATCGCGGGGGATCCCATCCCGGGCGATGGGGCCATCCCGCTCCGGGTGTTGGTCAGCGCGATCAAGCAGACGCGTGGCGACATCATGCGGGGCGCGCCGCAGTACTTCTGGAGCCGTTTCCGCGGGGTGGAGGGCGCGCTCGAGGCCCTCCTCGACATCGCCAAGAACGCCGTGGATGCCGGGGCGCGGACCGAGGCCGTCGCCCTCGTCGCCTACGAGATCCGCGCCGACATCGGGCGTCTGACGGCGCTGCTGGACGCGCCCGAGGCGCGCGCCGAGTTGGAAGACAAGCTCTTCCACGGGCTACGCAACAACCCCAGCTTGACACGTCTGGATTGGAGCGCGGAGGGCTTGACGCGCCTGGCCGAGACGGCGATGGCCTACGAGAAGTATTCGCCGACGTCCCGGTACACCCGCACCCTACGGGTGGGTGTCTCGAATCACCGCTTCAGGTCGAACTTGTCGTACGGGGCCAGCGCAGTGTTCTTCACGCTGCTGCAGGAGCCGTCCCAGCGCGAGAAGATCTTCGCGGCCGCCCTGGCGGCACCCGAGCGCTATCCCCGGAACTTCTTTTCGCACGTCGGGCCGTCGTTCCACAACGAGACGGAGAACCGCGCGTGGGCCTTGGAGCACATCCAGGGGGCGTGGCGCTCGTGGACGCCCGCGCAGCGCGGCCCGGGCCTCAAGCTCTTCATCACCGAGGACCTGCTCGGCGCGGGAGCGAAGGAGCCGCTGCCCTTCCTACGGGAAGTCCTGGCCGAGGGCGATCTGGATGCTTCGACACGGCTGCACGTCGTGCGTCACATGCCCGAGCTCTCGCTCGCCGACCTGAAGCGTATCTACGACTTCAGCAAGCCGGAGGAGGTCGAGCAGGCCGCGGCGTTCCTGCCCCGTTTGCCCGAGACCGAGGAGGTCTACGACGCATTCCTGCCGGGCCTGGCGCCCACCAGCGACAACGCACGGCACGTCGCGGAGCACTTCCGGTCGGCCCCGGCTTCGCGCTTCGTGGATCTGGTCCGCAAGATGCTGGCGCACCGCGATCCGGGTCTGCATGCGGATGCGATGGAGGTGCTGACCCGTCGCACGTCGGCCGAGGACCTGCCGTTGTGGATCGAGGCGCTCGGCCACGCCGAGGCCGACGTCCGGACGGAGGCTGCGAAGATGCTCGGCACCCTCTACGACGACGCGGCGATCAAGGCGTTGGCACGTGCGGTCGACGACCCCGATCCCAGCGTCCGCGACGCGGTGCTCGCTTCTCTCGAGCGCATCGAGAAGATCGAGCAGCAGAAGCGCCGCTGGCGCGAGTTCGCCCGGGACAAGACCGGGAAGAAGTAGGCAATCGTCCGGCGCCTCGCGCTCTCATCCGATACGGCGATGTAGGGGCGGGGCTTGTCCCCGCCCGAGCGCTCGCGCATTGCGATCGGGACTTACCAGGTAGGGGCGGGGCTTGTCCCCGCCCTTCTTCGTCGGCGTCCGGGGGAGAGAGAAGAGGGCGACCACAAGGGTCGCCCCTACCCGTAAGGGCACGGGAGGTAGGTCGGCCCGCATCAGCGCGAACCGCACCGTGGGGTGGGTAGGGGAGCCGGGCGACCACAAGGGTCGCCCCTACCCGGAACGGGCGCAGCCCGTTCCTAGTCCGCGTCGGGACGCTCGAGCTTCCGCTTGAGTTCATCCAGCTTCCACTGCATCAGCTCGTCGGGGCTCATCTTGGACGTGTCGACCTGCTCGCTCTTCTTCTTGGGTTCGTCCGCGCTCAGGCTGATCGTGCGCGGTGCGCGCGGGCCCCGATCATCGCGGCGTCCGCCCTTGCCGCGGAAGCCACCACCGCCGCCGCCGAAGCGGCTGCCGCCTTGGGGACGACCGCCCTGCCCTCGGCCGCCCTGACCGCGACCACCCTGGCCACGGCCCGGTCCACCCGGTCCACCCGGGCCACGAGCCGGACCGCCCTGGCCCGGCGTGCGCTGGCCGCTGCTGCCGCCCGCGCCCACCGGTCGTCGGTCGCCTTGGCGCGGCGCGGCCCCGGCAGGAACACGTCCCCCAGCGGCAGCCAGTCCCGCGGCCTCACGGACACTCGGACCCCGGCTCACGGGACCGCCGCTCGCGGGACCTCGGCTCGCAGGACCCCGGCTCGCAGGACCCCGGCTCGCCGGTCCACGCGCGCCAGGCCCACGAGGACCGCCGGGTCCGCGCGGACCGCGACCCGGCTCCGGGCGACGCATGGTGAGCGTGAGGCGCTTCTTCTTCATGTCGAGCTCGTGCACGCGCGCGGTCACGACGGCGCCGACGGGGGCCACGGTGCTCGGATCCACGCCGGGCCGGTCGCCGATGAACGGAATCGGGATGAGCGCCTCGATGCCCAGGCCCACATCGATGAAGACACCGAACGGCGCGGCGCGCAGGACCCTGCCCTGCAGCGCGAGGCCGGGGTGGATCGTCGCGAGCGTGATCTCCGGCGGGGGCGGAATGGGCTGCGCGAAGCGCGGACGCGGGTCCCGCAGACCGGCCGTCGCCTGGAAGAGCGCATACTTCAGCGTCGAGCTGCTCGTCTCGTGATCGGTGAGCGCGTCGAGCTTCACACGCTTACGCGCTTCCGGCTCCGTGAAGAGCGTCGGGATGTCGCAGCCGACCTGGGCCGCCATCTTCTCGATCGCTCCGTACTGCTCGGGGTGCAGCTGCGAAGCATCACGCGGATCCGCCGCACCACGGATGCGGAGGAAGCCCACGGCCTGCTCGGCCGTCTCCGGTCCGACGCCCTCGACCGTCGCGAGCTGCGCCTTGGATGTCAAGGGCCCCGCCTGCTCGCGCCACGCGAGGAAGGCCGCGGCCGACGTGCGCTTGAAGCCGGGCACGCGCATCAGGAGGTCCAGATCGGCCGTCGCCGGATCGACGCCGGCGTAGCCGACGCACGACGACGCGACCGTGTCGAGCATGTGACGCAAACGGCCTTGATGCACGTCGTGCATGTGCGGTCCGAGAGCCAGCGCCTTCGGGTCCACGCGCACGAGCTCGACCATCGGATCCTGGAAGCGACGGGCGAGGGAGAGCGCGCCGCGGCACTCGGCCGCAACGACGAGGTGGTTCTCGAACTCGACCGGACCCATCGCCTCGAGCGCGCGCGTCCCGCCGTCGGGTACCTCCGTGACGACGATGCTCTTCTCGATGTCCTTGGACGCTTCCTTGGCCAGGGAGAGGGCGTCGGCGCGGCCGCCGGTCGTACCCACGGCGATGGCGCCCACCTCGTAGGTCTTCAGGACGTCGCACAGCTCGGTGATGCACGCCTCACGGCCGGCCGTGGGCTCGTGGGGGAGCGTGCCGGACCCGGCGGCGTTCCCTTGCTCGTCGATGGCGCACCAGCGATGGCCCTTCATGACGTCGGGACGCAGGCCCAGCGTGCGCTGGGGCCCGGCGTAGGGGCCCAGCAGCAGGTTGCGCAGGTTGCGCTCGAACTGCTCCATCGCGTGGCCGTCGGCGCGCTGCTTGATGCCCACGCGCATGTCGTTCTGGAAGAGGGGCTTGAGGATGCGGCGGTAGCCGTCCTCGGCGGCCGCCCGCAGGAAGCCCTTGTGCGGGTGTTCCTCGGGCGCGGCGTGGGCGTGCACGATCCGGAGGGCCTTCTCTTCGGGCGCCTCGATCGTCGCGACCACGGCACGGCGCTTCTCGGCCTGGCGGATCGCCAGGACCTTGAGCGGGGGGACCTTCGCGGCCTTCGCCGTGAAGCCCACGAGGGGATTCGCCGGCGCGCCCTCCTTGCCCTCCGCACGCTTCTCGGTGCGGGCGGCGATGGAGATCACGGCTTCCTTGCGGCACAGCGCGCGCAGACGTCCACGCAGCTTCGCGTCCAGCACGAGCTCCTCGGCCAGGATGTCCCGCGCGCCGCCGAGGGCCGCGTCGAGCGAACTCGGCTCTTCCCCTTCGCGCACGAAGGGCTGGGCCAACTCGGAGAGCGGGGACACTTCGGTCGCGGAGCGGATGGCATCGGCCAAGCCTTGGAGGTGCAGGCCGCGGGCCATGGTGGCGCGGCTGGCGGTCACGGGCATGTAGGGCGCGGCGAGATCCTCCATCTCGGGAATCGCCTCGGCGGCGGCCAAGGCGGCCGCCGCCTCGTCGCTGAGCGCGTTGCGCTTCTTCAGGAGTGTGCGGATCGCGACGCGTCGTTCCTCGTCTTGGAGAATCTGCTCCCAGCGGTGCCACATGCCGAGCAGACCTTGCTCGTCCAGCCCGCCAGTCTTCGAGCGGCGGAAGCGCGCGAGGAACACGATGGACGCGCCGCCCTCGAGCATCTCGATGGTCCGGTGGACCGTCTCGTTCTTGCCCTTGGCTTCGCTGGCGATGCGCGCGAGTGCGGCTTCGCGTGCGATGGCCTTGAGCTCGGGCGGCAGCGGCGGCTCCGGTGCCCGCGGCGGAGGACGCTTGCGCGCCTTCTTCTTGGCTGCCCTCTTCTTGGCCTTCTTCTGGGGGGCCCTCTTCTGGGGGGCCTGCGTCTGGGGGACCTGCGTCGCGTCGGCGCGCTCGGCTTCGCCCTCGCCCTCGTTGGCCGAGGCGTCGCTGCCTTCAGGAGCGTCGGCTGTTGCCGTCACCGTGTCCGCGTCCGTGTTCGTGGTGGGAGCGGAGTCGGTGGTGGGGGACGCGTTCGTGTCCGTGTCGGCGGCGGTGTCGGGCTCGGTGTCGGGGGGCGGCGCCGCAACCGGGGGTGTCTTCGCCTCGGTACCTTCGTTCGGGGGACTCGCGTCCTGCGCGGGAGCTTCGTCTGCGTTGCGGGGCGCGTCCGGTGTGGCATCCATGGAGAGGGTTCCGACGGGGTGGGGGTGAAGGCGCCGGCAGGAACATGCCGGGTCGATGACGTAGGGCCCGAGATTTCACCACGTCGCGCGGCGCCGTACAAGCGAGCACGCGCGTCAGAAGGTGATGCGTGTCAGTCCGCGAAGGCGTCGCGGAGGAACGCGAGGGAGGCTTCCGCCGTTGCCGTCGCCATGGCCGAGTGGCGCGAAAGCTCCACTTCCAGGGGCCCGTCGAACCCGATGTCGCGCACCGCCTGCGCCACGCGCGCGAAATCAACCTCGCCTTCACCGAACATGAGGTGGTCGTGGACGCCGGGGCGATGGTCGTCGAGTTGCACGACGAGCAGCTCCGACGTATGCGCGCGCAGGACATCCGCGGGCGCCCCTTCGCGGTTCGCCAGGCAGTGTCCGACGTCCAAGGTCAGACCCAGGGCCTCGTGTGCGACGGCGTCGCGCACGCCGCACCACTGCGCCGCGGTCTCGATGAGCATGCCCGGCTCCGGCTCGAAGCCGATGCGCACGTCGCGCTCGGCCCCGTGGTCGCAGAGTCGCTTCAGGCCGTCGACCAGTCGGGCGTGCGCCTCGTTCGGGGGGAGGCCCTCCGGGCCGTTGCCAGACCAGACGGTCACGACGGGCGCGCCGAGGTCGGCGGCGAGATCCACGCAGCGCTTGAGGAAGTCGAGCCGTACCCGCGCCTCGTCCGGCACGTCGAGCAGGGAGGGACGATGCTTGCGGTAGGTGTCGAGCACGAAGCGTGCGCCCGTCTCGAGTACGAGGTCGAGTTCCAGGGACTCGCACAACCCGCGGAAGGATTGGACCTCGGCCGCACCGACATGCAGGGGGTCCAGGTGGTGCACATCCGGCGTGAGCGCCAGACCGTCGTAGCCGAGGTCGGCGAGGATGCGCGCCGCGTCATCGATGCGATGGAAGGCGAAGCCGTTCGAGTTGTAGAAGAAACGCTGCGCCACGCGACGGCTCGTCTCAGTTCATCCGTAGCTGCTTCTTCAGATACGCCAGTCGCTCGATCGCCTTGTTGACTTTCTCGGCTTCCTTGCCGAGCCAGTGGTTGGCCACCTCGTCGGCGCCCCAGTCCGTGCCCATGGGCAGCTCGGCCTCGATGAGGCCTTCGATCTCGTTCCACGCGTCGCGGATCTTGAGGAAGTGGTCCTTGGCCTCACGCAGCTTGGCCTGCCAGAGGTCGGGGTCCTTGTCCTTGGCTGCCATGCCCTCGTCGTAGAGCGCGTTGCCCTTCTCCCGGTCCGCGTCCAGGTTCGCCACGAGCTCACGCGCCGTGCTGATGATCTCGTCGCTGATCTCCGGCGGGGGCGAGCGCTGGACGACCTTCTTCTTGCTCGCCTGATCCGGGACGTTCGAATCGGCCGTGAGCTCGTCGGAGACCCACGCTTCCTTCTTCTTCGACTTCTTGCCGCTGGTCACGACGACCACGGCGATCACCGCAACGACCGCGATGATGCCGACGACCATCGGCATGGCATTGCTGTTGCCGCCACGGGAGCGGCTCGAGCGCGAGCGCCCGCCGCCACCCCGACTTCCGCCACCCCGGCTACCTCCACTGCGGCTGCCTCCACCCCGGCTGCCTCCACGCCGGCTGCCACCACTGCGGGAGCGGCTGCCGCCTCCGCTGCTGGAACGTCCGCTGCTTCGACGGGAGCGTGAGCCATGGGCCATGGGGGGGGTCTCCTGGGGGCGAGGGCCAATCCTTGTATCACGGTCCGCCGCGATGGGGCTGCCCGAGCCCATGCCCCTACAAAGTGGGGCATGGCATCCGCCCGCGACATCGCCGCCGACCTCCTGCTGCGCTTCGATCGCAAGGGGGAGCGCGTGAGTGCGGGGCTGGACGCCGCGCGCGAATCCATGGCCGATCATCGCGAGCGGGGGCTGCTGACGGAGTTGGCCTACGGCTGCGTCCGGCGCCAGGGCACGCTCGACGCCCTCATCGCCTCGGCGTCCACCCGCCCAGTCCACCTGCTCCATGCCTCGCTCCGCACGGCCCTCCGGCTGGCGCTCTACCAGGTCTTCTTCCTAGACCGCGTCCCCAGCCACGCCGCCGTCGACCACGCGGTCGGCTGGGCGCGGGGCGTCGCCGGCCCCGGGCGGGCCGGCTTCGTGAACGGTGTCGCGCGCAACCTGCTGCGCGCGATTGAGGGCAAGGCGCGGGGCACAGACCAGGGCCGCCGCGACATCCCGCGCGAGGACGGCACGGCCATTCGGATGCAGCGTGATGTCTTCCCGGACCCCGCCGACGGTCTCGGCGAGCATCTCGCCGCACGCTACGGAATGCCGCTCTGGCTCGTCGAGCGGTGGCTCGGAGCCTGGGGCGAGGCGCGCACGCTGCAGATCCTGCGTGCCGGCATCCAACGCCCGCCGGTCACCGTGCGCGCGCGCATCGATCGCGCGGAGCTCATGGCCAAGCTCAAGGAGCGCGACATCGCGTGCGACGCGGGCCCGGGCGACACCGCGTTGTGCCTCGCCGACGGCGAAGCCGCCGTGCAACTGACCGTGCGCTCCGGTGACGCGGCCGTCCAAGACGCGACGAGCCAGCGCGTAGCGCCCGCCGTGGCGCCGACGCCGGGCGAGAGCGTGCTCGACTTGTGCGCGGCCCCTGGCGGCAAGACGTTGCACCTGGCTGACCTCATGGGCAGCGGCCGCATCGTCGCCTGCGACGTGGACGCGGCCAAGGTGGCGCTGCTCGAGGGGCTGGCCGAGCGCATGGGTGACATCGACTACGAGACGGTGCTGCTCGAGCCCGAGAGCAAGCTACCGTTCGCGCCCGAGAGCTTCGACGCCATCCTCGTGGATGCGCCGTGCTCGAACACGGGTGTCTTGCGGCGCCGCGTCGAAGCGCGCTGGCGACTCCGGCCCAAGGACATCGCGTCGTTGGTGCGGATCCAGGCCGCGCTCTTGGCGCGCTGCGTGCCGGCCCTGAAGCCGGGTGGCCGCATCGTGTACAGCACCTGCTCCCTCGAAGCCGAGGAGAACGAGGCGTTGGTGGAAGCCTTCGTCGCGAGCCATCCCGCGTTCGAGGCCAAGGTCGCCTTCCGTGCGTGGCCGCGTGAGAACGCCGACGGGGGCTTCGTCGCGGTCCTGACGCACCGGCCGTAGCCGTTGGCGCCGGAATTGGAACCGCCCCTGTGGTTGAACCTCGTCAGCCAGATGCGATCGACATCACTCGATCTTCTTGAACCGACCCGAGTTCTGCTTGGCGAGGCGCTTCATGAACGCGGCGGAGCGGTCCGCGCTCTCGATGCTCATGAACGCCGCCGGCGGCAGGCCGCGAAGCAGGGCCACCGCGTGGACGCGCACCCGGCGCAGCTGGTTCCAGTCGCGGATGCGGCTCAGGATCAGGTCCGGATCCGTCACGCGGCCGACGCTCGGATGCCCGTCCGACATGAAGAAGATCGTGTCCGCGTCCGGGTCCTCGAACGCCGCCGCGAGCGCGCCGTAGCTGTTGGTGCCGTTCAGCGGCTTCTGTGACCGGACGAAGGTGATCGCACGCTTGACGGCCGCCGACTTCGCGGCCGTCAGGGCCTTCTTCCAGCGCCAGACCCGGTCGCTGTAGATGATCACGTTGAAGCGCGTCGTCGCAGGCAGCTTGCCCAGGGTCTGGATGAGTTCCCTCTTCGCGGTGTCCAGGCGGCCGTTCCAGCCCATGCTGCGGCTCACGTCGAGGATGAAGACCACCTTGCTCGAGCGCACCGGGAAGCCGTAGTAGCTGGGCCCCGGCACGGTCTTCCGGCCGGGCTTCTCCTGGGCCTTGGCAAAGGGCTTCTTGTCCTTCACCGCGAGCCACCACCCGCGCCACAGCTCGTGGTCGGCCTGGATGTCCTTGCCCGAGATGGTCTGCAGCGCGGACGTGAACGCGTCTTCCAAGCGCAGGTCCTTGCCCTGGGCGCGCTGCAAGCCGTCGATGAGATCCGGCACGGGGCCCGGCCCGCCGATCTGCGCCATGGCGCCTGCAACGGACTCGATCACGCGCGCGCTCGCGTCGTGCAGCGCACGGCGCAAGGCCGGCAACGCCCGCGGATCCCCGAGGTAGCCCAAGCCACGGGCGGCGGCGTCGCGCACGTAGGGGTTCGCGTCACGCAGGAACACCTGTACGACGGGCAGGGTGCGCTTGGAGCGCAAGCGGCCCAGCGCCTCGAGGGTCTCGATGCGGACGAGCAGGTTCTCCTCGCGTACGAGCTTGAGCAGGGGCGCGACGTTCGCCTCGTCGCGCGAGGCGCCCAGGGCGCGGACGATCTGCGCCTTGACACGCGGCGTGGCCGAACGCAGCGCGCCGTCGCGCAGGTGAGCGAGCGTCGCCGGTCGCGTGGCCTCGCCGAGGATGCGATGCAGCAGATCGAACTCGAGTGGATCCTTGCGCCCCTCGACGTAGTCGATGACCCGGTCGAGGTCGGTGGGTGTGCCGTAGCGGATCCACGCGCCGAGCAGGAGCTCGGTGCGTCGCCGATCGATGCCCCCGTACTGCTTGAGCAGCTTCATCAGCACCTTGCGCGCGTCGTCCGTGCGCCGGGACACGATGCGCTCGAGCGCGTCGCGCTGCTTGGCGTAGGCGCCCTCGTTGCGCAGGATCAGATGCCCCTCGTAGGCGGTCACGAGGTCCTGGAGGCTTTCCCGGGGCGCATCTTCGACCGAATCATCCGCACGTGCCGCCTGCGGGCCGAAGGCCCCCGGCGCCAGGAGCGCGAGCAGCAGGAGGGGCAGCAGGAGCGTGCGGAGGCCGGCCATCGTCCCCCTAGGAACGCGCGCGATCGACATGCGCAGGCTCATTTCGGCGGCGGGCGCGCCTTGCCCTCGCCCTTCGCCGTGTCTTTTGGGGGCGCGTCCTTCCCCGCATCCCTCGCCGGCGCAGCCTGCGCGTCGCGCTCCTTGGCGGGCGGCGCGGCGTCGCGTCGGATGACGACCTTCGTGAGCGTGTCGCCGTACTCCAGACGGTCCGCGACGTGTTGACCGTGCACGATATGCCCGAAGCAGGTGTACTCGCCCAAGTCCGGATTCGGCGCCGTCATCATGAAGAACTGGCTGCCGTTGGCCTTGCGCATGCCGCGCGCGAACCCGATCGCGCCGCGCCAGAACGCGTGGCGCGGGTTGATCTCCATGTCGATCTCGATGCCGGGGCCGCCGCGGCCGGCGAAGGCGAGACCCTGGTCGCGGCTGACGGGGTCGCCGCCTTGCGCGAGGAAGTCGCCGTGTACGCGGTGGAAGAGGGTCCCGTCATAGACGACCTTGCGCTTCACCATCGCGAGGAAGTGCGCCGCCTGCTTGGGCAGGTCCTTGGCATGGAGCACGATCTCGATCACCCCGTGCGTCGTGTGGAGTTCCACGCGCGGGAGGGACGGGTCGGCCTCGTCGACCCTCCGAGCGGCCCGTTCCTTCGCCCAACCCTGGGCGATGCGGCGCTCGGCCGCAGCGGCCTTCGTGTAGGCCGTGTTGTAGGGCCTCGCCGTGCGCGCTGCGAGGCGCTCCCACGTCAGCGCCGCGTCTTCGAAGCGCTGCATGGCGTGGAGCAGGAGCGCCCGCTCGCGGTAGGCCTGAAGGCCGACGGCGCGATCCGGATGGTGGAGCAATCCGTCGAGCAGGCCCAGCGCGCGTTCGTGCCGATTGAGGTAGCGCAGGCAGGTCGCGATGCGCAGCTGGTCGAGCGCCGTGAGCGGCTCGTGCTCCGCAACGGTCTCGAAGGAGCCGAGGACCTGCGGCACGAGTTCCTTGTCGCGCTTCTTGGTCTTCTTCCACTCCTCCAGGAGCAGGTTGACGGTGTGGTGGGCCGTCGCGCCCGCCTCGCGCACCGTGCGGTCGCGCGCGATCCACGCGTCCCAGTCCTTGCGCGGGAAGGCGCCGGGACCGGCCGGATCGCCCCAGCCCTCGAGCAGGCCCCAGTTGGCGGCCGAAGCGTAGTCACGCGGCATCGTTCCGGTGGGGGCGCGGAAGGCGAGGTTCGCCGGCCACGTCAGGCTTCGCCCTCCGACGTTCCACTGCGCGCAGAAGCGCAAGGCGGGACGCGCCTTCGACGTCAGGCCCAGGAGGCTGAGCGGGATGGCCATCTCGATGCCCGTCGCACCGCCGCGCAGGCTGTGCCGCACGACCACGACGTCGCGCAGGCGGCTCGGGCCGTCCTCGACGTTGCGGTAGACGAAGAGGTGGTCACGGTCATGCTCGAAAGGCTCGAGATCGATGCGCACGCAGCCGGGCGCCGTGGCACCGGCCTTCGGGCCGTCCGGGCAGAAGAAGAGCGAGAGCCCGCTGCCCCGGGTCCATGTCCGGTCGCTCTGGAGCGCCAGCATCAGGGTGCCCCGGAACTGCTGGATGCGTAGCACCGAGCCGTCGCGGGGGAAGGGCAGCATCTTGGCCGAACTCCACTCCGCCTTGAGGGGATGGCCGTCAAGCTGGATCGGGCGCGTTTCCGGCACGCCATGCTTCGGCGGCTCGGCCTGGGCGGTGCTGCTGAGGGAGAGGCCGCCGAACGCGAGGCAGACGAGCGCCAGAAGCAGGCGGCAGGGCCCTGAGGAGTGCAAGGAGGGTCGCATGGGGGCCCAAGCATACCGGCGGCGGGATGGGGCGCGGTCGCGCGCGCAGCCCGCCTTCGCCGAGACGGTCGTATCCTGTGCCGCCCATGGCCCACGCCCCGGACATCGCCGAACTTCGAGCCGCGTTCCCCGCGCTTCAGCGCACGCGCCGCGGCAAGCCGCCCATCTACCTCAACAACACCTGCATGACGCTGCGGCCGCAGGTCGTGATCGACGCCGTGCGGGCCTACTACGAGGACTTCCCCACCTGCGGCGGCGGCCGCTCGGACGGCACGAAACGCCTCCACAACTGGTTCCAGGAGGAGCTGCGGGGGCACGAGATGCACGCCCGCGAGGCGGCCCGCGACCTGATCGGCGCGAGCAGCGTCGACGAGATCGTCTGGACGCGCAACACGTCCGAGGCGCTCAACATCGTGGCGCACGGCATCGCGCTCGAGCCCGGCGACGAGATCGTAGGCTCCGAGCGGGAGCACAACAGCAACCTCGTCCCGTGGCTCGAGGCCGAGCGGCGTCTGCGTGAGCGCGCCGGCGACCCCGAACTCGTCGTGCGTCGCTTCTTCGAGCTCGACGAGGACGGCGGCTTCGATCTCGAGCGAGCGCTGGCCGCCATCACCGATCGCACGCGCGTCCTGGCCTTGGGGCACGCGAGCAACCTCGACGGCACCATCATCCCCGACGCGGCGATTCAAGCGCTCGCCGCGCGCGTGCACGAGGTCGGTGGCGTGCTCGTCCTCGACGCCGCGCAGAGCGTGCCGCATCGCAGCGTCGACGTGGCCGCGCTGGGGGTCGACTTCCTCGCGTTCTCCATCCACAAGATGTGCGGCCCGACGGGCATGGGTGTGCTGTGGGGGCGCTACGAGCTGCTCGACGCGATCGCGCCGTTCATCGTGGGCGGTGACACGATCGCCGACACGTGGCAGGATCGCGTCGAGTACAAGCATCCGCCCGGACGCTTCGAAGCCGGCCTGCAGGACTATGCCGGCATCACCGGCGCCGCGGCGGCGATCGACTACATCACCGACACGGTCGGCTTTGACACGATCCGCTCCCAGGAACTGGCGCTCAACACGCGGCTCACCGAGCGTCTCGCGCCGCTGCAGTGCGATCACTTCTGGCTTCTCGGCCCTGAAGATCCGGCGCGGCGCGGCGGCGTCATCACGATGGCCTCGCACAGCGGCGCGTTGATCAACGCCATCGAGCGCATCGGCGACGAGGAGGCGAACGTCATGGTGCGGCGCGGCATGTTCTGCGTGAACGCCTACCTGCACCGGCGCTTCGACCGGACGGACAGCGCCAAGAACAATCTGCGCGCGTCCGTGTACTTCTACAACACGCTCGAGGAGTGCGATGTGTTCGCGGACATCGTCGAGCGGGTCGTGAAGGATCCTCTTCGCTACCTGGACGACGCGTAGCCATGGCTGTCAGCAACGACGTCCGGCGCTACTATGCCGACCGCATCTTCGCGCGCATGAGCCGCGACAAGGCGCCCCGCAACTTCACGCCCCTGGACGTGCCGTTCACGGGGCGGGCCGTCGTCGAGGGCTGCCGGGGCGGGGGCAAGAACATCACCGAGTTCCACCTCGTGGCCGATGACGAGGCCGTGCTCGATCTGCGCGTCTCCTGCGGCCTCTGCAACCCCGCCATGTACGTGGCCGGCGACATCGTCGTCGACTGGGCCCGCGGCCGGTCGTGCAGCGAGATCCTCGCGCTGGACGCGCTGCAGGTCCCCCAGTTGGCTCCGTTCTTCGAGGCCCTGGGCGGGCGCGGCAGGCCGGACGACGCTCGCGAAAAGTTTCAGTACGCCTTGCTGGGGGTACAAAACGCCGTCCGGGATCATCGGGGGGACGCTACCCTTGGCCTGCCCGAGATCGACGAGCCCACGGCCAAGGACTGGGCGCACGAAGACGACCCGTTTCTGGCCGATGATCAGGAAGACGAGTAGACCCATGTACCAAAGGCGCGCGCCATGCCCCTGCAGCTCTACAACAGCTTGTCGCGCCGGGTGGAGCCCTTCCAGCCGGTAGATCCCCAGCGGATCGCCGTCTACGCCTGTGGGCCCACGGTCTACAGCCACGTCCACATCGGGAACTGGTCCCTCGTGACGGTGGCGGACGTGCTCGTGCGCTGGTTGCGCGAGTCGGGCCACACGGTCGTGTACGTCCAGAACATCACCGACGTCGAAGACAAGATCATCCGTGACTCCCGGGCGGCGGGGGAAGACCTCGAGACCTTCACCACCCGGTGGGCCTCGACGTACCTCGAGGGGATGGATCAGCTCGGCAACACCGCGCAGGTGGATCACTTCCCGCGCGCGACCGGGCACATCGACGGCATGGCCGCGATGATCCAGACCCTGCTCGACAAGGGGCATGCCTACCTCGCCGAGGACGGCTCGATCTACTACCGGGTCGCGTCCTTCGAGCACTACGGCGAGCTCGCCAACATCAAGCGCGAGGATCTCCTTGCGGGCGCCAGCGGACGCATCAAGGCGGACGAGTACGACAAGGAGGAGGTCGGCGACTTCGCCCTATGGAAGGGCCATGTCGAAGAAGACGGCGACGTCTTCTGGGAGCCGAGCTTCACCATCGACGGCACGGCGCGCGTCGTGAAGGGACGCCCCGGCTGGCACATCGAGTGCTCCGTCATGGCGAGTGAGATCCTCGGTTCGAGGATCGACATCCATCTGGGCGGCGAAGACCTGCTCTTCCCGCATCACCAGAACGAGATCGCCCAGAGCGAGGCCGCACTCGATGTGCGCCCGTGGGTGACGACGTGGATGCACCACAAGCACCTGCTCGTGGACAGCTCGAAGATGTCCAAGAGCAAGGGCACCTTCTACACGCTGAAGGACCTGTTCGATCGCTACGGCGAGGGCATCGGCGCCGCCTTCCGCTACCTGATCGTCTCGGGCCACTACCGCAAGTCGCTCGACTTCAACTTCACGGGCCTCGAGGCCGCCGACCGCACGCTGCGCAACCTGCGCGAGGCGCGCGTCCGGTTGGCCGTCCATGCCGGGGACGCGGCGCCGTCGGGCTTCGCCGCCGAGGCGGACGTCCGCTTCGTGGCCGCCATGGACGACGACCTCAACTCGCCGGAGGCCCTGGCCGCCGTACACGAGCTGCGGGGCGAAGCCGATCGCGCCCTGAAGGACGGCAGCCTGGGCGCGGGGGACGCGGCCGCGGCCCTCGCGCTGTTCGACAAGGCCGATCGCGTGTTCGGCTTGTTCCTGGCCCCTGAGGAGCGTGCCCTGACATCCGAGCAGCAGGCGCTCGTCGATGCCCGCGCCGCCGCGCGGGCCAACCAGGCCTGGGCCGAGTCCGACCGGTTGCGCGACGAGCTCGCGGCCGAAGGCATCCTGGTGAAGGACGGCAAGGACGGCCAGACGATCACGTTCGCGTAGTCCAAGGCCCCGCTGGACGCCGCCCGGCTGCGGCCGAAGAATGGCGCTCCCCCCGGGAGGCCTCATGCCGACATCCACGCTCCGTCCCCTGCCGTTCCTCGCTCTCGTGCTCATCGCGCTGCTGGCGCTGCCCGTCGGCTTCGTGCGCGCCGACGACGATCCGGCGAAGCCGCCCGCGAAGACCGCTCCGGAGGCGCGCCCGAAGGCGCCGCTGGAGACGAAGGCCGACACGCTCGATGCGTCGCTCGCCGCCTTCTTCGCCGAGCCCGACGCGCAGAAGCGTGCGGCGGCCGGGTTCGCGATCGCCATGAAGCATCCCGATGCGGCCAAGGTCGCGGCCGCGGTGACGAAAGCGCGCACGTGGTCGACCGACGTCAAGAAGGACGACGTCGTCGTGTGGCAGCGCAGCGTAGGCGATGGCGTCGAGAACTCGATCCTCGCAGCCATTCCCGAGGCCTACGACACGGCGAAGGCCTGGCCGGTCCTGATCTGGCTGCACGGTGGCGTCGCCCGGGACCGGGACGGCGGCGGTGCGTCGGGCATCCGCGCTCTGGGCCGGCTCGCCGCCGAAGAGGGGTTCCTGCTGCTCGCGCCTTCGTCGCGCAAGGGCTCGGAGTGGTGGACGCCTGCCGGCACGCGCCTCGTGCGCGGTGCCCTCGATGACCTCAAGCGCCGCTACCGCGTCGACGCCGATCGCGTGGTCGTGGCCGGCTTCTCCGACGGCGCGAGCGGCTGCCTGCACCTGCTCGCGCATGATCCCGAGCCCTACGCCTGCTTCCTGGCGCTCATGGCGCATCCCGGCGTCACCCGCCTCGCCGGCGGCCCGAGCTTCGCGGTGAATGTGCGCTCCCGCCCGGTGTTCGCGGTCAACGGTGGCAAGGACCGCCTCTACCCGTCATCGCAGATCAAGCCGCTGATCGATCAGCTCAAGGCAGCCGGGAGCAAGCTCACCTGGTTGGACCTGCCCGACGCGGGCCACAACATGAGCGCCGTCTTCCCGGACCACTGGGACAAGCTGCGGGACTTCTGGGCCGCGAACCCGCGCACGCCGCTGCCCAAGCAGATCGCGTGGGAGACCGCCTTGCCGCGCAGCGAGGGTCGCTTCGGCTGGGTCGAGGTGCTGACCGTCGACCCCAAGGCACCGTCTGCGAAGGGCGCGGTGGCCGCAACCTTGCCCGATCCCGCCGGTCGCCCGGTGCTCGGGATCCGCATCGACATGCAGTTCGAGGGGCCGGGTCTGCGCGTGACGAGGGTCGAGGACGACTCCGCCGCGGCGGACGCCGGCTTCGAGGTCGGGGATGTCATCATCGCGGTCCAGGGGACGGACCTCGCAGGGCCCGCGCAGGGGCGCACCGTGCTCATGCGCGAGCTGCCGAAGATGGCCAGCGCGAAGAAGGCCGGCGTGTTCCGGGTGCAGCGCGGCGACGAGGAGCTCGACCTGGAGTGCCTGCCGCGCGCGGCCGGGGCGGGCGCGGTCGAGCGGCCGAAGGCACTGGGCTACGGCATGCCCTCGGGACGCATCGAGGCCCAGGTCGTGGACGGCAACCGCATCGACATCACCACGCGCCACGTCGGCAGCTTCAAGCTGCATCTGGCCGATGGCCTCGTGGACCTCGCGCAGCCGCTGAAGGTCTACGTCAACGGCGCGCTCGCGTTCGAGGGGCTGGCCAAGGGCAGCACGGGCTACGTGCTGCAGGAGGCGGTCCGCGGCGGCGCCGGGGCCCCGCTCTACCGCGCTTCGATCGTGGTCAAGCCCTAGGGCCGCGACGCGCGCCTATACTCGCGGCGTGCTGACAGCCCTTCGCGCCGCCCTCCTGCTGCTGCTGCTCCTGCCAGCGGCCTCGCTGCGTGCCGATGCCAAGCCGGCGAGGTCCGCGATCGGCAAGGCCGAGGCGAAGAAGATGCTGGCCCTCGCCACCCGCTGGATGAAGGCGCGGCCGAAGACGCATTTCGGGCGCTGGGACCTCGCGACGCGCAAGAAGCTGCTGGTCGAGGCGGCCGCGCTGGGCGACGTGCCGGAGGGCGCGCGCAAGCAGGTCGTCGACATCCTGTGGAAGGCCGTGAAGAAGCACGGTCCGCGCGCGCCGAAGAACGAGATCCAGACGCCCTACGGTCGCGCGTGGTGGCTGAAGTCCGGCACCGGTGGCAAGAAGAACGGGCTGATCTTGGGGCTGCACGGTGGCGGCGTCGGCGCGGGCAGCGCGTCGGAGGCGTCGGGCAAGTGGAAGCTGCCGAAGACGATGAGCATGTACCCGCAAGGCATCCGCCTGGTTCACGACACGTGGAACAGCGTGCACGGCGAGCGCTTCCTGCTCACGATGATCGAGATCGGCAAGGTCCAGTACGACATCGACCCGGACCGCGTGTTCTCCATGGGCTTCAGCATGGGCGGCACAGGCTCCATGTTCATGGCGGGCCGGCATCCGGACCTCTTGGCTGCGGCCATCCCGGCACATGGCGTCGTACCTGCCGACAAGGTCAAGGAGCCCGACCCCGACAAGGTCGGCCGCATGGAGCACGGGCTCGTGCCCAACATGCGCAACCTCGCTGTGTACTTCTACACAGGCGAGAACGACGTCAACTGCGAGCCGGGCACCTTCATCAAGGCCTGGCGCCAGATCCAGGAGCTGAGGAAGGCCGACGCGGGCGGCTACGACCTCGTCCGGTTCAAGAGCCATCCCGGCATCGCGCACACGTTCCCGCCGGGCGAGCCCACGAAGGGCTACAAGTACGTTCGCGATCAGCGCCGCAACGCACTCCCGACGAAGATCGTGTGGGAGTACAACAATGCGCCGTGGCCGCCCGGCGACAACGAGGACGAGGACAAGGCAAGCCGCCGGATCAAGCGCTGGATGTACTGGCTGCGCTGCGAGCGACCCGAGGACCGGATGCTCGTCACCGCAAAGCGCAAGGATACCGAGGGCGAGCACGTCATCGATCTCGACGTGACGATCGCCTTCCCCGAGGACTTCACGATCTTCCTGAACGACGACATGTACGACACGACCAAGGAGGTCGTCGTGCGTCTCGACGGCAAGGAGGTCTACCGTGGCCGGCCCAAGCCCGACTTCGCGACGATCCTCGAGTCGCTGGACGCGAAGCTCGACCGCACATTGACGTTCGACCGCAGGATCAAGATCCCCGAGCAGGACTGACGGGCGAAGGGCAGGCACCCGCCGCTGCGCGCGACGCAGCGGCTCGGCATGCCCCTACGGGGTTCTGGACACCTTGACTTCGACGTTGACTTCCACGTCCCCTGGCTTGCCACTGGCACCTTCCCACGTCCACGCGGACACGGACCACACCTGAGCCGTCGGAGGGCCAAGTCAAAGGTAAGGTCAAAGTCAACGTGGGGGGAGACACGCGCCCGCGCGTCTCACATGGGCAGCCAACCGCTCCGGCTGCGCCGTCGCTCAGGCTGCCCCTACCGCCAGTCTTGTTGGCGGACCGTCCGCTTGCCCTCGGCGGCGCTCTCGGAGGTGTCGCCGCCCAGGTAGGCCACGGCCTCGTCGATGTCCTGGAAGGTCGGGAAGACCTGATCGAGGCTCGTCATCTCGAGAATGTTCTGGATCGCAGGCTGCACGCGCGCCAAGGCCAGCTCGCCGCCCTCGCGCTCCATGGCCTTCTGGGCCTTCAGGAGGAAGCCCAGAGCGGCGGAGTTGATGAACGGCAACGTGTGCAGGTCGATGACCATGTGGCGCGTGCCGTCGGCAATGAGATTGTCGACGCACTGGACCAGGCTGGGGAAATCATCGATCTGACCGTCGAACGTGATGACTACGACATCCATGGCCGGAGATCCTAGCCCGAGGCCCCCGTCCCGGCCTAGCGTCAGGATTCGTAGCCTCCGCAGCAAGCGCGGCGGGCCGCGCAGCAGGAGGCCTAGAGGACGTCGAGGAGCCCGCAAAGCCAATCGTGGACCTGCGGGGAGCCGGCCACGAGCACCCGACGCTCGTCCATGGCGTCCTTGCCCTCGCCGTCTGAGACGATTCCGCCGGATTCGCGGATCAGCAGCACCCCCGGAGCCAGATCGTGCAGCGGCGTCACGTGCCGCCTTCCGCCCAGGTAGCCGTCCGCGCGGCCCAGCGCTACGTCGCGCAGGTGGATCGCCACCGAGCCCATGGCGCGCGTCTTGTAGCTGCCCTGGCGCAAGGTCATCAGCAGGTCCGGGTGTTCCTGGAAGAGGCCCGAGCTCGAGATGTCCACATGGATGATCGCACGCTCCGGCGGCCGGTCAGGCATCCTGACGCGCGTGCCCTCGTGCCACGTGCCCAGCCCGCGCCCGGCCCACGTGAACTCGTCGATCAGGGGATCGTAGACCGCCGCGAACAGCACGTCCTTGCCGTCGACCAGCGCGAGCTGGCTGCCGAAGACGCCGATGCGGCGTGCGAAGTTCGCCGTACCGTCCACGGGGTCGAGATGCCATGCCGGTTCGCCCTCGCGGATCCAGCCCGACTCCTCCCCACGCAGACCCCAGGCCGCGTCGAGCGGCAGCAGGGCCTCGGCGAGATCGCGTTCGAGCTCGAAGTCGAGATCCGTGACGGCGCTGCCGTCGTCCTTGAAGCGTTCGGGCGCGGCCTCGCTGCGGTAGGCCGCCAGCACCTTCGCGCGCGTGGCGCGCAGCGCCGCCTCCACCGGGTCGACCAGGGCCTGCAGGTCCATCAGGACGCCTCCTTCGGCTCGCGGCGGCGCTCGGGCCCCAGCGGTTCGTTGCGTGCGTCGAGCTGTGCTTCGAGGACGGCGAGCAAGGGCAGGATCGCCTCCTCGGGCGGCCGGCCCGACTCGAACGTCGCTACCAGCGGCGCCTCATCGCCGACCATCGGCTCGGCGCTCGCCATCATCTCGTCGTAGATCGTCTGGTCCGCGTCGCTCGCATCGTCGTTGCGGGCCGCGCGTTCGACGAGCCGCTGCCTGACGATCGCGGGATCGCACGTGACGTCGAGCACGGCGTAGGGCGCCTGCTCCTCCGCCGCCATCGCGCGCACGTCGTCGCGGGTGAACTTCTTGAGGTACGTCGCGTCGAGGATCGCAGCGCGGCCGGCGTGCAGCGCCTCCCGCGCACGCTCGATCAGTGCCGCGTAGGTCCGGGCGTGCATCTGGTCACCGTACACCTCGGCTTTCTCGGCCTGGTCCGGGCGCCACGTGGCATCGAGGCCGAGCAGCGCCTTGCGGACGACGTCGCTGCGGGCGAGATCCGCACCCAGCCACGGCGCGATCACCGTCGCGAGCCAGCTCTTGCCGACTCCGGCGGGCCCCCGCATCACGATCACGGGCGGCACGGCACCCGTGCGCGCGTACGTCCAGGCCAGCGCGAGCGTTCGCCGAGCGCCGAGCGCCTTCGCGGACTTCGTGGCCTCGTCGACCTCGGGCCGGAGGCACGACTGCAGATCGACCATCGCCCGGACGTGCGCGCGATAGCCGCGGTAGAGCGGCAGCAGCCACGCGGCGTCCGGATCGCCGCTGTACTCCAGGTAACTGCGCTCGAACGCGCGCGCGAGATCGGGCCGACCGCGCACGGTGAGATCCATGGAGAGGAAGGCGGCGTCGGAGAGCGGATCGATGTGCCGGAGCAGTGGTGTGAACTCGCAGCAATCGACAATGGCTGTGCGGCCGCCGAAGCGGATGACGTGCTCGAGGCGGATGTCACCGTGACCGTCCACCATCCGGCCCTCGGCCACACGGCGGCGGATCCGCCGACGCAGGAGGGCCAGACGCCGGACCGTGCGCACCCGAAGGCCTTCGTGGACGTTCTCGGGGAACGGATCGGGCACGCCCAGGGCCGAGACCTTGAAGTTGCGTCGGAAAACGTCCGCGCTTCGTGCGGGCAAGCCGCCCTTGGCGTCGTCGCCTTCGAGGCGCTGGGAGGCGTGGAACTCGGCCAGCCGCCGACCCGCGCGCTCGAGCTCCGCCGCCGTGAGCGAGCCCGCGTGGAGGCGCTCCAGCATCGTGGCGCCCTTGGGCATGCGCACCATCTCCACGGCCCACTCGAGGACGTCAGCGGCCTCGACGTCCTCCGCGGCGCGCACGCGCAGGGCGCCGCCCTCTTGGGTGATCGGGACCACGCCCTTGTAGATGTCCGGCGCCAGCCGCTGGTTGAGCCGCACCTCGGCCTCGCACATCGCGCGGCGTGCCTCGACGGTGCCATAGTCGAGGAAGCCCCAGAGACGAATCGGCTTCTTCACCTTGATGGCACGCGTCCCGGTGATGAACACGACGCTGATGTGCGTCTGCACGACGCGCGCGCTCTCGTTCTCGTCGATGGCCCCGGGCCGCGACAGGCCCTCGATCAACGCCTCCAAGGGCACCCGCGTCTCGAGCTCTCCGCTCTCGAGGGGCACCTTCATCGGGGGCACCTTCTTCGGTGGCACGGCGTCGTGCGTGGGGGTGTCGGCGGCCGCCATGTCCGGATGCTACCCGCCTTCGACCAGGCGGAGAGCGCGGTCCAGGACCGCCCGCGCGAGTCCCGCCTTCGAGGCGTTCGCCAGCGCCAGCGTGGAGCCGTCCTTGCCCAGCCAGGTCGCCTGGCCGCCGCCGGCGCCGAAGTTGGCCGGGCTGTTGAGGACGATCGCGTCGAGGCCCTTGCGGGCCATCTTGCGCCGCGCGCGTGCTTCCCCGCCACCCACCTCGAGGGCGAAGCCCACGTGGATCCGCGCGCCCTTGCCACGTCCGAGGGTCTTGGCGACGTCCGGCGTGGCCACGAGGTCGAGCGTCATGGCGCCTGTGGCTTCGCGGCCGGGCTTGCCCTTCTGCCGGCGGCGCGGACGGAAGTCCGACGGCGCGGCGGCGAAGATCACGAGGTCGGCGTGCTCGACGGCTGCGCGTGTCGCGGTGAGCAGGTCCTTCGTCGAGACGACGGGGATCGTCGTGACGGCCTTCAGCTCCGGCAGCTCGCAGGGGCCCTGCACGAGGGTCACGTGCGCGCCGCGCCGTGCGGCCAGGCGCGCGAGCGCGTGGCCCATGCGGCCGGTCGAGGCATTGGAGAGGAAGCGCACGTCATCCAGATGTTCGCGCGTCGGTCCCGATGTGACGACGAGGCGCAGGCCGGCGAGGGGGAGGCGCTTGGCGGGCATGGGGGAAGGATAGCTTGGGCGTGGGAGGGGGTGGCTCTTGCCCTGGCCCCAGCCCCAGCCCCAGCCCCAGCCCCAGCCCCAGCCCCAGTCCCAGTCCCAGTCCGTGTCCGTGTCCGTGTGAGGTGGTGCGAGGTAGCGCGGGTGACTCTCGTGCGGGTGAGGGTGCGCTAGGGGGCGTGGGAGTTGGGGTGGGCGTGTGGGTGTTCAGAGGCCCCGTAGGCGCGTGTCGTGGGAGTCTCGATGAGCTACCGGGGGACCTGCTGGCTCACGCAATGCAGCGATCCCAACCCCTCGACCAGATGCTCGCTGCGGATCGGCACGACGTCGCGGCCCGGGAAGCACGCGCCCAGGATCTCCAGCGCGCGCCCGTCCTCGGCGCCCCCGAAGACGGGTACGCAGACCGCCGCGTTGCATACGTAGAAGTTCGCGTACGAGGCCGGCAGTCGCTGCCCCGCCGCGCTCACCAGCGGCTCCGGCATCGGCAGCTCGATGATCTCGATACGCCGGTTCTGCGCGTCGCGCATCTTCTGCAAGCGTCGGAAGTTGGCCTTCAGCGCCTTGTGGTCAGGGTCCTTCGGGTCGGGCTGCATGGCCGTCACGACCTTGCCCGGTGCCACGAAGCGCGTGATGTCGTCGATGTGGCCGTCCGTGTCGTCGCCGTCGATGCCGTCGCCCAGCCACAGCACCTTCTCGACACCGAGGAACATCGACAGCGCCTCCGCGATGTCGTCGCGCGAGAGGTCACCGTTGCGATTCTCGTGGAGCAGGCATTGCTCGGTGGTGAGCAGCGTGCCTTCGCCGTCGCCGTCGATGCTGCCGCCTTCGAGAACGAGGTCCGTGCTGATCAGCGGCAACCCCAGCGCGGGCTGGATGCGGACGGGGATCGTGTCGTCGGCGAGCAACTCCTCGTACTTGCCGCCCCACGCATTGAATGTGAAGTCGATCGCCAAGCGTTCGCGCTGGGCCCCCTCGCCGCGCGCCACGGTGATCGGACCGTAGTCGCGGAACCACACATCGGCCGTCTCGATCAGGTGCAGCTCGATGTCCTGGCCGCCGGCATCTTCGAGCAGCGGCATTGCGCGCTCGGCCATCGCCTCGTCGGCCACGCAGAGGTGGACCGTCTCCCCCTGGCTGATCGCCGCAGCGAAGTGCGCGAACGCGCGCTCGGCATGCTCGACGCCGCTCGGAAACGTCGTCTCGTCGTGTGGCCAGGCGAGCAGCGTCGCTTCGTGCGGCGCCCACTCGGCGGGCCAGCGGTAGCCCTGGCCGCGCGGACTCTCGTCGGGCCCTCCGACGTTCGGCGGCGGGTCAGCTGTCATCGCGCCAGCGCTTCTCGAGGTCGCCATAGGCGTCGATGCGCCGGTCGCGCAAGAAGGGCCAACCCTCGCGCGCCGTGTCGATCTGGGCGCGGTCGCATTCGACGATCAACACGGCTTCGTCCTGGCCCGCCTCGGCGAGCACCTGGCCGTCGGGCCCGGCGACGAAGGAGCGGCCCCAGAACGAGAGCTCGTCCTCGGCGCCCATGCGGTTGACCGCCGCGACGAAGACGCCGTTCGTGATCGCGTGCGAGCGCTGCACCGTGCGCCACGCCTCGTGCTGCGTCGCGGCGAGCTCCATCTCGCCCTGCCACGTGCCGATGGCCGTCGGGTAGATCAACACCTCGGCGCCCGCCAGGGCGGTGAGGCGTGCGGCCTCGGGGTACCACTGGTCCCAGCAGATGAGCACGCCGAGCTTGCCGAAGCGCGTGTCGAACACGCGGAAGCCCAGGTCTCCCGGCGTGAAGTAGAACTTCTCGTAGAAGCGCGGGTCGTCGGGGATGTGCATCTTGCGGTAGCGCCCGACGAGCGAGCCGTCAGCGTCGAGTACGACCGCCGTGTTGTGGAAGAGACCGGGTGCGCGCTTCTCGAAGAGGCTCGCGACGATCACGACGCCGAGCTCCGCCGCCAGCATGCCCAAGGTCTCGGTCGTGGGACCGGGAATCGATTCGGCGAGTTGGAAGTGCTCGTCGCTCTCGACCTGCGGGAAGTAGGGCGAGAGGAACAGCTCCTGCGTGCAGATGACCTGCGCGCCGTCGGCTGCCGCCTGGCGCATGAGCGCGGTCGTGCGCTCGAGGTTCTCGCCGGCACCGGCGTCCGCATGCGTCTGGATCAAGCCCAGCCGGAGAGTGCTGTCGTCGGCCATCGGCGACACCTACTTCAGGATCTCGGGCAGCACGCCCTCGAACAGCTCCGGCTTGAGGATCCGTGCCACGAGGACGAGCGTACCGACCGCCGCCGCGACGATGAGGACCGCGTCCAAGGCGAACAGCAGTTGTACGGTGAACCACAGGAGCCACACGACGAACTCGACGGGGAAGAGCAGCACCCGCATGGCCTTGGGCTTCTGCTTGAGCGCGTCGAGCCAGCCCTTGAGCGTCGCGCCGGTGCCGTGGAAGGCGGGCAGCGCGATCTTGGCCAGACCGAACAGGATGCCGATGCAGATCGCCGCCTTGATGCCGCGTCCTCCCGCGCCGGCGGGCACCTTGTCGAGGATCTGCTGCTGACGCTCGGCCGACTGGGCGTAGAAGTAGGCTAGGAGCCCCACGGGAACGGCACCGAAGAGCAGGAACAGGAGGACGGTGCCGCCGCCCTTCTTGCGCTTGCGGCCCTTCGCGCCGCCGCCGCCGCCGTCGTCGCGTCGCGATCGCCGGACGGGGGACGGTCCGTCAGCGCCCATCGGCGCCGGTTCCCGTGGACTTGGCGGCAGCCTTCTCGGCCGGAGCCTTCTCGGCCGGTGCCTTCGCAGCGGGGCCCTTCTTCGGGCCCACGCGACCGCCCTTCTTGGGGCGTACCCGCCCACGCACCTTCAGCAGCGTGACCTCTTCACCGGGCACGCCGGTGTGGAGCTCGATGATCTCCTGCTCGAGGCTGCCGGCCGCCGCGTCGACGGGCACGGTCGCGATCAGCTTCCACACGCCCTTGTCGCCCATGTAGGGATCGGGCTTCACCTCGACCTGCAGGCGGCCGCTCCGCGACTTCGCCGACACCTCGCCGAAGGTGACCGTCTCGTCGAACGGACGGAACTTGATGCTCGAGCTGCGCTTGCGGCCCTGCGTGAACGTCCCGAAGCTGAGACGGCGCGACTGCAGCCAGACCTTGCCGCAGACGTTGGCGCTGAGTGCGGTCACGATGCGCGGGCGTTCCTTGTCCGTCGTGCGCACGAGCACCTCGGCAGAGTACATGCCGAGCGGCAGTTCCCTGGTGAGCTGGAGCTCGATGCGCCAGCCCTTCCAGCGAGGGTCCTTCGGATCCTCGTACGCCGTCTTGACGACATCGAAGCCCTTGGGCGCGTCGATCTCCTCGATGGTGAATGGCTTGCCAACGCCGTCGTACCAGCGCAGCGAGAAGGACTTCGCGGGCTTCGTGCCGAGCTGCACGTCACCGAACGAGAGGCCAGGCGGGCGCACGACGAGGCCCTTCACGATCGCGATCTTGAGCCCGATGAGCGACTCGCCGCGCGTGTGGTCGCTCGAGTAGAGGTGGATGCGCTTGTACAGGTGGCCACCGAGCGTGAGGGTGTTAAACTCGACCTTCAGCACCCCCGACTCACCCGGGGCGAGCTCGCGCTTGCTGACCAGGGCGACGTTGCAGCCGCACTCACCTCGCGCGCGGATGCCCGTGACCTTCGCGTTGCCCTTGTTCGTGTAGGTGAACTCGGCCCGGTTGACGGTGTTCTGCTTCGCGTAGCCGAAGTCGTGCTCGTAGCGGTCGACCTCAAGGTCCGCGTGGCGCTTGTCGCGCTCCGGTCCCTTGGGGCCCAGCGGCGGCTCGTCCGCGCGGGCCGTGGGGCCGCCGAGCAGGAGCAGCCCTGCGACGAGGAGCAGGAGGCGAGCGAGCGAGGGGGTGGCGGGGCAGGGCATCGGCCCATGGTAGCGGTGCCTCGGCACAGGGCCCCCTCAGCGCTTCGCGGGCACGAAGATCCGCCCGCGGACGTCGATCGTGACCAGCTTCTCGCCGGGCACCTCGGTGTGGAGCTCGATCACGTCGTCCAGGGAGCCCGGTGGCGCGTCCTTCGGGACGGTGACCGTGAGCTTCTTGGCGGGTCCACGGCGGGTCGCGGTGTCTTCGATCGAGACCTGCAGCACGCCCTTGCGGGCGCGCGCCGAGACCTTGCCGAGCCTGATCGTCTTGTTGAAGCCGCGGAAGGTGACGCTGGCGCTCTTGCCCTTGCCCTGCGCGACCAGACCCAGGTAGAGGTGGCTCGTCTGCACCCAGACCTTGCCGAGGACGCGTGCCGTGAGGGGGAGGAGGACCTTGCCCTGCTTCGGATGCGTCGTGATCACGATCGCCTTCGCCGAGAAGACGCCCTTCGGTGGCGGCTGCGTGAAGCGGAAGTGGACGAGCCAGCCCTTGTAGGCGACGCCCGGGCCCGGCTCGTAGGGCTCGACCTTCGTCTCGATGGGGTGGCCCGGAACCGTCACGGACGTGATCTTGAAGGGCTTGCCGACGCCGACGTGCCAGCGCACCAGGGCCGTGCCCTCGGGCGCCGTGCCGTCGAGGACCTCGCCGAGATGCAGCCGGTCGATCAAGACGCCGCCAATCACGGAGATCTTGAGCTTCAGCACCAGGCGTCGCGGCGTGCCGTCCTCTTCGTAGAGCAGGTTCACCTTCTTGGTCGCGACACCGAGGAAGCCGTGCGTTCGGAAGCGCGCCGTGAGCTTGCCGCGGGCGCCCGGCGCGAGGGCTGTCTCGGAGAGGCCGATCGAAGCGCAGCTGCACCCGGCCTTGGCACGCAGCTTCGTGATGTGTGCGCTGCCCTTGTTCTCGTAGCTGACTTCGGCCGTGTACTCCGCGTCCTGCTCGACGACGCCGTACTCGATCAGCGTCTTCTCGAGGACGAGCGGGCCCGCCCGCTCCGGCGCGCCCTCCTCGCCCTCGGCGCGGGCGACCGTCAAGGCCAGAAGGCAGGCGACCAGCAGCGGGCACCCGAGACGGCGAAGGACGTAGCGTCGGCGTCGGGGTCGTCGGAGGCGCTGCATGCTCGTGCGTGTGGGCATGAAGGGATCGTAGCCCGGGATCAGCCGGTCGCGCTCAGCCGCCCGGCGCATCCGACAGCGCCGCGATCAGGGCGCCGAACGCATCCGCCACGGCGCGCACCACACAGAGGTCGTCGGCATCGAACGCACCCACCTCCTCCGCGTCGAAGTCGAACTGCCCGACGATGGTGTCGCGTGCGCGGATCAGCACGACCAACTCGCTGCGGACCGACGCGGAGCAGGCGAGGTAGTTGGCCCGCTCGCGGACGTCATCCACCCGCTGGTCGGCGCCTTCCTCGACGGCCGTCCCGCAGACGCCGCGCCCGACGGGGATGCGCGTGTGATCCGTCGCGGGGCCGTGGAAGGGTCCCAGTACCAGTTCCTGGCCCTCCAGCCAGTAGATGCCGCTCCACGACGCTTGCGGCAGCGTGTCGCGCAGGCCCCGGAGCGCGGTCGCGGCGAGCTCGTCCCGGTCGCGCGTCTCGGCGGCCGTGGCTTGCAGCATCCGGAGGATCTGGGTGGCGTCGCGCCTCATGGCGGGGGGCATCTCACGGTGGGGGAGGTCGCAGGAAGAAACGTCGCACGAGGCGACACGGAAGGACGAAACAAGGATCGAGGTCAACATGACAAGAGGGCGCCGCGCGAAGCGCGACGCCCTCTTGGGTACCTGCTCTTGGGCAGATGTGCGCGGCGACCCCGAAGGATCGCCGCGCCAGCTGAACTCTTGCTTAGAGGTCCTGGGGGCGGACCGTACCGCGGCGGTTGGCCTCGCAGCGCGCGACCGCGTCGCTGAGCATGGCGATGACCTTGCCGTTGAGCGCCTCGACGAGATCGCCCGAACAGCGCACGCCGTGGCTCTTGACGGCTTCCTTGACCTTGGAACCGACGACGACGTTCAACGCCGGCTTCTTGGCCCGACGCGCGGCCTTCTTCTTCGACTTCTTCCTCGCAGCCATGAACCTCTCCTGCCTCTTGTGGATGCCCGCGTCTTCGCCGGTCGTGTGTCCACGTGATCGTGGGGTGAACGCCTGCGCGACGGACATCTTGGTTTTTGATCGTCTGTTTTCGGCGTTTCGCACGCAGCGAAGTCGCCAGAAACGTCGAATCAGCCCGCTGACGGGCCGATTGGCGGCGGACTGTACCACCGCCTCCGACACCCTCCGTAACCAAATAACCGACCTGAAACCGGCCGCCCGGTCGCGAATTCACGTAGCAGGCTCGACCGCTTGGCGATGCCTCGAGGCCCGCGCGCGCACGTCGTTCTTCGACGTGCGCCAGCGCGCGTCCACGCACGGTGCGTGCCGCGGGGACGGGCGCACGTGCGGATCAAATTCCCGTGACCAAAAAAAGGAACGGGCCGGACCCTTGCGGGCCCGGCCCGTCAGCCGCGGAGGGAGCCGGTGAAACGGGGAGGCGTCTCAGGTAGGGAGGGAGGAGGGTGGTCGGCTCGACCCCCGCGACTTCGTCTATCTATACGAACCCCGAAGGCGGACGGTTGGTTCGCGCCAAATCGCGTCGCGATTCCGGTTGTCGGCGTCTGTCATCCCGCGCAGCCCCATTGGTGGCGCTTGGACGTCGATGGCTCGTCGCGAGCGCGCCAGACTGGCTTCAGACGGCCGCAAGAAGCGGCGCAGGCCGGTGTGGATTTGGACGCTTTGGGGGCACGTCAGGCTGCCTCCTCACTGCCGCACGGACGCCGGCGACGGGATCCCTACCCCGCCCGGGACTGTCCCACCCCGGGCGTAACTTCTTCGACCCCGGACAGGCGTGTCTTGGGGGGTGAAGCGGTTACGTCTCGCCGCGGAGGGATCCGTCTCTTCGCGGAGGGATGCGTCTCGTTGCGGAGGGATCCGTTGCGGAAGCGCGTCGCACAGCACAGGAACCCGGTCGCGGGCGCCTGTCCTTCGTGAGGCGGGTTCGTGAGGCGGGCTCGTGGAGCTGGTGACGCGGCCGAGAGTGGCTGCCATCCGGTTTGGCGACGGAACTTCTTCGTGCGCTCTCACGGCGGTCGTGCTACGACATGCTGTGGAGTCACCCCCATGGGACCACAACCTGTTGGGGTTGGCACCAGATGGGTTGCGTTGGTCGGGATCGCCCGACGGCACGTTTGGCAGCACCTTCGGGACGACTTCGGGGAAGGCCCCGGGAGGTCCCGAGAGGCGGGAGTCCCGGGAGGCGGGAGTCCCGGGAGGCCGGCCGCAACGGCGGCGGGCTCCGAGGCGCTGCCTGCGGCGGGCTGTCGGGCGTTGCCGTGACGCGCGCCTGAGTGCTGCGAAGCAGTGCAGTGCTGCGAAGCAGTGCCGTGGCGATGTGCGACGGGATGCGACGGGTACGGCAACGAGCGAGCCTGGAGGGGGCGCGCTGGGCCGCCGCCTGGGCGGATCCAATGCAGATCGCCAGGGGCACGACTCCTCCTGGGGAGAGATCCTCCTGGGGAGAGACGTTCCAGGGATGTCTTGCCGCCTGACGTCATGTCAGTCGGCGCGGCACGCCCAGGCAGACAACACGTTCATTTCGACACGGCTATTTGAGAGATCGCGCGCGTGTGCGCGCTGCGAGAGAGGCACGTATGAAGTTCAGTCGTCGATTCACGACCGCCGGGCAGGACCCCTACGAGGGGATCGAGTGGAGCTCCAGGACCTCGGAGATCCGCAATCCGGACGGCACGGTCGTCTTTCACCTCGACGACGTGAGCGTCCCGGCCACCTGGTCCTCGGTCGCCACCGACGTGCTGGCCCAGAAGTATTTCCGCCGCGCCGGCGTGCCCCAGACCGATCCGTCGGGCGACCCCGTCCTGGACTCGGGCGGTGAGCAGGTCTGCGGCGGCGAGACCGATGCCCGGCAGGTGTTCCACCGCCTGGCCGGCTGCTGGACCCACTGGGGCGAGCGCTACGGCTACTTCGACGGCGAGGAGGACGCGTCGGCGTTCTACGACGAGCTGTGCCGCATGCTCGCTGACCAGCGCTGCGCGCCGAACAGCCCGCAGTGGTTCAACACAGGCCTGCACTTTGCCTACGGCATCGACGGTCCGGCCCAGGGCCACAGCTACGTCGATCCCGAGACGGGCCGGCTGAACGTGAGCAAGTCGGCCTACGAGCGGCCCCAGCCGCACGCCTGCTTCATCCAGAGCGTCGGCGACGACCTCGTGGGCGAAGGCGGCATCATGGACCTCTGGGTCCGTGAGGCGCGTCTCTTCAAGTACGGCTCGGGGACCGGCACGAACTTCAGCGCCCTGCGCGGCGAGGGCGAGCCCCTCTCGGGCGGCGGCAAGTCCTCCGGCCTCATGTCGTTCCTCAAGATCGGCGACCGCGCAGCCGGCGCCATCAAGTCGGGCGGCACGACCCGTCGTGCGGCCAAGATGGTCTGCCTCGACGTCGACCACCCCGACATCGAGGAGTTCGTCGACTGGAAGTCCCGCGAGGAGCAGAAGGTCGCCGCGCTGGTGTCTGGCTCGCGCATGCTCGAGAAGTCGCTCAACGGCGTCTTTGGCGCCTGCGCCGATCCCCTGCTGCGCGCGGACTGCAGCGATGAGGACGCCCGCTTCGACCCCAAGCAGAACAGCCGCCTGCGCGTCGCCATCAAGGCGGCCCGTGACGCGCTCGTCCCGATGAACTACGTGATGCGCTGCGTCTCCCTCGCGCAGCAGGGCTTCTCCGGCATCGACATCCCGACGTACAGCACCGACTGGGACAGCGAGTCCTACGTCACCGTCTCCGGCCAGAACTCGAACAACTCCGTTCGTCTCGACAACGACTTCATGAAGGCTGTCGAAGACGACCGCGAGTGGCACCTCTACCTGCGCACGCCCGGCCCCCAGGGCGAGCGCCAGATCGCGCGCACCCTGCGGGCTCGTGACCTCTGGGAGCGCATCGCCTACAGCGCGTGGGCCTGCGCCGACCCGGGTGTCCAGTTCGACACGACGATCAACGAGTGGCACACGTGCCCGAAGGACGGGCGCATCAACGCGTCCAACCCGTGCTCCGAGTACATGTTCCTCGATGACACGGCCTGCAATCTGGCCTCGCTCAACCTCGTGACGTTCTTCAACGCGGACGAGGGGTCGTTCGACGTCGAGGGCTTCCGCCACGCCGTTCGCATCTGGACGACGGTGCTCGAGATCTCCGTCCTGATGGCGCAGTACCCGAGCAAGCGCATCGCGCGCCTGTCGTGGGACTACCGCACGCTCGGTCTCGGCTACGCGAACCTCGGTTCGCTGCTCATGCAGCTCGGTGTGCCCTACGACTCGCCGGAAGGCCGCTCGTGGAACGGCTCCATCACGGCGATCCTGACGGGCGAGGCCTACGCCACCTCCGCCGAGTTGGCCGAGGCTCTCGGGCCGTTCGCGCGTCACAAGCGCAACGCCTCGTCGATGATGCGCGTCATGCGCAACCACCGTCGCGCGGCCTACGACGCGCCGGCCGCCGAGTACGAGGGGCTCACGGTCACGCCCATGGGCATCGACCCCGAGCACTGCCCGTCGTACCTCGTCGCCGCGGCGCGTGACGCTTGGGATCGCGCCGTCGAGCAGGGCGAGCGCCACGGCTACCGCAACGCCCAGGTCAGTGTCCTCGCGCCCACGGGCACGATCGGTCTGGTCATGGACTGCGACACGACCGGCATCGAGCCGGACTTCGCGTTGGTCAAGTTCAAGAAGCTCGCCGGAGGCGGCTACTTCCGGATCATCAACCGCTCGGTCCCGATCGCGCTGCGCAACCTCGGCTACGACGAGAAGCAGACCGAGGAGATCGTCCGGTACGTCAAGGGCACCGGGTCGCTCAGGGGCGCGCCGCAGATCAACGAGGTGACGCTGCGGGTCAAGGGCTTCACGTCCGAGATCATCGACCGGATCGAAGCGCAGTTGCCGTCCGCGTTCGACATCTCGTTCGTCATCAACCGCTTCACCGTGGGCGACGACTTCCTGCGCGACGAGCTGAAGGTGCCGACGCACATCTATGAGGATCCGAGCTTCGACCTGCTGGGCTTCCTCGGGTTCGATCGGGACCAGGTGCACGAGGCCAACGACGCCATCTGCGGCACGATGACCATCGAGGGCGCGCCGGGCCTCAAGGACGAACATCTCCCCGTCTTCGACTGCGCCAACAAGTGCGGCCGCTACGGCCAGCGCTCGATCTCGGCCGTCGGCCACATCAATCAGATGGCGGCCGCGCAGCCGTTCATCTCCGGCGCGATCAGCAAGACGATCAACATGCCGCACGAGGCGAGCGTGGAGGACGTCACCGACGCCTACCGCCTCTCCTGGGGCAAGATGATCAAGGCGATGGCGCTCTACCGCGACGGCAGCAAGCTGAGCCAGCCGCTCAACACGACGACCGAGCTCGATCTCGCCGAGCTGCTCGAGGAGGCCGAGGGTGGCAATCCCAACGCCACCGGCCCCGATGCGACCGGGCCCGAAGATCTCGTCAGCGATCGCCTCGACACGCGCGTCCGCGCCGCGGCGAACAAGATCCGCGAGCGCGTTGTCGTCCGCTACCTGTCCAAGCGTCGCCGGATGCCCCAGCGTCGCGGCGGGTACACGCAGAAGGCCATGATCGGCGGGCACAAGGTGTACCTGCGCACGGGCGAGTACACCGATGGCCACATCGGAGAGGTCTTCATCGACATGCACAAGGAGGGCGCTGCCTTCCGGAGCTTGATGAACTGCTTCGCGATCGCCGTCTCGATCGGCCTGCAGTACGGCGTGCCGCTCGAGGAGTTCGTGGACGCCTACACGTTCACGCGCTTCGAGCCCAACGGCATCGTCAAGGGCAACGACCGGATCAAGATGTCCACGTCGATCATCGACTACATCTTCCGCGAGCTGGCTGTGTCCTACCTGGACCGCAAGGATCTCGCGCAGGTCACGCCCGAGGACCTCACGTCCGACGCGGTCCGTGGCGATGCGGACGCCGGCGAGGCCACGCCCGAGTACGACAGCGAAGAGCTCGTCGAGGAGCGCACGGTCACCCAGGACGTGTCTGATGCGGGCGGGTCTGATGCGGGCGGGGCTGACGGGGGCGGGTCCAACGGGAGCGCGTCCGGCGAGGCACATGCCAGCGGAAGCGGCGCTGGAGGCGGGAATGGCAACGGCAACGGCCACGGCGTCGAGCATGGCGCGGGTACGTCGAAAGGCGTGTTTGCGAGCGAGACCCTGCGTCCCAAGAGCACCGGCTACTCGCTCTCGCAGCCGGCCTCGCCGTCGGCCGAGAACGTCACGGTCCAGACCCGCTCCGAGGTGCGCGAAGCGCGGTTCAGCTACCGCGGAAGCGTGGCGATGACCGAGGCCGAGAAGGCGCGTCTGCAGGGCTACACCGGCGACGCCTGCCCCGACTGCGGTTCGTTCACCATGGTGCGCAACGGCACGTGTGAGAAGTGTGAGACCTGCGGAGCCACCTCCGGCTGCTCGTAGCCGGCGCACTGGGAGGGCGCTGAGCTTGATGCCGGGGGCGATCGGTGGCTCGGGGCGTGTAGGGGCGACCCTTGTGGTCGCCCGGGACGCCCCCTCCGTCGCGTGCCCTTACGGGTAGGGGCGACCCTTGTGGTCGCCCTTCCGCGGACGGCGTTCCATCTTCCCGGCGCAGGTGAGCAGCCGGATGCGTCACGCCATGGCCCAAGGCCGAACATCAGGCTGGTGTGGGCGCCCACGAGGGGCGCCCCTACGCGGGTGCTGACGACGGTCGACCGAGCCGCAGGGAAGGAGGCCGCTGCTAGGCATGTGAGCCGTAGGTAACGTGGTAGCATCCCGCGCCCCGCCCCAGCCGGAGTGCGCCAACCGGAGCCGTCGTGTCCCCCTCGAATCCTCGTGTGCTCGTGGTCAGCGGCTCGGCGGGGCACGGTCACACGATGGCCGGCAAGGCCGTGGCCGCCGCGCTGAAGCTGCGGCATCCCGAGATCGAGACGACCCATGTGGACTGCGTCGCGCTGACGAACAACGTCTTCAAGCACGTCTACCGCTGGGGCTACATCCGCCTCGTCGACAAGCACCCGCTGCTCTGGCGCCATCTCTACGACATCACGAACGAGAAGACGTCACGCCTCGCCCACGCCATCACGGTCATCGCCGGCAGGCGCTTCGTGCGCCTGGTCAAGCAGCGCAAGCCCGACGTGGTGCTGTGCACGCACTTTCTTGCCCCCGAGCTGCTGGGGCGGGCCCTGCGCAAGGGCAAGATCGACACTCGGTTGCATGCGGTGATCACCGATCACGACACGCACCGCAACTGGTACTACCCCGAGGTCGACCACTACTACGTGGCGAGCGACCTGGTGAAGACACGCATGGTTCTCACCTACGGAGTCGATGAGAAGCGGATCGACGTCACGGGCATCCCCGTCCGGCCCGACTTCTCCACCCAACCGGACCTCGCCCGCGTGCGCGTGCGCTATGGGCTGGACCCGGACCGGCCCACGGTGCTGTTCTTGAGCGGGGGCTTCGCTGCCGGCCCGATGGGCCGCTCCATCCTCGGTCTGTGGCGCGACCGCCGCGACATCCAGGTCATCGCCGTGTGCGGCCGCAATGAGCGGCTGCGCCGACGCATCGCCCGCTTGCCTCGGCCGGAGGGCGCGGTCCTGCTGCCTCTGGGCTTTGTCCACGACGTGCGCGACCTCATGGCCGTCGCCGACGTCGTCATCTCCAAGAGCGGCGGCATGAGCACCTCGGAGTGCATGGCAGCCGGCCGGCCGATGGTGATCTCCGGCTCGATTCCCGGGCAGGAAGAGCGCAACGCAGATGCTGTCGTCGAGGCGCGCGCGGGCTTCCGCGCCCTGACCCCGGAAGAGGTTCGCTGCCGGACCGTCCAGCTGCTGGACGACCCCGATCTGCGGGCCACTCTGGCTCGCCGCGCCCGCCACATGGGGCGGCCCTCGGCGGCCGCCGACATCGTGGATCATGTGGCCTCCACGATGCAGACCGAGGAGACCGTCCGCGGCCCTCTGTTCCACGGTGCGCTCTAGGCCCTGGAGGCCTTCCAATGGACCTCTCGCCGGGGGATGCTTCGGCCTTGGGGCATGCGCGGGAAGTGCCGATAGGGGACCGTGCAACCCTCAGGCGCCCCGGACTGGTTCGAGTACCGCCACGCGGTCCCCCTGACAGGGCGTGAGCCGCTGCTCGGACGTCTCAAGACGCAGCTGCGGGTGCGGCAGCGCGGTGCGGGATGGATCACGCTCTGGGGGCCCTCCGGCGCGGGCATCTCACGCATGCTCGACGAGGCCGACCAGTTGATCCGCGAGACCGGCGCGCCGCGACTCCTGCGTATCCACCCGGCGCCCGACGCACGCATCCCGATGGCCCCGCTCCACGAGCTGTTGCGACGCGTGTTCCCCCAGCCGGCCGGGCCTGCCCTCGAGCGTGCGCTGCGCGCCGTGCACCCCCTCGCTCGCGACGAGATCCTCGTGTTGGCTGCGTGGCTGGGCGACCGTCCGAGCCGGCGCGGCGCCTCCGCACTCGACCCGCGGCTCGTGCGTTCCCTGGTCGAGCGCCTCGCCCCGATCGGCCCGGTGCTCGTCGACGACCTGCATGACCTCGACGAGGCCACGCTCGCCGTCCTCATGCCCTCGGCCCAAGGACATGGCTTCGGCGTCATCGCGGGCGCCACCGACGGGTCCTCCCGTGTCGTCTCGCAGATCGCGTGGGAAGTCGAGCCGCTCGGCGTGACGCAGGTCGAGCTCCTGCTCCGACGTTGGCTGCGCCATCCGGCCACCGCTCGGCGTCTGGCGCCGGCGCTCACGAAGACGTGCGATGGACTGCCCGGGCGCGTCATCGAGGCCGTCCGCCGCATGGCGCGAGCCGGCGAACTCGAGCTTCGCGGTCGCAGCGTCGTCGTCACGCGCGCTCCCGAGACCTGGCCGGACGGACGCCGCACCGGCGGCGCGTTCCTGCAATGGATCCGGACGCAGGGCGCGCCGGCCCGTCGCGTGCTCGAAGTGGCCGCCGTCCAGGGCACCCCGGACGACGTAGCCCTGCTCGCCGACGCGGCGGGCGTGAAACGGTCCTTCGCCCGCGCCCTGCTCGACGAGGCCGTGGCCGCACGCGGTGGTCTGGCGTCCGCTCGCTACTTCGCCACCCGCGCGAAGCAGCGTGCCTACCGTGAGCGCATGTCGCCGGCCGCGCGCTCGGGTGCGCGCGCGCGTCTCGAGGCGGCATGGACCCGGCGCGTCGTCCGTGGCGGCGCGCATCGCGACGATGCCGTGCGCCGGTTGCGGCTCGTTGCGATGGGGAGCGAGCCCGGCGCCGTCGGCGAGGGCCTCGCCGCGTGCCTCGAGCAGCTTCCCGTCCTGCGCACGGCCGAGGGCTGGCATCTCGACGTGCTCGCGGAGGCGGCCGCGCGGTTGTCGGCCGGGGATGCCGGCGTCGCGCACGTCGCGCACCGCCTCTGGCATGCGGGCCGCGAGTCCGCGGCCCGCGCGTTGCTCGGCCCCGCCGCGCTGTCGGCGACGCCGTCCGCCGCGCACCTGCTTGCCCAGGCCCGTCATAGGCAGGCCGACGAGGCGCGCACCCTCCTCGCGGAGGGCCTACCGTGCTTTCCCGTCCAACAGGACGCCATCCACTTCGACGCCTGGGCCCTGCTCGCGAAACTCGACCTGAGCGCTGGTGATCCGGCCGCCGCCCGTCGCGCGTGGCGCCACGCCGCACCGACCTGCGCACCTGGCGATCTGGAGCGCAGCGCCCGCTGGCACGAGGGGCTCGCAGCCTGTGCCACGGCGGACGATCGACCGCGTGCGGCCGCGTCGCATCGGCGCCGTGCCGTGCGGCTCCGCCTCATGCACGGAGATGTCCATGCGGCGGGGGAGCTGCTTCTCGCGCTCGGTTCCAGCGAGATCCGGCACGGCCGTCTGGCCGCGGCGCTCGAGCCGTTGCAGCGTGCGGGCAACCTCTTGCGTCTGCTCGGCGACGCGCGGGGTACGGCCGAGGCGAACTTGCTCGCGGGCCGGACGCTCATGTGGCTCGACGACTACGACCGCGCCGCAGATCGCCTGCGCGTTGCCCTGGCCGCAGCGGAGTCCAGCCGCGCAAGCCGATTGCTGCCGCGCATCCACCTGGCCTTGGCTTCCGCCTTCCGAGGCTGCGGCGACCTGCTGCGCGAGCGCCACCACGCGGAGATGGCGGCAGGCCTCGCGTCCACGGCGCTCGGGCGCGTCAAGGCCGCCGCCGTCCTGGCGCGCGCCGACCTCCGCGCCGGCGTGCCCGGCGCAGATCATCTGCTCGTGCGCTGCGAGCGCGATCTTCGCAGTGCCGGCTTCGAAGAGGAGGCCGATCGCGCCCGCGCCGCGCTCGTGGACGCGAGCTTGCGGTCTGGCGACGCCGGCCGTGCGCGCGACATCCTCCCCGTCGGACCCCAGAAGGCTGTCGGGCGCATGGCGGCCGCGCGCCTGCACATGGCGGCGGGGCGCGTGGAGGAGGCGTGCGCCGGATTCGAGCTGCTCGGTGCCGACACACACTTGCCCGTCGATCTACGCGCGACGTGCTACGCGCACCTGGCCGACGCGCTCCGGACGGCCGGACGCCTCGAAGAAGCACGGGCGGCCGCGGTCGCGGCTTCCTCGCTGCTCGAGGTCACACGCCGTAACCGAGCCGACGACGTGCGCCTGCATGACGTCCTGGCGCGCGTCTTCCGCGGCGTGGGCGACGACGGTCGCGCGGTCGGTCACCGCTTCGCTGCCCGCCGCGGCATGCGCACCCTGGCCCGCGCCGCGTCCGATCCCCGGGAGCGCCGTCGCCTCATGCGCAACGTCTGGCGCCGGGACCCGCGTCCGGGGCGCGACGTTGGATAGCGGGCCTGGCGCCAGTTCCGGGCAATTCCTTGCTAGAGTCCGCCCCGGAGGGATCCACCCAGCCATGCGTACTGCGTTCGCCATCGTTGCCTGCATTCTGCATGGCGCACTCACCACCGCCGAGGCCGTCGCGCAGGACCTGCGTCCGACGAGCATCGCCGTGCCCGCCGGGGCGCGGGCCGACCAGGTCACCGTCCGGCAGCCGCGTCTGACGCGCCAGCCCCGGCCTGGGCGCTACGAGATCCTGCGCGACGCGTGGGCGCCGAAGGGTCCGAGCGAGATCCGGGACGAGTGGATCCTCGCGCAGCCCAAGCTGACCCTGCCGGCGAGTGCGCCGGATCCCCTGCCCTACCGCTCGTGGATCGTGAAGTTCCACGTCGACCGGGGCAACGACTTCGGCTGGAACCAGAGCAACATCGGTCCCACGCCCGCCGACCGTCGCTTCATCGTCGACGGCGAGCATCAGACGACCGAGCTCAACCTCCGCTACGGCCTCTACCCGCGCCTGAGCGTCGGGATCCGCGTGCCGCTCCAGTGGCGCGGTGCCGGCTTCATGGACGGTCCCATCGACTGGTTCCACGAGCTGACCGAACCGCTCGGGTTCCTCGACAACGGCCGCCCGTTCTTCACCAACGACTCCTACTTCGTCAACGGGCGGGACGACGCGTTCAACGCGATCTCGTGGGACGACAAGCGCGGCGTCGGCCTCGGCAACATCGAGCTCGAGGCGCACTGGAACGTGATCCAGCCCTGCTGCCGCTCGGACTGGCGCGGCTCGGTGATCACCCGTCTCGCGCTGCCGACCGGCACGGATCCGTACGACAGCGGCGGTGTCGACGTCGGCTTGCAGTTCGTGGTGGCGAAGCAGCTCGGGCATCGCTGGGACCTGTACGCGGGCCTCGGCGGCACATGGTTCAGCGACACCTCCCTCGATGGCATCGAGTACGAGTCGGTGCGTGGCCAGGGCTTCGTGGCGCTCGAGTTCGCGTGGAACCAGAGCCACAGCTTCATCATCGAGGTCAACGCGGCGAGCCGCCTGGTCAAGAATCTCGCCGCCTACCCGGGCATCAGCGCCTACATCAACGTGGCGATGAAGGCCGACATCAGCGAGCGTATCGAGTTCGAGATCGGGTTCACCGAGAACCTCGAGGACCAGCAGGCCACGATCGACTTTGGTGGCTTCGCCGGCCTCACCTTCAAGCTCTAGTCGCCAGCGGCTGCCAGGTTCGGAATTGAACCACATGTGGCGCCAGGACGGGACAAGGCCCGATGTAGGGGCGGCCCTTGTGGCCGCCCGGGACGCTGCCTCTGTCGTGCGCCCTTACGGGTAGGGGCGGCCCTTGTGGCCGCCCACGTGACCCAGGTGCCGGGGCAAGGCCCTGCGTCCCCCGCGTTCAGCGCGTGAGGAGCTTCTGGAGTACGGGCTCGAGCGTGCGCAGGTCGAGCCCGCGACCCGAGAGGCGCGCCGCGATGCGGCCCTGGCGGTCCAGCAGGAGGATGGCCGCGTCCCCGACGTCGAGGCCGAGCTTGCGTAGGGCCGTCGCCGGGATCGGCGTCTCCTGCGCGAGGCCGATGTCCTTCGCACGCGTCGCGAACGAGGCCAGCTCCTCTGCCTCGTCCTCCACCGGGACCAAGCGCAGGCCCATGCGCACTTGACCCCGCAGCAGCGGCACCAGCACGCGGTCGAAGCGGCGCTCGGCGTGGTCACGCGTCCACTGCTTCAAGACCTCCGTCAACATGCCTTCGCCCAAGCTGAAGTCGTCCACGATCAGGACGAGGGTGGCGTCCACCTTGGGGCTGATGGGGGCGTCGGAGCCGAGCCGCGTGAGGAGCTTGACGCCCCGGCCGCTCCGGACCCACGCGGAGATGCCCGCCAGCCGGGCGAGGTCTTCGACGTCGCCGTCGTGCAGCTGTGCCCGTGCGACGTCCAGGGCGCTGCGCGCGGCCCTCGCGTCCGGCTTCGGGCCCTCGCTGCGCCGCCGCGCCTCGTTCAAGGCCTCCTCGAACACACCGAGGCGGATCGCGTCCGACGTGAACTCGCGTCCCTCTGGATGTTCCCCTTGCCCGTCGAAGTGTTCCTCCAGCAGCTCGACGTCCTCGGCGGCCGCCTCGACGTCGCCGGCACGCAGCGCCAGCTGCAGGCGCCACGTCACCGCTTGCTGCGTCTCCGGCATGGACTCGAAGTCGCCGTCGAAGCGCCAGAGGCCGAGGCGTCGGCGTAGCTCCGCGTCGTCATCCTCCGCTGCGCGCACCCAGGCGAGCGCCTCCTCGGGATCGCCCGGCAGCTCGTCCGGCGGGGGGCCTCCAGCGCGCTCGTCGCCGCAGGCCGCGAGGAGCAAGAGCAGAAGCGGGAGGAGGCGGCGCATGCAGGCATCCTACGCGGGCGCTCGCGGTACGCTGCCGCCCGTGCGCCTCACCACCTCCGACGGCCGGACCCTCTGGCTCGCCTACGGGATGAACGTCCACCCGGGCGGCGACGCCGCCTCCACGCGCGACGCGATCCACGACACCGTGCTGCCGCTACGCCAGCGGCTGGGCGTCGAGGGCCCCTTCGGCCTCGCGGTGCGCTGGAGCTGGGCGGGCATCGCCGAGCTGCTGCGCGACCCCGGGGGCCTGGGCGGTCTGCCTGATCTCCTCGAAGCGCACGATCTGCACATCTTCAGCGGCAACGCGTTCGTCCACGGCGACTTCCATGGCAAGCCGCTGAAGGACGAGGTCTACAGGCCTGCGTGGACCGAGCTGCCGCGCGCGGCCTACACACAGGCCTTCGCCACCGTGCTGGCGCTGCTGCCGTCCGGTGCCGAGCGCCTCTCGCTCAGCACGTCCCCGCTCTCCTGGAAGGGCTGGGGCGGCGGCGCCGACGAGCAGCGCACCTGCGCGCGCAACCTCCTCGGCGTACTACGTGGGCTGCATCAGACCGCACGCAACACGGGCAAGCACATCACGCTGGGCATCGAGCCCGAGCCCGGCTGCACGCTCGAGACCACCGCGGAGCTGCGCGCGTTCTTCGCGGGGCCCCTCGCCGACGTGTTGGCGGACGCGCCCGAGTTGAAGGCGCACATCGGCGTCTGCTACGACGTCTGCCACCAGGCCGTCGAGTGGGAAGACGTCGAGGCCAACCTCGCGGCGCTCGCGGCCGACGGCATCGCCGTCGCGAAGCTGCAGGCTTCGTGCGCGCTCGAGCTTCCCGATCCGACCGACGCGGACGGGCGCGCGGCCCTCGCCGCGTTCGACGAGCCCGTGTACCTGCATCAGGTGAGCGCCCGGGACGAGGACGGCGTCGTGCACGTCGCTGACGACCTCGGCGTGGTGCTTGACGATCCGGTCTGGCAGGCGCGCGGCCCGTGGCGCAGCCACTTCCACGTGCCGGTGTTCCGGCACGAAGGCGTGGGGCCCCTGCGCACGACGCAGCCCGATCTGGAGCGGGCGCTGCGTGCCACCGCCCGCGACGGCCTGACCGATCACATCGAGATCGAGACCTACACGTGGGACGTGCTGCCTGACGCGGAGCGCGCGGCCGGCTCGGGCTTCGACCTCGTCGAGGCGCTGGCGCGCGAGTACGAATGGGTGCTGGGCATCCTCGCCCAGGAGGGCGTGCATCCCGAGGGGGTGGTATGAGCGTGAAGACGAGCCTCCTCGTGATCAGCGATCGAGCCGCGTCCGGCGAGCGCGCCGACGAGACGGCCGACCTGCTGCGACCGGTGCTGACCGAGGCCGGGTTCGATCTGGTCGACGTGCGCACGGTGGCGGATGAGCGGGCGGCCATCGCGGCCGCCCTCCTCGCATCCGCGGGCCTCGCGCCGCTCGTCCTCACGACGGGCGGGACGGGTGTCGGCCCTCGGGATGTGACGCCCGAGGCAACCCTCGAAGTCGTTGATTTCGAGATCCCCGGTCTCGGCGAGGAGATGCGCCGCCGGAGCGTCGACAGCACGATCCACGCCCTTGGCAGCCGGGCGACGGCGGGGGTCATCGCGGGCCGCGCGGTCGTCGTGAACCTGCCAGGGCGCCCCCAGGGCGCCGTCGCGTGCTTTCGCTTCGTCGCCAGGGCCCTGCCGCATCTGGTCGCCGTGGTCGTCGGACCCGTCACCGACGAGAGCCACGCCCCGCCTGAGGCCTGAAATCAGGCCTTGCGCGCCCGTACGCCCCCCCCGCCCTGGATTGAGCCCATGGCGTCGGGCCGGTACGTTGTGCGGCCCCCATGAGCGACACCGTCACCCCCGTCTGCGCCCAGCCTGTGCGGTTCGTGACTGCCGCCTCGTTGTTCGACGGCCACGACGCCGCCATCAACATCATGCGCCGCATCCTGCAGGACTCCGGCGCCGAGGTGATCCACCTGGGCCACAACCGCTCGGTCAACGAGGTCGTCCGCGCCGCGATCGCCGAGGATGCCCAGGGCATTGCCATCTCGTCCTACCAGGGCGGCCACAACGAGTACTTCCGCTATGCCCTCGAGCTCCTGAGAGAGGGCGGCGCCGAGCACATCAAGCTGTTCGGCGGCGGCGGGGGCGTCATCGTGCCCGAGGAGGTCGCGGCGCTGCACGCCGCGGGCGTCACGCGGATCTTCACGCCCGAGGACGGTCGCAAGATGGGCCTGCAGGGCATGATCGACATCATGCTCGAGGAGGCCGCGGTCCCGCTGCCGAGCGTGATCGACACGGCTTCGCCGACGCTGCCCGACGTCAGCGCGAGCGACCAGCGCTTGCTGGCCCAGTGCCTGACGGCCGCGGAGAAGGAGGGCTTCGGCGACACGCCGCTGGGCGGCGCCCTGCGCCTGGCCGTGGATCAGATCCCCCAGAACGAGCGCGCGCCCGTGATCGGGGTCACCGGCACAGGGGGCGCGGGCAAGTCCTCGCTCGTCGATGAGCTCGTCCTGCGGTTCCTCGAGCTGAGCGACGACGCGACCGTCGCGGTGATCAGCGTCGATCCGTCCCGCCGCAAGACCGGCGGCGCGCTGCTCGGCGACCGCATCCGCATGAACTCGCTGCCGCATCCGCGCGCCTACATGCGCAGCTTCGCTACGCGCGGCGCGCGCGGCGAGCTGTCCGAGGCCACCGAAGACGCGGTGCGCTTCTGCCGTCTCGCCGGCTTCGACTGGGTGATCGTCGAGACCAGCGGTATCGGGCAGGGGGACACCGAGGTCAGCCAACTCTCCGACCTCTCGCTCTACGTGATGACGCCGGAGTACGGCGCCGCCTCGCAGCTCGAGAAGATCGGCATGCTCGACTACGCGGACCTCGTGGCCGTCAACAAGAGCGACCGACGCGGCGGCGCGGACGCACTGCGCGACGTGCGCAAGCAGGTCCGGCGCAACCGCAAGGCCTTCGAGGCGCCCGAGGAAGACCTCGGCGTCTTCGGCACGGTGGCAAGCCGCTTCTGCGACCGCGGCGTCGACGATCTCTTCCGCGCGCTGGCCCTGCGCGCCGGCGCCCTCGGAGGCAAGGCGCCCCCGTTCCGTCTGCCGCCGTCCGCCGCGGAGCGCAACGGCGAGACGCACGGCGCGATCATCCCGGCGGACCGCACCAGCTACCTGGCCGAGATCGTGCGTTCGGTGCGCGACTACCGCGCCTGGGCCGACCAACAGGGGCAGCTCGCCCGCGACGTCGCTCACCTCGAGGGCGCGCTCGCCTTGATCGAGGACGAGACGGCACGCCCGGGCCTGGAAGCAGCCCTCGAGCGTGCCCGCAAGCGCCTGGACCCGCGCGCGGCCGAGTTGCTCGCCGCCTGGCCCGCCATGCGAACGAAGTACGCGGGCGACGAGATCGTCTACGAGGTCCGCGGCCACCCGCTGACCGCGCGCGCGACCACCGAGTCCCTCTCGGGACTTCGCATTCCCAAGGTGACCCTGCCGGCCATCGACGAGCCCGGCGCCGCGTTGCGCTTCCTGCTGCTCGAGAACGTGCCCGGCGAGTTCCCCTACACGGCCGGCGTCTTCCCCTTCAAGCGCGTCGACGAGGATCCGAAGCGCCAGTTCGCCGGCGAGGGCACGCCCGCGCGGACGAACAAGCGCTTCCACTACCTCTCGAGCGGCGCGCGGGCAACACGGCTCTCTACGGCGTTCGACTCGGTCACGCTGTACGGCGAGGACCCGCACCTGAGGCCGGACATCTACGGCAAGGTGGGGGAGAGCGGCGTGTCGGTCTGCACGCTCGCCGACATGCGCATCCTCTACAGCGGCTTCGATCTGTGCGATCGCAACACCTCGGTGTCGATGACGATCAACGGCCCGGCGCCGATCATTCTCGCGATGTACCTCAATGCCGCCACCGACCAGCAGACGGCGGCCTTCGAGAAGGAGCAGGGGCGCGCTCCGACCCCCGACGAGTGGACGAGCATTCGCGACCGCACGCTCATGATGGTGCGCGGGACCGTGCAGGCCGACATCCTCAAGGAGGACCAGGCCCAGAACACCTGCATCTTCAGCACGGACTTCGCGCTGAAGATGATGGGCGACATCCAGGCGTACTTCATCCGCAAGAAGGTGCGCAACTACTACAGCGTGTCGATCAGCGGGTACCACATCGCCGAAGCCGGGGCGAATCCGATCAGCCAGCTGGCCTTCACCCTCGCCAATGGCTTCACCCTCGTCGAGTACTACCTCGCGCGCGGGATGCACATCGACGAGTTCGCGCCGAACCTGTCCTTCTTCTTCAGCAACGGACTCGATCCCGAGTACACGGTCATCGGTCGCGTCGCCCGGCGGATCTGGTCGGTGGCGATGCGCGAGCGCTACGGCGGCAACCGGCGCAGCCAGAAGCTGAAGTACCACATCCAGACGAGCGGACGTTCCCTGCACGCGCAGGAGATCCAGTTCAACGACATCCGCACGACCCTGCAGGCGCTGCTCGCGTTGCAGGACAACTGCAACTCGCTGCACACGAACGCCTACGACGAGGCCATCACGACCCCGACCGAGGAGAGCGTGCGCCGCGCGATGGCCGTCCAGCTCATCAACACGAGCGAGCTCGGCTGGCTCAAGAGCGAGAACCCGCTCCAGGGCAGCTACTTCGTCGATCATCTGACCGATCTCGTCGAGGGTGCCGTGCTGGACGAGTTCCTGAGCATCAACGACCGTGGCGGTGTGCTCGGCGCGATGGAGACGCAATACCAGCGCGGCGAGATCCAGAGCCAGAGCCTCTACTACGAGCAGCGCAAGCACGACGGCTCGCTGCCCATCATCGGCGTCAACACCTTCCTGCCGGACGACGCCGAGGACATGACCCCCGCCGTCGCCGAGCTCACCCGGGCGACGACGGAGGAGAAGCAGACCCAGCTCGATCACCTCGCGTCGTTCCAGGCCGAACACGCCGGCGATACCGCGGCCGCGCTCGTACGCCTGAAGGAAGTCGCTCGCGCGGGCGGCAACGTCTTCGAGGAACTGATGTCAACCGTGCGCCACGCATCGCTGGGGCAGATCACGAATGCGCTCTACGAGGTCGGCGGCAAGTACCGCCGCAACCTCTAGACCACGAAGAGAGCCGATGCCCTCCGAAACCATCCCCGTCCTCACGGCCGTCACGGCCATCAGCCTGCTGTCCGTCCTCGGCGCCCTCGTGCTGCTTGGTCGCGGTTGGGTGAAGTCCCTGCTGCCGCTGCTCATTGCGCTCGCCGCGGGAGCCCTGCTCGGCGACACCTTCCTGCATCTCCTGCCGCACGCGGTCGCGGAGCAGGGCGGCTTCACCGCGACGATCGCCTACGGCGTCCTTGCGGGGCTGCTCGGCTTCTTCCTCATCGAGGGTGTGCTGCACTGGCACCACCATGGTGAGGACGTGCACGACCATGGTCCGCACGGCATCCACAGCTTCGGCTGGATGAATCTGATCGGCGACGGCCTCCACAACCTCATCGACGGCATGCTCATCGCCGGTGCGTGGCTCGTGAGCCCGGAAGCCGGCTTGGCGACCACCATCGCGGTCGCGCTGCACGAGATTCCGCAGGAGTTCGGTGACTTCGGTGTGTTGCTGCATGCCGGCTTCAGCGCCAAGAAGGCCATCCTGCTCAATCTCCTGAGCGGCCTGGCCGCCGTGCTCGGCGCCGTATTCGTACTCGCTACGGCGGGCGACCATGGGCTTGCCCAGTTCCTCGTGCCGGTCGCGGCGGGCGGCTTCCTCTACATCGCGTGCGCCGATCTCGTCCCCGAGATGCGCAAGCGTGCGCGCGGCACGGAGCTGATCTCGACGGTCCTGGCGCTGCTGGTCGGGCTCGGGCTGATGGTCGCGGTTCACGAGCTCTCCGGCCACGACCACGACCACGACGGGCACGGCCACGGTGCGCATGACCACCACGACCACTCGGGGCACCAGCATGGGCCCGCGAAGTCCAAGGACGGCAGCCACACCGGCAAGGGCACGGGCGGTGGCTCCGGCCAGGGCACGGGCAAGGGCACCGGGGGCGGCTCGCGCAAGGGCAAGGCCAAAGACGGTGGTCACGGCCATGCGCACGACGACGGCCACGATCACGACCATGACGACCATGACGACGACGAGAAGAAACGCGCCGACGACCGCAAGGACAAGTGACGGAGACGCTCATGGCCGCCTACGGACACCTCGAGTTTGGCTGCGGCCGTCGCCGCATGAGCGCCGGTGGGGGTGGACGCGAGCCGTTCGTGTTCCCCGGCACCGAGCGGCGCTACGCGCCCGACCGCAGCGCCGACATCCGGCACACGCGCATCGAGATCGCGCTCGACCCTGAGGTCATCGCGATCGAGGGCAGCGTCACGCACGACTTCACGTCGCTGTCCGACGACATGGCCCGCCTCCACCTGCATGCGGGGGAGTTGGCCATCGAGGGCGCCAGCGACGAGAGCGGGGCCGAACTCACCTTCCGCCAGGATGGCGAAGACCTCTACATCGACCTGCGGCACGCGCTCGCGTTCGACGAGTCCGGAACGGTCACGGTCCGCTACAGCGGCACCCCGCGCCGGGGCATCTACTTCATCCATCCGGACGCCGGCTACCCCGACAAGGCGTACCAGGTCTGGACCCAGGGCCAGGATGAGGACAGCCGGTACTGGTTTCCGGGGTTCGACCATCCCACGGAGAAGTTCTCCAGTGAGGTCCTCGCGCGCGTGCCCGCCAAGTACACGGCCGTCAGCAACGGCGCGCTGCAGGGCAAGACGACGCACGCCGACGGCACGGTCACGTGGCATTGGTCGCAGGAGGCCGAGCACAGTGCCTACCTCGTCACACTGTGCGTCGGTGCGTTCGAGGAGCTGGTCCTCGGCGACGACCCCGTCCCGCTCACGGCCTACGTGCCCAAGGGCCGGCGCGCCATCGCCGAGCGCGCCTTCGGTCGTACCGCCGAGATGGTCAAGCATCTCAGCGAGCGCTTCGGCGTGCCCTACCCCTACGAGAAGTACGCGCAGGTCGTCGTCGAGGACTTCATCTTCGGCGGCATGGAGAACACGTCGGCGACCACGCTGATCGATCTCGTGCTCTACGACGACCGGGCCGCGCTCGACTTCGACCTCGATGACCTCATCGCTCACGAGCTTGCCCACCAGTGGTGGGGGGATCTGCTCACGTGCCGCGAGTGGCCGCACGCCTGGCTCAACGAGGGCTTTGCCACGTGGACGCAGGTCGTCTGGAAGGAGCATGCCGAGGGCCCGGATTCCGCGGCGTGGGAGCGCTTCCAGCAGGCTGCCAACTACCGGACCGAGGACGCCGGCGAGTACCGCCGCGCGATCGTCGATCGCCGCTTCGAGGAGCCGATCGACCTCTTCGATCACCACCTCTACGAGAAGGGCAGCTGCGTGCTGCACATGCTGCGCAGGGAGCTCGGTGAGGACGCGTTCTGGCGCGCCATCACGACCTACGCCGAGCTGAACCGGGGCGGGAGCGTCGTCACCGAGGATCTGCGGGTCGCCATCGAGGCGGCCACGGGACGGAATCTCGACTGGTTCCTGGACCAGTGGGTCTATCACGCCGGCCATCCGGAGCTCACGGTGTCCTACGCCTGGGACGCCGCGACGAAGCTCCTGGCGGTCACCGTGACGCAGACCCAGAAGACCGGAGACGAGATGGTCGACGTCTTCCGCGCGAACGTGGACGTGCACGTCACGGCGCAGGACGGCACGCGCTGCGAGAACAGCTTCCCCATGACCCGGCGCGACCACACGTTCCATGTGGCGCTCGAGAACGAGCCGGCGCGCGTCGAGGTCGATCCCGACGGCGACCTCTTGGCCGTGATCAAGCTCGAGCAGCCGGCGAAGGCCAGCCGTGCGACGCTCGCAAGCGACGCGCCGCTGGCGGCCCGCATCCGCGCGGCGCACGCGCTCACGGAGGAGCCGACACCCGAGAACGTCGCGGCGCTCGCCGCCGAGCTTCCGACCGCCTTCCACGGGCTGGCCGCGGAGTGCGCCAAGGCTCTCTCCGGCATGCGCACGATGGCTGCGCGGGACGCGCTCATTGCTGCGCTGGGCACGTGCGAGGATCCGAAGTCCCGCAAGGGCCTGGTGATCGCGCTCGGCGCGTTCCGACACGACGACGTCGCCGGCGCGGCGCTCGCCGGCGTCTTGGAGAACGGCGATGCGTCGCAGTTCGTCGAGGCCGCGGCCGCGACGGCGCTCGGCCGCACGCGTGCTGCGGGTGCCAAGGCGGCGCTGCTCGCCGCTCTCGAGAGCAAGGACGCCTGGGCCGAGGCGATTCGGATCGGCTGCGTGCAGGGCCTCGCCGCGCTGGGCAGCGAGGACGTGGTCGACGCCATCACGAGCGCCAGCGCCTACGGCCGGCATCCGCGCCTGCGCGCCGCGGCGATCCGCGCGCTGGGTGCGGTCGGCCAGCGCATGGCCCTTCGGGAGCCGATCCTCGAGACCCTCGCCGATCGCAGCGAGGAGTCCGACCTCCGCATCGTGATCTCCGCGGCTGCGGCCCTGCGAGCCATCGGCGATCCTCGCGGCGTCGGCATCCTGGCCGGCGCGCCCGCGCGCCATCCGGACGGCCGCGTGCGCCGCGAGGCGAAGGCCGCGTCCCTGCGGCTGGGCAAGGCCGGTGGCCGCGCACCCGAGGTCGCGCGCATGTCGGACGACCTGGAGAAGCTACGCAAGCAGAACGCGACGCTGATCGGGCGCATGGAGAAGCTCGAGGCGCGTTGGTCATCAGAGCCAGAGAGCGTAGATGGGCCTGCATCACAGTCATCCCCCGAATAGGCCTCACCCGCCTGGTGACGAGCCCGCGGGGCTCGGCCGTGACGAGTGCGCTGCGACGAATCTGCGGGTCGCGCGGCTGAGCGTCATCACGGCGACGGTGCTGGCGCTGGCCAAGCTGGCGGCGGTCGTCATGACCGGCTCGCTGGCGGTCGCCGCCGCTCTGACCGATTCCGTGATGGATGTGATCGCCTCGAGCGTGAACTTCTTCGCGGTGCGTGTCGCCGGGCAGCCTGCGGACGACGAGCATCGGTACGGCCACGGCAAGGCGGAGGGCATCGCGGGGCTCGGCCAGGGGCTGCTGATCCTCTTCGTCGGCCTCTACCTCGGTGTCGGCGGCGCGAACCGGCTCATCCAAGGCGGCTACGAGCTGGCCCACGGCGAGGTGGGCATCGGCGTGATGCTGCTCTCGCTCGTCGCCAGTGCCTGGATCGGCTGGCTCCTGTTGCGCACGGGCCGACGGACGGGCTCGGTCGCGCTGCAGGCCGATGCCGCGCACTACACGTCCGACGTGTGGATGAACCTCGGCGTGCTCGCGTCCCTGCTCATCGTGAAGGCGACGGGTTGGCACTGGGTGGACGGCGCGGTGTCGTGCGCCGTGGCGCTCATCGTGCTGTGGACCGCGTTCCGCGTGCTGCGCAGCTCAGCGCGCGAGCTGATGGATGCGAGCCTCTCGACCGAACAGATCGACCGGATCCGGGCCACGATCGCCGAGCAGGTGCCCGAGGCCTTCGACGTCCATAACCTGCGCACGCGCAAGTCCGGCCCCGACATCTTCATCGAGATGCACGTCGCCTTCGATCGCGAGCTCAGCTTCCCCGAAGCGCACTTGCTCTCGGATCGCGTCGCCAAGGCCGTGGAGGCTGCCCTGCCTGGCGCGCAGGTGCACGTGCATGCCGATCCGCATCCCTTCCTGCCGGAAGACAGCGTCTAGAGCGCGAAGGCGTCGCCCTCGCGCGCCACGCGGAACCCGTCGGGCAGGGCAGGCGGCTCGGGCGACAGCAGCGCGTTCGTGTGGTTGAGGTGGATGAAATACACGTCGCCGCGCGCGTTGGCGAAGCGTTCGACGCTCTCGGTCACGAAGGGATGGCGCACCTCGAGGATCTCGCGGTGGGGGAGCTCGTCGCGGGCGTAGAACGTGCCGTCGATGAGCGCGACATCGGCGTCCTCGATGCGCGCGGCCAGGGCCGGCGGGAACACATCGGCGTCCGAGACGTAGATGAGCGTGCGCGACGGGCCGCGGATCTCGACGCCGATCGTGTCGGTGTCTTCGCCGCGATGCGGCGTGAGGAAGGGGTGGATCTCGGCGCCGTCGAACGAGAGCATCTCGCCGGGTCCGAGAGGTTCGATGCGGATCTCGTCGCGGTCGATCAGATGCGACCACGGGCGGTTCTGCTCGAGGAAGCGCCGCATGCTCGCAGTGCAGTGCACCGGCACGCCCTGCGCGCTCATCGCTTCCTTGCCGAGCATGGCCAGGCCCAGGTAGTGGCCGATGTGGGCGTGCGTGAGGATGAGGGCCTCGAGGCCGACCGTCTCGCGCCCCGACGCCTTGGCGAGGTCTGCGAGCTGCGTGGCGAAGTCCGGTGTGGCATCGACCACCAAGCACTTGCCCGTCTCGCCCACGACGGCGATGCAGGACACCTTGCGGCGGAGCAGCGGGTTCTCGCGCGCGTGCTCGCAGTGGGCGCACGCACAGCCCGCATGCGGGAAGCCGCCGTCTTGCGCCGTACCCAGGACGTGCACATGGATCGTCATACCGGCAGCGTACCTACGACGGGGGCTGGGCGAGCGGCCGCAACAGCCGGCGTACATCGATCTTCACGAGATCGGTCGGAATCGGCGCCTCCACCGTGAGGATCTTGCCTCCGATGGGATGCGGGAACTCGAGCCGGTACGCGTGCAGCGCAGGCCGCTTCGCGGGCTCGCCGCCGTACTTCAGGTCGCCCAGGATGGGATGCCCGACGAACGCCAGCTGGCACCGGATCTGGTGCGGCAGGCCCGTGCCCAGCGCGATCTGCAGCCGCGCGGCGCGATGGCCGCGCGCGACCACGTCGTAGCTGAGCCGTGCCTCGCGCCCGTCGTCGTCGCCTGGAGCGGCGATGCGCGTGATGCCGCTATCGCGCCGGAGCACGTGCACCAGCTCGGCGTGATCCTCCTCGGGGACCCTCTCGACCCACGCGAGGTAGGTCTTCTTCAGCTCCGGCGATCGATCGCGGAAGAGCTTCGAGAGGCGACCGGCGGCCTTGGAGGTCTTGGCGACGATCATCACACCCGAGACGTTGCGGTCGAGGCGCTGGACGAGGCCGATGTAGGCGCGGCCCGGCTTGCCCTCGGCCTCGCCCCGGTAGGCGTCGAGCAGCTCGGGCAGCGAGATGACGCCCTTCGGCCCGCCCTGGGAGAGCAGCCCGGCGCTCTTGCTGAGGCCGATCAGGTGGTTGTCTTCGTAGAGCACCGTCGCGCCGGCGCGGCGCAGCCTGCGCCGGGCCTTGCCTCGTTCGGGGGTGACCTCTACCTGCATGCGGGGAGCCTACCCCAGGAGCTCCGCCTGCAGGACGTCGCGCGGCACAGCGCGCCTCCCCACGGCAGAATGGGGGGCATGGCTCGCCTGCCCGCCCTCATCGAGATCAACGAGCGCCTGCGCATCCCCGCGCACGAGGTGGAGTTGTCCTATGCCCGCTCGGGCGGCCCCGGCGGCCAGCATGTGAACAAGACCTCGAGCAAGGTGCTGCTGCGCTGGGGGTTGCGGGCGTCTCCGTCGCTGAGCGACGAGGATCGCGCACGGCTCGAAGAGAAGCTCGCCCCGCGTCTCACCGAGGAGGGGGAGTTGCTCGTGACGAGCGAGCGCCACCGTGAGCAGTCCCGCAACGTGGACGACGCGATCGAGCGCTTCGCCGCGCTGCTGCGTGAAGCGCTCGTGCGGCAGCGCAAGCGGCGCAAGACGAAGCCGACGCGTGCGTCGCAGAGGCGCCGGATCGAGGGCAAGCGGCGCCGAGGGGACACGAAGCGCGGCCGCCGCCCGCCGTCCCGCGACGACTAGGCGCCATCCTGCGAGCTTCGCGAGCAGGATGCGCGTAGCGTGGGCCCGTTGATCTGAGCGCTTCGCGCTCAGATCAGGCGAACAGCGACTTCACGACGCGGCCGTCCTTGTAGACGATCTGGATCGGCCGACCCTGGCCTGTGTAGAAGGTCTTCGACGCATCGATGCCGGTGGCGTGCATGATCGAGGCGTAGAAGTCCTCGGGCTTCACTGCGCCGTCGACGACCGTCTCGGCCTTCGCGTCGGTCTTGCCGATCACGCGGCCGCCCTGGACGCCGCCGCCGGCGAGCCACGCCGACCAGGCGCGCGGGTAGTGACCGCGGCCGTTACGCCCCGTGTCGATGCGCGGCGTGCGACCGAAGTCGCCAACCCACACGATGAGCGTCTCGTCGAACTTGCCGGACGACTTGAGGTCGTCCATCAGCGCGGCGACGGCCGGGTCGAGCTGTGCGTTGAGTCCACGGACCTTGTTGAATCCGTCGTCGTGCGTGTCCCAGCCGCCCATGAGGACCTCGACGCACTTGACGCCCTCGTCGATGAGCCGGCGGGCCATGAGGCAGCCCATGCCGAAGCGCGTCTTGCCGTAGCGCGCAATCGTGGAGGCCTTCTCGCTCTTGAGATCGAAGGCGGTGTTCTTGGGCGAGTCCATCAGGCGCCGGGCGCGCTCGAACATGGCCTGCTGCGCCTCGCCGACGCTCTTCGTACGGTCCTTGCTGAAGCGCTGGTTGAGCTTCTCGAGGAAGCCGACGCGCTCGTCGCGACGCTCCTTCGTGACGCCCTTGGGCAGCGTGAGGTTCTGCACGACGGCGCCGCCCGTCTTCTGGCCGGGCCGCTGGCGGCGACCGCGCTCGTCCGAGCCGCCCTCGGGGGCACGGACCTGGATCGCGAAGGGGGCGTGGTGCACACCGAGGTAGCCGGGACGTGCGCCCGGGCCGTTGATGGCGATGTACTCGGGCAGCTCGGCCGTCTTGACGCCCATCTCGTGCGAGACGATCGAGCCGAGGCCCGCGTGGACCACGGTCGGCGTCGGCGGGTAGCCGGTGTGCATCAAGTAGCGCGCACGCTCGTGGTTGCCTTCCTTGCTGGACATGCCGCGGATCAGCGCGATGTCGTTCATGTGCTTGGCGATCTGGGGCAATGTCTTCGCGATCTTGACGCCCGTCACGTTGGTGTCGATCGCACGCGTGTCGCCCTGCGTGGCGGCACCCGGCTTCGGATCGAACGTATCGAGGTGGCTCGCGCCGCCGCTCATGTAGAGCACGATGACCTGCTTGGCCTTGCCTCGGTTCGCGATGGCCTTGTCTACCTGATCCGTGCCTTCCTCCGCGAAGACGTGGCGGAAGGGCGTCGCGAGCACACCGGCGGCGGCCATCGCGCCCGCGCTGTAGCGCAGGACGTTGCGGCGCGAGACGGGGGCGGGCGTGGCGTTGTCACATTGCTTGCACATGACGGACTCCTGAAGGATGCAGAACGGGGGCTGGCGGGTTGGTCTCGTGGCGGCCGACTAGTGGTTCGTCATGAACTCGGCGGAGTTGAGGATGGCCCAGAAGAAGTCCTCGTAGGCCGCGGCACCGCCGCCCTTGGACTTCACGAAACTCACGGCGCCGCGGCGCTCGGCCGCATCGGCGTGGCGTCCGTAGGCGCGCACGTAGAGCTGATCGACGCGAGCGCTGTCGCTCGTCTCCGTGCGAAGCAGGTCTTCGAGCATGGTCTGCGCGGGACGGTTGCGCATGCGGTTGCGGCGGTTGCGGCGCTGCCTGTCCGACGCACCCGAGGGCAGGTCGCGGCCGCCGCTCAAGGCGCGCTGGATCAGCTCGCCGTTCATGAGGAACAGGCCCTGCGGAATGCTGCCGGAGAAGTCCTCCTCGGCCTTGCCCTCGTCGTCATCGAAGACGAACGTGAAGGTCGAGAAGATGGCGCGCTGGATCGCCTGGCCGTTGCGGCGTGAGACGCGATCGAGGCGCTTCTCCATGCCCGTGGCACGGACGAGGGCGAAGTAGAGCTGCTCCGTGTTGAGCGAGCGAACCGGCGCCTTCGCGAACAGCGCCGGGTCCGGCTGTTCCTCGGCGCTCCAACGCGAGCTGCGCTGGTACGTCGCGGAGTTGAGCAGGATCTTCTGCAGGCGCTGCAGATCGTGCCCGCTCGCGCGGAAGTCCTCGGCGAGGAGCTTCAGGAGCTCGGGGTGCGACGGCGCCTGGAAGCTGTTGAAGTCGTCGATGGGATCGACGATGCCGCGGCCCATGTACTGGCCCCACATGCGGTTGACCAGCGACTTGGCGAAGTAGGGGTTCTCGTTCGAGGTCACCCAGCGCGCCAGCAGGTAGCGGCGCGACACGCCCGGCAAGTCGGCCGCCTGCGAGGCCAGCCAGAACTTGGGCGTGGTCGACATGAGCTTCGCGCGGGCGCGCAGCTCCTCGTTCTTCGCGTTCTTGAGCCGGCGCATCATGCGGTCGGCGTAGCGCGGGTTCACGGCCGCGTCGCGGACCTCGACGATGTTGCGGTACTTGGCGAGGTCCCGGAGCTTCTTCTGGACGTCCGAGCGGGTCATCGGGGCCGCGTTGCCTCCGCCCATCTCGCCGCCCATCTCACCGCCCATCTCACCAGGCATGTCGGCGCCGGGGCGGCCCTTGCCCTTCCTGCGGCGGAGGTCGAGACCCTTGCCCTGCTTGGAGGTGCCGGGCGCCTTGCCCTGCTGGATGTCTTGCATGGCGCGCCGCAGCTGGCGCAGCTGGCCGTATTCGGGCACGCGACGAACCGATGTCAGCGCGAAGAACGCGGCCATGCCCTCGAAGTCCTTCTGCTTCCAGTCGGGCTCGTAGATGTGGTCGTGGCACTGGGCACACTGGATCTGGACGCCGAGGAAGTGCTTGGCGACGGCGCCGGCCGTGTTGTTGACTTCGCCTTCCCAGCGGGCGAGGTAGACCGCCGCGCCGTTCTCGTCGGTGCGACCGGTAGCGGAGATCAGGTCCTCGGCCATCTCGCTCCACGGGCGGTTCTGGCTGATCTGGCCGCTGAGCCACTCGTGGAACTTCTGGCCGGCGTCGCCCGTGACGTAGCGGCCGCCCTGGCCCTCGCGCTGGCGTTGCTGATGGACGCTCAAGCCGGTCAGGGTGCGGAACCAGAACGACGCCTGGTTCTCGGCGAAGGTCTCCGAGGCCATGAGCTCGTCGATCTTGCGGGCGCGCTTGTCCTCGCGCTTGTCGTTCAGGAAGGCGTCGGCTTCCTCGGGTGTCGGCACGGTGCCGAGCACGTCGAGGTAGAGGCGGCGCAGGAACTCGCTGTCGCCCGAGCGGGCGGCGGGCTTCACGCCTTCTTCCGCCAGCTTGGCCTCGATCGTGCCGTCGACGGCGGCGACGACCCGGCGCCAGTCCGCGACGTCGCGGACGCCATCTTCGCGGGCATGGCCGATGTCGGTGATGCCGGCGATGACCACGAGGAGCGCCATGGCCCCTGCGAAGAGGCGCAGCAGGCCTTTCCCCGGCAGCGGGCTGAGGCGAGAGTCGGACGCGCGTGCGGTCGGGTTGCTCACAGGCTGGATCTCCGGGGCGGGTGCCAAGAGGATAAACCTCATGGACCCACGGAGGTTGCGGTTGGCCCTCGGAAGGCCAACATCCGGGCCGGAGGTGAGCCAGCGCTAGGCGAGGAGGCGGCTCAAGATGGCCCGCAGGCGCTCGATGGTGGGGGCTGGGACCTTGTCCAGGGCCGTGATGATGGCCGCGTCGAGCACGCGGTTCTCCGGCAGCGCCTCCGACGGCACGCGCGCGACCGCCGCCCGCAGGACCGCCTGGCCGACGTGCGCATTGTCTCGCAGGACGGCCATGATCTCGGCGGCGTCGACGCCGGCCTCCTCGGGACGCCACGCGTCGTAGTCCGTCACCATGTTGAGGTTCGCGTACGCGATCTCCGCCTCGCGGCACAGCCGGGCTTCGGTGAAGCTCGTCATGCCGATCACCTGGCAGCCCAGCCCCTTCCAGATCAGGCTCTCCGCGCGCGTGGAGAACTGCGGGCCCTCCATGCAGATCTGCGTGCCGCCGTCGCGGACCTCGTGACCCTCGGCGCGCGCCGCTTCAAGCAACACCTGGCGCATCGCCGGTGCGAACGGCTCGGCCATCGAGACGTGTGCGACGAGACCGTCACCGAAGAAGGTGTCCGCACGGTGGCGTGTGCGATCCAGGAACTGGTCCGGCACGACGAGCGCGCGCGGGGGGAGTTCCTCGACGAGGCTGCCCACGGCGGACAGGGCGAGCACCTTGGAGACGCCGAGCATCTTGAGTGCGTACACGTTGGCGCGGTAGGGCACCTCGGAGGGCAGCAGCCGATGGCCCTCGCCGTGGCGCGCGAGAAACGCGATGCTGCGCCCCTCGAGGGTGCCCACCCGCACCGAGGACGACGGGGGACCGTACGGCGTCTCGACCGTGATCTCGCGCACGTCGCTGAGACCCTGCATGTCGTAGAGGCCGGTGCCGCCGATGAGGCCGATTTCCGCCGATGCGCCCTGGTGCATGGTTGTTGCTCCCCGTGAGTGCCCGGAGCGTACCGCCACACCTGCACGGGGGCCCCGCTCATCCCTCCCGCTCGCCGCTCCGCGCGGAGGCCTAGGACAGGAAGCGCTCGTACCAGTCGAGAACTTCCGCGTACCAACGCAGCGAGTTCCTGGGCTTCAGGATCCAGTGGTTCTCGTCGGCGAAGTAGAGCAGGCGCGCTTCGACGCCCTTGGACTTGAGGATGCCGTAGCACTCGAGCGCGTGGTTGATCGGCACCCGGTAGTCCTTCTCGCCGTGGATCACGAGCATGGGCGTCGCCATGCCCGCCGTGTGCCGCGCGGGGTTCCAGCGGTCGATCGCGTCCGGCGCGTCCCAGATCTCGCCGCCCATGGTGCGCGGCCGGCCCCACGTGATGTCGCTGGCGTACTGCAGGGGCAGGTCGAACACGCCGGCGTGGTTCACCGCGCACGCGAACCGCTGCGTCTGCGTTGCGATCCACGCGGTCAGGTACCCACCGTACGAGCCTCCGCTGATGGCCATCCTGGTCTCGTCCACGAGCCCCGCGGCGATCAGGTGATCGGTGCCGGCCAAGACGTCGCCGTACGGCCGGTCGCCCCAGGCTCCTTGGATGCGCTGGGCGAAGTCGTTGCCCCAGGATGTCGAGCCCTGGAAGTTGACGCAGGCGACGACGTAGCCAGGTTGCGCGAAACAATGCGTGCTCCAGCGGAAGTGCCAGAGGTCGCCGAAGGTGCCGTGCGGCCCACCGTGGATCATGTGCACGAGCGGCATCCGGGTCCCCTCCTCGTAGCCCGGCGGCAGGATCACGACCGCCTGCACGGTCTCCCCCTCGGCACCCTCGAAGCGGTAGTCGCGCACCTCGCCCAGGGCCACGTCGACCAGGGCCTCGTCCGTGAAGGTCGTCACTCGCTCGCCGGCGCCGCCCGACGTGGGCACGCGCCAGATCTCCGGCGGCTCGGAGACGGCGTGCCTCGTGAAGTAGACGTGCCCGTCCGACGCGGGCTTCGGCGCACCGCAGGAGCCGCCCCGGATCATCGCCTCGGGCTCGGTGGCTCCGTTGCGCGCCGCCTTGAGGTCGAGGCGCCAGATGGGGGCGCCGCCGTCGTCCTCGGCCTGGAACCAGAGGTCGCCGCCATCGCCGAAGACCCAGCCCGAGGGCGCGCGATCCCAGTCCGCGAGCCAGGCGTCGTGCTCGAGCGTCGCGCGGTCGATGCGCATGATGCGCGCGCGATCCGCGTAGAAGTCCGGATCCTCCGTCTTGCCGTAGAGGATCGCCGCGCCGCAGGGCGTGTAGCGCGGCCGGACGGAGGCCGCCGGGTTGCCGGCCGTGAGGCATGCGGGCTCGGCGCCCTCGGCAGCGAGGGGCAGCCGGTAGACATCGCTGCGGAGGCGCTTCTCCGGACCACCGACATGCAGGCCCGTGAACACGATCTCATCCCCCGCGGGGGCGATGTCGTAGGCGCCCGCCGGGTCCATCCAGTTGAACCACAGCGTGCTGCCCGGCATGAGGTCGCGGACCGTGCCGCTGGCGACGTCGTAGAGGAACAGACGCGCGAAGGTGCCGCCGGCGATCCAGGTGTCCCAGAATCGGAACATGCGGTCTTCGGTCGCGTGGACCGTGTACGGGTCCTCCTTGCGCCGCGCGGCCTCGGTGCGCGTGGCCTCGACGTCCGGATGCTCCTGGAAGAGCCACGCACCGAAGACGATGCCGGAGCCGTCGGGCAGCCAGGTCGGGTCGAACACACTGAGCGGCATGTCCGTGACGCCTTCGGCCTCGCCGCCGAGCAGCGGCAGCACGTGGAGTTGCGCCGGCGCCTTGGGGTCATCGGCGGCGCTCGCGACGAAGGCCATGTGCCCGCCGCATGGCGAGAAGGCCGGCTGGCTCGCCGTGCGCTCGGTGGACGTCAGCGGCTGGGGCGTGCCGCCGTCCGTCGGGACCCGCCAGAGCCGAGTCGTGCCCCGATTGGTCTCGGTGGAGAAGGTGGTCACGGGCACCGCCAGGTGATCCCCGCCGGGCGCCGGGATCGGCGTGCCGACGCGCGGGATCGACCAGAGGACCTCGGCGTCCATGGGCCTCGATCCGGGCCGTGCCGCGTGGAGCGTGACGTAGGCGGGGGCGGGCATGGTGACGTTCATGGGGCCTCCAGGAGGGGGGCGTAGAGCGTACTGTTCCCCTGCGGAGTGGAACAGACCGCGCCCTCGCAATCGCGCAGGCGGAAACCAACCCGATTTGCCATCTTGCACCGGAGCGGTCCGTGCTATCAGACCCGCAGACAGAGCGACACAGCAAGCTGCCTTGGAGGAATCTTCCGAGCTATGGGTGCCCCTAGCCTGCTCTCCCGACTGCCCACGTGGGTGAAGGTCCTGCTGACCTTCAGCTTCCTCTACCTCTTCCTGCTCGGCATCGGGACGCTGGGTGGCTCGTTCAAGGCCATGGGTGCGGGCTACACCGAGGAACTGCTCGGCGGCGCTACGGGTCCCCTGGTCTCGCTGTTCATCGGCATCCTGGCCACGACGCTCGTCCAGAGCTCCTCGACGACGACGAGCATGGTCGTCGCGCTCGTCGCGAGCGGACAGGTCGGCTACAGCGCCGGCATCTACATGGTCATGGGCGCCAACGTCGGCACGACGGTCACGAACACGCTCGTCTCCATCGGCCACATGCGCCAGACGGCGGAGTACCAACGTGCCTTCGCGGCCGCGACGGTACACGACTTCTTCAATCTCATCGTGCTCGTGATCCTGTTCCCGCTCGAGGTCTACACCGGCTTCCTGGACAAGATGGCAGGCTGGTCGGCCCACGCCTTCCAGGACATCGGCGGCACGAAGCTCGCCAACCCGATCAAGGCCATCACGAAGCCGATCATCGAGGGGATCCAGAAGTTCTGCGACAGCGTGGCCGGCTGGCTGGGGGACACCCTAAGCACGGAGTGGTTCGGCAACGGTAGCGGGATCATGCTCGCCATCGGTGTGGCCATGACGTTCCTCGGCCTGATCATGCTGGTGAAGGTGCTCAAGAGCATCATGCTCGAGAAGCTGGAGAACCTGTTCGATCGGGTGATCTTCAAGTCCGCGGCCCGTGGGCTGTTCTTCGGCTTCATCTTGACGGTGCTCGTCCAGAGCAGTTCGATCACCACGTCCATCGCGGTGCCCCTCGTGGGTGCGGGCATCCTGACCATCCACCAGGTGATGCCCTACACGATGGGCGCCAACATCGGCACCACGATCACGGCGCTGATCGCGTCCCTCGCCGCGTTGGCCGCGGCGGACATCGCCGATCCAGCGGCCTACACCAAGGCGTTCCTCGGTCTCGAGCTGGCGTTCCACCATGTGATCTTCAACGTCGTGGGTGTCGCCATCGTCTGGTGGATCCGCTGGATCCCCATTCGCATGGCCCAAGCGTTCAGTACCATCGCGATGCGGAACAAGCTGATCCCGCTCGTCTACATCATCGTCGTCTTCTACGCGATCCCGTTCCTGATCGTGTTCTTCGGGAGATAGTCATGCTACGCAAGTTCCTGGATCTCCTCCGCAAGGACAACATGCAGGCGCAGGCCCTGCAGGAGTGCCATGAGATGCTGGACGTCTGCCGCCAGATGATCCACGCGTCCATCGAGACGCTTCGTCGGCGCGACGACGCGACGGTGGACGTGGACATCGCGGCCTTGGACCAGCGCATCAACTCCTTCGAGCGCGACGTCCGCCGCAAGGTGCTGACGCACCTCTCGCTCGGCAACGTGGCCGATCTTTCCTCGGGCCTCGTACTCGTCGTGATCGTCATCGACATCGAGCGCATCGGCGACTACGCGAAGAACATCTACGACATCGCCGTGAGCCACCCCACGCGGCTCGATGGCGGGCCGATGGAGGATCGTCTGGCCCAGCTCGAGAAGGAGACGATGGATCTCTTCGATCACGCTGTGGCCGCCTTCAAGGAGGGCGACGAAGACGCTGCTCGCAGCCTCATGCGCGACTACACCGGCGACGTGCGCCGCCACTACCGTCGCCTCGAGGATGCGCTCGTGGGCGGCGAGGTCGAGCTCGACACGGGCACGGCCGCGGCCCTGGCGCTGTACATCCGCTTCCTGAAGCGCATCAGCGCTCATGCCCGGAACATGGCGTCGTCCGTCGTGAGCCCGTTCGACCGCATCGGCTACTCCGAGTAGGGCGCGCCGCTCTGCAGTGGATTGCCCGTCGCGTGGGAGGCCGGGGGTGTATCTTCCTGCCCATGCCTGACCTGATGGATCTCCCGTCGCCGCGCACGGAACACGGCGCCCGAGGTGCAACCTAGTGGCGCGCCCGATGGTGATCGATGAGGCGGAGGGGACGCGCTTCCCCTTCCTGCGCGGGATCCTCACCCGGTCCCTGCAGACCGCCGGCGTGCCGTTCGAAGAGGCCTACGCCATCGCCTCCGGCGTGCGTCAGGAACTCGATACGACGGGCGACCTCACGACCGACGAACTGCGCAGCCGGCTCGTGCCGCGCATCGAGCGCTTCGGCGCCGAGGTCGTGCAGCGCTACCTCAACCCGACCTCACCGGCCGAGATCCTGATCCATCACTCCGACGGGCACGAGAGCCCCTTCTCCCGTGGACGCCATCGGCTGAGCCTCGTCTCCTGCGGTATTGCTCCGGACGCCGCTGCTACGGCCGCTGCGTTCATCTACGAGGATCTCGTCAACCGCAACGTGAAGATCTTGTCGTCGCGCGACCTGCGCCACCTGACGCATACGCATCTGCTCGCCCATCTCGGCGACGAGCCGGCACGCCACTACCTCGTGTGGCAGGAGTTCCGGCGCAGCAAGCGTCCGCTGGTCCTGGTCGTCGGCGGTGCGGTCGGTAGCGGCAAGAGCACGATCGCTGCCCAGATCGCGCACCGCATGGAGATCGTACGCACGCAGTCCACCGACATGCTGCGCGAGGTCATGCGGATGATGATGCCGCAGGGCCTCTTGCCGGTGCTCCACACATCGACCTTCAAGGCGTGGCAGACGCTCCCGCAGCGCGTGGCGGCCGACGAGCAGATTGGGGAGGGCGCGGACTCCGCGCTGGTCAACGGCTACCTCACCCAGGCCAAGCTCGTCTCCGTGGCGTGCGAAGCCGTGATCCGACGTGCGTTGCGCGAGCGTGTCTCCCTGGTGCTCGAAGGTGTGCATGCCCACCCCGGCCTGATCAAGAGCCTGGGCGATGACAACGACGCGATCTTCGTGCGCGTGATGCTCGCCGTGCTCAAGCCGCGCCAGCTCAAGGCCCGCATCACGGGCCGCGGCAAGCGTGAGCCCGACCGCCGTGCGAAGCGCTACCTCAACTTCTTCGACGAGATCTGGAACCTGCAGTCGTTCATGCTCTCGGAGGCCGATCAGCTCGGGGTTCCGATCGTGGCGAACGAGAACGTCGACGACACGGTCCACCAGGTCATGGGCATCCTCATGGCCGAGCTGGCAGACCGTTTCGACGGCACGCCTGACGAGGTCTTCTGATGAGCATGGGTCGTCTGATGAGCGAGGCTTCGTGATGACGGACGGGACACCTGCCCGCCGAAAGATCCTGCTCGTCATCTTCGACGGGCTGGGCGATCTCCCCATCCCCATGCTGGGCCACGCGACGCCGCTCGAAGCGGCGCACACGCCCGTACTCGATCGTCTCGCGAGCGAGGGGCGCTGCGGCCTCGTGGATCCCCTGCGCCCGGGCGTCACCGTCGGTACGCAGACGGGCACCGGAGCCCTCATGGGGCTGCACATCGAGGGGGCCCAGGGCCTGAGCCGCGGCCCGGTGGAAGCGGCGGGGGTGGGGCTGGAGCTTGCGCGCGGCGACATCGCCTTGCGGGTCAACTTCGCGACCGTCGTGTCGCGCGACGGCGGACTCGACATCCTCGACCGGCGTGCGGGCCGCATCCAGCACGGCACCGTCGAGCTGGCCCAAGCCGTGAACGCGCTGCCGCCCGTCGACGGCATGGCCATGCACCTGGAGCCGCTTGGGCAGCATCGCGGCGTATTGCGCATCTCCGGTGGGGACGTCGGCGCCGACATCACCGACACGGATCCCGGTGGCGAGAGCGACGTCCAGCGACTGCTGCCGAGCGAGGCCGTGGCGTCCGGCGACGCAGCCGCTGTCCGCACGGCCGCCGCGTTGAACGCCTGGCTGCTGCGGGCGCATGACGTTCTCGCTGCACATCCGGTCAACCAGGCGCGCGCGGCCCAGGGCCTGCCGCCGGCCAATGGCCTGCTCACGCGCGGCGCGGGCATGGCCCAGTCGTTCGAGAGCGTGGTCAGCGCGGTGGGGCTGACGGGGGCCGTCGTATCAGGCGACCGCACGGTGCTCGGCATGGGCTCGCTGCTTGGCTTCGCCTGCGTGACGCACCCCAGCTTCACAGGTCTTCTCGATACGGACATCGACGCGAAGGTGGCTGCTGCCTCCGACGCGCTGTCGGATCATGACGTCGTCTGGCTGCACGTCAAGGGCACCGACATCGCCGCGCATGACCGCAATCCCGACGCGAAGCGCCTGTTCCTCGAGCGCGCGGACGCCGCCCTCGCGCCGCTGCTCGAGCAACCCTGGGTCATCGGCGTCTCGGCCGACCACACGACCGATAGTCGTACGGGCAACCACACGAGCGATCCCGTGCCCACGCTGGTTCGCGTGCCGGGCGGGACGGCGGACGGCTGCATGTCCTTCGGCGAGCGCGCGTGTGCGGAGGGCGGGCTCGGGCGCTTCACCGCGTACGAGCTCGTGTGCCTGTTGCTCCGCTCGGCGGGCATCGCCATGGACCCGCTGACGCCCGCGCGCCCCTGACTTGTTGATCGCCTTCGTCCGCGAACAGCCATTCGTCCGCGAACACGCCTTCATCCGCGAGCACGCCCTATTCGGCGAAGAGCGCGAGCGGCACGACCTCAAAGCCGGGCAACGCGCGCGACGAGGCTGTCTCCTCCGCACGGAAACTGCGCACGTCCGGCCCCGACCGATGGATCTCGATCGAGCGTGTGCGGCGATCCACGAGCCAGACTTCCTCGACGCCCGCTTCGAGCAGCTTGTCCTTCTTGACGGTTCGGTCGCGCCGCGCGGCGGAGGGCGAGAGGACCTCGATGACGAGCAATGGGATACCGACGTAGGGCGTGTCCATCGCAGGCCGTTCGCGCAGTACCACGAGATCAGGCTCGAAGATGTTGATCTCATCAAGGAACACGTCGGCCGGCGTGTCGGGACACAGGTCGGGTCCTACGACGCCGAACAGTCGCGCCCGCAAGCGAGCGGCCACGCACTGGTGTCCGTACGTGGGGGACGGCTCGCGCACGAGCGTTCCCTCGATCAGCTCGGCGGGGAATCCCTCCGGCAAGAGGTCCCACTCAGCCTTGGTGAATACGGCATCCATCAGCGTCATTCTTCAGTATCGCATGAGCCGCGTTGCTGGTCACGCTACCCTCGCCGGCCGGAGGTGACGTGACGACCCGCTACTGGCGACCTGCCAAGGCTGTGCGCGAGTTGTCCGCGCGCGACGAGCGCTTCGCGCGCCTCGTGGAGGTGGTGGGGCGGCCGTCTGTCGAGCTGCGTCCGTCGACCTTCGAGAGCATCTCGCGATCGATCGCTTACCAGCAGTTGGCCGGCGCGGCGGCGTCGGCGATCTGGGGGCGGGTGACGGCGCTCTTTCCCGACGACGGGTTCGAGCCGCGCGCGGTACTGCGCAAGCGGGACACGACCTACCGCAAGGCCGGCCTCTCCGGCGCCAAGACGAAGAGCATCAAGGACCTGGCGCGTCACATCACGGCGGGCCATGTCGACCCCGAGGCCTTGTCGTCGATGGAGGACGCTGACGTCATCGAATCGCTCACCCAGGTGTGGGGGATCGGTGCATGGTCGGCGCAGATGCACCTGATGTTCTCCCTCGGCCGCATGGATGTGTGGCCGGTGCTCGATCTCGGCGTCCGCAATGGCTACGCGAAGTTCATGGGAGCCAAGGCAGCGCCGACGGCGAAGCAGCTCGAGCCCCGCGGCGACCCTCACCGCCCGTATCGGTCCATCTTCGCCTGGTACATGTGGCGCGTACATGACGTGGGGGAGTGGACCCCGTAGTTGCCCAACGTTGTCGCCGCTGTATCAGACTCGATCAGACGGCGCCTACGCGTCAGTCCCCGACGCCCCAGATCACCCACGCCGCCCAGTAGTAGGGGTGCTTCCACTTGTCGTGACCGCGCACGTACTCCTGTGCCTTCCTCAGCGCTACGGCGGCAGGGATGCGTTTCCCGCCGTCCTTGGGTGCCCAGAGTTCGTACATCTTCACCATCAACGCTGTCGTCGCGTCGTCGTCCACCTTCCACAGGCTTCCGATGACCTGCTTGGCTCCGGCCATCTGAAACCCGCGCACGAGACCGATGACGCCCTCGCCCGACTCAGCCGTCCCGAGCGCCGTCTCGCAGGCAGACAGGACAACGAGTTCCACGCCGTCGAGGTCCAGGTGCGATGCCTCCAGCGCCGTGAGGATGCCGTCGTCGTCGCCGCCGCCCTTGCGCGTGTTGGCTCCGGCCATGGCCAGGCCGGAGAGATTCATCGGATCGTGGCCTGCCGCGAATTGGCGTTCCTTGGATGCGCCCAGCCAGCGCTTGTCGTCACGACCGCGGATCAGGCCGCGCATCAGGTTGTCGCGCACGAAGCCGTGCGTGGCGAGGTGGAGCACGCGCTTCCCATTCGAGGCTGTTCTGACGGCGGACTCCGTGGCGTCGGCTCCGAGGACAGTCGTAGTCCCCTTGCCCAGCCCGGGCTTGATGGCCGTGACCTCCGCCTTCGTTCCGGCTAGGTAAAGGTACTTGCCGCCGCGAGGAGCACGGTCCACGAAGACGCGGGGTTGTCCGTTCTTCTCGGGTGCAGTCGCCTTGCCGTAGTCCACGCCGCCGAGAAGAAGTGCTCCGGTGCCAGGCTTGGGAGCACCCTCCCACGGGACCAGATCCTGAGCCATCGAGAGGGTGGAGATCGTGTACCGAACACCAAGGGGTGTCCTGCCATCTGACGAAGGCAGCGCCCCAAAGGGGACGGCGGCAAGCGCGGCGTCGGGACAGATGTTGAGTGTCGTCACACTCTTTCCGATGTGCGCTTCGATGGGCTTGAAGATCAGGTCGCGGAGTGCCTTCGCCGCCGTGCCCCAAGCGGGGTCGTCGGAATCCGCCGCCTGTTCGGCGAACGCGGCCGAAGCGGCTTCGATCTTCTCCGCCTTGCCCAGGTCCACGCGCTTCACGTCGCCGTTCTGCGGCACGACCCAGGCGATGTACTGGTCGCCGGAGCGTAGGTAGTCCACGAGGACAGCGTCCTGGGCGATCGCTGCTTGGATGTCCGGCAACTTGAGGTCGAGTCGTTCGAGCCCTTGGCGAAGAGGGGCGAAGTCCCTCGCCAATGCAACGGCGAGTTCCTCGCGCTCAGTCGCTGCATTCGCGTACGCCTCTTGCCATTTCGCCTTCTTCTTCTTGTCGCGGAACGAAGGCGGCGAGCTGGCGATCTTGGCGAGTTGGCGTTCGGCGGCGCGCAGAGCGGCGATGCGTGCGAGCACCTCGGCGTTGGCACCTCGGGCCAGACGGCGCTCCGCCACCATGGCGCGGGACAGGATCCCCTTGAAACGCAGGGTCTCGGCAAGACCTGAACGCCTGACGTGTGGCGCAACCCGGTGCCATGTCGCCAAGTAGCGACGCAGGGAATGCAACAGGCCAAGCCGCTCGGAGGTCTGGAGTCCGGAGAGGCCACGTCGCACGCGCCCTTCAGTTGCTCTGAGACACCTCGCCAGCAAGGGCACCGCTCGTTCGTACTGCCCGAGCCTACCGAGCAGCAAGGCCAGGTTGTTGAGGGACCAGGCCACCTTGGGGTGTTCGGGCCCGAGCGCCTCCTCCCGGATCTCGAGCGCGCGCTCAAAGAGCGGCCTCGCCTCCTTGTACTGCCCGAGGGTACCGAGCAGCGAGGCCAGGTTGTTGAGGGACGAGGCCACGTCGGGGTGCTCGGGCCCGAGCGCCTTCTCTCGGATCTTGAGCGCGCGCTCGTAGAGCGGCCTCGCCTCTTCGTATCGCCCGAGGTCCCCGAGCAGCCAGGCCAGGTTGTTGAGGGACAAGGCCACCCTGGGATGCTCGAGCCCAAGCGCCTTCTCCCAGATCTTGAGCGCGCGCTCAAAGAGCGGCCTCGCCTCCTTGTACTGCCTGAGCGTAGCGAGCAGCGAGGCCAGGTTGTTGAGGGACAAGGCCAACCTGGGGCGCTCAGGCCCGAGCGTCTTCTCCAGGATCTTGAGTGCGCGCTCGTAGAGGAGCCTCGCCTCTTGGTACTGCCCGAGGGTATTGAGCAGCGAGGCCAGGGTGTTTAGGGACGAGGCCACCGTGGGGTGATCGGGCCCGATCGCCTTCGCCAGGATGTTGAGAGCGCTATCTAAGTGGAGACTCGCCTCTTCGTACTGACCGAGGGCCTGGAGCACCGAGGCCAGATTGTTGAGGGACGAGGCCACGTAGGGGTGCTCCGGCCCGAGCGCCTTCTCCCAGATCTCGAGCGCGCGCTCGCAGAGCGGGCTCGCCTCTTCGTACTGCCCGAGGTCAAGGAGCAGCGAGGCTAGGTTGTGGAGGGACGGGGCCACGTCGGGGTGCCCGGGCCCGAAGGCATTCTCCCGGATCTTGAGCGCGCGCTCGTAGAGGAGCCTCGCCTCTTCGTACTGCCCGAGGGTCTGGAGCAGCGAGGCCAGACTGTGAAGGGAGGAGGCCACGTTGGGGTGCTCGGCCCCGAGCGCCTTCTCCCGGATCTTGATCGCGCGCTCGTAGTGGAGCCTCGCCTCTTCGTACTGCCCAAGGGTCTTGAGCAGCGAGGCGAGGTTGTGGAGGGACGAGGCCACGTCGGGGTGCTCGGGCCCGAAGGCCTTCTCCCGGATCTTGAGCGCGCGCTCATGGAGCGGCCTCGCCTCTTCGAACTGCCGCAGGTTTTGGAGCAGCAATGCCAGGTTGCTGAGGGACAAGGCCACCCTGGGATGCTCGAGCCCAAGCGCCTTCTCCCAGATCTTGAGCGCGCGCTCAAAGAGCGGCCTCGCCTCCTCGTACTGCCTGAGGTCAAGGAGCAGCGAGGCTAGGTTGTTGAGGGACGGGGCCACGTCGGGGTGCCCGGGCCCGAAGGCATTCTCCCGGATCTTGAGCGCACGCTCATAGAGCGGCCTCGCTTCTTCGTACTGCCGCAGGGTAACGAGCATCGAGGCCAGGTTGTGGAGGGACAAGGCCACCCTGGGATGCTCGAGCCCAAGCGCCTTCTCCCGGATCTTGAGCGCGCGCTCAAAGAGCGGCCTCGCCTCCTTGTACTGCCTGAGGGTAACGAGCACCGAGGCCAGGTTGTTGAGGGTCAAGGCCACGTCGGGGTGCTCGGCCCCGAGCGCCTTCTCCCGGATCTTGAGCGCGCGCTCGTAGAGCGGCCTCGCCTCTTCGTAGTGCCGGAGGTTATCGAGCAGCGAGGCCAGGTTGTAGAGGGACAAGGCCACGTCGGGGTGCTCAGGCCCGAGCGCGTTCTCCCGGATCTTGAGAGCCTCGCGCGCCACCGGCAGGGCCTGCGCGTACTTGGCTTCCCCGTGCAGACTGACGAGCCGCTGGTTCAGTCGCTTCGCCTTCTTCAACGCCGCCTCGCGCTCGGCCTCGGTCATCTCCGGGGCGGGCTTTTTGGGCTCCTCCTTCTTCTCGTCTTCAGCCGCAGCGGGGCCCAGGAGCAACAGCAAGCAGACGAGGGCTATCACCGATACGCGCATCGACCCATCAAGCAGGCGGGGAATCGCCGAACGCATTTCACGCGGACGGCGCTGAGAAGGCAAACGGACAAGTTGTGCCGGGCGCTGCTGCAAGGACATCGCCTCCCGTATCCGCCCCAACGGAGCGCGTGCGTGGGCGACAACGTTGGGCAACACCTGCTCCCGGACAGCATGGCGAGGGGGAGCACGGATGCCCGCGAGCGGTGCGTCGTCGGACCCGCCAAGCGCAGCACGCGCCGCCTCCTGCGATACACCCCCGCAACTCCCGCTCCCCCGGGACTAGGTGGGGGAGTAACGGCCCGGTTCACTCTCCAGGGCGCATTGAATTCGGCTTCGGAGAGCGCGCTCGTATCTGTGGCGCGTTCTCGACGTCGAGGATTGGCGCTGACGCTTCGCTCGTTCGAGTCAGCGAGCCGAGACTACTCGTACGGAGATGGAGCCAATGCAGCCAGCATGCGGGCACCTTGGCGTGAGGTCTCTCTGTACCAGCACCAGCACCAGCACGGGCGTTGGAAAGGGTCAGAACGCGCACTCGATCCAGGCCCGTCCCAGCCGCGGATGTGCGAAGGGGGCAGAACGGGCCGCCATGGGCCGCGCGCTACCGATCGAGACTGATGATCGCGTCCGTCGTCCCTGCCTCGACGATCTTGGAGACCAAGAAGACCTCGCCCATGCCCGTGCCCACCTCGACCTCATACGTGCCTGGAGGAAGGCCACGAACGCGGAAGGATCCGTCGCGTTCCAGCCGCGTTCGCGCGACACGGAATTCGAAATGCGGCGCGCCCCGAGGTGCCTGCGCGGAGACATGCACGGTGAGTCGATCACGAAGCGGCCCTGGGACTTCCTCGACCCGCGATTCCATGAAGGCTTTCGACGCACGTACCTTCCCGGCGATGTCCATGACTTCGTGTTGCTCGATGCGCTGCTCGTTTCGCCCAGGCTTCAGACCCCGGGCCCGAACGTGCCGCCGCTTGGACTCGGTTTCGGCCCACAATTCGAACTCCCGGTCCGGATGCAAGGCGACGAAGCGCACCCAGCCGTCGGCGCGGATCGGCGCGTAGCGGACCCTGCGTGAGCCATCGGGCTCCATCCACGTCACACGCGCCGATCGCTCCTGCTCGCCGGGCACGTAGCCGACGAGACGCAGGAACATCTGCGGACCCGGGTCCAGCACGATCACGAGGTCGCGCACGCCCGTCCGGGTCTCCACGACCTTGTTCTCCGCGCCCTTGGCGGCAGCTACGAGCAGCTTCACGAGGCCCGGGGGAATGTCGTCGATCTCGAATCGCCCGTGCACGTCGGTCCACCACGGAGGAGGGCTCTTGAGGGTCTCGGGGCGGCCCTCCACGTCGATCCGAGCGGCCGGAATGGGCTCGCCGTGCTCGTCGCGGACGACGCCCGCGAGCGACACGGTCGCGGGGCTCTTTTCGTGGATGGGGTCCGCGATAGGGCACGTGGCGCGGCGTGCCGGGGGGCGCTTGCTGGGACACACACAGCCGACCACGAGACCAGCGGCGAGCACGACGGAAGCGAGCAGGGAGATGCGAGGTGTGTCGATCATGGCGTGAGCCTCTCTTGCGGAGGGAGGCTACATGATCGAGCGGGGGCCGGACGGCGAGTACCGCCGCAGGCGCTTGCGAATGCTGTGATGCGAGACGAATCCGCATCCTGAATATTCAAGCGATACCTTCGGCACGTCACGCGCATCGCGTAGCCGCGCCGAGGTACATCGCGCCACAGCCCCAAGTTCTTCGCACATGAGATGCACCCCCTTGGCGCGGGGGTGCAAGGGGGTGCAGTGAGCGCGCGGAGCGTGCTGCTGCGCTACGTTCTGGGCTTCGAGAGCGTCACCCGGTCATCGTGGCGCGTGCTCGACGTCGAGGAGTGGGCCTGACTACCCGACGTCTTCGCCCAGCGCGCGAAGATCAATAAGATCCTGCGGGCGACCTGCGGCGCGTTTGTTGCGGATCAGGTCCTGCCGCGAGATCACGTGGATCGGACACTCCCCGTAGGTGGATTCCACGCGCTGCGGCCACGCTTCGCTGAACCCAAGACCGGACACACCCATGAGGTTGTTGATGCGGTTCGGCGCAACGCCGATCTGGTAGACCATGTCCTCGTTCGCCAACTCACCCGGTGTGACGTCCGCGAGGGGCGCGCCGAACGCCGTTAGCGCCGAGTGCACCTTGGCCGCGTTCTCGGGCGATGCCTCTACCCATAGGTCGAGGTCCTTGGTGAAGCGAGGCTGTGCGTGGAACGTCACCGCGTACGCGCCAACCACCAAGTAGCGCACCTCAGCGGCGTTGAAAGCGAGCAGTAGATCGTTGAAGTCGGGGTTGATCACCTTCGGCTCCCTGCCAGACGCGCGCTGCGGGAGGTGCAACTCGCCGTGTAGCACTCAGTTCTTGAGGCGGCGCCGTACCGTCACCAGCGCAGTGGCCGTGACGACGAAGCTGATGACGACGTACCGGAAGATCTCGTCGCCCGACACGGTGCTGCCATGGAAGATGGACATGAGGTAGGCCAGACCGATCGCCACCGCGCTCGCTCCAAGACCGATGACCAGGACGATCTTGAGCGTTTCCATAGCCGCAGCATACCCAGAGAGAGCGGCTCACGCTTGGGCGAGGGGCCGCTAGGTACCCACGACCTACAACTCCTGCCAAGAGCCGGTGCTGGCGCGACCGATCCAAAAAGAGAACCAGCGACCCAGGGTGAGCAACCAGGCTCGACCTCTGGGTCGCCGGTACGGGTGGTCGGGGCGAGCGGAGACCGCCCGTGCCAGCGACGCGCGTTGTGGGCGGTTCCGCTGGCGGTCTGAGTCCAGCCTTGCCGCCGCTCTGCGCCTATGCTCTCGCGCATGGACCCCATCACCCTCGGGCGCGTCGCGGCTGGCTTGATCCTGCTCGTAGCAGGTGGGCACTTGCTCGTACGCAGCACAAGCAGGCTTGCCGTCGCGCTCGGCGTCTCACCGCTGGTCATCGGGCTGACCGTCGTGGCCTTCGGGACCAGTGCCCCGGAGTTGGCGGTCAGCTTCCAGTCTGCTGACGCGGGCCTGGCCGGCCTGACGGTCGGCAATGTCGTCGGATCGAACATCTTCAACGTGCTGTTCATCCTCGGGCTCTCCGCGACCATCACGCCCTTGCTGGTCCACCAACGCTTCGTCCGCAGGGAAGTGCCGCTGCTCATCCTCGTCAGCGGCGTGACGTGGGCTCTCTCCGCAAGCGGACGAATCGGCGTTGGTGCGGGCGCGGGACTCCTGCTTGGTCTCGTCGCCTACACGGTCCTTGCCATCCGAGGCGGTCGGAGGGAGGCGAAGTTGGTCGCCACCGAGTATGCCCGCGAGTTCGGAACGAGGACGCGCCGTTGGGGGCTCGACGTCGTCGTAGCGCTCGCCGCGCTGGGGCTTCTGGTGCTGGGTTCGAGCTGGTTCGTTACCGGTGCTTCGCAAGTGGCACGTTCTCTCGGAGTGAGCGAGCTGACCATCGGCCTCCTCATCGTGGCGCCCGGGACCTCCCTGCCCGAGGTCGCGACGTCGGTCATTGCCGCCTTCAAGGGCGAGCGCGACATCGCGGTGGGCAACGTCATTGGATCCAACTTGTTCAACTTGCTCGGCGTGCTCGGCGTCACGGCCGTCGCACAGGGAGGCATCGCGGTGCCTGAGGCTGCGTTGCGTTTCGATTTCCCCGTCCTGGTTGGGGCCACGATCGCCTGCTTGCCTGTGTTCATGACCGGGCATCGCGTGACGCGCTGGGAAGGCGCCGTTCTGCTGGCCTACTACGCCGCGTACGCCGCATGGCTCGTCTTGGCCGCGAGTGGGCACGCCCTACGAGATGCCTTCGGCGTCGCGTTGTTCGGGTTCGCACTTCCACTCACCGCCGTTGGTCTCATCGCCTCGTTGTTCGCTGCGCGCCGTCGCCGAGCTTGACGAGCAGACAGGCCGGAGCGTCGGTGTCGGTGGTGCGGATGGGCGGGCGCAGATCCACTCGACAGACGGCGCCCAGGGTCAGGCGCGGGTCAGCGCGTGCCTTGCAAGCGAATACCGGCCCTGCTTCGGACCGCCCGCGCGCCTAGGCTCGTCGCGGCTACGTGGTGCGAAGTGCGGCGGGAGCCCTCAGGCAGCTTGGCTAGCTCTCGGCATCCTCGGACAGTTGCTCCAATGCCTGTCGGATCTCATCCTGCTCCGCGTTGGCCGATCCGCTCTTCTTGGAGAGCGTGCGCAGGGCCATGCCGTACGCGAGAGCGAGCGCTGACGCCGGCGCGGCCTCCACGTCGGGGGCGACGCCGTGGCCCTCCCAGTTGGTCCTCGTCGTCGGATTCACGGCGCGCTGGATGGGGATGTTTATGAAGAAGTGCTCGTCCACTTGATACTGCTCCCGAATGTGGGCGGCACCAGCGGTGCATTGTCCGACCAGCGTGGCCCGGCCCAGAGCCTGCAGGTCATAGGCGAACTCTTCTGCAGCCGAGGCGGTCCCCTTGTTGATCAGCACGTAGACTTCCTTGTCCAGGTAGCGCTCGCATTCGAGATGGGCCAGGGTCCACCACTGGCGTGCCGCGTCGGGCTTCCTGCCCTCGAGCGTGTTCAGGAGAACGGGCTCGACATCGAAGAAGAACGAACAGGCGAGGGCAACGGCGGCGGGGTCTCCGCCCGAGTTGTCCCGTACATCAACGAGGATCGCGTCCGTGTTGGCCAGCATGCTCATCGAGGCAACGAACGTGGGACCACTGCCGTCGATGAGGTCATAGAACTCATCGATCTTCCAGTATCCAACGTTGCCGTGCAGCCGCTTCACCTCGCAGCAGCCGTAGTTGTTGAATCGGGCGATCCTGCGGAACTCCGCGACGTCTTCCGGCGTTTCCTCTGTCGCCGTCTCCTGCAGCGGCTGCGGTTCTTCCTTGTGGATGACCTTGAAGTGGAGGTCGTCTGCGCACGCTCGCAGGTCGGCCGTCATGGACTCCGCGAACGCGGGATGCCCGAGAGACGCATACGCCCCTGCTGCGAGCTGCTCCTCGATCCGATTCCGAATCGCGGCCGCCTTCTCTCGGAAGACGTAGTTCGCATCGATGAGGTCCAAGAAGCAGGCGACAAGATCCGGAATCTGCATGATGTCGAACGACGATACAGCAGCGCGGACTGCGCCCCTCCGTTCGGCACGATTGCCGCACGGGTGGATTCACGTCCGACGTGCAGCGAGTTGAGGTGGAAGGGGGACCCGCAGCGGGTCTGTTGGCTGAGGGTTGGCCGCGACGCACCACGTCGGAGCCCGACGCGATGTCCTTGCAGCCCGCGTGCGCCAGCGAGCGCACCGCCCTTGCGCATCACCGAGCCATGAGGCGCCGGATGGGCGAGGCCCTCCGTACGGGAAACCTGAGAGGCGTCTTCCCAGGATGGGGAGGTTGGAATCGTCGTCGCACCTTGGCGGTGGCCGGAGCGCACGGCCGCCGCACGGCCGCCGCACGGATCGCCGCACGGATCGCCGCACGGATCGCCGCAGTGATTCGGACAGGGCGTCTCCGCGGCCGAACGAGGAGCGCGGCTGCGTTTTGCGCGTCGATGGGTTGGCGCCGTGCGGGCACGATGTCGCCCTCGTTGGCGGCTGGACGTCGAGTAGCATTCCACGATGACGATCGAAGTCTCGGTGCTGATGGACCTCCGCCCAGACCACGACTTTCATCGGGCCACATGCCGCGCCTTGGAGCACGCTGGCGCGGAGCTGTCGATCCCCGTCGTGCCCAGGGTCGTCCGCACGCCCGCGTGGGACGGTGACGCCCGGCGTCTGGGGTCTGGCGTCATCGTCGGTCCGGGGAGTCCCTATGACGTCGAGGGAGCTGCGTACGCGGTCATACGGCATGCGCGGGAGCGTGGCCTGCCTCTCCTTGGTACCTGAGCGGGGTTTCAGCATGTGCTGGTCGAGCACGCTCGAAACATCCTGGGCAACGCTGATGCGTCACACGCGGAGTACGGCGAGGGCGGCGACGCCGTGATCACGAAGCTGGCGTGCTCGCTTCGAGATCGAGAGATCGAAGTCTTGCTCACGCCGGGATCGTCGCTCCAGCGTGCCCATGGAGTCCTGACCTCGACCGAGAGGACCACATGCGACTACGGGCTACGGCCGGACCTTCACGAACTCGCTTCGGCGGGCGGGATGAGGATCGCCGCCGTAGACGACACCGGAGACGTCCGCGCGGTGGAGCGTCCAGATCACCCGTTCTTCGTGGGAACGCTCTACCAGCCGCAGCTCTCCACGAGCCCTGGTGCGCCGCATCCACTGTTTCTCGCCTTGCTTCGGGCGGCCCTCGGCGAGCCCGGTTGACCTCCGTGGCCGCGACTAGAAGCACCGTTCGCCGGGTAGCTCGGAGGCCTGTTGAATCCAGCACGTCACGAGTTCCTCGTCGAACTCGTCGTCCTCGTGGATGTGCAGGTAGCGCACGTTCTCTTGCTTGGACGCGACGGGCGGGACGGGGCGCAGGGACGTACCCTGGAAGAAGGTCACCTTGAGGTACTTCGTGAAGCAGTGGTAGGCGAGGAACCAGCCCTGCCCCTCGATGCCATAGAAGGGCGTGTTCCATCGCACGGCCTTGCGGACGTTGGGAACGGTGCGCGCGATGAGCGCATCGAGGCCACGTCCGACGTCGCGTTTCCAGCCCGGCATGGCTGCGATGTAGATCTGCACGGGGGCGTCGCCGTCGGCCTTCGCGACTTGAGGGTTTCCGCCTGAGAGCAGCTTCGGCTTGGCGGCATCGTTCGCTGCGACCGGTGCCGACTTCCTGGCGGCCTTCTTCTTCGCCGCTGGCTCATCCGCTTGCATGTCGATGCCTCCCTCCGGAGCCTAGGAAGGAACCAGGCACAAGGCGAGGGTCCGGCCTCGGTACGCACGTTTCCGGGGTTGCCAGCGCGCCGCCTCCTCGCGAGACTGAGGCGATGCCCCAGTTCCTGCTCTCCGTGTGGCACGACGGTGCCTATGACGTCGACTTCTCCACACCCGACGCGCAGCGCATGATCGCCCAGGTCGGCGCCTTCAACGCGGACCTGCAGGCCGCAGGCGCGTGGCTGTTCGCAGGAGGGCTGCAGCCCGCGTCAACCGCAGCTGTCGCGCGTTCGACCGACGGCGAAGCGACCATCGCGGACGGCCCCTACGCCCCGTGCCCGGAACAGATGGGGGGCTTCTGGATCATCGAGGTGGCGGATCTCGACGCCGCCCGCGAGTGGGCGAAGCGCGGGGCCGCCGCGTGCGAAGGCCCGGTCGAAGTGCGCCCGTTGCAGGGGTAGCGCACCGTCGCCCTACGCCGGCACGCGGTACGGAGACCGGGCACGAAGCGCAATCGTCCGGGACCGGGCTCGCTAGCGGCCTCGGCGCACCTGCGCTACTCGCGCAGGCCGTAGAGCGCGGGCAGATCCAGGAGGTGGTGGCCCTCGATGCGGCGATCGGTACGGTCCACGACGATCGCCAGGAACACGTCCCTCGTGCGCGTCATCACGAGGACGTGGTCGTAGCGACCCTGCGAGCCGCGGTAGACGTGCGCAACGAGTCCGTCTTGGACCTCATGCCCGGCGAGGTCCTCCGGCGGCACCGACGCGACGTAGGGCCCGATGTCGATCACGTCGCCAGGCTCCGCCGTCACGTCGGTCATGCGGAAGGAGAAGGTGGCCTTGAAGGCCTCGTCGCTGAGGCGTCGGGGCGTGGACATGCCTAGATCGGCGCCGCCACGCCCGTGTGCTCATGGCCCGCGACGACCGTCCAGATTGCGGCGCGCACGGCCGCGTAGAACGCCGGTGTGAACGGCGCGGCCGACGCGCCGTACCACTGCTCCGGTTTCACGAGGCCCACGGGATCCGACGCGTAGAGCGTGGCGTAGGTCGTGAGCCCGGCGACGAATCGCCCGAGGTCGTGCGTGAGGTGCACGTCGTCGCGGTAGAGCTGCGCGATGCTGGTGAGTCCCGGGACGGCGCCGGCCAGCAGCCGCTGGTCGAGGTCGTGCAGGACCTCGCCGACGGGGATGAGGTAGACCTTGGCGTCCGTCGCAGCCCGCAGGCGATTGATCAGGTGCGCGAAGTAGGCCTGCGCCGCAACCGTGGGCGTCGCGTCGTCATCGATCACAGCGCTCGTCCATGTCGCGGAGAAGTCTGTGCGCGGAGGCCATGCCGCGTACACGTAAACGCGCGTTCCCGAGTTCAGCGGGTTCATGCGCAGCTGGTCGATCATGCCCAGGATGGCGGTCTCATCCGAGCTGAGGGTTGACGTGCCTCCGGGGTGCGGCTGGAAGGTGACGGTGTCCCACGTGCGACCGGGCAGCGCGGCGTCCCACGTGCCGTACTCCACCACCGGGGGGATGCAGACCTGCGCAGGCACGGCGAAGATGTTCTCGAGCGTGTTGCCGCAGTTGATGTGGAAGCCCTGGTCTTGCAGGAAGCCGGCTTGCCCTGCGAGCGCTTCGATGCCCTCGGGCTGCGAGTCCCACGTGAGGCTGTTGCCGACGCGGTAGACCGCCATGCGATCGGCCGGCTGCGTGACGGAGGCGAGCGTCGCCCCGATGTAGAGCTCGTCGAGGCTGTCGGCCGCGCCGCTACGCAGGGTGACCCGGCTGAAGGAGGCATCCGACGCCATGATGCTTGCGTCGGGCAGGCCTGCGTCGAACGACGCCGAGACCGGATCCCACCAACACGACACCGTATCGGCGTCCGCCGCGCCGTAACTGAATCGCAGCAGCACGAAGTGCACGGCCTGATCGCGCGCGGCGATGTCCGCGCTCGCCCTGCTCGAGTGATCCCCGAGTTCGTACATCCCATCGTCGGCATCGTCGTCGGCCAGGCCACGGAGCTGCCCGACGAGGCAGCCAAAGCCTCCACCTGCGTCGTTGAAGTCAACTACTTGAAGCCTCTCGGTCGGCGTCGCGTCGGTACAGATCCAGCGGAAGCTGACCCAGACCGTAGTGCCGTCGGCGCCGTGGGTCCGGTCGAGATCGCGAAAGATGGCCGTGCCCGTTGTGCCCCAGTGGATCGAGCGGCCCCCGGTGGACGCCGGCGCCATGTCGCTCGCCACACCCAGCGCGCTGCCGCCGATGACGCGGTCCTGGACATCACCGTCGGCGTCGTTCCAGGGATGGGCGAAGCCGAAGCCGCCTTCCTGGCCGCTGAGGCCGTTCGGGTAGGGCGTGTCGTCGTAGTTGAAGGGCTCGCATGCGAAGAGGTCGGGGTCCTTGGGTGGCGGCGCGACGAGAGCGTACGGCTCCGGCTGGGGAACTTGCGGCGGTGCGCCGGCTCCGCCGCAGGCGGTCAGGGTCAGGAGGGCCAAGAGCAGTGATCGCATCGGCATCGCGCCGTGATCGTACCCGCGCCCACGTCGTCCGAAGCCCTCGGCCACATCTAGGGCATCAGCGGCCACGTCCGGCACACACGGAGGCGTAGATCCCCGGCGTAGCCGCTCGGATCCTTGAGCTTGAGGCCCACCGTGTTCGCACCAGGCGCCACCCGCAGGGGACCGCCGGCGATCATGTGCTCGGAGCCGGGCTGCATGCCGCCCGGCCAGAACACGCCTCGGCCGATCGCGTCGATCGTGAGGCACTGCCCGGGAGCCAGGGGCGCGCCCAGGTCCACCTCGCGGCGACCCACGACGATCGTCACGCCCGGCATCGGCTTCGGCTTGTGCAGCGTCGGCATCGCGCGCAGTGCGGCGACGCGCGCGGTGATCGAGGCCTTCGGCGGGACGTGGCCGATCTCGAGGATCAGGTGCGCGATGCTGTTCCATGCGAGCGCCTTCGGGCCCTTGCGCGCGAAGCTCTGGAAGCGCCAGCCTGTGTAGTCGAGCGTCGTCGTGAAGCGCGCGCGTGAGCCCTTCGTGTCCGCGAGCGTGACCGTGCACGACGCGCCATGCCCGTCGCCGTGCACCCACAGCCCAATCGACTTCGCTGCCGAGAGATCGAGAGGCGTGGCGAAGGTCTTCCCCGCGCCACCCCAGCCGGCGCCGCCGATGGAGCTGGCGACTGTGAAGGAGAGCGCCTTGCCGCCCACGGCTGCGTCCTGCACCTCCTTCAGCGCGGTCTTCACCCCACGGCGGGCGAAGCCGTCGGCCTGATCGGCGCGGCCTCCGAGGAGGATGTACGGGCTGAGGGCCTCGTCGTCGCGCAGCTTGAATCCACCGGCTTCGGCGAACGGATCGATGCTCACGGAGCCCGCCCCGCGGTGGTCGGCCGGCGTCGCGGCGACGACGATGCGCTCGATCTCGACGCTGAGCGTGACCTCCTGCTTGCGGTCGTTCGTCACCTTCCAGAGGTTGGCCTTGCCGTCCATCAGGCGGATCGGGCGCGCGTCTTCGTAGCTGGCCTCCCATAGGCTCCACGCGTCGTCGGTCTCCACGAGGTGCACGTCACGGCCCTTGGCGCGGATCAGCGCCTTCATCTTCTCGGGCACGTCGCCGGCCCTCCTGCGGCGCTCCCAGCTCCCGATCATCTCGAAGACTTCGCGCGCGCGCGGATGGGACTCGAGGAGGCCCTTGTAGCCCTGCACCGAGATGGAGCCGTCGAGCGCGAGGGCCTTCGCGCAGACGTACTCGAGCTCGTCCGGCCGCCCGTGGATGTCCAGGGCGTACCACCCGATGTCGGCCGCCGTGTGCGTACGGCGCATCTGGAGGATGCCCGCCGTGCGCTGGTCCAGGTAGTGCTTCAGGTCGCCGTGACCGTCCGCGCTCGCGCTGCGGGGCACGAGGTGCCATGCGAGCTGGCGGCCCGGGCCCATGCCGGTCTGCACGAGCACGCCATGATCGAACTTCGCGCAGCTCGCGAGCAGCACCTTGTTGAGGTAGTACCAGTTCTCCGGCTTGTGGCCGGGCGCCGCCGCGGCGCAGGCGTCGAAGTAGACGAGGTCCGCTTGGCAGGCGTTGACGACGCGGGCCAGGTGCGTGCCCATCTCGTCGGGCAACGTGCTGTCGGGATCGACGAGCAGCCCGCCGTTGCGCAGGACCAGCGCTCGGACCGAGGCGTTCTTGCGATGCGCGACGGCCTTCGTGCCGAGCGCGCCGCGCTCGCAGCCCGTGATCCGCACGGGGGTTCCCGGCACGATCTTCGTCCAACGGATGATCTCATCGCCGAGGCGCAGCAGGTTGCCTGGATGGAGGTCGGCCGCGCCTTGGCGCGGGAGCGGCGGCAGCGACGCGACGCGGAGCTCGGTGGCGTCGGCCCCGGCGGGTGCGGCCAGCTTCGTGACCTCGTAGGCGAAGAGCCGCTTGTCCGGCACCGGCGTGACGTAGGCATCGTGGGTCGCGACGGCCGGTCCGTAGAGGTGCAAGCCAACGCCGAGGCCGGCGGCGTGAATGCGCTTGCATACCGCCTGCAGGGTCGGGAGACCGTCCGGGAAGGCTGTTCGCGCGATCGTCTCGTGACCGCCGGAGGCACGCCAGGACTTGCGATGCAGCATGATCAGGCCGAGGCCCGCGACCTTCGCGTACTGGATCAGCTTGTCGATGTCGCCAAAGCCCAGGTGGGTCGCAAAGAGATAGCTCTGCTTGATGGCGGGGGAGACGCGCGCCCAGTCCGCTGTGCCTGTCGTGCTCGCGTGGTCGGAGCGCAGCACGGGAGAAGGCAGGCCCGTGTCGAGTTCCATCTGACGGATCGTCGGGAGGAAGTCCTTGTCGGGCGTCGCGATCAACGCCGCGACCCCGCCGCGGATCCCCTGCTCCCGGTACCAGCGGGCCTCCGGCACGACCGCGCTTCCATGCCGCGCCAGGCGTGTCTGCGTGTTCGGGCTGACGCCCATGAGTGTGATGCCGCCGTCGTCCCCGTAGGTGCCCGGCATCCAACTGTCTCGAGTCCGGTAGCCGCGCACGGGAAACCGGAGGGCCAGCGACTCCAGGCTCTTCGGCTTGGCCTCCAGGACCTCGAAGCGCAGGTAGCGCCCCATCGGCTTGATACGCAGCTTCACGCGGATGGTCGGATCGGGGAAGCGGGCGACGTAGGTGCTGCCCTTCTTCGTGAGCGTGCTGACGGGCATGCGGACACCGCCTACCGTCGCCACCAGCACGGGGGCGCCGTGCCGCGCCTCGACGCGGTTGTCTTTCGTGCCCGTGAGCGTCAGCGACTGCAGCTGGCCGGCGCCGGAGATCAGCAGCTGGCAGGCCTTGGTCGACAGTTGGATGGGGCGCGCCTTGGGACCTGCGGCAGGCCCTCCCATCTCGTGGACCTGCACGTCATCGATCCAGGCGGCGCCGCCGCGCGGGACGAGCAGCGTCACGGACGCGCTCAGGAAGGCCGCGCTCTGCGGTGTGTAGAAGCCGGTCACGGTTCGCCACGCCTCCGGCGACGCGGTCCCGCTGGCGAGCGTGGAGGCATGCGGGTTGCCGCCCTTGGTGTACTCGTAGGTGAGCAGCGTTGCCGTGCCGCCGCGCACGCGCATGCTCACCCGGTACCACGTGCCGGGTCGCATGGCCGGGCACGGGTGAAACATCTGTGCGTCGCGCTTGGCGCCCGCCTCCAGGCGGATGGCGTTGGAGCCCTCGGCCGGCTTGTCCTGCCCGACGGTGAGCGTGCCGGGGTAGCTGACGTTCAGGTTCCAGCCGCCGGGGATCAACGTGTCGCCGCCGAGCACCCACGCGCCGTGGCCCGCGTCCTTGGGTGGCGTGCCAGGCACGACCTGCTCGAAGGATCCGTTCGCGAGCAGGTTGGTCCCCGGCGCCTCGTCCTTGGCCCAGGCGGGTGCGAGGAGGAGGGCTACGAGCAGCGTGATGACGGGGAGGATGCGCATGTGCGGCGAGGATGCGGCCAGCAAGGTCGAAGCGCAAGTCGGCATCCCCGTGGACGCGCAAGGCAAGCCGTTGGACAGCCTGCTGCGCCTGGACCGCTGGTTCCGCTCCCACAAGAACCCACGCAAGGCGCCGTGGATCGATCCCGTGAGTGCCAAGTAGGCGGCGCTAGCTGTCGCCGACTTTGGTGCCGATCGCCTCATCAGGCGTGACGACGCGCGCGTGCAGGATCACGAACTGCCGGCTGGGGCCGTTGTTGCCGTCGACCATCTCAGCGTTGCCCAGGAGAACGTAGGCGCCGACCGGCATGCGGAAGGCACGCCTGATGGCCCACGTGTTGACGCCATCGCGCTCGAAGGCCGTCGCACCCATGCGCGAGACCTGTTCGATGTCGTACGTGTTCTTCTGCTCGCGCCACGTCGCGTCGAGGTCCAGCGTGAGCGTCTTCGCGTCCTGGCTGACCACCGGGGTGACGCGCATCTGCTCGCCGAGATTGACGGCCCGGTCGTCGTTCTCGATGCGGAAGTCCAAGCCGCCCTTCTCGTTCGTGACCGCCTCGCTTCGCGCAAAGCGGATGGACTCGCCGACGAAGATCGTCGCGGCCTGCCCGTGGAGGGCGAGGATCTTGGGTGCCGAGACGACGAGCGCCGTGTCGCTCGCGTGCCAGCGCGCGATCATGGCTTCGGCCTCGTCCTGCGTGAGCCTGCGGGCCTTGCCGGAGGCGTCTTTGCCGATCTCCGCGGCGACCCCGGCTTCGGGCACGCGCACGGAGGTCATGGAGATGAACACCTGGCGCGCATCGGCCGCGGGTCCCGCTTGACGTGCCGTGGTCTCGGCGCCGCAGCAGCAGCCGCCCAAGGTGAGTGCGCCGACGGCCAGCAGGCATAGGTAGAGCTTCATCGTGGGTCGCCTCCCGGTCTCACGTGGCCGTTCCCACTCTAGCCTGCCCATGGCCGCTTCCTGCGCCCTAGGATGTCGTCCATCACCCCTGGGAGGCCGGATCATGTTCCTGAAGGACTTGTTGGACGCCAAGCGCGGCGAGGCGACCGGCCGCTTCGGCCGTGTCATCGAGGCGAGCCGCAAGCAGGGCGTCGAGCCGCCGGGCATCTACTACCTCTTCGCGGGACGGCCCGAGGCAACGCCGCACCTCTGCAACTTCATGGACGAAGTGATGCGCGGCCCCTCGGATCTCTCGGCGGGACAGCGTGAGCTGATCGCAGCCTTCGTCTCGGCGCGCAACCACTGCGTGTTCTGAACCTCAGCCCACGCCGCGGTCGCGGCCCACCTCCTCGAAGACAAGGCACTGGTCGACGCCGTGTGCCACGACTTCGAGGACTCGGATCTCCCGGAGAAGGACAAGGCGTTGCTGCGCTACGTCGCGATCGTCAACGACGAGCCCGCGAAGACGTCGCAAGCGCACGTCGACGCCGCCAAGGAGGAAGGCTGGAGCGACCACGCGCTCTTCGACGCCTTGACGGTCGCTGCGATCTTCAACTTCTTCAACCGCTGGCTGGACGGCGCGGGCCTGCCCGATGTCCCCGAGGGCTTCTACGAAGAGCGACTCGCGCAGCACGGCGACATGGGCTACAAGATGTGACCCCGATTGGAAGGAGTTCCCCGTGAAGCAGTTGCTGTTCGCCCTCGTCGCTTGCGTCGTCCTCGCCGGCTGTGGAGATGACTCGTCGTCCATCAGCGGTCTTCCGGGAGGCGTACCCGGCCCGACGCATTCCGACGCCTGGAAGGACATGATGACCGCGGGCGGCAAGGTCAAGCTGACCGACGACATGATGCAGCGCTACGTCGACCTCATCCAGGAACTGAAGGGTGCGGACAAGCCGTCGGCCGCCCTGTACGCCAAGTACCGCTTCAACGCGATGGAGTACGTCCAGATCTCGCAGATCATCGGCACGAGCACCGTCCGGACCGGCTTCGCGGATGCCGCGCCCAAGATGAAGGAGTCGCTCGAGAAGATGAAGACGCGTCGCGACGCCGAGACGAACCCGCAGATGAAGGCCATGCTCGACAAACAGATCGACGCCATGGAGAAGCAGCTGGGGACCATGGGAGGCGTCGGCGCGGCCAACGAGGTCGACCGGCACAACATGGCCGTGCTCGAGCGCTGGAAGGACCGCCTGAAGGCTGCCGGCAGGTAGACCTGCCGTTCGCCTTCGTGATCCGGCACCGGCCGACGAAGAGCATCCTCTTCGCCGGCCGCTACACGAAACCCTGACGGTCGCCCGCTGCTAATGGCTGTGCGGCTTGAGCTCGAACGCCTTCGTCGCGTAGGTGCCCTTGGCGGTCTTGAATGACACCGTGACGGTGCCCTTGAAGGCCTTGCCCTGGAGCCAGGTCGCATCCTCGCCGCTGCTGCCCGGGAAGATGAAGTAGTTCGTCTTGCCGTTGCGCACGTTGCCGGTGCCGTCCTCGTCCTCGTTCTTGACCTGGTTGCGCACGGTCAGGGTGACGCTCTTCTTCCGGGGGGCGGTGAAGGTGACCGTGACCTTGGCGTCCATGCCGAGGTCCATGGGCTTCTTCATGGCCTCGTCGCTGGCGATCCAAAGCTCGAGATCGCCCTTGTCGTCGTGCAGCTTCAACTCGATGTGGCCGACCTCCGTCGTGCCCATGAACAGCTCGTGGACCATGCCGTGGTGCGGGCCTTCGTGGGCGTGGTCGTGCTCGTGGCCGTCCTTCTCGTGGCCATCGTCGTCATGCTCGTGGCCATGGTCGTCGTCGTGCTTGTGGCCGTCGCCGCCCTTGTGCTTGTGGTCGGCGTCATGCTCATGGCCATCGTCGTCGTCATGCTCGTCGCCATCGTGATCCTCATGGGGGAACTCCGGCGTGTAGGTCCGGTTCATCACCGAGACGCGGAAGCGCGCCTCGTGCACGTGCCCGATGAGGGCCTTGTCGGTGAAGTGCCACTCCGAGGCGACCTTGGCGCCGCCGGGGCTCTGGCCCTTGATCTGGACGGGACCGGCGTCGAGCGACACGTTCAGCACCGGCGCGACGTCGGTCGTGACGGGCTTCATGTCGCCGTCGTAGAGGTAGAGCTTGACGAGACCGGCGTCCTCGTCGTGGACGATCTCGAAATGCGCGCCGTGATCGCTCGACTCGACGACCGTGCCGCCGTGCTGGCCGCTGTGATCGTGCTCGTCATGGTCCTCGGCGTGCTCGTCGGCGTCGCCGGAGGGCGCCTTGTCGCCGCAGGCAGCGAGGGCGAAACATAGGAGGAAGAGGGGAAGAAGCTTCAGGAAGCGGCTCATGAGGGGGACTCCTCGGTTCTGGGATCGTCGAACGTCAGGGTGGTTTGCGCGCTCTCGATCAGGTCCTGATCGTAGCGCTCCATGTGGGCCTCAGCCGCGGCGCGGCCGAAGATCTTGAACACCCCGGGCGTCAACAAGACGTCCAGGAGCGTGCTCGAGATGAGACCGCCGACAATGGCGGTGGCCACGGGGTAGAGAAGCTCGCGCCCGGGTTGGCCGGGAGCGAGCACGAGAGGCAGCAGCGCGATGCCGCTGGTGAGCGCCGTCATCAGGACGGGCACGATGCGCTCGCGGCCCGCCTGCACGATCATGTCGTCGCCGAACGGCAGGCCCTCGTCGCGCATGAGATGCAGGTAGTGGTCGATGAGCAGGATGCCGTTGCGCGATGCGACGCCGCCGAGCGCCACGAGGCCGACCAGGGTCGCTACCGACATCGTCTGGCCCGTGAGCACGATCATGGCGACCGCGCCGAGGAACGCGGCGGGGATGTTCAGCAACACCTGCAGCGACAGGTTGACCGAGCGGAAGTGCGCGAAGAGCACGAGAAACATGACGAGCAGGGAAAGCGCCGACAGCACGATGATGACGCGCGTCGCCTCTTCCTGGGCTTCGAACTGCCCGCTGATCCGGATTGAGTAGCCGGGCGGCGCCCGCTTGCGGATCGGGTCGAGCGCGCTGTTGACGTCGGCGACGACCTCGCCCAGCGAACGATCTTCGACGTTGTGCGATACGACGACACGGCGCGAGACGTTTTCGCGGTTGACGTTGTTCGCCGTCAGCCCCATGCGTACATCGGCAACGTCGCTGAGTGCCAGGAGTTGGTTGTCGTGCGTGCGGATCGAGAGGTCGCGCAGGCTCTGCAGGCTCTTGCGGTCGTCCGCCGCGAGTCGCACCACGATGGGGTAGAAGAACTGCCCCTGGTTGAGGCGCGAGACCGACTCGCCCTCCAGGGCCAGCTCGACGGTCTCGGCGATGTCGTGCACCGTGAGCCCCAAGCGCGCGAGGTCGCGTCGCCGCGGCTGCACTTCGACGCGGTCCACGAGCACCTGCGGCTCGAGAATCAGGTCCGTGACGCCGGGGATCGGTCGCAGGGCGGACTCGACCTCCTTGGCGATCGCGCGCAGCTCCGCCAGATCCGGGCCAAACACCTTGACCGCGACCTGGGCGTTCACGCCCGAGAGCATGTGCGAGAGCGTATGCGCGAGCGGCTGCTCCGTGGACGTAGCGACGCCGGGGAACTCCGCCGCGACGCGGCCGCGGATCTCGCTGAGCACCTCGGCGCGCGGACGGCCCGACTCCGGGCCGAACGTGATGAGGACGCTCGAGAAGTTGACGCCGTGGGCGTGCTCGTCGCCTTCCGCGCGGCCTGTCTGGCGCCCGAAGCGCTTGACGCCCGGTACGTCGGCCACCAGCTTCTCGAGGCGCCGTCCGAAGGCGTCGGACGTCTCGATGTTGGTGCCGGGCGGCAGGATCAGATTGACGAGTGCCGTGCCTTCGTTGAAGGGGGGCAGGAACTCCGTGCCGCGGGTACCCAGCAGCGCGAGACCGACGAGCACCAGGGCTGCGGTGAGGCCCATGATGGCCGAGGTGCGCTTCAGGCTTACGCGGATCAGGCGTTCGGCGCCGTTCTTCAGCTTGCGGACGAGCCAGCCGTCCTGCCCCTTGGCGAGCGCCGCCGAGGCGGGGAGCAGGTAGTAGCAGAGCACCGGCGTGAGCGTGAGCGCGACGACCAGCGACGCCAGGATGCTCACGATGTAGGCGATGCCGATCGGTGTGAAGAGGCGCCCCTCCATGCCCGAGAGCGCGAAGAGCGGGATGTAGACGGCGGCGACGACGAGCGTACCGATCAGGATCGGACCACGCACCTCGCTCGAGGCCATGAACACGACCGCTAGCGGCTTGCGTGGCACCTTGGCCACCGCATTCTGCTTGAGTCTTCGGAACACGTTCTCCACGTCGACGATCGCGTCATCGACGAGCGCACCAATGGCGACCGCGAGCCCGCCCAGCGTCATCGTGTTGATGGAGATCCCTGCCAGCGCGAACACGAGCGCCGTCACGGCCAGCGACAGCGGGATCGCCGTCAGCGTGATGATGGTCGTCCGGAAGTTCAGCAGGAAGATGAACAGGATGATCAGCACGAGGATGCCGCCATCCCGCACGGCCTCTGCGACGTTGTCGACGGCGCGCTCGATGAAGTCGGCTTGGCGGTAGAGCGAGGGAACGATCTCCAGATCCGGCGGCAGGGAGAGCTGGATCTCCTTCAGCTCGGCCTCGATGCGATGGGTGAGCGCGATCGTGTCGACGCCCGGCTGCTTCTGGACGGTGAGGATGACGCCGGCGCCGGCGTTGATGCCGGCACTGCCCGTCCGGATGGCCGACGGGCCGAAGCGAACCTCCGCCACATCACGCAGGAGCACGGGGCGCGGCGCGTCCCGGCGCACGACCGCGAGCCCGAGCTCCTCCTCGCCCGACACGAGGCCCGTCACGGAGACCAGCGGTCCCTTGGTGCCTACGTTGAGGAATCCGCCCGACCCGCTCAGGTTGGCGTTGCGGATCCCGTCGGCGACCTCCGAGAGCGTCACGTCGTGTGCGCGCAGCTTGTCCGCGCTCACGATCGCCTGCAGCTGGCGCGGTGCGCCGCCCGTCGACACGACCTGTGCGACGCCGGAGATCGACAGGAGCCGGAGCTTCACGGTCTGATCGATGAGCGCGCGGATCTCGGTGGGTGGCGTATTGCCGCTGCGGCTGCGGACGCCGACGTGCTGGATCTGCCCCATGATGCTGGAGATGGGGGCCATGTGCGGCACCGCACCGGGCGGCAGGTGGACGCTCGCCTGCTGCAGCTTCTCCTGCACGATCTGCCGGTTGCGGTAGATCTCGGTGTTCCAGTCGAACTCGACCCACACGACGGAGAGGCCCATGCCCGAGCTCGAGCGCACGCGTACGACGCCCGTCGCGCCGTTGACGGCTTGTTCGATGTAGTGGGTGATGAAGCGCTCGACGTCCTCCGGCGGGTACTCGTGCGCTTCTGTCAGGACGGTCACCGTCGGACGGTTGAGGTCCGGCAGCACATCGATGGGCAGTCGGTCCGTCGTCACGAGACCCGCGACGACGACGAGCAGGGCGGCTGCGCAAACCAGGATGCGGTTGCGCAGCGCGAAGGCGATGATGCGATCGAGCATGGGGGCGTACCTGTCCTGCTAGTTGTGGGCGTGGCCGTGGCCGGCGTGGGGATCCGCGCCGCCCCCGTCCTGCTGGAGCGCGAGTTGGAGGGCGAAGGCGCCCGAGACGGCGACGGGATCGCCCGGGAAGATGCCGCCGCCGAGCGGCAGCACGGCGACCTCGTCGTCTTCGTAGAGGACGCGCACGACGAGCGCCTTGAAGGACTGCCCGTCACGCAGGTAGAGCACGCGGTCGGGCCCGCGGGTCGCTAGGGCGGCCGCGGGCAAGACGTAGCACTGCGGGATCTCTTCGACGGGCACCTTGACGATGTAGCGCGTTCCCGCGCGCAGCGTCCAGGAGCGGGACGCGGCGTCGGCGGCCTTGGACGGCCCTAGCAGCTCGTTCGCCACGTCGGCGTAGGCGTGGCTCGCGTGACCGTCGTGCTGCATGTGGGTCTCGATGCGCAGCAGGCGCAAGGCCCTCAGCTCGGGTCCGGCGCCCTGCACGAGCGGCGTGGCGCCCAGCGTGGCGCCTGTCTCGAGCGCCCGGACCACCAGACCGATCTCGCGGCCGACCGGCTCGAGACGCATCCACATCGTGCGTGCGTCGTGCAGGGTTGCGATCACGTCGCCGGTAGCGACGCGCTGGCCGGGCCGCACGGCGACCCGGGTCACGTCCCAGCGCGCCACGGCCCGAGGGGCGCGTACGACGATCTCTTCCGCCAGGGCGCCCTGCGTCGCGAGCACGCGCACAGTTGCGAGCGGCATCCCCTCGAGCAACAAGCCAGCGACCTCGGAGAAGTGTGTCGCCAGCTCAGGCTCGGCGGCGAGCGCGTCGGCCAGGGCGTTGGTTGCCAGGCCGGATGCGGAGAGCTCGCCGATGGCGACGATGCACCAGGGCAGGGCGCGATCCGCGGCCGGCAACTGGGCCCGCAGTTTGTCGGCCGCCGCAGGCCAGAGGCCACCGCGGCGCAGCGCGTGCTCCCAGAGGTGGACGTTGGCCGGGGCGGAGGCGCCACCTTCGACGGCCGCGATCTCCTTGTCGTCGAGCCCGTGGCGCTCGAGCTCGTGCCGCGCGTCGTCCAACTCCACGACGAGGCGCGCGTGCTCGTTCTTGAACTCGATCTCCGAGGCGCGCAAGACGGGCACGCCTCCGCCGCCGCGGCTCTTGCGGATGCGCGCGAGGTTCTCGTCGACGATCTTCATGCGTCCCATGGCGCTGCGCATCTTCGAGACCGCGGTGTGCACGTCCTCGCTGATGGGCGTGAGCAGGTCGGAGGTCAGTTCCGGCTTGGGCCGCGCGATCGGATCGCGCACGAGCGTCACGAGCTGCGTCCCGGCCGCGGCAACGCCGCCGGTCTCGACATGCACGCTCGTGATGATGCCGCCGAGCGGAGCGACCACCGGCTGCCCGTTCTCGGGCCGATCCTGGATCACCGCTTGGACCGCGCGGTAGCGCGTGAAGGCGCCGGGTGTCGCGGGCTTGACCTCGACGCCGAGGTTGGCGAGCGTGCGTTCGTCGAGGTGCTCCGGCGTGGCCTCACCGTCCTTCGCGTCGGCTTCTTCGCCAGCCGGGGGAGGATTCGCCTGCCGCGCGGCCATCCAGCCTCCGACGAGGCCGAGGCCCGTGAGGACGATGAAGAACGAGAGCATGGAGAGGTGCTTGAGCATCAGTTGCCCTCCTGCACCGGGGAGTCCGGTGCCGGTGCCGGTGCGGTGTCATCAGGGAAGTGCAGCAGGGGCGCGCCGGCCGCCGCTTCGAGATCGGCCCACGCGGCGTAGACCGCGATACGGGCGTCGAGGACGTCGCGCGTCACCTCGCGTTCGGCGCGCAGGACCTCCAGGTAGCGCAGCGCGTCGACCGCGCCGGCTTCGAGGCTGTCGCGTGCGACCTGGAGGGTGCGCTGGGATGCCGGGCGCACGTGGCTTGCCAGCGCTTCGTGCGCCTGGACGCGCGCGAGGAGCGCGGCGCGTGCCGACGCGATGTCGGCCATCAAGCGCTGCAGCGCGGCCATGTAGCGAACACGCACGTGCGAGCGCGCCGCGCAGGCAGCGACGATGCCTTGCTGGTTGCGGTCCCACAGCGGTAGTTCGAGGCTGAACGGTAGGCCGAGCTTCAGGTCGCCCGCTTCGTTCTCGAAACCCAGGCCCATTTCGAAGTCGGGCATGGCGTCCGCGACCTGGATCCGGAGTTCCTTCTCCGCGACCAGATAGGCTGCGCGCAGCACGGCGAGACGCGGGTGGCTGGCCACGGCCGCCTTCTCGAGGTCGACGATGGCCGGCGGTGCGGCGGGCAGGATAGGCAGTTGGTCGCTGCCCACGAGCACGAGGTGCTCGCCGTCCATGCCGATGCGCGCGGCGAAGGCGTAGCGTTTCGCGGTGGCCTCGCCGTCGGCCGCGAGAGCCGCCGCGTGGGCGCGCTCGGCGTCGAGATCGAGCAGCTGCACGTCCACGGCCGTGGCCTGGCCCGCGTTGGCCAGGTCACGACCGACCTGGACCGCTGCGCGGCCGGCTTCGCTGAGCGTCTGCTGGGTGCCGGCGCTCTCGCGCTGGAGCACGGCGATGGTCATATCGCGCCTGAGCGCCAGGTAGGTCTCGCGTTCGATCGCGGCGGCCTCGGCGAAGGCATGCTCCGCCCGCACGCGGTTCAGGTCGTCGTTCAGCACGCGGGCGTTGCTCAGGGGCACCGCCCAGCCGAGAGCGGCTTCGATGCCGGGCGCGGCGCTGCTGAGGATGTCCGTGCCACCCAGCAGCAGCGGCCCGAGCGCGAGCGTCGGGTTCGGCGGCGGGGTGCGCACCTTGGCCACGGCTTGCGCCGCACGCCACGCGGCGCGCGCCTCGCGGATCGCGGGGTTGCTGCGGCGCATGCGCTCGACGGCGGCGGTGAGGGTGAGCGGATCTGTGGAGGGGGCGGCTTCACGTTCGCGGCGCACGGAAGCGAGCAGGGCTTCCGGATCCAGCGGCTGTTCCGGCACATGCATGCAGGCCGGTACGAGCAGCAAGATCACTGCGAGCGTGGCACCCCGGATGGGGCTGGAGAACAAGACGAAGACTCCTCGAACGAACGATTCGACGTAAAGGAACGTGAATGGTTCGGCTCAGAGAAGCAGGCGCTCCGTCGTCACCCCTGGCTCGAGACGCGGTTCTGGTGGGCCGGCGTCGCGGAGGGTGCTTGCGTGCGTCGCGACGGCCAGCGTGGCTGCGTCGTCGAGCGTCGTGAAGATCGCGGGAAGCACGTCGGCCGCGTCGAGCGTGACGTCGGCGGGCATGCTGGCGAAGGGCAGGCTGAAGCCATCGTGCCGCTCCGGCGCATCCTGGTCGTGATCGTCGTGATCGTGCGCGAAGGTGCCGTGGCAGTGCGTACCGTGGCGGTGGTCGGCGCCGTGGGCCAGATGCGCCGTGTGATCGCAGCAGTGGCCTGCGTGATCATGGCCGTGCTCTGCGTCCGCGTCGCTGTGCATCAGGCCTGCGATGACCGGCACGATGCTGGCGTCGCCGTCGCACGCGCACGCGATCCACGGTGCTTGGACAGCAACGAGGGCGAGGATCGTGAGAAGGGTTCCTGCGGCGCGCATCAGGGCGATAGCCTGCCTCAGGTTGGGAGGCCCTGCAAGGAAGGGACACGAAAGCCGTTGGGAGCCGCCCTACGTCCTGCTTACTTGCCCGACGGCTTCGTCTTCGCCGGGATGCGCCGGAAGTGGCCGTTTCCGGCGTGCGCGACCGCCTGCAGGAGCCGGGGGTCGTACTCGCCCAGCCCCACGCAATGGATCTCGACGTGCCGGAAGAGGTTCAGCCGGCGCACGTCGTCGAGCAGCCAGGAGGCGATGGCGTAGGGCCCGTAGAACGTCGCCGTCTTGGCATCCGTCGAGGTCGCCCCGGTCTCGGGATCTCCGGGCTTGTTGTCCGCCTCGAGGGTGTCGCGGGTGGGCCAGTCGTCCCAGGTCGGCTCGCCGTCCGAGAACACGAAGGCCGTATCGCAGCCGACGAGGAACGTCGAGGGGTCGACGTACTCGGCCTTCTTCACGAGCCCCTTGTCGCGCACCTTGAACGCCCGGTGCAGGCCGCCGTGCAGGTTCGTGTAGCCACGCAAGGTGCCGTGCGGGCGCCCCTTCGCGGGCGGACCGCTCTGGATCGCGTTGAGCTCACGGATGGTCTTGTCGATGTTGGCGGGCGTGGCGTGCCGCAGATCCGGGGTCGCGGCGAGCATGCCCGCCTTGCTGCCGAACCAGATGACGCAGAACGACTGCTCCGGCCCCAAGCCCTGCAGCGAGAGCTTGAGGAACTCGCGCGCCGCGTCGAAGCGCGTGCGGATGTTGGCCCAGGGCAGCATGTCGACGTCGTTGGGCGGCTGCGCGCCGCCCTTCTTCGCCGGGTCATCCTGCGGGGAGGGCTTGCCTCCGGTGACGACGGCCTTCTTGCGCGGCGGCGGGCGCGGGGACGTCTTGCGGAGGTCCTCCACCTCCTTGCCGGTGAGCGGCGTCATCATCGAGTCCGACATGTCGATCACGTACGCGATGCGCTTCCCCGTCCCTTCGACGCCCAAGAAGAACGGCCGCTTGGGCGGCGCGTAGCGCTCGCCTGCGGTCACCGGTTTCGCCTTGGGCTTGCGGCGCGCGAGCCGCGCGAGCCAGGGCTCGGCCTCGAGGTCCAGCGGCGTGCCGCGCCAGACGCGAGCGAAACGGCGCGCGAGCGTGAGCTTGGTGCGCTCCAGGGTCGCCCGGTCGTCCAGATGCGGGATCAGGAGGGCTGCGACGTCCTTCCACGGTTGCGTGGCCATGGCCCGGCGCTTCTGCAGCAGCACGTCGGCCGCGGCCTCGAGCACGAGCGCCCGGTCGAACGGCTTGGTCGGGACGTCCGCGAGGAGCTTCGCGAGGACGGGCAGCGTGTTCTCGTCGTCCGCCTTCGAGAGCGTCTGCAGGGCCGCCATGCGGAGCGCGACATGCCGCGAGCCGTGGATGGTGGCGATGAGCTCGACGGGCCCCTCGTTCTTCAGCTCGACGGCGAGCGTGCGGTACCAGAGCCAGGCGTCCTTCGGTTTGGCGTGCTTCTCGCGCCAGGCGCGGAGCGGCTTCACGTGCGGCGGCGCCTGGAAGTTGTCCGCGCAGATCGCCGCCAGCAGGTACTGCACCTGATCCTTGGGCACTTCGGTACGACCGTAGCTCTTCGCGAGGACCTTCAGCGCGCGCACGTCGCGAGTCTTCGCCAGATTCACGCGTCCACGGTGGCGCATGTAGAGCGAAGGCCGCTCCATGAAGGCGTCGTAGCGCTTCTTCTGCTCTTTCCAGTCGTCGGCGCCGTGGACGGCCCCGATGCCGAGTAGCGGCAGGGTGAGGGCAAGCAGCCAGGACCTGGTTCGGGACGCATTCACGTGTGGCATTCTATGTCCAGCGCGCCAGGTTCGGACGCGCAGGGGGTCGGCATGAAACTCACCCGGGGCGAGATCAACCTCTACGTGAGCGATCTGGATCGTGCGGCGGACTTCTACGTCATGGCGCTGGACTTCGAGGCGCTGCCCGGCCGCGAGGAGGTCGGTCCGAGCTACCGCAAGGTCCAGAGTGGCGAGATCGTGCTGACCTTCTTCCTCGCGGGGAGCCCCGGGCCTGCGCCTGCGACCGGCACCCAGCCCTGCATGACCACGGACCTGCACGTGGACGACCTCGACGAGGCCCATCGACGCCTGGCCGCGGCCGGGGCGGAGGTCTCGGACATCACCGACTGGCCCGGCGGCCGCTTCATGACCTTCCGGGACCTGGACGGTCTCGGTTGGGAACTGCTCTCTCCCTAGCCCCTACGACCCGGCCCCGGGTCCCGGGTAGCCTCCAAGGACGTCGCGCTCGGCAGCAGACCGGCCTCGCCGCGCGCCCCCGACGCCTCGAGGGACAGTGCCATGAACCAGACCGTGATCGCGATCCTCATCGGGCTGCTCGCCGGAATCGGCGGCGGCCTCGCCACCCACGTCGTCACCGGCAAGGACAAGCATGCCGGCGAGACGACCCTCCCCGGCGGCAGCGCCGACCTCGGAGGGGTCATCGCCCGTCTCGATCGCATCGAGTCGGCGATGGGCCGCACGACGCTGAAGGTCGACCCGGAGCTGCGCGGTTCGGGTCACGTCGCTGCCGCCGCCAACGCCACCGATGCACAACTGGACGTCCTGGCCGCACGCCTCGAGAAGCGCCTCGTGCCCCGCATGCAGGAGAGCGTGAAGAAGTCGGTCGAGGAGGCCCTCTGCAAGCAGTCCGACGGGATCTCGATGAAGGTGGGCGACGTCGGGGGTGCGAAGAAGAAGAGCATGACGCTGGCCGAGGCCGCGGCCGAACTCGAGCTCTCCTCGGCGGAGGAGGAGTCCGTCCGCCGCATCGCCAAGGAGACGACCGACAAGTTCTTCGAGGTCCTCGCCAACGAGGATGAGACGGCCGACGACATCCGCCGCGAGTTCGACGAGGCCAAGAACGACGAGAAGAAGAAGAGCGCTGTGCGCCTCAAGTACCTCGGTCGCCTGCTCCCCAAGATGGGCGAGCTCATCACGCTGGGCATGACGTACGACAGCAAGATGCAGAAGGCCGTGGGCGCCGCGAAGGCCAAGAAGCTCGAGGACGGTTACGAGCTGACCGACCTCGACCCCTACGGCCTCGAAGACATGTTCGAGTTCGACTAGCCCGCGCCGCCGGGGCGTACGTCCGGCTGGGTGCACCTACCTCCGGGCGGAGCCACGCCGGAGAGCCGCCCGTCCTCCGCAGCCTGTTCCGAAGAGCCCTGCGCGGAAGAGCCACGTGTGAAGAGATGCCAACGAGCCTTCGGGGGGGCCGTTGGGCCCTGCTGGACGCAACGATGACGCAGGCCGGCCATGCCGACGAGACTTCGAGCCCTGTTGTAGACCCTTACAAGGCATGGACTTGTGGCGGTTCCCCGGAGGAGTGGTCCAGACCCTCGGCGGGCGCGAACGGCACGCGCGGGCCGCCGAGCCCAGCCAATGGGGCCGTGCGGGGATCGCCCGCAGAGGCCATGAAATGGGGCCATGAAGGCGTCTCATGTGCAAAAGAGACCCAACTAGGCCTTGGAATCCGGGGCCGTTGCGCGGATAGTTCGCGCGTCGGATCTCACGCAAGGGGTCGTCGTTCGTAGGGAGCGGCGTTCCGCAGGACGCGAGGGATCAGCCGACGAGGCACGGCAGGTGGAAGGTTGCTGCGAGTCGATCGCGATTCAAGGCCCTCTGCATGCCGACCGAGTAGGCGAGTGGGGCAGGGCACGAAGGAGGACACCTTCGTCGAAACCCCGGGGCGTGGCAGGCGCGGGAGCGACTGCCGCGGGAGGTATTCGGTTTGCGAACGATCACGACAATTGCCCTCGTAGCTGTGGGCGTGCTGACTGTGGGTTGTGCCAGTGGGCGCACCTCGCGAAGTCTCATGGCCGACCGCTCCTACGAGGCGAATCGCTCGTACGAGGCAAGCCCGATGGCGCGTGCCGTCGATGCGACGCCGACCTACCGGGCGCCGCGTTCCTACGCGCGTTCGACCTACACGCCGGCCCCGCCGGCGCCGCCGGTCTTGCGAGGCATGTACACCCGTGCGCCCAGCACGGTCGCGACGCCCGTGCGCCGCGCGCAGCCCGTGCGTCGTGCGGCACCCGTCTACCGCGGGCCGGCCTACCGCGAGCCCGTCTACAGCAGTGCTCCCCAGGGTGCGTCGGCCCCCGCGCGTTGCGCGCCGGTTCCCGTGCGCCGGGCTCCGGCCGTGCGCGCCAAGGCTTCGGGTGGAGGCCTTTCGGGCCTCTTCGGCAAGTCGACCTGCGCGACGGGTACCTGAGGCTAGCTCTCGCCGGCCGTTGGCCGGTTACCAGACAGCGCACCATGTGGGAGGTTCCATGTGGGAGCGAACGATGCGGGAGACGGTGATGCCGTCTCCCGCTTCTCGTTTTGCCGTTCGCGTTCACGGACACGGACACGCGCCCACGAAGCTCGTGGGCGACCCCAAGGGTCGCCTCTACCCGTAAGGGCGTTCGACGGAGATCACGTCCCGGGCGACCACGAGGGTCGCCCCTGCCCGGTGAACCATGCGGCGGCCGCGTGGACGCCCTCTGGCCTACCGCCGGCCAGGGCCGACGCCGAGGCCGCGACCGCGCGCGCGCATGCGCGCGAGCAGGCGCTTCTCGTACTCGCTCAAGCGACCGCCTTGGCGCAGGCGGCGCGTGAGCTCGGGCTCACCAGACTCGCCGTAGCCGCCGTCATCTTCGCGCGGGGGCTTGAGGCGGGAGGAGAAGAGCGCGTGTTCGAAGGGCTCGTAGGGGAACAGCGCCATGTGCACCAGGCGGCCCTCGAGGCCGATCGCCGTGCCGCGCGTGCTGTTGCTCGTGCGCATGATGAGTGACTCGCCGATCGAACCCTTCGGTACGTCGTTCTCGCGGAACGACGACTTCTTGATGCTGTCGAGCAGCTTCTGCGCCTTCTTGCGCGTCTCCTCGAGGGCCTTCTCGGGATCGCCTTTGCCAGGCACCGGCATGCGCAGGCGCTTGGCCTTCGCCGCGATCGCCGCCGCCGCAAACGTGTGCGACTTCAGCAGCGGACCGAACCACGCCTTGAAGAGACGGTTGTCACCGAACGCCTCGAACGAGCGGATGCGGCCGCGCACGGCCGTGACGAGGCCGATGACCTTGCCCCCCCCGGCCGTCGGGAACGCTGAGAGCGACTCGTGGCACGGCAGGCAGAGCTTGTTGAGCTCCGTGGACGCGTTGAGGGCGGACAGCGACTTGCGCTTGTCCTTGTCGTTGCGGAAGTCGAGGAAGTGGGACACGAAGTTCGGCACCAGCGTGCTGGACGGGCTGAACTCCGCGCGCTCTCGGATGTAGGGCGGCGCCAGCGCCGAGCCGAGGCGGAACGGCAGCGCCGTCTTCCGATGGTCGCTTGCCGGCGCGGCCGGGATCGTGCGGATCTCGGTGCGTTCCCCCGACGCGATCAGGACGTCTTGCGGCGCGACGCGATCGCGGTTGCCGCCGCCGATCACGGTGCCCCCCAACACCAGGAGCGTCTTGGGCTCGTTGCTCGCGATGGCGAGGTTGTAGCGACGCTTGGGGAATTCCGGCTCGCTGTAGCCGACCTTCTCGGCCCACGTGCTCGGCTGGATCGCCAGGCGGTCCGGCTTCTCCTTCGCGATGAGGGGGAAGATGATGAGCTCTTCGGTCACCTGGCCGGGGCCGACCTCGACGCCGGCGAGGAAGCTCTGGACGAAGTTGGGTTCTTTGTCCTTCGCGTCCGCGAGCGGCGCGGACAAGAGGGCGATGGTCAGCAACAGCGTGAGCTGGACGACGCGGGTACGAGACATGAGGGGGCTCTCCAGGGGGCCCCGCAGGCTACCCACGGAGGCGGGGCGGCGCGAGCAGTCGGCGCAGGGGGCCTTGCCCCGGCCTCCGGGGGGTGCTACTCCGGGCGGCATGAGCCGCTACGCACCCCTTTTGCTCCTGCTTCTCCTCCCCTGGACGACGCCGTCGGCCACCGCCGGGGAGGAGGCCACGGAGGACGGCTGGCTGCGGGACCGCGTCATCCGCTACGCCGCCGACGAAGCCTCCCTGCGGAGCTTCTACGGCGAGCCGTTGTCCGAGTTCCGGCTTGAGCGGCTCGCGCGCTTCCTGGCGCGCTGGCGCGGGGCGTTGGAGGGCATGAAGGCCCCGAGCGGCGTCGACGCCGCCATCGATCGCCGCCTGCTGATCAACCACATCGACCGCCGCGGCGACGAGCGGCGTCTCCAGCGGGCGCGCAATGCCGAGACGCTCAAGCTGATGCCGTTCGCGCCGCGCCTGCTGGAGCTCGAGGCCGCCCGACGCCGCTCGGAGCCGGTGGAGGCCAAGGCCGTCGCGAAGGTGCTGGACGACGTACGCTTGGCCGTCGGACGTACGCAGAAGCTCGTCGAGCAGGGCCTCGCAACAAAGCCGGCCCCCAAGAGCCTCCGAACGACGAAGGTCATCGCGTTCCGCGCCGCCAAGACGCTCGGTCGTCTGCGCTCGATGCTGCGGGCGTGGTTCTCCTACCGTGACGGCTTCGAGCCCACGTTCAGCTGGTGGGTCAAGAAGCCCTACGACGCGTTGGCGAAGGCGATCAGCGGCTACGAGACCTTCCTGCGCGAGAAGGTCGCCGGCGTGAGTTCCAAGAAGGGCGCCGCGCCACCCCTGCTGGGCGATCCGCTGGGCCGCGACGCGCTCTGCCGCGCGCTGCAGCGCGAGATGGTGCCCTACACCCCCGAGCAACTGCTCGTCATCGCGCGGCGCGAGTTCGCGTGGTGCGAGGCCGAGGGCAAGAAGGCCTCGAAGGAACTCGGACTCGACGGCACATGGCCCGCGGCCGTCGCCCACGTGAAGACGCTGCACAAGGCGCCTGGCGAGCAGGACGACCTCGTCGCGGCGCAGGCGCGCGAGGCGATCGACTTCCTCGAGAAGCGCGACCTCGTCACGGTGCCCCCGATCGCGGCCGAGACCTGGCGCCTCAAGATGTTGAGCGAGCGCGATCAGAAGACGCTGCCGTTCGCCGTCTACAACGACCAGCACATGCTCGTGGCCTACGCGACGGGCGGCATGGAGCACGGCACGAAGATCCAGGCGATGCGGGGCAACAACGAGCACTTCACGCGCATCGTGACGCCCCCGAGCTCATCCCCGGGCACCACCTGCAGCTGTTCATGGCGGCCCGGCATCGCAAGCATCGTGAGCTGTTCCGCACACCCTTCTTCGTCGAGGGCTGGGCGCTGCACTGGGAGATGCTCTTCTGGGACCTCGGCTGGCACCGCGGGCCGGAGGATCGCGTCGGCATGCTCTTCTGGCGCATGCATCGCTGCGCACGGATCATTGTCACGCTCTCGTTCCATCTCGGGCAGATGACACCCGCGAAGATGGTCGACTTCCTGAACCAGCGCGTCGGCCTCGAGCGCGACGGCGCCACAGGCGAGGTGCGGCGCTACATCGCCGGCGCCTACGGTCCGCTCTACCAGTGCGCCTACATGCTCGGAGGCCTGCAGCTGCGGGCGCTGCACCACGAGATGGTCGGCAATGGATCGATGTCCAACCGCGCCTTCCACGACGCGGTCTTGCGGCAGGGCTCCATCCCGATCGAGATGGTGCGGGCCGCGCTCCAGGGCGAGAAGCCGCCCCATGCCGGTCCCAGCACCTGGCGGTTCTACGGCGACGTGAAGGCCAAGGGCGGCACGCCGTGCCCACGATGAAGGCCCCCGCGCGCGATCTCATTGCGCGCCAGGGCGTGCTGATCATCGCGCATCGTGGCGCGAGCTTCCGCGCGCCGGAGAACACGCTCCCCGCCTTCGCTCACGCCCTCGAGGCTCGGGCCGATCTCGTGGAGCTCGACTACCGCCACAGCAAGGACGGCGTGCCGGTCGTGATCCACGACAAGACCCTCGACCGCACGACGGATGCCGTCGCGCAGTGGGGGGGCAAGAAGCTGCCGCTGGCTGCGCGCACGCAGGCCGATCTCGAGAAGCTCGATGCCGGCGCCTGGTTCGACGAGCGCTTCGCCGGCACGCGTGTTCCGTCGCTCGCCGATGCTCTCGATGCCATCCAGGCCGGAAGCGTGACGCTGATCGAGCGCAAGGCAGGGGATGCGGCCACCCTGCTCGGTGTGCTGGAGAAGGGCGGGCACATCGAGCACGTCGTCGTGCAGTCCTTCGACTGGGACTTCCTCGCGGACTGCAGGACGTGCGATCCGCGCTGCGTGCTGGGCGCGCTGGGCACGGGCGCTGTGACCGCGGAGCGCTTGGACGCCATCGAGCGCTTGGGCGCGCGCGTCGTCGGTTGGAACCACAAGCACATCGACGCGGCCGCGGTGAAGGCGGTGCACGCACGCGGTCTCAAGCTGTGGGTGTACACGGTCGATGCCCGCGCCCGTGCACGCGCGCTCGTGGCGCTGGGCGTGGACGGCCTCATCACGAACCGGCCTGCGGCGCTACGCGCCGCCGTGATGCCCGAACCCCGGTAGGCTGGGGCAATGGGCTACCGGCACACCCAGCACGCACCTCTCCATCTGCTTCTCTGGTTTCTCATCGCGGGCATGGTGGCGTCTGCGGTGATCGTGCGTCATACGCCCGTCGTCGCCATCACCTTCGTCGCCATGGCGGGTGTCCTAGGCGTGCTCGCGCTGTGCTTCCGTACGCTCACCGTGAGCGACGAGGACGACGCGTTGCACCTGCGCATCGGCACGAACGACCAAGAGGGGCTCATGGCCCTGCTGAACGAACGCATCGAGAGGAGCGCGGCATGACGACCTCCGAGGGTCTCGATCTCGAACTCAAGCGCCTGATCGCCGGCACGAACGACCAGCGCCGACGCGTGGGGCAGACGCTGTTCCACTTCTACCGGACGCTGATCTTCTGGCGTGACAAGGGCATGTCGTTCTTCGATGTCACGCGCGCCTGGTCCGCGGGCGGCGCCGCCATCTTCGACTCGCAGGCGCGCTCGCTGCGCGAGCTGCTTGGCGATGGGGGCGAGGAGCATCGTGACGAGGATCTACGTTCCTTCACGGCGGAGTTCCTCGATCAGCTCGCCGGCGACGTCGCGCGCGGCGACCACATGCTGCTGCCGTTCCTGCGCTGGCTCGAAGAGCGCTTCCCGGCCCTCACGGCGATGATGCAGGACGAGGATCCCGATTCGCGCATCTACGACGTCGCGCTGGCGGATGACCTCGCGGCCCTGTTCGTCCACGCTGCCTGCGCGGACCGCGAGAACCTGCACGACGTCCTCCGGGCCGCGGCGAGCGCGATCCGCTAGACGCCGACACGCCCGATCCCGTATCCTCTGCGCCCCCAGTCCCCAGGAGGTGAGTGATGAAGACACGTTGGATGTTGTGCGCCCTGTTCGTCGCGGTCGCGTTTGGCTACTTCGCCGGCGTCGGCTACTCGGAAGATCCGGCTCCCGACGGCCCGGCACCTGAAGAAGATCCGATGATGAAGAAGATGATCGAGCTCGGCAAGCCCGGTCCTATGCACAAGCTCATGGACCACATGGTCGGCGAGTTCGACGCGGCGTCGAAGTCGTGGATGAAGCCCGGGGAGCCGACGCTCGCCCAGGGTGTCGCCAAGAACAGCTGGGTTCACGGCGGGCGCTACATCCAGAGTTCCTACAGCGGTCCGCTCGCGGGCATGCAGTACGTGGGCAGCGGCTTGATGGGCTTCGACAACTTCAAGAAGCAGTTCCAGCAGGTCTGGATCGACAACATGAGCACCAGCATGAGCGTCTCCACCGGCAGCCTCGGCAAGGACGGCAAGACCATCACGCTCCACTACACGTGGGACGGCCCCATGGGCAAGATCCCCGGCCGCATGGCCTTCACGATCCATGGCAAGGACAGCCACAAGATCGAGTCGTGGGCAACGTTCGACGGCAAGGAGACGAAGAACATGGAGATGGACTTCACGCGCCGTCTCGCTGATCCGGACACCACGAAGTAGTCGCTTCAGAGCGGCGTAAGGGTGGAGGGGTAGAAGTTCGCGAAAGGACCCACCTCCATGCGATCCCTACGCCCCCTGATCCTCTCCGCAGCCCTTGTCCTCGCGGCTTGGCCTGCGTCCTCCGATGCCGGCGAGCCGACCGCCTCCAAGAGCGCCGCGAAGACGACGGCCCAGGGCGGCATCCAGTGGTTCGCCACCTGGAAGCAGGCCAAGGCCGAGGCCAAGCGAACGAAGCGCCCGATCCTGCTCACGTCCGCCGCACCACACTGCCGCAACATCAGCGGCATGTGGTGACCGGGCAAGCAGGAGCACGACAGGAGTTTCCTGTCGAACAAGGCCATCATCAGGGCGTCGCGCGACTTCGTCTGCGTCCGTCTGGCCACGTACGAGTCGGCCGAGGAAGCGACGTTTCTCGAGTCCGTCTTCGCCGGCCGCTCGGGTGACCTCGAGAACACGACGTTCGCCCTGCTCGGCCCGGACGGCACGAAGCGCCTCTCGCGCACCGGCCGCGGACCAAGCTTCGCCTACGGCCGGGACGGCAGCGCGCCCGCGCGCATGGCCAAGGACATGGAGCGCCTCGCGAGGAAGTACAAGGGCATCAAGGATGCCACCAAGGCCGCGCCGCTCCCGCTCGTCAAGACGCTGCGCCTCGGGATCAACATGGCCTCGTGCGACAGCGTGCCGCTGGTGATCGTCAACGCCTCCTCCCCGAAGGAGCGTGCCGCGCTCGAGAAGAAGCTCGCTGCCCTCGCGTGGAGCGACGCCCTCATCGGCCGGGCGGTCTATGCCGCGGCCTCGACATCGAGCTCGAAGAGGAAGAAGGACCTCAAGCCCGTGAAGGGGGCGAAGCAGGGCAGCGCGTTCCTCGTCGTGCAGCCCGATCGCTACGGCCTGACGGCCAGCGTCCTTGCCCAAATCGGCGCCGACGTGTCCCCCAAGGAGCTGCTCGCGGTTCTCGAGCGCGGGATCGCCAAGCACAGAGCAATCGACAAGAGCCGTCGCGATCATGTCCGCCAGGGCAAGCGCGACGGCGTGAACTGGGAGACCGAGATCCCCGTCACCGACCCTGGCAAGGGGCCCGGCAAGGGTCCGGGCGGCGGTCCGCCCCCCGGCGGCGGACGCCGCTAGGCAGTCTCGGCCGTGAAGTAGGCGTCGATCAGGTCGAGCACGTCGCTCACCTGCTTCGGACGCTCCGCCTCCATGTCCAGGAAGCCGACCAGGTTCATGAGGTCGAGCAGGCGCGCCTGGAGGCGCCAGTCCTCGGGCAGGTCGCCGCCCGCTGCCGTGTAGGCGGGGAGCAGGGCGTCCTCGAAGGCTGCCGGCATGTCGTAACGCAGCAACTGACCCAGGTCGAACAGGGCGGGGCCGGACCACGCGAACTCCCAGTCGAGCAGGCCCGCGAGCTCGCCGTCCGGGCGCACGAACACGTTGGTGGGCTTGCAGTCGGCGTGCAGCAGGGTGCAGCGTCCCTCCAACGGAGCCAGCGTGGTGGCGTGGCAGCCCACGAACGCCACGAGGCGTGCCTGCCGATCGCCGCCCAGGCGCCCGCGCGCTCGCTCGCCCTGGAGCATCTGGCCCAGGTAGCCGCCCCAGACCTCACACAGGCTTCCCATGGGGCTCGAGACGGCTAGCGAGCCGTCCAGGAAGCCCAGGTTCGGGAACGACTCCGTGTGCAGGTCCGCGAGCGCCGTACCGACCTCGGCGCCGACGCGCGTGAGCGCCGCCTCATCGAGCGTGTCGATGCATGTGCTCAGCGCCTGGCCGGGCACCAGGGACAGCAGCAGCCAGGACGCCTGACCCATGGCGCCGTGGACGGTGAGTCCCATGCTGCCGGAACCGAGGACGCGCGCCACCGGAACCCGGCCTTCGAGACGCCGCAGCACCGCAGCTTCCTTCGGCGCGGCCTGGGCGTCGCGCAGGTACACGCGCAGCACCGCCTCCTCCTCGGGGTCACCGAGGCGCACGCGCAGGTTGAGGTTGACGAGGCCGCCTGGCATGGGCTCGCTCGAGAGGAGCGGTCGCTCGATGCCCGCGGCACGGAGGGCTTGCCGGACGTGGGCTGCGTCCACCTCCGGAAGGGGCGCTCGTCGTTCCCAGCCGCTTTCCATGGCGGTACGGTACCGCGCAATCCTCAGCGTGCAGCCGATGGCGACAGGCACCCTCTTCGTGGACACCGCTGGGAATCCGACGCAGCACCACGTTGGCGCTGACGCGAGCCTGGCCCAGCGGCGGGCAGCTCTACGGGCCGGCCAGGATCGTCCAGTCCGAGCGGATGCGCGGCCCCGTGGGGGTTGCGCCCGCCACGACCACATGCAGGTCGACCGCGCCATCGCTCTCCTGGACCCACGCCTCGTCGTAGACGCCCTTCGGCCCGATGAGGACCGCCCCGCCGCCCGGCGCAAGCGTGCGCTTGGTGAAGCCCGCCTTCACCGACAGCGGCTTGCGCCGCACCTTCGCCGCCTGCTTGCCGGACCGCAGGCGTACGAAGAGGGTGAGCTTGGACGCGTCGATGGCCAGCGGCTTGCCGGTCCAGTTCTCGAGACGCACGCGCACGAGGTCGGACAGCCGCTTGGCGACGCCCTTCTGGGGCTTCGCGCGCCGCTCGATGATCACCGCGATGGGCGGCATGACCTGCACGTGGATCGGCTCGGACGTGATCTCGTACTTCGGCATGCGCCGCATGGGGCCCAGGTCGCCCACGCCGTCGCCCCACGGGAGCTTCTCGGTCGTGCCCTTGCGCCGGAAGTCGTAGTGCAGCCGGATCTCGTAGTGGCCCGGCTTGTCGAAGGACGCGAAGGTACTCACGGCCGAGAGCCGGTTCGTGAAGTCGATCGACGCGGCCGGCGCCAGCTCCGTGAAGCCCGGATGCCAGCGGTAGTCGCCCATGCCGCACATGCCGCTGAACGCGCGGATGGCGACGTCGCGCCACTGCTCGCCGCGATGCTCGCGGAACCGCACCGTGTAGTGGACGAACGGCTCGACGATGCCCCACTGCGAGCCGTTGCCGGGGCGGATCACCTTGTGGGCACGCTTCGCCGAGCGATTGACGAGGCGTGCGTTCAGCTGCACGGGGGCGCCCGGCCGGATACGCGAGGGCGTGCTCAGCGAGGCCTGCAGGTGCAGAGCCGACTCGACCTCGTTGGTCGTGACCTCGTACGGGCCGCCCTTGTCAGCCGAGGCGCTGCCCGTGGCGGCGAGGATGAGGAACACGAGGGAGAGGAGCATCTGGCGCACGTAGAAAGCCTCGGGGGTCCAGCACCTGGGAACGCTTCCCGCCGGCGCTTGAATCGGCGCTGTCCAACAGGCGTGGCTCAAGCTCCGTCTCGGGGCGCGCCGTGCCGTGCACGCCCTCAAGCGGCTACGCCTCGGTGCCGGACGCACCGTTCTTCCAGAACGAGCATCCGTAGGTCGTGCCTCCCTCATGCGTAGACCGGCCGAAGTGCACGGGGTAGCCCGGCGGGACGACCAAGACGTTCTGGAACGCGGTACGGGTGTTGGCGACCACCTGTCGTACGCCAGGGAGTTGGTCCATGAGCTCTGCCACCAGGGACGGCATGGCGTAGAAGACGAACTCACCAAGCGAGACGCAAATCCAGTCCGTGACGTTCAATTCGCTCTGCGCCTCGTCAAAGGGCCAGGGATTCACGGGACTCTTGCAGCTCTCGTAGAACGCGGCGGAGTGATCGAGGTGCCAACCATGGAAGGAGAGGACCTCGTCGATGTCGTTGACACGGCCGAGCGCCTCGAGGAGGGCCTGATCCCACGATTCGGGATACGGGGGCGGCCCGTCGGGTGTCTCCTCCTCGTCCGGCAGTGCGGCAACCAGGAACTGGGCGACGAGAAACTCCAGATGGCTCACGACGAGCGCTGGATGCTCCCCCAGTCCCCCGCCAATGACCAAGGTGTCCGGCCCGCAGTCGAAGTCCCCTCCCTCCTCGACCACGGTGGGGTGGTACACGGGGAGCCCAGCGAAGTACCCTACGAACTCGTGATCGAACGAGTCGATCTGGCTCATGCTCTCTCCTCCTCTTCGTCGTCGTGTGCGTGGGCGTGTGCCACCTGCGTGCCGGGCCACGCTACTTGATCTTGTCGGGCGCGTCAGCGCCGACAGGTGGGCCGAGGCTCGCGCGCACCTGCTCCGTCTGCTCCGCAGTCATGCGCCTAAGGATCGTGACGTCGGCGGCTGTCGCGCCGCGCGTCCCCGGCATGTCACGCGGCGTGGGCTGATGTGGGAGCAGGACGAGCGCGTCGAGCGAGACCACGCGCGGCTCCGACCAGATGGCAACGCCGTACTCGAGCTCGGGAATGGCGTCGCCCGGCCACAGCGTCCTGACGACTTCGCGCCGGATGCCGTCCAGTCTGACGACTGCGTCGGCGACGCTCGGGTCGAAGTGCGTCGGTACCGCGTCCTCGCTGTAGTGGATCACGGATTGCCAGAGCCACGGGCCGCCCAGGTAGAGCACGTACGTCCGCGCGGGCGTGAGAGTCTGCGTCGCCTTGAGAAGCACCGTGCCCCCGTGCCTGACCACGACACGCGCGCGACGGCGCCGCTGGACCTCGGCGATGCGCCCGCCTGTGTCGGTGGTCCAGCGCTCGACCGGCGCGTCGTCGATCAAGACCTCAAGATCGCTCGGCGCATCCAGGAGGAGCCTGAGTGTCGCAGGGCCACCCCCCGTAGCGGGCCTGCTCTGGCAGAACGAGAGTGCCAGCAGGGGCAAACCTGCGAGTACGGCCAGCGCGAGGAGGGCTCGGATCCACATGGTTGACGATGATACGACATCGGCGCCCTCGCTCGGCCGTGGCACAGAAATGCGGCTTGACGTCGGCGAGCGTGACGGTGGCCGGGTTGATCACGCATCACGCTACGTCCCGCATGCCGTCGCAGACGTTGAGCGCTCGACGATCCTGCTCCTCCACGTAGCGGGATGTCCCGTCAAGAACGTCCTACGCAGCGAGCTCGCTCACGGAGTCGCGATCGACGCCTTGTCTCAGGGGCTCCGGCTGAAGACGCGGACCCGGCCGTTCGAGTCGACCGTCGAGACCCTGTCGCCCTTCGGGCTGTAGGTGAGGCGGGGCACGCTGATCGTGCGGAAGCCGATTTCGTAGCCACCCAACGTACCGTCGACCGACTCGAGCTTGATGCCGCGTTCGACGTCATAGAGCTGGAAGGGCGTATTGTGCGAGTGCGAGATCGCCAGGTGCTTTCCATCGGGGGAAAACGCGAGACCGCGCGAGCCGCCGACGATCTCGAACTGCCGGCGGACAGCCAGCGACGTACCGTCGAGCAGCGCGAGGTGGGTTCCAGACTCGTCGTCCTCGGGGCGGCAGATCACCGCCACCTGCCTGCCGTCGGGTGAGAAGGTGAGAGCCCCGGGTGTGTCGCGTTCTCCGCCTCCAGGTCGTGGGATCTGCACGCGCGCGAGTTCGCGCCTGCTGGCGCGATCCCAGAGGAGTACAGAGCCCTTTTGGTCTACGGCGGCGACACGCGCCCCGTCCGGCGAGAGGCATGCCTCGGCCATGTCGCCAACGCCGCCCTCGAGGCGCGTCATCGGCGACGCGAGGTCCGGGAGCGCGAAGACCTCCACGGCCCCGCCCCGGCGGGGGTAGGCCAGGTAGCGGCCGTTGGTCGCGAGACTCCAATTGCCGTGGTTGAACGTCCCATCGAGCTGGCGCGTCGACATGGCGCGACCTGTCGTCGCGTCCCACACGCGCAGCGTTTCCGCGGGCCTCGTGTAGTGGTCGCTGACCAGGTAGCGACCGTCGTTGGTGAACGCCAGCCGCGAGATCGACGCCGAGGCGTTCTCCTGCCCGAGGACGTGCTTGTTCCCGTTCACGTGCAGCGTGAGCGCCGTGGCTTCATCGTCGCCCCATGCGGCGGCGTCGGTGGCCGGCGAGAACGCAGCGGGCCATGACAGCGCCGTCATCGAGGTTGGGAACTCCTCGAAGATCCGGGTCTGCGACTCGGACCCGCACGCGGTCACCGTGGCCGCGATAGCGAACAGGAGCGTGATGCGCAATCTCATAGGGGGCTACTCTCTCTCCGCGTGGAGGCTCATGGCGTCTGCGCCGGTGTCCTGCGCGCGCTCCGTCCCTGGTGTGCGCGACTCTTGGTGCCCCGTGCGCGTCCGTTCACGTCAAAGAACGTACACGCCGCCCAGTCTTCGTGCCCCGTCCTGTATTCCCTCGGCTCAGCGCATCTGCAGCACGGCTCCCGCGAGCATGAGGCCTACGAGGACCAGTACCAGGGCGTGCCGCGCCGGCGACGTACCGTCAAGCGGCGCGAGGTAGGATTCACGCTCGAGCTCCTCGGGGCCGCGGATCACAGTCACCTTCTTGTCGTCAGGTGGGAAGGCAACAGCCCGGGGGGCGCGTGCTCCGCCGCCGGAGCGCGGGAGGGCCGTCGGCAGGCACGACAGGAGAAGCGCGATGGGAGCCGAGACCTTCTGGATCCCGGATGACTGGTTCTACGAGGGAGAGGTTCACGATGACTCCTGTGAAGAGTGCATGACCCAATGCGTGGAGTCCTACGACTTCGACTGGGGCGAGAAGAACCACTCCCTTGGCGCGTGCGTCGAGACCTTTCCGGTCCCGCTCTACACCGACATCGAGGAGAGCCACTACTGCGAGACCTGCGACTGGACCTACTGGTTTGGCCTCACGTTCGCGGAAGGGCACTGGACGAGCGTGAGGCAGCTTCGGACGTGCCCAGCATGTCGCGGACGCGGCTCGGATTCCTGCGACTGCCAGCGTGGGAGGGGCGAGGGTTCCTCGGGCGGGCATACGGGCGAGGTCGTCTGGCTGGCGGGGGATCCGCTTGCGGAAGATGCCGGCTCGTCGGCCGAGAGTCCGGCCGCCGATCGCAACCTGATCGAGGGTTGCCTGCGCCGCGACCCTGACTACGCACTCGTGCAAGACGTTCAGCGCAGGAGGACGCACGCGCTCCGGTCCGCGATGCGGCACGCGCTGGCATCCGAGGTCGAGAACGAAGAGCAGGCTGAGCGCCTGCTGCTGCTGCTCGTCGCATCAGGTGATCCTGGCGCCCAGGAGCCCCTGCTCTCGAAGATCGCGGACCCGCAGCGTGCTTGCGACGCGAGGTTCCGGCTCGCGTGCCTCGTGTTGGTCGAGCAGTCCGCTGCCGCCGTCAAGAGGCTCCGTCAACTCGCCCGCGATCATGGCGACCACTACGCGCGGTTCTTCTTGGGCCAGCTCCTGGATTCGCTGACGAGCCGCGGAGTCGAGCCCCTGCCGTAGCGGCGTCTACGCATCTAGGGAATCGAATTCACGAACTTGCGCACGAGGTCCGAGCGGAGGCCGGCTCCGAACGTCTCCGCACTCCCATTCGCTGTCCTCGCGCCGGCGTTCAGCAGCGCCACGACCTCGCCATCCAAGTTGAGGAGCGGGCCGCCGCTGTTGCCCGGGAACATGGATGCGGTGTGCGACACCGTGTCCCGGACCCAACGGACGGTGCCCATGCTGGGCGATACATCGGCGCGTCCTTGCTGGAGGACCCTGCCACCCAGCGAGAATCCCAGGGTCATGACAGCATCAAGAGGCTTCACCCGCCTCGTGTCCCGCATCAAGGGCAGAGGTGTGAAGCCCGATCCGCTCAGCTTGAGCACTGCCATGTCGTTGGCGTCGAGGGCATGGCCGCGGGAAGCCACAGCCGTGCCGTTGATCTGGAGCGTGGACGCGTACCATCGATCCGGCGCCGCAGAGACGAAGTGGAGATTCTTCTTCCCGACGTTGTTGTACCCGCTCCGCTGATTGAGCGACGAGCCGCTCTTGAACTTGTCGCCCGCCGGCCATGCAAGGATGGCTGTCTTCGTGCCGGCGATCCCCTTGTGGTCGAGAACAGCCATGAGGTGAGGATCGAACTTCCAGCCCTGTACGACATGCTTGTTCGTGAGGAGCAGGCCGTCCTTGCGCACGATCCAGCCCGTGCCCCAGCCTCCCGAGCGATAGACGTGCCCATCGGATGCCGTGATTTCGTTTTCCACGTAGATCAGGTAGACGGAGCGCTTGTACTTCTCCAGGATCGTGACGAAGCGCTCTCGGTCCCCTCGGCTCAGCTCCGCGAGTTGCTTCTCGGTGGCCTTTCGGTGTGCCTCGATCGTTCCTCGAAGCTCCGAGCTGAGGTCGTCCATGGATGAGAGGAACAGCGCACGCTGCTCGACAAACTTCGCCTCCGTGCGCGCTCGGAACGCAGCAAGGTCCTGTGCGAGAGCGAGCTGCGCTTGCTCCAAGCGCGCCGTGTCATCGTCACCCGAATCGAACTTGATCGCCGCGACGATGATGGCTGCCACGAGCAGGACCGCCATGCCGGCGACGGGCAGGGCGTACTTGCGGCGTGCGACCGTGCGGATCGCGTGAAGCATCGTGCTCTGTCCGAACGCGGCGCCGCCATCGCGCGTCGCCTGCGTCCCCGCGCCGAGCACACGCAGACCCAGGCGGCCTTCTGCGGGACGCAGGAGAGCGCCGGCCTTGATCGGGCGCCGTTCGCTTTCCTTGCCCTTCGCCGACACGCTCTGCACCGTCGGAGGCTTGCGGTCGAGCCGGAAGCGGTAGCTCGCGGGCGACTTCTTGGGCGGCGGGCACACCAGCTTGCCATCGTCACTCAGCGCGACGCGGATCTCGTCCTGGTCCTTGACGGCGAGGAACAAGCCCGGCTGCGACTCTGCCTCCAGCACGATCCAAGATCCGGGCGCCTCCGCGCCCGGGCCGAGGAGCAGGGCGGCCGTCCCGCCGGCGCCGAAGAGGATCCAATCGCCCGACGCCACCTGCGTGGGTTGCCCGGACGCGAGCCGACGTCCGTTGAGGAACGTGCCTGAGCGTGATTGGAGATCGCACAGGGACCAGCGACCGTCCTTCTGCGTCAGGACGGCATGCCGGCCCGAGACGGTCGCGTCGGCGGAGCGCAACTGGATGTTGCTGCTCGACGAACGTCCGATGCGCGCCTCCTTGCCGGGCAGCGGCACCTCGCGGCCTGCCAGGGCGCCGGAGCAGAAGGCCAAGCGAAACGGGACGTCCGGGTCCCAACTCTTGCGTTGGCGTTGGTCCGGCTTGGCCGCGCCTCCGAACTGCTCGGCGCTGAGATCGTCGTTTCGTTGCTGCATGGCGTAGGGCTCCCGGGGGTTTCCACCCCCTGCTTGGGTGGCGAGGGCTGCCTTTCACACACAATCGGCAAGAAGGATTCTGAGCGGAAGGTTGCCTTCGCGTCCAGTAGGTGGACGCTGTTGGTGGCGGATCCAATGGCATTACGACACGACGACGCTCCCACCGAGTGGGGGATGGTCAGGACGCTCGAAGATCCGGGCGCAGCAAACGCTTGGCAGAGCGCGTGGGAGCGCCTCTGTCTCAGGTACCGGCCCGCCATGGTGCGTTACGTCCAGTCCTTGTTGCGGCGAACCGGCGGCGAGGCCGGCCCGGAGGAGGCGGAGGACGTCGTGCAGGCGTTTCTCGTCGCCTGCCACGAGAAGGGCTGGCTGGGTCGCGCGGATCCTGAGTACGGGCGTTTCCGCGTGTTCGTGAAGGTGCTGCTCGCGCGCTACACCCGCGACTGGATCGCCAAGCGAAGCGCGAAGAAGCGCGATCCCGGGGCCGCGCCGCTCGCGATCGATGCGCTCAAGAGCGTGATCGGCGACCCCGGCGCGGACTCACCCGACCGGCTGATCGAGTCCGCGTGGGCCGATTGCCTCGCCGGTGCTGCGGTTGCTCGGGTCAAGCAGCGAAGCGACGTGAACGCGCTTGTGCTGGAGCACACCATGCGTGCCCACGGGGTCGAGACCTCGGAGCTGGCCGAGCGCTTCGGCGTCTCGAAACAGCAGATGTCGATGATGGTCCTGCGCGCCCGCCGCATGTATGCCGAAGCCGTTTGGGAGGAGGTCAAGGAGACCGTCGCGGATCCCAACGAACGCGAAGAGGAACGCGCGGCCCTGTTCGGTGCCCTCGCGCCATTCATGGACGCTCGCCAGGCCCCCTCGTTCTTCGGCCGCCCTCCCGCCTGAGTCCAGCCGATCTATCTGTGTTGGGTCGTGAAAGCCGGCGACGCCTCCCCAAGTAGGGGGTGTCGGCCGCGCAGGTCGCACAGAGAGGCTTCATGTCGAGCACCGGGCACCGCACCGTCCCCGGCATCAGCGAGCAGGTCTGCTCGAGCACCCGCGTGACCCGTGGCGCGGGCGCTGCAGGGCAACCCTATCGTATGCTGGCACGGCTGTTCGGCTCCCTCGTTGCGTAGCAGAGGAACCCCATGAACGCAGATTCGCTCATCGGCCGCGACATCGACGGACGCTTGACCGTCATCGAACGCCTCAACGCGGGTGGCATGGGGGTGGTGTACCGGGCGAAGCACAACCTCTTGCACACGATGGTGGCCTTGAAGGTGATCCACCCTTCCCTGGCGATGACGGAAGACATCCGGCGACGCTTCCTGCGCGAGGCGCGCGCCGGTTCCTCCATCTCCGACCCGCGCATCGTGAGCGTTCGGGACGCGGGCGAGATCGACGGGCAGCTCTACTTCACGATGGACCTGGTCGAGGGCAAGACGATCCAAGAGGTCCTGGCTGCGGAGGGGCCCATGGGCACCCCACGCGCGGTAGGCATCGCGGTTCAGGTCCTCCGGGCGCTCGAAGCGGCCCACGGCAAGGGCATCATCCACCGCGACCTCAAGCCGGGCAACGTCATGCTGGAAGAGGGTGACAGCGTCAAGGTGCTCGACTTCGGATTGGCGAAGTGGATTGGGCCCAACGTCTCCGGCAGCACGGAGGGGCTCACCATGACGGGGCACGTCGTGGGGACGCTCGGCTACATGGCGCCTGAGCAGATCACGGGCGACACCGTCGATGTCCGCACGGATCTCTACGCCCTGTGTGTGATCTTCTACGAACTGCTCACGGGCAGGCGGCCGCACAACGCCAAGTCGGGGGCGTCTCTGCTGCGCCAGATCGTGCTTGAGGATCCCGAGCCGTTGCAGGGGCCGGTGGGCGAGGTGGTCATGCGGGGGCTGTCCCGGGATGCGGACGATCGCCCGGCGTCGGCCGCAGAGCTGCGCGCGCTCCTTGAAGCGGCCGCTGCCGGGCTCCCGGCCGAGCACAAGACCGGCGTCCAGACGCTGGTGACGGCACTGGCCCCCGTTGCGCAGGAGGCGGCCTCCGCACCCCCCGTGCCGCGCGCACGCAGACGCTCCCGCAGGCTGGTGCTGCTCCTGCTCACCTTGGGGCTCCTTCTCGTGACTTGCGCGCTCTACATCCAGGGCGCGTTCGACGAGACCATCGCCGACAGGTCTTCGTCGTCGGCGAGACGTGATGTGCCGATCGGTGCCGGTACCGGGCGGAAGAGCACGGACAGGGACACGGCTCACGGTGACAAGGGCGCAGGTGCGGGCGCGGCACACGCGGCACGAACGCCGCCCGTCGTGCGCATCACCTCGCCTGAGGCAGGTGCCTATCTTGCGAACGCGACCGTTCAGGTTCGCGGCACGGTCCAGTTTCTTCCGCCAGGCGCGCGCGTCGTCGTGAATGGGCAGGCCGCCGATCTAAGCCCTGATCGTGGCGACACCGAGCGCCATTTCGGCTTCGCACTCGCGGATCTGGCCGACGGCGAGCTTGAAATCGAGGCACTGGTCGACGGCGCCGAGGGGAGCAGGGTCACAAGGCGCGTGATCCTCGATCGCGTGCGCCCCGTGATCAGCGTCGCCCGGTCCGGCGAGGTGGTGCGCGTAGCACCCGGCAGCGAGTTGCACCTGGGGGGGCGCGTGACGGAGCGCAGTTTGGCCGAACTGACGGCCTGGCGGACGACGTCGTCGTCCGAGGGCTCGCCGGTGCGCGTTCCCGTGGATGCCGATGGTTCGTTCACATACGCCGTCCGCAGCCTGAGCGACGAAGAGTTTGTCGTCACGTTCGACGCAACGGATCGAGCAGGGAATGAGGCCAGGCCCGTAACCGTGCGTTTCAAGCAGGAGAAGAGAGTCGCGGTGCCCACGTGGGCCAAGGTCTCCAAGGAGCAGATCGCTGCGGCAAGGACCTGGGGCGTACCCGTGGCGATTGAAACGGACCTGGGGGGGGGCGAGTCGCTGCGTTTCGTGCTGATCCCGGCGGGGACATTCACGATGGGTTCACCCGCCGATGAGCCAGGCCGGGGCGAAGACGAGCAGCGTCATGCCGTGCGGCTGACGAAGCCGTTCTACATGCAAACCACCGAGATCACGAACGCCCAGTACCGTCGCTGGAAGTCCAAGCACAGGAGTTCGTCTTCCTACGAGGCCGGCCTCGATGGCCTGACGCAGCCTGCGGTTGAAGTGTCCTATGACGCCATTGTCGGATCCTCTGGTGAAGGCGCAGGCTTCCTCGGCTGGATCAACGAGCGACCTGAGCAGCCAGGCCTCATTGGTCTCCAGTTTCGCTTGCCCACCGAGGCCGAGTGGGAGTACGCGTGTCGCGCGGGGAGCGAGACACGCTACCCGTGGGGCGACTCGATGGATGATGCTCGGCTGTACGCGAATCTGTTTGATGTCGGCGCGCCACCCGAGAAGGCGGCGGCCGGTACCGTGTTCCCAAGGAATGACGGCCACCGCATCACAGCCCCCGTCGGCTCCTACCGTCCCAATGGCTGGGGGTTGCATGACATGCTGGGAAACGTGTGGGAGTGGTGCAGCGACTGGTGGGACAAGACCTACTACCCCGCCTCGCTGCAGACCGATCCCCTCGGGCCGTCGAAGGGGCGCTTTCGAGTCCTGCGAGGGGGCTCCCGGTTGTCCGGCCCGAGCGACGCAGGTAGCGCAAGACGCACTCCTGTGCCGCCGGATGCCTCGTACGCAGACGACGGCTTCGACGGCGTCGGGTTCAGGTTGGTCGCCACCCTGCCTTCGCAGAGGCATCGGCGCGTACGCTTGGCCGTCGCGGTCAAGGAGCTCGGCCTCTCGGCGGGTCAGCATGCCGAGCTCAAGCGTATCGGCGCCCGGACCCTGGACCGGACCTGCAAGCTTCTGGCCGGGCCCGATGGCGATGTGGAGAAGATGCGGCGGCTGATCACGGCCGACGAGATCACGCCGGCGATCAAGGCCGCGTTCTGGGAGACGTACTCGAGGGTCAAGCCGAGTTTCCTGCCCTTGGTCACGATCGGTCAGGAACACGACCGCAACGTAGAGAAGCTACTCGGCGAGGCCAAGGCCGCGTCCCTCTCGGGACGCTTCGCTGTCATCGAGTTCGGACACTGGGGCAAGGCGTTCGACCGCAAGCGGTAGAGCTTCCCCCTACTTCCCGCCGAGCGCGCCGCCCCACGCAGCGCCGGTGGCGCAGTCTACGTCGGGCTCGTGCTTGGCGCGTTCGGCCCCAGGCGCGACCGCCAACGTCGTCCGTTGATGGTGCCGTGGATCTCGGGCCTACTTGCGTGACTCGCGCGCGGGCGGCTCGTCCCTTGGCATGAAGCCCCCGAACAGCTTCGCGAGCCCCTCATGCGCGGCATTGTCACCGAGTAGCTCCTCACCAAAGTCACCCTGCGTGAGGTCGAGATCCGCGTAGGCGAGCCGGCGGGCCTGGCCGTTCGTGTAGCCGACGAGGACGACGCCCGGGATCGATACGTCCGCGAGGATCATGGTGCCCATCTTCATCTGATCAGATGTGATGACGTGCTCGCGGTCGCCGTTGCGCCGCCCCGCGTAGGAGGTGAGTCGCTCGATCTTCTCGGAATAGTCGCGCAGGGAAGCCCGCGTGACAGCCCCGTACGCGACGGGCTTGGTCGCCGCGGCCCGCACGATGTCGGTGGGGCTGAACAGGAGCCGCCGCTGCTTGGCGTCATAGGGATTGAGCTCACCATCCAAGACGAGCGCAAGCACGAAGGGCTCGCCCGAGTAGCGCGGCCAGCCACCCTTGCGCGCCCCGCGCTTCGCCAACTTTGATGCCAACTGGCCCAGGTTGTCCAAGGAGCGCTCGATCGTCCACTCCCGCATGGCGGTCGGGGACGCGCCCGCCGTCTTGGCTTGGTTGAGCAACCGCGTGACGGAGGCGAACTCGCCCAGCTCCCACGCGGCAGTCGCTTGCGCAAGAACACTGTCCGCTGACTTCGGCTCTGCATCCGGAGTTCCAGGTCCCGCGGCTTCGTTACCACCCCGATCCTCGGCGCCGGCGTCCGCCTCGTGCTTCGCCGTTGTCTTCTTGTCCGGCTCACCCTCCTCGCTGCCCGAGGTAGCGAGCCCCACACCTAGGTAGATCAGGAATCCCGCAACGATGGCGCCGGCCAGGCCTAGCAGTCCCCGTGTGAGCTTGCGCCGCCCGGCCGCGCGGTCCGAGCCTCGCGCTTTGGGGCCAGACGTGCCGGTCGGCGATCGCAACTCGGGCTCCAGGGTGGTCAGCGCTGTCCGTGCGGCGGTGCGCTGCGCCGCCGGCAATCGCTCCAGCGCCCCCTCCAAGAGCCCTCGGAGCTCTTGGGCGGATGCAGGACGATCCGCCGGCTCCCGCGCGAGACCGCTCATGACGACCTCGCCCACCGGCCCGTCAAGCGGTTCCGGATCTTCCAGCACGATCTGCCGCAGCAGGGAAGCCCCCGACGTAGCGGCGTGGGGACGGCGCCCCGAGAGCAACTCGTAGAGGATGACGCAGACGGCGTACAGGTCCGTGCGTGCGTCCGCGGGATCCCCCGTGATCTGCTCTGGCGCCATGTAGCCGAGCGCGCCCACGATGTGCCCCGTCATGGTCAGGGAAGCGTTGTCGCCGGAGATCGCCGGGCCGATCCACTTGGCCAAGCCGAAGTCGAGCACCTTCACGGCGTCGCCGGCTTCGAGCATGACGTTGCCCGGCTTCAGATCGCGGTGGATGATGCCCTTCGCGTGCGCGGTCTCGAGGGCACGCAGGACCTGCACGGTGATGGCGACGGCGCGCCTCGTTTCGAGGGGGCCCCGCGCGGCGAGCACTTCCTGCAGCGTCTTGCCCTCGACGAGCTCCATCGTGATGTAGAGCTGGCCGTCCACCTCGCCTGCGTCGCGCACCGCCACGACGCGCGGGTCGGCCACGGAGGAGGCCGCGCGTGCCTCGCGTAGGAACCGGCTGCGGACCTCGGGTGTGGCGGCCAGCGCGGGGTGGATCACCTTGAGCGCTACCGTCGTCCCCAGCAGCTTGTGCTTCGCTCGGTAGACGACGCCCATGCCGCCCTCACCGATGCGTTCGAGCACCTCGAGTCGGCCGTCGATCTCCTGACCGATGAGAGGGTCAGTGCTCAAGGGCGACCTCCTGTGACGCGCGGTGCCTGCAATCCCATCGGCCAGGGTACGGCGCTGCTCTATCGTCCGCAACGCAGCCGAATGCGAGCGGCCCCGGGGCGGGCGTCAGTCGGCGGTTCGCTGGGCGGTCAGCACCAGGTCCGGAGACCGTGCCGGTTCGTAGGGACCGCCCTGCATGTCGCCGTGGAGCTTCACGGCCATGCCCGCCGCCTCGAAACGCTCGCGCAGCTCGGGCGCCGTCCAGGCACGCAGCGGCACGCGTCGCGTCGTCTTCACGGCCACCGGCTCCTCGCTGTCGGCATCGAGCGTGAGCGTGGTCGGGAAGAAGAGGATGCGGCCGTCGGGCTGCGGCGTCATGAGTCGCAGGAACACGATCTCCTCGCCGTCCTCGCCCGCGCGCAGGTTCACGGGCAGCGCGCGCACGCCCTGGCCGACGATGCGCTCGTAGTTGAGGATCTGCAGCAAGAACGTCGCGCTGGGGGCCAGGTGATCGTGCACGGCCGTCACGAAGGCCGCGAGCTCGTCGTCCTCCAGCACATGCGGGAGCATGTTGCCCAGGCAGATCGCGAGACCGAAAGGGGCCTCGCCCGCCAACAATGCGCTCGCGTCGAGCACGTCGCCTTCGACGAAGCGGCCCTCCTGACGGGCTTGGTGGTCGCGCGCCGCCTCGAGCATGCTCTCGGAGCGGTCCAGGCCCACGGCCCGCGCGCCCAGACGGGCGAAGAACGCGGTGTGCTCGCCCGTCCCGCAGCCGATGTCGAGCACCGAGCGATCGGGTGCGGCGTCGAGCAGCCGCTCGAGGAACGGCGCCTCCCGGGCGATGCGCGTCTCCCAGGCGATCAGCCGTCGGTACTCGGAGCGCGCGTACGGATCTCCCGGGCCCGCGCCCCTGGCCGCTTCGTCGTTCGCACTCATGCCGGCACGTCCCATCCTTCGGAGGAACGGTACCATCGCAGGTTCCCGCCCCGACCGACCCCAGGAGCGTTCATGCGCACGTCCATCCTGATCCTCGCCGCAGCCCTCACCTCCCTGCTCGCCGCGTCGTCTGTGCCCGCCGAGGAGGGCCCGCTCGAGGAGGGCAGGAAGAAGTTCGAGTCGAAGCCGCTGCTGCCGCACGAGAAGTACCAGCTCGACAACGGCCTCACCGTGATCTTGCACGAGAACCACAAGCTCCCGCAGGTGGTGACGAACCTCTGGTACCACGTCGGCACGCGCGAAGAGCCGAAGGGGCGCTCCGGTTTTGCGCACTTGTTCGAGCACCTGATGTTCATGGGCACGACGCGTGTGCCGGACAGCCAGTTCGACCAGCTGATGGAGTCGGGCGGCGGTGCCAACAACGCCTCGACGTGGTTTGACCGCACGAACTACTTCGACTGGGGTCCCGCCAAGCTCCTGCCGACGCTGCTCTGGCTCGAAGCCGATCGCATGGAGGGCCTCAGCGCCGCGATGACGCAGAAGAAGCTCGACCTCCAGCGCGACGTCGTGCGCAACGAGCGCCGCGAGGGCTACGACAACGCGCCCTACGGCCCGTCGAACTACCTCTTCTACGAGCTCGTCTACCCGACGGACCATCCGTACCACTATCACGTGATCGGCTCGCACGAGGACCTCGTCGCCGCCACGGTGCAGGACGTGAAGGACTTCTACGACACGTACTACATCCCGAACAACGCGACGCTCGTCGTCGCGGGCGCCTTCGACAGCACGAAGGTCAAGCCGCTGATCGAGGGCCTCTTCGGCTCGATCCCGCGCGGCAAGGAGCCGCCGCGCCGCTCGGCGCCCAGCGTTGGGTTCGAGCGCATCGAGCGTGTCACGCTGACCGACAAGGTGCAGTTCCCGCGCGTCACCATGGCCTGGCACAGCCCGTCCTTCTACCGCCCGGGCGATGCCGAAATGGATCTCACGGCCTTCGCGCTCGGAACCGGCAAGAACGGCCGTCTCTACAAGCGGCTTGTCCGCGACGAGCAGCTCGCCATCGACGTGAGCGTCGGCCAGACGAGCCTGCGCCTGGGCTCGGTCTTCCGCCTCGACGTCTACGCGAAACCCGGATCCGATCTCGCCCGCATCGAGGCGATCGTGGATGAGGAACTGACGCGCTTTCACCGGGACGGGCCCACGGAGCGTGAGCTGCAGCGCGGCCGCGCCGAGTTCGAGACGTCCACCATCTCCGAGCTCGAGTCGATCCGCGACGTCGCCGACCTCATGAACCGCTACGATGCCCACCTCGGCCGACCCGATGCGGTCCGCTGGGATCTCGCGCGCTACACCCAGGCCACGCCGGAGGGCGTTCGCGACTGCGCGCGCAAGTTCTTGCGTCTGGACCGCCGACTGATCATGCGCGTGATTCCCAAGGGCAAGCCCGATGCGACCCTGCCCACGCGCGACAAGCGCCCGGACGACTTTCCGCAGCCGCCGTTCACCGCGCCCGTCCCCGAGGCGTTCACCTTGGCCAACGGCCTGACCGTGTGGCACATGCACCGCCCGGGCGTGCCGCTGATGGCGGCGCGCATGGTCATGCCGGGAGGCACGATCGCCCAGGATCCCGCCGAAGCGGGCGTCGCCGCGCTCGCTGCGGACCTGATGACGGAGGGCGCCGGTGACCTCGATGCCCTACAGTTCGCTGACGCCCTCGCCGTACTCGGGGCAAGCCTGTCGGCGTCCGCTGGAAGCGAAGCGACACAGATGAACCTCAGCGTGCTCCAACGCAACGCGGACAAGGCCCTGGGCCTCATGGCTCGCGCGCTCCGCGAGCCGCGCTTTCAGGCGGCGTCCTTCACGCGTCAGCGCGGCTTGGCCCTGCAGGGGCTCAAGCAACTGCTGGACGACCCGGGCACGCTCGCGCGGCGCGTCTCGATGGAAGCCTACTTCGGCAAGGACAGCCGCTACGCGACGCCGGCCGGGGGCTACCCCGCGACGGTCGAGAAGCTGACGCTCGCCCAGGTCAAGGCGCACCACGCGCGCTGGCACAGCCCGTCCGGCGCGACGCTGCTCACAGCCGGCGACATGACGACCGCCCAGGTGAAGGCCCTCGTCGAGAAGCACTTCGCGGCCTGGACGAGCACCTCGGCGCGTCCCGCCATCAGCCACAACGCGGCGCCCCAGCCGAAGACGCTCCGCGTCGTCGTCGTCGATCGTCCCGACGCAGCGCAGACCGTGGTGCGTTTCCTCCATCCGGGCATCGGCTTCGAGCATCAGGACCGCATCGGTCTGGAGGTGCTCAACACGATCTTCGGCGGAAGCTTCACGAGCCGTCTCAACGCGAACTTGCGCGAGAAGCACGGCTACACCTACGGCGCGGGGTCGGGCTTCTCGACCATGTCGCAGCGTGGTCTGTTCGTCGCGTCGTCCAACATCCAGACCGACAAGACCGGCGCCGGGCTCACCGAGTTCTTCCGGGAGTTCGACCTCGTACGAACCGGTGGTGTCACGGCCGGTGAGGCGCGCAAGGCCCGCGAGACGGTGCGCGCCGAGATCACCCAGTCGTTCGAGACGCTGAGCGGCGTCATCGGGGCCTACACACCGTACGCGCTCCACCGTGTCGATCCGGCGACCCTGCCGGCGACGCTCGGCCAGGCCGATGGCTCCGACGCGGCCGCGCTCAGCGCGCTGGCCAAAGACTGGATCGCGCGGGATGGGGGCGTCCTGATCCTGGTGGGGGACCGCAAGGCGATCGACCCTCAGTTGGCCGCCCTGAAGCTCGCAAAGCCCAGATACCTGAGCCCTGCAGAGGCCCTAGCCGGCGCCGCCGCCCGCTGACTGACAGCAGGCGAACTGAACCAAGTTGAGACGGCCCGAGATGGTCCTCAAGGCACCCCCCGGCTGTGTGTCGATCGGGAAACCGGTGAACCCCTGTTCGCCGCTGACCACCGATCCTCCGCTCCCGATTGAGGTGTCCCCAAATGGCCAAGCCGACCTACCGCCGCTCGAAGAAGCTCATCAAGCCGAAGGTCCAGCTGAAGATCGCCTTCGCGTGTCTCGGCATCGCGGTGATGTCCGTCATCGTCCTGATGATCCTCATCAACGAGGTCATCCTCGACTTCGCGGACAAGGGCTGGATCGACGCCGGCATGCTCCAGAACGAGTGGATGGGCGTCTTGATGACGAAGATGGCGATCGCACTGGCGATCCTCGCTCCCATGACGCTTGCCATCGGTGTGATCCTCATGCACCGCGTGGCCGGTCCGATCTACCGCTTCGAGGTCTTCCTGCGCCAGGTCGTGCGCGGGGAGCACGAACGCGAGTGCCGCATCCGCAAGGGCGATGAGCTCGTCGAGATGTGCACGTTACTCAACCAGTTTACGGCGCCGCTGCGCGACGGGAGCGTGGACCGCACGCCGTTCGCCAAAGCGCTGGACGAGGGAGCCTCCCTCACCGAGGCGTCACACGCCGACGAGGCTGGCGACGTGAGCGAGGACGCTCCGGCCGAGAGCCCCAAGCGCGTACCCGCCCTCGAGAGCTGACACCACGCGTCCCTCGGCGGACGCCCGCGTCGCGCGCAGCACCTCGCGCGTGATCCACGCGTAGTACTCGGACCGCAGCCTGAGGTTGGCGAGCGTGTCCTCGGCGTGCGCGTCGAAGCCGGCCGAGAAGAGGACGAGCTCCGGCGCAAACGCCTCCAGGCGCTCGAGCCACGCAGGCCCTACCGCCGCGCGAAACGCCGCACCGTCGCTGCCCGCCGGCAGGGGCACGTTGACGACGAACTCGCTCACCGTGTCCGCGCCGCTGTAGGGGTAGAACGGATGCTGGAACGACGAGCAGAGCAGCACGCGCGATTCGTCGCGTAGGAGGTCCTCCGTCCCGTTGCCGTGGTGGACGTCGAAGTCGACGATCGCCACGCGCTTCACAGCGTGGACGGCCAGCGCATGGGCCGCGCCGACCGCCACGTTGCCGAACAGGCAGAAGCCCATCGCCTTGCCATGCTCCGCGTGATGCCCGGGCGGGCGTACGTTGCAGTAGGCCGCGGCTACGTCGCCACCGAGCACCAGATCGACGCCATGCACGACGGCGCCGGCGGCGCGAAGCGCGGCCTCGAGGCTCCCGGGGCCCATCGCGGTGTCCGGATCGAGCTGGACGTGGCCGTCCTTCGGCGCGCTCTGGAAGACGCGCTCGACGTAGGCCGCGTCATGGACGCGCTCGAGCTGCGCCCGCGTAGCGCGCGGCGCCTCGACCCGGCGCAGGTGCTGGCGCCAGGCGACGTTCTCCAGCGCGTGCTCGACCGCGGTCAGCCGCGCAGGTCGCTCGGGATGGCCGAGGCCCCCGTCGTGCAGGGCGCATGCGGGATGCGAGATCCAGGCGAGGTCGGCCACGGCGGCCGTCCTACTTCACCCCGTTCTTGAGCATCACTACCTCGTTCTCGAGCATGACCATCGAGGAGTGCGGCTTGCCGTCGATGGTCTGGACCGTGCGCACCGGCGGGCCGGGCAGCTCCCACGCGAACCAGTACTTCGAGATGGTCGTCGACGAGGTCGGCTTCGCCTTGGAGCCCTTGGTTGCCGGGAGCTCCCGCGTCGTCGTCACGGTGTAGAGCATGCAGTCGAACGTGCCCGCGCCGACGGTGATCTTCGCTTCGCTGACCGCCGTGTCCGCGGCCGGCCAGGACGCGTGCGCTTGCAGTCCCGCCCAGGTGTGCGTGGTGCCCGTGGAGACGCCGAGCGGCTGGCCGTCGGCGGTGAAGCGCGTGTTGGTCCAGGTGCAGGCCTTGGCGCCGCCCTCGCTGAACGCCCAGACCTGTGTGGTGGTCGTTCCCCCGACCGTCACTTCGTAGGTGATCGTGCGCCCGTCCGGGCAGCCGGCGCGGATCTGCTCCGCCGTGTAGGGGGTAGGGTGCTTGCCGTCGGCCAGCGTCCGCGCGGCCACGCTCGGCCAGTCGGCTCGCGATGCGACGCCTCCGGAGCCCGCCGTGACGCCCCCTCCGCCGCCACTGTCGTCGTCACCACACCCGGCGGTGAGCACCAGGGCCACCAGCATCCAGAGAGCCTTGCGCATACGTCCCATCCTCCCGGCTCATGCCTCGTGGCGAGTGTAGCTGGCCCTCCGGGATCCGGTACCCTCATGCCATGAAGCCCGCCCACGCTGTCGTAGCCCTCGTCGTTGCCGCTCTCGTCGCCTATGTCATCGCGACGAGCATGGGCGTCGACGGCCCGGCGCAGCATCAGGAGTCCTCCATGCCCGAATCGACCCCCGCCGCCACACCGCCCGAGGGGGCGGAGACATCGAAGCCCGAGGTGCCGGCCGTGGCGGACGACGGGACCGAACTCGCCACCTTCGGCGCCGGCTGCTTCTGGTGCGTCGAGGCGGTCTTCGCCGAGCTCGAGGGCGTCACGTCGGTGGTGTCGGGCTACATGGGCGGTCACGTGGACCATCCCACCTACAAGGCCGTCTGCGAGGGGATCACGGGGCATGCCGAGGTCGCGCAGATCCGCTTCGATCCCAAGAAGGTGTCCTTCGACGAGCTCCTCGAGGTCTTCTGGAAGACGCACGATCCGACGACGCTCAACCGCCAGGGTGCCGACCAAGGCACGCAGTACCGCTCGGCGGTGTTTGCGCATGGCGAGGCGCAGCAGAAGGTCGCGGAGGCCTACAAGGCGAAGCTGGACGAGTCCGGCGCGTTCAGCGCCCCGATCGTGACGGAGATCGTTCCGGCGGCGACGTTCTACGCGGCCGAGGACGACCACCAGGACTACTACGCCCTGAACCCGAACGGCGGCTACTGCCGCGCGGTCATCGCGCCCAAGCTCGAGAAGTTCCGCAAGGTCTTCGAGAGCAAGCTGAAGTCGAAGAAGTAGCTCCGGCTTCGCAAGGGCGCCTGTAGGGGCGACCCTTGTGGTCGCCCGGGACGCTACCTCCGTCGTGACCCCTTACGTGTAGGGGCGACCCTTGTGGTCGCCCTCCGCCGAACGCCGCGGGCGCCCCAACGCGACGCGGTCCGCATTCGATGCGCAACTGCCACCGCGTGCGGATCCCCGTGGCCGCGGGCGGGCACAAGGCACGCCCCCTACGACCCCAAGCCCGCATCCAGGAACTCGACGAACGGCTTCATCAGCTTGAATCGCCGGGTGACTTCCTTCACGAGATCCGGCGACGTCGCCGCCGCAATCGGCAGGTGCGCCACGAGGTAGAACTGCTTGAACTTCAGCAGGTCGCCCGCGGGGTGCTCCTTGTCGAAGCCGCGCGGCACGTTCTTCAGCTTCTCGCCTTGCAACTCGCCCATGGCATCGCGCAGCGGCTTGCGCTTGAGCAAGGCCTCGAACGCCTTCTGGTTGCCCGCGATGTGCTCGCGCAGGGCGAGGAGCTGCGGCGAGCCCGGGCTGTACGAACCCCCGAGGATGTCGACGCCCTTGGCATCGACCTTCAGCCAGTAGCCGGCGCACTCTTCCTTCGCGCCACCCGCGCGCGAGAACTTCGCGGACATGTAGGTCTTGTAGGGCGTCTTGTCCTTGCTGAAGCGCGTGTCGCGGTAGATGCGGCCGAGCGCCTTCTTGGGATCGGCGATGTAGGCCGGCGCGATCTTTTCGAGCTTGTCGTTGATGGCCTCCACGAGGGTCTCGGTGGCGCCCTTGATCTCGCTCTCGAAGATCGGCTTGCGCTCCATGAACCAGTCGCGCTCGTTGTTCTTGGCGATGCCGCGCAGCCAGGCGAGGCCCTTCTTGGAGTAGCCGGGGAAGGACGTGGCCATGGGGGCTCCGATCGATCGAGGGGGTGCAGCATGTTGGTGACATCCGCGGCGAGAGAACAGGGGGGACCTGCGCCACTGCGAGCAGAGGCTGCGCCGCTTCTAGCAGAAGTCGCAAGGTGCAGTTCTACATCGCGCAGACGGACGTCCCGGTCACACCTGCTCCCGTAGCCGCCGACGGTCCACCGGACCGGGCTAGAGGCCTCAGCAGGGCACGGGCGACACGAACGTCGGCAGCGGCGGGCATGCCGGCCGCGGCGCCGTGAGACGGGCCAGCGGCCGCGCCACTGGGCGGGGCACGGCGCGCGGGGCTCTTCGGACGATCCTCGGTGCGGGGGGCCGGGCCGCTTGTCGGACGACCGGTGTGGCTCGTCGGACCGGCGCCGCGTAGGGCGCGACAGGCGCCGGCGCCGCCGCGGTGGCACGCGCCGCGGGCACGGGACGAACGCTCGCGCACGCGGCCAGACTCAAGACCAAGACGCCGGACGGCAGCAACAACAAGCGCATCGTCATCTCCAACAACGCACTTGGGACGACGCAGCCGCCACGCTCCTTGCGAGTTCCCCCACGCGCCAAGGCCTTCAGGTCCCGGGCGGCTTACCCACCTGCGAGCCGGTGGAGACCGAAGCGAGCGGGAGTCACGGCGAGGGGGGGCGCCGCAGGCGTGCTTCCTGCACGTTGAGGATGCCGCGCCGAGCTGGGACCCCGCGCAGCGAGAGGATCCGCCGGCGCAGCTAGTCGCGCTCGAGTTGCTCGATGCGCTTCTTGATCCACCCGCCCTCTTTGTGCCCGCCGAGCTCGAGGTAGGCCTTGTAGTGCGGGATGGCTTCCTTTTCTTCATCGAGGATGCCGTCGAGCAACTCCGCGAGATAGAGATGCGGATGCGAGATCTTCTTGTCGAGCTCGATCGACTTGCGATACGCGGCGGCCGCGTCTTCCCACTTCTCCTGCTTCTCGAAGCCGCGACCGAGGTCGAAGTAGGCCCAGCCGTCCTTCGGGTTGCGCGCAATCGCTTCGCGGAAGGCTTCGATGGCGTTCTCGATCCGGCCCATCAGGATGTGGCAGCGGCCCGCCATGCGCATGCACGACGAGTCCTTCTCATCGAGTTCCGCGATCTTCAGGAAGTGCCGCAGCGCGTTCTTGCCCTTGCCTTCGTCCAGGAGCACGTAGCCCATGTAGCGGTTGGCGCGGATGTTGTCCTTGTCGCGCTTGAGCGCCCAGGCCAGCTCCTTCTTCGCTAGCTTCGTATCCTGGCGGAAGAACTGCACTACGCCGTGGGTGAGGTGCGCGTCGAAGTGGTCCTCGTCGAGCTCGAACGCCTTCTTCAGCGTGCGTTCGGCAAAGAGATGCTTGCCCATCAGCAGTTGCACGAGCGCGACGTCGACGTGGATCGTTGCCCAGTCCGGCTTGGCCTCGGCCGCCTTCTCGTAGGCCTCGAGCGAGGCGGGCAGGTCGTCGGCCTTCTGCTTGACGAAGCCGATCACGCGCAGCGCGCGCGCCCGCTGGAACGGGATCTGCGGCTTGACGGTCAAGGCCAGGCGGGCGCAGCGCTCCGCGTCCGAAAGCATCGTGCGCAGGCGGTGGACCTCGGCCATGCGCACGTGGACGGCGCTCTGCTCCGCGGGCAGGTGAAGCAGGCTGCCCAGCGTGCGGAGGGCGATGTCGAGCTCCTCGGCGCGGATCTGGTCTTCGGCGAGGGCCATCAGGAGGCTGGGGTTGCGCGGGTAGACCGCCAGCGCGCGGCCGAGCACGGCGCGCGAGTCCTCCGGGCGGTCCTCGGCGGCGTGCAGCCGGGCGAGCCCGATGGCGGGGCTGGCAAGACCGGGGTCGGGTTCGAGGGCCTCGTCGAAGGCCTTGCGGGCGGCGATGGCCTTGTCGCGCGCGACAAGGATGTGGCCGAGGCTCGTGAGGCCCACCACGTCGCCGGGATGTTCCTTTACGTAACGCGTGGCTTCGGACTCCCCGGACGATGCACGGTCGAGTGCGACGAGCGCATGAGCCAGGTCCAACTGAAAGATCGCCGGCGCGCCGTCCTCTCTCAGGACCGCGGTGAGCTCGGCCACGGCCTTCTTCGGGTTGCCCTCCATGACACGCGCCAGCAGGCCGCGCCGCACGAGGTCGCTGGCTTTCGTCGGCACGGCCTTCGCCGCGTCGTCGGTCTTGCCCAGTTCACGCAGCAGGTCCTGCAGCAGGCGCGCTGCCGCGACGTTGGCCGGGTCGGCCTCCATTACGGCGCGGGCTGCGACGATCGCGCGCGGCAGGTTGCCTTGGCGCGCGAGCTTCTGTGTCGCCTCCCATGTCGGCACCTTCTTGAGAGGCGCGGCCTTGGGGGGCGCTGCCTCCGGGGGCGCTGCCTTGGGGGGCACCGCCTTCGCGGGCGCCTTCTTGGGCGGGGGCGCCGGCGTCGCCTCGTCGGCGTGGACCGTCACGGGGACCAGGGCGAGGACGCAGACGGTCGCCGTCAGGAGGAGCGTATGGCGGGCGAGCGATCCCGTGCGCGGCATGGTTCTCGCAAGCGACATCGTCGCCGCTACTCGGTGTCGTCGGCGACGTCGCGCTTGAACGCATCGCGCAACTCGCGGCCGGAGCGCTCGGCGTCGCGCTTCTTCTGCTTGTCCTTGCTGCCGCCGCCGCGGCCACGTCCACCGCCCATGGACGCTCGTCCACCGCGGCCGCCGCCGCCACGGCCACCACGCGCCGAGGCCGTCTCGGCCGGGATCGGGAGCAGGAAGACCGCGAGCAGGATCAGGAGGCGCTTGCGCAGCGGCTTCTTGGTGTCGTCCGGCATCGGGTGCTCCTCCTGGCGATGTGGGCGGGGGCTGCCCACACCGGGGCCTGGGCCCCGGATTCTACCAGCGGCCCGGTACCCGAAGCGATGGATCAGGTCGCCCGGGGAGGCGGCGAATGCGGACGAGGGTCCCGGCCAACGGCCAGGAAAGGCGTCAGACGCCTCACCCGTCGTCGCAGCAGCCCGGGGGCAGCGTGAGCGGCAGCACCCGGCGGGTGGGGGCCCGCGGGGCGCTCTGGCCCGGCGCCATGGGCACCGAGAGGTCGTTGGACCGGACGGCCGGGCGGCGGGTGGTCACGGCCGAACGGCGCGAGGTCGTCGTGCGGCCACCGCGGCGCTGGAGCGTCCGGCGGCGCGTGGTCGTGGTGGCGCGGCTCGGCGTCGTGCTTGCGCGCGCGCGGCTCGTCATGCTGTGGGCGCGTGTCCGTTCGAGCTCGGCGTAGCTAGGGCTGACCTTCCGCACGCTCGGCGCGGGCAGCGCCGCGACGCGCGAAGTTGCCGAGCGGGGTGCCATGCGTGTCGTCGGCGCGACCGGCACAGGGCGCGGGCGCCACGTCGTCGTCCGCGGATTCGTTGCCCGGGGGTTCACTGCCCGGGGGTTCACTGCCCGGGGGGTCACTGCCCGGGGCTTCGGAACGCTGTACGCGGGGTACACGGGCGGCGCGTAGGTACTCGTCTTGGCGACCACGCGGGGGGCCTGGGCGGCGCGGCGGAACGTCTCGGTCGGCACCCGGCGGAAGGTCGTCGTGGGCACGCGGCCTGTGCGGGCTGCTGCCTTCGGCGCGGGCGGCACGCTGGTGCGCGCGGCGACCGGGCGGCGGACGCGGCTCGTGCGGGCCGCACCGAGCGGCGGTACGTACGTCGAGTGGCGGCGCGTCGCGTTGTCGGCGACGGGCGCGCTCGGGGTGCCGGTGAGGTAGCCGGGGACGGCGCGCGGCGCAGCGGCGGCTCGAGCCGGCGTCTTGACGGCACGAGAAGGTGCGGCGCGCGTCTTGAGCGCCGGCACTGCGCTTCGGAGCGAAGGCACTGCGCTTCGGAGCGGCGGCACTGCGCTTCGGAGCGAAGGCACGGCCCCGGCCCGGGCCACGTGCGGCGCGGGCAGGTCGTCGGCGTAGGCAGCCGTCGCCAGGACGAGCGTGCCGAGCGCGATCGCCAGCAGGCGTACAGGTGTCGATACGAGTGCGTTCATGAGCCCTGGATTCAACCCTCGTCCGCTTGGACGACCCCCACTCAGGTCGGCTTCCACTAGCTGAATCTAAACGCCTTGCGGGGCGATGCCACATCGGCCAGCCAAGCGGAATGCGAACAAAGGGTGCCCGCGAGGGGGGTCCGGTCACAGGAGCGTATCTCTTCGGGCTGATGGGCTCCCGGGCCGTGCGTGGGGGCGCCCCCCCCGAGGGCTAGCATGGCGCGATCGTGTCCGAGCCCGCCCCGCCCGAATCCGTCACGCCCAAGCCGCCGACGGACTGGAAGTATGTCGTCGGCACCGCGGCCGGCGCCTTCCTTGGCGTGGTGCTGCTCGTGGGGCTCTACGCGAAGGCGCTCGACCCCGAGTCCTTCGTCGAGACGATCGCCCACGAGGGGCTCGACTTCCTGCTGCCCGCCGGCGTGGTCGCCGCGATGGCCCTCGGCCTCGAGGCGATCCTCGGCTTCGGCCTGGTGCTCGGGCTGCGGCGCTTGCGCATCCTGCTGCCGTCGGCCTGTCTCGTCGCCTTCTTCGTGTTCCTCACCGCACGTGCGTACCTCACGTACGACCCCGCGGCGGCGCTCGATGACTCGTCCTGCGGCTGCTTCGGCAATCTCGTCCAGCGCTCGCCCGCCGAGGCGTTCTGGCAGGACCTGCTGCTGCTTGTACCGGCCTGCGTGCTCGCCTTCGTCGCGCGGCCGGACCGCGCCGCGCCGCATACGCGGGGGCGCTTCATCGCGGCGATCTCCGCCACCGCCGGCGTCCTCATCTTCAGCTGGTTCTCGCCGGACCTGCCGCTGGACGACCTGGCCACGCGTCTCAAGCCGGGGGTGAACGCCGCGGACCTCTGCGCGGGCGAGGACGCGCCGGGTGCGAAGGATGCAGCCAGCGAAGATGGCGACGACCCTGGCGCCGACCCCGGCGACCACCCTGGCGCCGACCCCGGCGACGACCCTGGCGACGACCCCGGCGACGGTACGGCCGAGGCCGAGGGCCGCGTGTGCCTGACGGACATGATCCCCGAGCTGGGCGAGGGCGCCTACGTCATCGTCCTGGCTGACCTCGACGACCCCGCGCTCCACGCGAAGGTCCCCGCATTCAATACCTACGCGCTCGACGAGATCGACGCCCCGCCGCTCTACGTGCTGGCCATCGCCACCGAGGACGAGGTCGGGCGCTTCGATGTCCTCCAGCAGCCGAGTTTCGCGGTCATCAAGGGCCACGCCGCGGTTCTGAGACCCCTCTACCGGCGCCTCCCACGCAGCTTCCTTGTGCGGGATGGTAGGGTGACCCACACGTGGCAAGGTTGGCCGCCCCTCGTGGACCTGGCGGCCCAGGCCAAGCCGCGCACGGACTGATCTCGACCGCTTCCGGAGCGCCATGACCGCATCCCGCTCGGCTCTCGCCGCCCTCCTTTCGACGCTGGTTGCCGCCTGCGTGCTGAGCCTCGGCGCGCCCACGGCCGCTGCTGACGAGGCCCACGAGACCCTCAAGGACTTCACGCGTACGGGCAAGTTCACGCTGTTCATCAACGCGAAGGACCAGAAGAAGGCGCGCATCTACCACTCGCGCCGCGCCGGGGCCTACCTGATCGTCGGCTCGAGCTTCGAGAAGCCGATCTTGATCCAGCCTCGCGAGAGGCTCGTCTCCGTCCTGAAGGAGGCCGAGGTCGTCAACCTCTCCGACAAGAAGGCCGACGTCGCCGCCAAAGCCGAGCCCGAGAAGCTCGGCTCGTTCGAGCTCGAGGGGCGCGAGATCGTCATCTCGCTCAAGGACAAGGGCCTGCTCGCGCGCATGAAGCCGCGGCCCTACGCGCTCGGCGCCCACACGTCCGAAGAACTCCTTCTGCACACGCCGGACTACGAGCGCGTCGCCCAGCGCTACCGCCCGCGCGCAGACGATGTCCAGAAGCTCGTCGACTGCGCGGTCGAGACCGAGATCGTGATCTTCTTCGGCACGTGGTGCCCGACGTGCAAGCGGTTGCTGCCGCGCGTGCTGCGCGTGGACCAGGTCCTCGAAGAGTCGAAGATCAAGATCACCTACTACGGCCTGCCCAAGGGCAAGGCCATGCGCCGGGAAGCCCTCGCGAAGAAGTACGGCGTGAAGGCCGTACCGACCGGCATCATCCTCGTCGACGGCAAGCGCGTCGGCACCTTGAGCAGTCGCGCGCTCGGTCGCCCCGAGAACGCGCTGTGCACGGCCGTCAAGACGAGCAAGGCCGCCACGAAGAGCGCCGCGCCCAAACGTCCCAAGGACGACGACGAGGAAGAGGACGACTAGGCCCGCGACGACGAGCTCCTAGCGGAGCGACGTGAGGGCGCGGCCGCCGTCGAGCGGGTGCAGACCCCCCGTAATCCAGCGCGCCTTGTCGCTCGCGAGGAACAGCACGAGGTGGGCGGCGTCCTCCGGCGTGCCGTAGAAGCCGAGCGGATGCGTCTCCGCACTACGCGCGAGGAACGCGTCGTAGTCCGGCACGGTGTTCGTGGCCGAGTGCAGGTTCGTGCGCACCACCCCGGGGTTGATGGCGTTCACGCGCACGCCGAACGGGGCCATCTCGAGCGCCAAGCACTCCGTGAACCGGTCCAGGCCCGCCTTCGCGACGCAGTAGGGGCCGATGCCGGGGTACGGGCGTGTGCCCGCGACGCTCGACACGTTCACGACGCAGCCCTTCGTGGCCTTGAGGGCCGGGATGGCCGCGCGGGCGAAGAGGAAGGGGCCCTTGAGGTCGATGTCGATCAGGCGATCCCACTCCTCGGAGGTCGTCTCCTCGAGCGGTCCGGCGCCGATGACGCCGGCGTTGTTGACGAGGATGTCCAGCGCGCCGAAGGCCTCGATGGTCTGGGCGACCGCATCCGCGGCGTGCGCTTCGTCGCGGACGTCGCCCGGGATGCCGAGGCACGCCCCGCCGGCGGCCTGGATCTCGGCGACGACGTCGGCGAGCGGCTGCGGGCGTCGGCCGGTGATGGCGACGCGCGCGCCCTCCGCGGCCAGCGCCATCGCGACGGCCTTGCCGATGCCGGAGGAGGCGCCCGTGATGAGCGCGGACTTGCCTTCGAAGCTGCGTGTGTCTGCCATCGCCGTCTCCTTGGCCCGCGTTCGTAGCACGCCGCCGCGCGGGGCCTGACGTTCTACGGGACGATGGTGGCCGGATCGATGCCGGCCTGCTTGAGAACGTCGGCCAAGCGGGAGAGCGCGCGGACGTACCGCTTGCTGGCCGCGTCCTTGCCGATGCCGAGCGCGTCGGCCGTCTCCTGGTTCGTGAGCTCCTCGAAGTGCCGCAGCACGAGTACCTCGCGGTCGAGCGGATTCATGTCGTCGAGCGCGCTCATGAGCTGCGCCCGGAACTCGCCCTCGGCCATCACGAGGCTGGGCGTGATGCCGCTGGCCATGAGCTGATCGACCAAGGCGATGGACGTGGCGGCCGGGCTGGCGGGCGCGTCGGCCGAGACCTCGCGGCGCGTGTCGCGCTTCTGCGCGCCGACGTGGAAGCGGTAGAGCTTCAGGAGCCGCTGCGCGGTGATGAAGCGGATCCATAGGAAGAACGGCATGCGCGGGTTGTCGAGGTAGGCACCGACGCGGGCCGCGATCTCGAGGTAGGCCTCCTGAAGGACATCCGAGGCGCCGATGCGGGCCTTGAGACCGGGGTCCATGCGCAGCTGGATCATCTTGAGCAGGCGGCTGCGATGGCGCTCGAACAGCTCGCCGAGCCGTGCCTGGCGCGCCTCGGCGCTCTCGCCGGCGGCTTGCAGGGCCTCGAGTTCCTCGTCCATGGCGGCCATGATACGCGGTGCGTCCTCGGCCATCGCTTGCGGCCGGCGATTCGCGGGCGGAACGACGATCCGCCCCGACGCCGCGCCTCCGGGCTACTCCGCCGTGCCGGTGAACAGGGAGCCGAGATCGCGGCGGTTCTCGCGCCAGACGTCGAACCACGCCTCGGGACTCCGAATCTCTCGGCCGGTCAACTCGTTGGCCGCAGCCACCATCGGGCCGGCCAGCGCTTGCCAGCGTGTGCGCGCCAACTCGCCCGTGTGGCGCGGCCCGTAGACGACGTTCTGTTCGCGACCGCGGATGCCCGGGCGCTCCTTGATCACGGCCGAGATGATCTCGTCGAGGATCTTGGCGTGGCCGCGCACCTCGCCGTAGGCGCCGAGCGTGCGCAGCGCCTTCGCGGCGGCACCCAGGTGCTTGGACTTCTTCATGATCACGAGCAGCCGCTTCACCGCGCCGGCGGGCTTCAGGGTGTGCGTGATGTCCATCGCCTTCGCCTGCAGCGCTGAGAGGGTCTTGTGGATCGGGCGCCCGAGGAGGCTGCCGTAGTGCTTCCATGCGGCGGCATCCCCGATCGCCTCGTAGGCCTCCAACGCCGCCAGCTTGAGCTCCGGCTGCTTCGCGCGCAGCACCTTGGCGATCGCCGCCAGGAGCTTCGGACGTTCGCCCGTGGCCACGCGACCGTGTGCCTTGACGAGGGCGTCCAGGGCCTTCGTCGTCGCATCGACGTCCTTGCCCTTGAGCGCAGCGGCGAGTGGCTTGGTGAGGTCGGCGACCGGGACGTACTTCGCGTCCGGTGCAGCCAAGGCAGGCGTGGCGACCAGAAGCAGAGCTGCGATCAGCAAGGCCGGAAGCACATGGCAGGGGTTCGTGTGGCGCGTCATCTGAAGTCTCCTCCGTCGGGGCGTGCTCCCAACGTGGTGTCTCAGACGCCTTGGACCGTGAGGAGTTTGCTAGCTGCGTGCGCTCTTACGGAACTCTTGCAATCGCACGTGACCTGCGTCCCGGGAGGTAGGATTCGCGCTCCCAACCCGAGGAGGCACCCGTGAGCGAAACGAAGCTGGGAGAGATCGTCTGGCGCGACTTGACCGTTGCCGACGCGTCGTCCGTGCGCGACTTCTACGCCGACGTCGTCGGCTGGGACGTCAAGGACCACCCCATGGGCGACTACAACGACTACGAGATGGTCGCGCCCGGCAGCGGCGAAACGGTCGCGGGCGTGTGCCATGCGCGCGGCACCAACGCCGGCGTGCCGCCGCAGTGGCTGATGTACGTGACCGTGGCCGACGTGGCAGCCAGCGCCGAGCGCTGCACCGTCTTGGGCGGCACCGTGATCGACGGTCCGCGTCCGATGGGCGAGAAGCCTTTCTGCGTCGTCCAAGATCCCGCGGGCGCCGTACTCGCCTTGATGCAAGCCTGAACCTCGTTGGCACGCGTCAACGACGGCAACCTGCTGCAGCACTTCACCGAGTGTGCGCTCGTCGCGAAGCTCACCGCGGAGGGAGAATCGCTGCGCCTCGTCGCGACCCACGCGATGGCGCCGCACGAACCCGCCGAGAACCCCGAGGTGCATGACTTCAACCGCCGCGCGCGGGCGAAGCTTGCTGCCGCATCCAAGGACTCGGACGTCGCCGTGCTACGCGCCTACGCCCTCACGTTCGCTTCGACCGAGCGCTACCCGAACTCCGCCGCGCTGTTTGCGGCGCTTCTCGGCGCGCCGAGGCTCGCGGGTGTGCTGTGCGAGATCCGGCCGGAGGCGCGCTTCGCCCTGGAGGAGAGCTGGCGCGATACGGACGTGGCCATCGAAGGACGCGACTGGCGCGAGGCGCATGCCGATGGCGTCTTGTTTCCGCCCGAGGGGCTCGACCGACCCTGGTTGATCACGCTCGATCCCTACACGTGGCTCCATGACGGCGAGGCGAAGAAGGAACAGCGCGGGCCCTACCTCATGCGCCCCGACGTCGAGCTGCTGCGCCACGTGCTGGCCGGGCATGTGCGCACCGGACAGCCCGGCGCACTCTCCGCGTTCGTCTACGGCGTGGATCCTTCGCACGCGAAGGCGTTCCGCTCGCACATGCTCAAGCTGGCCGACCGGCTCGGGCTGGAGCGGGCGGTGCTGGGGGTGGGCGGCCCCGACGGCACACGCCATCTGGGCATCGTCATGACGACCGTGCCCGACCTGGCGGCCGAGGCGGCCGAGGGCTGGGACCGGTTCCTCTCGGAGGCCGAGGCCCCGGGCGACGTCGATCCGGCCCCGCTCGACTAGGATCTGCGCGTGCCTCGCCACCGCCTCCTCCTCGTCTTCGGCTGGCTCGCGCTGGCGCTCTGCTTGGGTGTAGCCGCCGGCCCCGCCGCCGGTCCCGCCGCCGCGGAGGACGCCGAAGCGGAGGAGCCGCCCCGGCAGGAGGACGTCGCGGTCTCGATCGAAGCGACGCTCGAGCAGAAGGACGCCGCCGCGACCGGCCAGGTCGTGTTGCATCTGGTCTTCACGCCGCTCGAGGACATCGACCGGCCGTATGGCATTGAGCTTCGCCTGACCTCGTACTTCAAGGACGTGCTCACGCTCGATCACACGCCCAAGCCGCCGGTCGCGACGTGGCGCAAGGGCAAGAAGGTCAGCTACAGCGTGCCCGTGCCGCTGCCCCAGCACCTCAAGCCCGGCTCGGAGATGGGCCTCTTCGTCGGCTTCGGCGATCCGAAGACCAAGCGCACGTGGCCTCCGCGCATGGAGGGCCGCCTCTCGGTCAACCGCGTCCGCGTTGCCAAGTTCCAGATGCCTGCGTTCGCCCCGATCGTGCAAGGCCCGATGGTCGACGCGCTGCTGGGCGCCGCGGGGGACCTCGCCGCGCAAGGCCGGGAGGCCGATGCGTGGAGCGCGCTCGAGATGGGCATCCGCCGCTCGACGGAGGACGGCCCGAAGTACATCTTCCGCGACGCGATCCTCAAGACCCTGCCGAACGTGCCGCCGCGGCCGATCAGCGTCGTCGAGCAGGACATCGTGGCGTCGCGCATCCGGGGTGAGCAGGAGCGCTACCTGCGCCTCATCTCAGGACGCGCCTTCGATCGCAAGCAATACCACGCCGCGCTACGGCTCCTGGAGGCCGTGGGCGGCACGCTCAGCGAACAGGCCGATGCAGCCGTCCTTGGCGCGCTCGACTCCGCGAAGCGCACCCAGCGTGACATCGACGATCTGCGCGTGCGCATCCTGCGCAGCGGCACCGACGAAGACAAGGCGGCCGTGGCCCAGGCCATCAAGGACCTCGGATACACGAAGAGGCTCTACGAACGCGCCGACACGTGGGCCAAGGCGAGCGCGTACGCCAAGGCCGACCTGGCGCTGCGCTCGCTGTCGCTCAACAGCTCCGACGTCAAGCTCACGCACCAGGCCGTGGAGCGTCGCAAGACCGTCGAGGCGCAGTGGCTCAGCGACACGCCGGCTGACCAAAAGGCTGTCGTCGACGCCGCGGTCGATCATCCCGTGTGGGCGCGCACCACGACGAGCGTGTCGCACAAGTTCATCTTCATCGGCCCGAAGACGCTGGTCGACACGCTGCCCTCGCTCTCGAAGCTGCGTTTCGACCTGGCCTACGTGTTCGTCACGAACCTCTTTGGGCGCTTGCCCAACCCGGGTGGCGATCGCATCACGGTCTACTTCAAGGAGCTCTGGGACTTCGGTGGCGGCGTCGGCGGCGGCAAGATCATCAACATCGGCCGCGCGCGCCCCGAGCAGAAGGGCCGACGCATCGACAACGGCCTGCTCTATCACGAGCTCACGCACTGCGTGGACGACACCAACCCCATCATCAAGGGCTGGCGCGAGGGCTTGGCCAACGTCGGCGCGGTCTACGCCTACCAGGCGCTTGGCCAGACCAGCGACAGCCTGCACGGCTTTACGTCGAACCTCAGGGCGTTCCACGAGGACTACCTCTCGCGCGACATCGCCTACTGGCGCATGCAGAACTACGGGCCCAGCGCGGGCTTCTTCCTGCACTTCCTCGAGAAGCACAGCAAGCGCGGTCGATTGCACAACTGGAAGCCCTACCGCACGTTCTTCCGCGAGTACCGCGCCGCTCCCGTCCGCGACGGGCGTACGCCCTACGTCGCGCGCGCCGTCGCCTACTACCTGATCCGCGCCTTCGGACCGGAGGCCTTCGACGATCTGCTCGCCTTCCGCCTGCCGCTGCGCGAGGACGATCGCGAGGCCGTGACGAAGGAGTTCGAGGCGTTTGCGAAGGGCGGCTACGCCGTCGAGCGCACCGCGCCTGAGCTCCTGAAGCATCACGGCTCGCCCATCCCGCGCGACATCATCACCGGCAAGATGCTGCAGGCGTTCCGCCGCGGCAAGCTGGAGGAGACCGAGCGCATCAGCCGCGACGAGTTGGGCGTGATCCACGACTGGAAGGTGATCGGGCCGTTCAAGCAGAAGGGCGCGGGCCCGATGGCGTGCGTCTTCCCGCCCGAGCACGAGATCGACTACGCGAAGGAGTACCCGGGCGAGGCAAACGTCTGCAAGTGGCGCGACACGCGCAAGGTGGGCGTCGTCGAGAAGCAGCCGACGGGCTGGGTGAAGTTCAACTTCGCCTACCAGGACGAGACGGCGACGTACGCGCTCTCGTTCCTGACTGTGCCCGAGGACACCGACGCCTACTTCCATGTTCGTGCCGACGACGACGTGACGGTGTTCCTCAACGACCGTCTCGTCCAGAACTACATGAGCCGCGGCATGAACGCGTCGACGCCCCTGGCCTGGCGCGGGCCCTACGCCAAGGTGCCCGACGCGCTGAAGATGCGCGTGAAGCTCCGGCGCGGCCGCAACAAGCTGCTCGTCAAGGTGCGCAACCGCCGCGGCGACGCCGGCTTCATCTTCGCGGCCTCGCAGGGCAACGGCGCGCCCGTGAAGGGGCTGATCACGGATACGAAGGTGTCGCCGACCGATCCGTCGGCCAGCGATGCCGGTGCCCGCGCCAAGGCCAAGAAGGTCGCGTGGAAGGCCGTCTTGAAGATGAACTTCAAGAAGAAGGCGTTCAAATCGAAGCTCGCGCCGGCCGTCGGTACCTGGAGGGTCGAGAAGAAGGCGCTCGCCGGCCATGACAACGCCAAGAGGGTCGGCTGGCGCAAGTACACGGTGCGTCCGGGCTTCCCCAAGGACTCGCCGTCGAACCTGATCTGGATCAAGCCCAAGTTCACCGAAGGCCTCACGGACCTGAAGCTCGCGCTGGACTGCCGCATGAACGGCGGCGGCGCGCCCAAGCTCGTCGTCACCGTGCAGGGCAACGGCAAGCAGGACGCGCTCTCCGGCTGGAACCTGATCGTGTACCCGCGCGGCAGGGACCGGGTCGCGGCGCAGATCGAGCGCTACGACCACCTCTACTACCAGTCGCCGCCGGTGGCGCTGCTCAAGGACAAGGACGGCAAGATCCCGCCGGTGCAGCGGCTCGAGATCACGCTCCACGACAACCGCCTGCGCGTGACGTGTGGCGGCGCGGTGCTCTTCGTCGGTGAGCCGATCACGCCCATCGCGGGCAAGCATCGCGTGGGCATCACGACCTACGGCCCCGGCCTGGGCTTCGAGAAGCTCGCGCTCCACAAGCCCGCCGCCAAGCGGTGAGCGTCCGCGCGGGCCTACAATCAGGCCTGCCCCTCCGCCATCACAGCGGCCCATCACTGGGGAAACTGCCGCGCCCGGGAAGGATTCCGTCCGGGCGGGGTAGTGGGGGGTAGGAACCATGTCCCACCGAGACCACCCCCCGCTGGACAGCCTGCTCGAGCATCGCACGTGGGTGCGCGCGGTCGCGCGCCGCCTGCTGCGTGACGAGCACGCGGCCGAGGACCTCGCCCAGGAAGCGTGGACGCGTGCCTTGCGCTCGCCCCCCGATCCGGAGCGGGATCCGAAGCCGTGGCTGCGCCGCGTGCTCAAGAACGCCGCGAGCAACATGCGGCGCGGCGACTCGCGGCGGACGCAGCGCGAGGCGGCCTGGCGTGAGCAGCGCGAGCAGCGCACGCCCGGCGAGCTCGTCGCGGAGGCCGAGCAGCACAAGCGGCTCGTCAGCCACGTGCTGGAACTCGAGGAGCCGTTCAAGACCACGCTCGTGTTGCGCTTCTACGAGGGGCTTGGCCCCACGGAGATCGCCGAGCGCCTGGACGTCCCGGTGGGCACGGTCCACTCGCGCCTCGCGCGGGCGGTCGAGCGCTTGAAGCAGCGCCTGGACAGCGAGGAGCAGGGCGATCGCAAGGCGTGGATCGCCGCGCTCCTGCCGCTGACGGGCCTCGAGCGCTTCGCGCCGGCCCCCGCCGCGGGTGTCGCCAGCACCTCGTTCGCGGGAATCCTGATCATGACGCTCACCAAACCCAACGTCGCTCTGCTCGCCCTGCTGCTGCTCGGCACCCTGGTCGGCGGCGGCTTCTGGCTTGTGTCCGGCAACGACAGCGAACCGACCGACGTGGGTACCTCCCTCGAAGCCGCGCGCGCCGATGGCCCTGACGTCGAAGCCCCGGAGCTGGAGACCCACGGCGCCCCGAAGGCGCTGGCAGGTGAAGCGGCCCCGCGCGCGGCCCGCACGGACGCCGTGGCGCCCGCCGGTATCGTGCGCGGTCGTGTCCTCGCGGCCGACGGTACGGAGCTCGTGGGTGCCGAAGTGCGCGTGCTGCCCGGCACGTCGAACGGCCTGCATGACGAGGACGATCCCGATCCGCGCGTCCGGCCCGTGAAGAGCGGTGCGAAGGGTCAGTTCGAGATCGACACGCGCGGGCTGCGCGAGCCGAGGCTCCTCGTGCGTGCGCCCGGGCACATGCCTGCCGCGCTCTCGCTCGTTGGGCGCGCCGCGGGGAGCCCGATTGATGTTCGACTGGGCGCGCCGTGGAAGCTCGCGGTCCACGTCGCGGACGCCCGCGGGCTGTGGCCCGCCGGAACGTCGGTTCACGTCCTCGACACGCTCGACGGCGGCTTCGAGCGGGCCGTGGATCCGAAGCGCCAGGAGTTCTGGGCGACCCTGGACGAAGCGCCCGAGGACGGGCCGGCGAAGCGCACGGTCGCCATCGACTCCCACGCGCCCGTGCGGCTTACGGTCTGGCCGCCCAAGGGCCTCGCGGCTGTGCCGCCGTCCCGCATCGTCTCGCATCCCGAGGCGGAGGCGGCGTTTGACTTGGTCGCGTCTGCGCGGCTCGACCTGCGCATGTCTGACGCCGCGGGCAAGCGCTTGCCGGCGTCGACGCGCGCCTCCATCTGGGTGGGCAAGCTCGCGACCCAGCAGACAACGTGGAGCATGAGCGGTCGCATCCGGGCCTACGGCATGGACTCGCGCTTGGCCCCTGGCACCTACGACGTGGCAGTGCAGTCGAAGGGCTTCGCTCCCTGGCGCTCGACATTCACCGTGCGCGAGCCTGGTGAGCGCCACGTGATCGAGGCGCGGCTTCAGCCCGACCTCGGGACGGTCGCCTACGGCCGGTTGCTCGTGCGTCTCGTGCCGGGGGCGACGGCATCGAAGCGCGTGCTCGCGATGGCCGGCGACATCAGCGGCAAGGCGTACGTGAGCGGCATCGAGCAGCACGTCGTCCTGGCTCGGCGCACGGATGGAGACCTGAAGGCCTGGCGTACGTCCTGGCGTAGCGACTGGGCCGAGACGAGCCCCGACGTCCTGGCGGACGGCCGTCTCGACATGCAGCTTGCCATGCAGGCGCGGCACGAAACCTCGATGCCGGTGGGCACCTACGACCTCTACGTCGCCGAGCGGGCGACGGGGCGCGCGGCGCTTGTACGCGGGGTGCGCGTCTTCGGCGACCAGACCAACGAGATTGACGTGCATCTCGAGCCCGGCACCGTGTTCCGCCTGCCCGACCTCGTGTCGCGCGACGGGGCGTGGACCGGCTTGACGATTCGCGCGGGCGCCCTGGGTGAGATTCCGCCGATCGAGTTCCAGCACAGCGGCTACAGCGCCTTCCTCGATCCCGTCGGCTTGCGCTACCTCACGGATGCGCCGGTGCGCGACGTCGTGCTCGGCCCGTTCCCGGCCGCGGAGATCGAGGTCATCGTGACGCCCAAGGAGGGCGCGCCGCGCGTGATCAAGGTCCGCGGCGCGAGTGCGCCAAAGAAGGCCAAGCGCTAGACGCCGGGCGGCACGTGGCGGTACGTTCCTTGCGTCCCTCTCCATGCTTGGAGGTGTGCGATGCGCATCATGCTGCTGTGTCTGGCGTTTTCTCTCGGCTTGGGGATGTTCGCTGCGCAGCCAGCCGCAGCGGACGAGTGCTGGCTCACGACGCCGCCGGGCTACAAGAGCATCGGCGGCAAGTCGGTGCTCGGGCCCTACCCCGACTGGTACGCGGCCAACCGGGTGAACAACCAGTACTTCAACGGGCAGGGCTCCATCTCGTGCACGAAGAGTCGCGGTACGAGCGGGGGCTCGACGCCGCGCTTCAAGTACGGCAGCATCCAAATCACGAACCGCACCGGCCTCACGCTGTGGTTCCAGGTGCGTTCGTCGCCGGGCGGCTCGTGGGGCAAGACGACCCTCAAGTCGGGCCACAGCTGGTGGTACTGGCAGGAGTGCCCGTGCCGCTACCACATCAGCTGGGACGGCAGCACGCGGTCGGGCAACCAGATCCGCAACAAGGAACTGTTCTGGTACGGCTACCAGCGCAAGCCCACGGGCGACGACGGCCGCCACTGGCAGCTCGTCCAACGCGGGAGCCGGATCGACGTCATCGAAGGCTCGACCGCGCCGATTGCGAAGCCCAAGCCCAAGGCGACGGGATCACGCACGGTGAGCTTCGTCGGGCGCGGCACGGGCAAGGCGCACAACAACACGCTGCGCGACTCGAAGGTCGCGAGCGGCGATTGGAAGCTCGACTTCATGCCGCGCGTGAACGGGCAGATCCCCACGCTCAGCGGCACGTGGACGCTGACATGGAAGAAGCTCCTCGGCGACAAGAACGCCAAGCCGCGCACCGAACTCTGGACGCTCCGCATGAAGGGGCTGCGCGGCAGCACGCGCAGCGTGGTGAATGTGCGCATGAAGGGCGGGGTCGGTACGGCCAACAGCGTCACGACGCGCGTGCCGCTGCACTCAGCCGCCGGCCTCATCAAGCTCAAGGTGCATCTCACCTTCAGCAAGAAGAACGCGCGGGTCAGCTTTACGCGCTCCTACTGATCGCGCTCCGCACGCCGTGCGATGTTGCGGAGCATGCCGCGGAAGATCACCACGTGCAGCGGGAAGACGCCGTACCAGTAGAGGCGACCGAAGATGCCCTTTGGGTCGAAGATCGCCGTCTGGTGGATGCGTGTGCCGTCCCCGTCCGGCTCGACGGTGAACTCGAGCCAGGCGCGGCCCGGCACGTTCATCTCCGCCCGCAGGAGCAGGCGGTGGTCGGGCTCGTAGGCCTCCACGCGCCAGAAGTCGAGCGGCTCGCCCACGCGCACGTGCTCGGGATCCCGTCTACCGCGCCGCAGTCCGACGCCGCCGACGAGCAGATCGAAGAACCCACGCACGCGCCAAAGCCAGTTCACGAAGTACCAGCCGCGCTTGCCGCCGATCTGGCGGATGGGGGTGAAGGCGCGCGCGCCGTCGACCGTCACGATGCGGGTGCGCTTGTCGATCAAGCGCGGGCCCAGCTGCGTGCCTTCGATGCTGCGGACCTCGCCGGCTGAGGAGACGGCGTCGCACCACCGGGTCTCGGCCACCGTGGAGGTCTCCTTCCGGAGCACGCGTGCGATGGCGTCCGCGAGGCCGAGCGGGTGGATGTCGGGAAAGCGCTCCTTGGCACGGTCGTTGGTGACCACCGTCGGGTGGCGGATGCTCCCGATCAGCTTGCGCCCCACGCGCGCGTAGACGGGTGTCACGAGGCCGAGCCAGAGGCTCGAGAGCCTCGGCGTGAGGAACGGCACGCCGACGAAGAAGCGACGAAGGCCACGCTGGCGCGCGTACTCCTTCATGAGGTCGCCGTACGTGCAGATGTCGGCGCCGCCGATCTCGTACACGCCGCCTGAACCCTCCGGGACGTCGAGGGACGCGACGAGGTAGCGCACGACGTCCGTGATGAGGATCGGCTGCGCCTTCACGCGTACCCAGCGGGGTGTGATCATCACGGGCAGGCGCTCGGACAACGCGCGGATCAGCTCGAAGGACAAGCTGCCCGTTCCGATGACGACCGACGCACGCAGCTCGATCGTCTCCACGCCCGTCGAAGCGAGCACGCGGCCCACCTCGTGCCGGCTGCGGAGATGCGTCGAGAGGTCGGCGCTCTCCTCACCCAGGCCGCCGAGGTAGATGATCCGCCGGACCCCCGTGGCCTTGGCGGCCGCGGCGAAGTTCTCGGCGGCTTCGCGGTCCTTCGCCTCGAACTCTTCCTTCGAGCCCATGGAGTGGATCATGTAGTACGCCGTGTCGACGTCGGTCAGCGCGCGTTCGAGGCTCGGCCGGTCGAACACGTCGCCCTTCACGACCTCAGTCGTCGGAGCGATCCAGTCGTCGAGGGAGGCCGGCGTGCGGGCCATGCAGCGCACACGCTCGCCTTGCTGCTCCAGGGCGCGCAGCAGGCGGCCGCCGACGTAGCCGGTTGCGCCGGTGACGAGGATCCGGCGGGTCGTGTCGGTACTCAAGCGAGGCTCCTGCTTGTCGCGTCAGGCCCGAAGCGCTCGAGGTAGCCCTTGAGCTTCAGCTTGCGACGGGTGCTGTCCGAACTCATGTAGCGCACGGTACCGAAGATGGGTCGCTCGGGGCCCCAGGCGCGATCGTGGCGTCCGAGGCACCAGAGGATGCCTGCGTAGCTGTTCGGATCACGACCGTCGAGCGCGTACTTGTCGTTGAGGTGGATCATGACCGCGAGGGCTTCGTCGGCGGAGCCGGTCCACTCGAGGATCTTCTTGCCCCAGAGCATGCGCAGGTAGTTGTGCATGCGGCCCGTGCGTACGAGCTCGCGCTGGGCGGCGTTCCAGATCTCGTCGTGGCTCTCCGCGGCTTCGAGGGCGGCGAGGTCGTAGCGGTGCGGACGCTCGTCGGCGGCATGCTTGGCGAGCGTGTGCTGGGCCCACGCCGGCAGCGAGCCAAGCGAGGCGTAGTCCTCGGGCCGGTGCACGCACGTGTTGACGCCGAGCTCGCGCCACGTGACGAACTGGTCGAGGAAGCCCTCGGCGCCGTCGGACATGCCCCACCAGCCTTGGCGAGCGCCCTTGGCCCAGGGGGCCAGGTGATCGAGGGTCCAGCCTTCTTGCTTCACGAGGGCGGCGAAGACCTCGTGCGCGCCGACGTGGCCGAAGTGCAGGTAGGGCGAGAGCCCACTCGTCGACGGCTTGTCGACGTCGTTGCGCTCCTCGGCGTAGCGATCCAACCGCTCCGCGAGGAACGTGCGCAGCCGCCGGCGGCCCGCGCTCGGCCCGCCGACGAGGTCGGTCGGCGGGACCTCGTGATCGATCGGCAGGTCGCTGATCCTCGAAGCGCTCGTCCAGCGCTGGAGGACGTCGCGCGGGATGCTCGCTTGGCCGAGGTCCCCGAGGCCGCGCAGCGGGTCCATGGCCGGCAGCCGGGCCAGGTGCTCGGGCAGCGTCTTCTGCAGGTGGCGGCGCAGCGCGTAGGCGGTGGCGAAGGCCTTGTCGGTCGAGCGGAAGGGCAGCAGGCCGTTGCCGTCCACCGCCTCGAACGCGACGTCGATGCGGCGCTGCGCGGCTTCGACCATGCGCGGGAAGTGAAAGACCGGATGGTCGTCGGTGACGACCACGCAGGCGTGCTTGCTGAGCGCGGCCAAGAGGCCCTTGGCGGCCCCCTCGGCCGGCTCGACGTAGGCGTGGTAGCGCACGCCGCGATCGGCGCAGGTCGTTGCGTTGTCCTGCATGCCGTCGATCACGAACTGGTGGATGCGCGCCGAGGCGTGCTCGTAGTCGACGCGCAGCGCTTCGAACACGAGCAGCGGCTTGCCGAGCGCGCGTGCGTGCTCGGCGGCACGCTGCAGCGCGAAGCTGTGGCGCAGTCGGCGCTGGGCGATCATCCAGTAGAGGACGTACCGGCCGCTGGAATCCGGCGTGGCCTCGGTGAGGGGCCGGATGCGATCGTCGGGGACGCGGGCCATGGTGCTGCCATCGCGCGAGGCGCGGGCTGCAGGAGGGCCCGGTGTCGCTCGCGAGGCGTGTGTTCTACCTCGCCGTGAGGGCGGCCATCACCTCGGACACCTGTGCTTCCGAGACGGTGGGGAAGGTCGCGATGCGGACGCACGTGCCCTGGAGCGGACCGTAGCCCGAGCCGATCGCATAGCCCGCGGCGGCGGCCCGCGCAGTCCAGGCTGCGGTGTCGTCCACCTGGATGCACTGTGCGGTGAGCGAGCGCCAGGCGGGCTCGCGGATGAAGAAATCGGTGTCCTCCAGCGCGTCCGCCACGATCTTCGCTTTGGCCAGGGTGCCGGCTTCGACGGCGTCGATGTCCCAGCGCGCCATCTGACGAGCGAGCAAGGCGGCCGAGAGGATGTTCGGCGTCTCCGGTGTCTGGCCCAGCTCGAGACGTCCGACGAGGTCGGGCAGATCCTGCCAGCCGGCGACGTGGCGCCGCGGGCCCAGCGCACGGGCGCGCTCGAGCGCGCGCGGGCTCGCGAGCACATAGCCCAGGCCGGACGGCAGCCCGAGGCACTTCTGGATCGAGCCGAACCAGATGTCGCCCAGCGTCCAGTCCATCGCCATGGCGCCGAAGCTCGACGTCACGTCGATGGCGAGCAGCGTCTCGGGATGCAGGTCGCGGAGCGCGCGTACCTCCTCCCACGGCCACATGAGGCCGGTGCTCGTCTCGTTGTGCGTGACGGCGATCAGCTCGATGCCCTCGGGGATGCGTGCCTCGCGCGGTGCGGACGATTCATTCCAGGTGCGCTCGTAGCGGACGGCGTCGAGGCCGATCTGGTCGGCGGTCGCGGCCCAGCGGCTGGCGAAGGCGCCTTGCACGAAATGGAAGGAGCGCTCGGCGACGCAGTTGCGGAGCACCAACTCCATGCAGGCGGTCGCCGAGGGCTGGAAGCAGATGCTGTAGTCCTCGGGGATGCGGAGGGCGGTGCGCAGGTTCGCGACGGCCGACTGGAACTCACGGCAGACGACGTCGCTGCGGTGGCTCTGGCTGAGCAGATCACCGGCGACGATCTGCGCGATGTCGTGCTTGACCTCGGCCGAGATCAGCGACGGCCCGATGTTGAGACAGACAAGACTCATCGTGCTTCCCATAACCCTGTAGGGGCGACCCAAGGTCGCGCGCTTCGCGCGCGACCGGGTGGCCGCCCACGCCCACCTGGCGCCCCCTTAATACAAGATCCGAGTCCGCAACGTCCCCGGGATCTCTCGCAACGTCGGCAACGCCTCGTTCGCGGCGATCGAATCGACGTCCGTCACCACGTACCCCACGCCGTTCATCGTCTGCAGGTGCTGCCCCACGATGTTGGCGTCGTGCGCGGAGAGCACCTCGTTGATCTTGGCCAGCACGCCCGGCTCGTTGCGGTGGATATGCAGTACGCGGTGGCAACCCTCGTTCGCGGCCAGGCCCAGCTGCGGGAAATTGACCGCGGACGTCGTCGTACCCGCGTCGCTATACGCGATCAGCTTCGACGCGACGTCGGTGGCGATGGACTCCTGCGCCTCCAGCGTCGACCCGCCGACATGCGGCGTGAGGATGACGTTCTCCAAGCCGCGCAGCGGGTTCACGAACTCCTCGCCGGCCGTCTTCGGCTCGAGCGCGAAGACGTCCACAGCCGCGCCGCCCAGGTGCCCGCTCTTGAGTGCCGCAGCCAGCGCCTCCGCGTCGACGACCGTTCCGCGGCTGGCGTTGATCACATGTGCGCCCGGCTTCATCGCCGCGAACTCCTCGGCGCCCATGAGATCGCGGGTCTCCGGCGTGTCGGGGACGTGCAGCGTGACGAGGTCGGACTCCGCGAGCACCTTCTCGAGACCTGCCTGTGTGCTGGCGTTGCCCATCGCGAGCACGGGCCGGACATCGTGGAAGATCACGTTCATGCCCATTGCTTCGGCGAGGACGGAGACCTGCGAGCCGATGTGGCCGTAGCCCACGATGCCGAGCGTGCGGCCGCGCAGCTCGTGCGCGCCCTTCGCGGACTTCTGCCAGTCGCCCGCGTGCGCGTGCGTGCTCTTGCGGAACACGTCGCGGAACAGCATCACCGCGAGGCCGATTACCAGTTCCGCGACGCTGCGGGTGTTGGAGTGGGGCGCGTTGAACACGGGCACGCCCCGGAGCGCGGCGTCTTCGAGCGCGACCTGGTTCGTGCCGATGCAGAAGCAGCCCGCGGCGATGAGGCGCTTGGCGCAGCCGAGGACCTCGGCGTCGAGCTGGGTGCGCGAGCGCAGGCCCACGAGCTGGGCGTCCGCGATGGCTTCCTTCAGGTCGTCGCGACGTAGCGCGCCGGTCTCGTGGCGGACATTCGTGTAGCCGGCGTCGCGGAAGGAGTCGATGGCTCGCTGGTGGATGCCTTCGAGCAGGAGCACGCGGATGTTGGCGCGCGGCAGGGAGAGGCGATCGGCCGTCATGTCAGGAGCTTCTCGTCATGAGAGGAGCTTCGCAAGGACCGCCCCCAGCGACGCCATGTTCTCGGCGACGTGATCCGCCCCTGCTACGACGCCCTCGCGCGCAACGAACTCCGTGTAGGCCACGAAGTGCTCCACGAAGCCCGCCTCGCGGAGTGCCAGATCGGTGGCCCCGTCGCCCACGCCGATCGAGGGACCGTCGAACGCGGGGCCCAGCCGCGTGAGGCCCTCGACCTTGCTGACCACGAAGCCGCAGGCGGGGTCGAGACCCACGAGCGAGCCGTCTTCCGCCCACTGGCACGTGACGCCATGGATCCGGTGGCGCGGGATGCCGAGCACCTGGCCTACGGGTTCGAGGATCTCGCGCAGCCCGCCGCTGACGATCCAGACCTCGTGGCCCTGATCGGTCAGGCGACGAATCAGCTCGGCGGCGCCGGGTGTCGCCGCCAGACCGAGCTCGTGGGCGAGAAGTCGCACCGCCGGCAGCGTGGGCTGCGCGATGGCGAAGCGCTGGCGGAGCGAGTTTTCGAAGGAGAGCGAGCCGTCCATGCCGGCGTTGGTGATGCGCTCGATCTCTTCCGTCTGCGCGGGCGCGAGCGTGGCGGCGCGCCCGAGTACCTCTTCGAGGCTCTCCACGGGGACGAGGGTGCTGTCGAAGTCGAAGATGACGCTGCCCACGGTGTCTCGAGCCTCCGCCTTCGGTGTACTCCGGATGGCGGAGGCGGGGCCCAAAATGAAAGCCGGCCGCCCGCGGATTGCGCGGGCGGCCGGCCGTTGGGAGGGAGCTGCTACTTCCGTCGCGCCTTGCCACCGGCGCGGCCGAGGACCGCCGCGGCCTTCTTCATCTCGGCCGGAGCGAGGAAGCCGTCGTCGTTGACGTCGAGCTTCCGGAAGTGCTTCTTGAGGACGTCGGGTGCCTCGGCGCGGCTCAGTTTGCCGTCACCGTTGGCGTCGGCCTGCTTGAGGCGATGACGGATCGCAATGCCTTGGGCCTTGGTGCGGCGCTGCTGCGCGGCGTCGGCTCCCCGGCGGCGGTCCTGTGGGCCACGAGCCTTCTGTCCGCGAGCCTGGCCCGGCCCGCGGCGATCGTCCATACGACCACGCTGGCCCATGCGGCCGCGCTGGCCCATGCGACCACGCTGGTCCATGCGACCACGCTGTTGCATGCGGCCGCGCTGTTGCATGCGACCACGTAGGGCTTGCGGTCCGCGTCGGCGCATGTGCTTGCCGCGCTGGTGGAAGCCGTGCCGCTCCTGCTGCTGCTTCATGCCTTGGGCGCGCATGCGGGTGAAGGCGGCGAACTCGCGTCGGTCGATGACGCCGTCGCGGTTGCGATCGAGGCGCTTGAAGAGCTGGGCGCTGCCTCGGGCTTGGTGTGCCCGTGCGTGCCGGCCGCGAGCCGGCGCGCGGCGAGCGCGGTCGGGTGCTTGCTGGCGAGCCTTGGCGCGGCGGTTCTTCTTGGGGCCGCGCTTGCCGTCTTCGGCGAAGGCGGGCGTGGCGAGGAGGGCGACGCCAAGCGCCGCGACGAAGAGGGAGGTGAGCCGTTTCATGATGTCTGTACTCCGTGGTGCGGGCGCCGATCGGGAAGCGTCCGACGCGGATGCTGAAACCCCGGGCACGCGTGCCGGTCGCGCGAGTCTGACGGCATTTGCAGAGGTCTTGCAGAGGCGCGGACTGGTGTGCTGAAGCGCGCCGGTGGGCTTCGCCCAGGCCGGTATGATGGGCGGCGGACATGTGTGCGCGATCCGGACGAGGAGGCCCCTATGAGTGAGACAGCCCAGAAGGCGCCCGCCTTGTCTCCCAACGGCCTCAGGCACCTGCTGGAGAGCGCGGAGCCCAAGGCCGAGCGGGTCATGGTAGCCGTCGCGCTGAGCGTGTTCGCTGTGCACTGGATCGTCTTGCTCGCGGGCGGCCTCCGCCAAGGGGAGGATCTCGAGCGCGCGTTCCTCCGCTCCTGCATCGCGATCAAGACGCCGTTTAGCGTCATCCTGCTGTTTGAGGTGTTCAACCTCATCACTTCGCTGCTGCTGGAACCGAGCCTCGCCGCAGGCCGGCAGTACAAGGTCGTGACGCTCATCATCATTCGCGACGTGTTCAAGGACCTAGGCGAGTACCTCTCGAGCTTCGGAGGGTTCTCGGACATCGTCGTTGACGAGGCGTTGCGCGAGCACGCCATCTACATCGGCTCCCATACCCTGGCGGCCGTCCTGCTGTTCACGCTGACGCTCACCTTCTACTTCGTGTGGCGCAAGTACAAGACGGGGCGACGCGCCAAGCCCGTCGCGCTGGTGAGCAAGCTGCAGCCGTACTTCGCGGCCGGCACCGTCCTGATGTTCGGAGTACTGGTCGTGTTCCACATCCTTCACACGCTGCCTGCCGTGTGGGAGGTCGGCGAGCTCAAGTGGGAGTGGCTTTACCCGGCGACGGCGTACAAGGCAGTGTTCCTCTCGCTGATCCTGGCCGATATCGTGCTTCTGGTGGCGGCCTGGTTCGGCGCAGCGGACGCCGAGGAGCACGGCGATCCCGATCGGCACGGCGACAATATCCAGGCGTACGGCCGGCTGTTTCGCAATGCCGGGCTCTCCCTGTCACGGGCGTTCGTGATCCTTGCCGTCCTGCATGGTGGGCACGACGTCTCCTCGGTCGTGGCGAAACTCTCGTTCGCCGTCGCAGCCGTCGTACTCGGCATTACGGCCGAGCTGTGCTTTGCCTATGACTCCTTCGTGCATCGGCTGATCTCAAAGTTCAACCACGACGCCAAGCCAGGCGACGCAGCGTAGGCCGAACGCTGCGCGTGCCCTAGTTCGCAGGGCGCGCGACCGCGGCCAGTACGTCCGAGCACGAGGCGCGCAGTGTCAGCGAGGCGACGTCGTCACCGCGTGTGCGTCCGAGGTTCAGGATCGCGATAGGCTTGCCCTGCTCATGGGCTGCGCGCACGAACCGCCAACCGGAGAACACCTTGAGCGAGGAGCCCACGACCAGCACGCTGTCCGATGCCTCGACGGCGGCGTACGCGTCCGCCACACGCTGAGGCGGTACGTTCTCCCCAAAGAACACGACGTCAGGCTTCAGCATGCCGCCGCACCCGGAACACTCGGGCACCTGGAAGGAGCGCGTATCCTCCTCGAACTCCGCGTCGCCGTCGGGCGCGACAAGCCCGGACCGCGAGCCCCAGCCGGGGTTGGCCCCCAGCAGACGGTCTTGGAGCACGCTGCGGGAGCTCACGTCGCGGCAGTCAAGGCACACGACGTCGGCGATGCGTCCGTGGAGATCGAGCACCGCGGCGTGGCCCGCACGCTGATGCAGCCCGTCCACGTTCTGCGTGACGAGCGAGCCGACGTGGCCGGACGCCTCGAGGGAAGCCAGGCCGGCGTGCGCTCCGTTGGGCTCAGCGCAGGCCATGGTCGGGAATCCGATGGTGCTACGTGCCCAGTAGCGCCGCCTCACGGCGTCGCTCCCCGTGAACGCGGCGTACGTGACGGGCTGCTTGCGCTTCCAGTCGCCGTTCTCGTCCCGGTAGTCCGGGATGCCGGAGCCGGTAGAGCAGCCGGCGCCGGTGAGGACGAAGATGCTCTCGCGGGCGTCGATGAACCCGCGCAGGCGATCGACGGCCTCGGCGCTGGGGGAGTTCGCGCGGCGCACGGCTACACGGCGTTGCCGAAGACACTGAGCGCGATGCGCGCAACCGACAGGATGGTCGTCGGCCACTGGAAGCAGAGGACGGCGCAGGCCACCGCACAGGTTCCCGTCGTAACGAGCAGCAGATCCCCGAAACCGAAAAACGCGAAGCCGGCGAAGAACCCGACGATGGTGCCCGTGATCAGCCCGAGTACGGCGGCCGTGCCGCGCCGCGCGCCGCGTTCGATCTTCTCGGGGGTGCTCTCGTGCATGGCCACAGACTACTAGGCGTCGCGCAGGGGGCGGGAATCAGGGCGCTCCGCCTCTCCCGCGGCGACGTGCGCACTAGTCTCCGACAGGATCCCAGCTGATGGAGACCGCCGTGCCCGGGATGCTCGGCTGGATGACGCAAAGCACCTCAAGGCTCCCTCTGGGAAGGGGGCGGATCGAGGGCTGAAGGGGCTTCTCTCCCTCGAGCGTGAAGTGGGTGCACTTGATCCCGCCTGAGCTGTGGTTGCGGACGGTCTGCAGGTAGGCGGCTCGGAAGACGACGCGCAGCGCGAACCTGCTCACGGCGTGGAGCTGAATGTAGACCTCCTCACTGCCGCCTGCGTAGGCGAACGCCCGGCGAAACTTCGTGCTGATGTTCTTGCGATACCTCACATTCCTCGTCTGGAGCATGTCCATGCCCTCGGGCAGGGGCCAAACAAGTCGGGCGCGACTCCCGGGCCCCCCTGTTTGCACAATGGCGTTCGCGGCGTCGAGGATGGGGGGCTCTTCGTCACCGTCCAGTTCTCCGCCGAGGCGCTGAAGAGTCAGTCGCGCATCCAACTCGTCGGGCTTCAGGCCCTCTCCGATGTCATACAGCGTCTCGACCACCTCCGTCATCGTGCTACGGGGGACGAAGTCGACGATTTTCCGCATCTCGCCGTCACCGTCTGCCGTCTCGATGAAGAAGTCGATCTTGCTCGTGATCGTGAGCGCGCCCCTCTCCTCGGCCTGTCTCTCGGCGCGGCTGAGCTGCTCCTCTTCTCTATCCCGCTTGGCGGCAGATGCTCGTGCGCGTCGCGCCTCCTCCGTTCTCGACAGCGCATAGATGACCGGTGTGAGCAGCGAAATGCCGACCAGGGCCCACATGGAGGCTGAACTTGGCGCGAGGAGGTGCAGCGCCACAACCGCAACCATCACCATCATGGCGACCGCAAGCGGCCTTCGGGTCTGCGTCATCTCTCCCATGGTTCCCATCCCCTCTGATCATCGCCTGCGGGCACTCGCGGGAGTGCCCATGACATCTCGATCTTGTCGGCGTCGCGCTTGTCCATGCTCCTAGCCCGTCGCCTGGAACGCGATCGAGAGGCGCGTGACGATGGCACCCAGGATGATATAGCCAAGCAGCACTTGGATCATCAGCAGGGTCTGTCCGATCACGCTGGTCGGTGCCGCGCTCATGTCTCCGAATCCGAGCGTCGTCATCGTGACGACGGAGAAGTAGAGCGCGCGCACGGCGACGACCCGACTCGGCAGGTCCTTGGTCACTCGACGTGGAGCGTGCTTGGCGTCAGGTGCTGTCGCGTCCTCCCGCGTGCGATCGACCTCGTGCGTATCGAGGTTGGCGATGAACGGGTCTATCGGGACGTTGGCGTACCGCGTCATCGCTGTGGGAATCGCGTAGATCCCAGCGAAGACAACCGCCCACACCAGAAAGGTCTTCACGAGCTTCCTGCCAGACGTCCCGTAGTCGGACATCTTCCAGAACTGTCGGTAGAACCACCCCTTGAAAGGATGCGAGAGGTACCACGATTCCCAGAATCGGACGCGGCCGTTTCGCTCGAGGCGGGCGAGGGTGTGTGGCTGGATCCTTGAACTGCGTAGCGGGACTCCATGGAACTGCGTGCTCTCCGACACATCGCAGTCCCAGATCAACGTCTCCGGACCGACGATTGCCTTGTCGCACGTCGTGTTTCCGAAGCTGCAGTCCAAGAATCGGGTGCTCTGAAGGTCGGCGCGTTCGAAGGTCGTGGACTGCACGCTCGTGCTCACAGGCGCCAACGTGCAATCCTCAAAAATCGTCCGGCCAAGTTTGGCCCTCTCGAAGTCGGCTGCTTCGAACTTGCATCGCGTGAAGTAGCAGCGATCCATCTTGGCGTGGCCGAAGGCACCGGAGGTGAAGTTGCACCCTTCCCACGTCGTGCGCCGAGCCTTCACCCTGTCGAAGAGCCACGAGTGCGGATCGTCGGCATCGATGAACTCGACCTTCGTCATGCGACTCCCCGAGAAGCTCGCGTCGCGCACCTTCGGCGTTGCGAACTGGCAATCCCACAGTCTGCAGCCGATCAACCGCGCAGACTGGAGGTCCGGTGCATCGAAGCGAACGCTCCGGAGCTTGGCTTCACGCCATCGAGTCTTGAAGAGCTGGCCTTGGTCGATCCCTACGTCGCGCATGATGACGCCCCGGAGGTCGCTCGCCGTGAGATCGCAACTCAGCATTGTCACATCGCGCAGATGCGCGTTAGCCAAGTCAGCTCCGTGCAGGCTGCCGAACGAGAACCGACAGTCTGTGATGTGGCAACCCGTGAGCTGCGCACCCGCGAGGTCAGCATCATGCAGATCGCAGTCCACCATGGTGAGGCCGTGCGCTCTCAGTTCGACGAGTTCAGCCCCGTCGAGGCTCAGTTCCCGGAGCGTCGCGTCACGTAGCACCGTCCTGGATCCGCGTATGCCTGCGAGAGAGGAGTCGAAGAGCGTGGCGCCGGTGAAATCCGTCCGCGTGACGTCGGCTCCGGCCAGCGCGCAGCCATGAAGCACGGAGTTGTTGAAGCGCACCTCGGTCAGATCAGCGTCCGTCAGGTCGAGGTCGCCGAGAGGCCGGTCCGACAGGTCGGCCTGCGAGAGATCCAGGCGTTCGTGGGGGTGCTGTGCTCTCCACGCGTCGAGCGTTGCGCGCCCGCCCAGGACAGCAGCGATGTGAACCTGATTCCCCATCGGTCAGTCCGTCCGCGCTCCGCTTCCGCATGCCACAAGGACAGCGTATCGCGAAAGCGCGACGGACGGGAGGCCGACGTTGCGGAGGCTCCGACCTGCGCGCGCGGCGAGGTAACCTCGCAGCGGGACATGGCAGCTGGGGAGCGTCGAGATCTCGTCGCTGCCTGAAATGGCAGGCGCCCCGAGGTCTTGTTGGCCCAGAGGGTCTGTACCGATAGCCGTCTCGCCTTGACAGGCGGCCAGCTAATCGTTATCGACCTTGATTCCGTGCAGGACCATGACGTTCAAGTTTACGCCCTCCCCGAGCTAGGCGGACAGACTACGGACTGCTCCCGATCTTTCAATCGGCTTTTTCGAATCAGGAACGGCGAAAATTCCGCCTGAGGCCTCACATGCGTGCAAGCACCGTGTTTCAGGAGATGGACGTCCCTCCCCGGCTGTGAGCCATCCCTCCGGGTCTGGGGCACGGAGGGCGAGGCTCGCAAGGCGTGGTCCCTGCACGGACGAGAACATCGCATGCGGATCAGACGGTCGAACGCCCGCTGATCTTCCCTCGCGCCAAGGGGCCCGCCGGTCACATCTCACCCGCGACTGGCATCGGGGCAGTCGGTCCCGCGACGATGGGCTCCTCGAGCGGGCATGCGCCTCGCGGCGGGCCGGACGCCGGCGTTACATCTCCCCCGGCGCTGCCGAGGCCGGCCGCGGTTCAGGAGGGGCCGCCCGCGGCGTGGCCGACTTCCGTCCGAAGGCCGCCGTACTGGACCCGCTTCGGCTCCAGCCGCAAGAGTGAGGTGAGCGTGATGGATTGCTGTGCCGGCATGCGCTCGTCGAGCACACGCGTCGGCAGGACGTAGAACACCCACTGATCGAGGTTGAGCGGATCGGGCACAGCGTCGTCACCGCCGAGCACGCAGAATACGTAGACGTCGGAGCGGCGGCGCTTGGTCTCGTCGAACGATCCGTCGGTCTCGTCCCACGCGCCCTTCGGTGCGAAGTCGAACCTCCGGGGACTCAGGCGCGGCTGCGCCCAGCTCTGGATCGGGGCCGTGGCCTTGATCTCGACCCGGATGGGCCGGTCGCGGCCCGCTTCGGGGAGTTCCAGATCCCATCCGCGCCATTCGGGACGCGTGGTCGCCACGTCGCCCAGCGCTATACCGACGATGTATTCCGCGACGATGGCGCGCTGTGTGTTAGCGAGTAGATCCGAGTGCGCCCACGCCCAGAAAGCGCCGACGGAATGTCTCGTTGCCTCGCCCCCGGTGACGAAGGCGTCATCAGGCGTGCGACGGTGTGACGGGATGAAGCCGAGGATGTCGTCCATGCGCCCAGCCTAGCGTGTTCGACCTCACGCCGCCCGCGGGCCATGACACGCGCCTCGCATGACACACACGCCAGCTCCACCGCGGGCGAAGCCACCTACAGTCGCTGACGCATCAAGAGTGGCGCGAGGGAACTGGCCCGTCGACCGTCCGGCAACCTGGCATCGCGCCAAGGTGCTTCCGCCAGCCCTTCGTGGGAACGATGCGCGGTTCGATGGACGTCGGGTCGTGTGCGCAGCCTCGGACGGGCCGGTGGGCAGGATCTCTCGCCTGACATAGGGAGATCCACCATGACCCAGCCTGAATCCGATTCGAGCCCCGCCGTGAACGACGTCTACTCCCGCCTCTGTCCCCTGTGCACGTCCACAGGCGAGTGCGGCCACGTCCTCGTGTCCTACGACGCCACCTTCCCCGGCGAGGACATGGACGGCCCGTTTGTGTGGGACGACCTCTACCCCGTCTTCGAGGGCCTCTACGCGCTCCTCAACGCCGAGATCGCCAAGGGCGTCGCGAACGACCTCGACACGCTGTCCGCGCACTGCGAAGGGTTGTCCGCGCTCGCACCACGCCTGCGCACGCCCCTGCAGGAGATGGTCGAGGCGGCGGGATGGGAGATCGACGAGATCGAGCCGACGACCGAGATCCCGTGGGGCCCCTACGTCGTCAACCGCGTCGTCGGGGACTACCTGACCGACGTGTTCATCGCTTGTGGCACTGGCGGCTACGCCGGCAGCACGCGCCACGAGGACAACATCCCGATGGCCAGCTCCGCGTACCGCAACCACTGGGCGCGGGATGCCGAGGCCTGCAGCGCGGCGGCCAAGATCCTCGTGCGTCGGGACGTCGAGCAGCTGAAGGCTCTGGCCGGGGCGGCGTGAGGCGGCGCGACTTCCCGAACGTGCTGCACCTGCCGCACGCCTCGCGGGCGATCCCCGCCGATCTCCGGCCCAGTCCCGACTTCACGGCCGTGCAGCTTGCGCTACGCCGCGCGCTCACCCTGGTCCGCGGACGCACGGCCCTGCGGTTCATGCCGTAGGCGACGTGCCCGCGACCTGCTCGAGCAGCCGCAGGATCTCCGCGTGCGAGGCCTTCAGTCGGTGGTCGTCTTGGACCTCCACCAGCTCGCAGCCGAAACGGTCGGCGTAGGCGCGGCTGTCCTCGACCGGAACGACCTCGTCCTGCTCGCCGTGCAGCACCACGGTGTTCGGATGGCAGTGCGCGAGGGCACGTGCCTCTTCCAGGTGGAACGCGGGCGCCAGCAGGAGGTGGCCGTGGATCTTCGAGACCTCGTCCGTGCCCTGGAGCGCGTCGTGGAGCAGCGCGGCTGTGAGCCCGCCGTAGGACGACCCGACCACCACCACGGGGCCGGCGAGTGGCCTAAGTGCTGCGCTCGCGATGTTCACACGTTGGGTGAGGTCGTCGATGCCTTCGCAGTCCGGCGCGGTGACGCTCCAGCCCGCATCGCGGATGGAGCGGTACTTCGAGCCGTGCGGTCCGCTCTCCTTGCCGTGCAGGAACAAGACGTGCATGGGGTCTCCTCGGTGGACTGTTCTAGCCGAACGCCGCCCGATCGCCTCTGGGCGCTCCGCCTGGTGGGGGCGCCAGCCGATGCATGGAAGGGGAGGGGCGCTCATGGCACGACTCACGGCGAAGGGCTCGACCTGTCCGCAGGTCCTGCAGCGCAACGTCACGGCGCAGGTGACGTATCTCGCGCTGGCTACCGCGGCGGGCGAGGAGGTGTGCCGGCAGCTGAGGCGGCAGGTGGGGATTCGGTGAGCGCGGCTCTAGCTTCCGTTGAACTCCGGCTTGCCCCAGTCGCCGGCGCCTCGCTTCAGCTGATCCTCGATGCCACGAGCCTGTGCTCCATCTGCGCACGATAGACACCGAAACGAGAGCATTTCCGTCATGTAGTCACGGCAGCGGCGCGCGGCTTCTCCGGGCGACGTGGCCAGCTCCGAGTCCAGGTGCTGCACGATCGCAAACCACAGATACTGCTTCAGCATGTTGACCATGTTGCCGTCACGGTGGTTCTTGAGTCGCTTGCGCAGGTTGCCCCTCCCGTTACGGCCAGCCATGCCCGCGTAGAGCAGGCGCTCGCCCTCAAACACGGCGTAGACGCCCGGCGTCTCAGGCACGTCTGGCCAGTCGACGGAGGCGAAGGTGATGAGATCGGACCAGTCGTGCGTATCCACGCCGGCAGTCTACGTCCCGGGATCTCTCTTCTTGTGAGGAAGCGGGCGCAGCGTTTCGGTACGCTCCACGGGGTGAGGAGTGGAAGACCATGAGCACGCTGGAGCCGGGGATCTACGAGCGCCTCGTAACGGATCCGCTGCGTCGGGCGCTAGCCGACGCACACGGCGCCGGACTCGTCTCGGAGCTGGCCAAGCTCGAGGCGGGCGAAGAGTCCGGCGCGGTGTCGCAGCATCTGACGCAGGCCGTGCTCGCGGCGCTCCGGGTGGCCGCTGCCAGGACGGAAGGAGGCGCCGTCAAGCTGGGCAATCAGATCCTCGAAGTCGTTCGTCAAGCAACCGGGGAAGGAGCCGTACGGGACGGCCTGCTCGCAGACGTGAGTCAGCCCCCCGAGCAGCTCCTGGCTGTCCACGAGGCTCCCCAGGGGCTTGGCGAGGTTGTCCGCGCCGAGCGCCCGGCCATTCCCCTGTCCAAGAGCGACCTCTTGGTGAACGCGCGGGACGAGCACCGCATCGGCGTCGAGCTCCAGCGCGAGATTGCTACGGCGGACGAGATCGATCTCATCTGTGCGTTCCTGAAGTGGTCTGGATACCGCGTCCTCCAGGATGCGCTGGAGAAACACCTCGAGGCCGGCCGGCCGCTGCGCGTCCTGACCACCGCGTACATGGGGGCCACGGAGGAGCGCGTACTCGACGTCCTCATGGAGCAGGGGGCTGAGATCCGGACCTCCTGCGACACGCGTCGCACGAGGCTCCACGCCAAGGCATGGCTGTTCCGGCGCAAGACGGGGTACTCCACCGCCTACATCGGAAGCTCGAACCTCTCCCGGGCCGCGTTGCTCGACGGTCTCGAGTGGAACGTGCGTCTGAGCCAGATCGAGACGCCGGACATCCTCAGCAAGTTCGAGGGGCACTTTGAGAGCTACTGGAACGATGGTGAATTCGAGGACTACGGTGACGCCTCCGTTCAAGAGCGCTTTCGCCAGGCTCTAGCGAGCGAGGGGCGCGCGGGAGACGCCGAGCCCACGGCGGTCTTGCTCGATCTCAAGCCGTACCCGTATCAGCAGGAGATCCTCGATCGCCTTCTCCTCGAGCGAGAGCGGGGTTATTGGCGCAACCTGATTGTTGCTGCGACCGGTACGGGGAAGACGGTGATCGCGGCGCTCGATTTCAAGTACCTCACGGCGCACTGGGAGGAGCTGGCCAAGGACGCGACGAAGCGGCCGGGCGGGCCGACGCTGTTGTTCGTCGCCCATCGGCAGGAGATCCTGAAGCAGAGCAGGGACACGTTCCGTATCGCTCTGCGAGACGGCGTGTTTGGCGAGCTCCAAGTGGCGGGGCAGAGGCCGGTGGCGGGCACGCACGTCTTCGCATCGATCCAGTCGCTCCATCACCAGGACCTGAAGCGCCTGAGCCCCACGGCGTATGACGTCGTCATCGTTGACGAGTTCCATCATGCTGAAGCGCCGACCTACCGCCGGCTGCTGGACCATCTGCAGCCCAAACTTCTGCTCGGCATGACGGCCACGCCCGAGAGGACCGACGGTGTCAATGTTCAGGACGCGTACTTCGGAGGGCGCACAGCCGCCGAGCTCCGTGTCTGGGATGCGATCGAGCGAGGCATGCTCTGCCCGTTCCAGTACTTCGGCGTTCATGACGGCACGGAGCTTGACCAGCTCACGTGGAGTCGAGGGCGTTACAACCAAGGCGAGATCGAGAACCTGTACACGGCAGATGACGCCAGACTGATTCTCGTGCTTGAAGCGCTTCGGCGCCGCATCGCCAACCCGTTGCGCATGAGAGCTCTCGGCTTCTGTGTTGGCGTGCAGCACGCCGAGTTCATGGCGCGTCGCTTCACCGAGCACGGCATTCCCGCCATCGCAGTCACCGGCAGCACGCCGACGGACGAGCGCCGCGCTGCGCTAAGGCGCCTGCGGCAGCGCGACGTCAATGTCGTGTTCACGGTGGACCTCTTCAACGAGGGCGTAGACGTGCCCGAGGTCGACACCGTGCTGTTCCTGCGCCCAACGGAGAGCGCAACGCTGTTCCTGCAGCAACTCGGCCGCGGGCTACGCCTATCGGACGACAAGGACTGCCTGACCGTCCTCGACTTCATCGGCCAAGCCAATCGCCGATTCCGTTTCGACCTTCGCTTCCGTGCCGTCACGGGCGGCACCAGGCGCCAGCTTGAGGACCACATCCGTGAGGGGTTCCCGCTCCTCCCGTCAGGCTGCTCGATCGAGCTTGACCGCGTTGCTCAGGAGATCGTCCTTCGAGGTGTGCGTGAGGCGCTGCCCATGCGGCGGCCCGAACTGGTCCGCGACCTCAAGCAGGTGGCCCAGCTGCAAGGGGGGCGTCCGCGGCTCGCGGAGTTCCTGCACGAGACTGGGCTGGAGCTCGAGGACCTCTATCGCAATCGAGGCGCCTCGTGGTTCGCGCTGTGCAGGCAAGCCCAGCTCGACGTCCCCAAGCCTGGGCCCGATGAAGTCGCACTGCAGAAGGCGCTGTTCCGCCTGCAGCACTGGGACGACCGCGTGTTCCTCGACACGATGCGGAGGGAGCTCTCTGCCGCTGCGCCGCCGGACCTAGAGGCCCTGCCTACGGCTGACGTGCGTCGCCTCACCATGTTGACGGCCGGACTGCTCGGGCGGGGGCGCGACGAGTTGTCGCTAAAGGCGAAGCTCGACGTCGTCTGGCAGCACCCCGCCGTCCGTTACGAACTGCTCGAGATGATTGAGGTCCAGCTCGAGAAGATCGATGTGCGAACGCCGCCGTGGGATGCCCAACCCGACGTGCCTTTGGCGATCCACGCGACCTACAGCCAGGAGGAGATCCTTGCTGCATTTGGTCAGAGCAAGCGCCTCCAGGGGGGCGTGTATCACGAGCAGAGCTCCGGCTGCGACCTGCTCTTCATCACCTTGCACAAGTCTGAGAAGCACTACTCGCCTGCGACCATGTATGACGACTACGCCATTTCGCCGGAGCGCTTCCACTGGCAGTCGCAGAACACGGCGAGCATTGCTACGCCCGCAGGGAAGCGCTACGTGGAGCCCCGCCCGCCCGGGAGCCCGGTGCTTCTCTTCGTTCGGCACCACAAGCTGGAGGCCGGGAGACGAACGGCTCCGTACCACTTCCTCGGGCCGGCTGAGTATGTCCGACACAAGGGAGAGAAGCCGATGTCGATCGAGTGGCGGATGGTGCACGTGATCCCGCACGCCTTCTACCGGGAGACTCGGTTGTCGGCGGGGTAGCTCGAGAGTCACGTTGAGCTAGAGATGCGAGCCTCGCGGTCCTGAGCCTCGCAATACACCCCGGCCACAGCGCGAGGGCGACGCCGAATTCGCCGTGCCTTGGGCCAACTTCGCTTCCGCGCTTACCAAGATCCGGTCGGAGGACGCCACCGGGCCCGTGGAGCCGCCGAGCGATTGCCAGGCCGCGCTTTCGCCGGCCTGCGCTAGGACTCAGTACCTCAACTCTTCGGCCCAGAGCCACCAGGCTTTCCGCCGCCGCCTCGTCTTCGCCGCCGGCGGCGTCGCTTGCGGGGCGGGGCCGCTTGGTCCCCTGTGGCGGGCTTCCGCGCGGACTGGGCGGGCGGCCTGGGAGCGCTCGAGCGCCCACCCTGAGGCGTCGGTCCGTTCGCCGGACCCTGTCCGCGAGGGGTGGTCCTGCGTCGACGTTGACGACGCTTCTTCGGCCCGCTCTCGGTCGGCGCTGTCTGCGGCTCGTCCGGCTGCCGGGCCGGACCCCGCTCGCCACCTCGCTGCCGCTGCTTGCGGCCCCGTTGCTGCTGCTTGGGCTTCGGCTTCGGCTTGCGCTCGGGGGCCACCTTCGGAGGAGGCCCTTGGTGCGCGATCGGTCGTGGCGGCAGACCGGCGGCTTCGCGGCGCTCCTGAGCTTCCTCCTCCAAGGCGAGCATGTCGGCGAGCAGCGAGCTGATCTCGGCCTTGGCCTGGCTCGGCGCGTACTTTCCGGTCAGCTCCGTGTCCGGCTCCAGCTCGCTGCGCTCGTAGAGGTCCCACATCTCGGGGCCGTACTTCGTGCGCAGGAGCTTGGGCGCGTAGCGACCAAGGAAGCTGGTGATGTTCTTCACGTCCCGAAGCAGCAGCTTGCGCGCGCTCTGGTTGCGCGCAGGGTCGACGGCCTGGGGGAAGTCGATGATCACCGGACCGGTCGGCGACATCAGCACGTTGTAGTCGGACAGGTCCGCGTGGATGATGCCCGCGCAGAGCATCTTGACGACGTCACGCAGCAGGATGTGGAAGACCTCGGTGGCTTCCTGCGCGGTGAACTGCACATCCACGAGGCGCGGAGCCGGGCCGCCGTCCTCGCCCTTGACCAGCTCCATCACGAAGACGCCTTCGATGAAGGAATGCGGCTCGGGCACACGCACCCCGACGTCACGCAGCAGGTAGATCGCGTCGACCTCGGCCGAACGCCAGGCGTCTTCCGTCTTGGCGCGGCCGTGCCGGGAGCGCTTGTTGATCGCCCGCTGCTCGCGGCTGTTGCGCACGGTGCGGCCCTCGGTGTAGTCGGCGCGCTGCTTGAAGCTGCGGAACTGGGCGTCCTTGTAGACCTTCGCCACACGCTCCTCGCCCCCGGAGAGCACCAGGAAGACTTCCGCCTCCTTGCCGCTCATCAACGGTCGCAGGACCTCTTCGATCACGCCGTGTTCGAGCAGGGGCTCAAGGCGCTCAGGAACGCGCATCCATCATCTCCAGGTACAAGACCTGGCGGCCTCGGCTTCCTAGCAGGGTCGCACGGGGGCGAGCGAAAGCCGCGCTCTCCAGGGCCCGCAACACCCAGGGAACGGGCCGCGCGGGCACTTCCTGAGGAAACGGGTACGATGCCGACGTGCGCATGGCGCGTAGGGGACACACTCGGACCCATGAACCGGCGCTCCCCCAAGGAAGGCCTGCACCCCCGGAACCGTTTCCGGGACGGCTACGACTTCGAGGCGCTCGTGGCCTGCCGTCCGGCGCTGGCCAGGTACGTCAGGCCGAACGCGCACGGCACCACGTCCATCGACTTCGCGGATCGGGAGGCGGTCAAAGCCCTCAACCAGGCGTTGCTGGGCCACGCGTATCAACTGCACGACTGGGACATCCAGCCCGGTGCGCTCTGCCCACCCATCCCCGGGCGGAGTGAGCATCTGCATCACCTGGCCGACCTGCTCGCCAGCGGCGCGGACGACGGCCTGGTCCCGCGCGGCCCGGTCCCGCGCGGTCCGGACGTTGCCGTGCTCGACATCGGGACGGGAGCCAGCTGCATCTACCCGCTGATCGGCGCTCGGGAGTACGGCTGGCGCTTCGTTGGCACCGAGGTCGACGCCGCGGCGTGTGTCTGGGCGACCGGGTTGGTGGCAGCGCATCCCGAGGTGAGCGGGCGGATCGAGATCCGGCAGCAGCCCTCGGCGCAGCAGTGTTTCGAGGGCGTGGTGGGAGGTGGCGAGAGCTTCGCGCTGTCGATGTGCAATCCGCCGTTCCATGCGTCGGCCGAGGAGGCCGCGGAAGGCAACCGACGCAAGCGGGAGAACCTGTTCGGCAAGCGGAGCAGGGGCGGGGGGGCTGGCCGCGTGAACCCCGGTGACCGCAACTTCGGTGGGCAGGCGGGCGAGCTCTGGTGCCCGGGAGGCGAGCTGGGATTCGTACAGCGCATGATCACGCAGAGCGCGGAACGGCCGGCGCTCTGTGGTTGGTTCACGACGCTGGTCTCGAAGGGCGCGCATCTCCCACCGCTGAGCCGCGCGCTGCGGGCCGTGGAGGCCGCCGACGTGCGGGTCCTGAAGATGGCCCACGGTCAGAAGCAGAGCCGCATCCTCGCCTGGACCTTCCGGGGACGTCAGGGCGCGTGAGGCCGGGCCCCGAACCGGGCGCGCCGGGCCGGTATCCTCTCTCCGATGAAGAAGCTGATGCAGGAGGTTCGCGCGTTCGCCGAGGAGCGCGACTGGGACCAGTTCCACACGCCCAAGAACCTCTCGATGGCGCTCGCGGTCGAGGCCGCCGAGATCATGGAGCACTTCCAGTGGCTGACGCCCAGCGAGAGTCGTGACCTGCCGGAAGAGAAGCGCAAGGCGGTGGGCGACGAGATTGGCGACGTGCTCCTCTACCTGGTCCGACTTGCGGACAAGCTCGGCCTGGATCCAGTGGTTCTGGCCACGCAGAAGCTCGAGGCGAACCGGCTGAAGTACCCGGCTGATCAGGTCCGCGGAAGTGCCCGCAAGTACACGGAGTACGAGCGCGGGGTTTGACAGTTCGGCGGATGCACCCGCCGGCGCCGTCCGGCATGAGAGGCCGGAGCGCCGGCTGCGTACGTCGCGACGGGACCTAGTTTGTGTCCTGTGCGCAAGCCGATGTTGCCGTGGATTGCCATGGCTCTGCGCACGTCGTTGCACGTTCTCGCACTGCCGTGGCCTAGAGGCGCTGGCCCTTCGCTGCCTGCCCCGTGAGCAGAAAGGTCTTCGGGTACGGCCCGCTGCCGCAGAGCTTGAAGGAGCCGAAGTCCTTGTACCAGTCGCCCTCCGGCGCCTCAGGGCGCGAGGCACGCCACTGGCTCAGCGCGTACAGATCCTCCGCCGTGATCTTCCGCTCGCGGGCGCGCTCGAAGAGGTGATCGCGGAGCGCGATGGGGAGGTCGGTCCACTGAATCGTCGGCATCAGTCACCGAAGGTCAGTCGCGCCAGTTCCTCCTTGAGGCGTTTCTGCTCCGCCTTGCTCTTGGTCTGCGCCAACTGATCCACCAAGGCCTGGAACTGCTGGCGCTCGTCGTCCTTGGCGGCCAGTCCGGTTTCGATCAGGGCCACCAGGACGCGGCTTTCGCTCGTTCGTTGGGCGCGGGCGAGGGTCTTGACGCGCTTGGCGACGGCCGGCGGCACGCTGATGCTCTTGCGGATGGTCTTCTTCGTGGAGGGCATTGCATCAGTCTACATCAAGATGAACCACTCTGCAGGAGATGTCCTCGGGATGAGTGAGGCCCTGGGGGGCGCTGCAGGCTGTTCGCCGCCATGGGCCGGTACCCTGCCGCGATGCACGAGTCCCTGACCCGCATCGCTCGCTCGATCGCCGGCGCACACGGCCGCTGGCGCCGCAATCTTCGGCGGCGCACGCTCTCTGGCGAGGTCTCGAAGAGGGAGGGGGCAGGCGAAGAGGGAGGGGTCAGGCGTTCTTCGCCGTGGCTTGTGACACTGTCACGCGAGGGTACGAAAAGCGCCTGACCCCATTCCTTCAAAAGGCGCCTGACCCCGTTCCTTGACCCCGTTCCTGTGACCCCGTTCCTGGGATCCATCTAGATGGCGGGAGTGACGGGACTCGAACCCGCAGGACGCGGACGGCTTCGCTCTGCTCAGCCTGCGCCTGCGGAAGAACCCGCCCGTCCATGCAAGGAGGGTGATGTGCACCCTCCTTACGGCCTCCGCTATCGCTCCGGCCTATCCACCCACCCGGTCGCGGCTTCGAGTCCTCGAGCCCAGAGGTGAGAACGGTGGGCGCGATGCGTGCGGCCCGGGAGAAGAGAGAATAGTGGCGGGAGTGACGGGACTCGAACCCGCAGGACGCGGACGGCTTCGCTCTGCTCAGCCTGCGCCTGCGGAAGAACCCGCCCGTCCATGCAAGGAGGGTGATGTGCACACTCCTTACGGCCTCCGC
>JAJDEN010000019.1 GCA_029259775.1 Planctomycetota bacterium | reverse complement strand
GCCGCAAGTTCGACGAGTTCGCGGGCTTCCGCGAGCCGACCCTGTTCCTGCGGCGGCTGCGGACTTACTGGTTGGTCCGCCCGCTGCGGGGGCGGACGGTGGTTGGGGCGACCCTTGTGGTCGCCCGGCTCCCCTACCCACCCCACGATGCGCTTCGCGCCGACGCAGGCCGACCTACCTCACGTGCCCTTAGGGGTAGGGGCGACCCTTGTGGTCGCCCTCTTGCCTCTACCCCGGACGCCAACGAAGAAGGGCGGGGACAAGCCCCGCCCCTACCTGGTAAGTCCCGACGTGGCAGAACGCGCTCGGGCGACCACAAGGGTCGCCCCTACCAGCATCCAGGCGTGCGACCTACTTCCGGAGGCGCGGGTCGAGCGCGTCGCGGAGGGCGTCTGCGAACAGGTTCACGCTGAGCACCAGGCCAAACAGGAATACTGTCGCGGTGGTAATGCCCCACCACACGGTGTCGGCCCGCAGCAACTCACCGGCCCCAGCGCTGATCATGTTGCCCCACGAAGCCTCGGACGGCTCCAGGCCTAGGCCCAGGAACGACAGGATCACCTCGAACTTGATCGCGCCGATGAAGAGCAGCGAGAACGTGATCAGCACCAGGTGGAACACGTTCGGCAGCACGTGCCGGAAGATGACCCGCCGCGTCGGGAGCCCCATGGCCAACGCGGCCAGCACGTAGTCACGGTCGCGGTGCTTGATGAACTCCGCGCGCACGATGCGGCACGTGCTGACCCAGCTCGTGAGTCCGATGGCCAGGATGATGGTGAACAGCCCCATCGAGACGTTCCAGTCCTCGTAGAGGAAGCTCTCCCGGTACCAGAGCGTCACGCCCTCGTTGTTGCGGAAGACGAAACTGAACGCCATGAGCAGCAGGAGGTATGGAATCGCCGAGAGCGTCGTGTACGCCCAGACGATGAGATCGTCGACCCAGCCTCCGAAGTAGCCGGCCAGCGCGCCGAGCCCCATGCCGATGAAGCTCGAGAGCATCGCGGCGAACAGCCCGATCCACAGTGCCGTCGTGGCGCCGCGCAAGGCGATCGAGAGTACGTCCCGCCCCAACTGGTCTGCGCCGAGCGCGAAGCCCTCCTTGCCTGGGCTGGCGAACTCGGAGCCCTTCGTCGTCTCGCGGAAGTCGCTCGCGATGACGCCGACCTGGGCGAGCAGCCCGACATGGATGTACAGGACGAAGATGATTACGCTGAGCATGGCGACGTGGCTCTTCTTGAGCCGCCGCTTGGCCTCCCACCACGGCCCGTGGCTCTCGCCCGCGCGTCGCACGCGGCCGTGGAATGGCGGAAACTCGTCGCTCTGGAAGCCGAGGTAGCGGAGCCCCCCCACGGCGAAGGCCTTCCAGCGGCGCGCGCCTTCGGGCAGCCCATCATCCGGATGCGTGCCATGCCGTATGAGGGCCCACAGGAGGCCAAAGGCGCGCCACAGCAGCCCGACGAGCCATCCAATCAGCGCCAGGGGCCAGCACAGGATCCGCGTCGGCGACGCGAGCCAGGACGGGTTGTAGACATTGACCGATTGGACCGTCACTTGAGCCGTACCCGCGGATCCACGACGGCGTAGAGCACATCCGAGATCAAGTTGAAGATGATGTAGAGCAGGGCACCGAAGATGGTGATCGCCTTGATGACGGGGAAGTCGTTCTCGATGATGGCTTGATACGACAGGTCGCCCAGCCCGGGGATGCCGAAGAACTTCTCGAGCAGCAGCGAGCCGACGAACAGGAACGGGATCGTGATCACGACGCGCGTGATGACGGGGATCATGGCGTTCTTCAGGATGTGCTTGAAGAGGATCTTGCGCGTGCCCAGCCCCTTCGCGGCGGCCGTGCGCACGTAGTCCTGACTCATCTCTTCGAGCATCGCCGTGCGGAAGAAGCGCACCTCGCTGCCGAAGGAGAGCGCGATCCAGATGATCCACGGCAGGAACAGGAACACGATGCCGCGCAGCGACACCTCATGGCCGAAGATGGGAAGGAGGTTCCACTCGAAGGCCACGAAGTACTGCCCGAAGATGATGTAGGCGAGGCTCGAGATGGACATGCCAGCCACGGCCGCAATGACGGTCGTCCGGTCGGCCACGGAGTCCCTGTAGAACGCACAGAACAGGGCAAGGGCCACGGCGAGCATGGTCGCGATGAAGAACGCCGGCAGGGTCACGGTGACGCTCGGAACAAGCCCATCCTCGAGCATCTCGCCCACGGGCCGGTTGGTGGACCAGGAGTCGCCGAAGTCCAGCGAGGCGGACTCCCCGAGGAAGCGTAGGTACTGGATGTGGAGCGGCTTGTCCGTGCCGAGCTCCGCGCTGAGTGCGGCCACGGCTTCGGGCGTGGCCTTCGGCCCGAGCTTCGTCCGCGCCGGATCGTCCGCGACGACGTTGAAGAGCAGGAATACGATCATCGTCACGCCGATGAGCGTGGGAACCGCCTGCAGCGTCCGTCGGAGGATGTACGCCCACATGCGCCTACCAGCCCTTCACGCGCCGTCGCGCGGACACGAGGGTCAAGCTGATGAGCAGGATGCTCGTCCCGAGGAAGACGAATACGGGCCACAGCGTCGCCTTGTTCACGCTGGCGACACCCTTCTTGCGCATCTCGCCGTCGACGCGACAGAACTTGAAGTACTTGGACGCCATGTCGTTGTAGCGGTACCCGTAGAGCCACGGCTGGTTCAGATTGAAGTTCACGCGGCGACAGCGGAAGCTCCAGGGGCATTGATCGCCGACGATCTCCTGCATGCGCCTGTAGAGCTGCGTCCGCTCCGGGCCCTCGAGCAACACACGCGCTCTGGCGTAGAGGTCGTTGAACTCGGGGTCGTCGAAGCAGCTCTTGTTGACGCCCGGCGCCTTGTTGGGGCCGTAGAAGAGCTGGAAGAAGTTCTGCGGGTCCGGGTAGTCCGCGCCCCAGGCAACGCCCCACAGCTGCGACTTCTTGTTGTTGAGGCGCCGCATCAACTCGCCGAACGTGACCGTGAACGGCTCGACGCGGATGCCGATCTCAGCGACATCACGTTGGAAGGCGAGGAAGAAGTTGCGTGAGCTGCCGCCCTCGGAGAGGTCCTTCTTCAGGACCGGGATGCCCTCACCGCCGGGGTAGCCCGCGTCGGCCAGGATCTTCCTTGCGCGCGCGAGCACCTGCTTGCGTGTCTCGCCGGGCCTGGGCTTCCACGGATTGCGATACGCAGGATCGAACTCGGCAAACTCGTTGAGGATCGGGCCGTCGACGCGTGCCGCGCGCCCGTTGTAGAGATTCTTGATCGTCCACACGTTGTCGGTCGCAAGCGAGATGGCGCGCCGAATGGCCAACCCCTTCTCACCGTTCGGCGCTCCGACGACCTCGTCCTCCATGTTGAAGCAGTCGTAGACGATGTCCATGCGTGCGTCCTTGTCGAGCCGCACGCCGCGCTCCGCCAGGTCGCCGATGAGTTCAAAGCTCTCCGGGTCCACCGCGCCTTCGAAGTTCTCGCTCGGGATCGTCGTGCGATCCAGGTACCCGCGCAGGAAGTAGAGCCACTGAGGCTGGGTCTCCTTGAACACGGTGACCACAACGCGGTCGTTCAGGGGCAGCCGCTTCTCCGCATCGACGAGTCGGAGCTTCTCCTCGTCGCCAGGCATGCCCTTCGAGGGGTAGCGATCCTCGCGGTAGTTCGGGTTGCGGACCAGGACCAGCTTCTTCGAGAGATTGACATGCTCGACCATGTAGGGGCCGCTGCCAACGCCTGCGTACTGGAACTGCGACCCGTGGTACTCGACGGCCTCCGGCGGATAGATCGAGGCGTACCCGGTGGCCAGCGTCCATATGAACTGGGGGTAGGCCTCCTTGAGCTTGAACTGGACCGTGTAGTCGTCCAGCGCCTTCAGGCCTTCGACCTCGGGATAGCCCTCGGCTTCGGTGTAGCTTCCGCGGCGCGCGTTCCTGGTCGCCGCGCCGGAGGCCTCGCGGAACTCATCAAGCCCTTCGATCTTGCCGTCGAGCAACCAGGTACCGGTGCTCTTGGACTGGCGATCCATGAGGCGCTTGAAACAGAAGACGACGTCCTGGGCGCGTACCTCACGCCCCTTCCCCTTCGGAAAGCAGGCGTTGTCGATGTAGTGGATGCCCTTCTTCAGCCGGATCGTGTAGGTGAGCTTGTCCTCGGAGACCTCGGGCAGCGCCGCGGCGATGGACGGCTTCAGGCGAAAGGGGCGCTCCAGGTACTCGTACTCGTAGAGCTGGTCGTAGATGTTGAGGACACAGACGTTGCTGTACTGGTCCTGAGCCAGCACCGGATCCATGCTCTTCGGCGCGATCGCGAGGAACACATGCAGCGTGTTCGGCTTCTCGCCCGGGTACGGATCGGAGCCGCAGCCGCCGACGACCAGGGGAGCGCCCGCCAGGGCGACGAGGAGCAGCCAGAAGAGTGCGGTCCGGGGGCGGGTCACGGCGCGCGAACCTACCGGCTGGGCGTCGCCCCGGCAACCGTCGTTCTGTGGACCTTGGAGCTACGCTTCTGAGCGCTACCCTGGGAGGTAATGCTCCCTGCCCTGCTCGTCGTGGCCACCCTCGCCGTGGTCGGTCTGCTCCTCGCGGTGATCTTCCGTCTGGGAGGGCGGCTGGACGGCCTCCGCGCCGACATCGAACGCCTGCGCGTGGTCCAGCGGGACATGTCGAGCGACGTCCGAGCGCGTCTGGACGAAGGGACGCGCAGCTGGGAGTCCGTGGCAAGCGAGGTCCGCCCGCGCTTGGACCAGCTCGAGCCGTCCGTGGCCGATCTCAGCGCCGCCATGGAAGAGAACCTGCCGGCGCTCAGCGAGGCCCGCGCGCGCCTCGAGGGCGTGGAGAGCCGGGTCGCCGAGACCGAGGCGCGCGTCGTCACCGCCCTCGAGGAGGGCACGCGCGACCAGGGCGAGCGCTTCGAGCGTATCGAGGCCGCCGTCCGCACGCTGCGCAATGCCGCCGACGAGCGCCTGGCCGAGTTGGCGACGCGCGTCACCAGCCTCGAGCACGTCGAGGAGGGCAGCTCCGACGACCTTGGCGCCCTGCCGGCCGAGCCCGAAAGGGTGGGCGCAGGCTCGAGCGGCTCCGGCGGACGGTGGATGTTGACCATGTTCGTCGTCCTGGTCGTGGCTGCGGGCGTCGCCGCCGCCCTCGATCAGTGGGGCTAGGCAGCGTCGGGCCGGGGCCGCGGCGCTAGGATGCGAGCGGCCCCGCCGGAGACCGCAACGCATGGACGCCCACGTCACCACCTCGATCGCACCGCTCGTTGAGTTCCGCGACGAAGGCCCGGTCACCAAGAAGCTGCTCACCACGGATCGCTCGACGGTGACGCTCGTCTGCCTGCGCCCCGGTCAGGCGCTCTCCCCCTTCACCCACCGCCGCCGCGAAGCGATCGTCTACTGCATCCAGGGCGGCGTGCGCGTGACGCCCGGCAAGGGCGAAACGGAACTGACCGCCGGCGACATGGCGTTCTACGACGGCACGAAGCTGGCCGGCCCGGGCAACTACACCGACCAGGACGCCGCGTTCGTCGTCACCCTCGTCCGCAAGAAGGGCGACTAACGCGGTCGTGAAGGTCTCGGTGCACCTCGGCCCCGTCCAGCAGACCCTGCTCGTGCCGCTCTGGGCTCGGGCACAGGAAGCACACGAGGCCGTGCCGATCCTGCTCGACCCGAAGGCCGCGGCGATCTACGCCGACCTCGCCTACGACTTCAGCCCGCTGGAGAACGCGCACGCGAGTCGCGTCGGGTGCTGCGTGCGCGGCAGGCTTGTCGACAGCTGGGTCCGTGAGTTCCTCCTCCGGCATCCGCACGGCACGATCGTCGAACTCGGCTGCGGTCTCAACGGGCGCTTCGAGCGCGTGGACAACGGGCTCGCGCGTTGGATCGACCTGGATCTTCCGGATGTCATGGAGTTGCGTCGCCGCTTCTTCGACGAAGGCCCGCGCCGCACGAGCCTCGCCGCGTCCGTCCTCGACGATGCGTGGATCGAGCACGTGGCCGCGGAGGCCCAAGGGCACGTACTCTTCGTTTCGGAGGGCATGTTCGTCTACCTCCACGAGGAGGAAGTGCGTAGCGTCTTCGAGCGCCTGGCAGCGCGCTTCCCGGGTGCGCAGATCGCGTTCGACGCCATGACCCCGCTCGTCCTCCGCCATCAGGAGCATCATGACGCGATGCGCCACTTCGCCGCGCGATTCACGTGGGCCGTGCCGGATGCGCGGATCGTCGAATCGTGGGACGGCGGCATCCGGATCGAGGCGAGCCGCCGGTTCTACGATCTGCTCTACGAGCGCGCCCGGCGCCTCCCGCGCGTGGCGCGTTGGCTCGGCCGAGCCTTGGCCGTGCTCTACCCGCCGCTCAAGCGCGCCTACACGCTGAACCTGGCGCGGCTCGGAATCCCCCCCGATGCGGCGCCCGGCTCGTTCCATGACACGCGCCTCGTGCGTCATCCGAGCTAAGATCCCGCCATGCGATGGCGAGGCAGAAAGCGTAGCGACAACGTCGAGGACATCCGGGCCCGAGGTCCGGCGCGTGGCAAGGGCGGCCTGGCCATCGGCGGAGGCCTGGGGATCGTGATCGCGATCGTCGTCCTTCTGATGGGCGGTGATCCGACGGCCATCCTCCAGGGCGGCGGCGGGGGTCCCCCCCCCACCAAGCAGGCGCCCTTCAACCCGACGCCGCAGGACCAAGAGCTCGTCGAGATGATCAAGGTGGTCCTCAAGGACACCGAAGACGTCTGGCACGAGCAGTTCCGCAAGATGGGCAAGCGCTACGAGGAGCCCAAGCTCGTAGTCTTCCGCGGCAGCGTGAAGTCGGCGTGCGGCTTCGCCGGCGCGCAGATGGGTCCGTTCTACTGCCCGGCCGACAAGAAGATCTACATCGACGTGAGCTTCTACCAGACGCTGCGCGACAAGCTCGGTGCGCCGGGTGACTTCGCGCAGGCCTACGTCATCGCGCACGAGGTCGGCCACCACGTGCAGAACCTGCTCGGTCAGTCCGACAAGGTCCACAAGGCTCGCAGCCGGGTGAGCAAGACCGAGCACAACCAGCTTTCGGTGCGCTTGGAGCTGCAAGCCGACTTCTACGCCGGGCTCTGGGCGCATCATGCGCACCGCGCGAAGAACATCCTCGAGGGCGGCGACATCAAGGAAGCGATGGACGCGGCCAAGCAGATCGGCGACGACGCCTTGCAGAAGCGCGCCCAGGGCCGCGTGGTCCCGGACAGCTTCACGCACGGCAGCTCGAAGCAGCGCATGGCGTGGTTCGACCGCGGTCTTCGCAGCGGCGACATGGCGATGGGCGACACGTTCAACGACCGCGTCTTCAACTCGGTCTCGCCGAAGTAGCGCAGGCGACGCCCTGGGCAGCCAACCGCCCCGCTCCGCGTGGCTCAGGCTGCCCCTACCTGACCCCCGTAGGGGCGGCCTGAGCCGCCCCGCAGGGCCGGCGCGTGCGCGCCCCCCCAGCAGCTGACGCCGACCACGTTGGGCACCACCGTGGGGCGCCGCTACAGGCTTCCTGGACCCGGACGACCTACCTACCGGGACGGGTCATGTGCGTCAGATCAAGCACACGCTTCAGCTTCGCGGGGCTCATCAGCTTTTTCTCGGTCGCCAACTCGCGGATCGTGCGGCCCGTCTTGTAGGCCTCCTTCGCAAGGTTGGCCGCTTCGTCGTAGCCGATGTGCGGCGCCAGCGCCGTGCCGAGCATCAGGCTCTGCTCGACGAGCGCCTCGACACGGTCGCGATCGACCTCGAGGCCCTTGACGCAGCGCTTCGAGAAGCCGTTCGCAGCGCCCGAGAGCACCTTCACACCATCCAGGAGCGTGTCCGCCAACAGCGGCAACGTCACGTTCAACTCGAAGTTGCCCGCCGCACCCGCGGCATTGGCCGTCGTCACGTAGCCCTGCACCAGCATGCACGCCATCAGCAGGCTCTCGGCCATCACCGGGTTCACCTTGCCGGGCATGATCGACGAGCCGGGCTGGACGGGCGGCAGCTTCAGCTCCCCCAGGCCACAGCGGGGACCGCTGCCGAGGTGGCGGATGTCGTTGGCGACCTTCGTCAGCGCCGCGGCCGTGGAGCCGAGGGCGCCCGCGAAGAAGACGCAGGCGTCGCGGCCCGCGAGCTGCTCGAACGAGTTGCGCGCGGGGCGCAGCGGCAGCTTGGTCTTCGCGGCGAGGTGCTGGATCGCGATCGTGTGGAACTTCTTGTGACGGCCGATGCCGGTGCCGACCGCCGTACCGCCGAGGGCCACCTCGAGCAGCCCGTCGTAGGCCAGGGCCAGGCGCTGGCAGCTGTGCGCGACCTGGGCGGCGTAGCCCATGAAGACCTGGCCCATGCGGACGGGCGTCGCGTCCTGCAGGTGCGTCCGGCCGACCTTGACGACGTCGTCGAACTCGTGCGCCTTCTTCATGAGCGCGACGGAGAGTCCGCTGAGGGCGGGGATGAGCTCGTCCCGCACCGCGCCGGCGACGGCAACATGGAGCGCCGTCGGAATGACGTCATTGCTCGACTGCCCCATGTTGACGTGGTCGTTGGGATGGACCGGCGCCTTCGCGCCCGGCTTGCCGCCCATGTCCACGTTCGCGAGGTTGCTGAGCACCTCGTTCATGTTCATGTTCGACGAGGTGCCCGAGCCCGTCTGGAAGACGTCGATCGGGAACTCGTCGTGGTGGTTGCCCTTGATCACGCCGTCCGCGGCACGGCGGATGGCGGCCCCCATGCGGGGCTTCAGCAGCTTGAGGTCCTGGTTGGCCTTGCTGGCCGCCCACTTGACGGCCGCCAGCGCTTCGATGAAGCGGTCGGGCATACCGCGGCCGGAGACCTGGAAGTTGTCCACGGCGCGCTGGGTCTGGGCACCCCACATGCGCTTGGCCGGCACCTTCACGGGCCCCATCGAATCCTGCTCGGTCCTCATGCGCTCGGCCATCGGTGACACCTCCGTGCAGAGCGTCGCTCCGGCGCGAGCCGTGTCAACGAAGGGCGGCGTCGATGTCGGCCCAGAGATCGTCGGCGTCTTCCTGGCCGATGGAGAGCCGCACCAGATCGTCGGTGATCCCGGCTTGGGCTCGCTCCTCCGCGGAGAAGGGCGCATGGCTCGTCAGAAGGGGCAGGGAGACCAGGCTCTCGACCCCGCCGAGGCTCGGGGCGTGGGCGACGAGGCGCAGTCGATCGCAGAAGCGGATCGCCGCTGCCGACCCCGCCGCGCAGCGGAAGGCGATCAGGCTGCCCCCGCCGTGGCCGTCGCACGACGCGGCCTGACGCTGGATGAGCGCGCCCTGCGGATGGCTCGCGAGGGCTGGGTGCCTCACGGCGTCGGCCCGCGGATCGGCGTCGAGGCGCCTGGCCAGATCCAGGGCCGTCGCGTTCTGGCGCGCGATGCGGGCCGGCAGCGTCCGCATGCCGCGATCGAGCAGCCAGGCGGTCTCCGGATCGGGCACGGCACCGTAGAGCTTGCGCGCCCGGCGCAGCTCGTCGCACGGACCGGCGGCCCCGGCGACCAAGCCGCCGAGCAGGTCACTGTGTCCGCCGAGGCTCTTCGTCGCGCTCTCCACGACGAGATCGACGCCGAAGGCGAGCGGTGTGCAACCGAGCGGACCGTCGAACGTCGCGTCGAGCACGAAGAGGACGCCCGCCTCGCGGCAGCGCTCGGAGGTCGCGGCCAGGTCGATCACCTTCAGCAACGGATTCGTCGGGCTCTCCGCCATGAAGAGCCGCGCCCCCGGCAAGGCGGCGGCGAGTGCGTCGAGATCGCCGGTCGCGACCCAGGTGACGTCGACACCCCAGCGTTCCTGGAGCTCCGCGAGCAACGCGCGTGTGCCGCCATAGATGTCACGCTGCAGGACCACGCGGTCCCCCGCGCGAAGGAACGCCTGGAACACGCCGGCCAAGGCGCCCATACCGCTGGCGAACAAGACAGCGCCTTCGGCGCCGTGGAGTGCTGCGAACTTGGCCTCGACGACGTCGAAGTTGGGGTGGCCGTAGCGCGTGTAGAAGCCGGTGCTGCCCTGGGAGGCTTCGATCAGCGAGGCCGTGCTCGCGAAGCGGAACGTGCTGGCGCGGACGATGGGCTCGGTGATCGGTCCATCGCGCGGGTCACCCTGGGGAGCATCGCCGTGCACCGCCTTGGTCCCGCGCCCCGGCACCACGCGCTGCTAGAGCTCGGTGACGATCGCGTTGAGGACGGACGGCGCGTCCATCGGCAGCGTGTAGCGGCGGGTCGGGCCCGTGATCGGCTTCTCGCCTGCCTTGATGTCGATGCCGCGCGCGCCGACCAGGACGATCGGCAGCTGGCGCGTGGCGCGGTCGGCGCGCAACTGCATCGCGACATGCCGACCCTTGTCGGGCGTGTCCTGCATGTCGATGACGATCAGGTCGGGCCGAAACTCCCGCAGGGCGGGGGCGAGCTCGGCGCCCGTCTCGGCTGTACGGACCGCGTGGCCCGCGCCTTCGAGGGCGTCGACGACGGCCTTCACCCGCTCCTGGGCAGCGCCGAGGATCCAGATCTTGCGCGGCAGCAGCGGGTCGCGCGGCGTCCGCACGGAGCTGGCCGTGTAGCGGGGCGTCTTGGCTTGGTCGTCGGTGGGGGTCATGCAGCGATTCCGGCTTCGAATCGCGAATGCTACCGGACCCGCCAGGGCCCCCCAAAGCCGGACGGGGTGCCTACTTCGGCTGATCCTTGAGGATCAGGAGCTTCCAGGCCGCTGGAACCAGCGACATGGGCACCGCCAGACCCAGCACCTCGCTCTGGCCGAGGGTGGCCGCGGGGATGCCCACGAGGCGCATGCCGGCGTCCACGAGGGATCCGCCGCTGTGGCCCAGGCCGATCCAGGCGTCGGTCTTGATCCAGCGCGGCGCGCCGCCTACGGCCTCCAGACCGGAGATCGTCCCCCGCGTGAGGATGACCGGCGTGCGGCTGCGCTCCGACCCCTCCGAGGGGTAGCCGAAGACCATGACGGGGTCGCCCAGCTCCAGGCCGGCCGCGTCGCCGAGCGGCATCCACGGCAGGACGAGGTCCTTCGGCAGCGGTCGCCCGAAGACATCGGACGTGATCTCAAGCAGGGCCAGGTCCTTCTTGCGATCATCGGCGGTGACCCGGGCGAGGAAGCTCTGGACCGGAGGCTCGTCCAGTCGCGACGGGAACGCGACGAGCACGTCCTTGCGCTGGATGCGGCCCTTCTGGCCGGCGATCTCCAGCACGTGCCGGCACGTGAGGATCCGGCCGCGCGGCGTCACGCACGTCCCGCTGCCTCCCGCGTTGTCCCGCACGGTGAGCTCGACGGTCGACGCGGCCGCGCGCACTGTCGGACTGCGGCCCTGCCAATTGATGAGCGGCGGCCAAACGAGATCCTTGGGCAGCTTCGGCGGACCGTTCAAGGAGATGGCGACGCGGAAGTCCACGACGCGCTCGAGCGCGTTGCGGTTCATGACGCCCAGCACGAACAGCCGCGGGCCGTCCGGGGGCGTGCTGAAGGTGTGGTCGATGCGCTCGTCGACGCGGGCGGTGAGCGAGCGGCGCATGATGCTGCCGTCGGTCTTGCGCGCGAGCACGAGGTCGAGCGGGGCGCTGGCGCCGAGCAGCAGGGCGTGGAACGAGCGCGTGCCTGCGGGCACGACGATGTCGTACCAGGTGACGCCGGCCCGTCCGGCTTCGACGCGGCCGCGGGTCCAGCTGTCGAGCTTGAGCTGCGGCGGCTCGCCTTCCCCCCACGTTCCGCGGCCCGTACCGCTCGGGTAGCTGCGCACGGCCAGGGTCACCGGCACGGAGCCCTTGCCCTCCACGAGCACGACCTCGCAGTAGTACGTCCCGGTCGACAGACCCCTGACGCCACCGAGGTAGAGCGCCTCGAAGGGCGCGCTCGACAGCGCGAAGTAGTCCGCATCCTCGTCGCCGGCCTCGAGCGGACCGCCGCGGCGGACGTACAGGTCGACGTCGGCGCGAGCGGGGTTGGTGGCATCGATCTCGATGCCGCCCGTGCCCGCCGGCACGGGGATGCGCACGGTGCGCGACGTCACGCCGGCCTCGCCGCCCAACTGCAGGGTCAGGGACGTCCCGGGCCGGAGCAGCGGCATCGGCAAGCGCGGCTTCTCTTCGGTGGCCGACTCCCAGGTCGCCCGCACGCGCATCGTGGCAGGCAGCGGCGTGCCGGCGGGGGCGCGGATGTCGAGCGTATAGGGGCCCGCGGGGCTGTCCGCGCGCTGGAGCACGATCGAGCGCGGGGCGGCCCCCGAGCGGCGGTACTCGCGCGGACCGTCAAGCCGGTAGCGCACGCCACTGCGCGAGACGCCGTCCAGCCGGAGGGTCATGGAGCGTGCGTGGGTCGGCAGGAACGTGCGCAGCTCGGCGCGGTCCCGATGGACCTCGATGGTGCGATCGACGTCTTCGCCCGGCAGCACGGTCGGCGTGCCGCGCCCGCGGTCGACGAACGCCACGAGCTCGAAGCGTGCGCCGCGGTCGGCGTTGCCGGCCGGCGCGACCGCTACGTGCCAATCGCCGGGGCGCAGCGGCACCGTTTCTCCGGGAGCGACCCGGACTGTCTCGAGCGGACTGGTGGAGCGGCTCGAGAGATCCGCGTCCTCGAGGCGCGTCGCCTTCAGGGCCTGGCCGTGTCGCAGGTAGAGGTCCACATTGCGTTCGGAGCAGACGGCCACGGCGAGGGCTTTGGCGTCGTCAGGGACGCGGATGCGCCCAGACCAGACTCCCGTGCCGGGCAGGCTGACGGTCCGCGCCACGCCGTCCTCGAGGTTGACGGGCTCGGCAGCGTGCAGGCGCGCGGCGGGCACGAGGCAGACGCAGAGGGCCAGCAGTAGTCCGAGTCCCGCTGTGGATGTGCCCGTTCGCATGGCGCCTATCAACCCTTGGGCAGCAGGGGCCCGCAAGGTTTGGGGCGCGGGCTCCTCATCTTCCGCCCCTCACGACCCGTACGGACCCAGGGTCCGATCGGGTCGTTTGTTGCCGGCGACGGGCGCCGCGCGGGGCCGGGCCTAGTTCTGGGCCCGCCGCAGCAGCGGCCGGACGACGCGGCCGCGAGCGTTCCTCGCCTCCAGCCGATAGACGCCCGGGGAGGAGACCTTGAAGCGCATCGACGGGCCGAGGCCGGGGGAAATCGTCCGTCCCGCAGCGGGGCGCGTTCGCAGCACCTTGCCGTTGGCGTCCGTCACGCGCATCGCGACGCCCTGGTCGGGTGCGAACACGCAGACGTAGATGTAGTCCCACCCGGGCATGCAGACGGCGAGGCCCACGAGGCTCCACGAGGACGTCAAGCGCGCGCGCACGGTCGGATCGACACCGGTCCCCATGTGGATGGGCGCGCTGCCGAGCGCCGCGCGGTCGTGCAGGCTGGTCTCGGGCGCGGACCGGGGCGGGACGCCCATCGTCCGAAAGCGGTACGTGCCCGGGTAGTAGGGCCGGAACCACGTGATGCCCGCATTCTCCTGGGAGCGGGCCGCCCCCTGGAGGCCGCTGTCCCCGACGTGGACCCAGCGCTTGCCCCGCAGCATCTCGATGCGCTGCGTGCTGTTCAGCGACTTCGGAAAGTAGACGAGCGCGAGATCGCCGGGGCCGGCACGAAACGTCTTCGGCTCGCCTTCGATGAGGCCGGGCTCGACGGGGGCAGGTGCGGGCACCTCGTCGGCTGTGACCTCTTCGTCGACGCCGAGCTCGCGCAGCTTCACGCCGTAGGTGCCGCCGCCGTCGAGCTGCGCGCTGACTTCGAGCCACATGGCGCCGAGGCCCACGAGGGGCTTGCGCTTCTTCTTGCGCCTCGTCGTGCCGCTCTTCTTGCCGCTCTTCTTGCCAACGGGCGGCGCGGGATCCACGGGCGCGGGCGGCTTGACCTTGGAGGGAACGCGGAAGCGCACCGGCGGGTAGGCGACCCACGCAGCCGCTCCGTCGCGGGAATCGGCGATCACCTTGCCGTGCCAGTCGATCACGCGCATGCGCACCGGTCCGGCGGAGCCGCGCGTGGAGCTGGCTTCGTAGGCCTTGCCTTCCTCGACGACCAACTGCCAGCGGTTGGGCTCGCGCACGAGCAGCTCCCCCACCCCGGCGCGCTCGCCGCCGACGGCCAGGAACCGGCGGTGGGTCTTGACGGGCTTGTCGCCGGGGCCGAGCACCTGGAGGAAGACGCGGCCCTTGCCCACCTGGGCGGAGAAGCCCGAGACGCGCACCTCCATCAGGATGTCCTTCTCGGCGACGTACGTGTGCACGGCCGGCTTGCCGGTCGTCCCGGCGTCGACGCGGACCAGGGGCTCTTCGTCGGCGCGCCCGACCTGCAGGATCGGACGCGGGAGGGTCCCGGCTTCCGCCGTGATGCGGTAGCGGCAGCCGGCGACCTGGCTGAAGCGAAACGTCGCGCTGCCTCCGGCGACCTTGATCTCGAACCGCCGGGGCGTGCCGGAGGCGCGGAGGGTGTCGGGGCCGGCGTGGGCGCGGACGGCAGGCAGCAGGAGCAGGGCGACCAGGGCCGCGATGGGCAGGACGGCGCGCGCGCGGTAGGTTCGGCGGCCATGAGCAGCGAGTCCCCCGCCGTGTCCTTGCCGGTCGTCCATGCGCTCCTGATCTGCCGGTCCATCGAGGCCGGCGCTGAGGGAGAGTTGTCCCTTCACAACGTCGTGGAAGTGCTTCCGGTCGACAAGGTTCCTGCCGAGATCGGTCCTTTGACCTTCGTGGCCTTCGTCCGCAATCTGCCACAAGGCAAGGGCCAGGGGGCGTTCGTGATCCGGTTGCCCCAGAGCGAGCAGGTCCTGGGCCGCCTGCCGCTGGACATGGACGTGCCGGCGGGCCTCGCCGACCGCCAGGTCGCGCTGCAGGTGACGGTGCCCACGATCCCGGTCGCTTCGGGCGGTTGGTTCGAGGTCTTCTTCGAGTGGGCGGGGACGCCCCTGGCCTCGAACCGCTTTGCCGTGGGCGTGAAGGGGTAGGGCTGCGGGCGGAGGTGGGCGGCCACGCGCTCCGGCTGCGGGGGGCGTGCCGTCGTCCTGTCAGGCAGGCGGGCAGGAACGTGTAAGGCGCGCTTGCACCCTACCTACGCACGGACGCGAACGAATGGACCTCTGCAAGGGGGCGATGTGGGCGGTGCGCTGGCAAGCCGTTTGCGCCATGCAGGCTCCCGCGCACCACCTCGGAACCTTTCATGCACTACTACATCCGGCAGCAACGAAAGCACGTGTCAGGCCCCCACGACCTCAAAGCCATCCGCCAGTGGGTCAAGGAAGGCAAGGTCCGCCAGGAGATGGAGTTCTCCGAAGACGGCGAAGCGTGGATGCTCGGCCTCGAGATGATCGAACTCTTCTCGCCGCGGCGGGCCCGCGCGACAACGCGACGACGGCGGCGCCGCGCGATCTAGGCGCTGAAGCGACCCTTCGCATCCTGCGCGACCTTGGCCAGCGCGACCTCCGGGTCGTGCGTGAAGAACACCGAGCCGTCGCGCGCGAGCAGGTCTTCGAGCAGCGCGCGCTTCTCGTCGATCAAGAGCTCCGGGAAGCGGTCGTAGCCCATCGAGATCGGCACGTGCATCCACGGCGCACCGGGAATCAGGTCGCTCACGAAGACGACCGGGCCGTCGTCCGTCACGACCTCCGTCATGAGCAAGCCCGGCGTGTGGCCATGGCTGTAGTGGAAGCGGTAGCCTTCGCCCAGTACGGCGGACGTGTCGCCATCGACGATCTCCAAGCGGCCGCTCGCCTGCAGCATGTCCGTCAGCCCCGGGATGAACGACGCCCTGTCGCGCGCGTGCGGCGTGACCGCGCGGTCGAACGCCTCACGCCCCACGACGAACGTCGCGTTCGGAAACAGCAGCCGCGGCTCGGCCCCCTCCTCCCACGCCGTGAGCAACCCACCGGCGTGGTCGAAGTGCAGGTGCGAGAGGACGACCACGTCGATCGCCGCGTCGTCCAAGCCGAGCTCCGCGAGCCCCTCCAGGAGCACGTGTTCGCTCTCGACGACGCCGAAGCGCGCCTTGAGCTTGGGTTCGAAGAACGCGCCGATGCCCGTCTCGAACAGGATCTTGCGATCTGCGTCCTGTACGAGCATGGCGCGGCAGGCGAGCTCGACCCGGCCCTGCTCGTCGGCAGGAAGCCAGCGCTCCCACACGACCCGCGGGCAGTTGCCGAACATGGAGCCGCCGTCAAGACGCTGGCGATTGCCGAGCACAGGGGTGATGGTTCGGGACATGCCTGACATCCTACGCGGGCGCAATCCGGAGCCGCCTGTGCGCGCCGAGCGGCGTTTCGCTAGGATCCGCCGCGCATGCGCCCCCGGCTCCACAACCTGATTTTCGTCTTCATGGCCCTCGGCGTGCTCGTCGGCCTGTGGCTGGCGAGCGTGGAAGACCGGGAGGCCACGTGGTTCGTCGTCGTCATGGACGGGCTCGACTTCATCGGCATCGAGGTCTTCATCGGCCTCCTCAAGATGATCATCGCACCGTTGATCCTCGTCAGCATCGTCGCGGGCGTAACGAGCATCCCTTCGCCGGCGGACGCAGGCCGCATCGGCGTCCGCACGCTGGCGTACTACATCTGCACCACGACCATCGCCGTGGCGATCGGCCTCGTGCTCGTGCTCACGATCCAGCCGGGCAACAAGGGGCACGCCCAGAAGCTGCGCGCGGAGCGCACGAAGCAGATCGAGGCGCATCGCACGGCCTACCGGGCCGCCACGGGGACGGACAGCCGCGCCAGCGAAGGCGAGTTCCTTGCGTGGGTGGCTGCTAGAGAAGGTGAGGGCCAGTCCCAGGAGCACGACAAGTACAAGCGCGTCACGAGCAAGCGAGACCGCGGCACATTCCAGTCCTTCGTCGAAGACATCGTGCGGCCCGCGATCATGAATCCGTTTGCCGCGCTGGCACGCACCCCACCCAACAGCCTGGGCATCATCTTCTGGGCCCTGCTGCTGGGGCTGGCCTGCATGGCCGTGGGCGAGCCCGCACGCCCGCTCATCGACATGTTCCAAGCGGCCAACAAGGTGATCTTGAAGATCACCATGTGGTTGATGGCCCTGTCGCCGTTTGCCGTCTTCTGCCTGATGGCGGCCATCATCTCGCGGCACGGTCCCGGGGTGTTCGAGTCCCTCGGCTGGTACTGCGGCACCGTGATTGGCGGCATCGTCGTTCACCTGGGCGTGCTGCTCGCCATCTGCGCGGTGATCGGACGCATGAATCCCCTGGTGTTCCTGCGCGGCATCCGCGAGGCATGGGCCGTGGCCTTCGCGACGCGCTCGAGCGCGGCGACGCTTCCCGTGACCGTGCGCTGCCTCACGCAGAACCTCGGCATCTCGCCGAAGGTCGCCAACTTCACGCTGCCCGTCGGCGCCACCGTCAACATGGACGGCACCGCGCTCTACGAGGGCGTGGCGGTGATCTTCCTGATTCAGATCTACGGCGGCATGGACGACGTCGGCATCGCCCTCGCCGGCGGCGCCATCCTCGTGATCTTCATCACGGCGGTGCTCGCCTCGGTCGGTGCCGCGGCCGTGCCGGACGCGGGCCTCGTCACGATGGTGCTGGTGGCGACGGCCGTGCACCTGCCCGTCTATTACCTGCCCTTCATCTTCGCCGTCGATGCGTTCCTCGACATGTTCCGGACCTCGACCAATGTGCTCGGAGACGCGGTCGGGGCCGTCGTGGTGGACCGCTTCGAACGACCGCGCGCCGGCGCGGACCCAGGGGCCACGGCCCCCGACGCGGCCTGATCCGCCCTCCGTTCGCGCCCCGTTCGCGATCCTGCCCTCGAACGGCACCCGGTGTGCGTAGGGTGGTGTGCGCGGCCCTTCCGGTGGCCCGCAGGACTTGTGGAACCCCGGATCATGCGAACCCTATTCACCTACCTGGCGGCCCTCCTGGGCCTGATGCTTCTCCTCTCGCCCCTGGCGGAGGCTGGCGAGCGCGACCGGCGGTCCGCGCGCGGCGCCCGCAGCGGCTCCTCCCGAGGCTCCGCCCGGAGCGCACCGTCGCGGAGCAGCCGTTCTTCGAGCCGTCCGAGCGGCCATTTCTCCTCGCGAGGCTCCCAACCGTCTGCGCGACAGTCGTTTAGGGCGCCCAGCCGCCCGTCCTCCAGGTCGCAGCGGAGCCCCTCCGCCTTCAGCTCGCGTGGCGTGAACCGCACGCCGTCCGCCAGGACGCCGAGCCGCTCGCCCGTCTCGCGCACGACGCGCGGGACACGACCGTCCACCTCGCGTCGGAGCCCCTCGGCCGCGCCCAGCGTGCTCCACGGGCCGCTGAGCCGCTCGCGCGGCACCCGCTCCTCGGGCCGGGCCGCCTCCCAGCGCTCCGGCGGCCGTGTCGCCATCCCGCGCCAGGGCGGCCGCACCGTCTCCCCCCGGCGAACGCCGGCGTCCTCACGAGTGGACACCTCCCGGCTGCGGGCAAGGACATTCGGTTCCCGTGGCGTCACGCCTGGCAGCCGGACCTCAGGCAGCAGGGTCTCGGGCCGCACCACCCGCGGCGGCATCAACTCGCGTGGCAGTGTCAACTCGCGTGATCGGCGCGTCCCCTCCGTCTCCAGCCTGAACCGCCCGGCCAGCAGCATCAGCCGCGGCAACCGCACGTCGCGGGTCTCCGGCCTGAACGGCACGGGACGCTCCCGGTTTGGCCAAGGCTCGAACGCGGGCCTGACCCGCAGCGGCGTCTCGCGCTCCCGTGATGTCCGTTCGGGCGGGGCACGCTCCGGCGGGGTCACGACCCGGCGCGGCGCACGCATCCCGAGCAGCAACGCCCAGGCTCGCCAGCGCGGCCTGACGAGCAGCCGCTCGCGCTTCGGCTCCACGCGTCGCAGCGGCCTCGTCGCCGGCGCCGGTCGTCGCACGGGCAACGTGATCGGCGGCGGCGTTCGCACGCGTCCCGGTACGCGCAGCGGCCGTGTCGGTCGCAGCTACCGCATCCACCGCACGCGCTCCCACGGGCATCACCACGGCCACCATGGCCACCACCGCCCGCACTTCGGCTTCTACTACACGTGGAACCCGTACGCGTACTCCTACTACCGCTCCTACCCGCGCTACGGCCTCTACTTCGGCTACGGCCTGACGTACTACGGCCCGGCCTACGACACGGTCTTCGTCGACGCGACGGACTACTATCCGACGGAGTACCCGACGGAGTACCCGACCGAGGTCGTGGTCAGCGAAGAGGTGGTCGACGAGCCGGCCCCGGCTCCCGAGGTCATCGTCGAGGGTCCGCTCGCGCAGCCGGCCCTCCCGGCGGCTCCCGAGGAGTTCCCGGCACCCGCGCCGCACGCCCAGGACGCTCCCGCTCTGGGAGAAGGTGCCCAGGCCCAGCCGAAGCCCCACGCCGACTTCGAGCCGGCCGTGCAGGACTTCCTCGCCGGTCGCTATCAGCAGGCGCTCAACCGCCTGGACAACGTCATCCGTGCCGAGCCCGACAACGGCGAGGCGTGGCTCGCGGCGATGCACGCCAACTTCGCGCTCGGTCGCTACCCCCGCGCCAGCAACGCGCTGGCGAAGGCGGCGGCGCTCGACGCGTTCCCGCGTGGCTACCGCTTCGACCCGCGTCCGCTCTACGCCAAGGCCGGCAACTTCGACCGCGCGGTCAAGGCGCTCGAGGCGCACCTGACGCGCAAGGCGGGCGACGCCGATGCGCTGCTGCTGCGCGCGTACCTGCACGTCTCGCTCGGCGAGCGGCGCGAAGCCCAGGACCTGATCCAGAAGGTGCTCCAGGTCCGCCCCGCGGACGAGACCGCACCCGCCCTGGCGCTGGCCCTGCTGCCGCCGCCGCCCCCGCCGAAGCCGCAGAAGTAGCGCTCTGGTGAATCTCCCCGCGGCGCGCACCGTCCCAGGTGCGCGCCGCGGCTCGTTTTGGCAGGCCGCCTGTTGCATGAAGCGCGCGTCGTGCCGATGCCCGTTGGCGCATGGACGCGGTAGGCGATCCTCCCCGGACAAGCGTCCAATCACCAGGGTGGCCTCGCGACGCCAGCGTGGTCGAGCTCGAAGCGCAGGTGAGGAGGCGGTGCTGAACCCACCGGGGACAAGCCTGCGCGCAGAGCCTCGGCCGCGAAGGCGAGCGAGGGCCGCGCGATTCACGACAGTTCATGCAACAGGCGGGCTAGGCTGCTTCCCGAACGACCGGAGGGAGCGACATGGCGGGCATCTACGACTCGGTGCTGGAAGCGATCGGCAACACGCCGTTGGTGCGCTTCCGGCAGGTGGGCAAGGGCACGGGCTGTGAGATCCTCGCCAAGTGCGAGCACCTCAACGCCGGTGGCTCCGTGAAGGACCGCATCGGCCGGCGGATGATCGAGCATGCCGAGGCGAGCGGACGTATCAAGCCGGGCGACACGCTGATCGAGCCCACCAGCGGCAACACGGGCATCGGCATGGCCCTGGCGGCGGCCATCAAGGGCTACCGCATGATCATCACGATGCCCGAGAAGATGAGCCGCGAGAAGCAGGTCACGCTCGAGGCCCTGGGTGCGGAGATCATCCGCACCCCCACCGAGGCGGCGTGGGACGCGCCCGAGAGCCACATCGGTGTCGCGCAGCAGCTCGAGAAGATCCTGCCGAACGCGCACATCCTCGACCAGTACGGCAACCCCGACAACCCGCTGGCCCACTACGAAGGCACGGGCCAGGAGATCCTCGACCAGACCGGCGGGCAGCTCGACTACCTCGTACTCACCGCAGGCACGGGCGGCACGATCACGGGTACGGCGAAGCGCATCAAGGAAGCGTTGCCCGACGTGAAGATCATCGGCGTCGATCCCATCGGGTCGATCCTTGCGGGGCCGGGCCCGATCGGCTCCTACAAGGTCGAGGGCATCGGGTACGACTTCGTCCCCGACGTGCTCGATCAGGGCATCGTCGACGAGTGGATCAAGACCAACGACCGTGACTCGTTCCTCATGGCGCGCCGCCTCATCCGTCAGGAAGGCCTGCTCGTGGGCGGCTCGTCGGGTTCGGCCGCGTGGGCCGCCGTCGAAGTGGCGAAGAAGTACGGCCCCGACAAGCGCATCGTCACGATGATGTGCGACTCGGTCCGCAACTACATGACGAAGTTCCTGGACGACGCATGGATGCGCGAGAACGGCTTCACCGAGAGTCTCTGGGAGACGAACACGCTCCGTGAGCTGTTGCGGTCGCGGCCGACGCAGGACGTGGTCACCGCCCAGAGCAGCGACACGGTCGGCGCGACCATCGCGACGCTCAAGGAGCGCGGTATCAGCCAGGTGCCGGTTGTGGACGACGGCAAGCTGGTCGGCATCGTGACGGAGTCGGACTTGCTCCGCACGTTGATCGACGGACGCGCGACGCCGGAGAGCGCCGTCGCGGAGGTGATGTTCCGCAATGTCGTGACGGTGAACGAGGACCAGGACGCGGGCGTGCTCACCGAGCTCTTCGCCCGGGGCCTCGTCGCCATCGTGGTGAACGACGCGGATGCGGTGCTCGGCCTGCTGAGCCCGATGGACCTCGTGGATCACCTGACGCACTCGCAGACGCGGGGGTAGTTGGCAGGGGCAGCCTGAAGCCGTGCTGAAGGCGCTGCTGGTTGGCTGCCCACGACGTCGGCGGGCAGCCAACCGCCCGGCCGCTGCGCGGCCATGCTCAGGCTGCCCCTACGGCGACGTGCGGTGCGCGTACAACCGTCTCACGACCGCGATCTGGCCGGCGTGCCAGGTGTCGTGGCGGATCGCCATCGCCAGGAACTCGTCCAGGGCCATCTTGTGATTCGCCTCGAGGAGGAGATCCTCGGGCTCGAGCGCCGCGATCTCGCCGCGCACTCGGCCCTGCATCTCGTCGAGTGCGACGAGCACATCCTCGCGCGTGGCGGGCGGTAGGTACGACCCGTCCTCGAATTCGGCGGCCTTGCCGCGGTCGCGGATCTGGACGGCGTACTCGCGCTTGCACGCGATCATGTGCACGACGTGCCAGCCGATCGTGCCCGGCTGGGGCCAGACGGTCTCGGGCTCGACGTCCTCGTAGCCCGGCGGCTGCCACGCCCAGGCCTCATCCGTCACGCCGTCGAGGACGGCGCGCACGGACTCCCATGTGTGGGCGTAGGCATCGTCGAGCTGGCGCAGGATGGTGTGAATGGCGTTCACTTCGCCGCCTTGATCTGCTCGAGCGCGGCCCGCGACGCGGCCACGACCTCGGGCTTCTCGTTCGCCTCGTCGGCGTGCACGCCGAGCGCCTGCATCGCCTTCTCGTCGCCGGCCGCCAGCTTCCCGAGGCGCGCAAGTGCTTCGACCGCCGCGACACGATCTTCGCTGTCGGGCGCCCAATCGAGCACGCGGACGAGCATCGGCAGGGCCGCACGCCGGCCGTTGGGGCCAGCCTTCGCCAGCCCTCGGGCCCGACCGAGCAGTTCCTCGAAGGAGGTACCTGCCTCTGTCTTCGACGCCCACGTTACCAAGTCGGGATCGTCCACGCCGCGCTCGAGCAACATCCAGCGCGCCTTCCTGGCGAGGCCAAGCTCTTCCTCGACGAGGGCCGCGAGCTCCCGCAGGAAGTCGAGCGCCTCCGGGTCCTGCCCGAGCCGCGTGTCGAGTTCGTCGAGCATGGTGGCGCGCACGTGGTCATCCGGGTCGTCGCGCACCATCTGGCGCAGCCGCTCGAGGACCGCGGGGTCCTTGCCGGCGAGTGTCGCGATGGCCGTGCCCGCGGCGTGGCGTACGGAGTCATCGTCGTCACGGGTCGCCTCGAGCAGACGCGGCACGGAACGGGCGCTCGCCGAAGGCATGCGGGCAAGCGCCTGCGACGCGTACGTGCGCACGACCGGATCAGGGTCGCCCAGGACGGCGATGAGCTGGTCGGCCGCCGGCGCGGCGGCCTCGGCCAGACGCTGGAGGGCGTCGGCGGCATAGACACGTGTTGCGGTGGCCTCGCTCGAGAGTGCCTCGGCCAGGAACGGAACTGACGCCGCTCCGATGCGTCCGAGCGCCCACGCGATCAGCTGCGCGAATCGCCCTCCGCGCAGCAGCCGCCGACCGAGCTCGGGGGCGGCGGGCGCGGACGGCTCGCCGATCACGCCGAGGACCTCGATGGTCCAGGCGGCGCTGCCACCGCGCACGTCGGGGCGCTCGATCGCCTGGGTGAGGGCGGGGACGGCTGCGGCACCGATCTTCTGCAGCTGCACGCTGGCGACGAGCCGGACGTCTCGGCTCGCGCCTTCGAGCAGGTCGCGCACGAGCTGCTCGATCTCTTCCGCCGTCGAAGGCGCCTTCTTCTCTTCTGCCTCTTCTCCTGCCTTGGCGCCTGCTTCTTCTTCCGCCTTCGCGGGGGGCGTCCCTGACATCTCATCAGGCGCATCGCCTCCACAGGCCGAGGCGAGGAGCAGCGAGAGGATCACGACGAGTCGCATGCCTCGTCACCCTACCCGCCCTCTTCGCCGGCGTCCGGTCTCTGGACGCCGGAGCAACTGACGAGGTTGGATGCTCGGCAAGGAGGCTAGGACGTCGCGTGGGCTTCCACGCGAGGACGACGCCGACGCCGCCCGAGCGCCAACCTCGTCAGTTGCTCTTGTGGTCCTTGTGGCAGGCCTCGCATTGCGCCTCGACGAGCTTGATCGCCGCCGAGGCCTTGTCGGCCTTCTTGAGGGCGAGCGCCTTGCTGAGCTTCTTGCCGGCATCACGGAAGTCGGCGCAGTGCTGCTTCCACTTCTTCGTGCCAGCCTCGTCGTCGGCGCCGCGCGGCGGCGACTGCGCCATGAGCGTGTTGCCGGACTCGGCCACGATCTGCGCGCGGTGCCGCATGAGCTTCCAGAGGCTGGCGTCGCCGCCGCCCTTGTCGCAGAAGCCCTTGATCATGCCGAAGAGGCCGTGCTCGGTGTGGTTGACCGCGTTCATCACGTTCGAGATGCCGGCCACCGGCTTCGGCGCCGGATCCGCGGCCAGGGCAACGCTCACGGCGACAATCAGGCTGAGGAACGTGACGCCGGCCATGGCCAGGCCGAGCTGCAGGGGGATGCGACGCATGTGGGATCTCCGGGGGTCGTGCTCACGGTGCCCGTGCCGGGCGGGACTTCACAAGGATGGGTACGTAGGGACCGATTGTCTAGGGGGGGTGCCCCCGCCGAGCGGCCAGTTCGCCTCTTCCCGGATCGATCGGTGGAAAGTGTCCCTGCCCCCTGGACATTGGGGGGCAGCCACAACGGAGTGAAGCATGGCCCGGCGCAAGTCCAAGTCCGGCAGGTCGAACCGTACCGCCAGCGGAGGGGGCGGCGCCCCCAGCGTCCCGAAGCCGCGCCCGGAGATCGTCTCCTGGCGCGGGAACATGACCGGTCTCATGCAGGGCCTGCGGGACTGGAGCCGGACGAGCTACGGCGAGGCGATCGACGCGTTCCTGGCGCAGCATCTGCCAGCGGAGGCCGCTCCGGCGGATCTCGAGACCGCCACGGACGACTACGTCTGCTCCGCCGGCTCCGCTGGGGATGGCTCGTCCATCCTGCGGGTCTACGCCGACCACGCCACCGACCTCGATGACGAGGCCCGGGGGCAGATACGGCGCTGGGAGAACGAGCGCCGCCGTGGCGTCTTCGTCGTGCAGCGAGCGCGACGCGACCGGCTGTTCCTCTGGGATCCGCTCGAGGGCGCGCAGCTGACGCTGCACATGCTCGACAAGCTCCCGGCCGCCCGGATGCAGTCGATCGGTCGCGGAACGGTCACCACGGCCGTGTTCCAGCCGTGGATGGCGCGGCTGATCGCCGTACGCGTCGAGTTCTTCTGCGATCCGCAGGCGCTGCAGCTCTTTCGCGAAGAGACCACGGGCAGCGGCACGACCTGGCACGAGGCGCCGGCGCCCGCGCCGGAGCGCTCCCGCGGCGACTAGGTTGCCGGGGCGGCTGACGCTGGGGGTGATCTACGGCATACTGGGGCTTCCACATGAGGGGTGGCGAGGTCAACGGCCGTACATGGCATGAGCTGGCGCGGGTTCCCGCACCGGTGGAGCCCCGCTGCCTTTGGACCGCGATCCTCGAGAAGACCGAGTACCCCGAGCGCTACAACGCACGACTCGAGTACGCGGATGTGATCGACCATGACGCCACGGTCGTGACGCGGCGCGCGCATCCCGCCCAGGGCGAGCCCTACATCGAATGGGTGACGCACGCTCGCTGCGACACGCGGGTGGAGTACCGCCGCATGGGCGAGCCGTGGAAGCGCGCCCAGGCCCTCGTGGAGACCGACGACGGCCCGTGCCTCGTCTACCAGGTGGACGACGTCAGCGCCGCCAAGACCGTGTCCGACATCGACGAGGCCTACGCCGTGCGGGTCCTGGAGCGGCTCGTCCAGGCCGCCCACGCCCGCAATCCGCTCGCGGTCTAGCGCGCCGGCGCAGCAGGACGGGTCTAGCGCGCCGGCGCAGCAGGACGGGGCAAAAACAACGGCGGGCGCCGAATCGGCGCCCGCGATTGGATCGTTGGGGAAGGAGAGAACGCTAGGCGGTCTTCTTCGCCTTCGGCGTGAGCTTCCAGAGGTCCTTCTGCTTCTTCGTGATCTCGTTCTGGTCGGCCGTGACCTTCTCGATTTCCGACGTGAGCTTCTTGAGCTCCTTCTCAGCCTTCTTGCTGCTCTCACCGTCGAGACGCGTCTTCTTGTCGTTCAACACCTTCGCGGCGTTGGCGAGCTGGTCCTGCTCGGTGAGGAGCTTGATGTGCGTCTTGACGACCGCGTCGAGCTTCTCCTTGTAGACCTTGGCCGTGACCTTCTTCATGGCGCTGTAGAGCCCGGACGCCTTGAGCTTGCCCTTCTCGACGACGGTGACCTTCATGTTGGTCGGGTCGACGAGCAGCATGCGCGGGAGGTCCTTGCCCTTGCCCTCGAGCACGGGGTCGAGCGCAGCGTTGTCGGGGTGCATCTTGACGGTGCGGAAGGCCTTCATGCCGAGCGCGACCTTCTCGTCCTTGAGGATCACCTTCTCGAGCTTGTCGAAGCCCTCGCAGCCGGCGGCCTCGTCACAGACGTAGACGAGCACGGGCTGGTTGCCCCACTTGAGCGTGAGCTCGGACGACCCCTCGGTCTCCGTGGCCTTCTCCCCCGTGACGACGGTCGTGCTGCCGCCCTTGCTGATGCGCTCGACAGATTCCCAACGGATGTTCAGTGCCGCCAAACTGGCGGACGAGCGACCGCTGCATCAGCCGGCTTCGGCGGTGGCGCTCCAGAGGGCGCCAAAGGCAACGCCAACGATGACGGCGGTCGAAAGCAAGAGGGCCTTGCGCATCAGATGTTCTCCAAGACGGCGGGACGGGCGGACGGGTCGGTCTCTTCCACTGGAGTGGGTCGAGCCGTCCGCACGCGAATCGGTTGTGATTGCGAATACCGTATCGGCGGGCGCCCCCGATGACACTCAGCTGGCAAAGGACGAAAGACTCAGGCGTTGCGGACGGAGCCGCAATCCCGGGCCTCCGGCCCCCGATGCTGGGGACATGAGTACGCCGCCGCGTTGGTTACGCCCTGACCCGCTGCCCGGTTCCATCGAGACCGAGCGTCTCGTGGTCCGTTGGTACCGGGAAGAGGACGCGACGGCCCTGTTCCGGGCCATAGACCCCCATCGTCAGGCCTATGTGCCCTGGCTGCCGTGGGGCGCGACCGGGCACAAGACGCTGAGCGACTCCCTCGAGACGATCCGGACCTTCGACACCAATCGCGCCAAGGAGGAGGACCCGGACTTCACGATGGGCACCTTCGATCGCGAGACGGGCGCGCTCCTGGGGGGCACGGGCCTCCACCGCATCGCCGTCGAGACAGCCGAGGTCGAGATCGGCTATTGGACGCATGCGGAGCACCACGGGCGGGGCATCTGCACGGAGGCCACGGCCGCGCTGATCACTGCCGCGTTCGGGCCGTGGGGTTTCCGGCGCGTGCGCATGACGTGTGTCGGCGCCAACAGGGCTTCCCAGCGCATCCCCGAGAAGCTGGGCATCCCGCTGGAGGGACGTGAGCGCGAGGCGCGCTGGATGGAGGGCATCGGCCTGGACGACCATCTGCGCTATGGCGTGCTGAAGAGCGAGTGGGACCCCGTGGTGGGCCGGGTTCGGGCGTAGCCCGAACACTCCCACGCCCACCCCAACTCCCACGCCACCTAGCGCACCCTCACTCGCACGAAGAACACCCGCACGACCTCGCACCACCTCTCACGGACACGCGCCTACGAGGCCCGCGGGCGACCACAAGGGTCGGCCCTACCCGTAAAGGGCTCACGACGGAGATGGCGTCCCGGGCGACCACGAGGGTCGCTCCTACGTCGCGTCTGGACACTTTGACTTCGACTTTGCCCTCCACCTCCCCTGGCTTGCCACGTGCACTCCCACACGGACACGGACACGGACACAGAGGCCGCGATTACGGCACCGTGCGCCAGCCGTCCTTCTCCTTGACCATCAGCACCATCACCGCCTCATGGCGACCGGGCACGGCGAAGAAGAGATGCGCCGTACGCGGAGCATCCTCTGGGCCGCCGAAGCCGGTGCCGATGTAGCGCCCGCGGGCCGCCACCACCTGCTGCGCCTTCGGGTTCGTCTCGGCAAGCAGCAGATCCTCAATGGTCTTCGTGCGCCGATAGTCGTCGTTCGCGAGCCCCAGCACGGCCTTCCAATCCCCCGCACGCCTCAGACCTTGCCAGTGCTCCCACAACGCGCGCGGCCCCCGGCCTGTCTCCGCGGGTACACGCGACTCTCGCACGAGGTTCTTGAAGCGCTCCGGCACGCGCGCGGCGCGGCCGAATCCGCGGCGTAGCTTCAGCAGGCGCGCCAGTTCCTCGATCGGCGTCTTGTGATCGTCCACACGAAGATCGATGTAGCGGTCGTTCGCCGAGCGGTAGCCGCCGCCACGGCGCGCGACCTGAAGCGCGGCGGACTGCCGACCGCGCTTGTCGCCGCCGGCCTTCTGGCCCGCACGCAGCGCAGCGACAAGGCGCTCGGCGAGCGCCCCCTTCCCAGCCTCGAAGCCCGCCGCCATGGCCTTCACGACGCCCTCGCCCGCAAGGATGTTGCCCTGGCAGCAGTAGCCCTCGCCCACCACGTGCCCGGCCCAAGCGAGCGTTCCCTTGCCCGTGAAGGCAGCCGCCTTGCCGCGAGCATCCACCAGCCCGACCTGGCGCCGCGCACGCCCCGCGTCGGACTGGATCAGACGCTTCAGCGCGTCGGGGGCGGCGACGCCGTCATCCATCAGGTCGAGCCCCTCGGGCCCGAACGTCGGATTGGCGAGCGCCTGCGTCGCCACGGCGCCGACATCGGCGCGCACCCAAGGCACCACGACGCCCACGCCGAGGAAGCGGCTCTGCACGGCGACACCGAGATCGCCGGTAGCCGGATCGAACGCGACGATCGAGAAGGTGGCGACGATGGGGGGCCCGGCCGGAGTGGGCGCAGCGCCGCACCCGGCACACAGGAGCGCGAGCATGGCGAGGAGGGGGCGCACGTCCGGAGTGTACGCAGACGCTGGGTGGCGGTTCACGTAGGCTTGGCCGCCCAGCCCAGCCCGACCGGAGCCACCCATGCCCTTCGTACGCCATCTCACCTGGATCGCCGTCCTGGCCCTTGCCGCGCTGCCGGCCTTCGCCGACGCGCCCAAGGCGCCTGACGAGACCCTCCTGCTGCAGATGCCGACGGTGTCCAAGGAGCACGTCGCGTTCGTCTACGCCGAGGACCTGTGGATCGTCGGCCGCAAGGGCGGCACCGCCCGACGTCTCACGAGCCACGTCGGCCGCGAAGTCGGACCGAAGTTCAGCCCGGACGGCAAGTGGATCGCCTTCAGCGGCGAGTACGAAGGCAACGCCGACGTCTACGTGATCTCCGTCGACGGCGGTGCGCCGAGGCGCCTGACGTGGCATCCCGACGGCGATTACGTGCGCGACTGGCACCCGGACGGCAAGCGCGTGCTGTTCGCCAGCGGGCGCGTGGGCGGCGCGCGGGTGCGGCGCCTGTTCCTCGCGTCGCTCGACGGCGGCATGCCCGAAGCGCTCGCCATTCCGCGCGCGGGCCACGCGACCTACAACGCCTCCGGCAATCGCATTGCCTACACGCCCTGGAGCGATGCCTTCCGCTCCTGGAAGCGCTACCGGGGGGGCCGCGTCCCGCCGGTCTGGATCTACGATCCCGCGACGCACGACGTCGAGCAGGTGCCGCACGGCGTCGCGTCCGACACGTTCCCCTGCTGGGTGGGCGACGACGTCTACTTCGCCTCCGACCGTGACTCCGGCGGCGGCAACCTGCAGATGAACATCTGGCGCTATCGCCCCGGCAGCAAGAAGGCCCCGGAGCAGATCACGGACTTCACGGACTTCGGCGTGCGCAACATGTCCGCCGGCGGCGGCGTGCTTGCCTTCACCGTCGCGGGCGCGATCCGGCTCTACGACCCCGCCACCAAGTCGTTCCAGCGCCTCAAGATCAAGGTCCAGACGGACGGCCTCGGGCGCCTGCCGCGCTGGCAGTCGGTCAAGGGCTTCGTACGCGGTGCGGACCTCTCACCGAGCGGCAAGCGCGCCGTGTTCGAGGCGCGCGGCGAGATCATCACGGTTCCGCGCGAGCACGGGCCGGCGCGCAACCTGACCAACAGCCCGGGGTCGCACCAACGCAGCCCGGCGTGGAGCCCCGACGGCAAGAGCATCGCGTGGTTCTCGGACGAAGGCGGCGAGTACCACCTCGTCGTGCGCGACCGCCGCGGACGGGACGAGCCTCAGCGCTTCCCGCTGGACGGCGCAGGCTTCTACAACGACGCCCGCTGGAGCCCGGACGGCAAGCACATCCTCTACAGCGACAAAGGCAACCGCCTGGCGTACCTGACGCTTGCGTCGAAGGCCGTGACGCAGATCACCGTCTCGCAGGGCACGCTCGGCCAGCTGCGCCCCTCGGGTGTCTGGTCGATGGACTCGAAGTGGATCGCCTTCGAGCAGCGCAACCCTCAGACCACCTACGACAGCATCGCGCTGTACGAGGTCGCGACGGGCATGGTCACCAAGCTCACCGACGGCTTCAGCACCGCCGACTCGCCTGCGTTCTCTCGCGACGGCAAGCACCTCTTCTTCCGCGCGTCGGTGGACAGCGGACCGCGGCGCTTCGGCCTCGACCTGTCGAGCAGCGCCGTGCGGCGTCCGTCCGGCAACCTCTACGTGGTCGTGCTGAAGAAGGACGGCAAGCACCCCCTCGAACCGCGCAACGACGAAGCTTCTGAAGAGAAGGACAGCGAGAAGAAAAACGCCGCCGGCAAGAAGCGCGGCAAGAAGGGCAAGGCCAAGGACGAGAACGACGCGGAGACGGACGAGAAGGACGGGGAGAAGGAGCCGGCCAAGCCCTCCGACCCGACCAAGCCCTCGATCGACATCGAGGGCCTCTCCCAGCGGATCCTGGCGCTGCCCGTCCCCAGCGGCACCTACTTCGGTCTGGAGTGCACGAAGAGCAAGCTGCTGTTCCTCAGCCGGCCGCAGGGCGGCGCCGCGGGACTCAAGGGCTTTGACTTCAAGAACCGCAAGGCCACGGACGTCGTGGCCGGCGCAAGCGGCTTCATCGTCTCGGCCAACGGCTCGTCCATGCTCGTGCGCGTCGGCTCGCGGTGGCAGCTCACGAACGAGAGCGGCAAGGGCGGCAAGACGGCCCACATCGATCGCGTGAAGGTGCGCGTCGAGCCCGAGAAGGAGTGGCCGCAGATCCTGCGCGAGTGCTGGCGTATCCAGCGCGATTTCTTCTACGACCCGCAACTGCACGGCATCGACTGGGATGCGATGTGGGAGCGCTGGCAGGCGTTCCTGCCCCACGTCCAGCACCGTGCGGACCTCAACCTCGTCATGAGCGAGATGATGGGCGAGCTCTGCTGCGGACATCAGTACGTCCGGGGCGGCGACTACGCGAAGGCGGGCGGCGGCATCAACGTCGGGCTGCTGGGCGCGGACTACGACGTCGCGGACGGCCGCTACCGCTTCGCGCGCATCTACAAGGGCCAGAACTGGAACCCCGGCATGCGCGCGCCCCTGACCGCCCCCGGCGTGGGCGTGAAGACCGGCGACTACATCGTCTCGGTCAACGGGCGCCCGCTGCGCAGCAGCGACAACGTCTACGCGGCGTTCGAGGGCACGGCGAACCAACCGACGGAGCTGACGGTGTCTTCCCACGCCGACTGCTCCAAGCCGCGCTCCTACACGGTGACACCGCTCGCGCGCGACGGCCGTCTCCGCAGCCAGGCGTGGGTCGAGGCGAACCGCAAGCGCGTCGACGAGCTCTCGGGCGGCCGCCTCGCGTACGTCTACATGCCGAACACCGCGGGCGCGGGCCTGGCCGCGTTCGATCGTGACTTCTACAGCCAGCTCGACAAGCAGGGACTGGTCCTCGACGAGCGCTTCAACGGCGGCGGCAAGGTCGCCGACCACGTCGTCCACGTGCTCAGCCGGCAGGTGCTCTGCTACTGGATGAACCGTGAGGGTTGGCTGGGCCGTACGCCCTTCGGAACGCTCCAGGGCCCCAAGGTCATGGTGGTCAACGAGCGGGCCGGTTCCGGCGGTGACTGCATGCCGTGGATGTTCAAGAAGCTGGGCCTCGGCCCGCTGGTGGGCACACGCACCTGGGGCGGCCTCGTCGGCATCTCGGGCTACCCCCCGCTGCTCGACGGCGGCAGCTGCACGGCGGCGAGCTTCGGCATCATGGACACAGACGGGACGTGGGTCGTCGAGAACGTCGGCGTGGCTCCGGACCACGAGGTGATCCAGTGGCCCAAGGACATCGTCGCGGGCCGAGATCCGCAGCTCGAGAAGGCCGTCCAACTCGCGCTGGACCTGCTCGAGAAGAACCCGCCGAAGAAGCGCCCGGGCTACACGCCCCCGACGAAGCGCTGAGCGCACCCGTCTCGGCGCCATGACTCGCTTCCCCGTCATCCTCCTCTCGCTGCTGGCCGTGGGCGCGATCCTCTGGATCACGGTCTTCGGTGCGTCCGGACCCGCGCCCAGGGAGAAGACGAAGAAGGCGCCGACCCAGCGCCGGGGCAAGCCCAGGCTCCGCCTGGCGGGGCACGTGCAGACCAAGGACGGCACGCCCGTGAAGGGCGCGACGGTGTTCGTCCTGCCGAAGAAGCGCCCCGGGTTGATGCGTAGCGACGCCGACCACGAAGTGACGCGCGCGGACGGCCGCTGGGCGCTCTACACGCGGACGACCGTGGATCGCTGGATCGGCGTCGTCGCACCCGGCTACCGCAACGCATGGCTCGACGGCGACACGGTCGACCCCAAGGTGCAGATGTTCCTGATCGTGGAGCCCGTCCCCCCCACGACGGTGCGCATCCTCTGGCCAGACGGCAGTCCCGTGAAGTCCAAGGGCGTGCAGATCGAGCCCTGGCCTCCGGGCGCGACGTACTTCCTCCCGGGCCCGAACGCACGCCAAGGCGAGCGCTGGGGTGTGACGAACAGCCAGGGCGAGGTGAAGATCCAACGTGGCACCACGCGGCCGCTGACCGTCGCCCCGAACGTCGAGGGCCATCACACGCGGCCGGCGCGAGCGTGGCTCGCGGGCAAGCCCGAGACGTTCACGTTCACGGCGCTGCCAAACGCATCGCTCGAGCTCGAGCTGACGGACATCCAAGGGGCGGCCCTCAAGGGCTTGGTCACCGTGGAGTTCGGCGACCCGGCCACCGGCGCGAGCCTGTTCACGCTGAACGCGAGCACGCCGGTGCCGGGCCACCTCACGCTCGCCCGCGCGGTGCCGCCCGGCACCTACAACGTGCAGATCGGGATGGACGGACGGCGGGCGTGGTATCGGCCCGACGTGACGATCCCGGCCGGCCAGACCGCAGCCCGCATCCAGGCGCGCCTCCACGCAGCCACGAAGCCGGGCGGACTCACGGTCACGCTCGTCGGCAACAACGCCGGGCTCCAACCGGGCGCGCGTCGACGGGCCCCCATGGTGTTCTTCCGGCGCGGTGGCTCGGGCACAGGCTGGAAGCGCCGGGGTTGGCGCGCGGGAGCACCGGAGTCGTGGGCGGAGCGCCGCCAGCGCTTCATGTTTCGACTCGAACCCGGCGTCTACGACGTGCTCATCTCGGACGTGCTCTCGGGCCGTGCTGTGCTCGAGTCCGAGATCTTCCTCACTGCGGGCCGGACCCGCGAGCTCGAGCTGCGCATGCAGCCGGGCCAGCGCGGCGAGCTCCCGGCGATGGAGAAGGACGGCGTCTACGCGTTGGGCTTGACGGTGATCGGGGAAGACGGCGGCAAGCTGCCGGTTTTCGGGGGCACGCGCAGCGGGAAGCTACGGAGCGCGCGCGAGCTCGGTGTGATCCAGCGTGGCTTGCAGGGCGAGCGCATCTTCCTCGGCCCCTACCCATTGGACACCTTCACCCTCGAGATGCGCCGCTCGGACGGCACGCTGTCGAAGAAGGTGTACGAGTAGGCGTCGGTGGCTGGGGACTCGCGGGCGGCCCACCGTTACGGCGTCCGGGCGTCTGTCTCCATCTGGTCGAGCACCTCGGTCGGCGTCGGCGCCTGGCGCGCCTCGTGCTCCGGAATGTGCTCCGGGCCGATGCGCATGACGGCACTCACGGTGGCGCCTTCCTCGAGCGCGACCGACCGCGCGCGTAGGCTGCCTTCAAGAAGGGCCTTCTTGGTGATGTGCGCGTGGCCGAGCGCGATCGCGTCCCCCCGCAGGCGCCCCTCGACGAGCAGGTCCTCACACCACACCGCGGCCAGGACGTGGCCCTTCTTCTTGATGTGGATGCGGTTCGCCGTGCGCAGGTTGCGCACGGCGACGTAGTCGTTGATCTGCAGTTCCTCGCAGATCACGCGTCCATTGCAGTGGCGGCAACTGACCGACTTGGCCACGTCCGCCACCACGAGGAGACCCCCGCACGAGGTGCATAGGATGCGCCGCTCGTCCGAGGCTCCTGACTTCGCATGTCGAGGTTTCGCCATGCTGGTGACGCGCGCGCTACTTCTTGCCGGCGGCGGCGTCCGAGATCTGCCGCATGGCAGCGTCGGGTGACGAAGCCTTGGCGACGTTCGCCCCGACCTCGCAGATGCCGGACCACGTGGCGCCTTCGGCGACCTGCAGTTTGGCGGCGCGCACGTCGCCCTTGAGCTTGCATGAGGCATTGAGCTGGACGCGGCCGGAACTCACGACGTTGCCCTCGATCGTGCCGTCGACCGTGACACTGCCTGCGTTGACCTCGGCCTTCACGACGCCCTTCTGGCTCACGAAGACCGTGCCGGGCGTCTTGATGCCGCCCTCGAACTTGCCGTCGATGCGGACGCTGCCCTCGAAGCTCAGCTCGCCCTTGAAGACGGCGTCGGCGCCGATGACCGTGGGGTAGTCGTCAGACTTCTCGTTGTGTGCAACCATCGGTTCCTCCCGGACTGGTACTGATCGGGAAGCTAACCGCAGGGGGGCCCAGCGCTCGAGGGCCCATTCATGGGCCTATCGGGCGAGGCGCTGGTTGCTGAAGGCCGTGTCCTCCGTGACCTCGCGCTCCAGCACGGTGCTCAGCCAGGTGGGAAGCTCCAGGTCGGCGTCGACGCGGTCCAGCTCGACCTCCGCAAGCCAAAGGTCACGGTCGACGAACTCATCGACCTCCCAGGTGTGACCGTTCTCCTGCACGACATGACGCCGTTTGCGCACGCGCCGGCCCTCGGTCTGCAGCCACAGCGCGTCGAACGTCACGGCGTCGATCGCCTCTTCCCGCTCGAGACGCTGCAGGCCCTTGCCCACCTTCGTCGAGCGGATGAGCCGCACACCATCGGCCCCCCGCTTGCGGCGGACGCGCTCTTCACCACGCTCGCATGGGAGGTAGCCCTGCTCGATCTCGAACGTCTCGGCCCCGGAGGGCAGCGTCGGCGCCGTACGCAGCAGGAAGGTGCGCTCGATCTCCACGTTCGGTGCCGCGGCTTCCAGGCGTCGTACCAGCGCGGCGACATCCGCCGCCAGGGCAGCGCGGGCGTCGCCCAACCAGTCGCGCGCGAACGCGGCGAACAGCGTCGCGCCGTGTCGATCGATCTGCGCCAAGCGCGCATCCAGCCCCTCGCGAGCAGTCGGGCCGGCTTCGGACTGCCAGTCACGAATGGCGGCCGCGAGGACACTGGCATCGTTGAGGTCGCCGAGCACGTCCTGCAGCGCCCGGCAGCGCTTGACGAGGACGGCGGCCTCAGGCAACCCTTTCGCGACCGGCTCGACGAGGTAGCGCAGACGCTTGCCGCGGATGCGGGCCTCGTGCGCCTCGTCCTCGTCAGCGCGCGTTGCGACGCGCTCCAGGCGGACTCGCAGATCTTCGCCATGCCGCCCCACGGCAGCGGCCAGCGCCTGAGCGAAACTCACCGGAGCGGTGCGCTGCCGCTTGCCGCGCAACCGGCGGCGCAGCTTGCGGCGCGTCCTCCGGAACGCCTCCCGCACGGGCTCGCGCACGTCCTGCATGGACGCCTGGAACTGCTCCGAGAGGCGGTGGACGAGCCAGCGGTGTCCGTCGTCGGCGGCCGCACCCTCCTTGAGCGGGTGCACACCGAGGTAGTCGAGCGCAACCTCCGCATCGCGTCCGCCCCCCGTCGCCCGCTGCAGCGCGGACAGCATCCGCTCGTGCTTGCGGCCGATGCGCCCCTTGAGCGGACCGCGCCAGGCGCGGAGCGTGCTGCGCAGACGGCGGATCGCGACCCGGAAGTCGTGGAGGGCCGTCTCGTCCGAGGCGTCGAGCAGGCGCTTCGCAGCCGCCTTGGCCTGGGCGAGGATCCGGCGCGCGATGGTGCGCGTTGCGTCCTCGGCCGACGCGTACAGCAGATCGAGGGGCTGGCTCATGTGTCCCCATCGTCCCGGAGGCTGGAGCACGCGCAATGCGGGGCCGACCCTCGCCGGAATCCTCACGCGAGGGCGCGGCGCAACCGATGGACAAGAGTAGGGAACCACCCGTGCAACGAATCCGTGTCCTCGCCGCGCTGACGGCCGTTGGGCTCGGGACCCTCGGTCTCGTGTTGCTGCTCTCGGGGGACGACCTGCCGCCGCCCGTGGCTGTTTCCACAGACGGGCTGCCGCCGGACACGTCCGCCACGCCGGAGCCGCTCGCGTCCACCGCCCCCGGGCTCGGCACCGAAACCCAGGCTGAGGTCGCGCTGCGTCGCGAGCAGGCGCGTTGGGCGGCGATCCGGAGGCGGTCGAAGACGACGATCGCGCAGCTGGCGACGCGACCCGGCTGGACACGCTTCCTGGCCACGTGGGTGCGCCTGCCGGGGATGAAGGACGACGCCGAGAAGCTCGCCAAGATCCAAGCGGCCTTCGCACAGGCCAAGCTGCCCGTCGTGCGGCAGAACCTGATCTTCCTGGCAGCACTGGTGCTCCCGCTGGAAGCGGCGTTGCCCTGGCTGCAGGCACTCGCGGCCGGGGACGACGCGGCCGACGCCGAGGATGCGCTCGTCGCTCTCGCCTTTTCCGGAAGCGCGCCGGAACGCGCCGCCTTCGAGCGCCTCGCCGCCGACGTCGCGGCGGCGAAGGTCAGGCGCCTCGTCGACTACGACAACGACCACGACCGCATCGCAACCCAGGGCGACGGCGAGGCGCGGGACGTGCTGCGCAGCTGGCGCGCCATCGAGGCCTTCCTGCGCGAGCCCTACTTCAAGCGCGTGGCGCTGCACGCCGGGAAGGGCTGGAAGGAGGTCGGCACCTACGCCTTCGGCAAGATGGTCGGCTGGGTGGACGGCGCCGGGTTCTCGCGTCAGGAGGCCGTCGATCTGCTCAGGGCGTGGCTCAGGCGCTATCCGGGCCACCCCGGCGGCGACGACATGGCCAACAGGATCGCGTGGATGCACGTCAGTCAAGATGACCTCCGCGGCGCCGCACGCTGGTTCTCGCGCGCCGCGGTCCTGCCCGACCAGGACGTCGCGCGCGGCTCGGTGCGCTCCCTGGCCAGTCTCTGCGAGATCGACCTGGCGCCCGAGGACGTGCTGCTTCTCTCCGAGGACGAGGGCCTCAGCACACCCAACCGCAGCTTCCTCCAGTACGTCTGGCTACGCCGTCTGGCCGCGGAGCGTGGCTTCGACGTCGCGCTGCGTGAGCTCGAGGACTTCGTCGGCCGGGAACCCGAGAGCGATGTCGCCGTGGCCTGGCGTTCGCGCTACCTCGTCGCACCGCCCCAGGGTCTCGACAGCGGCGTCACGCCCTTGCCCGCGACAGATCCGCTGCGCCGGCGCGAACGCGGCTCGATCGCGTGGCCCAAGCGCAAGCACCCGAGCGCGCCGGCCGCCGCCGGCGGGATCTACACCGGTCGTTGGGGCGAGGACACCGTGCGGCTGAAGCCCTGGCCCGAGCCCGTCGTGCTCGACCGCGGTCGCCTGCCGCGCCAGCTGCGCGTGTGGATGACGCTGGCCGAGCTCGAACGCCGGACGAAGCGCGCGCACGGTGAGGCGCGCGCGGACCTGCTCTACAAGCAGGCCGCCGTGTTCTTCCATCAGAGGGACGCTCTCTTCCCGATGTACGGACGCCACACGCACAGCTTCAGCGGCATGCTGAGCAGCTTGCAGCACGGGGACTCGAGAGAGGCTACGCGCGCCCTGCGCAAGGTTGCACGGGCGCGCTTCGAGTCGACCACCGTCGCCTACGTACGCTCCATGGACCTCTTCGAGCAGATCGAGCGCGAGCATGCCGGCTGGGCTGGGATGGACAAGGTCGTCTACTCGGAAGGCCTGCTCTGGCGCCGGCTGGTGGACTACCGCCCGAGCGTCCACCATGTCTACTGGTGGACGTACGACAAGTACGACGCGCTGGCCGCGATCCGCAACACGGCGGAGACCTTCGACCGCCTCGTGCGCCTCTTCCCCGACAGCCCCCTGGCTGGCAGCGCACGCGCCGCCTCCGCGTGGTGGCGCAAGGCCCGCCCCAACGCCTTCCGGCGCTAGAGAAGCACCCAGGACAGGCCCTGGTCTTCCGCAGGGCCCATTGCCTGGCCTTTCCCGTCGCCCGTGCATATCTTGATAATGAGAATGATTCTCATTATTGTTCCCCCTCACGTCCTGGGGAGGGACCGAAGATGACGACCGTCGCACGAACCTGCGCGCTGCTCGCGGCCTTCGCCGGGCTCGCGCTGACCGCCCAGCCGGCCTGGGCGGATGACGCGACCGACGCGCGTATCGACCGCTTGGAGAAGCTGCTGCTCGAGCAGGCCCGCCAGATCGAGGCGCTGCGCAGCGAACTCGCTGCCAAGCGCCCGGCGCCGTCCCGTACCCCGGGTCCGGCACCGGCACCGGCACCCGCGCCCGCGCCCGCGCCCGCGCGTGCACCTACTCCGTCAGCCCCCCCCACCCCCCGCGCCATCGCCCCGCCGAGCGAGGTGCTCATCGCCCAGCCGCGGTTGGAGCGCACAAGCAGCCACAAGACCGGCCTCAGCTCGTTGCGCTGGGGTGGGTACGCAACGCTCGAGTACCGCGACCAGTCAACGGCGCACTCCTTCTTCGACCTGCACCGCATGATCCTGACGTTCGACGCGGAGGTCACGAAGTGCGTCGACGTGTCGATGGAGCTCGAAATCGAGCACGGCGGCATCGGCGGCGGCAACCGCGACGGCGACGTGAAGCTCGAACACTTCACCATTGCGTGGCACTACAACGACTTCCTCAACCTGAAGGTGGGCGCGCCGCTGGTTCCCTTCGGCCGCTACAACCAGTATCACGACGATCCGCTCAACGATTTCACGCTGCGTCCGTGGGTTGCGCGCTACATGGTCCCGACGGGCTTCGGTCAGCCCGGCGTCGGGCTCTTTGGCAGCTGCCCGATCAGCTGCGGCTCCATCAGCTACGACGTGATGCTCAGCAATGGCTTCTCGGACGGTTTCACGAACAGCGGTGGCGTCCGCGACGGCCGCCAGTCCTGGAAGCGCGACAACAACGACAGCAAGCAGGTCTGGGGCCGTGTGAACTACACGCAGGCCGGCGGCTTCTTCGACTACCTCGAGCTCGGTGCCTCGGGCACCTACGGCACGTACGACGACCAGGATGACAACGACCTCTGGGGCTATGCCGTCGACGTGCTGCTGCGCAAGGGCGCGTGGGAGTTCCAGGGCGAGTACTACCGCTACGACATCGGCCGCGATGCGGCCGATCCGGCGACGGCGGTACGCGGCATGGACGCCTACTACGTCCAGCTGGCCTACCACTTCTTCCCGTGCAGCCTGCGGGCGTGTGACGGCTGCGCGGCTCAGCCGACCTCGCACTTCACGCTCGCGGCGCGCTACCAGACGATGGACCTCGACGACCGCGTCACGGGCGCCAGCTTCAACGACGACCTCGAGAGCCTCGTGTTGGGGCTCAACTACCGCCTGACCGAGGGCACGGTCGTCCGCTTCGACTACGCCTGGTTGTGGCCCGAGAACGGCAACGACGGCCACGAGTGGACGCTGTCGTTCAGCACGTACTTCTAACCACGGTGAGTGGAGGAACCACGATGACCCACGCGAGCACCACGCACCGTTTCGCTGCGTTGCTGATCCTCGGCGCCGTGATCTGCGCCCTCGGTGCGGCCTGCTCCGGCTTCTCGGTGCCGGCCGATCCCGGCCTGCGCGCCAAGATGTATGGCGGCGCCTCCGAGGAGGCGGCCTCCCCGGTCGCTGCGACCGCGACGCGGCCGGCTTTCGCAGATGAGGGCGCACGGACGCTCTACATGAGCCACTGTGGCGCGTGCCACGAGCCCTTCGACCCGGGCTCCATGGGCGCGGGCGACTGGCCCCGCTTCGTTCGCAAGTACGGACCGCGCGCCGGCCTCTTCGGCGCCAACCGCGCCCGTGTCTTGACCTGGCTTCAGGCCAACGCCCGCTAGCGATTGATGGCCCAAGCCCCGCGAGGCGTGGATACTCACGCCATGCTTCCCGCCGGCCTCATCACGCGCGTCGTCGCCCTGTGGATCCTCTTCGGAGGTGTGTTCAAGCTGCTGCAGGGCACGCCCGCCGACCTGCCGGACGCCGTCAGCTCGCTGCCCTTCGCGACGGGCGTGCTGTTCAAGGTGGTGGTCGGCATCGAGTTGGTCGTCGGCCTGGTCGCGCTGCTCCGGCCCTCGCGGGGCTGGCTGCCAGCTCTCCTGCTCGTCGGCGCCTTCCTCCTCGTGCTCGGCATGCAGATCGCGGACGGGGAGGAGGACTGCGGCTGCTTCGGCGCCGCCATCTCGATCGCGCCGACGCTGATGCTCGCGGTGGACGGTGGGCTCGCGCTGCTGTTGCTGCTCAGCCGTCCGTGGCGCCTCGAGCCCGGCACGCGCGAGCTGCCGTGGGCGGTCGTCGGGATCGTCGCGGCGCTGAGCCTCGCAGGCCCGCTGCTCATCGACCGGGAGGCCAAGCCCGGCGACACGACGCCAAGCAACTTCAAGCGCTGGGTCGAGCTCGATCTCGAGACGATGGCGGGCAAGAAGTTGTCCGACACGGTGCTGCACGGCTGGCTCACGCAAGAGCAGCGCATCGAGACCGGCCTGATCATCATCTGGCGCGCCTCGTGCGAGGTCTGCGAGGAACATCTCGACAGCCTGGCCAACACGGAGGAGGGCGAGCGCGACATCGTGCTGCTCGAGCTCCCGAAGGACTTCCCCGACGAGCAGGTCGTCGTCGAGCGCCTGCCCGAGGGCGCCTGGGTCCAGGAGGCGCTGTTGCCCGACCACGTCGTGTGGCTCGTCACGCCGCCTGCGCAGATCGAGGTCAAGGACGGCGTCGTCGTCTCCGCCAAGGAAGGCGGCGAGGTGATCGAGCGGTAGCTGGGGCCGACACGGACACGCACGCTGGAGCTTCGTGGGCGGCCAACCGCTACGGCCAAGCCGTAGCTCAGACCGCCCCTACATGCAGCTTGGCGTCGTCTACGAAGTGGTGAGCTCGCCCGTCTGGACGCGCCAGAGCATGTCGTAGACGCCGCGCGCAGCGACGAGATCGTCGTGGTGACCCTGCTCGACCAGCCGGCCTCGGTCCAGCACGTAGATGGTGTCCGCGTTGCGGACCGTGGAGAGCCGATGCGCGATCACGATCGTCGTGCGGCCGACCGCGATCTTCTCCATCGAGCGCTGGATGGCCGCCTCGGTCTCGTTGTCCACCGACGACGTCGCCTCATCGAGGATCAAGATGGGCGGATCCTTGAGCACCGCACGCGCAATCGAGATGCGCTGCCGCTGGCCGCCCGAGAGCTTCTGTCCGCGCTCGCCCACGGTCGTCTCGTAGCCCTCCGGGAGTTCCTCGATGAACGCATGCGCCTCCGCGATCTGCGCCGCCGCGATGACGTCCTCGAGCGACGCGTCCAACTTGCCGTAGGCGATGTTCTCGCGCACCGTGCCATGGAACAGGAACACGTCCTGACTCACGAGGCCGACGTTGCGCCGGAGCGCGCGCAGGTCGAGCTCGCGCAAGTCCGTCCCGTCGAGCCGGATCCCGCCCCCCGTCGCGTCGTAGAAGCGCAGGATCAGCTTGACGAGCGTGGTCTTGCCCGAGCCTGTCGGCCCCACCACCGCCGTCGTCTCGCCCGCCGGCATGCGCAGCGAGAGATCCCGCAAGATCGGGTAGCCCGGGCGGTAGTGGAACTGGACGTCATCGAACACGAGCTCGCCCGGGACCGGCGCCGCTGGCACGACAGGGCCGGACTGGATCTTGGGCTCGAGGTCAAGCAGATCGAGGACGCGGGACGTGGACGCCATGGCGCGCTGGTAGAGGTCGAACGTCTCGCCCAGACGCGTGAGCGGCCAGAGCAGGCGCTGGGTCAGGAACGCCATCAGGGCGAAGGCGGCCGCGCTGAGCCCGCCCTCGAGGACACGGATGCCGCCGTAGACAAGCGTGGCGGTGAAGCCGGTGACGATCACCATGCGGATGAGCGGCGAGAAGGCCGAGCTCAGGCGGATCGCGTGGCGGTTCCGATCGCGGTAGACGTCGCTCTGCACGCGCAGGCGCTCGACCTCGTGATCCTCCGTCGTGAAGCTCTTGATCGTTGCGATCCCGCCGAGATCGTTGGCGAGCTGGTGGTTGAGGACACCCACTTGCTCCCGGACGCTCTCGTAGCGCGGCGCGATGCGCTTCTGAAACTTGAACGAGCCGTAGAGGATGAAGGGCACGGGCAGCATGGACATCCAGGCCACCTCGGGCGCGAGCACGAAGAACACGGTGGTGATGACGACGGTCGTCGTGAGTACGTGCAGGAGCAGCGTAGCGCCGTTGTCCAGGAAGCGCTCGAGCTGGTTCACGTCGTCGTTGAGCACCGACATCAGCATGCCGGTGCTCTGGTCCTCGAAGTAGGCCATCTCCAGCGTCTGGAGATGGCCGAATGCGTCGAGGCGCATCTCGTGCTGCACGGTCTGGGCCAGGTTGCGCCAGAGGATCCCGTACCAGAACTGGAACAGCGACTCGGCGCCCCAGACGACCAGCGTGATCGCGGCAAGCACCCAGAGCTGCGTGGTGGGGTCCTGCACGCCGAAGCCGGCGAGCAAGGAGGCCTCACGCATGACGACGACATCGATGGCCATCCCGATCAGGAACGGCGGCGCCAGATCGAAGAGCTTGTTGAGGATCGAGCACGTGGTCGCAAGCCGGACCCGGCCACGATGCGGCCGCATGTAGTCGAGCAGGCGCAAGAGCGGGGCGCGGCGGGGCTGCATGGCCCACAGATGAACCCGGCACCCCCCCATCGCGGCAGACCTTCCGGGAGAACGCTCGGGGCTATGCGGGCTGAAGCTCGCAGACGGCGTTCCAGAACGCGCGGCCGGCGGGCGAGATGTCGTCTTCCTCGCGCGCGACCATCCAGAAGTCACGGCGCGGGCTCACACCCTTCACCGGCACCACGGCCAGGGCACCCGCCTTCAGATCGTTGACGACGGCGAGATTGCTGACGAAGGAGATCCCCAAGTCCGCGCGCACGGCAGCCTTGACCGCCTCGGTGCTGCCGACGTGGCACACGACATCGAGCTCGCGCTCGTTGTGCCGCATCCCCATGGCCTCGAGCATCGCCTGGCGCGTGCCCGAGCCCTCCTCCCGCAGCACGACCGGCATCGGCAGGACCTCTTGGAGGGTCACGCTCTTCTTGGCGGCCAGGGCATGGTCCGGATGCGTGATGAGGACGAGCTCGTCGCTGCCGAGGCGCTCCACCTGGAGCCCACGGGCGCGCGGCTTCACGCCCGTGACGGCGACATCCACGTCGCCCGTACGCACAAGCTCGACGACATCGGTCGAGTCGCCGGTAAGCAGATGGACCGTGACGCCGGCGTGCATGTCGCGGAAGCGCGTAAGCAGGCCGGGGATCAGGTAGACGGCGGGAATCGTCGAGCCGCCCAGCGAGAGGGTGCCGCGCAGGAGCCCGGTCAGCTCGGCCGCCGCCATCCGGGCGTTGCGCTCGGCCCGGAGCGCGTCGCGCGCAGGCCGGAGCAGGATCTCGCCCGCGCCCGTGGGCGTGACGCCCGTCCGCTCACGGCCCACAAGACGGACGCCCAAGCGCTTCTCCAGATCGGCGATGTGGCCGCTGACGGTCGACTGGCTGAGCCCCATGTGGCGCGCTGCCTTGGTGAACGACCCCTGGTCCACCAGGGCCACGAAGACCTCCAGCTGCCGGATCGAGAGCGGATCGGTGTGCGCCATGGAAACCTCCCAAAGTCCCGAACCGTCGGCATCTCTGCTGTTTGGCTTGCCACCACCCAGGGGTCAGCCTTATACGGGATTGTCGATACACACCATCTACATCGGCAATCCAAATGGATCAAGCCCCCAGGAGAGAGATTCCCAATGCGACGACTGCTGGCCCTTGGCCTTGCCCTCGTGTTCACCCTCGGTCTGGCCGCCTGTGGCGGCAAGGCCGACGAGTCCGGTGACGGTGCCAAACCCACCCTCAAGTTCACCGCCATCCCCGGCGAGGACCCCACCCGTATGCGCGAGAAGTTCGCGCCCGTCGCCGACTACCTCGCCAAGGAGCTCGGCGTGGCGTGCGAGTACGTGCACGCGACGAAGTACGCCGCGTCGGTGCAGATGTTCGAGAACGGCGACGTGATGCTTGCGTGGTTCGGCGGCCTCACCGGCGCCCAGGCACGCGAGCGCGTCAAGGGCGCGCGCGCCATCGCCCAGGGCGTCGAAGACCCGAAGTACCACTCCTACTTCATCGCCCACAAGGACAGCGGCCTCGAGCGGAGCGACGCGTTCCCGACGGCGATCGCCGGCAAGTCCTTCACCTTCGGCAGCAAGTCGAGCACGTCCGGGCGCCTCATGCCCGAGCACTTCATCCGCACCAACACCGAGAAGTCGCCCAAGGACTTCCTCGGCGCGGAGCCGGCCTTCTCCGGCAGCCACGACAAGACGTGCGAGCAGGTCGAGAGCGGCGCGGTCCAGGTGGGCGCGGTCAGCTACACGACCTACGACCGCCGCGTGAAGGAGGGCACGACCGATCCCAAGGTGTGCCGCATCATCTGGAAGACGCCGGACTACCCGGACTACAACTTCACGGCGCACCCGAAGCTCGACACGACCTACGGGGCCGGCTTCACGGACAAGCTGCAGAAGGCGTTGCTCGCGATGAAGGGCGACATGCTCCTCGGCGGGTTCCAGCGCAGCGGCATGATCGCCGCCACGAACGCCGACTTCGAGCCGATCCGCGTTCTGGCGCAGAAGCTCGGTCTGCTGCGCCCGCGGAACTGAGCAAGACAACCCATGATCATGCAGGGCAAGGCCAGCGGCTTCCGGCTCGAGGGCGTCACGGTGCGCTTCGGGACCACGGCTGCCCTGCAAGATGTCGACCTCACGATCGAGGCCGGCGAGGCCGTAGCCCTCGTCGGCCCCTCCGGAGCCGGCAAGAGCACCTTGTTGAGGCTGCTCAACGGCATGGTCCGGCCTGACGAAGGTGTCGTCCACGTGAACGGCGACACCCTCGGCAACCTCTCGCGGCGCGCGCTTCGCGACGTGCGCGCCGCGATCGGCTTCGTGCACCAGGATCTGAGCCTGGTGCCCAACCTGCGCGTCGTACAGAACGTGATGGCCGGCCGCCTCGGCCAACAGGGCCTCTTCGCCTCGGCGCGCTCGATGCTGCTGCCGAGCAAGACGGCGACGGCGCGCGCCTACGAGATCCTCGAGCGCGTGGGCATCGCAGAGAAGCTCTACGAGCGGACGGACACCCTGTCCGGCGGACAGCAGCAACGCGTCGCCTTGGCGCGCGCGCTCTTCCAGCGGCCTGTGGCGCTGCTCGCGGACGAGCCGGTGTCGTCCGTCGATCCGGCGCGCGCACGCGACACCGTCGAACTCCTCACGCGTGTCTCCCGCGAAGAAGGTCTCACGCTCGTCATGAGCATCCACAACCTCGAGCTGGCGCGCAGCTGCTTCCCGCGTCTCGTCGGCCTGCGCGGCGGCCGCGTCGTGTTCGACGCGCGGGCCGACGGCGTAGGCGACGACGAGTTCCACGCGCTCTACGACCTCGACGAGGCCGAGATGCTCGCCGATGGTGCCTGAGGGCGACCTGAGCCGTCCTTTCCCGATCCGCACGCGCGGCGCCGTGCTGCTGGCCCTGCTCGGCGCCGGCGTCTGGGCCTTCCTGCATCTCGACATGAGCTTCGGCCAGCTCGTGCCGAACGAGGGCGGGCTCGACATCGCCAAGAAGTTCTTCGGACGCGCCTTCTCCCCCGCGTTCGCTTCGGAGGCCAGCAGCGTGCCGCCGGGCACGCCGCCGCTGCTGATCCTCTCGCTGCAGGCCTTGAAGACCACCGTCATCTACGCCGCCGCGGCCATGAGCCTCTCGCTGCTGCTCGGTCTGGTGCTGGGCTTCTTCGCCTCGACCGCGTGGTGGACGGGAGATCCCGTCGGCGGCCGCACGTGGTTCGCGCGCACGATCGCGCCCGCGGTCTACGGCGCGACCCGCCTCCTCACGGGCTTCATGCGTTCGATCCACGAGGTCCTGTGGGCCCTGCTGCTCCTGGCCGCATTCGGCATCACGCCGCTGGCCGCCGTGATTGCCATCGCAATTCCCTACGGCGGCACGCTCGCGAAGATCTTCTCGGAGATGATCGACGAAGCGGATCGCCGGCCGGCGGACGCGCTGCGCGCGGCCGGCGCGTCCGGCGTGCAGATCTACTTCTTCGGCCTCGTACCCCGCGCGCTGCCGGACATGCTGGCCTACGCGTTCTACCGCTTCGAGTGCGCCCTCCGTTCCTCGGCCGTGCTCGGCTTCTTCGGCTTCGCTACGGTCGGTCGTGAGGTCGAGCAGTCCTTCAACAGCAACAACTACGGCGAGGTCTGGACGCACCTCTACGTCCTCATGGCCGTGATCATCCTCTTCGACGCGTGGAGCGGGCAGCTGCGCAAGAGGTTCGTCGCATGAGCGTCGCGGCGAACCACACCGAAGCCCGGATCGCGGAGCTCAAGCGCTCCCGCCCGCGCAGCCGCTTCCTCCGGTTCAGCCTGGGCTGTTTCGTCGCTTTGCTCGTGGCGAGCTGGTTCGTGGGCGACTTCGCGTGGCGCGACGCGTTCTCCGCGCGGCGCGCCGAGAACCTCGACCGCTTCTTGGGCGACATGCGGCCCTGGCCGCTGCGCGAGGCGACACCCGACGGCATGGTGGTCAAGCCCTGGGACTGGGCCGTCGTGGCGGACTGGACCGAGGAGCGGCTCGAGGAGGGGGTCAGCGGACTCGACACCGAAGGCGGCACGGAAGCCGCGATCGGCACGCTCGCCATCTCGGTGCTCGCCATCGTGCTCGCGGCGCTCGGCAGCCTCGTCTTCTGCTGGTTCGCTGCGCGCAACGTGGCCACGCCACAACCCTTCGCGCCGTCCGCTGCGCCGCCGGGGCCGCTGGCGCGCTGGAGTTGGCGCGTCGTCGTGGCCGGCACGCGGCTCGTGCTCATCGTGCTCCGCGCGCTGCCGGAGTACATCATCGCCTACCTGCTGATGAGCATGCTCGGCTCGCCGGCGTGGCCGGCGGTGCTCGCGTTGGCGATCCACAACACGGGCATCCTCGGACGCCTCAACGCCGAGACGGTCGAGAACGTGGAACGCAAGCCACTCGTGGCGTTGCGCGCGCTGGGTGCAGGCCGCGCGAAGATTGCCGTCATCGGCATCTGGCCCGCGATCATGCCGCGCTTCCTGCTGTACTTCTTCTACCGCTGGGAGACGTGCGTGCGCGAAGCGACCGTGCTCGGCATCCTGCACCTCGCCTCGCTGGGCTGGCTGATCGACGAGGCGCGATCGAGCGGGCCGAAGTACGACGAGATGGTCTTCTACATCCTGCTGGGCTCGCTGCTCGTGATCGGCGGCGATCTCGTCTCAGCCGTCGCGCGCCGGCTCGTGCGCCGCGCGTCGTAGGCACCTCCGCGTCATAGCCAGCCGTCAGCGCCCGGTGATGCCGGACGTCGAGCGCGTGAGCAGCAGCAGCGCCAGAGCGGTCTCGTAGACGTGCCGGCTGTCGCCATGCGTGCGCGCGATGCCGCGCGTACCCGGTACCCAGCGGCCGTTCGGAGCCTGCGCCACGACCAAGGCCTTCGCGGCGGCCTCGAACCAGGCGCCGTCCACGTCGAGTGCGGAAGCCATGCGCTCGACGCCCCAGCCGAGGTACAGGTCGTCCCACGTACGCACCGGGCTGACCGCCCACACGCTTTTCGCATCCTTCGCGAAGCGGCTCGCGCGCACCTTCTTGAGTGCCTTCAGGAGCGACTTCTGGGGTGATGTCGTGCCGCCCTGCATGCCGGCCACCGCGTAGAGCCAGGAGGTGACGCCGGCGCAGAACATCGCCGGACGTCCCTTGGTGGCAATGCCCGTACCGCGCCCGGTCTTTGACGGCCGATAGCCCCAGGAACCGCCGCGCAGCTTGGTCTTGCCGAAGTGATCGCGCACCTTCGTCCACGTCGCCTTGGGCACCTTCACCCCGGCGCGCGCCTGCGCGGCCCAGAGTGCGAGCACGGCAAACTGCGTGTTGGAGTTGTCGCCGGCCGTCGAGAGCCCGGCCCCGGGCAGGCCGCGCGCGAGATCGGACGCGCCGGCCCCGTCGAGACGGTAGTTCCACAGGCCGCTCGCAAGCTGCGCCTTCACCAGCAGGTCGGCCAACGCACGGATGCGCTTGCCGTGCGTTTCCGGGCTGATGCGCGTCAGCGCGAGCACGAGGAGGGACGCACTGTAGGTACCGAACGTGCCGTCCTTGCTGAAGGGTCGCGGGTTCTTGGCGACCCATTCGAGCCCGCGCTGGATCGCCGGGTCGCTGGCCGGCGTGCCGGCCGCCGAGATCGCGTACAGCGCCAGCGCCGTGAGCCCGCCGGTCGCGTCGCGGTTGGCGGCCTTGCCGGCGGCGCCGACCCCCAGGCCGGCGTCCCCGTCGAACGTCCACGCGCCGCCGCCGGCCTGCTGCTGCTTGAGGGCCGTCAGGCCGCGTGAGACCGCCTTGTCGACGGCCTTGCGCAGCTTCGGGTCCGTGAGCTTCGGCGCGGCCTCGGCAGCGACCATGGGGAGGGCCGCGGGCAGAAGGGACACGAGCAGGAGGAAACAGAACCGCATGGGCGCATCCTAGCGCGGTGTCGCCTGCCCGCGCCGCGGCCTTGGTATCTTCCCGCGGGTGACAAAGGTCGACCAGTTCGAGAGCGTCTTCAAGTCCGCGGCGCGAGCGCCGTACGACCACAAGGCCGTCAACGTCGAAACGGTCGTCGTCCTCACAGATCTGCCACGCGCCGAGGCGGACGCCTGGGCCGAGCGCGCCAAGACCCTGCTGCAGGTCCTGACCGACAAGCAGGAGAGCGTCGCGTGGGAGGTGATCGCGGGCGACGCCTTCGGCAGCGTTCGCGAGCTCCTCGACGTCGTCGAGGAGACCGTGCCCGACCTCGTCGTCACCTACCGCAGCCTGCACAGCCAGGCGTGGCCGTGGACGTACACGCTCGGACGCTACGTGGACGTGCTGGCGCAGGAAGTGCCGATGCCGGTGCTGCTCCTGCCGAATCCGCACGCCGAGGCCAAGGCGAAGGCGGTGCCCACGCCGTTCGAGGCCGATGGCACGAAGACCGTCATGGCGCTCACCGATCACCTGGCCGGCGATCACCGTCTCGTGAGCTGGTCGGCACACCTGACCGAGGCGAGCGGCACGCTCTGCCTGGCCCACGTCGAGGACGACCATGTCTTCGAGCGCTACCTCGACGCGATCGGCAAGATCCAGCAGATCGACACGGCCACGGCGCGCGAGACCATCCAGCAGCGCCTGCTCAAGGATCCGCGCGACTACATCAGGTCGTGCGCGAAGGGCCTGGCCGAGGCCCAGGTGCCGCTCGAGGTCGAGGCGGCGGTCCTCATGGGACACCGGATCGAGGAGGTGCGGCGGCTGATCGAGGAGCGCGACGTCGACCTGCTGGTGCTGCACACGAAGGACGAGGACCAGCTCGCGATGCACGGCTTGGCCTACCCGCTCGTGATCGAGCTCCGGCACGTCCCGATCCTGATGCTCTGACCGATGGATTTCCTCCTACCCCTCGCCGCGCATGACGTGAGTACCGGTACGACCGTCTTCTTCGGGGGGCTGCTGGTCGCCCTGATCGCGTGCCTGGCCCTCGAGGAAAAACTGCACGCCAAGAAGTCCGTGATCGTCGGCTGCTTCACGATCGGAGGTCTGCTGCTCGCAGCGATCTTCGGCATCTACCCGCGCGAAGCGAGCGTGCAGTTCGGTGAGCACATCCTGCCGCTCCCGGTCTACATCCCGCCGGTGAACTGGGAAGTCGTGGCGATCATCCTCGGCTCGAGCCTGTTCGTCGACCTCACGTCGCGCAGCGGGCTGTTCACGTGGATCGCCATCAAGCTGACCAAGGCCTCGCGGGGCGAGCCGCAGAAGCTGCTCATCTACTACGGCCTCATGACGGTGGTGTTCTCGGCCGTGCTCAACAACGTGACGGCGATGATCATCGTCGGCTCGCTCACGGCCGTGTCGCTCGACAAGCTCGGGCGCCGCGACAAGCTGCTCGGGTTCCTCCTCATCGAAGCCCTGCTGACGAACATCGGCGGCTTGCTGACACTCATCAGCTCGGTCCCCAACATCATCGTGGGCAACGCGGCCGGCATCAGCTTCATCGACTTCTTCCTGACGGCGGCGCCCTACGTGGTCGTGGCCACGGCCTTGACGCTGTGGCTGGGTGCCCGCCTGTTCGGCATCCACAAGTTGGCGACCGAGGAGGATCGCGCCCAGGCTGCGAAGCTCGTGTCGGGCTTCGACGAGAACGACGGCATCGAGAGCCGCGGCTTCTTCTGGTTCGGCACCGTGATGACGCTCTGCTTCATCGGCGTGATCGCGACGACGTCGATCCTGCCCTACGTGCAGGACCTCGGGATGGGCTACGTGGCACTGGGCTTCGCCACGATCATGCTCCTGCGGTTCCGCGCGACGGCCGGGCGTTTCTACGAAGCCATCGACTGGGATCTGATCGGCTTCTTCATCGGCCTGTTCCTCTTCATCTCCGTGATCGAAGAGGCGCAGGTACTCGCGGCCATCGGCGTCGGGCTCAAGCACCTGGTCGGCCTGGGCCCGGTCGCAGGCACCGCCGCCGTGCTGATCGGCGCCGCGCTCTTCAGCTCCGTCACCGACAACATCCCGCTTGCCGCCATGCTCGCGAACATCCTCAAGGGGATGGGCACGGCCGGAGACTCCTCGCTCTGGTGGGCGGTGGTCTTCGGCGCCAACCTGGGGGGCAACCTCACGCCGATCGGCTCGGCGAGCACGCTGGTGGCCGTGACGATCATGCACAAGGAGGGGCTCGCCATGGGATTCGGGACCTTCGTTCGTACCGCGGCGATCTACGCGGTCCTTCAGATCCTGTTGGCAACGGGCTACGTACTCATGTTCGTCTAAGTCGTTTGCAAGCAACAGCTTGTGATGTCGTGAGCAGGCAGGACCATGGCCCGCTCGATTGCTGCTGGGGAGGGAACCCAGGAAGGACGATCGTCGTCGTATTGCTGGGTCCACTGCTACGGGGGGTAGCGCATGGGGCCCGGCAACCCTAGAATCCCCCACAGAACCCCTCGAAAGAGGCATTTTACTCAGCTTTGAGCCGGATCAGCTTTCGGGCGCCCCGGCCGGAATCGAGAGGCTACGTATGCGGAACACGATGATCTTTGCGCTCCTTTTGGGCGTCGTCCTTCTTTGGTCGGGCCAGCCGGCCGTCGCCGGCGCCTGCTGAGGCGCCTCTCCTGCCACGGTGAGGGTCCTCACCGCGCAATGGGGTTCGGCCAGCCGCGTCTCCCCGAAGACCGATGTCGTCACGGGTGAAGGTTCGGAAGCCGGCGAGAGCGCCGACGTCGAGCTGCTCGCGAAGCCGATGTTCATCTACGTCACGGACGGCGCCGAGCAGGGCTCGTTCGACAAGATCGAGAAGGTCGTCCTCGACGACAACAAGGTCCTTGTCGGCATGAAGGCCTTCAAGTGCGTCAAGATGTCGCCGAGCGACGTCAACGACGACCCCCTTCTCTCCGGCCACAACAAGAGCAAGGACACGCGTTACTTCCTCTTCGTCTCGCGTGACTACAAGAAGGTCACCGCGCTCACCGGCGCCAAGGTCAAGGCCAAGACCGTCTACAAGACGATGAAGAAGTTCGCAGCGAAGGCCTACAAGACGAAGTTCGACAAGAACGTCTCGGCCACGTTGAAGCTCCTCATCGAGTTCGACAAGATCAACAACGGCCTCAAGATTCTCAGCGAGAAGGAGAAGCGCGAGGGCGCCGACATCTCCAAGGCCGAGGCCAAGAAGATCGCCAAGGAGAAGGAAGAGCTCACCAAGCGTCAGAAGGAAGCCGATGCGCTTCGCGACAAGCTCCTCACCTTCGAGCTCAAGACGGTCAAGAAGACCGCGTAGTTCCTGCGCTTCACAAACCACGGAAGAGGGCCGGCGTCACGCCGGCCCTTTTTCATTTTTGGGCGCTGCTACTTGGCCAGCGTGCCTCCTGGCCGGCGTGCTTGCGGGCCGCGCTGCTGCGGAGGACCGGGTCGGACCCGTACGGCCGCGAGAGTCAGCGACGCTGGCGCGTACGCCAGGCCTCGACCGTAAGGGCCCAGCGCTCGTGGTCCCGCCACGCGCCGGCGATCTTCAGGTAGCGCTCGGAGAAGCCCTCCCGGACGAAGCCGGCGCGGCGGACGAGGGCGATCGACGCCTCGTTGCCGGGCTGGATGTTGGCCTCGACCCGGTGCAGGTCTTGTGCACCGAAGGCGTGCCGCAGGACCGTAGCCAGCGCATCACTCATGTAGCCCTGCCCCGCGTGGGGCTCCCCGATCCAGTAGCCCAGGAAGGCGTTCTGGAACGAGCCACGGACGAGCTCGTTCAGGTTCATGCCCCCCATGAGCCGATGGTCCTCGAGCCGGTGGACGAACATCTTCTGACTGCGCCCGCCCGCGTTGGCCTCGAGCGTGCTGGTGAACCAGAGCGAGCCGTCCGGATCTCGGGCCGCCGCGTCGCCTGTCACCCAACGCGAGAGCCAGGCCTGGCTGGACGTGACGAGCTCCGTGAAGGCCGCCAGATCCATGGGCTCCGGCATGCGCAGGTAGATACGCTCGCCCAGGGCGACGGCATCCGGCGGTGCTTCTCCGGGCAGCATGCTCATGGATCGAAGTCTATCGTCCCGCGCGGCCACGGGGAGACCCCCAGCGGTCGCTGGCTCGCTAGACTCAACACGTGACACGCACACTCCCCCTGGTCGTTCTCTTGCTCCTGCTCTCCTCGGCGCCCGGCCTGCCGTCCGCGGAGGGCGCCGAGCCCGTTGTCGGCGAAAGGCATCCCGAGCTGCGGCTCCCTTCGATCGACGGCAAGCAGGACCTCAGCCTGCGCGCCCTGGTCGGCAAGAAGGTGCTGCTCATCCAGTTCGCATCCTGGTGAGCGGGCTGTCGCAAGAGCGTGCCCGTGTGGCACGAGAAGACGAAGGCGCTCCGCAAGAGCGGCAAGCTGACGGTGATCGGCATCACGCAAGAGCAGCACCCCGACCGCTGCCGCCTCTTCGCACGCTGGAAGGGCTTGGACTGGCCCATCATGTGGGACCCCTTCAACATGACAGGCACGCGGGTCGTGCCGCGCTACACGCTCATCGACGAGCACGGCGTCGTGCGCTCCCTGCGCGCCAACCCCGCGACCATCGAGGCCTCGTTCCTCGACAAGGTCTTCCCGGCGCCTGCGCAGGCGGAGCCGCTGCCGAAAGGGACGGGACGGGAGTTGATCGAAGCGCTGCAGGCGAAGAAGCGCTCGCGCAAGGCCGCGTGGTTCCGCGCGCTCTCGGACCTCCTCTGGAACGACGGCAACGGCGACGAGGCGATGCACGCCCTGGAGGGCTATGCGAAGGTGAAACCCAAGGACGCGGCAGCGCAGTGGCGGCTCGGCGTCGCCTACCGCATGCGCCACGACTCGGGTGAACGCCACGACGGTGACTTCCAGCGTGCCCTCGACTCCTGGCGCGGCGGGCTCGACCTCGATCCGGGCCAGTACATCTACCGCCGCCGGATCCAGCAGTACGGCCCGCGGCTCGACAAGCCCTACCCTTTCTACCCCTGGGTGGACGACGCCCGGAAGGCGCTCGAGGCGCGCGGCGAGACGGTACCGCCGCTCCTCGCCCCGCTCAGCGGCGCGGAGCGCGTGGCGGCGGGTCGCATCGCGGCGGCGGAGGGGGAGAAGGAGCCGGATCCGACATCTTCGATCGAGGCGCCCAAGGGTCTGCTGCACGTCGAGAGCGCCGTAGCGTGGAACACGCCCAACCGGCGCACGAAGGGCGACGCGGCGCGTGTGCACGTCGTGCTCAGGCCGACGGGCAATCGGGTGCTGCTCTGGGACGCCGACGCCGGTCCCGTCACGGTCTGGCTGGACCTGCCGAAGGGCTGGGGCACCGAGCACCGACGGCTGACCTATGCGCTGAAGGGCACGGACAAGGCCGAGGAGCAGGTCGTGCTCGACTTCGAGGTCGCCTTCCCCGGCGGCAAGCCTGAGGGGGGCGTGATCAAGGGCTACGCGCTCTACTACGCGTGCCTGGACGGGCCCGGTGAGTGCAAGTACCTGCGCCATGACTTCCAGGTCGCTCTACCGAAGCGGCCCTGAGCCGCGCGACCTGCGCCAGTTCAGGCAACAGGCGGGCCAGTGTCCAGCGCTGGAAGTTCGCGAGCATGGATTCGGCTCTCCAGAAGCAGTTCGACTGCGGGATCGGGAACCCTGCGCCGTCGATCGGCGGCGTGGATGGGAGCCGAATGGCCCATGAAGAGTGCGGGGCGTGGTCTGTCACGCGAGCGCGATGAAGGGGCCCGGTCGGCCCCAGCCCACGGCGCAGCACAAGCTCATGCAACGGAACGTGTGACTCGCCACACTATCCCTGCGCGTTGATGACGGAGTAGACGAGGAACGCGACGTAGCTCGCTAGCAGGGCGATGCCCGTCTTGCGGCCGAGCGTGGCCTTGTTGGTCCACGAGAGCACGAACGGCACGATCGCGAGCGCGAGCATGAGCGGCAGAAGCACGCCGCCGACGCGCGGATCCACCGGCTGGTTGACCGCGACACCGGCGACGCCGAGGACGAGCAGCAGGTTGAAGATGTTGCTGCCGATCACATTGCCGACCACGAGGTCGAGTTTGCGTGCGCGGGCCGCGGCGATGGCCGTGGCGAGCTCCGGCAGGCTGGTGGCAAAGGCCACCAGGGTGCTGCCGATCACCACGCGGGAGATGCCGAACGACTCGGCCAGCTGGACCGAGCCGGTCTTGAACAACTCCGCGCCACCGAGAACCGCGCCCAACGCGAAGGCCGACTTGCCGAGGTCGAACCACGCGCGCTTCGGCGGGGGCTCGGCGGAGTCCACGTCGCGATGCCGGACGGTGCCCAGCGCGAAGCCTGCGTAGAGGAGGAAGGCCCCCAGCAGGATGAACCCGTCGAGGCGGGTCACTGCGCCATCCAGGACCAGCACGAACGCAAGCACCGACGCCAGGATGCAGACCGGCATCTCCACGCGCACGAGGAACCGATTCACGTGGAGGACGGCGAGCACAGCGGCGAAGCCGAGCACCAGCGCCACATTGGCGATGTTGCTTCCGACCACGTTCGTGACCGCGATCTCCGCCTCGCCGTCGAGCGCCGACAGGAGCGTGACGGCCAGCTCCGGCATCGAGGTGCCGAAGCCGAGGATGAACACGCCGGCAATCGTCGGGGGCACGCCGTGGCTGCGCGCGAACGCATCCGCGCCGTCTACGAGGAGATCCCCGCCCCTCCAGAGAAGGATGAACCCGACGACGAGGTAGAAGGCGATCTCCATCGGGGCCGGTCTACGGCGGGCGAGCCCCTCCTCCAACCTCAATCGGGGTTGCGCGGGGCTACTTGGCCTTGGGGGTGAAGCCCTCGGCGGCGGCCTGCTTGCGAACCGTGTCACGCAGGGCCTTGTCGAGCGACTTGGAGTCGTCGAGCTCGGCGACGGCCTTCTTGACGAACGCCGCGCGCTGCTTGCTCAGCGCGGCGATCTTGGCCTTGAGGGCCTTGCGCTCGCTGGCCTTGGCCTCGAGCCACGCGCGACGATCGGCGACCTTGATCGCACGGAGCGCGGGCGGGAGCTCCGCGTCCTTGACCTTGGCCAGGTCGAACGTCTTGTCCTTGAGCCGCTCGACGAGATCACTCAGGGCGACGTAGCCGCTGCTGACCTTGGCTTCGGCGCGCTCGGCGGCGGCGGGGGCGCCAGCCGCCTTGGCGTTCGCGTCTTGCTTGATCTGGCGCTTGCGGCGGGCCTCGCGGTCCTTGCCCCAGAAGACGTAGGTGCCATTGAGTTTGGAGGAGAGCGTGGCGAGTTTCTCGTCAAACGGGGTCCGCACGTTGACGGTGCCGTTGTTGTGATCGATGACCGAGTAGCTGCCGTGCACGCTGGCGAGCTGCTGCCAGCTCAGGGCCGCGGGGTCGTCGGGGTTGCCGCAGAAGACCGCGTTGACGAACGTGCCGCGCGCCTTGGCGAGGGTGGCCATCGCCTTGAAGGGCTTCTGCGGGTCTTGGTCTGCGGACTCGTTTCCCGCGACGAAGATCGTCTTGAGGCCTGCTTCCTTCGACCAGGCGAGGTCGGCGAGTGCGTAGTGGATGACGCGACCGACGCGCTCGGTGCCGCCGTTCGTGCCAAGCGCGAAGAGCTTCTCGCTGACCAGGTCGAGGTCCTGGGTGAGGTCGGTCTGGATCTGCACATCCCCAGGCTTGCCGCCCGGCGTGCCGTAGGTCAGCAAGGCCACGCGCAGCTTGGGCTCGGGCTTGAGCGTCGCGATCTCGCTGACGATGCTCCAGAGCTTTTGGCGCGCAGCGTGGATGAGGCCGCTCATGGAGCCGCTGGTGTCGAGGCAGACGACGAGGTCGACGGTCTTGGGCGCCTCGGGCTTGAGCTTGTCCTGGGCGTCGGCGGGGCCGGCGAGGCAGGTCAGGGCCAGTGCGAGAGCGAGGATGGCGGGTAGGAAGCGCGGCTTGAGCATGAGGATCTCCATGGGGGTCCCCCGGTCAGACCCGCTTGGCGCGAGCGCGTTCGCAACTCCTTTGCAAAGCCTGCGGCCCATAGCGGTAGGCTCGGGGCCATGGCTGGCGCGCCCCGCATCACCCCCGAGGCCGAACGACTGGCCCTCGGGCTGATGTCGGGCATGAGCATGGACGGGCTGGATCTGGCCCTGGTTCGCCTCACGGGCCAGGGCGAGCGTCCCCAGGTGTCGCTCGTAGCGGCCCACACAGCGCCCTACGACGAGGCGCTGCGGCAGCGCCTGCAGGCAGCGCGCGGCCCCGCGGGAGCCGAAGCCACCGCGCTCGATCTCGAGCTGGCCGCCCGCTGGGGCGCGGACGTCACAGCGTTTCTCGCGGCCCACGCGGTGGCTCCCGAAGCCGTGGCCGTGCTGGGCTCGCATGGCCAGACGCTCTTTCATCGCCCGCGGGCAGCGGGCCGGCTGGCGGAGACGCTGCAAGTCGGTAGCGGGCGTGAGTTGGCGGCGGCCTGCGGCGTTGCCGTGGTGAGCGACTTTCGCCAGGCCGACATCGCAGCGGGGGGGGAAGGCGCGCCGCTCGTGCCACTGGCCGACTGGATCCTCTACGGCGGCGGCGAGGTCAGTGCGTGCCACAACCTGGGCAGCATCGCGAACGTGACCGTCCTGCCCGAGCACCTCGTGGACGTCATGGCCTTCGACACGGGCCCCGCCAACATGCTCATTGACGCGTTCGCACGGCGCATCGACGGCGACATCGATCGCGACGGCGCCCTGTCGGCGCAGGGCGCGGTCGACGACGACGTGCTGCTCACGCTCTATGTGAAGCGCGCGGCGTGGCTCTCGCAGCCGCCGCCCAAGAGCGCGGGGTACGAGACCTTCGGACCGAGCTTGATCGAGCAGGTCCTCACGGCGCACCCTGCCGCGGACCCGTACGACCTCGTGCGCACGGCGGTCGCCTTCACGGCGCAGACGATCCAGGACGCCTACGACCGCTTCGTCCTCACCCGCTTCCCGAGCCTCGGCCTCGTGCGCTTCAGCGGCGGCGGCTGCCGCAACGTGACGCTGATGGCTGCCATCACCGAGCGCTTGGCGCGGAGCGGACTGCGCACCGAGATCATCCAAGGCCCGCTCAACGACGCGAAGGAGGCCGTGGCGTTTGCGCTGCTGGCCGATCGAACCGTGCGCGGGCTCCCCGGCAACGTCCCCTCGGCCACCGGTGCTTCGAGCGCCGTGGTGCTCGGTCGGCTGGACGCTGCGGAGCCGATCTCATGACCGGCCTCGACCCCCGCATCCGTCCAGCGACGGTCGCTGACGCCGAGGGCATCACGCGCATCCACGTGGGCGGCTGGCAGGTCCACTACCGGGGTCTCCTGCCCGACGCCTTCCTCGATGCCCTCGACTACGAGGAGCGCCTCGTGATCCGTCGGCGCTGCCTGGCCGAGGAGCGCACGCCAGCAACGGTGAACTTCGTCCTCGAGGACGAAGGCGCCATCCTCGGCTGGGCTTCCGCTGGCGAGGTCCGGGACGACGATCTCGACTCGGACACGCGGGAGCTCTACGCGATCTACCTCGATCCGGCCCGCGTGGGCGAGGGCCTTGGCCGGGCGCTGATGCAGCAGGTGCTTGCCTGGGGCCGCTCGTGCGGTGCGGTGTCGATGGTCATGTGGGTCCTGACGACCAACGAGCGGGCCCGGCGGTTCTATGCTGCGGCTGGTTTCGCGCCGGATCCCCGCCGGCCCGAGGAGCCCTTTCGTGACTTCGGCGTCAACAAGCTCCGCATGGTCCGCGCTCTGGGCGGGGACGCCTGAAGCCGGAGGCCAAGGAAAAGGAAGTCAGGTCCACCGCCTGGCGTCGGACTCGTGGAGGACTCTGATGCGTCAACTACTCGTTCTTGGTCTCGCCGTGCTACTTGCCGGCTGCTGCTGCACGCGGCCCTGCGCTACGCGGGGCTGCGACTCGGGGGCCGCTGATTGGACCACAGCCACCTACGAGACGGCGCCGACGCGCGAGTTCCTGGTCGTGCGCTGCACGGTCCTCGAAGAACGCAGCGAAGAGGGCAAGCGCCAGATCCTGCTCGAGAGCAGTCTGGTCTCCGTCGGCCACACCGGAGCGATCGAGGCCTTGGAGAAGGCGGAGCGGACCGCAGAGAAGGCCGCGCCGGTCTGGCTCGCGGGTCCGCAGGTTCCCGACGCGACCTTCGGCGAGCCGTCGACCGTCCTGACCAAGCCGAGCATCGTGACGTTGGACGGCGAGGAAGCCACGGTCCAGGTGGGCTACGACGGGGGCGGCGGCGGCGTTCGCACATCGAGTGAGCTGAACGCCTCGCCGACCTGGCACGAGGGCAAGGTCGACATCGTGGTCGCCTTTTCCCACCACCGGGCAGGCGCACTCGCGAGCCGGATCCCCGAGCTCACGCTGCGGGCGCCGGATCGCCGGGTGTTCATCATCGAGGTCCTGCCCGTTCGCTAGATGGATGGGGGCGGCGGCTGCTACGGTCCGGTGGTGACGTCTCCCCAAGCCATCCGGGTCGCCGTCGAGGTCCTGCCCCATGCGGAGGATCTCGCCCTGCCCGCCTACGAATCGGCTGGCGCGGCCGGCCTGGACCTGCTCGCGGCAGTCGAAGAGGTGCTGGTCCTCGCGGCCGGCGCCCGCGCCCTGGTGCCCACGGGCCTCAAGATCGCCGTGCCCGCAGGGTTCGAGGCCCAGGTCCGACCCCGGAGCGGCCTGGCCCTCAAGCACGGCATCAGCTGCCCCAACAGCCCCGGCACGATCGACAGCGACTACCGCGGCGAGCTGAAGGTCATCCTGATCAACTTCGGTTCGGAGCCCTTCCGGGTCGAGCGGGGCCTTCGAATCGCGCAGATCGTCTTTGCGCCGATCGTCCAGGCGGTGTGGGCGCCCACGGCCGCGCTCGAGGCCACGGACCGCGGCGAGGGCGGGTTTGGCTCCACCGGGACGCGCTGAATCGCGACGTCCTCACTTGATGGTTTGACAGGGTTGCTGGCGGCCCGGAGAATCCGCCGCCATGACCGACACCGCGACCGAAGACCTGCTGGTCCATATCAAGGGCCTCAAGACCTACTTCCACACCGAGGACGCGATCGTGAAAGCGGTCGACCTCGAACCCGATACCGAGATCAAGCTCGGGCGGGGGGAGACCCTCGGGGTGGTCGGTGAGTCCGGGTCGGGCAAGTCCGTCACGGCGCTCTCGCTGATGCGCCTCCTGCCGCCGGAGACCGCGCGCATCGAAGGGGGGCACGTGGCCTTCCTCGGGCGCGATGTGGTCGGCATCCCGCAGGCCGAGATGCGCTCCATCCGGGGCAAGGACATCGGCATGATCTTCCAGGAGCCGATGACCTCGCTGAACCCCGTGTTCACGGTCGGCGACCAGGTCATGGAACCGATCATGATCCACGAGGGGCTCTCGCGAGAGGATGCCCGCGAGCGCGTGATGCAGCTCTTCCGCGAGGTGGACATCCCCGACCCCGAGCGCCGCATCGACAGCTACCCACACGAGATGTCCGGCGGCCAGAAGCAGCGTGTCATGATCGCCATGGCTCTCGCGTGCAACCCGAAGCTGCTCATCGCCGACGAGCCGACGACGGCGCTGGATGTCACGATCCAAGCCCAGATCCTCGATCTCATGCGCAAGCTGCGCGACGAGCGCGGGATGTCGATTCTCTTCATCACGCACGACCTGGGTGTCATTGCCGAGATCAGCGACCACGTGGCCGTGATGTTCCAGGGACACCTCGTCGAGTACGGCGACGTGCTCGACATCTTCAGCAACCCGAAGCATCCGTACACGCGGAGCCTGCTCGCCTGCCGTCCGAGCATGGACACCAAGTACCGTCGCCTGCCGACGACCTCGACGTTCATGGACTGGCGCAAGGACGAGAACAATCAACTCATCATCGATGAGAAGCCCGTCAGCGACGCCGAGCTGAAGAAGCTCGAATCCGTCGGCCGCGACAAGCTCATCGAGCCCGTGGGTGAGCCGCTGCTCGAGGTCAGGGACCTGAAGGTCTACTTCCCGATCCGCAAGGGCGTATTCGGTAGGGTTGCGGACTACGTGCGCGCCGTGGACGGCGTGTCCTTCAAGGTCTGGCCGGGTCAGACGCTTGGTCTCGTGGGCGAGTCGGGCTGTGGCAAGACCACCTGCGGACGCGCGCTCCTGCGCCTGATCGAGAACAAGGGCGGCGTCCGCGTCGAAGGCGAGGTTCTCTTCGAGGGCCAGGATGTCTTTGGCATGGGTACGAAGGAGTTCCGCGAGCTCCGCCGCCGGCTGCAGATCATCTTCCAGGATCCCTACTCGTCCCTCAATCCGCGCATGACGGTGGGGGACATGATCTCGGAGCCGATGGAGGTGCACCGCCTCTTCCCCACGAAGCGCCAGCGCACCGACCGGGTCGTGCAGCTTCTCGAAGAGACCGGGCTGACCGCCCAGCACATGAACCGCTACCCGCACGAGTTCTCGGGTGGGCAGCGCCAGCGCATCTCGATCGCGCGGGCGCTTGCGCTGGATCCGAAGTTCATCGTCTGCGACGAGTCGGTCTCCGCGCTCGACGTCTCCGTGCAGGCGCAGGTCCTCAACCTGCTGAAAGACTTGCAGGAGGAGCACGGCCTTACCTACGTCTTCATCAGCCATGACCTCAGCGTCGTGAAGTTCCAGTCCGACACGATGGCCGTCATGAAAGACGGCAAGATCGTCGAGGCCGGCGATGCCGATGCGATCTACGCCAAGCCGCAGCAGGCCTACACCCGGCGTCTGATCGACGCCGTGCCGCGCGACGACCTGGACCACATCAAGACCCGCATGGCCGCACGCGACACCGCGCGCGTTGCCCGCGATGGGTAGCTGAGCAGGCGCATCCTCCTGGCACGGCCCCGATGCTTACGGGAGCCGACATGGTTGCTTTGTCGGGCTCAAATGGGCAGACTCAGGGACCTACCCTGGAGATGCCGATGACCGAACCGCTGCTGAAGATCGCCGATACGCCGCCGACCTCCGTTCCGAGTGACGCGACCGTGCAGGTGGCTGTTGCCACCATGAACGAGGCTCGGGTTGGGGCGGTCTGTGTGATCGACGATGGCATGCTGACGGGCATCTTTACCGAGCGCGACCTCATGCGCTCTGTCGTGGGCGCGGGTCTCGACCCCGCGACCACCGCCGTCGGCGACGTCATGGTCGGGAAGCCGCGCAGTGTCGTGGTCGGGAGCTCGCGCGCCGCGGCGCTGGAGCTCATGCTCAAGAATCACTTCCGGCATCTGCCGGTCGTCGACGTGGATGGCCGCCCCCTCGGCATGCTCTCCATCCGCAATCTGCTGCACCACCAGGTGGAGCGCTTGCGCGACGGCATGGACTCGCTCGAGCAGTACCTTCTGGCGGATGGCCCTGGAGGGTAACGACGCGTACGCGGTCTGTTCCAGGCGTGCGTACTGCGACGTGGGCAGGGGCCCAATCGCCCCTTCATCGTGCTCGCGTGACAGACCACGCCACGCACTCTTCATGGGCCATTTGGCTCCCAGCCACGCCGCCGATGGCGTTCGGCCGCGGCCTGATCCGGGCTGCGGATGGTCCCTGCGGCGGGGGACACAAGTGTCCGCTGCGTTGCGGGGGCTGGTGCTCCGTCGCGGGGGCGGGCCCGCCGGGGATCCGCGGTGTCCAAGCCTGCTCGCGGTTTGCTCCTGCCCTGGAACAGCCGGAAGCGCGTCGAGTTGCCGTTGGCGATTCATCTCGGCTAGGGTCTCGGCATGACGACCGAGACGGGTGACATCCTCGACGTAGACCTGCTTCGCTTTGAGCAAGGGGGGGCTGCCGAGCGACGGGCTGTGATCGATGGCGTGATGCGCAGCTTGCGAACCGGATTCGTCTATCTGGCGCACGACATCCCGACGGAGGTGATCGATCGGGCCTACGCCGACCTCGCGACGTTCTTCCACAAGCCGCGGGAGGAGAAGGAGCAATGGGTCGTCGAGGGCAGCATGGGCCAGACGGGTTACACGGGCCTGCTCGTGGAGACCGCCGCGCAGAGCGCGACGCCCGATTGGAAGGAGATGCTGAACTGGGGCCCTGAGGTTCCGCTCGGCCACCCGCTCCAGCGGCGCTTCCCGCATCGCTACATGCCCCGCACGTTGCCCGAGGCGTCCGTGCCGGGGATCGACGCGGCACTCATGCGCCTGCACCAGAGCCTGTTCGATCTCCAGCGCCGCTTTCTGAGGATCGTCGCAGCGGGCATCGGCGCGGCTGACGGCTTCTTCGACGGGATGCTCAAGAACGGGCCGACCCTCTCGCGCGCCATCCGCTATCCGCCGATGGCGCAGGCGCCCGGCGCAGAGCACATCTGGGCCGGCGCCCATGGCGACATCAACCTCATCACGGCCCTGCCGCGCGCCACCCGGCGGGGGCTGCAGGTCCAGGTGGGGGACGACTGGGTCGACGCGCTGCCGCCCGCGGGGCTGGCCGTCATCAACACGGGCCTGATGCTCGAGCGGCTCACGAACGGCCAGATTCCTGCCGGTATCCATCGCGTGATCGCGGCGGCCGGGGAGACCGAGGAGCGCTACTCGGTCGTGCAGTTCTGCCACCCGACGCCGTGGACGGTGCTGGGCCCCCTGGCCTGCTGCATCGACGAGAATCACCCCCAGCGCGAGGGGGCGATCCTGGCGGGGGACTGGCTCGACGAGGTGCTCTACGACATCAATCTCGTGGAGGACGCCCGGCGGGTCGCCAAAGACGCGAGCTAGCGCCCGACACGGTGAGGATTCGTCTCCCCGCCCAGGGCCCGTATCATGGGCGGGTCCCCTCCTTGGAGTCTCCGATGTCGATCACCCTCACGCCCGCCGCCGCTGACAAGGTCCGTACGCTCATGGCCCAGCCCGAGCAGGCCGGGGCCACCGGATTGCGCGTCAAGGTCGCCGGTGGCGGCTGCTCCGGACTCAGCTACCAGATCGCGCTCGAGCGCGCCGCCGAAGAGCACGACACGATCTACGAGTCCGAGGGCGTCACGATCTTCCTCGATGCCAAGTCCGCCCTGTTCATCACGGGCACCGAGATCGACTACCACGAGTCGATGATGGGCTCCGGCTTCGCATTCCAGAACCCGAACGCCAAGGGCACCTGCGGCTGCGGCACATCCTTCACGGCCTAGGCTCCGAGCCGATCGCCGCTGTCTGCCCGAACCGATCTGCCTGACCTGATGCCCGGCGGCGCCCCATGACAAGCAGTGCCCTCCATCGCTTCCTCGAGCACGCCGTGGACACCCACGCCGCCCGGCTTGACGACGCGTTTCCGACCTGCTTTCAGTGGCAGCGACTCTGCCAGGACGCCCCGGCCATGGCGGAAGCGGCCTCGGGCGGCGCGCTCGACGCCTCGGACATGGAGCTCGCCGAGACGATCCGCGCCCAGACGGATGTGGCGTTTCGGGTGACGCACGTGACGGCGCTCGCGGTTCTCTGCGCCGCAGAGCCTCACATCCAGGACCCCGAGGCGACGCTCGACACCTTCGGAGAGCCGCCGGGCGACGAGGAGGAGGAGCGCTTCGCCGTCCTTGCGGCCGAGGTCCTCGGCCCGGCGGAGGAGTTCCTTCACGAGCCCGCCACGCCGCTGGATGAGCGTGGCATCGAAGCCCAGCGCCTCTACGGCGTGGCGTGGCCGCTGGCTTCGGAGTTCCTCGCCCTCAGTGGGCTCTTCGGCGACGTCGACGATCAGGAGGTCGAGCCGGCTCACGAGGCCGTCCACCCGATTCTCGCCGGCACCGGCCGGATTGCGGTCCTGCTGGCTGCGATGCGGTGGATGGCCCGCTACCCTGACGCGTCATGACGAGCCCCAGCGACGCCAGCCAGACGATCGTGGACCTGCGTGCTGCCCTGGAAGCGGCCCGGGCCGGGCGCCTGCAGCCGGCACTGCTCCGCGCCTACGCCGCTCTGGCTGCCGCCTACCTCGCGGCGGGGGATCTGAGCCCCGCCGAGAGCGCCTGGCGTACGGCGGTGGCCCAAGCGCGGATCTCGGCGGGTCCGCTCGATCTGGGGCGCGGCCTGCTGGGCCTCGCCCGCACGCTGGCCCGAACACCGCGCACGGATCGTGCGCTGCTGCACTACACCGAGGCCATTGCCTGCCTGCAGGGGCTTCCGGAGGGCCAGGCCGAGGCGGCCGAGGCCCGCACGGAGGTCGCCCAACTCGGCTCCGTCCCGGGGGGCGCTCGCTAGGCCCCATCGGCGGGTCCGGCGGTCGAAGCGTCCCGATCGGGGCATGCCAACCGTGGCTGGCTGCAACCTGCCCACTGACTGAACCGTCAGGTACGATCCCGCCCCGCAGTCGGGGATGACTGCCCCAGGAGCCCTCATGTCCGAGAACAACGTCGAGCAAGTCGTCATCATCGGTTCCGGCCCGGCCGGCTGGACGGCCGCGCTGTACGCCGCCCGCGCCAACCTCAACCCGCTCGTGTACGAAGGTGCGCCCACCCAGGAGATGATCCCCGGCGGCCAGCTGATGTTCACGACCGAGGTGGACAACTTCCCCGGCTATCCCGAGGGCGTCACCGGCCAGCAGATGATGGCCGATCTCAAGGCCCAGGCGCTACGCTTTGACGCGCGCGTGATCACCGACGACATCGCGAAGTGCGACTTCAGCCAGCGTCCGTTCGTTCTCACGACGGGCGAGGGCGAGACGGTCAAGAGCCACACCGTCATCATCTCGACGGGTGCCAAGGCGAAGTGGCTCTGGCTCGACAACGAACAGCGCCTGGCCCAGTCGGGCGGCGGCGTTTCGGCCTGTGCGGTCTGCGACGGTGCTCTGCCCGTCTTCCGCGACCAGCACCTCGTGGTCGTCGGCGGTGGCGATACGGCGATGGAGGAGGCCGACTTCCTCACGAAGTTCGCCGCGAAGGTCTCGATCATCCACCGCCGCGACGAGCTGCGCGCCAGCAAGGTCATGCAGGATCGCGTGCTGGGCAACCCCAAGGTCGAGATGGTCTGGAACAGCTCCGTCATCGACGTCCACGGCGAGAATGCCATCAGCGGCGTCCGCTTGAAGGACACCGTGACCGGCGACGAGACCGATCTGGACTGCAAGGGCCTCTTCATCGCCATCGGCCACACGCCCAACACGGCGTTCCTCGAAGGCCAGATCACGATCGACGACGGCGGCTACATCACGCTGCCCACCCCCGGGCATACGGCCACCAACATCGATGGCGTCTTCGCCGTGGGTGACGTCGCCGACAAGGTCTACCGCCAGGCCATCACCGCCGCCGGCACCGGCTGCATGGGTGCGTTGGACGCGGAGCGCTGGTTGGCCGCGAAGGGCATTCACTAGGCTTCTCCGTCGTAGGCCCCAACAGGGCGTCACGAATCGGCCGCTGTGCCTTGGACGACCCCCGGACCAACAAGCCCGAATGGCCCTGCACGCTGAGCCTGCCGTTGTTCGCAACGGCACCTTGTTCCGTCGTAATCGCTGAACGCCATAGGCGTCAATCAGTTAACCCCCTTGGGAGCGCTGTAGATGTCAAGGGGGGTGGCGGCCGCGACGTTCGGGCCGAAGGCACGGACGTAACGCCTGG
>JAJDEN010000018.1 GCA_029259775.1 Planctomycetota bacterium | reverse complement strand
CAAACATTTCCGTTTGAAGGATGCTTTCATCTGTAAAATCTTTTTCATGGATATACCGAGTTGGAAGCTCCTCTGCTGTGAGATCAGGCTTTTGCGAGCAACTGCTAGTAAAAACTGACAACAAAATAACAAGCAACGCAGTAACAAATCGTTTTTCTCTGAGCTTCATGATGATCCTTTGATGTGAAGTGAGGAATAATGGGGATTATTTATAGAGTAACGGAGGGTAATAGGGGGTCAAACGTAGAAATTAGAATTTGGCCTAGGTACGGACCGGAGACATCGGTAACAGTTAGACCGGGGACATAGGTTACACTTATATCAGGATTTTGCCCTGGAAAAAGCTGTCACCTATGAATGAAAAACTAAGATTCGTTCACCTCGCGCACAGCGGAAGATTCCACATTTCCGATCTGTGCGCCGATTTCGGCATCAGCCGAAAAACCGGCCATAAGTACATCAAGCGTTTCGCCGCGCTCTGCCCGGCGGGACTTAACGAAATGAGCCGCAGACCGCGTATCAGCGCAAACGCTACCGATAAGGCCATCAAGAAGCTGATCCTCGCCGAAAGGCGCCTTCACTGGACTTGGGGACCGAAAAAGATAAGAGCGGTGCTCGAGCGTAAGCACGGCATCGCGTCGCCTCCAGCGACAAGCACCATCGGCTCCATACTCAAGCGTTCGGGGCTGGTTAAGAGCCGACGAAGAAAACCGGGGCTCCATCACGTGGAGAGGAGCGATTTGACCGTTCCCATGCATCCTAACGAGGTGTGGACGGTGTACTTCAAGGGCTGGTTTCTTCTCGGCGACGGCCAGCGCTGCGACCCGCTGACGGTTTGCGACCTGAAGACTCATTTCATCATCGGCTGCAGGGCGATGCCCAACCAGCAATACGGCAGAGAACAGCCGAAAGGGTCTGAATACTCAACTTGTGTTCTCGTCCTGGGGGCAGGCACGGTTTCTGACGGGACTCTGAGAGACCCGGAACTTATAAGATGTACAAGCTCCATCTACTCGAAGGAGAATGTGGTATTCATTACTGGATACGGCAAAACCCAGCCATCACCCTACCCTGCCAATCGATTACGAGCGAGCGAAAAGGCCTGTCATCGGAACAATTGAATTTCCTATCAACAACCTCTTCAACGAACCTTAATTCCGCGAAGCGAATCCTTATTGGCCCGCGTCCGGTCACGGCGTATCAACGAGAAGCCGGAAGCGGGACTCCTAGGCCACAGGCCGGTGACAATATTAAAGAATACCAAGACAGGAGCAGACGGAGTTTAGAGTCATCGCTGCGCTAGGAGGTCCTACGGACCAATAAGGATGGCTCGTACCTCGCCAAGTAAGGTTTCATATCAAAGCCTTAATTCCGCGAAGCGGATCCTTATCGGCTCGCAGCTCGAGACTCCTAGCCCCGACAAATCGGGCGGTGAAGATTCAAAAATTTATAACTTTATACCGCGAAATCCAGCCTTCAACCTGCTCTGCGGATCGTTCACGAGTGTGCGAGAAGGCCTGACATCGGAACAATTGAATTCCCTATCAACAATCGCTCGGAAAGGAATTGCTCCTGCATTGGAAGTCGGTGCAATAACTTCCGGAGGATTTCCTTTTTCGATGAAAATACTTTCTACTTTGCTGAAATGCAGCCCCTTTTCAGGAGTTGCTAATTTGAAATCACGCCCTGCTGTCGAGAGCTTGAGCCTTGGGGCGGCCGTCTTGGCTGTAGCATTGGCGGGTTGTTCCGAGAAGCCAGAGGTCACGACCTACGTAGAAGGGAAGCCGGCAAAAGCAGAGGAGATGCAGCAGACTTCCGAAATCCAGGCCTCGACCGAGGTGCAAACTTCGGAAATAGGCTTCGTAAAGCCGGCGAGCTGGACGGATGGGCGCAGCTCTTCGATGCGTTTAGCGAGTTTCGCGGCGGATATCGACGGAGAGAAGGCGGATATTTCGATAATAAAGTTGGCAGGACCTGCGGGTGGATTGCTGGCGAACGTCAATCGTTGGCGCGGGCAGGTCGGTTTGGGTAACGTTTCGGTGAGCGAACTCGCTTCAGGTAGCGAAAATCGAAAGACGGGCTCTGGAGAAGAGTACATTTTCGTTGAGTTGGTGAATGATGCAGGCGGCCAAGCGATATTGGGCGGCATCTACGAGCGCAAGGGTTTCATGCTTTTCGCAAAATACGCTTCATCGGCGAAGGCTGCAGCCAAAGGTAAGGCTGATTTCGTCACCTTTTGCGATAGTGTTAAATTCTAGGAATAGACGGACTTTTCAGAAACGAGATATGAACGCGACCTCGGAGAAACCAAGATCTTCATCATCGGTGAAGGCTCTGCTTAAATTTATTTCATCGCCCGCCCTGTTTTTTTACACGGCTATATGGCTGCTAGTGATCTTGGTCTTCGGGACCTTGGCGCAAAAGCAGATGGGCATTTACGAGGCGCAGGAAGTCTATTTTTCCTCCTGGGTGATATGGGCATCGGTGTTGCCGCTTCCCGGCGGACGACTGACCATGCTGGTGATATTCATCAATCTCGTTTTGAAACTCGCAGGCGATATACCGCCCAAGAAATTGAGAATCGGCACCTTCATTTCGCATTGCGGGGGACTGCTCCTGCTATTGGGCGGATTCATCACGGCTTACTTTTCAACCGAAGGCGGCATGTGGATTCCGGAAGGTGGCAAGTCGGGTCAGTTCACTGATTTCAATAAGATCGAACTCGCCTTTATCGACGAGAGCAATCCGGAGCATAATGAGGTGACGGCGTTCAGCGGCGGATACATCAAAAAAGGAGCTGAGATTCAGCACGACATGTTTCCAGGTACGATCACGGTTGTCGACTACGTGCGGAATGGTGAAATCATCAAACGCGAGGGAGCTGCTCCGAGCGACTACGTGGGACCTGCATCGCGATTCGACGTGAAGTCGATTGATCTGGAAGAGCATGCCCAAGCGAATCGCAACACGATGCTCTTGAAGTTCGAAGGATTCGGACCAGAGGACGGCGTGTATTTGATTTTTAAATTCAGCAGCATTCCGCAAAAAGTTAAGATCGGCGAGAAAGAGTACGCGGTCGAAATACGTCAAAAGCATTACGATCTCCCCTTTGAAATAGAACTGCTCGATTTCAAAATGGAAGAGCACCCCGGTACGCGCGTCGCCCGCAGCTATGCGTCGGAGGTTAACGTTTTGACCGATGGAGTAAAACGCCGCGTTGAAATTTCGATGAACGAACCGCTTCGCAAAGGAAATTACACTTTCTACCAGTCCTCTTTCGATAATCGCAGCCCGGTTGAGGCGACGTTCCTGCAAGTTGTCGAAAATGCGGGACGCAACTTTCCTTACATCTCTAGCATTATCATGTGCTTTGGATTGCTAATACATATGGTGCTCCAGATTCCGCGAATGATCAATCGTGACCGCTTGAAAAAACTACCGCTGCCCGAAATGGAAGAAAGAAAGGAGGTGGCATCATGAATCGTCATAAAACTATTTCCCTGTTTGCGAGACTAGCTGCTTTTTCCGTTTTCGTTCTTGGAGCTTCTGCGGCTTATGCGGATTTCGATTCCAAAGTAAAGGCAGTGGCTGCCGAGCTGGAAGAAATCCCAATTTTGCACGAAGGTCGTGTGAAACCTTTGGATACCTTTGCTCGGGCGAACCTATTGGCCTTTCAGCAGAAATCGAAATTGAGACACGAGGGCCTCACTGCGATGGAATGGCTCACGGAATTGATGCTCTTCCCAGATCAAGCTTACGATCGAAAGATTTTCAAAGTGCGCACTCCTTCGGTCTTGAATGCGTTGAATATTTCCGTTGCGGATGATGGGAACTATTCGTTTTCAGATTTAAGCCGTTCTTTGGATGATAATTTGGATACGCTTCGGAAGTTGAGCGAAAAGGAAAGAGACGATCTCGATCCTACCGAACGTCAATTGCTTGACCTGTATTTCAAAACGATTGCTTACCTCGATGTGAGTCGCTCTTTGACTGGGTTGATTCGAGATGTTGAAATTACGGATGAGAGCTTGGCTAGCGAGTTGGGCGTGGCTTATGGCCAGAAAGTGAGCTATTTTGAGATGCTTCCAGCGAGGACGCGGCTCTCTGAGAAAATTCAAGGCTTTCGCGATATGAGCGAAGAGGAGAAGAGCACTCCCGAATCAGTCGCTTTGATGGGTTTGGTTCGCGACTTGGGAAATAAGCTCCGCGACCGCGCTTCTCAGAGTTTAAAGATGATGACGCCTGCTGAAGGGCAGATGAAGAATCTCTGGATCTCACCTTGGACGGCACTCGATGGAGCGGATCAGACCGATCGAACGCTTCGGAAAGTAGAAGCGCTATCGCAGCTGGTACACTATGCTCAGAATGGAAACATCGAAAAACTTCAAGATTCGGTGGCGACGTTTACCAGCTTCTTTGAAGGTGATGCTAAGCTCGGTTTGGAAGTGTCCTACAGCAAAGCCGACTATTTCTATTACAGCCTGATCTTCTATGTCCTTTCCTGTTTGCTGATGTGGATCTCTTTCGCGTTTCTGCCGAGAGCTCTCTACAAGGCAAGCTTCTGGTCGATGGCCATAGGTCTTGGATTTCATGTAGTGGGAATGACGGTACGCTGTATTGTAATGAGTCGTCCTCCGGTGACGACGCTATACGAAACCTTCATATTCGTTGGGGCTATTGCGATCATCGCAGCTCTGATCTTGGAGCTTGTTACCAAAAATGCGCTGGGTCTTTTTGTCGGTCCGATCATCGGCGTGGTACTACATTTTATTGGCATCAAGTATGCGGTGGATGATGGCGATTCTATGGGGATACTGGTGGCAGTACTTGATTCGAACTTCTGGCTTTCGACACACGTGACGACGATCAATATAGGATACGGTTGCGCGGGGTTTGCGGGCATGGTCGCTCACGGATATTTGGCCATAAGAGCATTCAGGCCTGAGTTGAAGGACCGAGCGAAGGAGTACTTTAATATTTGTATCGGACTCTCATTTGTTGCGGTGTTCTTCACTACCTTCGGGACGATTCTCGGTGGTATCTGGGGCGATCAATCCTGGGGACGCTTCTGGGGCTGGGATCCGAAGGAGAACGGCGCCCTGCTGATCGTGCTTTCGATCCTCGCGATCCTGCACGCGCGCATGGCCGGCTTGATCAAGGCCTTCGGCATGTGCATGAGCGCGATCCTGTGCGGCATGGTCGTCGCATTCTCGTGGTGGGGGGTCAACCTGCTGGGCATTGGGTTGCACAGCTACGGCTTCACGAGCGGCATCATGAGTGGGCTCATGATCTTCTACGGGATCGAAGGCTCGGTGATGCTGGCGGGCGTGTACGCCTGGCTGCGGGACCGACCGAAGCCCAAGACCAGCGTCGGCTAGGTCGCAGCCGCGCGCACGTGTCCTATCGTAGCGCGAGCCTGTACAGCCGGCCTGCGCCGCGTTCGAGCGCGGCGCGCGGGTAGGCGAACTCCGCGTCCGTCGGCTCGAATCCGAAGCGCGCGTGCAGCGCGATCGAGGTGACATTCCGCTTGTTGGTCACGTAGTGGACCTCGGTCGCGCGCTCGCCGACCCACTCGATCCGCGCCTGGGTGAGGAGCGCGCCCAGGCCGCGCCGCCGGAACGGCGGGCGAACGATCACGCCCGTGAGGTACCAGCCCTCAGGGCACTCCGTAGGCAAGCCGTCCTCGGCGTGGGTCAGGTCGCGGACGCGCCCATAGGCGATGACCTCGCCTGCTAGCTCAGCGACGTACACGCACCACGGCGCGTCGCGCGCGATCCCTTCGAGTTCGCCGCGGATCCGCGAGATCACGTTCGGGAGGTTCGGCTCGTCGTCGGACTCGTCGCCCCGCTCTGCCGAGATTGCGTACAGGGTCTCCGCGTCGTCCAGGCGGGCGATCCGGATGCAGGACGCGTCCAGCTTCGGACGCTCTTCGGCAGCCGGGTCGTAGTCGGCGAATCTGCCCATGCGAGCAGCCTACCGGAGCGCGCCGGCGTGAGGCTCTACTTCGACGCGCTCGCGACTTCGCGGTGCAGACCCGTCGCCGGTGCGCGCGGCATCTCCTTGGTCTTATCGGCCGGCACCTGCTCGTCGAGCACCGGCGTGACCGGCTTCTTCTTGGGCTGCTTGGCTACGGGCTTCGCCTTCTTCGCGGGCGCGAGGCTCTTCTCGAGCGCCTGCACCGCCGCGTTGGAGGGGATGCGTCGCTTGGCCAGCCGCACGTAGCGACGTGCGCCCTTGAGATCGCCCTGGCCGGCCAGGGCCCAGCCTGTGACGAGGTGGGCGTGCGCGTCGGTCACCGCGTAGCCCGCGTACTGCTCAAGGCCCTTCACGAGGGACGGCAGGATCGTCGGGTCCTGGAAACAGCCGTCGACCGCGATGCGGTCCCCGCGCTTCAGCTCGCCCGCCTTGGCCAGCACCGCCAGGTGGTTTGAGGCTACGCGCCACTCGTTCTTGCACACGGCCGTCATGACGAGCCCGAAGCGTGCGCGGTGCTCCTGGGGCTTGTCTTTCAGCACGGCCTCGAAGTCGGTGCGGGCCCCGTCGTAGTCGCGGACGTAGAACCTCGCGGCGCCACGATCCAGGTGACCTTGGGCATCGAGCTTGGGAGGTCCCTCCGCCCCGTTCGCGCCGACCGCGAGCAGCGTGTCGACGTGCCCGGCCTGATCCTGCTCCACGCCCGGGGCCACCGCGAACGGGTAGCGGCGCAGGAAGTAGTTGCGGACGTAGAGGCGTCGGATCTCGGAGCGGCCGCTCGGGAGATGGTTGCGCAAGACCGACCATGACGTGCCGTAGGAGCGCCGCCTGGGGATGACGTAGCGCGTCGAAGGGTGGCAGCGATCGCGGTGGGAGTACGTCCCGGATCCGGTGCGGAGCAGGGGGACCCGCCGGTGGGACGTGCGGTAGCTGCGTGCGGGGGGCTCGCAGCGGCAGTCGTCCGCCAGGGCGGCCGGCATGAGTGCGGCCGGCGTGAGCGCCGCGCTCGCCAGGGCCAGGGCGCCCGCGAGAACAAGGGATCGGAATGTCCGCATCAGTGCCTCCTTGGTGGGGAGGCGAGAGACGCCGGCCGAATCAGCCCCGCCCGCCATGCCGTCCGGAGGCCACCATACCCCCGCTGGGTCGTTGGACGGCGCACGAGGGGTGTTTCGTCCCGGTGGTATCGTGCGCGATTTCCGAGGCGGATGGAGGCCCCATGGACATCGCACTCTTGATCCTGATCGGTTTCCTCGCCGGGACGCTCGGCAGCTTGCTGGGGCTGGGCGGTGGCTTCCTGATTGTGCCGGCGCTCGTGTTCCTCAAGTCGATGGACATCAAGATGGCCAGCGGCACGTCGGTCGCGATCATCGTGCCGGCCATGCTGGTGGCCATGTGGCAGCGGGGCGGACGCGGTCACATCGACTGGCGCTTGGCGGGCATTGTCGCCATCGGCGCGGTCGTCGGCCCGTTCGTGGGATCGTGGCTGGCGGATCAGCTGCCGGCGACCGTCGTCCGCAAGGTCTTCGCGTTCGTGCTCGTCGGCCTCGCCGCGCTCCTCTTCTTCAAGAAGCCGCAGCAGACGCCGGAGACGGCTCCGATCGAGGCCGGACGTGCGCAGGCCGAGCAGGGCCTCTCCCGCTGACCGCCATCAGACGCGGATCGTGGGGTCCCCGAGCAGCGCACGTACCTTTGGCATGAGGTCGTCGCTCATGGCATCGAGGTCGAACTCGTGCGCCCAGTTCCATTCCGCGCGGGCGTTGCTGTCGTCCAGCGCCTGCGGCCAGGAGTCGAGGATCGCCTGACGCCTTGGATCCGGGGCGAAGGTGATCACGACATCCGGCAGGCGCGCCTTCACGGCGTCAGCGATCTCCTGGGCGCTCGGGGAAATCGCGGCGATGTTGTAGACAGAGCGCTTCAGGTTCTCCTTCGGCGCGTCCGACAGTTCGAGCATCGCGCGGATGGCGTCGGGCATGTACATGAACGGGATCTTCGTTTCCGGCGTGCAGAAGGCCTCGTAGCGGCCGTCGCGCATGCCGTTGACGTACATGAAGAGCGCGTAGTCGCTGGTGCCGCCTCCCGGGATGCCCGCGTTGATGAGGCCGGGGAAGCGCACGCCGCGGAAGTCGATGCCGAACGTGTTCTCGTAGTACTCACCGAGTCGCTCGCCGGCGACCTTCGTGAGGCCGTACATCGTGGTGGGCCGCAGCGGCACGTCGTCGCCCACGGGCTGCGCCAGGCCGGGACCGAACGCGGCGATCGTGCTCGTGAAGAAAACCTGCGTCACGGCGAACAGCCGTGCGGCCTCGAACACGTTGCGCGTGCCGTCCATGTTCACGCGCCACGCGCGGTGGGGGATGGACTCGCCGGTCGCCGAGAGGATCGCCGCGAGGTGGAAGATGCGCTCGGGGCGCGTCTGCTCGACGACGGTGTTGACCTCTTCGGGGTAGGTGATGTCGCCGCGCAGCCACACGACCCCGTCCGGGCATGTCGCCGGCCGCGGGGCCAGATCGAAGACGACGACCTCGTCACCGCGGTCGAGGAGGAGGGGGAGCATGTCGGTGCCGATCTGGCCGGCGGCTCCGGTGATGAGGATCTTCATGCCGCCCATGATCCGCCCAGGCGGGCGGGAGCAGAACTCATTCCGGGCTGCTCGGCGACTCGTCGCAGGACCCGTCATCGTCGCTCGGCGTCTCGCCGGCGAGCTTGCGCCTCATGCGCTCCTTCATGCGTGCGATGAGGTCGCAGGGCATGTTGACGGGCTGGAGGCGCTTGAGGACCTCGCAGACCTCCTCGTAGCTGCTGAGCAGGTCGAGGCACGGCGGGCAGTACTGGAGGTGCTCGCGGATGAACGGCTCCTCCTCTTCGGGCAGGGTGCCATCCCGATAGAGCAGCAGCTTCTCTGCGACTTCGCGGCAAAGGGTCATGAGGTCCCCCCCGCGTCGGGCCCGCGTCCTTCGGCGGCTCTTCCGGAGGCTTTGGCATCGTGGGACGACCAGAAACTCTCCAGGACCTGACGCAGGTGCAGACGCGCCCGGTGCAGCCGCGTCTTGAATCCGCCGAGGGTCAGTTCCATGAGCTTCGCCGCCTCGGCGTAGGGCACGCCTTCAAGGTCGTGGAGCACGACGGCCTCACGGTAGCCGTCAGGCAGGTCAGCGATCGCCGCGCGGATGCGTTCCTCGATCTCGCCTGCCATCGCAACCTTGTCGGGGCGCTTCGAGAAGTCCGAGATCCCCGTCGGGTGCTGCGTGTCGTCGAAGTCGACGGGCAGCGCGTCGAGGCTGACGGCCGGACGCCGCTTGCGCTTGCGATGAATCTCGCGGGCCTCGTTCATCGTGATGCGGTAGATCCACCCCATCGGATCGGAGTCGCCGCGGTACGTATCCGCCTTGCGCAGGATCTTGATGAGCGTGTTCTGCATCACGTCTTCGGCGTCGGCATCATTGTTGCTCATGCGCCGGGCGAGGCGGTAGATCCGCTCGCCGTAGCGATCCAACAGCAGCTCGGGGTCGAGCAGGGCCTGGTTCGTGTCATCTGCCGGCACGGTGCCTCCGGGGCGTCACGCCACCTGACAAGGGGCGCAGCATACAGGTAGCGCGGTGCCGGGCATATCGGGTCCATCCCTGACGACGCCCTACCGGGGCCGGGGTTTCGGTCCGTCTGCGCGCGTGCGCTCAGTCGGCCTGGGAGGTGAAGTGCTCGGCCATCAGCGTGAGGAGCCCCGTCGTGAGCAGGCCTGGCGTACGGTCCTTGCGTCGGACCACGGCGATGCGGCGCGCGGGGAAGGAGCCGGGGAGCGGGCGGATGATGAGCCGTCGTCGATCCGTGGGGGTCAACGCCATCTCCGGCACGATCGAGAGCCCCAGCCCGCTCGCGGTGTAGGTCTTCACGACCTCGAGGTTGCCGGACTCCATGACCAAGGTCAGCTCGACGCCGACGTCGCGCAGTCCGCGGTCGATCAGGGCGCGCGTCTCGGTCGGCTTGGCGAGCATCACGGCCGCTTCGCCCTGCAAGTCGCGCAGTCCGAGCCGCTTCTTCTCGGCGAGCGGATGCTTCTTCGGCAAGATCAGGACGAGCTGATCCTCGAGCAGCGTCCGCGACCAGAGCGCCGGATCGATCCACGGCGGACGCGTGACGATGCCGATGTCGGCTTCGCGGTTCACGATCAGCTCGAGGATCGCTTTCGAGCCATGGTTGCGGACGTTCAACTCGGCGAGCGGGTACGTCTTGCGGAACCGCGTCAGCACAGGAGGCAGCAGGGTCAGCGCGACCGTGTCGCCACAGGCCAGCACCACGGTGCCGCGCTCGGGCGCCTGGAGTTCCTCGATGCGCCGCGCCGCTTCCTGCAGGCTAGCGAGCGCGGCGTCGGCGGACTCGAGCAGCACCTGGCCCGCGGGCGTGATCCGTACGCCACGCCCATCCCGGTCGAGCAGGCGTGCCTTCAGCTCTTCTTCGAGCGCCTTGATGTGCAGGCTCACCGCGGGCTGGGTCATGTGCATCTTCTTCGCGGCGGCCGTGAAGGACCCCTCGCGGACGACGGCGCGGAATGACTGGAGTTGGCGGATCTCCACGGTGGCGACTCCCGATCCTCATGATGTCCACGTGCGAGCGCGCGCGGTCCTCAGACCCTCGGGAGTCTACGATAAGCCTGGCTTATCGACGACCGGGCGGCGAAGGCGAGGGCGGACGCGCGCCGGCCTTCTTCATCTTGATCGTGATGTGCGTCGTCTGGCCCGTGGCGACCTCGATCTGCGGGCGCTGCCCCGTCATGGAGTAGCCGCTCTTCCACGCCCACACGGTGAGGATGCCGGGGGGCACGTGATAGCGCGTGAGCGTGCCGTCTTCGCCCGTGTTGTAGAGCGCTTGCCAATCGTAGGTGTCGCCGATGATGCCGTCCTTGCGCAGGGCGGAGATGTTGATCCCGACCCAGTTGCCTGTCGTGGACTGCAGGTTGGGGCGGGCTCCAACGACGGGGTTGCCGTCCTGATCGACCACCGTGATGAGCACCTGGCCGGGCGGCCGCTTGACCACGTCGAGCGTGCGCTTGTCGCCGAACTGAAGGTCTGTCTTCTCCGTCACGGACGTGCCGTTCACGTAGGCGGTGAGCGTGTAGGCGCCGCTGCCGAGACCCTTGATCTCATAGCGGCCCTTGCTGTCGGTCTGGCTGTAGCCGCCGGGGGCCACGCGGCCGTTCTCGGACTTGCCGTTCGCATAGACCCAGACGCCACTCACGCCGCGACCCGTCTCGTCGTCGCGGACCGTCCCGCTCAGCACGGCACCCGTGCGCAGCTCGAGGGAGGCCTCGCGGGACGCGCGACCGTCCATGACGCTGACGACGTCTTGCTGGATCGCGAGAAGACCATCGTTCGTGCTCGCCTGGACGGTGTAGTCGCCCGCGTTCAGGCCCTTGACCTTGAACTTGCCGTCGCTCGTATTGAACGTCCGCTGCTGCTGGCCCGGGTACCAGCCGCCCCAGCGGTTCATGTTGTTGTTGTTCACCTGCACCGGGCGCACGATCACGGTGAACATGCCCGCGTAGGGCCGGCCCTCGGTGTTGACGACCCCTTCGATCCAGCCCTTGGCCTTGAGCCGCAGCTGGATCTCCGTGTCGCCCATGCGCGCGTTCTTCTGCTGCGCATTGCCGTAGCCCGAGGCGTAGGCGGTCAGGTTGTAGGGCTCATCCGTGACGCCGCGGAGGATGAACTTGCCGTCGCTCTGCGACCGCGCGGTCGGCTGCCGACGCCACCAGTTCCAGCCCCGGCTGTTCACGGGACTTGCGTACACATAGGCGCCCGCAATGGGCTTCTCGTCCGAGTCGAGGATCCAACCTTCGATCGTGCCGCCCTCTCCAAGCGAGATGTCCGCGTTGGCCTTGTCGCCGGATGTCACGGTGACGGCGTCCGGGAGCGTGAACTGATCGAGGCCGTGCGCGGCGGTCACCTGGTAGGAGAGCGCGGGGACGCCCACGATCTCGTAGGTGCCGTCGATGCCCGTGACCGCTGACAGATTGTGGTGCTGCCCGGCGTTGATCAGGTTGAGGACCTGCCACGGAACCTGGCCGCCGCGCGAGTTCTTGCGGGCGGCGTTCCAGTCCGGCGCGAGGCTGACGATGGCACCCTGCACCGGCTGGCCGCCCGTGTCCTTGACGGTGCCGGCGACGGAGCCGACCCCGCCGAGCTTGATCTCGAGCTGCTTGGCGCGCGGCTGCCCCTTGCGCGGGACCGACGCCTGGCTCGTGCCGACGCCCGAACTGTCTGAGAGGGCGATGACGGTGAAGCCGGAGCCGGGAGCACCCCAGGCAGGTAGCGGGAGGACGAAGTTGCCGTCGTTGTCGCTGGTCGCCTCGGGCACGTCCGCCTTGTCTTCGTTCTGCATCGATGCGTAGGTGAGCTTGACGCCGCCGGTCGGCTGCCCCTCGGCATCGACGACGCGGCCCTCGAGGGCCTCGCCGGCCTTGAAGAGCTTCACGGTCACGTCGCCCTTGGTCTGGGCGTTGCGCCACATGCGCGCCTCAGCGAACTCCTTCTTCGCCACGCGCAGGATCATCTGCTCCTGGCCGCTGACGAAGCCGGTGATCTTGAACTTGCCCTCTTCGTCGGTCGTGACGCCACCGCCCGCTTCCGCCTCCAGGGTGGGCAGGTTCGGATACCGCGCCGTGACCAAAGCGCCGGCGATCGGCCGCTCCGTCTCGCCGTCGACAACCTGCCCTTGGACCTCGAGACCGTGAGGCAGGACGAGTGTCCGCTTCTCGGTCTCACCGGGAGCCACGGCCACGTTGTGGTCGCGCACGGCTCCGAAGCCGGGCTTCGTCGCGATCAGGCTGCCAGTCCCGGTCGGCAGCGAGGCGAAGCGCACGTCGCCGCTGCCGTCGGTCAGGCCGCTCGTGATCACGGTTCCGGCCTGGTGCAGGACCGTGACGCCCTCGACGACCTTGCCCTTCATGTCGAGCACGCGCAGCTCGAGCGAGCCGCCGCGGTCGAGGATGAAGTCCACGCGCACACCCTTGCGGCGGACGCGCTGCACGCTGGCGGCGTAGCCGGCAGCTTCCGCGCGCAGCTTGGCGTGCTGGTCGGGCGGGGACGGTCCGACGATGAACGCACCCTCCTCGTCCGAGACGGCGGTCGCGAGCGGCTCGCCGTCGGGCACGCCCTGCTTGTGGCGCGTCTCCGGCGGGTCCGCCAGCATCTTGATGACCGCGTTCTTGATCGGGCGGCCGCGAGCGTCCGTGACCGTGCCGAAGACGCCGTCCTCCTTCTTGACCACTACCGTGCGGGCGGCTTCTTCCGCGGCCTTCTTCGCTGCGATCTCGGCTGCCGTCGGCGGCCGCTTGCCCTTGGTCTCGAGGCTCGCCGAGGAGGCGCCCAGCAGGTCGGCGCCATCGCCCGCGCCGCCACCACCGTAGGCCGAGCCGCCCAGGCCCTCGCCCATCGAGTCGCCGAAGAGCAGGTAGACCACGGCAAAGACCGCGAGCCCGGCCAGCAACAGCATGAGAAAGCTGCCTGAGCGGTTCATGCACCCTCCACGGCCCCCGCGGGCCCACCTAGGGCCGCCCCCCGGCCCCTTGTGCAAACGTCAACATCCCTACAGACGCACAGGAGCCGTGCCCGTTCAGTCCAGTATGGCGAAAATCGTCATGGCTGTGGCACGGACGTGGGTTTCTGCGACCCCGGGTCTAGTCCGTCTTGGCCCAGAGGCCTTGCAGCGTGACCTTGTCGGACAGCTTCAGCGGCTTGCCATCGGGCGTCGTGAGGTCGAGCTCGAGCCGGACGACGGCCCGGAAGTGCCCGCGCGGGCGCTTCATGTCGCGCGGAATGGACACGTTGACGTCGAATCCGCCCCCGTCGTGAGGCGTCTCCACCATCTTGAAGAGCGGCGGATTGGCGACCGCCCGCTGCAGCCGGACCTGGTATCCGCTCTGGGGCCTGATGCGGATGACGCGCGCGTCGAAGTTCGCCGGCCTGCCATCGATCCGCCCCATGTTGAAGGACGTGGGCGCGATGTCGTAGGCGCGGAAGATCTCGCCTTCCAGCGGGAGCACCATGCCCGGTACATCCGGGCTGTCGGTGTGGATCGTGATCCACTTGCCCTTCACGGGACCCGGCGGCTTGGCGGTCGTGTCGAAGAGCACCTGGAAGGTCTGGGATTGGCCAGGCTCGAGAGGGCGTAGGCCTTGGGCCGTCGCGAAGCAGGAGCAGTTGGGCGTCGCCTTGAAGCCGACGGTCCGGTCGCTGTGATTGGTCAGGGTGAACACGACCTCGGGCATCTCACCTTGGAGGACCGCCCCGAAGTCGTACGTCGACGGGCTCACTTCGATGAGCGGGGTGTCGTTGCCACATGCTGCGAGGACGGCGGCGGCAGCGAGGGCGGCAAGGGTGCGGAGCATCCGCCCAGTCTAGCCGTGCGCGGTCCGCGCGGACGCAGCCTCCGGTGCCGCATGTGCCGCATTACGGCCCTGCCCGAGGCGATGCTTTACGGCGCTGTGACGCGAGCGCTACCGAAGCGGCGGCGGCGGCGGGCGCGGCGGCGAGGCGTAGCGCGCCGGTTCCGGCAGATCCGGGCCGCGCCGCGTCGGCGCGACCCGGCGAGCCGGATCACCCGTGCCCAGGGACGGCTCGCCGACGAAGTCGCCGGCGGCTGGCGGAGTCTCGGCGGTGAGGCCACCGAGCGGGCCTCCGGCATCCAGGTAGCGGCTGCCCGGGTCGGTCGTCTCGCCGGCGACGCGCGCAGGGCCACCGTTCGTGGAGCGCGACGTGGCTTCGTCGGCCTGGCACGCGCCCAGGCTGAGAGCCAGCAGGCAGGCGACCAGCAGGCGCGTCGACGTCAGGATGGGAGCAGGCAATGACATGGATCCTCCGATCCTCCCTGCAGCGGCCACCCGCAGACGGTGGGGCCCCGTGTGGTCGCGCTCACAGGATCCAAGGTACCGTTCCCACGGGAGGCACCATGGCAGGAATTGGCATCGACCTAACAGGACGCAAGGCGTTGATCACCGGCGGCAGCCGAGGGATCGGCCGCGCCATCGCGCTCCGACTCGCCGAGGCCGGCTGTGACATCGCCATCAACTACCTCCGCAGCCGCGAGTCGGCGGCAGCAACCGCCGCGGAGGTCGAAAAGCTTGGTCGCAAGGCCCTGCTCTACAAGGTCAACGTCGCTCGCAGCGACCGCCTCGAGGACATGTTCAAGGCCATCGGCGACGAGTTCGGCCGGCTGGACATCCTCGTGAGCAATGCGGCCTCCGGCGTGATCAAGCCGGCCATGGAGCTCACGCGTCGGCACTGGGAGTGGACGATGGACATCAACGCCGGCGCCCTCATCCCCCTGGCACAGCACGCGGCAGCGCTGATGGGGGAGCAAGGCGGCCACATCATCGCCGTCTCGAGCCTCGGCGCCGTCCGGGCGATCCCCAACTACGCCGCCGTAGGGGCGTCCAAGGCTGCCCTCGAGAGCCTCATCCGCCACCTCGCGGTCGAGCTCGCACCGCGCGGAATCAGGGTCAACGCGATCTCGGCGGGCGTCGTGGACACCGACGCCCTGAAACACTTCTCCAATCGGAACCAGCTTCTGACCGAAAGTGCACGCAGGACCCCCGCGGGCCGCTTGACCGAACCGGGCGACGTGGCCGATACGGCACTGTTCCTGACCAGCCCGCTGGCGGACATGATGATCGGTCAGACGGTCATCGTCGACGGCGGCTACTCGATCACGGGGTAGGAAACGACGTGACCTAGAGAGACAGGGCGGAGCCGCGTGCACATTCTCGTCGTCGAGCACAATCCGGAACGCTGGCGGGCCATCACGGCGGCCCTGACCGCGGCCGGCCACCGGCCCGAAGTGGTCGGATCCGGCAGCGCGGCGCTCGCGGCTCTGGCCCGTCCGGCACCGCCGGATCTCGTCCTCATCGAGGAGCACCTGCCGGACATGCCGGCGCTGGACTTCCTCCAGGCCGCGGACGGCCTGAGCCGACCGGCACCGGTCGTGGTGTTGGGGCAGGACGAAGCCGCGGCGAGTTGGGTGGAGGCGACACGCCTCGGCGCGGTCGATTTCGTGCGGACGGACGACGACGGTGCCTACCTCCAGACCCTCTCGGCACGCCTGCTGGCGGCCTCCGAGCGGGACGCCCAGAGGGACCGCGGCGCACGGATGGCCGACGCCCTTGCCTCGACCGCCGCGGCCGTCATCATCTGCGACCGCAGCGGCGCGGTGGAGGTCGTCAACGAGGCGTGCGCGCGCATGCTGGGCCGCGAAGTCGAGGACGCGGCGCGCGGCACCCTGGCGGACCTGTTTCCGCTCGAAGACGAGCCGCGCATTCGCGCCGACTTCTTCGCTGCCGTGCACGCCGGTGGCGAGTGGGCCGGCGAGATCGAGGTGCGGACCGAGTTCGACCTGCGCATCGCGAGCATCGTCACGCTCTCCCCGATTCGACGGAAAGACGGCGGCGTCGACGGGCTGGTGCTGACCCTGCGCGATGTCTCGGACCGCGTCGCCATGGAGGACGCCCTGCGAGCGGCCAACCGCCGGCTGGCCGAGCAGGCGTCGCGCGACGCCCTCACCGGGCTTTACAACCGAGGCTACTTCCACGAAGTCTTGGACCGGGAGATGGCCCGCGCCATCCGCTACGGCGACGTGCTCTCGGTCGTGATGATCGACCTCGATCAGTTCAAGGACGTCAACGACGTGCATGGGCACGCGGCGGGCGACGCGGTCCTCATCGATGTTGCGCGGATGCTCAAGCCGGGCTTGCGCGATGGCGACGTTCTCGCGCGGTACGGCGGGGATGAGTTCTGCATCCTACTGCCCAACACCGATGCGACGGCGGCGTTGGCCGTGGCCGAGCGCTTGCGGGAGCAGGTCGCCGCGCGCGGCTACGGACCTGATCGCGACGCGGCCATCCATCTGAGCGCTGGCTTGGCGACATCCGAGGACGTGGCCGAGGTCGATGGCAAGCCGACCGACGAACTGCTCAAGCTCGCGGATCGAGCCCTCTACGTGTCGAAGGGCTCCGGCGGCAATCGCGTCACGATCTGGACCGACGCGATCGAGGCCCCGTAGCGATCGCTCGACATCCGTGCTGCGCGAGCGCCAATCGTGGACCGAAGGCTAGGGCTGGGGGCGGAGGCGGCGTAGCTGCCTCCGCATCAATACATGTACAGGCGGCGGTAGTCGCTCCAGCGACCCTTCGAGCCGTCCTTGCCGATCGCGCGCACGCGCCAGCGGTAGCGTCCGCGCTCGAGCTTGGCGGGACGGTGCCTGGCTTCGGTGACGGCCGTCGTGGAGGTCGTTTGCCAGGCGTTGCCGCTGGGCAGCTCTTCTTGGAGCTCGACTTCGTAGCCGGCGGCGCTGCTGACGGCGGTCCAGCTGAAGTCGGCGCCGTACTTGTAGGGGTAGCTTTCGCCGGCCGGGGGCGTGCGCAGCGAGGGAGCACCGAGCGTCGCGCGCGGCGGCTTGGGCAGGGCACTCTCCGGCTGGGTGGGTGCCGGTCGATCGGGCTGTGTCGGCGTGGGCTCTGTGGGCCTGGGTTGCGTGGGCGTCGGCTGCGTCGGGGCATCAGCGCCGGGCTGGATCGGCGCGGCGCCCGTGCCGGCGGGCGGCAGCATCTCGTCCGGATCGGTGGGCGCGGGCTGCGTGGGCGTCGGCCTGTCCGGGGCAGGCTCGTCCGGGGCAGGCTGGTCGGGTGCGGGCTGGGTGGGCGCCGGCTGCGGCTGCGTGGGTGCAGGTGAGGCCGTGCCGACGTCGGCGCTGTAGGCGCCCGGACCCCGGCCGATGAAGAGGCGCACGGTGTGTCCGGCCAGACTCAGGCTGCCGGGCTGGGGGGTCTGAGCGACCACCTTGCCGCGCATGGCTTCGCTGCTCGGCACGCTGACGGGCTGGGGGACGAGCCGTGCCCTGCTGACGCTGGCGATCGCTTCCCGCCAGTCGCGGCGCTCGGCCTGCGGGACGTAGAGGTGCTCGAGACTCGGGCGCTCGGTGACCGCGACGACGATGGTCAGCGTGGCGCCGCGCGGCATGGTCTCGCCGGCGTGCGGCCACTGGTTTACGACCTTGCCGGTCAGCGCTTGTACGCCGAGGGTCCGCTCGACCACGACGTTCCAGCCGCGCAGGCTCGCGCGGGCCTGCTGCACGTTCTGGCCCAGCACACTTGGGACCTCCGAGCCGGAGCCACCCGGTAGACGACCGGGCGGGATCGCCCGGCCGTTGAAAGCGAACGCACTGCCCTTGCCCGCGGGCTGTGTAGGAGCAGGTTGTCCAGGCGCCGGCTGGGTGGGCCTGGGCTGCGCAGGTGCGTCGGCGCTGGGCTGGATCGGCGCGGTTCCTGCACCCGCCGGAGGAAGCATCGGATCGGGCTGCGTAGGTGCCGGACCGGACATGCCGGGCTTCGGCGTCGGGCCGCCGACGCGCAGGGTGATGGCACCGCTCGTGTCGCGCGTGGCCAGACCGCCGGGCTCCTGGGAGACGACGACGCCCACCGGCGTGCCCGATACGCGCACGATGTCCGAGCGGAAGCCGGCCTGCTGCAGCAGGCCCTGGGCCTGGTCGAGCGAGAGGCCCACGACATCGGGGACGGTGGCTTCGCCGGCGCGGGCGGGTGTGGCGAACACACACGCCAGGACGATCGTGCACAGGGTTGCGAGCAGCTTGCGATTGGTCACGGGATTTCCCTCACCTCGTCAGGGCTCGCCATGCGGAGGCGGGCCGCGTCGTCTACGGTTGTACAGGGTAGCGCATCGGGGTGGCGCTCTCGCCCCCCTCCACGCCGTTCTCGCAGACGGGCTGCGTGGCCGCCCCTGAGGGCTCCGGCCCCTGGAAGGCCGTCTCGACCAGCTGGAGCGCGCGGCCGGCTGCGTAGCCGTCCTCACCGGCCGCCTCCGCGACCTCCACGCAGGCCGCACACCAGCGGCTGTCGGCCGCGCGGCGCCTGCGCTCGAGGACCAAGCCGCAGGTCGGGCAACGGTAGCGGAACACCCGGCCGGGCAGCCAGCGGCTGTGCAGCAGCCCGCCGGCGGCCTCGCAGGCGCGGCGGAACTCGGCCCCATGCCCGAAGGGCCGGCCCTGCACGGCCAACCCGACGTGGACGGCCTCGTGGACCAGGATGCCGCTCAGGTCCTCGGGGTAGACCTCGAAGTAGACCGGCGAGATCTCGATGACGGCCGCTTGGAAGCGGGCGCCGCGGTGGTCGATCACGGCGCGGCCCGCTCGACGAAGACGGCGGTTCCACCGCAGCGGGATCTCCGGCCACTGTTCGATGAACAGTTCGAGACCCACGGCGGCGAGCGCCTTGCGGTATTCCTCGTCGAGAGCAGCAGGAGATAGCACGTCCCAACAGGCTACGTCGCCGCGCGGACGCTTCGCGGGCGCGCGGGCTGGGCGCGGCCACGCCCGCGTGGCGCGTGGTTCCGGGAGCGCGTGGGCTAGGATGTCGTGCATGCGCCGCGTCGTCCCCGTCCTCCTCTTCCTCCTGGTCCTCGGCGCCTGCGGTGGCGATGACGGAGGGCTGAATCGCCAGGACGCGACCGCCGTGTTCAAGCACGCCATCGCCGCGGTACATGACGGCGACTGGGCGGCGCTCAAGTCTGTCGTGACGAAGGGCTGCCGCGAAAAGCTGGAGCGCGAGCTGGCGGGCATCAAGCGGCGCGTCGGTCACGACGTCGACGGGACGTTCGAGCGCGAGGTGGCGAAGGTCCGCATCGGGGCCACCTGGAAGGAAGAGATCCGCCTCGTCGTGGAGGGCGGGCCGGCGGCGGCCTTCCGCTTCTACTCGCTTGTCGCGCCGCGTCCGCGCGAGCCCGAGATCCGCGGCATGCAGATCAAGCCGCTGGAGCGCAAGATCCTGTTCCTCGGTGCCGGCGATCAGGCACCCATCCGGGAAGCGCGCTTGGTACTCATCCACGACGAGTGGTTCGTTCACGAACTGCCGCTGTGATGGCCCTGCCCCGCGCCGCACCCCTGCTGCTCCTTCTCACCCTGCTCCTCCTCACCGTGGCTGCGTGCGGAGGCGAGGAGGAGGGCATCGGCGACATCACGGGCGAGTACGCCCTCGATCGTGAGCAGTTCGCGCGGCAGCTGCTGAAGGAACGCATCGACGCCCGTACCCCCGCGGCACGCGCGGCCCTGACGCCCAAGGCACGCCGCGCCCTCTTCGAGCAGGTACGCGCCATCGCCGGGGCCTCCGAGATCCGCCTCGACTTGCTCGCGGGGGGCGCCTTCGTCGTGCGGTACCGCTTCGGCAAGGAGGAGGGGCGCCGGCGCGGCACCTGGACCCTCCGCGGCACGGCGGTGACCCTGCGGACGACCCACACCCCGGCGGGCGCTCTCACGACGCCCTCCGAGCTGGTCGGGGCCTACGAGGCCGGGGCGCTTGGCTTTCCTGCCTCGGACGCCGTGCCTCATCCGTTCGTCCTTCGTCGGCGCTGAGCGCGTCGCACGAACGGACGCGCACCGCGCGGCCGCTTGCTGGCCCGTGGGCACTCTGCCACACTGTTCCGCCCATGACCGCCGACACCGTCCCCGTCCTGAGTCCGCCGCGCGAGATCACGGAAGATTCTCTCGAGGCCTTCGAGCAGCAGCTCGAGCCGCATGTCGAGACGAAGGGCCCGGGCATCGTCCTGGATCTTGTCGGCGTGGAGTTCATCAACAGTGCCGGCCTCGGCACCCTGGTGAAAGTTGGCATGCGCTTGGACGGTCACGGGCGGCGCCTCGCGCTGGCTCGCCCCACCAAGACGATCGAGCGCATGCTGAAACTCATTGGCCTGGATTCGAAGCTGCCGGTCTTCCGCAGCGTCGATGAGGCGTCCGCGTTCCTCGAGACGAACGGCGCTCCCTAGCTCAGCCGGCGGTGCGCCCGCAGTCACCACGCCCACAGACCCTGCAGCCGGAGGCTCCATGTACGACACCGTCTTCGTGCGCGACCTCGAGGTCCGCGCGATCATCGGCATCAACGACTGGGAGCGCGAGACCCTCCAGCCGATCCTGATCGATCTCGAGATGGCCTGCGACGCCGCGGCCGCCGCGGCGGACGAGGACATCGAGAAGGCGGTCAACTACCGCTCGGTCGCCAAGGCCGTGATGCGCCACACCGAGGAGGGCAAGTACTTCCTGGTGGAGACCCTGGCCGAACGGATCGCCGCGCTGATCCGCAAGGATTTCGGCGTGCCGTGGGTACGGGTCTGTGTGCGCAAGCCCGGCGCCGTCCGCTTCAGCCGCGAGGTGGGCATCGAGATCGAACGCGGATCGCGCGATGCGGGGGGCAACGCTTGAGCCGGCGTCCCTACGAGTACCTCCTGTCGCTCGGGTCCAACATCGAGCCGGAGCGCTGGGTCCCTGCAGCCATCGCCTTCCTGCGCGGCCGCCTCGACGTGCGCGCAGTCTCGCCGCGCTACGACGTGCCCGCCGTCGGGGGGGAGGGCGAGCAGCCGCCCTACGTGAATCTCGCCGCGCGCGTGGCGACGGACCTGCCGCCGCGCGCGCTGCGTGAGACGTGCCGCAGCATCGAGACCCTCTGCCGGCGCGTCCGGACCGACGATCCCTTCGCGCCGCGCACGCTCGATCTCGACGTGGTCTTGGGCGACGCGACCTGGGAGGGCGAGGGCCTACCGGCCGACGACCTGACCCGTGAGAGCTACGTGCTCGTGCCTTCGGCAGCCATTTGGCCGGACGCGCGCGATCCCCTCTCCGGCCGTACCCTGCGGGAGCTGGCCGACGAGCGCTTCCCGTCCTGGGACGCCGCCCATCGCCGGCCGGAGGACGCCTGACATGACCCGCCTGCTCGCCGCCTCGATCGCACTCCTGCTGCTCGCCGGTTGCGGCGACGACGTCGCCGACCCGGCGTCCCCCGAGGGCGCGGGTCGCTGGCAGCACTGCACGGTCCAGGGGCTCGCCTCGGCGGGCGGTCTCGCGGTCTACGGTGACGACCTGATCGCCGTCGCCGGGGGCGACGATCGCGAGGTGTATGTCATCCCGCAGGAGGGCCTGACCGCAGGTGAGCCCGCGCGCGCGCGCACCCTGGCGGTCGACATCTCGCCGAAGCGTCCTCTCATGGGGGCCGAGAAGCTCGCGCTCCAGGGCTACGAGATGCAACACCTCTGGAAGCAGAAGGTGGACTTCCAGGGCGCGGCCGTCCAAGCGCCCGACTTCCTGTACGTGGCGGATCGCGAGCGGCGCGTCATCTACTGGGGCCGGCTCGTGAAAGACGCCGCGGGGCGCCTCGCACGCGTCAAGTTCAGCGGCCTGACCGTCGCGCCGGGCGCCGATCGCTCCAAAGTCGCCGAAGGCGACTGGCGTGACTACGGCTCGGGCATCGCAGGCTTGCTCGCGCTCAAGGGCCGGCGACGCATGGAGGACCTGTTCGTCCTCGAGCGCGCACCCACCGGCGGGCCCGCCCTGCGCGTGTACCGCATGGATCGCTACGGCAGCCCGCTCGGGACGATCCCGATCAAGACCGACCTCGGCTCGAAGATGCAGTGCAACGGCCTCTCCTGGGATGGCACGCGCTACGTGCTGCACCACGGCGCGGGCCGCGGTGCGTTGGTGTCGTTCAAGGAGCCTGAGCCGATGCGGTCGGTCACCCTGGGCCCGGGCACCCCAGGGCCGGAGGTCGAGGGCGTCACCTCCTGGGCCGGCATGACGCATGCCGAAGACGGCACGCTCTACCTGATCTCCGCCGGCTCGCCTGCGGTCCTGGCGTGGCGCCGCCCCTAGCGAGCCGCCTCGGCGTAGACGGCGCTACGCCAGGGGGCGTCCGCATAGGATGGGCGCATGAAGGTACGGCAGGAGGTCATCGGCGCAGTCACGGTCCTGACGCCGCATGGCGACATGGATCTGACCGCGCTGCCCGCGTTCGAGGCCCGGGTCGCGGCGCTGCTGGCGGGCGGTGCGAGCAGCCTGCTCTGGGACCTCAGCGAGGTCGGCATGCTGCCGTCCACGGCCGCGGGCTTCCTGCTTCAGACGGCGCGACGCGTGACGGATGCCGGCGGCCGCATGGCGCTCTCGGGTGGCAGCACGCGCGTCCTGGGCACGCTGCGCACGATGGGCGTGCTCGAGGTCTTCCGCACGTTCAGCTCGCGTGAGGACGCGCTCGCCGCCCTGTAGGGGCAGCCTGAGCGCAGCGGTTGGCTGCCCAGGAGGACGAGCGACCTGCTGGGGCCGCCGGGCCAGCGTTCACGTGACGATCGGGATCACGTGCAGGTCGCCGCAGCGGCCATGTTCCCCCAGCGTGCCGGCCTCTTCGGCCGCCGCCAGCTCCGCCTCGGTCGAGCCCGCGGCGGCTTCGAACATGCCCATGCCGGGCAGCACCCAGCAGTCCTCGAGGGTCGCATCGTCGGGCACGTCGAGGTCGAAGACGGTGTCGCCCACGGCGAGCTGCAGCACATCGCCAAGGACCTTCTCCCACGCGGGGATGCCCATCGTGACCTCGACAAACAGGTCCAGATCCACGACCCACGCGGCTTCGTCCATGACCTCGCCGGCGCGATACCAGCCGTCCGGGACCTCCTGATCGGCCTTGAAGCGGGCGTGGGCAGCAAAGAGGCTCTCGTCGTCCATGGCCGGAGCATACCTGCTCGGTGCGTGCAGTCGTTGAGCGGCGGCAGCGATGCGGGGATGCTCTCCGCATGCTTGAGAACACAACAGGGGTCCGCGGGGCCATGGGTGCGCTGGCGATCGCGATCTTCGTGATGCTCGCGGTCACGTTGGGCGGTTGCGGGGACAAGGACGCGGACCCGGCGCCGGCCGTCGCGCACGAGCCGATGCCCGGGGAGACGCACCTCAGCAACCTGCGGCAGATCACCTTCGGTGGCGAGAACGCCGAGGCCTACTGGTCCTTCGACGAGACACAGCTGATCTTCCAAGCCACGGTCGGTCGCTTCACGGCCGACCAGATCTACACGATGAAGCCGAACGGCAGCGCCCTGAAGCTCGTCAGCACGGGCAAGGGGCGCACCACGTGCGCGTACTTCCTCCCCGGCGACAAGCGCATCCTCTACGCCTCGACGCACGCGGCCGGGGACGCGCCGCCGAAGTCGCCGCCGTTCGACCGGAGCCTCGGCTACGTCTGGAGCATCTGGAACAGCTACGACATCTACACGGCCAAGCCCGACGGTAGCGATGTGCAGGTGCTGGCGTCCTCGCCGGCCTACGACGCCGAAGCAACGGTCTCGCCTGCCGGGGACCGCATCGTGTTCACGTCCACGCGCGACGGGGACCTCGACCTCTACTCCATGGCCATCGACGGCTCGGATGTGAAGCGCCTCACGACGGCCGTGGGCTACGACGGCGGCGCGTTCTTCTCGTGGGACGGCAAGAAGATCGTCTGGCGCGCGCCGAACCGCGACGACGTCGATGTCGAGGAGACGCGGCGCCTGCTCAAGCGCGAGCTCGTCAGGCCGTCCAAGCTCGAGATCTGGATCATGAACGCCGACGGGAGCGGCAAGAAGATGATCACGAACAACGGCGCCGCCAACTTCGGTCCCTTCTGGCACCCCGACGGCAAGCGCATCATCTTCGCGTCGAACATGCACGAGCCCGAGAGCGGCAACTTCGAGCTGTACCTCGTCGACATCGAGACCCTGAAGACCGAGCGCGTGACGCACTTCGCACGCAAGCGTCCGGGCGCGCGTCGCAGCGACGACTTCGACGGCTTCCCGATGTTCACGCGCGACGGCAAGCGGCTTGTCTTCTGCAGCAACCGTCACAACGACAAGCCCAACGAGACCAACGTGTTCGTCGCCGACTGGCGGGATTAGCTCCGACACGCCGGGGACAGGCTCCTAGATGAGTGCTTCGAGGGCGCGGACGACGTCGGCCTGGACGCCGTCCTCGAGCGGTACGCAGCGGAAGGCGTGGCGCTTGCGGCCGTCGGTCAGGTCCACGATCGCCGACCGGTCGAAGCGACCCCGCTTGATGCGGCTCGGCATCTTCAGCACGGCGAGTTCCTCGAGGCGGCGCCACGCCGCGTCAGCGACGCCGGCCTCGAGCTCGAGGCTGCGCTCGTCGTGCAGGCCGTCCGCCATGCGTTCCCGCGTGTGCACGCGACCACCATCCTTCCGCAGCAGGACGTCAATCTCCCGGCGCCGCTCCTCGCGCGGGTAGAGCACGTCGACGCAGATCGCGAGGCGCTGTCCCTCAGGCCAGGGCGCGGCAAGCGAGCGGAGCCGCCGGCCGGAGCGCTGGGATCCGCGGTCGGTGAGGTGGACCCAGATCACCAGTAGGAGCAGGAGGACGCCCCAGACCCAGATCGGCAGCACGCGGATCGCGAACATCAAGCCGACGATGAGCACCGTCCCGGCCAGCAGACAGCCCGCCTTCCAGCGCCATCCCGGGTTGCCTTGCGTTGCGTCCGTCATGGTCCGCGAGTCTAGCGGTGCAAGACGTAGAGCTGCTTGATCTCGCCGCGGCAACCCTGCGAAAGGATGCCCACGTAGCCACCGGCGCGCTTCTTCGTGCGGAGGATCTTGTGTACCTCGAGTTCGTTGATGACGGCGTATATCCACTCGTCGCGGAAACGCAGCTCGTAGCGCGTCCACTCGGCCGGGTCGTAGGCCGGCTTGACGCGTGCGGCCTCTTCGCGGAACACGCGCTCGCTCACGTCTTCGCCCATCTTTTCGTACCAGGTGAGGGCGCCGGAGAGCGTGCCGAAGCGCGTGTGGTCGAACTCAGCCTTCCAGGCCGCCATGAGCGCGATGAACGGAGCCTTGTCGTACACCTTCGCGATGCGGGCTTCCATGATCACGTCGAAGTTGCCCGTGATCTCCTTCTGGTTGCGGATGAACGTCGCGACGCCCTCCGTCTCGCTGACGATGACGCCGTCCTTGACGCTCCACCACTGTCCGCGCCCGCCATCCCAGTCGGCGATCTGCTTGCCGTCGAAGATGGCCTCCTTGCGCGCCCCCGCGCCGGCCATCTTCGACAGCAGCGCGCTGGCCCGCTTGTGATTGGGCCGCAGCGTCAGAACGACGTTCAACGCGCGCTGCGCGAGATCAGGGTCCTTCTTGACGAACTTCGAGGCGACCTTCATCACCCTGGCGACGTGGGCGTCGATGATGGTGTCCAGCTCGCGGCCATGCTCGTCGTGCTCCTCGAGGCGGTCCTTGGCGCCCGGCACCAGGTCCTTCCACTTGCCCGGCAGCCCGGTCGCCGCCCGTGCGCCCCGCAGGACCTGCCGAAAGGCCACGACCGCGTCTTGCCTCTTGCCTGTGGCCAGCAGCGCTTCGCCCAGGCCGTAGCGTGCGGGTAGGCAGTCCGGCGCTTCCTCCAGGGCCCTCTCGTAGAGCTTGATCGCCGCGGGGAACTTCTTGGCCTTGCGCGCCTCATCCCCCTCGTCAGTCAGGTCGAGCGCCGCGTCCATGTCAGCCAACGCCGGCGCAGCCAGGACCACTGCGAATACCAGGGCCGCCACGAAGACAACGCGCAGGACGAGGGGACGGCGGGGCATCACTTCTTCGTCCCCAGGCGAAGCATGCGGATCTCAGCCGTGCAGCGCTGGTGGAAGACGCCAATGGGGCCACTCAGTTCCTTGCGTCCCGCGACCGAGGCGTTGAGTACCTGCTTGCCGTCGAGGAACATGCGCACCTTGCGTCCTTCGACGGCCATCGTCAGGCGCATCCATGTGCCCAGCTTGCTCGCCTTGATCGCCGTCTGCCCCACATCGAGGTTCTTGCCGCCCGACGCATGGGAGATCGTTACGAGGGTCCTCTGGGCGAAGGCCATGACGCACTCGGTGCCGCCCTTGCGCTCGGCTTCTTCGTCCACGCCAAACGCGAAGCCCAACAGGTAGCCGTTCGCGTGCACCTTCGTGAAACGCAGCTCCATCTCGTAGACGAACGTCTCCGGCGCGCGCTTCTTGGGATCGGTCCAGAAGATCGTGCCGCCTTCGCCGTCGACCGTGAGCACCTTGCGCTTGTAGGACGTGCTCTTGCCCGCGGGGATCGCCCGGCTGCCCAGCAGATCCGCCCACACCTTGATGCCCGCGATTGGTACGGCCTTGGGATCGATGTCCCCGGCGTCCGTCGTGAGGTCCTCGGCGCCCGTAAGCTCCCCGAGCAGCTTGCGCGCGGCGGCGTGCTCCGGCGCGACCTCGACGACCCGTTGCAAGGCGTCGACCGCGATGTCGGTGTCCTCTTCCTGGTAGCGCGTCGCGAATCCGACGACGGTGTTTCCGAACGCCTTCTGCAACTTCGCGAGCTCGGCCTCGCCCTTGCCCAGGGTAGCGATGCGCTTCTCGGCCCGCGCCAGCAGGCGCGCGACCTTCTTGTCGAGACCCGCCCCGGCTGCTCGGCAGCCGTCGCGGAACGTGCGGTAGGCGCCCAGCGCCTTGCCCGGCTCCTTCATCTTCTCGAAGACCTGCCCCAGCAGGTACGAGGCCTCGAGGAGCGCGGGGTCCTCGTTGCGCGCGCGTTCGAGCTTGGCAGCGGCCTCCTTGAACTTGCGTACGGAGATGGCCTTCTTCGCCTGCGTAAGCAGGAACTGTGCGACCTCCTCGTCCGCCCGGGCGGAAGGACCTCCTGCCGCACCGACGAACACGGCCGTCCCAAGGGAACTCGCCAACACAAGAAGGCACATCGCCCGGACCATGTACACGTCACTCCCTTGGGCGCGAGGATAGCAAATCGCGCGGGGCCGTTCGCCCCACTGTCAGAATGCGCGCCTCCCCTGGAGGCCGCCATGGCTGCACCGCTGCAAGATTTCGCCCGCGTGATGCGCACGCTCTTCCGCTTCGCCCGCTATCTGTCCTTCGGCTTGATCGGCCTGATGGTCGTCTTCTTGGCGTTCCGCGTCGCGGAGGTCTACGGCTTCTTCGCCGACATCAACCCTTGGCTGGGCGTCGCGTTTCTCGTCGTGTTCGTGGCGCTGCTCGTCTGGTTGGTCGGGCGCCCGGTCTACAGCTTCCTGAAGGTGCCGGCCGCGATGAAGCCGCCCCTGCTGCCGCCGGTAGCCGAGCGCACGGGCAAGGACCTCGCACGCCATCTCGAGTTCGTCGAGCGCTACCTCGGCGCGCTGCTCACCAACCCCGAGTGGGAGGGCAATCCTGCGGAGGTCGAAGCGGCGATGGAGCGCTGCCACAGCCTCCGAGACACGTCGCGTCACGCCGGCCGTGAGCTCGTGGCCGGCTTGTCCGACGATATCCGCAAGCTCGAGAACGAGACGGTCGGACGCCTGCTCGAGCCGCTCGACCGCAAGGCGCGCGCGGTGATCCGGCAGGAGGCAGTCGGTGTGGGCATCGCGACCGCCGTGTCGTGGAACGGGACGATCGATGCGTTCATCGTGCTGTGGCGCAACTGCAACCTGGTCTCGCGCGTGGCGCGCATCTACTACGGCCGTCCCGGCGCACGCGGCACGCTCTCGATCCTGCGCGACGTGTCGGCCGCCACGCTCGCCGGGGCCTACCTCCAGGATCTCAGCGAGGCTGCCGGAGGGGCCCTCGGCGGGCTCTTCGGCAAGACCCTGGGAGCCCTAGGCGGACCGCTGCTGGACGGCACGGTCAACGGCGTGGTGACGCTGCGCATTGGCTACACGGCCAAGGCGCGCTGCCGCGCCTTCAGCGCGTGGAATGACGTGGGTCGGGCCGAGGCCGCGCGCGGCGCCATCAAGGAAGCCGGCGCGTTCTCGAAGGACGTCGTCGCGGAGATCCTCAGGACGGTGGGGGGCGGTCTCTGGAAGGTGCCGAGCAAGGCCATCGGCAAGCTCGGCGACGCCATCAGCGGCGTCTTCAAGAAGTCCGGCGATGGGGATCCCGAGCCGGCGCCGTCCGGGGCTTGAGTCGCCGCTCGCACGCATCCTGAACCGGCCCCAGGCGCGCTGGTACGCTCCGGGGCTCACGCGGGTCTGGGAGAGACACCATGCGTTCCGGTCTGCTTCTGGTTGTCGTGCTGCTTGCTGCAGCGAGTGCCTACTTCCTCTTCTTCAACGATCCGGCCGAGCAGGGCACCGGCGCCCCCGACGTCGGTGAAACGCCCGTCACGACGCCCGGCGAGGAGAACGCTCCGTCGCTCAAGGCGAGCGGCAGCACGCGGGCGCGCGTGCCGAACGCGATCCGTGGGCGCGGCATGCTCCAGGGCATGACCCGTCGAGCCGGGGAAGGTGTTGCAGCAGATGTTGAGCTCCGGCACGTCGTCGAGATCGACCCCAAGAACCCCTTCCAGGGTGGCTTCGAGCGCATGTTCATCGAGCGCATGCTCGACTCCGGACTCTCGAGCAAGGCCGTGATCGCGCGCACGACGGCGGGCGCGGACGGACGCTTCAAGTTCAAGGGCCTCGCGCCGGGCCTTTACGAGGTGCGCGCCTTGGGTGCCGATGGTGCCATTGGCATGGTGTCGGCCATGCTGCCCGCGCTCGGGGCGCGCGTCGAAGTCAACGTCGATCTCCCCGACGGTGACAAGTCGCTCAAGGGCCGCGTCCTCTACGCGGACGACAAGCCCTACAAGGGCCTCGTCGTGGCGACGGCCGGCATGGAGGCGATGTCCGCCATGATGGGCGGCGCCAGCGCGCGCGTCCGCCCTGCCTACACCAAGGACGACGGCACGTTCGAGATCTCGGGTCTCACGGCCGGCCGCTACCAGATCTCGGCGATCATCCCGGGGGCGCTGCGCGTCATGGGTGCGCCGATCGCCGTCCCCCATAGCGGCGAGTACGTGCTCAAGATCAACGCCGTCGGCGTCACGGTGAAGGGCAAGGTCATCAGCGCCGCGACCGAGGAGCCGATCGCCGGTGCGACCGTCTTCGGCGGTGGCGGAGATCCGTCCACGAGCTTCGCGATCTTCAGCACGAAGTCCAAGGACGACGGCACGTTCGAGATGACCATCCCCGCGGGGCGCGGTGGCGGCATGTTCGTGCGTGCCAAGGGCTACGCCGCGGCGATGGTGCAGTTCCGGGGCGGCGTCGATGCCGAAGTCGTCGTGTCGATGCTCGCCCTGGGCAAGCTGAGCGGCCGCGTGACGGCGCAGGCGGGCGGCGAGCCCGTCAAGGGCACGACCGTCTTCGCCATGGGTACGGGCCGGGGCATGGGCTTCGGCGGCAACCTGAACGCCGCCGTCACCGACGCGGACGGCCGCTACGCCTTCGATGGCGTGGCGCCCGGCGCGGTGAAGATCCATGCCATCGGCGGCGGCTGGGCCTCGGTCGGGCTGACCGGCACGGGGCTCGGCGAGACGAACACGCCCTACGTCGCGGAGATCGAGCCCGGCGGCTCGGCGGAGAAGGACCTCCACGTCCAGCCGTCTGGCATCGTCAAGGGACGTGCCGTCGATGTCTCGGGCCGCCCCGTCCCGGGGGCGGTCGTGCAGGCCGGTGGTCCGCGCGACATCACGCAGATGATCACAGCGATGATGGGCATGGGCGTTTCCTTCGCCAATGACGTCACAGACTCCGAGGGCTACTTCGAGATCGATGCCCTCGTGCCCGGCACGAAGTACAAACTCGCCGGCAAGGCCCCGGAGCACCCCGACGCTGCGTCCGAGCCGTTCACGGCCGAGTCCGGCAAGACCGCGTCGATGGACATCACGTTCCCCGAGTCGCGTTGGATCGACGTGCGCGTCGTGAACGCGGCGGGGGGGCAGCCGGTGTCCGGCGCTACGGTTGGCGCGCGCCCCAAGACGAGCGACAGCCCCAACATTGGCGACATCACGGGCTTCTTTGGTTCCGGCACGTCGTGGACGACCGACGGCGAGGGCAAAGCGCGTGTTGGCCCGCTGCAGGGCGGCGCGTACGAGGTGCAGGCCGTCGCCGCCGGCTACATCCTGAGCAAGCAGGACCTCGGCGAGGACGAGAAGGGCACGATCACGATCGAGCTCCAGAAGGGCCTCGTGATCTCCGGCACCATCCAGGTGCCCCCCGGCATCCCTGCGCAGAGCGTGCGGATCACGGTGCAGCGGGACATGTCCATGGGCGAGGAATGGTTTCATGAGCGCGCGGCGGTGGCCGCGGATGGAACCTGGCGCGTCGACAACATCAAGAGTGCCGGGGAGTACAAGGTCAGCGCCCGCGGCGACTGGCAGGAGAAGCGCTTCAAGGGCGAGATGCGCGTCGACGCGGGGACGACGGACGTCGTCCTCGAGCTGAGCGTCGAGGAGGCGGAAGAGAGCCAGCAGTTCGATGTCATCGTCACCGACGCGGACGGCAAGCTCGTGCCGTCCGGCCGAGTGCAGATGACGAAGTGGAGCGGCAATGGCTCCAGCAGCACGCGCGTGCGCCTCAACAACGGCAAGGCCTTGTTCCGGAACTTCGACACCAGCGGCGAGCTCTGGGTCGAGGTCTTCGAACTCGTCGGAAGCTCTCGTGCCGCCACCATCCAAGGCCCCGTCACGGTCTCGGGGGGCAAGCTCGAGATCCGGCTCCCGCGCCCGCAGGTGATCGCCGGCCAGGTGACGGGCCCCGACGGTAAGGGCGTGGCCGGCGTCAAGGTCGAAGCCGCGGTGAAGCATCCCCGCGGTGGCGACGACGAGTACGGCCGGACCCACGGTGCCGCGGTCAGCGACGGCGACGGACGCTTCACGATCAAGGGCCTCGGTCCGCACGAGTACAGGTTGAGCTCGACGGCTCCGCGCGACTACGCCCCGATCGAGTCGCAAGAGGCTCGCGCGGGGGACCAGCAGGTCGCCATCACAGCCACCATGGGCGCGAAGGCGGTCCTCACGCTCCTGGACTACGCGGGCAAACCCGTTGCGGGCGCGAACGTCCACTTGCAGAAGGTCCAGAAGGACGCGTCGGCCTCGGCGAGCGGTTCGCGGCCTGTGACGAACTGGCGCAGCTTCGGTGGCGAAGAGCGCCAGTCCGATGGCGAAGGGATCGTCACGCTGCGCGGCATCGAGCCCGGCGCCGCGTGGGACGTCACGATCAACGTGCCGCAGAACCGCAAGGATCTGATGGTGATCAAGCTGAAGGCCTGGGAGCCTGCGGACGGCACGCATACGTTCAAGCGCGGCTACGCGATCGACGGCACGATCGTGGCCAAAGGCGGCAAGCCGGCCAAGCGCGTGAACCTCCGCTACCGCAAGGTGGGCGAGACGAGCTGGAAGTGGGGCAACGTGAAGGACGACGGCACGTTCGCGATCGGCCAGCTCGAGTCCGGCCGCTACCAGCTCAAGCCGGTGCCGCAGGGCATGCACAACGTGGCCCGGCCCCGCGCGCCAGGTGAGCCCGCCCCGCCCGAGCCCGAGTACCAGACCGTTCGCGCCGGTGCGCAGAACGTGCGTGTGATCGCGGATCTCGGCGCGACGCTCGAGGTCAAGGTCGCGGGGATGTCGCGCAGCGGCTCCCGGAATCGGCACCGCCGCAGTGCGCATCTGACGATGAGCGACGGCAAGGGCGGCATGAGCGGCATGCTGCAAGGCGAGTGGACCCGGTACGACACGCTGGAGTTCCGCGGCCTCAAGACGGACGCAACCTACAGGCTCTGGATCGGGGGCCTGCCGGGCGGGAAGTACGTCCAGCGAGACGGTGTGCGTGCCCAGGACGCCGCGCTCAACGTCACCCCGAAGGTGGGGGGCAAGATCACCGGCCGCGTGAAGCTGCCGGAGGGTGCGGGCGAGGTGCGCAACATCTCCGTGAACGCCAACACGAAGGATGGCGTGGGACACTCGGCCAACGTCGACATGAAGACCATGACGTTCACCCTCGACGGTCTCCCGGAGGCGACCGAGTGGTCCCTCAACGTCTGGGCCTGGGGCGACGGCCAGAGCTACCAGGGTCAAGGAAAGGCCTCCACCGGCGGCAGCGTCGAGATCGAGCTGAAGAAGCGTTGACCCCATCCATCAGGCCTTTCGGGGCGCCAGCCGACCGTCTGTTTGTTGGTTCGTTGCTGTTCTGGGCTTGAGTCCGGTCCCTGCCGCGTCGATGAGGATCTCGCGAGCCCCCATTCCGGGGCGGAGGTACGAGATCCATGGCGACCGGCGACCAAGCCGAGGTGGTGAACATGACGCGGCTCGAGGCCTCGGCGGGCGGTGATCGCACGTTGATGCTCGAGCTGGTCGAGCTCTACCTCGCCGACACCGATGCCAAGTTCCCGACGCTCGTGGAGGCCGCGCGGGAGCGCGAGCACTTCCGCATCGGGCGCGTTGCGCATGGCCTCAAGGGTGCGTCGGCTTCGCTCGGCTGCGAGGAGGCCGCCGCGGCCTTCCGCCACGTCGAGGAGCTGGGCCGTCAGGGCGACGACCACCGCCTCGACGACGCCCTCGAGCGCGCGCAAGCCGCCTGGCGTCGCGCCTGCCGTCAGCTGAAGGGACTCGCCGCCTAGACCGTCCGCTCATCAAGGGAGAGCACCATGAAGATCCTGATCGCCGATGACGACGCCGTCGCGAGGCGCGTCTTGGAGAGTGCGGTCGGTGACATGGGTCACGAGGTCGTTGTCGTCAACGACGGCCGCGAGGCCTGGGAGCATCTGCGTTCCAACCGCGTCGACGTCCTGATCAGCGACTGGGTCATGCCGCACATCGATGGCCTCGAGCTGTCGCGCCGATTGCGGGCACGTACCGACGAGCCGTTCACCTACGTGATGCTCGTGACCGCGCGCAGCGCCACCGACGACGTCGTGCGCGGGATCATGGCCGGTGCCAACGATTTCCTCACGAAGCCCTGCGAGCGAACCGAGCTGCGCGCCCGCTTGCACGCTGCCGAGCGCATGGTCGAGCTGGAGCGTTCGATGGCCGGCCGTCTCGTCGAGCTCGAGCGCGCGCTGGACGAGGTGGCGACCCTCAAGCAGCTTCTGCCGATCTGCATGTACTGCAAGAGCATCCGCAATGACCAGCAGGCCTGGGACGACATCGAGGAGTACCTGCGCCGGCACGCGAACGCCGACTGCACGCACGCCATATGCCCGACCTGCTACGAGGACCGCGTCCAGCCGATGCTCGACGAGCTGCACGAGAGCAAGAAGACCGGGTAGCCCGCGTCGATCCTGCCGCCTGCCGGTAAGCTCCCCGCTCGATGACTACCGGTGTCCTCCTCGCCCAGCTCGGAACCCCGGACGCGCCCACCACGGAAGCCGTGCGGCGCTACCTCAAGGAGTTCCTCCTCGACCGTCGCGTCGTGGACATCTCGCCCTGGCTCTGGAAGCCCGTCCTCTACGGCTTCATCCTGCGCACGCGACCGGCGACGTCTGCGGCCAACTACGCCCGCATCTGGACCGACCGCGGTTCCCCGCTGCTGCTCGAGACCGAGTCGCTGGCGAGCAAGCTGGGAACACGGCTTGGTGAGCGCTTTCGCGTGACCTTCGGCATGCGCGTCGGCAACCCCTCGATCGCTTCACGCCTCGACGAGCTCGTCGCGGCCGGCTGCGACGAGATCCAGGTCTTGCCGTGCTTTCCGCAGTGGTCCACGGCGACGTCGCTCTCCGTCGAGGATGCCGTCGCGTGGTGGCGCGACGACCATCCGGACGCGCCCCAGGTCACGGTGCTCGGCAGCTACCCGGCGCACCCCAGCTACATCGCCGCGCTGGCGGCTTCCGTCCGCGACAGCGGCTTCGTCGCCAGCCCCGAGACGCCGCTCGTGATCTCGTTCCACGGTCTCCCGCAGGCCTACGCCGACCGCGGCGATCCCTACCCGAACGAGTGCGACGCGACGGCCGCCGCGCTGGTCGCCGAGCTGGGCCTCGCGGACGAAGACTGGGTTCGGGCGTACCAGAGCCGCTTCGGACGCGCGGCGTGGTTGCAGCCCTACTGCAGCGAGACGCTGAAGGCGTTGGCGGGTCGCGGCATTCGGGCGGTGGGGGTGATCGCCCCTTCGTTTCTCGCCGACTGCCTGGAGACGATCGACGAGATCGGTCGCGAGCTGCGCGAGGAGTTCGAGGAAGCCGGCGGCACGTCGTTCACGCGCATCGACTGCCTCAACGACCGTGACGACCTTGCCGACGCCCTCGCCCACATGGTCAAGGCTGCCCAGGATGCATCCCCTCACCTGGGGAATGTGGGAATGTGAACCGCAGAGGACAGGCTGCGCACCCACGCCGGATGGCATGTCGGGGCGGCTCATGTAGCCGCCCGCGAACCTCGCTGAGATCCCGGCACTGTCTGTTGCCGTAGGGGCAGCCTGGGCGAAGCGGTTGGCTGCCCTGTGCGTACGTGCAAGAGGGATGAACCACAGAGGCACAGAGGACACGAAGGGCTGGCTGTGGTTCGGACGTGCCCTGGCGTGGGTCTTCCCAGGGACAGCAGAGCAGAGGACTGAGGCGCAGAGGATCGTCCCGCTTCCAGGCGTCCCCTCTGTGGCCTCCGTGCCTCTGTGGTTCAACTTCGCTCTTCACGCAGGCGGGCTGCCGCCTCAGTCGGTCGTGACCACCATGTCGCGCTTGCGTGTCGCGCGCTTGAGGAACAGGATGCCGAACGACGTCGCGACGTGCGCGCCCCAGCCGCCGCGCACGACGTCCTGGCGGCTGAGCAGCATGTCGGCGCCCTCCTTGTACCAATCGTGGGAGCCGAGCCAGCGGCGGCCCGTCAGCATGCCCATGCGCTCGAGGCCGTACACGTAGTACATGTGATGCGCCTTCCTCGGGTGGCCGATGTTCTCGGTCACGGAGAAGTTCTGCTGCATCCACACGAGGCCGTCGCGGATCGAGTCCGTCGACTTCTTGCGGTCCTGGCCCTTGAAGCGGCGGCTGCGCCAGAGGCCCTCCTGGCAGATCGCCATGCACGCGACGCCGGCGCTCGTCATCGATCCGGTGACCGGGCTCGCCCAGAGGGTGTTCTCGCCCTTCGGCCCGTTCTTCTTGCGCGACGTGTAGTGGAATCCTCGTTCTTCCGCCGGCACCTTCGACTGGAAGGCGTAGCCGTCCTTGATGCGGTGATCGAGCAGGTCGATCTTCGGTCCCTTGGTGTCCTGCAGGAGCAGCAGGCCCTTCAGGGCCGAGCGCCACGCCGCGGCGTCGACCTTGAAGCCCGCGTCCATGACCGCACGCAGGCCGAGCAATCCATACTGCGCGTTCGAGAGGTCGTGGCCCACGACGGTCTCGTCCGCGGGCACGTCGTAGTGCCAGAGACCACTCGCGTTCTGCGCGCGCAGCAGGTAGTCGCGCCCGTCTTCGATGCGCTGCGCGTCGCCCTTGGAGAGCTTGGCCCGCACCTCCTTGGGCTTTACTCGCTTGGCGCGCTTCGTGCCGACGTCGGTGTCGAGCGTGTCGAGCTTCGGCTGGTGCGCGGCTTGGATCGCCATCATGTAGATGGCGACGCTGTAGACCCGCTGCATCTTCATCTGGGCCAGGGCCTTGAACGCGCGCTTCACGCTCGGGTCGCTGGTGGGGACCCCCGCCTTGAGCAGCGCGAGCAGCGGCAGGGACGTATGCCCCATGGCCTGGTCGTGCTTCGCGTCGCCCCACGTCCCCTCGACGGCCTGCAGTCCCTTGAGGCGGCGCACACCGTTCTCGATGGCCTCCTTGACGGCGATCCGGAAGCTCGGCGGATAGCGCTCGACCTTCTTCGCGCCCTTCCTCGGCGGAGGTGCGCCCCAGGCCGGCACCGTGACCAGGGCCACGAGAAGCGCGCTGCAGGCGATGGCGAGGGGGCGAGGCACGTCGCCTGAGTCTAGCGAATCGGGGCGTGCGTGCGGACGGACCGAGTAGCAAGTCTCGCGATTCGCGACACCTTGAGCCAAACATCAACGACCTGTAAAGGCATCAATATCAAGGACTTCGGGCAAAGCCCTTCCTTGCGGGCGGAATCGGAGGTAGAAATGTCGCCCGAATCCGTAGGGCAACCCTGCGGCCAACAAGGGTAGACGCGTCGGGACCGAAAAGACGTCTCGCGCACTCTAGGGAGAGTCCAATATGTCCAAGCTTCGCGCGATCCTGCTCGTGGGTCTCATCGCCGTTTGTGGTTCCATGGTCGCTTGCTCCGGTTTCCCGGGCATCGGCTGCGGTTGCCCCTGCAACCCCTGTGGTGAAGGCCCCAGCAAGTAGTTGCTGGCGATGTCCGCTGCTCTCGAGCAGCCGGACGTCATCCGAACACACGAGAAGCCGGTCCCGTTCGCGGGGCCGGCTTTCTTTCGTCATGCCGGGGGCCTCAGCTCGCGTCGAGCTCGATTACGCGCGCGACGTTCCCCGCGGCGAGATCCGGTGCCGCGATGAGGAGCGTGCCCTCGAACGCCGCGAGCGCTTCGTTCACCGACGTCGTGCCGGCGACGTCGAGCGCCGCGAACGGCTCATCGAGCAGCAAGACCTCGGGGGACACGGCAAGCGCGCGCGCCAGGGCCACGCGGCGACGTTCGCCACCGGAGAGCGTGTCCGCGACGCGGTTCGCGAGATGGGACGCGCCCAGCCGCTCCAGCCAGACGTCCGCCTCGTCGGCGGGTCGCTTGCCCAGGCTCAAGGCATAGGCCACGTTGTCGCGCGCCGTGCCGCGGAAGAAATAGGGCCGCTGATGGACCAGGACTGTGCGGCCACGTGGGGGCACGCCCTCGATCGTCCCGGACGTGAGCGGCTGCAGCAGCGCCAGGGCGCGCAGCAACGTCGACTTGCCGCTGCCGTTCGGCCCGCGGATGCCCACGCTCTCTCCCGCCTCGACCTGCAGCGCCGGAAGGTCGAGGGCCGTGACGCCACCGAAGCGGACGATGAGATCGCGGCCGCGGATCATGACGTCTTCTCCCGCTCGAAGATGAAGAACGCGATGGTCGCAATCACGCAGGCCAGTGCGATCAGGATCAGGCCCGGCGCCGCGGCCTTGCCGAACTCGCCCTTGGAGAGCTCGAGCACGATCGTCGATGCGAGCGTCCGCGTGTGCATCTCGAGATTGCCGCCGACCGGAATCGCGACGCCCAGCTCGGAGAAGCAGCGGGCGAAGGCCGCGAGCGCCCCGGCCATGACCGGGATGCGCACTTCGCTGACCATGGTCGACATGGCACGCAGCGGGCTCGCGCCGAGCGTGAGGGCCGTCTCCAGCGGCGTGCCGCGCCGGTCGCGCACCGCGCTGTGCGTGAAGGTCCCGAGGATGGGAAAAGCGAGGAGGAACTCGCCGATCACGATGGCCTGCCGCGTGTAGAGGGAACTCGTCCACCCGAGCGGGCCCTGGCGCGAGAAGGCGCCGAAGACGACCAATCCGACGACGACCGTCGGGACGAACATGCCCACGCGCAGGAGGAAGACCTGCAGCCGGTAGCCGCGCGGCCGATACAGCGCCAGCCACGCGCCGTAGGGAATCGCCACGAGGGCGGCCAACGCCACGGCGCTCACCGTGCAGTAGAGCGTGACCGTGACGGCGTGGAACACCTCGGCGTCGCCGCTCACCACGAGCCGCGCGGCTTCCTTGACGCCCTCCCACAGGAACTCCACGGCTAGTCTCCCATCGCCATCGGGTGGAAGAGCACCTGGCCTTCGTTGCGGTAGGCCCCGATCCGTCTCTGTCCCTCGGCGGAGGTCAGGAAGTCGAGCAGGTGGCGGGCGTCGCGGGCGTTGACATGGGGATGGCGGGCTGGGTTCACGAGCATGGCCCCGTACGGGTTGCGTAGTACGGGATCGCCCTCGATGAGGATCGCGAGGTCCTTGCCCTTGCGCGCGGCGAGGTACGTGCCCCGATCGGTGAGGATGTAGGCCCGCAGCTGGTCGGCCATCGTGAGGCAGGGGCCCATGCCCTGACCGGCCTTGTGGTAGCCCTCATGCCGCTCGGGATCGATGCCGGACCGTTGCCACAGCTTGCGCTCGCGGATGTGCGTCCCGCTGTCGTCGCCGCGCGAGACGAACGGCATGCCCGCGCCCGCGATCTTGGCCAGCGCCGCCGGGGCGTCCTGCATGCCCTTCACGCCGGCAGGGTCCGACGGCGGTCCCACGATCACGAAGTCGTTCCACATCACGTCGCGGCGATCGACCCCGTGGCCTGCCGCGAGGAAGGCGTCCTCGCGGGCGCGCGCGTGGACCAGGACGAGATCGGCGTCGCCGCGCCGCGCGAGCGCCAGGGCCTTGCCTGTGCCGACGGCGATGACGCGGAGCTGGACGTCGTGCTCGCGGGCCCACGGGTCGAGCAGGTAGCGGAGCAGGCCGGAGTTCTCGGTGCTGGTCGTCGTCGCGATCGTCAGCCGGGCCCGCTCCGGGTCGTCCTTCTCATACCCGAACCAGAGCAGCGCCAGCGCCCCGACGGCGCACAGCACGATCGGGAGGCAGGCGCGGTTCATGGGCTACGCAGGGTCGACGCGAACGGCGGCGTACTTGAAGGACGGGATCTTGCCCACCGGGTCGAGCACGTCCGTCGTCAGCAGGTTGCCGGCCGCCTCCCGGAAGCCGAACGGCAGGAACACGCTGCCCTTCGAGGTCCTGGTCGAAGCGCACGCCTTGATCTGGATCGAGCCGCGGCTCGTCGTGAGGTTCACGTGGTCGCCGTCGCCGATGCCCAGCCGCGCCAGGTCGTCGGGGTGGATCTCGCAACTCGCCTCGGGACGGATTGCGTCGAGTGCCTTGGCGCGGCGCGTCATCGACCCCGTGTGCCAATGCTGCAGCGAGCGGCCCGTGTTGAGCACGAAGGGGAACTCGTCGCTCGGCAACTCGGCCGGCGGGATCGTCTCCGCGGGGGAGAAGTGGGCGCGGCCCGATGCTGTCGGGTAGCCGTCGCCGAAGAGCACGACCTCCCCATCCGAGGTCGTCGGGTCGTCGCAGGGCCATAGCTTGCCAGGGCCGCCGAGGTGGTCGTAGGTGAGCCCCTTGTAGCTGTCGTTGACGGAGATGTGCTCGTTCCAGACGTCCTCGATGCTGTCGTAGCTCTGGGCGTAGCCCATGCGCGTCATGACGTCGCAGAGGATCTCCCAGTCGAGGCGCGCCTCGCCCGGAGCCTTCAGCGCCTGGTGACCGATCTGCACGCGCCGGTCGGTGTTGGTGTACGTGCCCGTCTTCTCGAAGTAGGTCGTGGCCGGGAAGATCACGTCGGCGGCTTCGGCCGTCTCCGTCAGGAAGATGTCCTGGACCACGAGGAAGTCCAAGCCGCAGAAGGCCTCGCGCGCGTGGGAGACGTTCGGGTCGGAGAGGAAGGGGTTCTCTCCCATGATGTACATGCCCTTGATCTCGCCGCGGCTGGCCGCGTGCGCGATCTCGACGACGGTGAGACCGGGCGTGGGGTTCAGTTCGACGCCCCACGCCTGCTCGCAGCGCGTCCGTGCCGCCTCGTCGTCTACGGGGGCGTAGTCGGGAAGCATCATCGGGATGAGGCCCGCGTCGCTGGCGCCCTGGACGTTGTTCTGGCCGCGCAGCGGGTGCAGGCCCGTACCCGGCCGGCCCACGTTGCCCGTCAGCAGGCAGAGGGAGATCACGGAGCGCGCGTTGTCCGTGCCGTGCACGTGCTGCGAGATGCCCATGCCCCAGAACACGAGCATGGCGTTGGCCTTGCCGATGGCGATGGCAAGCTCGCGGATGCGCTCCGGCTCGACGCCGCAGATGGGCGCGGCGACCTCCGGCGTGTACCGCGCGACGACCTCCTTGAGGGCGTCGACGTTCTCCGTGAGGTTGGCGATGTAGTCGTCGTCCTGCAGGCCTTCCTCGAGGATGACGTTCATGAGAGCGTTGTAGAACGTGACGTCCGAGCCGGGCTTGATGCGGTAGAAGTCGCCGTGGTCGGCCAGCTCGGGCCGGAACGGGTTGATGATCACCAAGCGGGTGCCGTTGCGCGCCGCTTCCTTGAAGAAGGTGGCGGCGACCGGGTGGTTGTCCGTCGCGTTGGAGCCCGTGATGATCGCGAGGTCGGAGTTGGCGATGTCGCCGTAGACGGTCGTCACGGCACCGGAGCCGATGGTCTCGAGCAGTGCGGCGACGCTGGAGGCGTGACACAGGCGCGTGCAGTGGTCGACGTTGTTCGATCCGAAGGCCGCGCGCACCATCTTCTGGAAGAGGTAGGCCTCCTCGTTGCTGCACTTGGCGCTGCCGAAGCCGGCCAGCGCGCCGGGGCCGCTCTCGTCGCGGATGCCCTTCAGCTTGGAAGCGACCAGATCGAGGGCTTCTTCCCACGTGGCTTCGCGGAACGCCTCGAGGGCCTTGTCGTAGTCCTCGTAGACGCGCTTCTTGCGCCGGCCGTCGGACTTGCCCTGCATGTCCGCCGTCAGCAGCTGCTTCGGGTAGTAGCCCTCCTTGCGGATGAGCGGCTTCGTGAGGCGGTGGGGATGCGACGGGTAGTCGAAGCCGTAGCGGCCCTTCACGCAGAGGCGGCCTTCGTTGGCGCTCGGCCCGCGGCCCTCCGCGTAGACGACCTTGTTCTCCTTCTCGTCGACGAAGTAGCTGATGGCGCAGCCGACGCCGCAGTACGGGCAGACGCTGTCCACCGCCTTGAGGTCCTTCGGCGGCAGCGGCTCGAGCGTGATCGTCTTGTTGGTCAGCGCGCTGGTAGGACACGACGTGACGCACTCGCCGCACTCCACGCAGGTCGAGGAGCCCATCGGGTTGTCCAGATCGAAGCTGATGGCGGCCGTGTAGCCCTTGCCCGTGCGGCCAATGACCATGTTCGACTGCAGGTCGTCGCAGGCGCGGATGCAGCGGTCGCACAGGATGCAGGCCTGATGATCGACAGCAATGACGGGAGACGACGTGTCGCGCGCGCGGCGCGGTGGGGATGATGACGTTGCAAGTATGCGGCCGATCCCGTCACTGCCCGTGCCGTTGCTTTCCAGCAGCCCAGCTTGGCGACCCAGACCTTCAAGCTGGCGATCGCCGGTGGTCTGCTCACGGTCGCACGGCGTGGGATGATCGGCCAGTAACAGGGCGGTCAGTACTTTGCGCTGCCGTTCGACGCGCTCCGAGGCGGTTTGCACCTGCATCCCCTCTTCGCACGTCCGAACGCACGCGGCAGCCAGCACCCGTCCGCCGACGTCGACGGCACACATGCGGCAGACCCCCGTGGGTTC
>JAJDEN010000017.1 GCA_029259775.1 Planctomycetota bacterium | reverse complement strand
CCAGATCCAACACCGACGGCGGGAACAGCCACGTCTGCTCCACGTCCCACGAACGGAATCGCTTGCTCATGCCCGAGCCTAGCAATTCGACCCCACATCGCGCAGAACGAGATCTACGGGATTCCGGGACAGGCTCCTAGGTAAAAGCCGTGCCCAGGCTGATGGGTCCGCGGGGCGACTTGTGGGGGGGGAGTCGCCCCGCTCTTGCGGCTGCGGCGCGGCAGCTAATCCCTGAGCGCAGTTGCCACCGATGGGGCGCGCCAGAGGCGACATGCTCCTGCTGTTTGCGACGGCTCTCGTCGTACTCACAGCACGGCCCGAGACAGCTCCGTCAGTTACAGCACTGAAGCAATGAAGGCACGCGCGACATTGCTCGAAGGCTGGGCAGAGCGCTGCAGAATGAGCGAGCGACTGGCGCAGCAGAGGCTGCCCCTCGGCCACCCTACGTGCCAATGTGATGTGAGACACCGACCCCACCGAGTCTAGTGAGATGGGATGAGAAGGCCGGCATCCCTTTCAACTCAAGGTGCATCGGGATGAAGTACCTAGAGCGATGTGAGCATTCCTGGGACAGAACTCGGAACGTGAGGGGCCTATTGCATTCTTGGCAAGTAAGAGAGCATGGAAGCGAGGCGGCGCGAAGTCACGCGGGACATGCGTTCGAGCTCAACCTCTCGCTGTGATGCGCGTGCCCCGGAAAGACGCCGCGTAGAGACTGGTCCAAGTCCTAGTTCGCGGATGGCTGCCTGCGACTTGGTAGCGGCGCAAAAAAGGGCGGCTCCTGACATCGATTGTCTGAAGCCGCCAAGAGACGCGACCGGTCTCGGTCTCGACGTCACGCGTGTGGTCTTGCGCCGTCGGCGCGGCGACGGTGCCACTCCCGGAGGTGAATCCACCACGCCCATGCCCCCAGTGCGAGCGCGATAGCCCATTGCCAGGCAGGGTAGTGGGCAAGGATGAGGAAGGCTGGAGCCAACACGCACAGGGCGAGCACGATGACTTCGTGAACGTACACATTCTTCATGGTTCCCCCGTATCCGCCCGGATCTCCCGTACCCACCTGGGTACGCACAAGAGAGCGCCCAGGCTGTAATTCAAGTCTGTCACACTACGGCAATTCAGGCAATACCTCTTGACTCGATTCCACAAACTCATCATATCTTGGCAACAAAGGGTGGCGGGAACGAGAGGAACTGACGTGCCGGAGCCGGTGGATGACTTGCGGGAACGTGTGCAGACATTGTTCCGCTGCGGCCAGTTGCCGATCCTGCTCCTCACCTTTGGCCTGACGTACTGGATTCGGCTCGAGTACGACGCTGGTCAGGACATTCGCTTCGGCTTCGCGATCACCTGCGCGGTCGGCAGTCTGGTGTTCTCTTCGTCCGCGTGCATGGACATGCGGACGCCGTGGCCGCGGTGGTGCCTCACGCTCAGCTTGATCTGTGCTGTCGCGTGCCTTCACTTCCTGATCGCACTCACCGGGGGGAGCCGCGCCAGCCTGTATGCAGGTCTGTACTACTACGTTCCCGTCGTGGTGTTCATGACCTCGATCCGAAAGTTGACACTTGAGATTGTGTCGGTAGCACTGGTTCTTCTCAGCTACTGGGTGAACTACACGAGTCCTCCGAGCAAAGAATGGTGGCTGTTCATGACCGACCAACCGCAGTACCAGTACTTCGAGACCGGCTTCACGCTGGTGCTTCTTGTCATCGCCCTAGTCCTCAATCACAGGCTCGAACGCGGCGCGGATCGCCGAGAAGCTCCAGCCCGCTAGCAGCGAGTGAATCCATCTACGGCCTGCGTCCATAACTGTCCGTCCTGGTCGGAGAATGGTGTCGTTGGGGACCACGCTCACACTTCCTGAACTCCAAGCTTGGCGGCGGGCGCGAACCGCGCCGGTTGGCTGTCATGCCGCCTTTGTGCCGAATTCGACAGTGTTTCGCGGTATGGAGCACTCCTCGCCGTATCAGTTCTTGACCAAGCGCGGTCAATCGCTAAGCTTCCCTCAAGCGCGCGTGGGAGACGCTTGGGAGGAGGAACTTGATGCGCACGTTTTGTGTGGGAGCGCTGCTGATCTTGGCGCTGGGCATTGGAGGACAGGCGTATGCCGGCGCGTGCACGCCACTGCCAGCGGGCAGCATGTGCAAGTGCTCAGGCGAAGGCCCCGGCTACCGGATCCTCTTCACAGCAAGCCGCGCCGGACAGTCCGTTGCGGCAACGGTGGAAACGGCGGGCACGCCGTGGGCCACAGCGTCCGGGAGCGCGGGAACTGGAAAGAGCATCAGGGCATCCGTGGAAGGTGTTCCTGGAACGACGGCCGTCGCACTCTTCGGCTCCGATGGCAGCACGCCAGCGTGCGGGCCGCACGAGATGATCCCATCGACACTTGTGCAGGACTTGGACGATTGCTCGGACTGCCAGTAGTGAACCGTGGGAAGGGGAACACACGATGAACAAGATCCGCACCCAGAGGGACATCGCCCTCGCATGCTGCATGGCCGCTGTGGCCTTCGCTGTGATCGTTGGAGTGGGCAGCCTGAAGCGGGCCGAGGCCACGGGCACCCGAATGTCGAACTTGGCCATCCAACTCCGCCACTACGACACGTCGGGTGGCGGGCATAGTCTCAGCTCAATCGTCGGTACCGTGACAAGCACAGTCACCACGGACGCCAGGGTCTACTGCGAGGTGTACGTTACGACGCCGTCCGGGAGCGCCGAACTTCGGCGGCTCACGGGTGACGGTTTCCAAGACGCGACAAACACTTCCATCACGGTCGCCCAGCCGCTCGCCTTCTTCTCCTCGGGCGACACGATTCGCGCCGTGTTCTACTCCTACGACGCACTGGGGACGCAGACCTGGACGCAGCAGAAGACGCTGATCATTCCGTAACCAACTGCGGTCACTGCCAGAAGTCGTCTCGGCGAACTCTTCGAGTCTCTTGGACTCACGGGCCGCGACGCCTGTCGGCCGCACGACATCCTCCAGGCAGGTAGGCGCTGGAGGTCGCTGTGAAGGCTCCAGTGCGGAAGCAACGCCTGAGTGGCGGCTGATCGCGTGCACTCGTGGCTTTCTAGAGGTCAGTGTCGCTAATGGCCAAGTGTCGCGCCCTCACTGGCTGGTCTTGGAGGCGCCGCTGATTCTCCACTCCGCTTCAGGAGCTGATTGTCATTTCTGAAACCTGGATCGAGCGCGAGAACACGAGAAGAAGCTCTCAGTTGAACTGGCACTAGATTCGGGGACACGTCAGGACGATGCTGCGCCAGGGGGCGTACGTGAAGCCCAACCGCAGCGGCCGCGCCCGAGCACTACAACCACGTGAAGCCGCACGGTGGCCTTGGAGGCAAGCCCCCCCACGAACGGCTATGAGCCGGCGTGTAGACAACGTGGTCGGCAATGAGAACCAGTCCCACACTCGGTGCTGCGGCAGTACGGGGTACTAGCGAACCGAGGTGTGTGCGCGAGAGTCGCAATCGCTATCTCAGGCCCGGCAACAGAACCGACGGCCAAGGCTTTGGCAGCGCATTGATCGGGTCGACCAGCGCGTCTCGAAGCTCTTTACGACGGGAGACGAGGTCTCGAAGGTAGTCCACAGCGTACTCCGACGTCGTCGCCCGGGTCAGCGCGCGAGCCAGCAGTGGCAAGCCATGCGAGCGGTACGCCGAATCCGCCGCGACAAGCTCGAGGTCCGCGACTCCCTCAGACCAACGGCCAGCCGCGAGGTGGGCCTGGCCGCGCAGGAACCGCGCCGGTATCAGGCCTGGATCGATTTCGACGGCCGCGTCGAGTTCCCGCCGTGCTGCTTGTGGTTCGCGCCGCTTTGTATGGAGCTGCGCGAGGAAGAGGTGCGCGCCCGCGCTCGGTCCGAGCTCCAGCATCTTGTGCGCCGCCGCTTCGGCGCGCTCCGGATCCGTTGAGAAACGGAACTGCGCGATGGCCTCCCACGCAGCCTGCGTGTCGCTCCAATGCCGCAGCATTGCACCTTCGGCCTCGTCGAGCGCTTGTGCGTCGCCAGCTCGCGCCGCCGCCATCATCAGCGCGTGTACGTAGTGGAATCGCGGTCGCGGCGCACACAGAACGGAGAGTCGAAACAACTTCACCGCTCGTCCGGCCGCGTCGGGCTCGGGGGTGCGCAAGAAGCCCCGCGCGACGATGTGGCCCTCGAGGAAGTGACACAGCGATGAGGGCACCGATTGACGATCGATGGGTTCCTGCGTGTCGGGCGCACTAGATTCCAAACTGGAGAGAAGCGCACGCAGCCAGGCGATGTCCGGGTGGGCGCGCACGGATGAGGGCGCCTGTGCCAAGCGCAGCCGAGCTGCCGCGAGATCTGGCAACTCGACAAACACGCGCCCCGCGAGGGCCTCCGCACTCTCCGGCTCCAACTCTAGGGCCTCCTCAAAGAATGCGCGTGCGGGCCTCGAATCCACGCCCACCGCGCTTTGGTAGCCACTGGCCAGCAGCGACTCAAACTTCGCCTCGCGCCGCGTACGCCGACCCAGGCGTGCATCCTCCAGCGCATCGGCTAGCTTCGCGCGCTGTCTCTGCGAGTCACCGAGCCATAGCGTCGTGATTACGAGCGCTGTCGTGACGACGACGGCGATTCCCAGCCCGCCTGTCGCAACCGCAGGGTGGCGTGCGATCCACCGGCGCAGACGACGAGGCACGGGCGTTGGCCTAGCAAGAATCGGCTCGCCTGCGAGGAAGCACGTGAGGTCCTGCTCCAGGGCGGCTGCCGTCGCGTAGCGGCGCATGGGGTCCGGATCGGTGGCGGTCTCGACGATGACGGCGAGGTCCGCGTCCACGGCGGCGTTGTGCGTCCGAACCTGCGGTGCGTCGCCACCCAGGATCTCCTGGTAGAGCGCAGCAAGGGAGGTGCCACAGAACGGACGCTGCAGGGCGAGCGCCTCGTAGAGGCAGACCCCAATCGCGTACACGTCGGTGCGCGCGTCCGGCCGCGCCTGAATTGACCGGAGAAGCTCCGGGGCCAAGTAGGCGGGCGTACCGAAGAGATCTCCCGTGCGCGACAACGTGGGCAGGTCGGCCTCGGATCCCCCTGCCAACCCAAAGTCCAAAATGACGGGCTCGCCGTCTGGTGTCATCATCACGTTTGCGGGCTTGAGATCTCGGTGCAGGATTCGGTAACCGTGGGCGTGCTCCACGGCCCCAGCCACCTCGCGGATTAGGCGGGCTATCTCACGCACAGCCGCACGCGAGGGACGCTCGCCGCGAACAACATCGCGCTCGAGACGCGCTGCCAGCGTCTCCCCGGCGACGTATTGCATGGCGATGAATAGCATACCGCCGTCCGTCCCAGTCTCGAACACCGTCGCGATCCGCGGATCATCCAGACGGGAGGCCGCCTGTGCCTCGCGTCGAAAGCGAAGCAGCGCCTTGGAATCTGTGTGCGTGGAATGCACAACTTTGAGTGCCACCGTACGGCCCAGACGCTGGTCGCGCGCACGGTACACCACCCCTTGTGCGCCACGCCCGAGTTCTTCTTCGATCTCAAAGTGGCCGACGTACCTCGGCGCCAGGGCCTTGGCATCGTCAGCAACCAACTCGTCGTACTCCCGACCGATCGCCTCCGCGTACGCGGGCCAGCGCGCTTGGTACGTTTCCTTGGGCTTCAAGGCTCCCACTTCGCTATCGTCCACAGCCGCTGCTAGGAACGCATCTATGATGGCCGCTTCCGCGTCGCTCACGTCTCGCTCCCGTCTTCCCTGTACACTCGCACTCCATGAGCAACGCCAATGGCTGCACGTCGCTGCACTTGCGCCGCGCCCGAGAGGGCGACGGAACGAGTAGCGCGTGGATCGTCGATCGTTTCACTCCTTTGCTCCTCGCGCAAGCGCGTTACCGCATCGGTGCGCGGGTCGCTGATCTGTGCGAACCGGAGGACCTGGTTCAGGAAACATGGATCGTCGCGCTGCAGCGGCTCTCGACGCTGAGAGAGCGGGAGGGACGCCTGACGCCGGTTCTGCTGCGCTTCCTCGCGACGACGCAGCTTCAACTTCTGCGCAACCATCGGCGGCGACATGCGCGTCGCGCTGCCCGGACACCAGGCCTCGATAGGGGCGCCTCGCCCGCTGAAGCTCCCGCGAATCAGGCGGGCCCCTCGACCCACGTGGACGCTCGTTGCCGGCTGGACGCGGTGCAGGTGGCGATTGAGTCGCTGCCGAAGTTGGAACGCGCCGTGGTTGTACTGCGCGGCATCGAGCAACTTGACAACCGCACGGTTGCCGAGTTGCTTGGCCTGACGCCCAACGCCACATCCCTGCGATACGCACGTGCCCTGAGGCGACTGCGACGCGCGCTGCCCGGATCGGTTGTTGCCGAACTTCAAGGCACCAGCTGACTCTTGGCCACTAGTAGGCCACCTAGCAGCACGCCCGAGACGCCGACCAGCCCCAACCCAACAAGATAGTAGAGCGGCTGCGACGGGGGCGCGTGGAGGCCGTTAAGAACCGACATTGCGCCGGTCAGCAGAGCAAGCGCGACTACGGGGCCGTCGGGCTGATCGGGCGCAATCCGCGCACAGACCACCCCTCCCACCAATGCCGCGAGCAAGCCAGCCGCAAGGATCAGGACGAGCGCAAGCCCGCCCGGCGGCATGTCCTCCTCGGGCGAAGGAAGCATGGCGCCCAGGGCCAGCATGGTGAGCATGACGAGAACGGCCATGGTGATGTAGCCGGCCAACACGGAAAGCACACTGCGGATCATCGCGGTTCCTCGGTGCGCGGGAAGACGTTTACCGACCAGCCCTCCGCGCCGCGCGCATGGAGAGTTAGCGAAACTGGACCGTAGAGAGCGCTCACCACGACAAGGGTCCCGGCGGGTGGTCTCACCTCCGTTGCATCCCCCGGCGCAACAATCCTGGAGACGTCCCTTGCATCGACCTGGAGCGACCCGGGACCGCCGCACGTGAGGCGCAGGTGAGGCTTGCCGCCGGCGAACTGCACCTCGGCTCTTCCGCCCTCCTGCAAATCGAACGCACCGTCATGGGTTGGTGACGCACAAGACGGCAGGACGAAGCTCGCGAACGCGATCAGGACGAGGAGTCGGAGTATTGCCATCGTGGAGTCCATGTCGCCAGAGCGAAGCTGGCGTCACCTAAGATTGTTGAAAGACAGGAATCAGTGGTCATGGCCGTGGGTCAAGCGGGGGAGGACATGCGAACCCAGCCGCAGCCTGGAACTTGAGTACGCTCTTGCGCGCAGAGGCAGCGCGCCGGGGTCACCGTTTCCCCGTACCCCTAGCGTCCTTTGGTCATGTGGATGCCAACCAAGCGCCCGCGGAAGAAGTTCAGTTGCACTCGGCGACGCCCGTCTTCACTCAGGCGATAGATCCATGACGCGGTTCCACCGTGAACTTCGATACTCGTCGGAGCTCCGAAGTGCGCAAGTGCAGCAGCCTCGCCCAAGAACATCCACCGACGCCGCAACGCCTCGTCGTTGAGCCAGGCGTTCTTGGTCCGGTTTTCATCGATGAGCTGGTCGAGAACCTTGCTCTTCATGGGCGGCAACGCGGGGCTCTCGGACGAGCGCGGGAGGAGTCCGCCGCTAAGCGGCGCGCTCTCCGCGAGGCTGGCGCGCACGTCCCGCGGAAGCGAATCAACCTCTTGGAGCCCCCCCGGCCTCGGAGGGCTGAGGCGCGGCGGCGGCGGTGCGTCCGGGGATCGGCCGCTCAGGGCAGCAATCAGGCGATCGAGTCTGGTCTCGAGGCCGAGGAACACTTGGCTGAGTTCGTGGTCTGATCCCAGATTGGCCGAAGGCGGTTCGTCGCGCAGCGAACAAGTGAGCACAGCTGACGCGGCAGAGCAGGCCAAGCAGAGAAGAACCACGAGTGCCGGATGGCGCATGCGCTTGGTCCAATCTCACAGCGCGAACCGCCGTGGTCCTGAGCGGCGACGTACTACGTATCCCGGTTGCGGGGCCAGAAGTGGATCCCCAGAACACATGTCGCTGGAGCCGCACCGGCGTCACGAATTGCGTAAAGCGCTACTGCGCGGCGCGATCTGACGTCTTCGGGAACGCCGAGTAGCGCGGCCCAGCTAGATCGCGCCAGACTTGCCCGCAAGCCGGCGCTGCAGCCCCAGTTGACCGATGTGGTACGTCTCGTGCCAGACAAGCTTGGCAAGGTAGGTACCAATCGTTGCGTCGCCGTGCTTGCGTTCGAGCTGGGAGAGACTCACTGCACCGAGACTGGCACACAGCCGAGCGTGGAGCGTCGTGAAGTCCGCCACCAACTCGAGAAGCTCACGAGCTCCAGCACCGTCCATCCATGCTGTTCCGGCGACATACGATTTCTTGTCGTCATCGCTCCAGAGACCCTCGCCGCCAAGCATCCTCACCATCTGATCGCGGTACACGACGATGTGGCCAAGTGTCCAGTTGAGGCAGCTTCCGGCTGGACGCGGCATGAACACGGACTCTTCGTGCGTAAGGCCCGCTAGGTTGGCCCTTAGAACATGGTCGTTCGTCCCGAGGCTCTCGATGAGACCTGCTGCAACTGCTGTGGGCATGATCTGGGTAGCTCCGTTCTGGAAACTTGCGCCTCGGCGGTTTCTGACGCTGGGCGATCAGCTGGCCGATCTCCTCGAACCCGGCAGGGCGCACCACGCCGGACGTGGTCGTCCCCCGCGCGAGATGGACGGCATGTCCAACGCGCGGACCCTCTGCCGCGTTCGACCCTAGGGGCGGGAGAAGTTGGTTCGCCGATCACGGTGAAGCGATGCGTCGCGACACCACTCTTCAAGCCCGTGGCCGACTGCCGAGCACGGTTTCTTGCTGAGCAGATTCTGCTGTACCTCGGTCACCGGGTTCCGGTGACCGGGGCCGTCATGGGATCACCTCTCAGGCCGCCCCACTGGGGCCAAGACGGGCCCGCGGGTGAGCCCCAGGGGATCCCGTACAGAAACTCGCCGGCTACCACGTGCACACGCCCCTCTGCGACGACTGGTTGAGAGCTGACGAACATCCGCAGATCCAACCCTTGCTTCATCTCACCCGTTCGCGCACTGACCTCCACGAGCAGACCTCGCAGAGTTACGTAGATCAAGCTGCCTCCGAGCACCGCCGGAGGGGCGTGGAAGCGGCGCTTCTCAGGGAGTGTGCGCATCCAGCGAACCTCTCCTGTCCGCGCGTCCATGCCGATCAGATTGCGCCCGCCAGCCAAGATGCACTGGTTGCCGATCACCACCGGGCGTGGCCCGTCCGAGGCATAACGCGACATCAACTTCACCACGCGCGTCGCAGTGCGTTCGCGCGCAACGTCTGTCTTGCCCGGCCTCGATTCGGTGTCCGTACGCCATAGGGTCTTCCCCGTGCGCGGATCCAAGCAGCGCACTGCGGGTGGCCCCTTGCGGTAGGAAGAACCCTCGGTGACATACACGCCGTGGGGCGTTACCCACGGCGCGCAGACTGCGCCGGGCCTCGAGAACCAGACGGGACGGCCGTCGAGCTCGAAGCAAGCCACGACGCCGTCGCGGCACCCTGCGTAGATGCGGCCGCCCGCGATGATGGGCTTGCCGTATACGTCCTGCGTCAGAGCGCGTTCCCACAGCACGACCCCGTCGCGTAGCCGCATGGCCTTGAGTACGTACTCATTGGACTTCGTGCGGTGCCCCGCATAGACGACACTGTCCTTGACCGCGGCCGCGCCCATTACGCTCGGACCTACCCAGCGCGACCAATTGATCTTGCCGGTGCGAGGCGTAATCACGTACGTCGTACACGACTCGGTGTTGCAGACCAGCTTCTTCTGTCGCGGCGCAATTGTCGGTGTCGTCGGGCCGTTGTCCTTGAACTTGCTCGTCCAGCGGTGCCGCCCAGTCTTGACGTCGAACGCATGCAACGCCCAGCCATCAAAGCCCACCCCCGCATAGACCAAGCCGTCGAGCACGGCGGGCGAAGGGACGGTATGGAGCCGACTCTCGTCCGTGTTCGAGTTCGGTTTGCGCGGATGAGGCATGCGCGAGATCCAACCGCGACGCCCCTTGCGGCGGAAGTTCGCAGTGTCCAGAGGGCGCTCCGGTAGGCGTACATCCAGGGCGGGCAGATCACCCACGGCGAAGCTCCGCGCCTTCGGCAACTTTGGGGCGCGAGGGATTGGCTGGTCGCCAGCGAACAGTGCGCGTGTGCCGAGCAGTACGAGCATCAGGATTGTAAGTTGGAGAGGGAGGGATTTGCGCGCCATGGCATGGCTCCTATGGGGAACAAGCTCTGGGGGCCGCAACGGGCCGTCAGCTCAAGGTTGCCGCTCGTGCGGTGCATGTTTCCGTAGAATCGTGAGGAAAGCGGGACATGCTCGAGTCTCGGGCGGCAACCTCAACCCATGAAGACCCTCGATACCAAGATGCTCTGGCGGGCCTGGAGAGACCGTGGAGATGAAGTCGCATTCCGCGATCTTGTAGTACGCGAGGTTCCGTACGCCGCTGACCTGGTCCGCCGCCACGGCGCCTCGGCGGCCGAGGCAGATGACGCGGTGCAGGAGGCGCTGGTGAAGCTCGCCCAGGAGCCCAGCGACTTGCCAGTGACTGTGGGCATCCGGGCCTGGCTGTGCCGACGCGGGATCCTTGCGTTCCGAATGTACGTTCGCGCGAGTGGGCGGAGGCGCGCTTACGAGGCGGCCGCGACCAGCGCGGGGAGCACGGGCGACCCGACTACTCCTACAGAGTTGCGCGAAACGGTGAATGCGGCACTGGCCGATCTAGCGCCAAAACACCGACACCCCGTGATGCTGCGCTTTCTGTACGACCTCGACTATCGGGAAATGGCCCACGTGCTGGGCATTAGCCGAAACGCGTGCCGCCTGCGCGTCTTCAAGGGGTTGCGCGCCCTGCGCCAGAGGCTGGGAGGCGATGCCCCCGCGATGTTGGCCCTCGTCGGTGTCCCGCCCATTCTGAACACTATCGTCCCTGCTGCACTTGCGTCACCTGCCTTGTCTGGGGCTGGCGGGGTCACTGGGGGTACGGGCAGCGGCATTGCGGTCGGGGTCAAGGTCGCCATAGCCGCGGGCTTGGCGACAGTGGCGATCGGCTCCGTATTGCTTACGCGGCCCGCCGTGCCGGAACGGCCCGCTGCGCCCCCGGTTGCCGTGCTCAAGCCGCCGCCCAGCGCGCCGCCGCCCAGCGCGCCAGTAGTACCGCGGGACACAAGTCGGGCGCTAACACTGCTGGACGAGCATCTGGCCGCGCGCCAGGACGCCACGGAGACCCTGTGGGACGTGCAGGCACTTGACGATCTCATCGGCCCTGCCCAGGGGACGACTGTTCGGGTCGATGATCCCAGCGCGTCGCTCGATCTCAACGCTGTGCCCGGATCCACGGCACGCATTCAACTTGGGGCAGGTACGTATCACCTTGAGGGGCGCCTGCCGACTTCTGAGCACCCCTTCGAACTCGTCGGCGCCGGCCTAGGGAAGACCACGGTCATTGTCGGGCGTCTTGCCCCGATTGGCGCGAACCAGCGTCTACCGGGCCTGCGCTTCCGCGACTTGACGATTGAAGGGGGCACGATCCTGGACGTGCGCGGCCGCGCCGCGGGCCTCTTTCAGCGCGTACGCTTCCGCTCGTGGCAAGACCGTGCCGGGTTCGGTGCACCGGTCGGTATCGCAGGCGCGGCGTTACTGGCGTTCGATGAGTGCGAGTTTGTCGGCGGCGTCAAGCGTCCGCCGGGAGGGAGCGCCCTCTCGCTGCGTGGCGCGGCCCTGCTGATGTTCCGTAGATGCATCTTTGCGGACGTGAGTGAAGTCCTGTCGAGCAGCTCAAGGACCCCACCACACTTGCGTAGTGCCGTGCACTTCGACGATTGCATATTCGAAGCCGCGCGCGTAGTGCGCTCCGACGACCGCGCCGAAGGGAGTTACCCGATCCGACTCCGCCAAGGTGAGATCCGCTACGGCTTGCAAAGAGCATCCGCGGAGGCGCGGCGGCTCGCCGTTGGCGGTGAGCGCTTGATTGTCGCGCCCGACGTCGGCATGAAGGCCGAGCCCGCGCGCTGCACATTGGCGGAGGTGCGCGGGGCTCTTGCGAACTACACGGCACCGGTCAATGAGCGTGTCATCGCTATTGAGGCGCGCACGCACCGAGGCGACGCTACGCCGCTCTACGTCGTCCACCTCCAGCACGGGCGCGCAACGCACCGCGCGCGCCTGATCGACGGCGCCGGACTCGTCCTGCCCAACGACGATCACGTACTCGGCCGGCGCCCTGCCTTCCGGCCCGGGCGGGGCGCTACACTACGCGAGCTCTTGGAAGACGCATGGCCGGGGCTGGACGGCGCTGAGCCTGTTGGCGGCGTTGCTCTTCACAGCATGACGGATGGAAGCCCAGAGATTCGGATCCTTGACCGCTTCGGTCGTGGTCGGCGGTGACCGTCAGGAGAACCGGCGCCAGTCACGTTGCGACCTCCGGTCAGGCGCATGCGAAGCCTGTGGATGTGGACATAGGCCAGCTTCTCGGCCTTGTGCGACGGGCATCGAGGCACCGTCGCCGATGACATCTTGCGCCGCGAGGAGACGCTCCGGAGCCTGGGCAAGGCGCCAGAGATCGCTGAACTGCGTGGGCGTAAGCTGCACCACGCGGCTGCCCTCTCGCAATCCACCGCCGTTGGGGGACGAGGGTCAACGGTCAAGGGCGTGAAGGACATCGGGGCCGCTCAGAGCCTCAGGCCAGTCTCAGGATTCAAAGTTTCATGGATTGAGCCTGACCTCATTTCGCGCAGAAGGGGGGCGTTAGTCGCGCCGAGTATCCGTCGCGCGGCGCGCCGGGGAGATACTCACGGCTCGTCAGGGCAGAGCAACATTCTTTCTGCAACTTGCAAGAGCAACTGATCAGGCGTCATCGCTCGGCAGGCATCTCCGTCCTGTTTCCCGTTCCTCGCTCATCTCTCGTCCTTTCCCTGGCGCCGTGGCCAGCTCTAGGAAAGAGCGATATCAACACGCATTTCGAGCCGGAAAGCGGACAGGAACTCGTCGAGGGAGACACCCCCTCCTGCTTCCCGAATCGACCCCGCACTCCAAGGCGGAGTAGGCTCAAGGGCAGACCAGCCACTACTTCGCCCGAAGGACGACCGGAACGTCAATGTCAGCGTGAGCGTCCTTAGCGTTCTTGTGCTTGCCCTTGAGCACGATCTTCTTCTGATTCGCTAGGTTGTACAGCTCGAGCGTGATTCGGCACGACTTGCTGATGTGAAGCTGGTTCTTTCCGGCTACCGCCACAGCGCCGCCAGCCGGCTCGACCGCAGCAAGGCGCCAGTCTGGGCCGTTCAGGGATAGGACGACCGGACCCAAGTCCCGTTCCCCCTTCTTGGTCTTGCTTACGTCGACAAAGACATCCAACGCGCCCTCAGGCTTCCCGGGAACGATGTCCTTCGAACCGGCCACCTGAGCGGCGGTTACGTCCATCTTGAAACCTGGATCTCCGGCCCGCTTCTTCGTCGTCTTGGGCAAGTACCTAATGAAGCTGGTACTGACGACCAGCTCGGTGGCATCGGCCGCCTGCCACGGCGTGGGGCGCACGTAGACCTTCAGCGAACTGAACGGGAGCCGCTTCATGGTCTTGCTGTCCTCGATGCCCCAGGCCCTCAGCGACGGGAACTTGATTCGAAGGTTGCCATCCGGCCCCACCGCAATCGAGCTCGATGACAGCTTTACAGCTTCTAGACCGTCGAATTCCTTGTCGTACGCGTCGATCTTCTCGCTCTTCTGGGCCTCCGTCAGGTGACTGCTCTCGCTGATTCGCAGCTTCGCGCGCTTGAGTTCAGCGCTGTCCCTGATCGTCAAAATGGCAACCGCATCGGTGGGCGCGAGCAGCCGGACCCCGCCGAGCGACACGATGGAAGCCGACTCGGTGTCGTCAAGAATCAAGGCCGTGGGCTCAACAGGTCGCGACTGCTCTGTGCCTGAACCCCCCGCAGTCGGAACTCCAATGGAGGTGAACACACGGTCATCCGGGAGGTCGAAGTTGGCCGTCACCCAGTTTCCCCCAACTGCGAGGTCGACGAACTCAGTCCAGAGCTCCTCGACGGAGACCTCAGCGGCAAGCCACCCCGCCTCCCGCAGGGTGGAGACGAACTCCAAGTATGAGCCCCTCTTGACCGAGTCAAGGAGACGCCGTCCAGCGGATCGCCGGTCGTCCGCGCTGGAGCCACGAAGGCGATCCCCCAGCCTCCTCGCCAGGATTGTCTCAACCTGGGCGTCGGACTCATCCACGCGGCGCGACCTAAGAGCCTTCCCAGACTCGACATCAACCATGCTCGTACGCGCAATGAGCCGCATTCCCGGGGCGGCATGGAGCTTGACGTATTCCTCCGGCACTAGCACCAGGGCAGTGATGTTATGCGTTCGGGGGGCGGTTGACCTCCTGAAAGAGCGCGAGTGCGTTCCAGTGCTGATGCATTGGCTCGACGCCTGACGACTGCTTGCCCAGGTCGAGACCTGGTAGGTCAGTTGCCTTTCGTCCTCCGCTGGGGTCTCCCGGATCCGGTACGGTCGCCACATCCCCCGGATCCGTCCGGGACGTCCGTGTGCGGTCAAACGTCGAATCAAGCGGCGGACCCGAGTTCGGGTCCGTCGGGTCGTGGTCGGCGTTGGTGCTGGTCTTGCGTTCTTCGACGATCGTTGTCGAGGTTCGCGGTGTCGAGACTCGGGCGCTCACGGCAAACGCGTCGAGGAACTTCTCGGTCATGAACTGCGTGTTCGGCACAACCTTCTGGAGGGCTTGTGCCCCGCTGAGCTGAAAGTTCGGCCCAAGCTCGCCAACGATCTGCTGCCACGGAATGACGCCTACAACCGCAACTTGGACACTACCGGCCTGCTCCTGGGTATCGACCCGCTTGGGCTCCATGGGGCCGGCTTGACACCCAAGACAGAGAACGGCGGGGAGCACAAGCCAGCCTACGAGACCCTGGTAGTTCAAAAGTCATTCCCTCCTCGACGCCCACACGCAGCACTTGCGACGAGCAGACTCTCCTCCACACACATCGAGACTACATCCGTCAACCGCTCGTCAGGCATCCGAATCTCTGGCCCGAGCGCCACCTTGGGGCCAGAGTGGGACGAAGGACCAGCGCAGCGAAGAGCGTCCTGCCGTGTCCATCAACGCAAAGAGACCGCTTCAGCGGATATTCACTCATGCTGGACGAACGGCTGCGATCGCCACGTCGTCGTCGAACTTTATACATTGGTGCAGGTCGCAGGTGGCTACAGTCGACCCCACGAATCAAGAGTCGGAGCAAGGCGATGGCAAGGCGACACACGGGCAACATGAACGGCGAGCGCTATCTCGGCAACACGAGCAAGAAGGAGGTTCACGATCTCGACAAGGAGGACACGAAGTCCAACGGTTGTCAGATCGATGAGATCATCCGAGCGGGACACGACAAGCCGTTCAACTCTCTTACCACCGCGCACGTCCAAGGCTACGACAACTGCGACAAGTGCCTATCAGGGTCCACTCGGTAGAGCCCCGTCAAGCGCCTGGCTACGGCAAGCACAAAAGGGACCCTTGCGGCACGTTGAAAAGGGACCCCCCGACACCCAGGGGGTCTTGGGGGATCATGGGGGCGGAGCCCCCATGTCTTCTCTTTGCCTGAAGGGCTTTGAAGCCCTGAAGGCGCCCCCCATGGGGGGCGATTTTCGGAGCGCTGTTTGCCGCGCCCGATCATGCACAGGTGTAGTTGTCGTCAGGCGCGCGTCGCCGTCTTCCTGCGCCGCCGCGTGCTCTTCTTCGCAGCCTGCAGGCGGTAGCTGTCGCCCTCGGTCTTGAACACGCTCGCGTGGTGCGGGCATCGAGATCCGAACGCGGTCCGCCGGCTCGAAGAGAACCTGCTTGAGTCCCTCAAACGTGCAGTCCGCCTTGATCCAACAGTGTTGCAACTCACATGGGCTTGCTTCGTCTGAACACTCGTGGGAAGAGTCTCCACGAAGCGCACAGGGCACTCCGATCTCCTCCAAGCTGTGTGCGTCAGATCCATGGATGCACGGCTTCAGACTCTTGAACTCATCTACAAACCTAGCCTCGCCCTCCTTGTAGGGGTCGCGGCCTAGGCACCAGTTGATCGTCTTGGCATTAGAGGAAAAGACCATGTGGCTCTGCTGCAGCAGTCCCTGTCTTACGACGTGTGCTTGTACTGATTGTTCATCAGCGTTGTCGGCGTGTGGATGTGGAGGTCCCACTTCCGCCATTCTGATCCCCGTTCACTCATACGAGAATTCTAGCGCGACTACACGCGTTACATCAAGGCTGTCGAGGGCCGAACGAGCGGGTCCCTAGAGCAATGAACGACCGAGACCTCTGGCACGGCATCTATAACCTCTACGAACTACTTGCCGACGGCGAAAATGACGAGGACACCTATCAGGAGTACTTCGAGAGCCACCCGGCGGTCTTCCGCGCCCTCGGATTTGACGCGTACTTGTCCTATGAGAAGAAGTCCGGTCGGCGGCTGCCGTTCGATGAGGACCGGGGATACCGTCCCGAACCGGACTTCCTCTGTGCAGCTAGAGACTCTGGCGAGGTCACGGTCTTCGAACTCAAGACCCCCTTCGTTGAATCGGTGGTCGTTCAGCAGAAGCGAGGTGCCCGCAAGAAGCTGAACGCGAAGGTCGAGTCCTACGTTTCGCAAGCAACTGAGTACGCGGATTCCATCCGCGAGAGGGAGGAGGCGCGGCGCGTTGTTGCTGCGGAACTCGCAATAGACTCGATCTCGTCCTACGCCGTGACTCTCGTCTATGGCCTTGCGGGTGCCCCTCATCCCGCGCTTGTGTCCGAGCAGGCCGGCCGGGCCTTCCTCCTCAAACTTGCGCCGCCATGTGTACAGCGAGGCCGCGCTCACCCCGATCAGCGGCGCGAACTCCGTCGCCGACAGCTCGCTCCGAAACCAGCAGTCCAGCGCCAACATCCGCTGCTCGCCTGTGAACTCCGAGCCGCGCTTGGACTCCGGCTTCACCGTCCGTGCACGCCGGTTCGGCTTGCCGCGCGGTACGAAGCCGCCGCTGGCGGCCCGCCTCCTACGCTCGGCTCCGGCGACTTCGTCGCCTGCGCCTCCCTCCGGAGGCGGGCCGCCAGCGATCCCCTCAGTCCTCTTCTCCTCGCTCATCTCTCGTCCTTTCCCTGGCACCGAGGCCAGCTCTAGGAAAGAGCGATATCAACACCCATTTCAAGCCTGAAAGCGGACAGGTACTCGTCGAGGGAGACAGCCGCCCGCGGCCAGGCCAATCAGGGCGGTGGCCGTGAGTAGCGAAGAGGACATCTTCACCGTGGCAGCCAAGTATCTGGCCGCAGCCGACGATCCGCTGGCGGACCTGATTGCACTGGCCAGCCTAGAGACCGCTGCCCGAGGGCGACGCCGGCGTCGCAACATGCTCCTCGGTGCGGCTACCAGCCTTCTCCTAGTTGTGACGGCGTGGGCCCTGCTGGGAGGCCCACAGCCAGGCCTTGATCATGATTCGGAAGACAAGCGCTTCGCGTGGACGCGTACGTTCTGGACAGGCCCGGCCCCCACAACCGATGAAACGGCCCTGCTCAAGCGCTACCTCAGAGACGACGCCAGTCTCGTGCGCCGCGGGGCGGTACTCGCTCTTGCGCAGCACAACGAGCCTGTTGACCCGTCCCTGCTTGAGGAAATCGCGTTTGAGATGTCCGAGACGCTCTCGCGCCCCTTGTTCGTCGCATCGACCGGACGCGGCGAACTGGCCTCCGAGATGCTCGAGCGGCGCGAGATGACGTTGAGGGCCGTGCTGACATCGATCTGGTACCACGCCGCAAGAGAAGGCAGCTACCCGCGCCCGGAAACCATCGAGGCCCTGCTCTCCCACGAGGACGACGAGATCCGTTCTCTATGTTGTCGTGTGCTGGGCGAAGTCAAGGCCTACACCCTGCCCGCGGCCCTGCGCAGCCGTCTACTTGCTGACACGGAGAAGGTGCGCCGCGCCGCGCGCAAGCTGCTAAAGAGGGAAAATGAGTGAACCACGGAGAACGTCAACATGCCTCTTACCGGTACCGCGACCCCCTCCTCAGGAGACACGCCGACCAGCTTCTCCGCTGTGGCGAGCGGCGGCATGCCCGCCTACTCCCTCACCGTACGCCCCTCGCCCCCGAATCCAACCTCGATGCCAGACATAACAATCACGCCCGACCCCCTAGTCCCGGGCAAGTGGAGCGTGACGATCGAGGATGAGGTCCCGGCGGACGTTGAGTTGCTCTTCAGTATCCAGGACAGCAACGCAGACTCCGTGGGTGTCTCCTTCACCTCGACGGGCTAGGAGACAGGCCTCGCGCGACGGCGCATCGCGGCCGCCCCTAGTGAATACTCTCTACGGGACGGCCGCGCGCTCAGTGTCTATCCTGTTGCAGCGCGCCCGGGCCGCGGATAGAGCGAGCGTGGTCCCGTCTCCGCAGGGTACCGCCTCAGATGTGTGGAAGTCCGGGCGTGCGCTTTGTCGCAACGGCGGTTCGTGTACGGCCGTTGCACAGATCTAGGCATGGAGTCTGGCGCCCGCAGGGACGTCGGAGACAAGGACGCAGGCATGGCAGCACGATTTGTTGTTCGCTCGTCGGGCGAGCAGTTTCACTGGAACCTCTTCGCCGGCAACAGCGAGAAGATCCTCCACAGTGAGCGCTACACGCAGAAGGCGAGCGCGCTCACCGGCATTGCGTCCGCGAAGGCGAACGCCACTCACGACGAGAACTACGACAGACGCACCTCGGTGGCAGGCGAGCCCTACTTCGTCTTGAAGGCCCGCAACGGCGAGATCGTCGGAACCAGCGAGATGTACAGCTCTCAGCAAGCCATGGAGAAGGGGATCGCCTCCGTGAAGCAGAATGCTCCAGCCGCTCCGGTGGTCGACCAGAGTTAGCTCCCCCCGGTACCGCCTCCCACCCTCTCCGAGTGCGGACACGGCCAAGCTCGTTGGGACGGCCCCCAAGGGGGCCTCGAAGCGACTTGCCAGGGGAGGGGGCGGCCGCCGGAGAGGCGCGTCAGGCACGTAGGCGAACGTGCAGGAACTGGGTGCGCTCTCACGCTATAGGTCGACCAGTGGCCAGGATGACCATGCCGAAGATCCAGTCGGGCGCGCGCGAGCCCTTGGTCGCGGGCCGCCGCGACCGCGGACTCACGGCTCTGGGAGAGTTGTCAGTCGAGCGGCCGACTAGAAGTCAGAGAGCCCCAGCCGAATGGCGGCCGCCCCGGCAGGAGTAACCACTGCGGCTGTCTCAACGACGCGCCCCCCGCACGGCGTCCTGGCGCCCGCACCTTGCCCGGTGAGTCCCTGGCCTCGCCCGCTATCGCACGGACCTCCCTGCTCACGCTTCGTGCGTTGGCTCTCCAAGAAGCCGCCTGAGCCTCAGCCAGAACCGGGGCTTTGGACCGCAGACCCCACGCTCCCACTTGGCCAAGGACATGAGAGAGACGCCGAGACGAGCAGCTGCCTGCTTCTGGGTGAGGCCAAGCGCAGTCCGGCCCGCTCGGATCCAAGCCGTCCTAGCCCGAGCACTCAAGCCCGAGTAATCGGGCCTGGAGAAGGTCAAGGTCGCGATCCAGGTCTCTCGCCAGGTTGTGGAACCACCCTGTCGCCAGGTTCAAGGCGATCACGTTCCTCAGGAGGCGCGGCCCCAAGGGCATCCCGATGCACTCCCTGGAGTTTGCAGCCGACAACGGCGGCGAGCTCAGCAACCGCAACGCCGCCGATCCCCTACGCCAAGCGATGCTCACCGAAGCGGGCAAGCCCTGGATCCAGGCCGCGCGCAAGGCGGTCGACAGCCTGCCCCCGCTCTACGTCGGCGTCATCCGCCTCTACTACGACGAGGGCCTCACCACCACGGAGGTGGCCACGCTCCTCAAGCTCCCCCGCACCACGGTCAAGATGCGGCTTCTGAGAGGACGCAAGCTCCTCAAGAAGCTGATCCTCGAGCTGATGGACGGCCAGACGCCCAACCTCTAGGCGAAGCCTCTCGACGCTGCCCCTAGACAGCCGCTTCTTCCTGCGCACGCTGCAGCAGCTTGCCCCGCCCGATGCCTTCGTAGGCGAAGCCCGAAGCGTTGGCCTTGACCGGATCCAAGACGTTCCGGCCATCGAACACCACCGGCTGCTTCATCACCGACTTGAGCTTGCCGAAGTCCGCACCGCGGAACTCCATCCACTCCGTGCAGAGCAGCACCGCATCCGCACCCGAGGCCGCCTTGTAGGGATCGGTCTCGTAGGAGATGCGATCACCAAACTTCGCGCGGAAGTTCTCGACGCCTTCCGGATCGCAGCCCACCACCGACGCACCACGACCCAAGAGATCCCCGATGATCACCTCGGCCGGCGCCTCCCGGACGTCGTCCGTCTGGGGCTTGAAGGCCAGGCCCCACACCGCGAACTTCAGCCCCGAGAGATCCTCCCCGAAGCGCGAAACCACGCGCTCGGCCAAGAGCATCTTCTGGTTGTCGTTGACGCTCTCGACCGCTTCCACGATCTCCATCTGGACCCCCGCGTCCCGAGCGACGTGCATCAGGCCCTGGGTGTCCTTGGGGAAGCAGGAGCCGCCGTAGCCGCAGCCGGCGTAGAGGAACGGCCGACCGATGCGGGAGTCGGTCCCAATGCCCTCGGCGATGGACTTCACGTCCGCACCGACGGCATCGCACAGCTTGGCGATCTCGTTCATGAACGAGATCCGCGTCGCGAGCATCGCGTTGCCGGCGTACTTCGTCAGCTCCGCCGACACGTTGCTCATCCGGATGATGGGGCGCTGCTGCAGCGTGAAGGGCAGGTAGAGCTCCGCCATCACGGCAAACGCAGCATCCGAGTCCGTACCGATCACGACACGGTCCGGACGCAGGAAATCATCGACCGCAGCCCCTTCCTTCAGGAACTCCGGGTTCGAGACCACGTCCACGGGAAACGAGCTCATCTCAGAGCAGATCTCACGCGTCTTGCGGGCCGTACCCACCGGCACCGTGCTCTTCAGCACCATGACCAGCGGTCCATCGGCACAAGCCAGCACGTCACGCACGGCCTGGAACACGTAGGACATGTCCGGCGCACCGCCCTCGCCCTCGGGTGTTCCCACCCCGATGAAGACGACCTTGGCGCCAGGCACCGCATCAGCATGGTTCAGGGTGTACTTGATGTGCCCGTCGCGGTGGAGGCGCTCCAGGATAGAGCCGAGACCGGGCTCGTAGATGGGCACCTCGCCCTTCTCAAGCATCTCGATCTTGCGGGGATCGGTGTCGACGCAGACGACCTCGTTCCCGGCTTCGGCGAAGCAGGCGCCGGCGACAAGCCCGACGTATCCGGTACCGATGACGGCGATTTTCATCCTGGGGGACCTCCTACGACCGGGCTAAGGGTGGCCTGATACCAGCCATGGAGCCCAGGGAAACCAGAATCCAAAGTGCGCCTGTGCTTCTGGTTGGATGCAGCCCCGGAGATCCCTAGAATCTCGCCCTGCGATGCACCGCGGGGGTGTAGCTCAGTTTGGTTAGAGCGCCGGCCTGTCAAGCCGGAGGTCGCGGGTTCGAGTCCCGTCACTCCCGCCATTCTTCCTGCACGTCCTCGCCCTAACTCGCGCGACGTTGCAGCCTTGGGGCGATCTCCCCTCTCGGCCCCCCGATCCCTTACTTCCGGCAGCGATGTGCGAGGACGTGCTAGGTCGTGCGCACACAAAAGCAGGGTTTCGGTCATAGTCACTTCGAGGGTCACGCGCAGAGCCTTGATCCAAGCGACCGTGGCCCACGCGCGGTGATGTGGAGAGCCGGCGCGCTTACCCTGGTCCGTTGGAGACGCCTGTGGACAATGCGGAAGCGGAGTCAGTGTTCCGTGACTTCGAGAACGTCCCTCGTCGGATCTTCCTAGACTCGTCAGCGCTGCAGGCGCTCCAGACGTATGGCGGGTTCCTGCATGAGAGTGAGCCACTGCAGACAGGCGACGCCGCCCACAGAGACCCGAGGGGCGTGGCCAAGCTCGAGGCTCTCCGCAACATCAGGCTCGTAGCCGAGCGGGCTCCGTTTGAGTTCGCCTTGTCAGAGAGTAGCTTCCGCGAGATCGAGAAGAAGGCCGATGCGCGCTACTTGCAGTGGGCGTACGACGTGCTCGACCATTGGATGGCGTGCCTAGCGGAGTCGCCCTACGTTGGAGACCCCGCCGTAGCTGCCTCGGCAGAATCACCCGCCCATGGCTACCTGGGCGCCGGTGATCGCGCGCTGCTCAAGGACGCGATTCTCCTGGGATGCGACACGTTTCTGACGATGGAGAACAAGTTGCCCAAGAACGCTCAACACATCGAGAAGACCCTGAGCATTCGGGTGGTGTCGCCCATCGAGATGTGGGAGTTGATCCGTCCATGGGCGGCGCTGTTTCGCTAGTCTCCCTTCCGAGCAGCCCGGAGCTGCGGAGTTCCGGCCGCGCCCAGTGCTTCGGTCGGCCTCGTCTCCCCCCTGCCCGAGAGGGGAAGTAGCGCCCCCGGCGAGGACGTGCGAGGTCGTGCGCACACACGCGAGGTTTCGGTCATGGTCACTTGGGGCGCGTGCCGTGCTCGCCGCGGCGGCAGAGGAGGTGCTGCTCGGAAGCGGAACCCGCCTCCGACTCCGCCCTGACTCCGCCATCTTCCACCCTTGGCCGGACGGAGCGCTAGGCGCGCCCCTGACACGCTCCGTGGGCGGAGAGCGCGTGTTCGTGATCGAGCGGATCACGGGCTTGCTCCGATCCGTCGCCAGCGACGGGGTAGGCCACTTCTGTGACCTCGTCGCCGAACCCGAGGTTGGCGGGATGTACCGCGCCGTCGTGGTCCTCGCCAACGACGTGCTGGCGCTTACGCGCCACCGGAGGTATGGAAGAGAGGCGAACTGGGGAGATGTCGCCATGCCGAAGGCCCTCTACTACCCGTGGATCGACATTGAAGACGAGGCTTGGCTCAAGTCCTCGCTGCTGTACTGGGACGAGATCCAAACGATCGTGCCGGATTCCATGGAGACCCCGTACTCCACCGAGGTGGGAGCAGCTCTTGAGTCAGAGGGGTACCTCATACCGCTGCGGGTCAATCCGGGGACGGACGAGGTAGACGAGCTCGCCGATGTGGTGCTCGATCACCTCACGAGTCCCGAGGGCGCCCAGTTCCTCCTTGCGGACGAGGCCGGGCGCGTCACGAGCATCCATGCGGAGTCGCTCTCGCCTCGCCTCGGCCGACTCGCGGACATTCACCCTGAGAAGATGCCCTCGAAGATCCGACGCGCGCTTCGCGAGTTGGGCATGGGCACGCCTGACGGTGAGTGGATGCGTGTGAACCGTGGCTTCGCCGATTTCTACATGACGCTTCTGGCCTCTCGCTTGGCGGAGCGCACGGGCGCTGGCCTGGTTACACCCTTGCCGGCGGCAGATCGCTTGGCCGTCGCTGCGCGGCTCGACGGACAAGCTGCGGGTATGGTCCGCGGCCGGCGGCGCAGGATGCCTCGCGAGCTTGCACCAGGAATGCTCGGACATCTTGCCCTTGAGCGGGTGAACGTCGATCCCGCGACACCGGTAGACCGTCTTCTCAACTTCCGAGAGCGCCACAGCGACGAACTCGGCCGGTTCCGCGCGAAGATCGAGGAGCTTGCAGCGTCGGTTTCATTGGACTTGCCTGAGGAAGCCCTTCGCCAGCGGGTTCACGATCTGCACGCCAACGAGGTGGCTCCTGCGACCAGCGACCTGCGCGCGGCCCTCAAGGGTCTCGATATCAAGCACTCGACGACCGGCCTCCTCAAGGTCTCGTTCCTTTCCGCCGGCACCTCATCCCTGCTCATGGTCGCGGGCATGGGCACGCCGGCGGCACTTCTTGCTCTTGCGGGCCTATCGCTAGTCGCAGCCGGTGCGATGTACAACGTGGAGAAGCGTGAACTGCTGCGGCAGAACCCGTTCTCGTACTTGCTGTCCGCACAAGCCGAACTTGCGTGAAGAGGTCCTGCGCAAGCATGGCCACCACCCGGACAAGCGCAGCGAAGCCATTGTCACGATGATCGAGCACGCCGAAGCTGTCTGCCGCAAGTCGGGCGAAGCTGCCCCGTCGCGCGGCCCACGTGCGTGCGGGGCTTCGCGCACCCGCGATCATCCGTTGGGCCGCGTCCTCTGGCCCTAACCCTCTAGACCCAATCGCCTAAACAGTACGGCGTTGCGCTTCTTGGAGTCAGCCAAGACCTTCGCGTAATCGAGGACCTCGATGTACGCATTGAGAGTGGGGTTAAAAGCAAAGTACCCCCGCCCATCCGGAGTGCGGAGGAGTGCTGCGTTCTCCGCGCGCTCACGGAGCCGCGGCGTAAGAGTGGCGATTACGTACGCGATGAACTGCGTGCTCTCCGTCGCGTGCACCGTCCGGCCCCGCTCGTCTTTCGCCCGACCGGCACGAATCTCGCGTATGTACCCATACACCTGCTCGATTGGGTTCTTCTCATCCGTGTAGTCGGCACGCTCTGGACGCTTGAATTCGATGATGGTCACGGAGTCCGACGACTCTGACTCGCGGAAGCCCAGGGACTTGTCAAACACTACGATGTCCGGCTCCTTGCCGCTGGTCGTGTTGGCCGGCGTCGCGGACAGCGGCTTGTCTGATGCGAAGAATTCATGGAACGCCAGTCGGTCGTCAATGATCCACAGGTTGTGCTTCTCGAAACCCGAGTCATCTGACGTAACTCTCAGCGGGCAGATGACGCGATGAACAACTTCCTCAAGCTCGTACTTCCCATCGTCAGCCAACCCCATGAACCTGTCGAGCAGTTGAAGGACGACCTTGCGGTGGACGACATACCGAGCAAGCGAGGACGTGCCGAAGTCGTTCTCCTCTTCAATGAACCGCAAGTATGACTCGCGGTACTCTGCCATGTCTTCAACTGAGTTCACCTCAAGAGCGGACAGCGCCGCTCCGCGCTTGCGCAACTCAGCCTCTGCCTCGAAGTTCAACTTGTGCAACTCGCGCTCGATTTCGCGGTCGCCATCAAGATCAAGAGGCAGACTGCGTACCTCGGACTCACGGTGCTTGAGCAAGGGGCGGTATTGCGGAGCGGTAGTCTTCACATACGTCTCAATGCGCTCCTGAGTCTCTTCGCGCAGCTTGTCCAGGTCGGCCATCAGATGAGCTGAAATTCGCTCACCCACAGCAGCGTTGAGCGCGCTCTTGGAGATCCCCCCGTCAAAGACAAAGCCGTCGTCCTCTGCAAACTCAAGCGCGTCTCGCTCTGCGGTCACTGCTGCGTCGAGAGCAGTCCCAGAAACCAACGCGGCGTACCAGAAGGCCTCGCCATTGCGTGACGGGTCGCTGATACGCCCGGCCGGGACCTGACCGAAGAGCGTCTTGGCTTTCTCTCGGGACACCGTCCGATTGTGCGCACACAGATGGACGTAGTGCCCCCGCTCTTTGCCGGCCCTGTAGTTCCGCACGTGATAGATGACCAGCTCTTCATTGCCGACTCTGAAGGTCTCGTCCTCAGCGTGCTCGGCATACTGCTCCTTGAACACGGTTCTCAGGTCAATCTCATCCCCCCCATCCTTGAGGATGATCTGGGGACACCCGTGGAGAAACATCTGCTGGTAGAAGTGCTCAACGATGCGCCCCGCTGTCACTTCGACGGACTGGGGGTAGTGGCGGCTGAACTTCGGCTTCAGTCCGCCGAGGGAGACGCGCGTTCTGCGCGGCCCGCCCCCATTGGTCTGTTTCAGTCCGCCGACCCCGTCGTGTTCTAGGCTGAACACAAACTCGCGACGCACCCACTCCTCGGGCGCGATCTGAATACTGCTCGTCACTCTCGCTTCGTCAAAGGCCTTCAGCCAAGAGAGCCTGCCCACGCCCTTGCCACCTCGCGGAGCCTTGTAAGTAGTGTCGGACCGACGAAACGACTCCAAGTTCTCATCCGTGAACCCGATGCCGTTGTCCTCGATGTGCACGGAACTCACGGGCTCCTTCTCCTGGTCGTCCAGGAGCTTTGGATCTCCCTTGGCCCGCTCGAAGGTGATCCGTATCCGCGGCTTTTCGGTGCTGGCGTCGGCAATCGCGTGGATCGAGTTCGACACGGCCTCAAACACCGGGTGCAACGCTTGCCGGGGGCCAAGGCGCAGGTTGTGCACTCTTCCCTTGAGGTCGATCTCCATGGCTCACAGCCTATCCTGCTGTGGACGCGCGGCCTGCGCCGATCCGCGACTCGATCCCTGGGTCGTCAGATGACATCCGTCGAGAGCGGGTCCCGGATTCCGTGTCGCGGGGCAAGCAGATCGGCTTGTACCCCCCCCCCTTCGCCGGCTCGACCCTGCGGCTACACCCCGCACCCCGGCTCTCCCTGGGACGTCACGTAGAGGGCCAAGCACCCGCCCCCGGTCGTTCCTCGCCGTCCAGGCCCGCGTGACCGAATTCGCCCCCCCATCTGACGCCGGTCGGACACGGAACGGACGAAGAACGGACAGCGGTCGGGCCGGACAGCACGCCAATCGCACAGGAATCGCACGCAGACCGCACAGCGGTGGGCGCAAGCCGGACGGGGATCGGACACGGAGCGGACGCTGAGCGGACACCCGCTCACGCCTGCCGACGACGCGGCGATGCCTCGCTCGCGCCCCGGGCTGCCTCCACTGCCCCCCTGAGATCCAGCAATCTCACGTCCGTGTAGGTCTTCATCGTCAGCTCGAGTTTGCTGTGCCGGGCCAGTGCCTGCGCCGTGCGCGGGTGGACGCCGGCCGCGGAGAGGCGCGTAATCATCGTCGTCCGCAGGCTGTGGAAGTCCACCACCCGCCCCTGATCGTCCTCCCCGTCGAGCCCGGCGGACTCGAGGTCCGCGTTGACCGTGCCGTGGGTCGGGAACAGGGGCCCAGGGAACAGCGGGTCATTCGGCCCCGTGCCCAACCCAGCCACCTCGACGCGCGCCCGGTGGTCGCCGAGGGCGTCGGACAGGTCGCTGCGCAGCGGGAGTTCGGTGAGCTTCTTGGCCTTCGAGATCGAGGCCCGGACGGTGAGCGTCCGCCGCTCTTCGTCCACGTCGGCCCAGGTCAGTTGCCGCAGCTCGCCCTTTCGGAGGCCGGTCCCAAGGGCGAAGGCGTAGAGGTAGGCCCGTGTCTCCCCGAGCCGCCGTAGCTTCGCTTCACGCTCCGGCGGCAGGCCCTTCACGGAGGCGATCTGACTGGCCTGCTCGAGCGGACGGCGGCGGGCTGCGTCGAGGAGCCGGGCCACGTCGTCGTCGGTGAGGGCGCGCCGTACCCGCCGCCGATCAATCTCTTCGTTACGCGGCGAGAGGCCCTCGAATGGGTTGTAGCCGAGCCGTCGAACGCGGACGAGCCAGCGCCCGAACTGTCGCAAGCTCTGGAACCGCTTGTTCACGCTGCGGGCAGACAGGCGATCGGACAGTTCGCCGAGCCACCGCTGCGCCTCGACGAGATCGATCTGGGGCAACGTCCCGGCCGTGGTCATCTCAAGGTACTGACGCAGGCACAGCTTCCTGTCCTCAAGATGCCCCGTGCTCACGCCGCGGTCCGTGAGGAACGCTGCGAACTCGTCGATGTGGTCCTTCAGCGGACGCTCGCACTCGTCCTCGAACGGGTCGGCAAGGCCAAGCGCCCGCCGCTCCTCCTTCTCGATGAGCTTGAGCGCGCGCATCTCGGCAACGCGCCGGTCCTTCGTCTTCAAGGACTTGCGAATGAGTCGCCCCTTCACGCTGACCTGGAGCCACCACATCTCGCTCTCGGTCCACCCCCCACTGCGGGCCCGGTAGCGAAGATGGTAGAGCCTCACTTGGCACCGCCCTTGATCGTCATCGCCATCTCCTTCCCGGCAGGCCGATCCCGCCGCGGAGACACACACACGCTCTGTTCGCGAGACACATCCAGTCATGTCTGCCTGCGATTCGGAGCAGGCCCGACACGGCCAGAGCTGCGCGGCACGGCTGGCTGGGCAGATGCCCTAGCTGCGCCATCACGACGCGGCCCCCGGCTCCTCCCCCGGGAACGGGGTGTCCCGAGTGGCCAGAATGCGCCCCTGGACATCGACGAAGAACGTCCGTGAACCGGGTTCAGGAGACTGCTCCAGGTCCTCGGGCGACAGAGTTTGCGCGACGAACGGGGCAAGACGCCGAGCGGCTGATACAGCCTCGTCGAGTTCTTCGTCGCTCGGCAGCGCGTCGGGCGAAGACACGGGAGAGGTGCGCTGAAGACCCAGGACGGCTTCACGGATGCGCTCGCGGTCCCGCGCTGTGACAGGCCTCCCTGCGCCGCCGGGCTGAACGACGATCAAGATGGACGTCGAGTGCTCGCTACACATGTGGGAACTCCTCGCTGCAGGTTGGTTGTCGGGCCGCGGCCAATGCGGTGCGCAGCCCAGGGCGCGGAAACGTGGTGACCTGACGGGGCGCGCCGGGGCGACGGGCACGCAGCCACGGCCAGAGGCGCGTCATGACGTCACCTCCGCGCCAGGGGCCGGTGGATGGCAACGACGACAGACGCGGTCGCGCCAACGGCTCGCCCAGAAGTCGGTGCCGCGACAGGCGGGGCATGGGCCCGGCTCCGAGTTCCCGGGGGGCTCCACCGGGCGCACCCACAGGACCTCACCGCCGAACTGCGCGGCTACGTCGTTGGCGACCTCCGCTGGCGTTGGATGGCTCGGGGCTGACTGATGGCCGGGAACAGGGGCGTGCCGAGGCGGCGCGGCGCACCCGCCGCTACCGCGTTCGAGCTCGTCGTCGCCGCCGTTTTCCGCCCCCCCTGGCGACACTCGCTCCTCCAAACCCGCAACGAATGGGGCTTCGTCAGGGCGAGTGTCGCCGTCGCCACGGAGTGCGAACTCCGTTTTCGCGCGGCCACCTGTCTTGGGAGCAGGCCGTAGCCACCAGTACCCCCAGCCAGCTTTCACAAGCTGGGCCAGTGCATCACGTGCGGCATCCGAGGAACCGCGCAATCGGCGCGGGCCCATCCGCTGAACCTCCCGCGCCGTGGTCTTGCCTCCACGGCCCTCGATCCAGCCCACGAACTCACGCGTCTGGCGATCCTCCTTCGTCTCCCGAAGTCGGGCGTAGACCCGGATGGCTTCGTCAGCAAACCAGTCCGTGAGTTCGATGGCGGAGGCAACCGAGGCGACACTGATGCACGTCGGCGCATCACCCTGCTCGTCCTCGCTCGCATGAGCAACGATCTCGATGATCAACGCGAACCGAGCCGTGTAGGCCTCGAGCTTGGAGAGGGCGGGCCCGACAGCGGGGTCGTGAGCGTGGCGATGCTGCCGGTGGGCAAAGTGAGTGAAGCGCTTCACCCACAGCGCCTTCGCATCCGCTGAGAGCGGTAGGTCCGTCGGGCGGTAGCGGCCCGAGTCACAGAGCGTTCCCTTCAGACCAAACAGCCGATCAAAGAGCCGTTGCATGGCGCTCTTCACGCGACTCGGAATGCTAGCCTCGGACCACTGCTTGGGGTGGGGCTTGGGCATGGCGAGCAAGAAGCGCGCGATGAGGCCGCACTCCACAAACGCGTCGGTGAGCACGCGCCGCAGTGCATCAGGCTGGATGCCGCCACACAGCCCCACGAAGGCGCTCTCAACGTGCAGCGTCTCTCGGTTTCCCTTCCGATCGACGAGGATCGGGCCGGCGTTGTGGATGCTTAGCCACGCCTGTAGATCGCCGCCACGCCCGCCCTTGTAGGTGCCGAAGCTGTCAAACCACGCACCCAGTTCGTCGCGCTCCAGCAGCACCCCGCGCGGGTTCTCACTCAGCAGGGCGGCCAGGGCCTCCACTGTGATGTCGGATACAAGGCAGCGGAGCAGCGTCGGTGCGGTGGGAGGCTCGGGCTGATTGCCCTTCCATGCCGCGCGTGAGGGATCGTCGCCCATCTCCTTCTCCCAGGCGCGCGACTCCAGCTTGTGTTTCTCCTCGTCTGCCTTGAACTGCCGCATGGCCTTCTTGAAGGCGTGGAACCGGTCCGTCTGGCGCTGCCGGTAGGGACCGAGCACTACGTTTTGCGCCGGCGTCTTGAGCGTGCCTGAGGGCATGACCACAAGGGACCAGAGGAGCGGGGGCTCTCGCCAGTCAGGCTTGATCTGGATGCGCCTGGAGTTCGCGATGGCCGCACCCAAGGCAGTCAAGAGAGGGAGCACCAAGGCCTCGACGGCGCAAGATAGGGAGAGCGCCGCCGCGCGGACGTACCTCGCGATCAGCTTCGGGAGCGCGGCTACGGGAAACGGACGTTGATGCCGGAGCGCACGGCTCTCCTGTGCGGGACCGGCCTTCGCATAGGAAGCATGGCATGTGCGCCGGAGGTAGTCAGGACGCAGGCCTTTGGCGCGGTCAGCGGCGGCGGACAGCAGGCTGCGGCGCAGGAGGATGGCGGCCGTCGCCACCTCGGGTGCCCACCCCTGCTCGGCCAGGGAACTCGCGACGGCCATGTCGTGCTTGCTCTGGTCCCCACCGTCGTCCATGGGCCACTTCGCTTGCAACCTTGATTCGAGCAGTTTCGGTGTGAAGTGCACATCGCCTTCGTTGGCGACGGCGACACTCGCTACGTTCGATGCGTATTTGTTGGGCTCTGCGGGAGCGCGTGTCGCCACGCCTCCCCGATTCTTGGCCTCACGCTCGTCCCAGAGCTCCTCGGCCCGTCCCATGAACGGCTGCAAGAACGACAGGTCGGCCGCGGCGACGGAGGGGAGGGCGGAGGCTCGCGCCGGAGCAACGAGGCGCACCGGCCGGCAAGCAGAACGATCCGCGGTCAAGGCCTTCTCGTTGCCCGGCGCCTTCATGTTGAGGCTGCCCGGTGCGCGCCAGCAGCGCTCGGCGCCGTCGGTAACGTCAAGTGTGACGCGGGAGCCAACGATCTCCTGCGCACGGTCCTCCAGGTAGAGCCGGAAGGCGATGCCGAGCATCTCGACGTGGCGCCGGCCGTCGTCCTGGTCGCCGAAGTCCTCGAGCCTCTCGCCGTCGGGCAGTAGGAGGTGCGGGTGGAATCCACCCCCTGAGTCGATGAGGATGGAGGGTGCGGGAACGGAGCCCGCGAGCGACCGCGCCTGACGGTGACGCTCCTCTGGCGTGCGTCCGGGCATGGCCTTGTCGTCGATGTCCGCGCAGATCGTGCGCTTGGCGATGACGTTGACCTTCTGCCGGCCGCCACTACCCCTGAACCAAGCGCAGGCGCAGTACGTCTCGGCGTTCGGTGCTGCCTTTTCCAGGTACTCGGCGGCCAGCGCTATGGACCGAAACTGGCACTGGGTCCATGTCCCAGGCCCGGCATCTCGAGTCGGCGGGTGGTTGGTGGCGACGAAGACCACCGCCTCGGTCTCGGGCTTGGGGCCAAGCAGCACCGTTAGGAGTTCGACGTGGTCGTGCGCAGCCACGACTTACGCGCCCTTCCGGCATGATTCGATGAAGCGGAGGACAGACTCCTCCGTCACGCGGGTCGAGCGGGTGCCGATCTTGAGCTTCTCAAGGTGTCCGAGGGCAATCAGGTGCCAGACCTGCCGAACGGAGCAGTCCAGGTACTCCTCGGCCACGGCCTTGATTCTCAGGAGCCGGGAGTGCTTGGGAGTGCTCACAGCACACCCCCTTCCCGATCCCGAGACGGGCCGCGCTCCCGCTCTGCCAGCGCAGCCAAAAATGACTCGCGCCGCACGGCCATGCGCCGGCCAATCCGCAGGAATGGGCCGCAGTCCCCTGCGAGAAGCGCGCGTCGTGCTGCCGACTTGGATACGCCGCCGAGAGCAAGAGCTAGGTCGGGAATGAAGAGTAGCTCAGGCAGTGCGGCTCGCCTGAGATGGAGATGAGTTTCCTTGGTCATATAGACAGGGCCACAGCGGCTCTGTCGCGGACCGAAAATCCATGCCTACGCGCCTGGACCCGGGTACATGGCCCTTACGGTTGGCCCCAGCTTGGGATCGTTGCGCATCCTCTCGAGGTGCCGCTGCCATTCACGTCTCATCGGGCGAGCAGCCACGCCGAGTTCGTCCGCCAATGCCGACGGGTCGTTGTCACAACACAGGCGCCAGGCATTGTCGGCGACCGCCCTGGCATATGCGGATCGTCCTCGTCTGCGCGGGAAACTCTCGATCAACCCCTGCAGGCGCAGCCTCTCACGATGCTCTCGAAGCTGCTGATCTTGATCGACAGCATCGATGACATCAGCCTCCGCATCCGCCAGCTCAAGCGGTACAGCGGAGTCCCCGCGCATCTCTCGGCGCAGTTCGTCCAATGCATCGCCAAAGGACGGGAGCAGAACTCCTCCGGCCATGCGTGACATAGGTGCGTCAAGTCCATGTCGCCTGGCTTCGAGAAGCAGGAGAAGCTGGTCGGTTAGATCACCGAGCTTCGGATCGATCATTCCCGCACGCCACGCCTGTTGAGCAATGCTCTTCAATCCACCCCGGTTGTTCCTCCTCGCCGCCGCGGAGTAGCCGCGCAGCAGCTTTCCCAGCCACAGCCTGTCACCGAGAATCGTCGGCAGTACTCGGCCCCATTCCGCTCGTACGGCAGCGGCTCGCTTCGGGTACTTAGGATTATCGGTCGGGTAGATCTCTTCGAGCCATCGTCCAAGGTCGTCGAATACCGCGTTCGCCTCAGGCGAGTCCATCTCCTCGGGGCGATAGTGCGCCATGCTGAGCACGGAGAAGCGAAGGACGCCAATCGCCCCTGATGCGCCCTGTCTGCCGCTCTCTCCGTGCTTGGCTGTGCCTGCCAATGCGAGCATCAGTCCACTCATGTAGACCGCGTCCTCACGAATCATCGGAGGAGTGGGGTTCACGTAGAGCTCGTTCGCCCACTCAAAGAGCCGCTCGATAGTCCTGACCCACCTACCGCTCTCGTCCGCCTCATCCGGCGCATTGTCGTCGTCAGGGTGGATGGCCATCGTGGCGCTCCTTGCTCGGCGCTCCTCGGCTACGACCCCGCCCAAGGTAGAGGGGCGACAAGTCGCGACTGTTCGAGCAGCTCAAAGTACAGCGGCGACCAGACATGAGAGGTGACGCAGGTACACGCCAGTTGCCGTGGAACTGGAGCTGCGGCCGAAGCCGGAGGGATGACAACACCCAGCGGTGCCTACGCTGAAGCGGCGCCGCGACTCACCGCGCGAGCCAGTCACTACAGTCAGGCAGCAGCCAATGCGCAGGCCCGTGGATGCCATCTATGTCCCGCTGGTGGAGATGCGCCCGGACCCGGGCAAGCCACGCCACATGCCCGAGCACGAGATGCACGCCAGGACATGGAGGGACTCGTAGCGATGGTCCGCCCTTCCGCCAACGCCCGCTACGCCCCTGGCCTCGACGCGCACCTGCGTCCCGTGGCCGACCTCGAACTCGATGCAAACAACGCCCGCGCGCACGACGACCGCAACATCCAGGCCATCGCAGACTCGCTCGCGCGCTTCGGCCAACAGAAGCCGATCGTCGTTGCACCGGACGGCACCGTGCTCGCCGGTAACGGCACGCTCGCCGCTGCCAAGCACCTCGGATGGGACCGGATCGCGGCCGTCACAACCGACCTCGAGGGCGCTGACGCACGCGGCTACGCCATTGCGGACAACCGCACGGCCGAACTCGCGGAGTGGGACTTCGTGCGGCTCTCCGATGAGTTGCAGGAGCTCCCCCCCGATGTGCTCCAGACGCTGGGCTTCGACGACAAGGAGATGCGCCGCATCGCGCACGAAGCCGAAGAGGCCATCCGTGCGATGCAGGACGAGCAGGATCTCGACGCAGTACCGGAGCCGCCCGAGGAAGCGATCACGAAGCCCGGCGACCTGTGGATCCTGGGGCGGCACCGGCTGCTGTGCGGTGACAGCGGATCTGTGGAGGACCTCGACCGTCTGCTCGACGGTGCGCCTATTCACCTGCTGAATTGTGATCCGCCCTACAACGTCAAGGTCGAGCCGCGCTCGAACAACGCCATCGCGGCGGGCCTGTCGTCGTTCAGCGCGACGCACCACCAGGGCCTCGACGTCGCGCGGCATCCAGGCAAGCGTCATGCGACGCACGCGAAGCTGCGCGCCAAGGACCGGCCGCTTGAGAACGACTTCGTCACGGACGAGGCGTTCGACGAACTCCTGCGCGCCTGGTTCGGAAACGCCTCGCGTGTACTCCTCCCCGGCCGGTCCTTCTACATCTGGGGTGGCTACGCCAACTGCGCGAACTACCCGGCGGCGCTCGCGGAGGCCGACCTGTACTTCTCCCAAGCCATCATCTGGGACAAGCAGCATCCCGTCCTTACGCGCAAGGACTTCATGGGTGCGCACGAATGGGCGTTCTACGGTTGGAAGAAGGGCGCAGCGCATCAGTTCCACGGACCGGCCAACGTGCCGGATCTCTGGCCGGTCAAGAAGGTCAACCCCCAGTCGATGGTGCATCTGACCGAGAAGCCCGTGGAGCTTGCCGTGCGTGCGATCACGTACAGCAGCGTGCCAGGCGAGAACGTCTTGGATCTCTTCGGAGGCAGCGGATCGACGCTCATTGCCGCCGAAACCACCAACCGCAACGCCTACCTCATGGAGTTGGACTGCTTGTACGCAGACGTCATCGTCCAGCGCTACGAGCAGGTTACGGGCAACAAGGCGGAGCGCGTGTCGGCGGAGACTCCGGCGTGATCTACCTCGCTTCGCCCTACTCGGATCCCGACCCGCTCATTCGCAAGGCGCGCTACGAGGCAGCCTGCGACCGCACCGCCCGCATGTTGCAGGACGGCGCATTGGTCTACAGCCCGATTGCCCACAGCCATGCTCTGGCTGAGCGTGGGCTTCCCGGCGACTGGATGTTCTGGGCCGATCACAACCGCGCCATGCTCCAGCGTTGCGACGCGCTGGTCGTGTTGGCCCTTCCGGGCTGGCAGGAGAGCGAGGGCGTGCGCGCTGAGATCGTCATCGCACGTTCACTGGGTCTGCCTGTTCACCTCGATGCAGCAGAAGGCGCACCGCTGGAGGCGTCGTGACTGGCGCCCGTTCCGTGGGACCGGAGCCCGCCGACCTCGAGCGCGAGGCCAAGGCAACGATCGAGGCCTACCGCGCCTACTTGAACTCCCCCGCGTTCCAGCACTCGGTGGACCTGATCGTGCTGGTGAAGATTGCGGGAGACGACAGCGCCGACATCCGTGAGCGTCGTCGCGCTGCAGAGGTCCTTGCGAAGTTGCGCCTCCAGGCCATGCAGGGACTAG
>JAJDEN010000016.1 GCA_029259775.1 Planctomycetota bacterium | reverse complement strand
GGCAGAGGGAGGATGAGCAACGCTTCTGCCTAGACCCGCTTCTTTGCCTTCTTCGTCCGAGGCTTCCGCCTGACCAAGCAAGCATGATCTGCACAGGTTCTACCTAGTTGAGGTGGTATGTGCAGTAGCGATCGCCACCGTGAGGAGACGTGCGTAGATCAGACGGCTTGTCCGCTCTCGAGAGTCGGCAGTCCCCAGGCCGATTCCGATGCTGTGCGTGGCGTGGTGTCGCCGCGTTCTAGGCGTTGCGTCAGTTGACGGCGGCTGCTATCAGTGCTGTCTCCCTCGACGCAAAGCTGTCCTCCTGAAGGCAGGAACTCCGTGTTGATGTCGCTTCCTCCCTTGGCCTGCCTCGAAGCAGGAGAAAGGGGTAGGAGCCCCAGTTAGACTTGCCGCCCACGTTGTTGCTCTCGGGCCGCTAGAATTGGCGTGAACCAGCCTGTCAGGCCGTCGCGCGCTCCCTTGAGTCAGTGCGAACTCGCAGGGCACGGTCGACCCTCTGTATCTACTGAGAGTCCCCGATCACACTTCGAGGCGGCGTCATGCCGCTACGGGTTCCGCAGATCGACCGTGGCGGTCCCTCCCGCGCGTACGGTGAAGTCCTCGCGCAGTTCGCCCCGGAGCGACTTGATGTGCAGCTCGTATCGGCCGGGTTCCAGAGGTTCGTCAAGGGAGACGCTTCCCCGATAGAGTCCGCCGAGAGCGATTCGCTCACCGGTGGGCGAAACCAGTACGATGGAAGTCTTGCGCCCTAGGGCTATGGGTGGTCGTCCGATCGAGACGGTTCCCCCGGGACGCGACGGCGCAGGCCGCACGTGGCGGCGGTACACGAGGCTGCCTTGAGATCCGATTGAGGCCGGCGCCTCTTGCTCGCCCGCGATTATCACGAGACGCCCCGCCGGCCTGGCATGGAAGACACCCGACGCCGCTTCGCCCCAGACGACCTCGACGACCGATTCCTCAAGCGTCCAGGCTGATCTTGAGTCCAAGGAGGAGACATAGATCTCGTACGTGCCAGCTGCGAGCTTCGAGAACTTGAACGCCCCCGTTGAGTCAATAATTCGAACACCTTGCCAGCCGCGCATCCCGCCCTGGCGTCGAATGTGGGCGAGAGCTGGCTTTGAGCCTCCAGTACTCGTAGAGCGTACAACGCTGCCCTTGATTGAGGCCCACCCTGGAAGTGTGAGTCGAAGATCCAGGAGCTCCTCTCCAGGGCGAACGCTCAGCACCCGCTGGATGAGGCGTCCGAGCGAGCGAACTTCGAGCTGGTACTCTCCCGCCGGTAGCCCTTCGAACCGGAAGCGGCTCCCCGTGAGAACAGGCAAGTAGGGACTCACCGTGCGGTCCAGAGGCCGCAGTTTCGCCACGTAGTCGATGATCTTGTCTCCCTGATCGTCGACGACGGCGCCTTCCACGCTCGATAGACGTGAAGCATTCGAAACGCCCTGCAGACGGATCTCGACTAGGGACTCTCCCGCGCTGACGCGGTGGTCCAAGGATTGTTTGGAGCCGTGGGGCGTCGCGACCAAGATCCAAGGACCACTGCCGGCGTTCTCGAACGCGAACTGGCCCGATTCGTCTGTATGAGCCTCTGCTAGGTAAACGCGGCCCGTTGGAGAACTGGCGTCGACCCGGTGGAGCACAAGTCTCGCGCTGACGCTGGCAGAACCACCTACGACTCTGCCCGTGAGCGAGCGGGATCTTCGAAGCGTCACACGTACGATCGGGAGCGTACCGTCACAAACGACGTCTGTCCGGGCGAAGCCAGGCGCCTGGATCTGTAGCGCGATCCGAGAACCGGGCTTCCCAAGGGCGATGGCTCCCCATCCGCCGAAATCCGTATGGACCTCAAGAGACCGGAAGCTGTCAAGGATGCCTGCGTGCGGGACGGGCTGGCCCGTCTCATCGATGACGTGGAGGCGCTGGGCTCTTCCCGCAGGCAGGGAGATGCGTAGTTCGCCGGTACCGTCGTACGCCGGCGGGAGGGACGCCTGTCCGTACCCGTGCGAGCCGTGACGGGCTTGTATCTGATGGGTAACCCCGTGGAGGGCCAGCGGCAAGGGTGGCGTAGTGAAGTGACCGTTGCGATCGGATCTCACGCGGAGAAGCTCTTGGAGCGGCTGGGGAGACACCCCTCGGAACATGATCTTCGCTAGGATTGGATCCACAATCGTAGCTACGGGCAGCACGACCGTGGCTCCTCCGACACCCAAGGCACCTACCTGCACGCGGCCACGAACTACGACGGCCTTTCGCAGTCGGAGGGTCACGGGCTCTCGCCGCCCACCGCGATACCGCGTGAGGAGTGCGGTCGCAGCCCGACCCTCATCCTCTTGCTGGGCGAGCACAACGACGTGGCGTCCGGCCGGCGCCTCTCCGACTCGCGCCTCACCCTCGCCATCTGTCAGCGCGATACCCAACGAGAGAACCTGACTCGCCTCAAGCTGAGTGAATGAGGCTCGTCCCGAGGGTGACCACCGGCCCCCGCGCGGGCAACTCCAGGCGCGAACCCGAACTCCGGCGGCGGGCTTCCCTTCCTCGTCGACGACGCGGATCCGGAGCCCCTCAGCAGGGGTGAGATAGACGTCCCATGGAGTCGTGAGGGTGCCTGTCCCGGCCTGACGCATCCGCTCTGAGAGATCGAACAGGAGAGGCGCATACCCCCCTCGCCCGATTCGAACCGTGGATCGGAGCGGCGACCGCTTGCCCCAGGGGAGATCGACGACGAGACGTCCCTGGCCATCCGCGCCGGCGCTGATCGCGATATCGAGTCCATGACGCTGCGTAACGTACTCAGCGGTCGCCCCTGGAATGGGCTCGTCACTCTGCTTGTCCCGGACGCGAATGTGCAGCAGCCCTGTCCTGATCAGACGAATGTCCCCGAGTGTTCGGAGGCTGCCGACAACGCGAACAGCCGGTGCATACCCGGGCTTGTGTGCAACCAATCTCAGCTCTCCCGCCTTGTCCGGCAGGGATAGCTCGAAGGCACCATTTTCTCGGGATGAACGTACGGAGTTGCTCAGCCTAGAGAACTCGCGTTCCGCGATGCCTCCCACGCGAACCTCCGCGCCCGGGAGGGGGGAGCCTGCCTGATCGATGACGCGTCCGCGCAGCATCGTGCTGCGTTCTGCAACGGAATTCCCAGGCGCGGGCGAATCTCGCTCCAGTCCGCGGAGCTCGGGCCCTGCGCTTTCGGTCCGCTCGTCATCCAACTCCATCTCGCTCCGATCCGCGAGGCCTAGGCCAGGATCGTCTTGTTCGCCGTGAAACGCTTGCACGCCCCACCAAGCAGTCGCACACGCGATGCATAGGACGGCTGCCGTCCGCAGCACCGAGACCATGCTCCACTTCGCCAGCACAGTGCCGTCCTGGATCTCGAGGAGTGGGATCAGGGCAAGAAGTGATGCTCCCTTATGCTTCGTGCGCTCTTCAACCTCTGCGCGGAGTGCAACACGGGCACGCTTCGCACGGGTGCGCGCTGTTTCAAGGGGTACATCTAACCTGGCAGCAACTTCCTTCCAGGACAGCTCCTCGAAGAACCGTAGCAGCAGCACTTCGCGGTGCGCTGGTCTTAGCGTGAGGAGAGACTCCAGCAGGGAGCGGCGGATCTCCTCCCGCTCGCGAATCTCGTCGATGGACGGTGCGACGGCGGAGGCTGCAACCTTCCGAGCGCGCCTTCTCTCACGCGACTCGGTCCGAATGCGCAGCTTGACCACATTGGAGGCAACACGCCACAGCCATGAGCGCGCAGCCTGGGCGTTGGTCGGCGGTCTGCGAAGCGCAGCCACCCAGACCTCCTGAATGACGTCGTCGACGTCATTGCCGTCGCTGACCATGAATCGCACGATTCGTTTCAGGAAGGCCGCGTGAACAAGAAGTGCCTCGGGACTTGAGTCGTTGTTGTCATGCATGTAGGGGAAGGTTGCCGTACTAGCCTAGATCGGTTCACCAAATCGCGTCGGGCCGTCCATCTAGGAATGACTTGTTCGTACGCGTGAAGCGGAATTCGTGGTCCTGGCATCTCTCTAGACAACGCGCAGCGCGGAAATGGGCTCGCAACGCCTCAGGCGAGCTCTCCGTGTGGTTAACGCAGGAAGCTCGCGTGTCGATGCTGCGCCTCGCTCGTACCAGGAGACCTGCCATGGCCTGGAACGGTAGCGCTCGAGCCCTCGCATGCTCAGCTCTCCGGGCGCTTCCGGGCCCCAGTCCAGTGCGCTTCCTTCATCAACAGGATCGCGCGCCGCGTCGGTTCCGGCAGCTGGCTGCCGCGCATCCCGCGCTTGTGCCCCAGCAAGCCGGCCGGGCCCTCGTCCTCGAACTTGCGCCGCCAGGCGTAGAGCGAAGCCGTGGTGACGCCCACCAGCGGAGCGAAGTCCGTCGCCGCCAGCTCGGTGCGGAACCAGCAGTCCAGCACCAACAAGCGTTGCTCGCCCGTAAACTCGATGCCTCGGCGTGCCTCGGGTCGGCGCGTGCTGGCCGTGCACCGGGGCGTGCCCCGGGCCCCTAGACCGCCGGACCTCTCATCGTTCCTCTTCCGTCCGCTCATCTCTCGTCCTTTCCCTGGCGCCGTGGCCAGCTCTAGGAAAGAGCGATATCAACACCCATTCAAGGCTGAAAGCGGACAGGTACTCGTCGAGGGAGACAGGCACTCCTCTGTACTGGCAGCAGCCGTACGCCTGTGAGATGCGGACCCGACTACGACGCGCAGGCCACCGCAGTCGCTACAGGCTCCGGAAACAGACGGTTGCGCCTGTGTTCGGGCAGATCAAGGGCGCCAAGGTCTTAAGGCAGTTCCTGACGCGAGGCCACGAGAAGGTGCAAGGCGAATGTGACCTACTCTGCACCGCGCACAACCTCAACAAGCTCTATAAGGCGATGGGCTGAGAGCCGAGGCGCCTTCGTACGGCGACTGACGCCAGGCCAGCGGGGAGGCGCGACCTGGGAGCGGCCTCGTGGAAGGGGCCGATATTCGGACAGGCTCCTAGTTCAGTTCGATCTTCTGGGTTCCCCCAACGGGGAGGACGACGTCTAGATAGACGCTAGCTATGCCATTCGCGTCGACGAAGTGGAAGTCGGCAATGCCGGCTGGCCACTGCTCGTCCATCGTGCCGCCTCCAGCGTTCCCCCCAGCCGCCCAAGTGGTCCAGACGAACTGCCCACATGCGTAGTCGGCGCGAACGGGCTCGACGAAGTCAGTGGCCGTGTTGTTCACGATCAGCAGCTGGCAAGTTCCCGTCGAGCAATCGTCGCCGGATGAGCCGCCGCAACTAGCAATACCGAGGAGCAGGAGTGAGAGTATGAAGCTGGTTTGAGGCTTAGGCACGGGTACTTCCTTCGCGTATCTATTTCCGACGGGCAAGCCCCTCCCGCTTGAGAGAGAGTTGCCGAGCCTCGAGAATTCGGTTCACCTCCGTGGGAGGCAGAAGAACCCGAGCAGGGCTCTCTAGCGGCTCTGGGGCGGACCGAACCCCTCGCCCTCTGGCCAGCTTCGTGATGTCCCAGATCCGTACTTAGTTGGGCGTCGTCGCCTGCGGCTGGGGTGGTGTTTGCCCTGGATGGCGACGCTGGGCGCGGCGCTCCCGCGTCTCGTGCTTCGGTTCAAGAGCGCGGTACGCGTGCGAATCGAGTACAGGATCCGTCTTTTCCTCAAGAGACATGGTGTAGATCGACGCTGGCGCTCGGTCCACGAAGCGTTCCTCATGCAGCTGCGCGAACACAGGCTCGCGCTCCAAGGGCGTGCACGGAAGTCCGCCCAGCGTCCTCTGCGGCAGTCCGATCACCGCTCATCCGTTGTCCGGCCCCAAGGCCAGACAACAGATGAGGGCATTGGCGACTCCGGTTCCCCGCTTCTGACCAGACAGCCATTCGACGAAAGGAACAACGCGGCCCCCGCCCTCAAGCTGGGGGCTCCGCCGAGACGAGCTCGTGAGACGAAGGCGCCACAGCCAGTGCAGTTTGTGGCTTGTGCTCACTCAAGTAGAGGTCGCACGTGAGCACGTCCGCGGCGGAACCACAAGTAGTGTGGTGGCTGGGAGACCCGGTTCCTCGCACGCGCCGCTGCACGAGCGCCGATGCGAGCCACCGTCCGTGGGCCCGTGCTCAATCGTGGGGCTTGGGTCTCAGTCTCCAGAGCTCTTCGATCTCTGTGTCCACCAGTTTCTGTCTTGTTGCAATCGCAAGCGCACGCCGATTGAGGCGGTCCTTGAGGGTGCCCTCCTGGGCTCGCCCCTGACGCTGCTGAACCTCCATCAATGCCCGGCCCATCTTGTCGTGTTCGATCAACAGATGTTCGTGGCGACGAACAAGCTGATCCAGCTTGCCACCGTAGAAGTCCGAGAATGCCCTTCGCATCGAGGCGTAGAGTTGACTTGGCTTCTTTGCCTTGCTTGGGCTTAGGGGGACGACCTTCCCGGTTACCGCATTGAGAAAGACAACCTGAGAACGGCTCACCTTCAGTTTGCTGAACATGGGCTCGAGTTTCGCCGCCGTCGTGTTCATGCGGATCATTCGGAATGGACGCGTGGCAAGCGCCACCCTCTCGTCCTTCATCGCCTTCTCGATGTCGTAGTACCGGTCACACGCGCCTCGGCACCTTCCATCGCACGACTCGGGCGCGTCGTAGATGAAGACGACATGGGGCTGGGCGACCATCGCCCTGCGCGCGGTCTCTGAACGGCGCGCAGCTTCAGGGGTTTCGCGAGTAACGATTCGGGGGCTGATGCGCCCCAGTGCTTCCCAGCGCACGGTCGTGTCCCTCGTGCGTGCCAGCGACCTGAACCGACCCGTGGCGCGCGTGGAGGGCTGAGTTGTTGGCGGGGCTGGCGTCGGAGGCGGGCCCGGCGTGGGATCTGATGGCACGCGCGCCGTCGGCGACCTCTGAGGTGTGGTGGTAGGTGTCGAGGTTCGGCCCGCCTCCGGCGGGATGGGTGTGCTCGGGCTCGGGGCCCTACCCTCCGGGTTTCACCCCCCCGCTTCAACCGGACCCGCTGGGCCGAGAGCCAGAAGGAGCGCGATGAGGGTAGCTGCGAGCGGCTTGTTCCTGTTCATGCCGTACCAATCCCACCGGCAGAGGCCGGTGATAGCAGGAGTAACTGCGGTGATCTCCCGAGCCGGGCAACCACCCAAGCCAGCCGGATAGTCGAGGCGGGGCCGGAGCGATAGGTTCTCAGATGAGCGGGAGGGCTTGTCGGGATGTCGCTAGAGCGGCTATTCAGAACCCTTACACCTAGCAAGATCAGCATCTTCGGCTCCAGACCTTCTGCAGTTGCAAGCTCAACGGGAGAGTTGCCGAGGGCGCCGAAAGCGGGCCAGTGAAGTGGCGAGGCTTTCGACTCTGTTTCGGTTCCAGGAGCAGTTGATGCTATCGGTGCTTCAGGAACTTCTCGCGCTCCCCAAGTGGGATGTCGTCCAACGCCGAGCGTGCTCTAGCGTGAGCCCGAAGGACGAGGACTCGGGGTGCTCTCGATGCGCCCTGCCCAGGCACTAGGAAGCCTGGGCCAGGACCACGCATGATGCATAGCAGTTCGGTCTCGGGCGGAACGCCAGAGAGCGCGAACTCACCGTGCGCGGTCGTTCGGCCGGTTGCGCGAGGTATGGGTATTGACCTGATGTCGCAAACGAGCTGCCCTCCGGCCGGGGAGCGATGTCCCCGATCGGGCTCAGAGTCCCAGTTGACGTGCGAGTCAACAAACCGAGAGGGCAACCCATGAAGAAGCTGGCGCGGAACGTACTGACGGTCAACGGTGAGGCCATCGGCCTGGATGTGCACAAGGACCTGATCGTGTTCTCACGGCTTGATCGGCGGGGCGACGAGATCGCATGCGGCGAGTTCGATTCTACGCACGAGGCGCTCAAGGCCTTCCTTCGCGAGCACGTGGGCCGGCGCAAGACGCACGTCGCTCTGGAGGCGTGCGGCGGCACGCTTTGGGACTACGACGTGCTGCGCGAGCGCCTGGGCGCCGATCGCGTGCATGTGGCCCAATCGCGGCGCATTCGCGCCATCGCCAACTCTCAGGAGAAGAACGATCTCAACGACGCCTGGTGGCCGGCCTATCTGACGCACGAGCGCCGTTTGCCCGAGTGCTTCATCCCCACGGGGGACTTGCGCGAGCTGCGTCTGGCCACGCGAGAATGCCAAGCGCTCATCACCCTACGCACGCGCCTCATCGTGCAGCTTCGTGGCCATCTGCGCCAGATGGCGATTCGGCTCCCCAACCGGACACTTCGAAGCGAAGCGAACTGGGCGTTCCTGCGCGAGCGTGCTCAGCGCGGGCCGGGGCACCTGGGCATGGCCATCACGTTCACGCTCGAGCTGATCGATCACATCGATGGAAACATCCTGGACTGGCAGGGCCGCATCGAGGCGTTGACCGCCGAGCTCCCGGAGGTGAAGGAGCTACGCAAGCACATCCCCGGCGTAGGGCCGATCATCGCGGCCACGATCTTCGCCGAGTCGGGGCCGATTCGCCGGTTCCGCTCGGCCAAGGCCTTCGGCCGCTACGTCGGGCTCACGCCCATCGATCGAAGCAGCGGAGGCCGCGTCAAGCACGGCGGCATCACGCGACACGGCAGCCCACATCTTCGCCGGGCCCTCCTGCAGGCGGTGAACATCTGCTGCAGGTGTCGCAAGGGCTCGGGCGCCGTGATCCGATCTTGGATCGAGGCCAAGCAGCGCAGACTCGGCAACAAGGTGAAAGCCCGAGCGGCCGCGGGAAGGAAGCTGGCGGAGGGCATCTGGCGGCTCTTCGCCCTTGGAGAGTGCTACGACGTGACCAAGCCGTTCGGTACGCCGCGCGCGGATCTGGCTGCGTAGCCTGAAGAGCAACACGTAGGAAGCGAACGGATCACGGGACATGAGTCGGAGTCGGATGGCAGCAAGCCCGGGGGGGCAAGGTGGCGCAAGCCGAGGGGCGCTCGTTCTGAGCCGCTCTCAAATCGCTGACCTGATAGGGAAGCTGCCGTCCGAACTTGACACCATGGGACGAAGAGCCCGAAGAGATGACTGGCCGAACCGACTCATCTCCCCTGATCCGAGACGAGAGGAACGCCTAGGAAGCAAGTCAGACAACCATCCTTGACAGGGGCATGACCTGATCCCCAAGAAGTGGTCCAGCTTCTGGGGTGCAGGTCACGGCGAAGGTCACGCGCGAGTACTTCGCCGCCTACGACGCGATCTCGCTGCTCCTCGACGAGCATCCCGAGACCGTGACGAGGGTCCACCGGGATCTACGCAAGCCCCTCACAATGGAGATGTCTGGCTTTGGGCTGGCGTTGTCGTAGGGACAGGCAGGTGAGCTTGCTCTCCTGAGTCGAGCATCCCATGGGCGCCGCTGGAGGCTCCCTGTAGCCTGAAGCTCAAGCGCGACGCGATTGAGCGAATCGAGTCGTGCAAGCGAGGAGGCCTACACCATCATGAGTTTCAGGGATCAACTCCTCAGTGCGCTGGCCTACGAGACGCGCGTGATCAAGCATCTGGCCACGCAAATCCCGGCGGGCGGCCTCGATTGGAGACCAACGCCACAGCAGCGATCAACGCTCGAACTGCTGCGCTACCTCACGTACGCGGCACTCAACGGCGTCGCTCTCTATGGTGGCGGCGGCTCGACCATCGCGGACGCGGCACGAGAGCGTGCAGGCAATCTCCCGCCGGAGGAGTTCGCCCAGGCGATGGACGAGCAACTCGCAGCCATGCGCAGAGTCCTCGCAGGTCTCACGGATGAGGATCTACTGACCAAGAGTGGCGTGCTCCCCTGGGAGAATCGCGAGACCCCGCTGGGTGAAGTCCTGATGCTCATGGGGCCGCAGTGCATGGCCGCGTACCGCATGCAGCTCTTCCTCCATGCCAAGGGGGCAGGCAGCTCAGGACTGGACAGCGGTGACTGCTGGGGCGGCGTGTCCACTGGTGAGGAAGTCTGACCTACCCTGACCGACGCCGGGAGGCTGACGGATTGAGGATGACGCGGTCGAGCGGGGAAACCCTCTAGGCGGGGGCGGGTGGCGCCTAGGCGCGGGGGAGTTGCAGGGGCGGGCAGATTGGCGCGAGACCACGGGCCCCGGCAGCCTGGCTTGCTCGCTGCTGCAACCTCGCCGCCGGCTGGCGCGAGCACCCTTCGGGGCCTGCCCTGCGGTGCCCCATTCCATCGCTGGGCTTGATGCTGGCGCTGGAGTGTTGAACCGCCCCAAGGCTTCACCTACCGCGATCAGGACAGATCAAGCGAGCGGATGATTGGTTTCCTCGGCGGCCATGAGCAGCACCGTGCCCAGCGCTTGCAGAGGAGCGGTTGGAACGGATGATCGCGTCATGCGCTTGCTCGTCGTCGAGGATTCAGAACTTCTGTGCGAGTCGCTCAAGGCCGGGCTGTCACGGCTCGGCTACGCCGTCGACGTGGTGCGAGATGGGCGACGAGGACTCTCCTACGCGCGCTCCAACCCTTACGATGTCGTGATCCTCGACGTGATGCTCCCGAGTATGGATGGCATCGAAGTGCTGCGATCACTACGCGCTCACGGTGCACAGGCGCACGTGCTGATGCTGACAGCGCGCGACCGGATCCAGGATCGCGTGCTCGGCCTGCGGGCGGGGGCCGATGACTACCTCGTCAAGCCCTTCGACTTCCAGGAACTCGTCGCTCGCATCCAGGCCCTCGGTCGGCGCCGCTACGGCCAGAAGGCCCCGAAGCTAGAGATGGGCACGCTGCAACTCGACACCGCCAAGCAGATCGCGCACTGCGGCGGGCGAGTGGTGCCGATCCCGCCGCGCCAGTATGCCCTGCTCGAGTACTTGGCCCGGCGGCCGGGTGAGGTCGTCTCCCGCATCGAGATCGAAGACGCGCTCTATGATGAACACACTCTGCCTGAAGGAAACGCGGTTGATTCCGCGATCTGCCGCCTTCGGGCTTGGCTCGGGAGCATCGAGGGGGCACCTCGAATCGAAACGCTGCGCGGGCGCGGCTACCTGTTGCTCGTGGCGGTGCCTTGAGATCCTTCCAACGCCGGCTGACCGTGCCGCTGACCCTCGGGCTGACCGGTATCTTCTTCGTTGGAGGACTCGTGCTGGATCACTTCGTCCAGGCGGCCGTCTGGGGCGCGCTCGACGCGTCTCTGGCTGGCGAGGCCCGGCGACTCTCAGAGGCGCTGCACGTCGGTGTCGAGCCCGCTGGGCAGACGGAGTTCAACCGGCTGGGCGCCGACGTGCTGCGTGAAATCAATCTCGCGGATTCCGCTGCCGAGCGTCGTCGGGCCCACTTCCGTGAACTCGCAGTGGGACGTCTCGCGGCGGACCTATCCAAGGTCCGTTGGGGGCCGGCAGCCGGCGGTTCCGCCACCCCGCACCACTTCGAGGTCCGTGACCGTGCTGGCGTCCTTCTCGCCCGGTCGCGCTCCCTGGACGGTCGAGAGTTGGCGCCGGCCGGCAGGCTGCCGCCGACCGGCCCCACAACGCTGCCGGACGGAAGCCGGGGGCGCGCCGTCACGCTCCGACTCACTGACGTCCCCTTTGACAGTCCGGCTTGGCAGCGCTCTTGGTCAGAGCTGCGCCAACGGCTCAAGCTGCCGCCCGTGTCGGCGACCGTCGTCGTCGCCACGAACGCGGAAGAACAGCACGCGCTCCTCGCGTCGCTCCGCACCGCGCTGCTGGTGAGCGGTGTGCTCTTGGTGCTGGGCGCGGCGGGCCTCGCCGTGTGTACGACGCGCCGGGCCCTAGCGCCGCTACGGGACCTGCGAAACGAGGTGAGCCGCCTGGATGCCGCGACCCTGGACCGCGCTGTCCGCCTCTCGAAGCCTCCGGCGGACCTGGTTCCCATCGTCGATGCTCTGAACGCTGCCCTGAACAAGCTCGACGATGCCTTCACTCGCGAGCGGCGCATGACGGCAGACCTTGCGCACGAGCTACGCACTCCTGTCGCGGAGCTCAAGAGCATCACGGACGTCGCGCGCCAATGGCCAGATGATGCCGCGTTGCAGGCCCGCTGCGCAACGCAGTGTCACGCGGTCGCGGATCGAATGACGCGTTTGGTTTCGGCCCTCTCGCGCCTGGCCCGTATCCGAACGGGGCAATCGTGGGCCGCCGCGGAAGTGATCGATCTGCGCCAGCACATGCTCGACTCATGGAGGCTGCTGCGCACGAGAGCATCGGCGCGCGAGCAGCGGTTCGACCTCGCCCAGGGACCCGCGGCCCATGTGCGCTCCGATCCTGACATCGTGGAATCAGTTCTCTCCAACCTGATTCAGAACGCGATCGAGCACGCCCCGCCAGGGAGCCTGATCGAAGCGAGGATCGGCACCGAGCCTGGCGGCGCCGCACTTTCGCTGTCAAATCCGGCCGGAGCCCTCACGGCAAGGGAGGCCGCGAATGCAACGAGAGCGTTCTGGCGCGGGGACGGGGCTCGAACCGGCGTGCAGCACGCCGGGCTGGGGCTCAGCATCGTAGCCGACATCGCTCGCGTCGCCGATCTGGAGTTTCACGTGACCGTCGAGGACGGGGTGTTCCGCGCAACCGTCGTCTTCGGCCAGCCGGCCGGGCAGACGTCGATCACCTAGGTCATCGCACACCCGCAATGATCTCGCAATGCTCCACGTGCAACGGTCGCGACGTACCTCGCCCTGCACGGGGCACAGGCCGAGGGCGACCCAGACCCAGATGATGGGCGTCTGCGGGGTGCCCCGTCTTCCGGACGTGTGCACGCGTGAGCGCCGCCGGTTCAGGCAGATATGCACAAGTGCCCAGAAGTCCTCGCGCGCGCCGGATCGCGTGTGAACCCCGTGCATGATCCAACGTTGGGTGCGCATCGACTGGGAGGATAAGTAATGGATATCGGCAACCGCCGCCTGTGCACCGCTTTCACCGGCATCTGCCTGGCCGTCTTCGCGTCCTTGGGTCCAAGCGTCTGGGCACAGGACGATCCGTCCGCGACCGAAGAGGATGACATTCCGGTCCTTGCGCCGGCGGACGTCATAGCCCCACGCCTTCTCGGCGGCCCCGCCAACGCAGGTAGCGAGGCATCCATCACGGCCACGCGCGGCCGGCTGGAGATGCTTCGTGTGCCCAACACCGTGACCGTGATTACGAACGAGGAGATCCGCATTCGACGAGCGGCTCGCTCGCTCTCTGATGCGCTCCAAGGCCTGCCGGGCGTCCTCGCGCAGAAGACGGGCCCGCTCCAGCACTCGCCCTTCATCCGCGGCTTTACGGGCTTTAGAAACCTGATGCTCATCGACGGCATCCGGCTCAACAATTCCACTTTCCGGACCGGCCCGAATCAGTACTGGGCGACGATCGATGCGCTGTCGCTCCAGCGCCTGGAGGTGGCGCGCGGTCCGCACTCCGTCCTCTACGGCAGCGATGCGATTGGCGGGACGGTGAACGTGATCCCCTGGCGGCGGACGAGCTTCGAGCGGGGGTTGCATACGAACGGCGGCATGTATCTGCGCTCTGCCTCGGGAGAGCGCGCCCACTTCGCGCGTGTCCAGACCGAGGGCAATATGAACAACTTGGGGTGGGCAGCCGGGCTCAGTCGCAAGATCTACGGCGACATCGATAGCGGCGGCGGCAGCCTGCCTGGCACTGGCGGGATCGACGAGTGGGACGCCGATGTGCGCTTCGACCAGCGTATCGGGCGCTACTGGACGCTGACGACGGCGTGGCAGCACGTCCGGCAGTTTGACGCGCCACGCACCGAGACCACCGTCGATGCCGTTCCGTTTCACGGAACGAGCGTCGGCGGTGACCTGCAGCGTGACTTCGACCAGGAACGCGATCTCGCCTACGCGAAGCTTGCCTTCGACGCCGGTGAGTGTTCCGCGCCGTTTTCGCGCGGACACGTGGCGCTGAGCTACCACCGCCAAGCCGAGGAGCGGGACCGCTTGCGCACCGGAGATCGACGTGACCTGCAGGGCTTCAGCGTCGGTCAAATCGGCGTCCAACTGCAACTCGAGTCGCCCACGCGCTGGGGTCGCTTCACCTATGGTGCGGAGTACTACCACGACACGGTCGACAGCTTCCGGCGGAGCTCTACTGCCGGCGTGCCCGGCGGGCCCGTGATCCAGGGTCCGGTCGGTGATGATGCCACGTACGACCTCTTCGGTGCCTACGTTCAGGAGCACATCGCATGGGGGCGCTGGGAAGTATTCGGCGGGGTGCGATTTACGTATGCCGCGGCCGAGGCGGACCGCGTCGACAATCCCGCCGTCGCGGGCAGCGATCCGACGACGCCCGGCAACATCATCCAAGTGTCGAACGAATGGACTAACGTCTCGGGCAGCCTGCGCGCCCTCTACCACGTGAATCCGCGCTGGTCGGTGTACGGCGGTGTCTCGCAGGGCTTCCGTACGCCGACGCTGCATGAACTTACGGCGCTCGATTCGACGAGCATCGTAGAGACGCCCGCGCCTGACCTCGACCCCGAGACGTTCGTGTCCTTCGAGGTGGGCGTGAAGACGGAGCAGCAGCGCCTGCGTGCAGGCCTCTCGGGCTGGTACACGTTCATCGAGAACAGCATCGTTGTGTCGCCGACCGGCACCCTGATCGGTGGCGTCCCGGAGGTGCGTAAGGACAACGCCGGCGACGGCTGGGTGTGGGGAATCGACTTGGAGTGGAGTTGGCGCGCAGCGCCCGCTTGGACATGGTTCGGAACCGTCTCATATACGGACGGCGAGGTGGACCAGTTCGATCCCGCCGGCGCCCTGGTGCGCCATCCCCTCGACCGTATGAAGCCCTTCGCCGTGTGGACGGGCGTGCGCTACGCGCCGCCCTGCTCCCGGTTCTGGGCCCAGGCCGACATCGAGCATTCTGCCCGCGAGGACCGCCTCTCGTTCCGAGACGAGACGGACTCGCGTCGCATCCCGCCGGGCGGGACACCCGCGTGGACGCGCCTGAACCTCAGGGCCGGGGCCAAGTTGGGCCGCAACCTGCGGATGAGCCTCGCACTCGAAAACGTGCTGGACGAGAACTACAGGATCCACGGTTCAGGGCAGAACGAGCCCGGCCGGTCGGTGGTTCTTGCCCTCGATCTAGACTTCTAGAGGCCCGTGAAGGTCGCGCGCCGGTCTAGCGAGATGTTCCGGTGGCTGCCCGAACTGTGGCTCAAGCCGCGGGAACAGCCAAGTAGCGTCGAAGCTCGCCACAGTCTCGATCTGCCTGCAAGACTCGGTCTGCAACGCATGTCGCGCTGCTAATCTTCGGCTGAGGCCCGGCTGCAGTGGGAGGCTGGCCTAGTCCCTTGCGGAGAGTTCCAGCCGCACACGGCCTGCAGCGACCCACTTGGGGCTGAATTGGACGCCCTCGGCTTCAGTGGCAGTGGGTGCCTTCTTGAGACGGCCCTTCTCGCGCTTCTGGAGGAAGGCCACGTCGCGCTCCAGACTGGCGACTTGCCGCTTCAGCGCGGCGATGGCGCTGCGGTCGTCAGCCCGGTGCTTCTTGATCGACCCGGTGGCGGCGCGGATCTCCCTACGCGCGGGGCGCTGGATCTCTTCTTTCAATACCGATGCGATGTTGGCGATGTGCGCTCCTGATTGTCCCCGGGGCGGACTCTAGTGGATGTTCGCTATACATGGCCATCTCTGCACACACCGCACCTTCCCGCGCTGGCCTCCCCGACGCTAGATGATCCAACGGACCCGATCTCGCGCCGCATTCGGGCCTGAGTTGGCTGAGGGCTGCGCTCGGATCCCATGGACGACGCCATCTCCCCTCGCAACCTCGACTCTGGCCTCACGCAGCTTCCGAATGATCTGCTCGGCCGTGTACGTCTTCCTCGCCATTTCTCATCTCCATGGTGACTCGCGCCCGCTGAGTGTGCCACCTGGCGACTCACGAAGTAGCCCACAGGGGCTGTTGTCGAGGCATCTACGATTGACCTATCTCTCCGCCTCGCTCCAGGCCCGGAAGCGCTTGGCGTACGCCCTCTTCAGCCGGTCGTAGGCCTCGGCCCCGTGCGTAATGCCGAGCAGCAGCTGTGTGTCCCAGAAACTCTCCCCCAGCTTGTGCGCGAAGGCGAACGAGGCGCTGAGCATGACCAGACGTGCATCCTCGGTTCCGAAGGCAACCGCAGCAAGCTCCGCGATGACATCAGCACCGACCCTCGACCAGGGCAAGGACTCGCGTCGCCCTCCGATGCGGACCTCGAATGAGGTTGGGGTCACCCGGCGAATGGTTGCTTGCCCGTCCGCTGCGACTAGGGTCCGCTTGTCTGGAGGGAGCTTGGTCACCCTATTGATGAACTCCGACTGGAAGTCCTCGAGGAGGCGCGTGTGCTCACGCCAGAAGTCGAGTTCCCTCGGGAAATCACCCGCCGCGTCGGAGACGGACTCGGGCACCAGGCGCCTCGCACCTCGGTAGTCGTGCTTTCGAATGAGGTCCTCGACCTTCGGCCGATTCTCTTTCCACGCACTCTGGGCCTTGGCGACGGCGCTCTCGGACGTTAGGACTCGGTCCGGGTGAGGGTGCATCTTCTTGTGCTTGATGGCCAGTGCCCTGCGCCTAGCCTCCTTGCCAGCCTTCGTGAACTCGTGGCGGCTCCACACCGACGTGTACTTCAAGAGAACAGCATCCGTGTCCGCGGGAGCACGCCAAGTCTTGCGCGCGTACGCCTCGGCGCGCTCGAGGGCCTCGCTAGCCTCCCTCTCGCGCTCCACCGCCTCGGGGCGCGCATTCTTCGCTACGCTCTTCTCAGGGGCCTTCGCAGGCCTGGGCTCCTGAGGACGCGATCCGCTGCTCACAGCGTCGTCCGGGACGTTCGCTTGGACACGGCTGCGCTCAGCCGTCCCACCGCCTTGGCCTCCCAGGGCGAGCAGGCCGATGGCGACGGCCGAGATGATCCCAATGGCGATCGGAAGCACGGGAACTCGTTTGCCGCGTCGGTCACGCCGGGCAACCGCGAGGCGTGATCGGCTGCGCTTCCGCCGACGCCCCAAGCTCGCCTTCTGCTTGAGTTCCTTGCCTCCAATACGGTCCAGGGCGTCCAGGAGTTCGGCCGCCGTCGGTCGCATCTGCGGCTCTCGCTTCGTCAACTGACGAACGAGGTCAGCGACTTCTTTGGGTAGGCCACGGAGCTCTCGCTCGGGGTGGAGCGCAAGCCCGGCGAGGTGAGCGGAGAAGATGGCCTTCCTGTCGCGGCCTGCGTAGGGAGGCCTCCCTGTGAGAAGGTGAAACAACGAGATGCCCAGCCCGTAGATGTCATTGGCGGGAGAGACGGCTCCGGACTGGCACACCTCAGGAGCCATGTAGTGAGGGGTGCCGACCCGTTCGCTGTTCTTGTCGAAGTTCGCGGCAAGGCCAAAGTCCAGCACCTTGACGGTGCCGTCGTCGAGCAGGAAGAGGTTCTCGGGCTTGACGTCTCTGTGCACGAGCTCTCTCTCATGCGCGGCGCCTAGGCCGTTGGTCGCCTGACGAATGATGCGCAGGGCATCCATGACCTCGATCTGGCCCTCGCGACGGATCAGGGCGAGGATCTCCTCGCCCTCGAGCAGTTCGACGACCATGTAGTGCTGCCCGGCCTCCGTACCGACGTCATAGATCTTGAGCACGTTCTCGTTGTCGATCGATGCGATGGCTCGCGCTTCCGAATGAAAGCGATCGACCAAGCCCTGGTTCTCTGCCACGCGTGGCCGGAGGATCTTAACGGCGACGAGGCCGTCCAGCGCCTCGTGCCTTCCTTGGTACACACGCGCCGTTTTTCCAACACCGACCAGCATCTCGATCCGGCAGCGTCCGATCGTCTTGCCGATCAGGGGGTCGACGGCATCCTCGGCCTTGAGCGGATACGTATGACGGGCCGTGGCGCCAGGCGGTGAGATCGGGTCCTTGCCCGCTTCGCGGTCGCTTGGGTTTCCAGCGCCACGAGCCGCAGGCAGCCGTGAATGCGGGGGCACTGCTCCAGGCCTGACGCGCCTCGGCTTACGCGCCAATCTCTTCCTAGCGTCTGTGTCGAAGGGAGTCAGGGTGCTGCTCATCTGTTCATGCTAGCGCATTCAGGCGCTGGGGCGCCGCCGGAGGGTAACGTCCTCAATTCGGGGATGCTCGACAGCGCCGACGATGAGAGTCTCCCGCACGTCTCGATTATCAAGTCAAACCGTAAGGTCGCGCTGCATCGTCGGTGGTAACCACCCTTTACGTTTCTATCGAGAGCGCGAGCTGGCGAACGCTCGTACGCTTGATGCTCATGTGATCCAATCGCCGCGGCGCCCACGCAACGACCACAACGTCCGCGCTGCCCGCGCCTTGGTCTGGAGTTTGCGGGGTGACTTTGCGCGAGGGTCCGTAGCGAGTCCGCGTCACGGTTGGACGAGGCAAGAGGTCTGGGTGGAGTACTACATCCGCCAGCACAAGAAGCGCGGTTCCGGACGGCACGACGTGTCCAACTTCCGTCAGTGGATCAGGGAAGAGAAGGTTTGGGCCGAGGTGGAGTTCTCCGTCGATGGGCACGAGTGGCTCTGGGGTATCGAAATGCTGGGGTTTCTCCCGCCCGAACGGAGGCGGCGCCATCCCAAGCGGAGGCGCTGAGTCCCTCCGGCTTTCAGGCCGAAAGGGGAAGACCACGCCAGGGGGAGTGCTTGCACCATGTCAGCCGCTCAGTTGGAGTTCGTCCGACTGCGCCTCAACACGGCACTGCATGCCTTGGCGCGCGGCGACCTTGAGATACCCCCCCTAGCACTCGAGCAAGCTCGAGACGCGATGAGCGACGCTCTCGCAGAGAGCCGTCCGCTGGAACCTATCCAAGAGCACATTGGTCAAGCGATTCACAAGCTCCCACACGCCCCAGATGCTGCGAGCGTTGAGATTGAACTCGCCGTCAGGATTCTGGAGGGACCCAACTCGTGATGACCCACCCCCGACGACGCTGTGTGACCGAAGGAACGGCGAAGACCATGAGCGTCAACGCGAGATGCGTCGCGGGAGCACTCCGCGCGTGTGCCGGACGCAGCTCTGCGATATGCCGGTAGCGTCTGGCCTGAGATGATGAGGGGGCTGTGCTTGGCATCAGGCTCTCTGAGGAGTTGGAGTTGAGGCGCGTTCAGGGGAGTTCCGGAAACGTCGAGCCGGGTGTTACCCATGGATGTGGGTGGAGGCGCCCTCCCCCCGACTCGACGCACCGCGGACCGGAGCCCGACCCTGGGTGGGATCACCGCGCATACAGAGGCCAGGCAGCGCAGCCCAGCCGGCGGTTCCCCAGGGCTCCCTCATTTCGCCATGGCTGACATGTCTAACTCGAGAATTCGTGGCCGCCTCCGAGAGTGCGCTGAGACTGCCTGGCTTACTCATCTAGCCGCGCTCTATCTAGCGCATACGCGCTAATACCCCTCATGAGCCTGCCCGGGCCAGGGGACGTCGCGCCGTGAAGACACTCGCTCGCGGCCACGCCGTTGGTCGGCCCGGCGCTCGTAAGCTCGCTCACTCGTTGGGGCCTGCATGCGGGCGAGGGGCTCCGGGGGATCTATCCCTCCCTCTGACGCGCGCGCTTCGTGTACTACAATTCACGGTCTGTGAGAGTACAGGAGCTGCTCGTGAGTGATCCCGCTGTTTCATCCCGCAAGCGTTCGGTCGGGGTCTGGATCCGTGTAAGTACGGAGAACCAGGCTGCAGGCGATAGTCCGGAGACGCACGAGCACCGAGCTCGCGGATTCGCAGCGGCCAAGGACTGGGGCGTCGTAGAGATCTATCACCTCTCTGCGGTGAGCGGGAAGCACGTACGCGATCATCCTGAGTGCCGTCGCATGCTGGAAGACGTGAGGAGCGGCAGGATTGAAGCCCTCATCTTCTCCAAGTTGGCGCGACTCGCTCGTAACACGCGCGATCTTCTGGATTTTGCCGACTACTTCCGCAATCACGACGCAGATCTAGTGAGTCTTCAGGAGAACATCGACACGGGTTCTCACTCAGGGCGGCTCTTCTACACCGTGATTGCGGCTCTGGCGCAGTGGGAGCGCGAGGAGATCTCCAGCCGAGTCAAGGAGGCGGTGGCGACCAGGGCCAAGATGGGCAAGCCGCTTGGGGGCCAGGCTCCGTACGGCTATCGCTGGAACGAGAGCAAGCAGTTGGAGCTTCTGCCTGAAGAGGCGTCAGTTCGTGCGCTGATGTACGAGCTCTTCCTAAAGCACCGGCGCGTGCTCACCGTGGCCCGCGATCTCAATGAGAGAGGGATGAGAACTCGCAGGGGCAAGGAGTGGAGCAACAAGAGCGTTAGGCACATTCTGACCAATCCCGTCTCCAAGGGACTGCGAAGAACCAATCACAGCTTCATGGACTCCGTGACAGGTCAGCCTCGCACGAAACCTGAGAGTGAATGGGTCTACATTTCAGCGCCGCGGATCGTCTCTGACGAACTCTGGGATCAGGTCAACGCCATACTGGACCGGAACGCGGAGCGGTTCGCCAAGCGCCCGGGGAGGAAGAGCAAGCACCTGTTCACCGGGCTCGTTCACTGCGGCTGCGGCAACAAGATGTACGTGGGCTCCAAGAGCCACAGTTACAGCTGCAAGGCCTGCTCCACCTCCATCCCGACAGCGGATCTGGAGGCCATCTTCCTGGAGAAGCTGCGTAGCTGGCTCACGCCCGAGACGATCGCGGCTGTCCTGCTTCAGGGGGACCAGATCGTGGAGGAGCGCCGGGAGCTCCTCCAGAGCCTTACCAGCCAGCTCCGAGGCGTGGAGGGGGAGCTAGATCACCTGTTCAGCCTTCACCGCCAGGGTGAGATCCCCACCGAGGGCTTTGGAACGCGCTACCAGCCTCTTGAGGCACGGCAGAAGCAACTCTCAGTGGCGGCTGCACGGACGCAGGGCGAACTGGACGGCCTCAAATCCCAACTCCTCGACGAGAGCCAAGCTCTTGAGATGGCCAAGTCTCTTCTGGGCAATCTGGAGGCCTTGGACGAAGACGCCAAGCGTCAGACGATTGAATCGCTCGTCGACCGTGTCACCGTCCGCAAGGAGGAGGTAACGCTAAGGCTGAACTACCTCCCTTTTCTTCTTGAAGGACCGCCAACTAGTGGAACTACCGAACGCGGTAGAGCCACGGCCTGAGGTGCTTGCCGTCCTTGATCTGGTTGATCTTGGTCCAGGCGATGAGGAACGTCTCCTGCACGACGTCGTGGGCGGTGTCCTCGTCGCCCTTCACGTAGCTCCGGACGAAGTTGACCAGCTGGGGTTCGAACTTCTTGCGCAGGGCTTGGAAGGCGCGCACGTCGCCGCGGCGTGCGCGGCCGATGAGATCGTCGAGGGAGCCCGCGCGAGGCTCTGTGGCCTCGCGTAGGCGTTGCGCGATATCGGTGTGGATGCAGAGGTGCTTGGACGCCACGGTGTTCTCCGTGGGCCTCCTCCACCTCCGCTCTCTACTCTTCAAAGGACGTGCCGTGGATACAGGCTTTGGCTACAACCGGGTTGTGGAGAACGTGCGCGCTACATTTCTGGGTACCGGTGACGCCTGGCCGATCCCTCGGCCCGGGTGTGGATGTGACCAGTGCGCCTTCTCGCGCGAGGATGCGAAGGAACGCCGCACGCGCAGTGGGGTCTTCTTGGAGACCTCCGCAGGCAACTCCCGTGGGCAGAATTCCCGTGGGCAGACCTCCCGTGGGCAGAATGTGCTGCTCGATGCCTCACCGGACCTGACCCACCAGTTCGAACGGGAGGGGATCGACCCCGTCGTGGACCGGGTGGTGATCTCGCACCATCACGACGACCACATGAACGGGCTGCGGGACCTCTGCTACACGCGGCGGGGGGGGCCTGACGTGTTGCCGGTGCACTGCGGGCCGGTGACGAGGCGGCGGATCGAGGCGCTGTGGCCGAGCTTGCTGCGTCCTGGCGAGGAGAAGATCTGCTTCGAGCCGTGGGATGACGGGACGGTCATCGAGGTGGGGCCCGTGACGCTGAAGGGCGTGGAGACGAACCACCGCGACGACGAGCCGACGACGGCGTTCCTGATCCACGTCGAGCGTGGGGGGCCTCCGCAGCGGATCCTCTACGCGACCGACATGGGGCCGCGTGGGATGGGCAAGCGCCTGATCGATCCGGACTCGCCTGTCGGCGAGCAGGAGTACGTGAAGGACGTCTGGGCCATCCTCCGGGTCGATCTCTTCGTGGGCGACGGCACCTACCTGGGCGAGGGCGGCTACGGACATCCGGGGACGGATCGCATGATCGAGATCGCGCGCGAGGGGCTGGCGAAGAAGATCGCGATCACGCATGTGGGGCATTGGGGGGTCGATCCCGACACCGCGCGCCAGAGGGTTCCAGCTGACGTCGCGATCTGTCGCGATGGCGACGACCTGTTCTCGTTCTTGGACTGACGGCCTGGATTCACGGCACCGTCGGACCGCCGGACTGACTGCCCGCGAGGACACCGGTGGGGGACACGGCACCTGCGGAGGCCCTCCGTCCGTCTTCGTGCGTGGGTTTTGCGTTCCGCGCCGGGCCCGGAAAATGGGGGTCTGGCGTCCTGGGGTGGAATCATGCGGACGCCGAACCCAGACTTCGGCATCGGCATTGCCATGAGGCGCTCGACCCGTACCGGGCCGAGACGCTCGGACAAGGAGCACACCATGCGCATCCTCCCCTCCCGCCTGCCCATCCCCCTCGTGCTCTTCGTTGCGACAGCCCTGCTCTTCTTCTCCAACGACGCCTTCGCGGACCACTCGATGCCCCGCATCATCGGCAAGTCCGAACGCCAGGCTGTCCAGGAGCTCGAAGCGCTTGGCCTTCAAGTCGATGTCGTGACGATCGCCGGCGTCTCGCCCGGTCGGGTCTCTTCCCAGTCGCCGGATCCCGGCGCGACCGTCGCCGATGGCGACACCGTCGAGATCACCGTTGGTGTGCGCATGGTCATCCAGACGATCGCGCCGCGGGTCATCGGCTTCACCGAGCGTCGAGCGGTCCGTGCGTTGGAAGATGCCTACTATCTCCAGATCCAGCACGTGCCCGGCCCCCGCCACCAGCACGGCCGCGTCATCTCGCAGGTGCCGCCGCCCGGGGCCGAGATCCCGTTCCGCGGCGTCTTCCGCCTGAAGATCGTCCAGAGCAGCATCAACGTGCCGATGCTCGTCGGCCGGACCGAGGCGGGCGCGCGCCAGATACTGGACGACGTCGGCCTCTCGATGCAGGTCCGCTACGTGCGCAGCCAGTTCGCCGCGCGCGGTACCGTCATCAGCCAGCTGCCGAACACCGGTGCTGCGATGCAGCCGGGCGGCGTCGTCGACGTCGCCGTGGCCGGACGCCGTCCCTCCGGTGGGGGTGACCGGTCGCGTGTGCCCCACGTCGTAGGCCTCGCCATGCAGGACGCCGAGCAAGAGATCCTCGCGCAGGGCCTCGTACCGCACGTCCACTTCGTGAACGTCTCGGGGCAGCCCGCGTGGAGCGTCGTGAGCCAGGAAGTGCCCGGCGGCCGCCGGGTCCAGGAGGGCGACCACGTCGGCTTCGACGTCGTGAAGCCAAGCCGCATGGCCGACGGGGTCCGCGTGCCCGTGCTCTACGGCATGGAGAAGGACCACGCGCTGGACCTGCTCACCCACCTCGACCTGAAGGCGTCGTTCCGCGAGCAGGCCTCGCGCCGGCCCGTGGGCACCATCCTCCAGCAGGGGATCCGCCCCGGCACGCTCGTGCCCTCCGGTACCACGTTCCGCGTGATCATCGCCGCCGAGCCGCCGCGCGGGTGGAGGGCGCCGATCGGCCTCGTGCCCGAGGTCCGAGGGCTGCGTCCCTTCGAGGCGCACGTGAAGCTCCTGGCCGCAGGGTTCCGTCCGCGCATGCAGCGTGACACCGCACCCGGTCAGGCTGTCGACCGCGTCTTCCGCCAGGATCCTGACGGGGGTAGCCGCAAGACCGTCGGGGAACGCGTCCTCTACTACCTGCCCTACCGCGCGAACATGCCCGACCTCGCGCGCTTGACCCGCACCCAGGCGATCCAGGCCCTCGAGGCCGCCGGCCTCACCGCCAACGCCGTCCGCAGCGGCCCCCCGCACCGCGGCGCCATCAGCGAGGTGATCTCGCAAGAGCACCCGGTGGGTGAGGTGATCGCCCGCGGCTCGACCGTGTCGTTCCGCTTCCGGATGAAGGTCATCGCCCAGCCGCTGACGCGCGTGCCGAGCGTGATCGGCCTCAGCAAGGGCGAAGCCAGCCGGCGCCTGACGGCCGCGGGTTTCCGCGCCGTGCTGCGATCCAACACCTACGGGACCGGCCGCACGCGCGTCGTGACCCAGAGCCCCGTCGCCGGGTCGCTCCGTCCCGCCGGCCACACCATCGAGGCCATCTACCAGTTCACCGGCATCATCGCGCTGCCCACCGTCGAGGTGCCGCGCGTCATCGGCCTTGAGGTCGGTGAGGCCACCCGTCGCCTCGAGGCGCACGGGCTCGTCGTGCGCGTCGTGCGCAGCACGATCGTGTCGCCGGGCGTGCCGACCTCACGCATCATCGCGCAGGACCGGGTCGCCGGTTCGCGCGTCGCGCGCGGTTCGACCGTGACCATCACCCAGCGCATCGGCATCGGTGTGGTGCAGCGCGTGATCGTGCCCAACGTCGTTGGCATGCGCGTCGACAGGGCGATCCGTCGCCTCAAGGACGCCGGCTTCGAGGTCCGGACCAGCGGGATCGGCGTCAAGGTGCGTTCGCAAAGCCCCGCCGCCGGCACCCGCCAGGCACGTGGGAGTCGCGTGAAGATCAAGCTGAAGTTCTAGGCTGGGCTGAGCCCGTCGATCCTCTCGCTGCGCCGGGGTCCGGCACGAAGGCGGCTCCTCAACGTGCAAAGGCACGCCTGCGGCCCACCTCCGCGCCGAAGCTCCGGCTCGCTTCGGTCTCCACGGGCTCAGCACCAGCCTGCGGCTCGGGCTGAGCCCGTCGATCCTCTCGCGGCGCGCCCCGGGCGTGCCCGTACCATCCGGCCGTCCCGCCACCAGGCGGACGGAGGCCCTCATGGACATCAGCAACGCACGCGTACTCGTCACGGGCGGTTCCCGCGGCATCGGCAAGGAGACGGCACGTCTGCTCGTCGAGCGCGGCGCCAAGGTCGCGATCTGCGGGCGCGATGACGCCACGTGTCAGGAGGCGGCGAGCGAGCTCGGGTGCCTCGGCATCCGTGCCGACGTGGCGGAGGCCGCCGACGTCCAGTCGCTGATCGAGCAAACGGTCCAGGGCCTCGGCGGCTACGACGTGCTGATCAACAACGCGGCCATCGGCACGTTCGGCAAGCTCGTCGATACGGACCCCGCCGACATGGAGCGGGTGTGGCGTGTGAACGTGCTCGGCGCGTTCCTCGTGGCGCAGGCCACGGCGAAGCACTTCGTGGCCGCCGGCAAGGGCGACATCGTGAACGTCGGTTCGACCGCCGCGCGCAAGGGCTTCGAGGGGGGCACGGCGTACGCGTCGAGCAAGTTTGCGCTCAGCGGCTTGACGGAGTGCTGGCGCGCGGAGCTCCGGCGCCACGGCGTGCGCGTGATGCAGATCAACCCGAGCGAGGTGCAGACCGGGTTCGGCAACGGCGTCCAGCCGGACGCGAACCCGACGAAGCTGCAGTCGAAAGACATCGCGCAGGCGATGGTGGACATGTTGGCGATGGCCGACCGCGGATTCATCACCGAGACGACGGTGTGGGCGACGAATCCGAAGTAGGTGCGGCGCCGTAGGGGCGACCCGAGGTCGCGCGCGGAGCGCGTGACCGGGTGGACGCCCACGGCCGTGCGCGCGCACGACGTGGGCAGGCACCCGCCGACGCGGCAACGCCGCGCTGGCTTGGCATGCCCCTACACCGCTGCCGGTGTCCGAGCCTCGAACGTGAACTCGGCGCCGTCGTAGTCGACCGCCATCGTGTCACCCGCACCGAGCTGGCCGTCCAGCAGCTGCATCGCAAGCGGGTTCTGGATCGCGCGTTCGATCAAGCGCTTCAACGGCCTCGCTCCGTAGACCGGGTCGTAGCCCTCGTCTGCCAGCTGCGTCTTCGCCTTCTGGGTCAGCTCGAGGCTGATGCCGCGCTCGGCCAGACGCCAGGCGAGCTTGCCCACCTGGATCTCGACGATCGTGGCCAGGTCGTCCTTGCTCAGGCGGTGGAAGACGATGATGTCGTCGATGCGGTTGAGGAACTCCGGGCGGAAGTGGCCCTTCAGCGCCGTGTCGACACGCAGCCCGATCTCCTTCTCCGTGAGCGACTCGTCCGACAGCAGCTGGCTGCCGAGGTTGCTCGTGAGAATCAGGATCGTGTTCGTGAAGTCGACCGTGCGGCCCTGGCCGTCGGTCATGCGACCGTCGTCCAGCACCTGCAGCAGCGAGCCAAACACCTCGGGGTGGGCCTTCTCGACCTCATCCAGCAGGATCACGCTGTAGGGACGCCGGCGCACGGCCTCGGTCAGCTGCCCGCCTTCTTCGTAGCCGACGTAGCCCGGAGGCGCACCGATCAAGCGCGCCACGCTGTGTCGCTCCTGGTACTCGCTCATGTCGATGCGCACCATCGCGCGGTCGTCGTCAAAGAGGAACTCCGCCAGCGCACGTCCAAGCTCGGTCTTGCCGACACCCGTCGGGCCGACGAACAGGAACGAGCCCTGCGGGCGCGTGCCTTCGTTGAGCCCCGTGCGGCTACGGCGAATCGCGTGCGCGACGCTCTCGAGTGCCGCGTCCTGACCGACCACGCGCTCGCGCAGCTCGTCTTCGAGCTTCAAGAGGCGCTGCCCCTCGGACTCGAGCATGCGGCTGACGGGAATGCCCGTCCAGCGACCGACGACCTTGGCGATCGACTCCTCGTCGACCTCTTCCTGCAGCATGCGGTCTGTGCCGCGCTCCATGCGCTCGCTGGCCTCCTGGATGTCGTCCTCGAGCTTCGGCAGCACCTGGTAGCGCAGCTTGGCCGCTTCTTCGAGCTGGCCCTGGCGCTCGAGCAGCTCCTGGCGCTCGCGCGCGTCTTCGAGCTTCTCCTTGAGGTCGCGCACGGCCTGCAGCTCATCGCGCTCGGCCTGCCACTTGGCGGTCAGTCGGGACTTCTCCTCGCCGAGGTCGGCGAGTTCCTTCTCGATCTGCGCGAGACGCTCCTTGCTGGCGCGGTCCTTCTCCTTCGCCAGCGCGAAGCGCTCCATCTCGAGCCGCGCGGTCTGACGCTGCACGGTGTCGAGCACCTGGGGGACGGAGTCGATCTCGAGACGCAGGCCGGACGCGGCCTCATCGATCAGGTCGATGGCCTTGTCCGGCAGCTGGCGGTCGGGCAGGTAGCGCGTCGACAGCCGCACCGCCGCGACGATCGCCGCGTCCTGGATCCGCACCCCGTGGTGCACCTCGTAGCGTTCCTTCAGACCACGCAGGATGGCGACGGACTCCTCGAAGTCCGGCTCGCCCACGTACACGGGCTGGAAGCGGCGCTCGAGCGCCTTGTCCTTCTCGACGTGCTTGCGGTACTCGTCCAGCGTCGTGGCGCCGACGCAGTGCAGGTCGCCGCGCGCGAGCGCGGGCTTCAGGAGGTTTGCGGCGTCGGCCGCGCCTTCGGCGGAGCCGGCCCCGACGATCGTGTGCAGCTCGTCGATGAAGAGCACGACTTCGCCGTGGCTCTTCTCGATCTCTTCGAGCAACGCCTTCATGCGTTCCTCGAACTCGCCGCGGTACTTCGTGCCGGCCAGCAGGCGACCCAGGTCGAGGGCGAGCAGGCGGCTCTTCTTCAGCGCTTCAGGTACGTCGCCCGCGACGATGCGACGGGCCAGGCCTTCGGCGATGGCGGTCTTGCCGACGCCGGGGGCGCCGATCAGGACGGGGTTGTTCTTCGTGCGGCGGGAGAGCACCTGCATGACGCGGCGGATCTCGTCGTCGCGGCCGATGACCGGATCGATCTTGCCGTCCCTGGCGCGGGCGGTGAGGTCGACGGTGTACTTCTCGAGCGCGGCGTAGCGGCCCTCGGGCGAGTCGTCCATGGCCTTCTGCGAGCCCTTCACCTCGGTGAGGACGCGCGCGATCGTGTCGGCGTCGGCGCCGTGGGTGCGGAGCAGGTCGAAGGCGACACCCTTGCCCTCCGCGAGGATGCCGAGCAGCAGGTGCTCGGTGGACGTGTACTCCTCGGCGTTCTTCGAGGCGGCCTTCTGCGCAGCCTGGAGGACGTCGCGCATGCGGCGCGAGAGGGAGGGTTCGGAGCCGCCCTGCATCGAGGGCAGGCGATCGAGTTCCTTGCGCGCGAGCGTGGTGAGGTCTTCGACGGGCGAGCCGGCCTTGCCGAGCACGGCGGGCACGATGCCGCCGTCCTGCACGAGCAGGGCGTGCAGCAGGTGCTCGGGCGCAAGCTCGGCGTGGCCCAAGCCGCGGGCGGCTTCGTGGGCAGCCTGGATGGCTTCCTGGCTCTTGAGCGTGAGTTTGTCGAAGTTCATGGGGGACCTCGGTGGGGCGCGGGCGGGGGGTTGTGGGGGCGGCCACAAGGGCCGCCCCTACAGGCACCTGGCGTGTCGTTACGTGATGGCGATGCGGCGGGGCTTGGCGGTCTCGGTCTTGGGGATCCGGATCACCAGCACGCCGTCCTTGAACGACGCGTCGACGCTGTCGGACTCGACGCCCGTGGGGAGCGTGATCGAGCGGTGGAAGGCGCCGAAGCTGCGCTCGACGAGGTGGAAGTTCTTGTCCTTCTCCTCGCGGTCGCTCTTCTTGTCGCCCGTGATCGTGAGGACGCCGTCCTCGAGCATCACGTGGACGTCGTCCTTCGCGATGCCGGGCAGCTCCGTCTTCACGGTGATGGCGTTGTCGTCTTCGTCGACGTCCATCGCCGGACGCAGCGCGCGCGCCGCAGCCCGCGGCGTCTGCGCAGGCCAGTCGTCAAAGAACCGGCCGAAGCCGGGGATGGGCCAGGCCTCGGTCTGGCCGCGCTTCTTGATGGCGGTGGTCATGATGAATCTCCTTGGCTCGACGCGCACCCAGGGCGCGCCGTCGGGTTGCTGTGGTCGTGCTATCGCAACCGGGGTGCCAAAGCGGAGGCCCGGGAAACGCCTGTTCGTAGCCGTTGCGCCGCAGCGGGCGAAGGGCCTGCGGCAGGAACGTGCCAACGCGGCCTGTCGAAACGGCAGGATGTCGCTGCCCCTAGGATGGGGACGTGTTCTTGCCGACCCGCATCGAGCATCCGTACGAGCGGACGCCCTACGTGACCAATACGCTTCTCGGCGTGAACATCGTCGCGTTCCTGCTCACGTTCCGTGACATCGAGCACGGCCTCGACCACCTGATGTTCAACACGCTGGACTTCCAGATCTGGCAGCCGATCACCTCCATGTTCCTGCACGGCAGTTTCTGGCATCTGCTCGGCAACATGTTGTTCCTCGCCGTGTACGGGAAGTACGTCGAGGAGCGCCTCGGTAGTTGGCGGTACCTGGGGGCCTACCTCCTCTTCGGCCTGATTGCCGGGGGGCTGTGGGGCGCGCTCAACGACGGCAGAGCGCTGGGCGCGTCAGGTGCCATCGCCGGCCTCATGGGCTTTGTGCTCGTGGGTGCGCCGTTCGCGAAGGTGCGCGTGATCTTCGTCCTGTGGGTCTACGTCTACGTCGTCTTCAAGCGCTTCCAGCTGGCAGCACTCTGGCTCGTCGGGATGTGGATCTTTTGGCAGATCCTCTACGCCTGGATGGCGTCGCCTTGGGACAACGTCGGCTACGCCGCGCACTTTGGCGGCTTCGGCGCGGGCTGTGCCCTCGCCGTGTTCCTCAAGAGCGAGCGCTGCAAAGGGACCGACTGGTGGCTCGACGACGCCTTGCCCGGTGGCGGACCGGCCGCCACGAAGCGCTTGGACAAGGCCCGCGCCACGTGGCGTCCCGCTGCCGCCGAGGCGCCCGATCCTGAACACCTCGTCGCCCTTCAGACACTCGGCGCCGACACCTCGCCTGTGGCCGTCATCAAGCTCCTCATGAAGCGCCTCGGTCTGGCGCCGGAGCGTGCGAAGGAACACGTCGATGCGATCCGCAACGGCGATCCGCAACAGTTCGGTTTCGATGATGTCGATGCCGCGGAGCTGTTCCTCGACGAGGCCGAGGAGCTCGGCGTGGGCGCTGCTGCGTTGGAGCCGTCGGCGGCTCCCTAGAGCGCGGCGAGGATCGCTTCGAGCTTCGCGCGGACCTCGTCGCCGCAGCGCACCATCGGCAGGCGGACGCCGTCGTTCGGTAGCAGGCCCCGCATCAACATCGCAGCCTTGATCGGCTGCGGGTTGGGCTCGAGGAAGATCGCCGTGAACAGCGGCGCCAAGCGTTCATGCTTCGCCAGGGCGGAGGCCACGTCGCCTGCCTGCGCCGCGCGCACCAGGGCGGTGACGTCCGACGGCAGCACGTTGCTCGCCACACTCACCACGCCGACCGCACCCAGCGCCATCATCGGCCACGTCAGGCCGTCGTCGCCGCTGAAGATCGGCACGTCGGTGAGCTCGCGGATGCGCGTCACCCGGTCGACCGACTCGGTCTCCTTGAGACCGATCACGCCGCCCGCCGCGGCCGTGCGCGCGACCGTCTCGGGATCGATGTCGATGCCCGTGCGTGCGCGAATGTGGTAGAGCATCGCCGGCAGGCCGCCATCGTCGATCATGGCGCGGAAGTGGCGGTAGAGGCCCTCCTGGCCCGGCTTGTTGTAGTAGGGCGCGACCGCGAGGCAGGCGTCGGCGCCCGCGGCCCTTGCCAGCTTGGTCATCGCGATGCTGTGGGGCGTGTCGTTCGTGCCCGTGCCGGCCACGACCGGAACGCGACCGGCCGCTGTCTGGACGACGGTCTCGATGACGACCCGGCGCTCGTCATCGGTCAGCGTCGGTGACTCGCCCGTCGTGCCGCACGGCACGAGGAAGTCGACGCCGCCCGTGATCTGCGCCTCGACCAGTGCCGCCAGCGCAGGCACATCCACCGCGCCATCCGCGAAGGGGGTGACGAGGGCGGTGCCGCAGCCGGTGATTCGCGCGTCGCTCATCTACAGATCTTGGCCTGCCATCTCACGTGCGCGCAACATCTCATCGCGCATCTGGCGGACGGCCGCAGAAAGGCCCGTGAACAGCGCGCGCGAGATGATGGCGAAGCCGATGTTCAGCTCCTCGATCTCGGGCAGCGCGGCGACGCGCCAGACGTTGCGGTAGTCGAGGCCGTGGCCGGCGTGCACGCGGATGCCCAACTGCTTCGCCGTCGTCGCGGCCTGACGGATCGCCAGGAACTCGCGCACGATCGCCGCCGGGCTCTTGGCACTCGCATAGCGTCCGGTGTGGATCTCGATCGCGTCCGCGCCGACGTCGTTCGCCGCCAGCACCGCTGCCTCGTCGGGGTCGATGAAGAGCGACACGGAGCAGCCGGCCGCCTTCACCCCTTGGATCGTGCTGGCGACGGCGTCGCGGTTGCCCGCCACGTCGAGGCCACCCTCGGTGGTGATCTCCTCGCGCCGCTCGGGCACGAGGCACACGTGCTGCGGCTTGATCGCCGTGGCCTTGGCGACCATCTCCTCGGTGCACGCCATCTCGAGGTTGAGGTCGATGGCCAGCCCGCTCGCGATCAGCTCGACGTCCGCATCACGGATGTGGCGGCGGTCCTCGCGCAAGTGCACGGTGATCTGGTCGGCACCGCCCAGGATGGCGGCGTGCGCGGCCGCGAGGGGTTCCGGAAAGGCCTCGCCGCGCGCATTGCGCACGGTGGCCACGTGGTCGATGTTCACACCTAGACGGATCATGCTGCGAAGATAGGGATCCTCCCCGGCGATGTCAGCCGGGGAGCCCGTGCTTTTTCAGGAGCCTCCATGCGCATCAGTGCAGGCCGATTCAGGGGCCGCCGCCTGCCGGCCGTCCACGATGCGCGGCCGGTGGGGGGGCGGCTGAAGGAGTCGCTGTTCAGCGTGCTCGAGCCCTTTCTCGAGGGCGCCCGGGTGCTGGACCTCTGTGCGGGCATCGGCGGCTTCGGCCTCGAGGCGCTCAGCCGGGGGGCGGCCGAGCTGGTGATGGTCGAGATCGATCCCCGCGCGGTGAAAGCCCTGGCCCGCTGGATCGAGGTCGCCGAGGTGGCCTCGGAGGCCCGCGTTCGGCGCGGCGACGTCCGCCGGAAGGTCCCCGAGGGGCCGTTCGATATCGTGTTTCTCGACCCGCCGTTCGTGCTCTGGGAGGGGCCCGAGGTCGGGCCGCTGATCGGCCGCGCCATCGAGGCCACCGCCCACGAAGGCCTGCTCATCCTCAAGATTCCGGAACAAATGGACCTCCCGGAGGATGACCGCTGGGAGGTGCTCCGGGTGACCCCCGTGGCCTCGGCGGCCTATGCCCTGCTGACGCCCGCCGACCCCGCCTGATTCGGGGTCTGTTCTGTCAAGGCGGGCTGCGGAGCGGCCGATTGTGAGGATGGCGCGACTCGCTTTCGGGCGAGCCTGCCGTCGCTACGAAACACTGAGCCCCCAGAACACTGAGCCCCCAGAGCCCTGACCCCCCAGGACGTACGCGTGTTGCCCACCTCCAAGACCCGCCCCGGCATGACTCGCAGGGCCCCGGCCCACGCTGCGCCGGCTGGCCCCAGCCAGAAGCCCGCTGCGGCGGACTCGTGCGAAGGCAAGGTGCATGGACCCCAGATGCAGGGACCCCAGATGCAGGGACCCCAACTGCACGGACCGGCCGATCCGCTGGGTCCCATCGGACCGGATCGCCTGCGCGCCCTGCGCGAGGCCCTGCGCAACGGCACCTACCCGACCGAGGCGGACGTCCTCGGTGGCATCGAGCGCCTGCTCGGGGAGTAGCTCGGGCTGTCGCGAGCTGAAGCTCGGGCCGTAGCGAGCGACCCGGCCTTCATGTTCCCCCAACCGCGACGTTGCAGTCGCTCGTGGGTGACGTGTAATGGTCCCTGAGGGAGGACGCATGGCGCGCCCCGCTTCGATCCTGTCCGTGCTCGTGCTGCTGGTGCTCGCGCTCCTCTTCATCAGCGCCGCCCCTGCACACGCCGGCGACGGCTGGTGGGGCGGACTCGACGAAGGCGAAGCCGTCAGCCTCGCCGACGTGATGCGCGGCCCGCGCGCCTACCGCGATCGCATGATCACGTTCTTCGCCGTCTTCCACACGGCCGACGGGGAGTTCAAGTACTACCCGACGAACACGCCGTTCTCCGAGCAGCGCCACGTCAACTTCTCGGCCTGGCCCGACGGCGCGGTGGTCTGGTCGGAGAAGGGCTTCAAGAACGACCTGCCGTTCCTCTACCTGCGCCGCACGCACGCACAGCGCACGCAGTTGCTGCGCTTGCCGGCGTTCACGCGCATCGAGGTGACCGGCAAGGTGCGCGAGATCGTCAGCCAACGCCCCGCCATCGAGGTGTTCTCCTACCGCGCGACGGGCCATCGTCTCGGCAAGAAGGTCGTGACGAGCATCCTCGACGGCAATGCGTACGCGCGCGCCGGCACGACGCAGGGCTACCAGATGGCCGCGCGCTCCTTCAAGGACGCCCTGCGGCCGGACCTGCCGCCCGCCTACGACATGATGGTGCGCAAGCTGCTCGGCGACACGTTGCGCAAGCTCGGCTTCCGGAAGGAAGCGAGCCAGTACGAGAACGGCGAAAGCGTCGGCCTGCCCGAGTTGCCCAAGCCCGACCCGACGCAAGACGTCCCGCAGCCGCCCGACATGGGCGGCGACATGCCCGAGCCGTTCAACCCGGACGTGACCGGCGACGGTCCGCGCCCGGCGCGACCGGGCGGCGGCACGCTCGGCCTCCCGCCGTCGGGCGCCGCCCCGATGCCGTTCGGCGATCCCGATGGCGACCAGCCCGACGCGTCCACACCGAGGCCCCGGCCCACGCGTCGCAACGACAAGATCCCGACGATGCCCGACGCCCCGCTGGGCTTCGACGAAGAGCCGGCCCCGACCTCGAGAGGGCCGCGGGATGGCGGCCCGGCCCCTGCACCCTCCTGGCGCCCTGGCGATGCGCAGCCGCCCGCCGCGATGCCTCCGACCGCCCTGCCGACCACGAAGCCCAAGGCGCGGATTCCCGTGCCCAGCGCGGCCGCGCGCAGCGGCATCCCGCCCAAGCGCCGTCCGCGCCTGAGCGGCGTGAAGTAGGCCGCGCCGCGAACGATCTCGCCCCCCGCGGAGGGCTCGCCCGGTACAACTTCTCCATGCTCTCGGGCCTGCCCCCGCTGCTCCTTCGTCCGCATTACGTGGCGAAGCCCTGGGGTGGCCGCCGGCTCGCCACGGAGCTTGGGCGCCCCGACTTCCCCGCCGGCCGCATCGGCGAGTCGTGGGAGGTCTTCGATCTCGGCGCCGAGGGCGACAGCTCGATGTGCTCGCTCATCGACGGGGGACCCTTCGACGGGCAGCCGCTGCGCGATGTGCTGGGCATGCGCTTCCCCCTGCTGCTGAAGGTGCTGGACGCCCGCGAGCACCTCTCGGTGCAGCTGCATCCCGACGGCCGCGACGGCGAGGAGGTCAAGGAGGAGGCCTGGGTCGCGCTTGCGGACGGCGGCGAGGTCGCGATCGCGCCGCCGGGCCAACCGCTCAGCTGCCCCGACGACGGCCTGCCGCCGGAAGGCGGCTGGCTCGACCAGCTCGACGTGCTGCCGCTCCACGCGGGCTCCTCCGCCGGCTCGCGCGCGCCCACGGTCGTCCACATCCCGCCGGGGACCGTGCACGCCGTGCTGGCCGGCGCGCTCCTCTTCGAGGTACAGAACCCGGTCGACGTGACGTGGCGGCTCGACGATCACGGGCGCCGCGACGACGCCGGCGCCGCCCGCGACCTGCACGTGGACGAAGCCGGCCCGCTGCTGGCCGAGGCCACCCCGGCGCGCACCGAGCCCGACGCTGCGGGCCGCTTGGCCGCCGCGCGTTTCGTGCTCGACGTCCACCCCCCGGGCGAGGTCGAGGCCCCGCGCGTGCAGGCCGTGTTCTTCACCCGGCCGGGGCGCGTGCTCGTCGGCGAAGCGGAGCCGTTCGTGGTGCCGGCCGGCCGGACGGTGCTGATCCCGCCCGGGACGACCGCGTTGCGCTCCGACGGTTGGATGATCGCCTCCGCCTCGCTTTGAGCATCCATGGCCCCTGGCCTATGCTGGCGTCCCGAAACTGTCCCCCGCCGTGAGGCCCGGGGTGTCCCATGCCGTGAGGCACCGGGATGGAAGGGATTCTTGATGTCGACGGAAGATGAAGAAGCCAAGGGGTTCACCGGCGGCGGACTCGGGGGCGAGCGCCTGCACAAGTTCCTGGCCTCCACGGGCGCCGGCTCGCGCCGCGAGTGTGAGGTCTTCATCCAGCAAGGCCGCGTCAGCGTGAACGGCAAGGTCGTCACGAAGATGGGCGTGAAGGTCGTGGCGGGCGACGACGTCGTGCGCTTTGACGGCGAGAAGGTCGCGCCCGAGCGCAAGGTCTACTACCTGCTCAACAAGCCCTCGGGCTACATCTGCACCAACTCGGACGAGAAGGGTCGTCCGCGTGCGATGGATCTGATTCCGGGCAACAAGGAGCGCATCTACACGGTCGGTCGGCTCGACTCCGACAGCCGCGGCCTGATCCTCCTGACCAACGACGGCGGCATCGCCAACATCATCTGCCATCCGCGCTACCGCGTGGAGAAGTCCTACCGCGTGGTCGTGCGCGGCAAGATTGGCCGGCGCGAGCTCGCCAAGCTCGAGAGCGGCGTCTGGCTGGCCGAAGGCAAGAGCTCGCCCGCGACGGTGAAGCATCTGGCCTTCGACCCCAAGGGCGAGGACACGCTGCTCGAGATGACCCTCTTCGAGGGCCGCAACCGCGAGATCCGGCGCGTCTTCGCCAAGGTCGACGTCAAGGTGCGGCGCCTCATGCGCACCCGCATCGGTCCGCTCGAGCTCGGCAAGCTACCGGCGGGGCAAAGCGTCGCGCTCTCACCGGCGGACCTGCGCTTCGTCCACGAGGCCGAGCGTCTCTACGAAGCCAACAAGAACGTCTGGGACGCCGAGGCGCCCCGCCCGAAGAAGCATGGGAAGCGCGGTCCGCGTCCCCAGGGGCGGCACGAGCAGCGTGGAGGCGGGCAGGGCAGGCCTTCGGAGCGCGGCCCGAGGCGTGACCCCGGCAAAGGGCCTGCGCGTGGCCCGGCCCGGGGTCCGGCCGCAGGCAAGGGCCCCGCGCGCGGCGCGGGGGGGCAGAGCGGCGGCAAGGACGATCAGCCGCCCCGCCCGGGGCGCCGCTACTACCGGTGACCAGCCGTCGCGCCGCTTCTGTGCGTTGGGCGAATGCGCCATAGACTTGGCTCCCCAGCGCCCATAGCTCAATGGATAGAGTACCGGCCTCCGAAGCCGGTGATCGGGGTTCGAATCCCTGTGGGCGTACCAGCTGACGAGCCCGGCGGTCCCGCAATGTGGGACCGCCGGATTCGTTCTACGAAATCGGCAAGAACCGCGGGTGTCGCGCTCGCAAGGTCTTGCTCACCATCCTCTGAATCGGAGACGAGCCCATGGCCCGTTGGGACGACCTGCGACGCGCAATCCTCGCGCGAGATACCGATGCCGTCGAGCGCATCTGGTTCGAACTGCTGGAAGCCGATCCGCGGGACCCTGTCCCGTTCATCGAGGCAGCCGACATGGCGGCAAAGCAGCAGGGGGGCAAGCGCCTCGCCGGCAGCTTGCTCGGTCTGCTGGGGGATCACCTCAAGGGCAAGGAGCGCTGGGACGCGCTGCTCGCCGTGCTCGGTCGCATTTCCGGCTACTCGCCGGACGACGGCACGCTGCGCAACGAGGTCCTCGAGACCGCGCAGAAGGCACACCCCGATCGCGGTGACCTCGAAGTGCTGCTCGAGAAGAGCGGCGTCCGCGGCGGCCCGAACGCCGACCTCGAGAGCCATGTCAAGTCGCTCGAGGCGCTCCTGCGCATCGAGAAGGACGCGTGGGTCTTCCACAAGTCCGGTTGGGGCGTCGGCAAGGTCGTCGAGTACTACCCGGCCCGCGCTCGCTGCGTGATCGACTTCCGCGAGCGTCCGCAGCACGAGATGGACGTCGAGGCCGCCGCGAAGCTCCTCGAGCGTCTCGGCGATGACGACATCCGCGTCCAGGCCGTCGCCGATCCGAAGGGCTTGCGCAAGCGCGCCAAGGAAGATCCGCTCGAGATGGTTCGCCAGGTCCTGGCTCGCTACAACAACCGCTGCCCGCTGCGCAACGTGCGCGAGGCCCTCGTGCCCGATGCCGTCGCCACCTCCACGTGGAGCGCGTGGTGGAAGGTCGCGAAGAAGCACGCCCTCATGGATCCGAGAATCGATGTCGGCCCCGGTCGTGATCCGCGCATCACGTACCACGACATCGCCCAGTCCGACTTCGCCTCGCAGGTGGACCGCGCCCTGAAGGGCCAGGCCACCGCGGCCGGCCGCCAGAAGGCGCTCACGGACCTCCTGTCGGTCGTCGGCACGAACGAAGAAGCGAAGCAGACGCTCGTCGAGGCCGCCGCGAAGGAGCTGAAGATCACCCGCGACCCGGCGGACCGCGTCGGTTGGGTCATCGTGAACGCTGCCGTCACCGATACCGATCCGAAGGAGAGCCTGACCGAGGCGCTCGCCTCCACGCAGGACCCCGTCTCGATCGTGAGCGGCATTACCGACGACGCCACGCGCGGTCGTGCGGCGCGTGCGCTCGTTCTGCTGGAGAACGACGGCCCGGGCAAGCTGCTCGAGCTCGCGTTGCGCGACGATCCCGCCGCGGCGCGCGTCGCCGGCGAGACGCTTTCCGGTTTGGGCCGGGGCGAGGACTTCGAGGGACTGCTCGACAAGATCGACGCGCGTCCCGCGCAGTACCCGCGCCTCTACGCCTGGTACTGCCGTGGCCTCAAGCTCGACCGCTGGACAGGCCGCTCCTACGAGCCCGAGCAGCTGCTCCTGCGCATGCTCAAGGTGATCGACGCCGTCGAGTACCGCGCGCGCCGCATGAACGACGCCGACGACAAGGCCGCGGTGCCGAAGCTCATCGACATCCTCACGGACAAGAACTGCAAGCTCGCCACGGAGGCGGCGGAGGCTGCCGACCTGGAGGCCGCTCGCCACCTCATGAAGATGCTCGGGCAGAACCGCGGTCTGAAGGGCCGCGCGCGGGAGCGTCTGCAGGACACGATCCTGAAGGGCCATCCCGACGCCTTGCGGGCCAAGGAAGACGAGGTCGAAGAGCCGGCCGTCGGGCAGACGGTCTACATGACCGCCGCCGGCATGGAGCGACTGCGCGAGGAGCACGACGACCTCACCAACACGCAGATCCCGGACAACGCCAAGGAGATCGCGCGCGCTCGTGAGTTCGGCGACCTCAAGGAGAACGCCGAGTACCACGCTGCGCGTGAAAAGGCGTCGCTGCTCCAGGCCAAGGCCGACATGATCGGTGGCGACCTGGCCCGGGCCGTGGCGATCACGCCGGACATCATCCGCACGGATGCGGTCTCGGTCGGCACGCGCGTCCGTCTCAAGGACGGCTCGGGCGAGGAGCTCACCTACACGCTCTTCGGCCCGCCCGACACGGACGTGGCCAATGGCGTCATCAACTACCTGACGCCCCTCGGTCAGGCCCTGATGGGCACCAACGCGGGCGACCGGGTCACGCTGGACGTGGATGGCGACGTCCGCGAGCTGGAGATCCTCTCGTTCGAGAGCGGGCTGGCGTAGCTCGCTCGAGCTGCGGCGTCACGTAACGGAGCCACGTAACCCAGAGGCGTTACGGAAGGCGCACACCTGACGCCCCAGGGCGACGCTCCCCTTGATGAAATGGGGGTTTCGCGGGGGGCATGGCAGTTGCTCTAGGGGGCCCGGCAGGACAGCGCGCCTGCCGGCCGCATCTCCCCGGAAGGCCCCGCCATGCGCGACCGCACGATCATCAGCCTGTTCGCCTTCGCCGTGATGGCGCTGCTGGTCATCGGGCTGGCGGCCTGCAGCCCGGTTCGCTCGGCCGATCGGTCGACCCAGGGAGACGCGGGGCAGGTCGGCGAGGCCGGGCAGCCCGGTGGGGTCATCTACGACCAGGACGGCCAGCCGGCGGGTCTGGATCGCTACATCGCCTGGTCCGACAACGTCGGCCAGGGTGCTCAGCCCGAGGGCGACATCGCCTTCCAGAACCTCAAGGCGCTGGGCTACCGGACGATCCTCAGCGTCGACGGCTCGGTGCCGGACATCGAGGGCGCACGGAAGCACGGCCTGCGCTACGTGCACGTGCCGATTGGCTACGACGGCATCAACAAGCCGCTCGCCGCCAGGATCGTGAAGGCCGCGCGCATCAGCGAGCATCCGATCTTCGTGCATTGCCACCACGGCAAGCACCGTGGTCCGGCGGCCGCGATGATCTGTCGCATCAGCGAGGACAAGATCTCGAACGCCACCGCCATCAAGGGCCTCGAGCGCTCGGGCACGAGCAAGAACTACACGGGCCTCTGGCGCGACGTTCGGGCGTTCCGCGGCGTGTCGGAGGAAGACCTTGCTGCGGTCACGGAGCTTCCGAACAAGGTCCTGCCCAAGGGGCTGCGCGCGGGCATGGTCCACGTCAACGAGCGCTGGGAAGCGCTCAAGCTGTCGCAGAAGAACGCGTGGAAGCCGATGGCGGCTCATCCCGACATCAGTGCGCCGCACGAGGCCCGCATGCTGTGGGAGCTCAATCGTGAGATGGCGCGCAACGACACCGAGGCGCAGGGCAAGGGCGACATCTTCCTCAAGTACCTGAAGGTCTCCGAGGACGCGGGCATCGCGCTCGAGAAGGCGCTTCGCGCGAAGGACGTCGAGGGCGCCAACAAGCAGTTCGCGATCATCACGAACAGCTGCGCTTCCTGCCACCGAGATTATCGAAACTAGTCTCTGGGTGCCCGTGGCACCCAGACCGGCACCACGCATCGTCGCTGCGCTCCTCGCGCATGCACTGCGCGCTTCGCGCTGCGTGCAGATCCGCGCTGCGCGCGTCCGTGCCTGACTAGACGTCTGCCGGGGGGAGGAGTCCCCCCGCGGTCAGGCGCCGCAGGCCTTCGGCCCGCGCCGCGACCGCTCCCCCTACAAGTGATCATGCCGATTGGTGACGCCGTTCGATGGTGGAGGTGCCTGTCGGGTCGCCCCGCGCCGCCCGGCTACGATGCGCGCATGCGCTTCATCCTGATCGCCGTGCTGCTGCTGATCCCGTGCCTCGCCCTCGCTGAGGACGAGCCTGCCGCCAAGAAGAAGGCAGCGCCCAAGAAGAAGGCCGCACCCAAGGGCCCGTCGGAGTCCGCGCTCATCTGGGCGCGTGACACCGTCGCCGAACGCTTGAAGGACCCCGAGGAGGCGCAGGACTTCACGAGCGACCTCGAGTGGCTCAACGTCCGCGAGGGGCTCTACCTCGGCAAGGAACTGCGCGGCAAGATCGTGCTGCTCGACTTCTGGACGTACTGCTGCATCAACTGCATCCACATCCTCCCGGACCTCGAGTACCTCGAAGCGAAGTACGGCAAGCGCGGCCTCGTCGTCATCGGTGTGCATAGCGCCAAGTTCGAGAACGAGAAGGACGTCACCCAGATCCGCGAGGCCATCCAGCGCTACGAGATCCACCATCCCGTCGTCGTCGACAAGATGTTCTCGCTCTGGCACAAGTACGGCGCTCGCTCCTGGCCGACCTTCGCGCTCGTCGCACCCGACGGCACCTACATCGGGCGCCTCTCCGGCGAGGGGCGCCGCGAAGAACTCGAAGCGCTCATCGTCGCGCTGCTCGAGCAGTTCGAAGGCAAGATCGATACGAAGCCCGTGCCGCTGCGCCTCGAGCGCGAGCAGCGCCCCGCGGGCCAGCTCAACTACCCGGGCAAGATCACCGTATCCGACGACGGCAAGCGCCTGTGGATCGCCGACAGCAACCACAACCGCGTCGTCGAGGTGGACGCCACCGGCAAGTTCCTGCGCGCGTTCGGCGACGGGCAGCGCGGCCTCAAGGACGGCGCGCCCAAGGCCGCACGCTTCTTCCGGCCGCAGGGCATGGACGTGCACGACGGCGGGCTCTACGTCTGCGACACCGAGAACCATGCGCTGCGGCGCATCGATCTCGCCAGCGGCGCCGTCACCACCGTGGCCGGGACGGGAGCGCAGGGCAACCACTGGAAGAGGCTGCGCGATCCGGGGCACGGTCCGTGGACCGGCACCGAGACGCCGCTCAACTCGCCGTGGGACATCCTGTTCGTGAACGGCACGGGCTACATCGCCATGGCGGGCAGCCATACGCTCTGGACGTTCGATCCCAAGGCCAACACCGTCTCCCCCTTCGCAGGCGACGCCACCGAGCGGCGTCTGGACGCGAAGGACCTCGGCAAGGCCGCGTTCGCCCAACCGTCGGGTCTGGCCTTTGACGGCACGCACCTCTACGTGGCCGACAGCGAGTCGAGCGCCATCGTCCGCGTGGGCTTGAAGGAGGGCGTCACCACGCTCGCCGGCGGCAGCGCGAAGCCGACCGACCTCTTCCACTACGGCGACGTGGACGGCAAGGGGCTCGGCCGCCGCTTCCAGCATCCGCTCGGCATCGCGTTCCACGGCGGCCTGCTGTTCGTGGCCGACAGCTACAACCACAAGATCAAGACGGTCGACCCCGCGACGGGGGAGGTGCGCACGATCCTCGGCACCGGGGGTCGCGGCCAGACCAACGTCTTCCGCGGCGAGAGCTTCATGGAGCCCTCGGGACTTGCCGTGCACGGAGACGTCCTGTTCGTCGCCGACACCAACAACCACGTCATCCGGCGCATCGTTCTGAAGACCCACAAGGCCACGACCGTGAAGCTGACCGGCGTGCCCGTGCCGCAGCGTCACGCGAGGGTCGGCGGGATGGGCGCCGCATGGCCCGAGCTGGCCGACACCGTGTACCACCCCGCGCTGGAGGTCACGGTTCGTGCCGACGCCAAGGTGCCGGTCACGCTGGACCTGCAGCTTCCCGTCGGCTGGAAGCTCACGAAGGACGCACCGTCCGTGATGCGCGTCCGCCTGGGTACGGACGTGCGCGACGTGAAGGTCACCACGACGAGCCCGCAGGCCTCGATCCCGGCGCTCACCCCCGGCCGGCACGACCTGCATGTGCGGGTCCTCTACTACGTGTGTCAGGACGAGGGCGACTGCCGGGTGCGGAGCGTCTACTGGCCGCTGCGCGTGACCGCCAAGGCGGGCGGCCCCGAGGCGGCGACCCTGTCGGACCGGTTCGAGCCCTAGCAGGGGTCGAGCGTATCCTCTTTGGCGTGGGTGAAGCACGAGACACGCGCGCGCGGCCGCTTAGGGATCTGAGGATCTCGGTGACGGACCGCTGCAACTTTCGCTGTGCCTACTGCATGCCCAAGGAAGCCTTCGGCAGCGACTTCGTCTTCATGGACCGCAAGGAGCTGCTGCACTTCGGTGAGATCGGAAGCATCGTGCAAGCCGCCGTACCGCTGGGCGTGCGCAAGCTCCGCCTGACCGGCGGTGAGCCGCTGCTGCGCAAGGACATCGACTGGCTCATCAAGGGGCTCAAGGCGATCCCCGGCATCGACGACGTCGCCATGACGACCAACGGCTCGCTGCTCGCTCGCAAGGCGAAGATGCTGGCCGAGGCGGGACTTGACCGCATCACGGTGAGCCTCGACTCGCTGGACGACGCGACCTTCCGCGCCATGAACGACGTCGACTTCGCCGTCGAGAAGGTGCTGTCGGGTATCGACGCGGCGATCGAGGCCGGCCTCACGCCCGTGAAGGTGAACACCGTCGTGAAGCGCGGCGCGAACGACGGTGACGTCGTGGACCTCGCGCGCTACTTCCGGGACAAGCCGGTCATCCTCCGTTTCATCGAGTACATGGACGTCGGCACGAAGAACGGCTGGCGTCTCGAAGACGTCGTGCCTTCGGGCGAGACGTTCCAACGAATCGCCGCCGAGCTGCCGCTCGTACCCATCGAACCCAACTACGAGGGCGAGGTCGCGCGTCGCTTCCGCTACGCCGATGGGCAGGGCGAGGTCGGGTTCATCTCGTCCGTGACCAAGCCGTTCTGCTCGACATGCCACCGCGCGCGCTTGTCAGCGGACGGCAAGCTCTACACCTGCCTCTTCGCCACGCAGGGACACGACCTCAAGTCGTTGATTCGCGACGAGGACGCGAGCGAGGAGCGCCTGGGCCAGGAACTCGCTCGCATCTGGGCCGCGCGTGACGACGCCTACTCCGAGCTCCGCACCGATGGCACGCGCGACCTGCCCAAGGTAGAGATGTCCTACATAGGCGGTTGATCGGCCTGCGGCCCCAGAAAACAGGGGTTTGAGGCCTTCTCTCCCTGGGTAGCGATGCATCGCATGGGTGGCTCGCGGGAAGACGAGGATGCTTGCGCCAGGCGCGTCCTCCCGGTTGACTCCGGAGCAGGAGGCACTCCATGGCGCATGACCCGGGACGGCAGAGCATCGTGGCGAGGACGGTGTCTATCGCGCCGATCCCGTGATCGTGGAGGGCGACATCCGCGACTGGTGCCTTCAGGAGAACGGCGAGGGCTTCGAGGAGAGGATTCCCGTGAGGGGCGTCATTTGGCACGACGCCGTGGCCTCTTGCGCCTGGAAGACGAAGACAACCGGCAAGGAGTGGCGCCTCCCGACCGAGGAGGAGCGTGAGATGGCGGCGCGTGGCGGGTCCTGGGAAGCCTGCGCACGAGCAGCCGGTACAATGGCGGGATGGATCGCTCGCTCTACCCCGTCAAGCGCCGTCGCCTCGCTGATCCTGAGGACAACGCCTACGTTCGAGGATTGACACCGAGCGAGCGCATCATGATGGTGTGGCCTCTCACGCTCCAAGCGTGGGCGTTCATGGACCCGAAGTGCAAAGAGGGGGCTGACAGTGAACCGCGACTTCGTAGACATGTTGTCCGCGTTGTCCGAAGCGGGGGCTGAGTACCTCGTCGTTGGGGCTCACGCGCTGGCGGCACACGGGACGCCTCGTGCTACCGGGGATCTGGATCTGTGGGTACGCCCGAGCGAGGAGAACGCCAGCCGCGTGTGGGCTGCGTTGATCCGCTTCGGAGCGCCCCTCGAAGGCTTGCGGGAGGCGGACTTCACCGAGCAGGACCTCGTCATTCAGATTGGTGTACCGCCGGTCCGGATCGATCTCCTCACGTCCGTCTCGGGTCTGACGTTCGAGCCAGTCTGGGCGGAGCGCATCGAGGTCGAGATCGATGGCCTGACCGTTCCCGTCATCGGTCGGCGAGCGCTCATCGAGAACAAGCGTGCCGCTGGACGCCCGAAGGATCTCGCCGACATCCACGATTTGGAGCGAGAAGAGCGGGACGAGTAGAGCGATCTGAGATTGCGTGCGCACTCTCGCCATTCGGAGAACCGAGGGGTCATTCACTCACTCGCGTTGCAGTAGACGCTCGCAACGAACGCGCCTCTCGCGCACGCCATGAATGCCTAGCGATACACATTTCCTTTCCCGGCATTTCCCATGATTTCCTGTCAGCGAGTGTGGGAATGATGGCAAACGCAAAACGCATTGCCTGGGCTCTGCGAGCGCCAACTCCGCGTGGTGTCGCGTTTGCGCCACGTCCTACATCGGAGGCTGATCGGTACGCGGCCCCGCTCAGGCAGGGACGGCTTCGACCGAGCCGAGCGCGGGCGCCTCGGCTGAGAATCGCGCCTTGACGCGCTCCAGCACGCCCGAGAACGCGGGGTCTTCCAGCCCCAGGATCTCGAATCCAACCAGAGCGCCGTCGGCATCGTAGTCCGCGACGGCACCGTCCTCGATCTCGGTCGTGCGGACCGCCAACTCGTCCGATAGGCGCAGGTACACGGCGGATCCACGGGGAGCGAACTCCATGGCCAGCGGCGGCGCGGAGCTGTGAACGGCGATTCGAATCGGTGTGCCCATGATGCTACCCATCCTGCCCTCTTCTCCAGGTGGTGACAACCACCCACGACGATTCTCCCGGTACTCCCTCGATGACGACCGACAGGCGGCGGCCGTCCACGGATCGGCTGTAGACGAGACGGAAGGACGAGTCGCGCGAGGGCGCCACGCTCGTCGGATCTGCCATGACCCTCCTGATGTCGTCTCTCGTGATGCCTCGGATCGCCATGCGGCGCGCCGCGTACGACGTGATGCCGATCGTGCGACCCGCGATGTGCAGCCGTTCCATGCCCTTGCTTCGCGCGGGGGAGCGCAACGGTCACGCGCGGACGCATGCTGACGGCAGAGGCGTCGTGGTCCTGCGTGACCAACCGTACCCCCCGCGCGATGTCGCACGGGAGGTCCCCCGTGCCGGTCATCAGTCGCTTCTTCGGCATCGCGATCCGCATGTACTTCGGTGACCACGCGCCTCCGCACTTCCATGCGCGGTACGCCGAACATGAAGCCGTCATCTCGATTGAGAGCCTCGCTGTCATCGAGGGTCGCTTGCCGCCACGGGCGCGGCGGATGGTCGTCGAGTGGGCGGCCCTCCATCGTCAGGCTCTCCGACACGACTGGAAGCTCGCTCGCGCAGGGCTGCCCTTACAGCCGATTGCACCCCTGGAGTAGGATGGATGCCATGTCCCAAATGGTGCGCATCACTGCCGTACGTGTGCTGGGGGAGCGGCTCGTCGAGATCACCTTGACGACCGGCGAGACCAGGGAGTTGGATCTCGCGCCGCTTCTGCAGGGCCAGGCTTTCGACGGCGTCCGCGCGGACGACGCGCTCTTCGCCCAGGTTGCGGTCGATACGGAGTTCGGATCCCTCGTGTGGCCAGGCGGTGCAGACATCTGTCCGGACGTCCTCATCCACGACCGGCACCTTGCGTAGCGCGCACAGGTCCGATTCCTGCAGGCCTACTCCAGCGTGATGTCGATCGAGTCGCCCGTCTTCGCTTCGACCGCCTTGTGCAGGGACCGTCCGCCTAGCTTCGCGATCGCGCCGACCGTGTACGTTCCTCGCGGTAGGCCATTCAGTACGAAGTCGCCCCCCGGGCCGACCTGCTCACCTGTGGTGACGCCGAAGCCGCGCGCGTAGACGGTGAGGTCCGTGGCGCCGTCGGGCGCGTCAACGCGTCCGCGAATCGTGTGGGCCGCGACGAGCACGAGATCGATGGCGCCCTTCCCCGGGAGGATGTCCCGCACCAGGGCGCAGAGACCCTTGTCGCGCGAGCAGGCGTATAGCACGTAGGTGCGCTTCATGCGTACGCGTCGCAGCGTAGCCACACCCCTGCGCACGCTACCTGTGCTCCCGTGCACCGCCTTGCCGTCCTTGATCTCGGACAGCCTGACGATGGCGCCCTCCGCGGGTCCGCCCGGTGCGCCGAAGCGCACCGTGAACGTGCCGACCGGGTCCGCCTGCATGACGATGCGGACACCCGTAGACGGCGCCTTGGCCTTCACGCCCGTGGCCAGCCACTCCATGCCGTCCTTCTCGCGGCGCCACGCGCGGATCTGGATGTTGCCCTCCGGTACGCCCTTGATGACGAAGGTGCCGTCCTTGCGGCTCGAACCATTCACGGATACGAGTCCCATGCCTGCGGGGCTCACGGTCAGGCTCGCGAAGGGGAAGGGCTTGCCGTCCGGGTAGGTCGCATGCCCCGTCACCTCGACGCCCCGGCGCAGCGTGAACGTCTGGTGCTGCGGCTTCCAGCCACGCTCGTCGATCTCGATGAGGTCCTTGCGCTGGTAGGGGGGATCGACGCGCAGCGCGTACGTGCGCTTCGGATCGAGGCCGTCGAGTACGAGAAGACCCGCGTCGTCGGTCATGCCCTCGGAGAGGTTGAACGATGTGGAGAAGCCCTTGCCCCGGCTCACCGACGTCGAGATCGCGAGCCGCGCCTTCGGTACGGGCGCACCCGCGCCGTCCACGACAATCAGGCGGGCCGCGAAGCCCGGCAGCGTGCGTAGCTCCAGGTCCTCGGTGCCTGCCTCCGCGGCGACGGGAGGGGGCGCGCCGTGGGGTCCACGCGGCCAGACCTCGAGGTGGTACGTGCCCCGGCGCAGGCGCCCGATGCGGAACGTGCCGTCGGCTGCACTTACCGCGTGGCCGTGCAGGACGCGCCGGCGTCCCTCGTCGGCGTCGAAGTACGCCTCGACGCGTGCGTTCGCGAGGGGATGGCCGCCCGCGTCGATCACGCGTCCGGCCAACACGCGGCCCGACGGGAGCACCACGACGACGGCCGACTCGCCAGCGTCGAACGGCCCCCCCCAGCCCGAGGCGAGAGGCAGGTCCTTGCCTTGCGCGTCGCGCGGCCTGATGACCTCGATCCATGTCGTTGCGTCCAGCCGGGGGACGCTCAAGGGCAGCGTCGCGCGGTGCTCGCTGATGATGTTGGCTCGGCCATTGCCTGGTTGCCCATCGGCGTCGCGCACGAGGCGCACGAACGCCTGGGTCACGACCTCACCCTCCGCCCCGGTCACGCGGACGACCGTGCCCTTGTTCACTTCACCGGGCTCCGGTTCACTGGGCGTCGGCGGCGGCTGCGTCTCTTCGGCCGCCTTCTTCGTAGGCTCGGCGGCAGCCTCGCTCCCCAGCAGCGGGGGCGGCGCGTTCTTGGGGGCGGGCGCAGAATCGTCGCTCGGCGTCGTGTCCGGCCGGTCGTCGAGCGGGTCCCAGAAGAGCAGGAAGGCTACGAGCAACCCCACGAGCAGGAGAGCCGCGGACTGTGCCTTGCGCTTCATGCAGCGCAGTCTACGCCCTGGCGGCTCTCGCGCGCGCGGACGTATGCTGACGGTGGAGGCGCCATGACCCGCACCGCTTGGATCGCGATCTTGTTGCTCCTAGGCAGCAATGCCGCGTGGCTTGCACTCTGGCTCGGCGGCGACGACGCCGCAACCCAGGCTGATGCCGGCCTCGAGAACGAGCGCGTGATCGATGAGTTGCGTGCCGAAGTCGTGGAACTGCGCACGGTGCCAGGCCCCTCGGCGGTACCGGAGACGCACGGCCCGGGGCTCACCGGGACGGGCCCGCCCCCGACGCATGAGGCCATGGGCGGTGAAGCGCCCGACGCGGCCGCGGCGCCCGAGCCGCAGGACGACGCGGGCAAGGCCGCCGAAGCCGAGCGCAAGGCGGCGCAGAAGAAGATCCAGGAGGAGGCGCTCGCCGAGGTGAAGGCGATCCTCGCCAAGGTGATGCAGGTCAAGGACCCCGCGGTGCGCCAGGAGGGGCTCAACGAGCTCACGGCCGCGCTCGGGAGCAGCAACACGATGCTGGTCGAGTACTCGCTGAGCGCGCTCCACTCCATGCGCGGCGTGGAGGTCGACAAGGGTGTGTTTCGCGCCACGGTACTCGACCTCATCACGTCGGACAGTCCCGGCGTCCGGCGCGCCGCCCTCTACGCGCTGCACTCGACGGGCGCGCAGGAAGGCGACGCGCGCTTCGCATTGGCCGGCGCCGATGACGATCACCCGATCGTGCGCATGCACGCGGCGCGCGTGTTGGGCCTGTACACGGGCGGTCGCTTCGAAGGCCAAGCGGGGGAGACCCTGGCGCGCCTCCTGGGCGACAAGCACGACAACGTCCGCAGGGGCACCGTCCGGGGTCTGCAGGGCGCGACGCTCTCCGCGAGCGCCGAGCGGGCGCTGATCGATCTCGCGAGCACGCCGAAGGACCGCCGCGACGCCGTCCAGCACGGGCTCAGCCAGCTGAAGGACAAGTCCCGCCGGGTGGTCGACGCGTTGTTCACACATCTCAGCGACGAGGACCACCAGATCCGCGCGCACGCCCACCAGGGCCTGCAGCGAGGGATCCCGGACGCGCAGAAACCCTACGTCGCGAAGCGCTACGCAGACCACCTGGACAAGTTCCTCAACCCGAAGTCGCACACGGAGGCGCTGCGGATCATCGCCAAGTTCGGCGATGCGAGCGTCGTGCCCCAGCTCGATCGTTTCGCCGACAACGAACTCGTGGACTCTCGCGTGCGGGAGTTCGCCCGCCGCGCCGCCGAGCACCTGCGAAACAAGTGACCCGATCGGACCCAGGGTCCGATCGGGTCCTTAGCTCGTCCCTGACGCGCCGGCGGCCTGCTGGGATGCCGCCGCCGCCGCGGCGAGGGCGGCCATCGCGGCCTGCGTGTCGTTGCTCTGGGCGGTCGTCTGGTAGACGAGGCCGCTGCCGAGACCCTTGAGCGGGTTCTCCCAGAGGATGTAGCCGTTCTTGGGGTCGAGGGCGAGGACGCGTCCGCCGCCCGCGCAGAAGAGCGTGTCGTCTTCGTAGACGATCGAGACGACGCCCCAGCCCGTCTTGGGCAGGGATGCAGTCCAGATGGTCTTGCCCGTGCGCTTCTCGATCGCCGCGACGTGGCCGTGCGTCCCTACGAACAGGAGGTCGTCGTGGGGGCCTGTGGTGTTCATCTGCGTCTCCTCGTGCTGCCGACGATACGTGTCCAAGATACGTGCCCGGGCAGCGTCCGGTGGGGCCGCTGGCCGATGGCTGCGTTTCGCCGTCGCCTCCGCTACCCTGTGTGGGCCCCGGATCGCCTACCGACATCGGCCCGGGGCTCAGCTGGGCACAGGCTCTGATTCACGACTGGGGCAAGCATGACGCGCGTCTACGACGACGTGAGGGCGCAACGCGCCAACCTCCCCGGAGACGTACCGCGCAAGGCAGGCGGCACGCACATCGGGATCTTCTTCGCGTGGTGTGTCGAGCGCGGGCTGGCGAGCCCGTGGCACGAGGAGCACCACCGCGAGGAGTTCGAGCGCCTGCAGCGTCGCTGGCACAGCGGCCGTGACTACTTGCTGGGGTTCCTGGACGGGAAGCTCACCGAGGAGCACCTTGGCAAGGCCGCGCGTGAGTTTGCGGAGAGCTACTACGTCCCGGGCATGTACCTGCTCGACTACGAGCGCACGCTGCTGGCCAAGCACCCGACGCTCTACCACGTGCCCGATCGCCCCGAGGCGTTGGACGCCATGGCTGCGGTGCTCGACGAGCGCTTCGATGCCTGGCGCACGGGCGGCGGCGTTCCAGCCGTCACCGCGCCTCCTCCTGCCCCCGACCCGTTCGCGCGCCCCCACGCGCACACGGACACCGACACGCACACGGACACCGACACGGATACGGACACGGACACCGAAACGGACACCGAAACGGACACGGCCGAGCCTGTCCTCGTTCCTGCGCCCGAACCGACCCCTGAACCCGACCCTCAACCCGAACCTACTCCCAGGCCCTTCGAGCAACTCCCTTCGGCCTACGCTCCTCCCGCACCGACCATCCAGAGCGAACCCGCTCCCGATCCTGCGCCCGCCTTCGAGGTGGAGACGCCCGGCCCTGCGCCACGGCCCTGGGACCCACCGACGTCGCCTGCGGATCGGCCCCATGGCTCGCCGCCCGCGCAGCCCCGCCACGAGCCGTGGGCCGCGCCGCAGCGCACGACCAAGGCGTGGAAGACCACCAAGAAGGGCAGCGGCTGGGTGCTCGTCATGATCTTCGCGTTGCTCTACGGCTGCATGAAGTGCACGCAGTCGAGCAAGAAGAGCCGGCGCGAGAACAACCGTCGCCACTCGCGCGGCTACAACCGACCACGCAAGAGCCCGTCACCGCCCGCTCCGAGGCTCACCCGCCCGCCCCGGACCCGCACCCCGAAGACCCGCACGGTGCAGGTTCGTCCTGTGCCGGTCGAGCCGCTGCGCAAGGCTCCCTGGCCGGTGCTCTCCAAGCATCAGCAGAACGAAGCGCTGCGGCTGAGACTGCCCATCCAGTTCGAGAACAGCATCGGCATGCGCTTCGTCCTCATTCCGGCTGGCGAGTTCATCATGGGTTCGCCCCTGACGGAGATGGGGCGTCACGAGGGCGAGGTGCCGCACAACGTGAAACTGACCCAGCCCTACTACATGGCGATCACCGAGGTGACGAACGCGCAGTTCCGCAAGTTCCGCAGGCTCCATGGGAGCGAGTCGCCGCGGGGCCTGAAGGGCTCCAACCAGCCGGACATGCCAGTGAGCTCCGTCGGTCACGCGAGCGCCGAGAAGTTCTGCCTCTGGCTGACGAACCAAGACGGCGCGCGCCGCTACCGGCTGCCGACAGAAGCCGAGTGGGAGTTCGCCTGCCGGGCGGGTACCCAGACGCGCTGGTACTGGGGTGACGCCGAGCTTGTTGCCGGCCGGTGGGCGAACGTGGCTGACACCAGCGCGCGGCTCGGCTGGCCCCGCGCTGTGAGGGTGCAGGCCGAGCGCGATCCGCGCTGGGCCTACTTCGGGACCGTGGACTCCAGCGTGAGCGTAGCGGCCGTGGCGCAGTACGGGAGCAATCCGTGGGGGCTCTACGACACGATCGGCAACGTGGCCGAGTGGTGCGCCGACCGGGCCGCCGACTACGACACGACCCGCATCCGTGATCCGAAGGGGTCGTCGTCCGGCAGCCGCCGCATCTTCCGGGGCGGCGCGTTCGACACGCCTGTGTGGCAGACGCGCGCCGCCTTCCGGGGAGGCGAGCGTCCGATCCGCACGGCGATGAACCTCGGATTCCGCGTCGTCGCCGAACCCAAGCGGCGCTAGCGCACGACGTACGTGGTCGTGGTGCCTGCTTCAACCTCAATGCGGATCGGAGGCTTGCCGTCCAGGAAGACGACGAACTCGTAGGTCCCGCTGGTCACGCCGTAGGCGATGAAGGGACCGTCCACCACCGGAGGATGGGCCTCGATGTCCGTGAACGCTCCTCGGAGGGTGACGGCCGCCCAGTTGAGCCGGCGTCCCTTGGCGTCGCGCAGATCGAGCGTGGTGGTCAGGGCGGGTCTGAGCTGCAGCTCGACGTCGCTCGTCCCCGCCGCGACGCCCGCTTGGAGTGCGGACCACGAAGCGTCGTTCACCGGGCGCACCACGATCGTGTAGCGACCACCGGGAAGCCGCGGGATCTCGAAGAACCCGCCGTCGACGGGCTCTACGTAGACGATGGGCGCGCCGCGCTCCGCGGGCCACGCGGCCACCTCGAAGTCCGAGAGCACGACCTCCGGATCGGCACAACGCAGCCATCCGGAGATCCGCTGGGCGGCCTCCAGGACGACACGCAGGCCCGACTGCCCCGCACGCACGATGGGGGGCGCACCCTGCTGCACGTAGCCCGCGCGCGCGACCATCAGATGCCAGTCCCCATCGCCTGCGCCGAGGATCTCGAAGCGTCCGTCGATACCTGTCCACGCGGCCGCCGGGTACTCGGGATCGTCGTTGGGTTCGCGGACCCACGTGTCGGCTTCGACGAGCAGCCCACGTCCCTCGGCCGGTCGCGCGAGATGAACCTGGGTGCGCGGTAGCGGGCGTCCCTTCGTGTCGACGAGTCGACCGCGGATCGGCGCACCCGTTCGAAGTTTCACGCGCACCGGTCCCTCCGCGCCGGCGGGGACCTCGACGTGCGCGGGCCGCAAACGGCCGGCTGCGGTGATGCCCAGCACGTGGACGCGGTGCGGCCTGGAGGCGTCCTCGATGAAACAGCGGTGCGTGAAGTGCCGGCCCTTGGTGTTCCTGCCGATGTCCGCGACGCGTTTCCGGCCACCGTCGATCGGCTGATCGATCGCGATCAAGACACGCTCCAGCTCCGTGCCAGGCGGCGCGGTCACCTCGACGTCGAGCCACGGCACCACGACCAGGGGAATCGTGATGGCGCCGACGCTCGTATCGAACGTCTCGATCTCCGGCGGCAGTTTGTAGCCGACGCCGCTGATCGTCAGATCGAGGGTGCCCTCCGGTAGCCCCGCGAAGCGGAAGGTCGTTGGCGACAAGCGCTCAGAGCGGAACGAGACGAACCCGAAGAACGGTCCCTTGTGTTCCGAGGTGAGCATCGCGCGGCCGTCGGGCCCCAGGTAGCCGCGAGCCCAGAACTGCACGTGCGCGTCCTCGCGCAGGTGCTTCGCCGTCACGATGACCGTCCGACCACGCCCCAGCGTGACGCGCACAGGCTCCTTGCCGGGCACGATGCCCGCGAGCATGACCGGCGCAAGCCGGGCGCGATCGGTGCCTTTCACGAACAGTTGGAACGGCGGCGTCCCGTGACCCTCGATGGTCCACATCTGCTTCATGCCCCACGTCGACGTGCCGTCCGAGAGTTGCGCGTCACCGATGGGGATCTTCTCGCCGTTCTCTCCCGTGACCACGAAGCGCAGCGAGAAGGGTGGCCCCTGCGGCTCGGGCGGTTCCGGCGTCGGCCGCGCCGGCACGAGCACCGCCAGCTTCTTCGTGCCGGCGACCACGCCACGGACGATCACTTCGTCGGATTCCCGCCAGCCGACGCGCAGTCGGTAGGAGCCCGGTGGCAGGCCTCGGAACTCGAAGCTTGCGTCGGCACGCGACGATACGAGCGTCCAGAAATCGGAGTCGTGGCCCTCCAGCAGGTCCCACCACGGCGGCGGCGGATCGAACTCGGGTTCGATCACGACCTGTCTGAGCACGGGTCCCTCCGTTGCCCGGACGATGCCGCTGATCTCGAGTCCCCGCTTCATGCGGATGTCGCCCAGGCGCAACCGCTCGCCGGGCTTCTCGCGCCTCCACGGCGAGAGCCACGGCACGTGGCCCTCCAGGATGACCAGGATCCGGTAGACGCCCCAATGCGACTGGGTGCACGCGAAGCGGCCGTCTTCCATGATGAAGTCCAGCGAGTCGGTGGCTTCGCCGTCGGTGATGAACGCTTCGCCCATCGCGGGGCGCCCCTCGGCATCGAGGATGCGGCCGCTGATGCGGTACTCGTTCTCGTCGAGCTCCGCCTCCTCGGTGTCGGTCGCCTCGGTGTCGGTCGCATCGGCGTCCGTCGGGTCTTGCTTCTCCGCCTCGCCTTTGCCCGGCCCGCGGGTCGACAGGCCGGGAGGCGGTTGTGTGGCCCCCGTTGCGTCTGCGCGTCCGGCGCCACCGTCCCCGTCATCCTGCCCCGCGGTTTGCACCAGGAGCCACGTTCCGACCACGACGGCCAGGAGTCCGAGGATGAGATGCCGGCGGCGCATGCCGCAAGCCTACGGGAGATTCACCGGCCGTAGCTCGTGCCGAACTCGTAGGGGCTCGTGTCGTCGAGCGCGGGCAGCGCGTCCGCCGGCAATTGGAAGGTGCGCACGGTCCAGAGATCCTTGAAGACCCGGTAGGCGAGCGCGGTCTGGTCGAGGTAGTCCACGCCGGATGATCCGCCCGTGCCGATGCGACGGCCGATCACGCGCTCCACCATGCGGGCATGGCGCTGGCGGAAGATGATCATCGCCTGTTCGAACTCGATCAGCTTGGCCAGGAGCTTGCGCGGCCAGGAGAGCAGCGGCAGCTCACGGTAGCTCTCGATGAACAACACGGCGGCGCGGATGCGGCGCAACTGCAGATCCTCGACGAAGAAGAAGTCGCGCGCCTGCTGCACCTCCTTGGCGTAGCGGGCCTTCACGCTCGCGGGTTCCATGGCGTTGGAGGCGATCACCATCCCGATCGTCTCGTCGGTGGCGGCCTGCAGCGAGACCATGTAGTCCTCGAGGAACCCGTCCACCGTCGCCGCGTCACCGTCTTGCTCGGGCTGGGAACCACGGATCGGCGTGCGGTGCAGCCACGTGCCGACCGCGCTCAAGAGCGACGGCGTGTCGCTCAAGCGGGCCTGCACCCGGTCATGGGCCGGCGAGGCGGACTGCCCCGACGGGTCCTTCAGCGCTTCCATGTACTGCGCGCCCGCGCCCAGGCCGATGCGCTCGTCGTCGCGCAGGCCGAGCAGGATCTCCATCTCACGCATCTGCGCGGACTGGAAGCCGCTCGCGGGAAAGAGCTTGTCGCGGAAGTCGAGGTAGTCACGCGTGTTGAGCGACTCGAGTACCTGGAAGTGCGAGGCCGCGGCGTTGAAGATGCGCGTGAGCCGCTCCATGCTGGCGGCCGCCCCGCCGAGGCTCGTCTCGGCGACGACGTCCTGCTTGAACTGGTCGCGCAGTGCCGTCAGCTCGCGCAGGGCGAGCTTGAACCACAGCTCGAACACCTGGTGCACCACGATGAAGAGCACTTCGTGGTTGGTGTTCTTGCTGTCGTCCTCCTCGAGACCGCCTTGGAGGCGGAGGAGCTCTTCGACGCGGATGTAGTCCCAGTAGTTCGTCGCCATGGGGAGAGCATAGCGCTGGACGGCTTCCGAAGCGCCTCGCGGCAGGGCCGTTCCGCCCCCTCATCGAGGGACGCGCCGCAGCTACCCGGTGGCGGCCCCAGGCGGGGGCACGGTCAGGCCGGGCGCCACGTCGGCGTCGCGCGCGGGGAGCGACAGCTGCGGGGCACCGATGGCGCTGCGGGCGACCTCGTTGATCGCCTCCGCGAGCGCGTGGATGTCGAACGGCTTCTCGATGCAGCGCACCTGCAGTTCCTGGAGACGCTCCATGGTGCGCCCGTCGAGCAGGTTGCCGGTCATGTAGATCATGCGCCGGTTCGCCTGGGGGTCCAGGGCGATGAGGCGATCGTGCAGGTCGATGCCGTCGTACTCGCCGGGCATGCGCACGTCGGTGACGATCAGGTCGTAGCTAGCTTCACTGAGCATGCGTAGCGCCTGGGCGCCGTCGTTGGCCACGTCCGTCGTGTAGTTGTGGTTCTTGAGCACGCGCGCCACGACGTCGCAGATGTAGGTGTCGTCATCCACGATGAGGACCGTCTTGCCCGCGCCGGCTTCCGATGCGGGGTTGCGCGCCGCGGTGGCCATCTCGACCGGGAACACGCGTGCTTCCGCCACGGGGATCGTGATCAGGAAGCAGGCGCCCGACTCGACGGACTCGTCCAAGGTGATGGTGCCGCCGTGCTCTTCGACGATGCCGAAGCAGATGCCTAGCCCCAGGCCCGTGCCGGATTCCTTCGTCGTGAAGAAGGGGTCGAAGATGTGCTTGCGCACGTCATCCGGGATGCCCGGCCCGTTGTCGCTGATGCGGATCTCGGCGGCGCCGTCCGCGTGTCGCGTCTCGAAGCGGATGCGGCGCGGGTTGACCTTGGATCCGAGCAGCGCCTGGTGGGCATTCGAAGCCAGGTTGATGAAGACCTGCTGCAGCCGGTTCACGTCGATCGCGAACGGCGGGATCGTGCGATCGAGGTCGCGCTCGATGTGCACGTTGTCCATGCGGAACTGATACTCGTTGAGGTTGAGTACCGAGTCGATGACCTCGTTGAGGTTCGCCCGCCGCTTGGTCATGCGGCTCTGGCGCGCGAAGGCGAGCAGGTTCTCGACGATGCGCTGGCAGCGGCGCGCGTTCTGCTCGATGTTCTCGACATCGCCGCGGCCCCACTCCTCGACCGGTCGCGCCAGCAGGAGCTGGGCGAACCCAAGGATGCCCGCCAGCGGGTTGTTGAGTTCGTGCGCGACGCCGCTGACGAGCGTGCCGATGGCGCTGAGTTTCTCGCTCTGGTTGAGCTGATCCTGCAGCTGACGCTCGCGCGTGCGGTCGCGCACGAGCACGACGACGCCCTTGAGGTCGCCTTGCTCGCCGCGCAGCGGCTGCAGGGATCCGTTCACGAAGCGCTGGCTGCCATCGGCGTGCGTGATGTGCCACTCGAGATCGTGACGCGACTGGCCGCGCAGCGCGTCCCCGACGGCGGATTCGACCTCTTCGCGGTCGTCATCCTGCGCGAGATCCTCGAGGTGCTTGAAACGCGAGAGCAGGTCGCGCTTCACGTACCCCGTGAGCTCGGCGGCGGCCGGGTTCGCGTAGATCAGGCGACCTTCGGTGTCGAGGTGGAGCACGGCGCCGGGGCTCGACTCGACGAGCGTGCGGTAGCGGTCCTCGCGCTCCTTGACCATGCCGAAGAGCCGCGCGTTCTCAATCGCGATGGCGAGCTGGTTCGAGACGGTCTCGAGCACGAGGCGGTCCGAGGGGGTGAACCCGCGCACCGTGTCGGACTCCACGTTGAGCACGCCCTCGATGACGCCGCCTACCTGGATCGGCACGGCCATCTCGCTCTTCGTGTCCGCGTACCAGCGCACGTAGGCGTCGGACTTGCTGACATCGTCGAGCGTCTCGGTGCGACCGGTGCGGTACACGCTGCCGATGATGCCGGTATCGATCTCGACGCGCTCCTGGACCTGGACCGGGCTCGCGTAGCGCGAGGCCTGGGCCTTCAGCTCGAGGGCGGTGCGCGCCTCGTCGGCCATGAAGATCATGACGTTGTGGAAGCCGAAGGTGCGGTGGATGTCCACGGCGGCCTGGCGCAGCAGGAGTTCGTCGTTGAGGATCGAGTTGACCTTGCGACCGAGCTCGTTGACCAGCAGCAGCGACTCGAAGCGGCGGTTGGCCGTGCTCAGGCTGCGAACCAGGCGGATCGCCGTGGCAGTGAGGAACGCCGCGATGCGCACTTCGGCCTCGGCCGTCTCGGCGTAGGCGATGGGGACGCGCAGGCCCACGACCCCGACCGTCTCCCCACCGGCCTCCATGGGCAGGAGGATGGACGCCGTCTCGTCCTCGCTCGTCACCGCACTGGCCAGCTCCGGCGGGGGCGTGGCGGGGGTGTTGCCGGTCTCGAAGACCTCCGCGAGGGCGGTTCCGATCCGCGGCACACGCTGGTCGAGCATCACCGGGCGGCTGAACTCCCCCTGGCTCGCTTCGAGATGGAAGCAGCGGTCTTGCTCGGGGCAGTGGTCGGCGCGCGGGCAGGAGGAGCACTTGTCACCCGGAGCGAGCAGGTACACGCGCGCCGCCGCGCCGGGTGCCAGACTGCGCAGGTGTTCTGCGAGCCGTTCGGCGGCGGTGGGAATGTCGGTGGCCTCCGAAAGTCGGAGGGCCAGGGCACCCAGCTCATTCATCCACGGCGATCGTAGTCCACGATGGGTCGCTCGCCACGCGATCTGTTTAGATGGCGTTTGCGTTCGAGGCTTCCTGCTAGGTCGCTGCCCGTTCCGGCTCTTCCGCCGCCGCCGCAGCACGCGGGGCCCGTACGAAGGCGCCGAGACCGATGCCGAGCAGCCAGCCGGCGAGCAACACCGTGACGAGCAGCCCGACAGGCGGGATGGCCCAACTCACCATGGCGAGGCCGATCACGAGCCCACCGAGAGCCGCGCAGGCGAGCGGCGCGGGGCTGGAGCCGTCCCGGAGTACGCGCGCACCGATGTGGGGTACGCCCGCCGTCGCGCCCACGAGGAGGGCCAGCGCGATCGGCAGGAGGACGAGGAAGAAGTACACAGCGCCGAGCACGTCGCTGCCCGCCAGCTCCACGCCGCGGGCCAGCAGGCCGGCACCGACGAGCGGGAGGATGCCGGTGAGGAGCAGGCGTCGCGTACCCATGCGACCCAACGAAGCATCGGCGGCACCTGCGACGCCGGGCAGCACGACCCGCACCAGCAGGACGGCCGCGCCCGCGCCGACACAGGCGATGGCGGCCAGCACCACGACCAGCAGCACCTGGACGAGCTTCTCGGTCGATGTGGCAGCGAGGAGAGCGAGGATCGCGCTCATGAGGCACCTCCGTTGGTGAGGGGAGCGGCGGCGGCCCGGTGGGTACGCCACGCGAAGGCCGCACCGGCCAGCAGCAGAAGCAGTCCGGCTGCGGTCCATGCCAGCGCGGGCTCGGCGGGCGCACCGGCCGCGGTCCCCAGGCCTGCCGTGGCGAGGGTCCGGGGCGACGGCGTCTTGACGGGCAGCCCCCCCGGCAGCTTGTCGACCAGGTCAGACGTCTCGAGTGCCGAGGCCAAGCGGGCCTCCGGTACGACGTCGGCCAAGGCGGGCACCTGGCCCGAGAAGGCGAACCAGGAGGCGAAGAACACCACGATCGCCGCGGCGGCGCGCCCGGCCACGAGCCAAGGCCGCACAGGCTCGCTCGCGGCACCCTGGTACGCGGGCATGGCGTCCAGGACGCGGCTGATCAGCGCCAGGGGCACCGGTAGCATCTGCTGCTCGCGCAAGAGGGCTTCCAGCTCCTGGTCGGGGTGCTCTGTCATCTCAATCCTCCGTACCGGGGCCATCGGTGGCGGTTTCGCCGGGGGGGCCGTCGGGGCTCTCCAGGAGCTCGCGCAGCGCCGCGCGGCCCCGGTGGAGATGGGTCTTCACGGTCGCCGGCGGGACCTCGGCGATCTCGCTGATCTGCTGGACCGAGCAATCGTGGACGTAGAAGAGGACCACGGCGAGGCGGTAGCGCTCGGGGAGTTGTTCGATGGCCTCGCGGACCGCCGCGTCCCGTTCGAGGCGGTCCGCCGGCACCTCGAGCGGACGGCTCGGGCCCGCCGGCTCGGGCAGGGTGTCCTCGCCGCCGGTCGGCGGCGGCAGGTTGCGGCGCACCATCCGGGCTGCGATGCGGTTGCGGCACAGATTGCTTGCAATGCGCAACAACCAATGCCGGAAGGGGCGGTCCAGGTCGAAGCGGTCCAGCGCGTTGAAGGCGTTCAGGAAGGCGTGCTGGGCCACGTCTTCCGCCTCGTGGCCATCCCGGAGCATGCGGCGGGCGAGATCGTGCACGCGGCGGGCGTGGCGGACGACGAGTCCCTGGAACGCGGACGGATCCCCGGCGCGGATGCGGCGGATGTCCTCGGCGTCCAGCAGGTCCCGATCGTTCACACGCTCTCCGCCGCCATCTTGCTCGTACAGTACGCCGCCGCCATGGACAGACCCCACCCGCCCCGCCGCGCCATCATCGTCCACTGCGGGGCTTGGGCGATCCCTTCTGAGGAGAAGGAAGCGCACCGGGCCGGCTGCCTGGCCGCCGTGACCGCCGGCTGGAAGGTCCTCGAGGAGGGCGGCAAGGCCATCGATGCGGTCCGCATGGCCATCCGGACCATGGAGGACGACACCAACCTCAACGCCGGCGCGGGCAGCGTCCTGACCCGCGGAGGCCATGTCGAGCTCGACGCTGGGCTGATGAACGGGACCACGCTGGACTGCGGGGGCGTCGCGGCGATCCAGAACCGCAAGAACCCGATCGACGCGGCCGCGGTCATCCTCGAGAGCAAGTACGTCATCATGTCGGGCCTCGGCGGCATGCAGTACCTCGACGAGCACGGCGTGCCGAGCGTCGATCCCGAGTCGCTGATCGAGCCGCGCGAGCGCGAGCGGCTGCAGCGGGCGCTCGAGCGGGACCCGGCGGACGGGCTCGACTTCGGCAGCGCCGGCGTGAGCGTACCGCCCGACACCGTCGGCGCCGTGGCCGTGGATCACATTGGCCGGATGGCGGCAGGCGCCTCGACGGGCGGCATCTGCGGCAAGCCTCCGGGCCGCATGGGGGACACGCCGATTCCTGGCGCGGGCTACTACGCCGACGATCTCTCGGCCGGCGCCGCCTGCACGGGCTGGGGCGAGCCCTTGCTGCGCATGGGGCTGGCGCGTCGTGCGGTGGACCTCGCGCGCGAGCACAACGCCATGGACGCGACGTGGCTCGTGATGAAGGAGTTCGAGGAGCGCTTCGGCGGCCGCGGCGGCGTGATCCTGCTCGCCCGCGACGGCTCGATCGGTTTCTCGTACAACACGCCGTCGATGGCGACCGCCTACATGGACGAAGAACTGCAAGTGCCCTTCGTCGGCGGCATCGCGGCGGACTAGCCGGGATGGGCTAGTCCGGAACGACCGCTTCGGTCTCGACCTCGATGAGCGCGTCATCGTCGTAGAGGCACGCGATCTCGAAGAGGCTCATCGCCGGGAACCACGTGCCGAAGTGCTTGCGGTAGGCCCTGCCGATCTCGCGGCCGAGCGCCTTGTAGGCCTTCACGTCCGTCACGAACACCCGCATGCGGACCAGATGCTCCGGCTTGGCGCCGGCCGCGGCGAGCACGTGCGCGATGTTGGCGAAGGCGCCGTCGGCCTGCTTCAGGAGGTCACCCGGATGGGCGATGCTGCCGTCCTTCTGCATGTCGACCTGGCCGGCGATCGTGATGCGGCGACCGCCGATCGACTCGATCGCATTGCTGTAGCCGACCGGGTCCGCCATCTCGGGCGGGTTGATCGCACGCCAGGGACGTTCCTCGCCGCTCGTGTCGTTGCCGTTCGAGTCGGTGCCGCTCATGCCGAACTCCCCAGGTCCTTGCCCAAGAGGCTGCGCGCGAGGATCACGCGCTGGATGTTGCTCGTGCCCTCGTAGATCGTCAGCGCGATCACGTCGCGCCAGTAGCGCTCGAGCGGCAGCTCGTCGGAGTACGCGCGGCTGCCGTGCAACTGGATCGCGTTCGTCGCGGCTTCGAGCGCCGCTTCGGTCGCGACCAGCTTCGCTGCGCTCACGGCGTGTGCGTTGTCGAGTCCACGATCCTTGAGGCGCGCCGCCTGATGGACGAGCAGGCGCGAGGCGCGCAGCGAGGTGTCCATGTCCGCGAGCGTTGCGCTGACCTGTTGGAAGTCGCCGATGCGCTTGCCGAACTGGCGCCGCGAGCGCGCGAAGTCGATCGACGCCTCGAGGCAGGCACGGTGCACGCCCACGGCGCCGGCCGCGACGTTCAGCCGGCCGTCTTCCAAACCATGCATCGCGACCGCAAACCCGCCCTGCGGCTCGCCGATCAGGTTGCCTGCCGGGACGCGCACGTTCTCGAATACGATGTGCGCATGATCCGACGCGCGATGACCGAGCTCCTTGCCGGGCATCGGCTTGCGCGTGATGCCCGGCGTGTCGGCAGGCACGAGGTAGCACGCGAGGCCGCGGGTCTTCTTCGCGGGATCGGTCTGTCCGAAGACGAGCAGGACGTCGGCCACGCCGCCGTTGGTGATCCACACCTTCTCGCCGTCGATCACGACGTCCATGCCGTCGGGCCGGATCGTCGTCTGCATGGCGCCGAGGTCGCTGCCGGCTTCGGGTTCGGTCAGGCAGCAGGCACCGATGGCGTCGCCCGCCGCGAGCCTGCCGGCCCACGCCTCGCGGTGTTCGTCGGGCGCGTACTTGAGGATAGGGGCCAGGACGAGGCCCGCCTGCACGGCGAGGAAGCCGCGCGCGCTGCCGTCCACGGCGCCGATCTCCTCGGCGATCAGGCAGCGTGCGAGCAGCGATGAGCCTTCCGGCTCGATGAGGCCCGCGTCGCCCAGCTGCTTGACGATCGCGCGCGAGAAGACTCCGCTGCGATCCGCCTCCTGGACCTGCGGCGCGAGCACGTCGCGCGCGAAGGCGGCCGCCTTCTGGCGCCATGCCTCGTCGGCGGCGGCGATGTCCCACTCGCGCGCGTACTCCCGGGCGGCGGTGGGGGCCCCGTCGGCCACTAGTCGCCCTCGAACGTGGGCTCTTCACCCTTGGTGAAGGCCTCGTAGAAGCGGCGGTGATCGTTGGCCTGGAGCAGGAGGGCCTGCGCGACGGCCTCGCTCTCGATGGCCGTGCTGAAGTCCATCGACAGCTCACCGTTGAGCAGGCGCTTGGTCATGCCGTGCGCCATCGTCGGGCCGTCGGCAAGGCGGCGTGCCAGGGCGAGCGCGTCGTCGAGCACCTCCGCCGGCGGCGCCAGCCGCGTGACGAGTCCGCTCTGGTGCGCGGTCTTCGCGTCGATGCCGTCGCCGAGCATCAGCCACTCCGTCGCCCGGCCAAGGCCCACGACGCGCGGGAGCAGCCACGCAGCACCCATGTCGGCACCCGTGAGGCCGACCTTGGGGAAGAGGAAGTGGATCTTCGCGTTCTCGGCCATGACGCGCAGGTCGCAGGCCAGCGCGATGACGGCACCCGCGCCGGCGGCCGTGCCGTTGATGGCCGCGATGACGGGTCGGTCGAGGCGGCGGATGTTCTCGATGAGCTCGCCCGTCATGCGGGTGAACTCGAGGACCTCCCGGGAGCTGCGCTTGAGCAGCTGGCCGATGATGTCGATCACGTCGCCGCCGCCGCAGAAGCCGCGACCCTTGCCCGTGATGACGACGGCCTTGATCTCCTTCGCGAAGCGAGCGCGGTAGAGGATGTCCGTCAGCCGCCGGTAGACCTCGAAGGTCAGGGCGTTCAGCCGGTCGGGCCGGTCGAGCGTGATCGTTGCGACCCCGTCCTCGATCTCGTAGCCGAAGGGGAGTTGAGCCATGTACAGCCTCCTACGGCGGGCCATCCTACCGACCTGTCCTGAATCGCATCAGTCGAGCCGGAGCGGCTCCGTCCCGTCGTGCTCCCCGTGCAGCAGCCCGACGATGGCGGCGGCCACCTCGTCGGGGTCGATCAGGCGACCCGATCGGTTCATCGAGCCCAGCGCGTCGCGCGCGGCGTCCTCGGCCATGCCCGTCTTGGCGGTCATGTTGGCGACCGTGCGCGCCGTCATGGGCGTATCCAGGAACCCCGGACATACGGCCGTCACGCGTACGGCGCTGTCTTCGAGGTCGGCCGCCATGGCGCGGGTCAGGCCGAGCACCGCGTGCTTGCTCGCGACGTAGGCCGCCGTATAGCGGTAGCCCTCGAGCGCGGCGGTGCTGGCGACGTTGCAGATGAAGCCCTGGCCCGCGTCCTTCATCCAGGGCAGGCAGGCGGTGGACGTGATCCAGGGACCCGTGGTGTTGACGGCCATGGTGCGCGCCCAGAGGTCGTCGTCGGGCGGCAGCAGGCGGCTCGACTCGGCGATGCCCGCGGCGTTCACCAGCACGAGCGGCAGGCCGACCTCCTGAGCCGCCGCACCCACGGCGGCCTCGACGGCGGCGCGGTCGGTCACGTCGCAGGCGTAGATCGCGGGTTCGGTCTCGAGCCCGGCCGCCGCGGCGCGCGCCTTGCCCGCGTCGCGCACGAGCAGCACGATCCGGTAGCCGAGCTTCTCGAGCCGGCCGGCGACGGCGACGCCCACGCCACCACCGCCCCCCGCGATCAGGGCGGCAACCTCTTCGGGCGGCACGGCGTCCGGCGGTACGGCTGCGGCGGGCGGGGCGGCGTCGGTGGGGGCCATGAGCGGGACGGTAGCATGCCGTTTCATGGACCGGCCACGGGTAGGATGCGCCTCCCCTTCGGAGAGCCATGGACGTACTGCCCACCCAGGTCGACACCTCCTCGGAGGCCTACCGCGCCAACCGCGCCTGCCACGAGGCGGAGTGCGACGCGCTGAGGGACCTGCTCGGCACCGTCCGGGAGGGCGGGAGCGCGAAAGCGCGTGCCAAGCACGCCGACCGCGGCAAGCTGTTCGTGCGGGAGCGCATCGACCGGCTGCTCGACCCCGACAGCCCCTTCCTGGAGCTCTCGGCGCTGGCCGCTCACGAGCTCTACCCCAAGCCCGCGCCCGCCGCGGGTGTGGTCACCGGCATCGGCCGGGTCCACGGCCGCGAGGTCATGGTCGTCGCCAACGACGCCACGGTGAAGGGCGGCAGCTACCTCCCGATCACCGTCAAGAAGCACGTCCGCGCGCAGGAGGTCGCGATCGAGAACCGTCTGCCGACGGTCTACCTCGTGGACTCCGGTGGCGCGTTCCTGCCGCTCCAGGCGGAGGTCTTCCCGGACAAGTACCACTTCGGTCGCATCTTCCGGAACCAGGCCGTGCTCTCCGGCATGCGCGTGCCCCAGATCGCGGCGGTGCTCGGCATGTGCACGGCCGGCGGCGCCTACGTCCCGGCGATGAGCGACGAAGCCGTCATCGTGAAGGGCCACGGCACGATCTACCTGGCGGGCCCGCCGCTCGTGAAGGCGGCCACCGGCGAGGAGGTGAGCGCCGAGGATCTCGGCGGTGCCGACGTCCACACGCGCATTTCCGGCGTAGCCGATCACTTCGCCCACGACGATGCCGAGGCGCTGCATCAGGTGCGGTCGATCCTCGAGTCGCTCAACCGGCCCGCGCCGCGCCGCATGGACATGAGCGCGGTCGAGGCGCCGCGTCATGATCCCGAGGAACTGCTCGGGATCGTGCCGGAGGACGTCCGCACGCCCTACGACGTCCGCGAGGTCATCGCCCGCGTCGTCGACGGCAGCCGCTTCCAGGAGTTCAAGGCGCGCTACGGCACGACCCTCGTCACCGGCTTCGCGCGCATCCACGGCATGCCGGTTGGCATCGTGGCCAACAACGGCGTGCTGTTCAGCCCGTCCGCGCAGAAGGGTTCGCACTTCATCCAGCTGTGCGGCCAGCGTGGGATCCCGATCGTGTTCCTGCAGAACGTGACGGGCTTCATGGTCGGCAAGGACGCCGAGCGCGGCGGCATCGCGCGCGACGGCGCCAAGATGGTCCAGGCCGTCGCCACCGTGAATGTGCCGAAGATCACCGTCATCATCGGCAGCTCGTTCGGCGCGGGGAACTACGGCATGTGCGGGCGCGCCTACGACGCGCGCTTCCTCTTCACCTGGCCCAACGCGCGCGTGAGCGTGATGGGGGGCGAGCAGGCCGCGCAGGTCATGCTCACCGTGAAGCGCGATCAACTTGCCTACGAGGGCGCGGAACCATTGACGCCCGAGCAGGAAGAGGAGCTCATGGCGCCCATTCGGGCGAAGTACGAGACCGAGGGCCATCCCTACTACGGCAGCGCCAGGCTCTGGGACGACGGCGTCATCGATCCGCGTGAGACCCGCGACGCGCTTGGCCTCGCGCTCTTCAGCACCCTGAACGCGCCGCTGGACGACCTCGGCCCGCCGGTCTACCGGATGTAGCCATGAGTTCGGACGACGCCCTCAGCATCCGCATCGAAGGCCCCGTGGCGCATGTGCGCTTCGACCGTCCGGCCGTGCGCAACGCGTTCGATGATGCCATTGCGGCCGAGCTTGCGCGCACCATGAACGAGCTAGGTGCCCGCGATGACCTGCGCGTCATCGTGCTGGGCGGCGAAGGCGACGTGTTCTGCGCCGGCGGCGATCTCAACTGGATGCGCCGCGTCGCGGAGTACACCCGCGAAGAGAACCTCGAAGACGCCGCCGCGTTCCAGCAGGCCTTCGAGGCGGTCGACCGCTGCCCGTTGCCGGTGATCTGCCGCGTGCAGGGCGCCGCGATGGGCGGGGCCGCCGGCCTGATCGCCTGCTGCGACGTCGCCGTTGCCGCCGAGGGCACCAAGATCGGCTTCCCGGAGGTGCGGTTGGGCCTCGTGCCCGGCGTCATCAGCCCCTACGTGCTGCGCAAGATCGGCGCGTCGCACACGCGCCATCTCTTCCTGACGGGCAAGCGCTTCGACGCCGAGGAGGCGCTGCGCATCGGCCTCGTCCACCACGTCGTGCCGCTCGACCAGCTCGACGTCTCGATCGCGCGCGTAGTCGGAGAGATCCTCGCTTGCGCGCCGCAGGGCATCGCGGGCGCCAAGGTGCTGATCCGTCGCCTGCTCGATGCGGACGCCGACGAGGCCGCGCGCCTCGCACGCGATGCCATCACGGACGCGCGGGCGTCGGACGATGGTCGCGAAGGCCTCAGCGCGTTCCTCGAGGAGCGCAAGCCCCGGTGGCTCGAGTGAGCGGGCCGGCCGTGAGCTTCCAGAAGGTGCTCGTCGCCAACCGCGGCGAGATCGCCCTGCGCGTGCAGCGGACGTGCCGCGTCATGGGCCTGGCCACCGTCGCGATCTACAGCGAGCCGGATGCCGGCCAGCGGCACGTCCTCGAAGCCGATGAGGCGGTATGCGTCGGGCCCGCCGAAGCACGGTTGAGCTACCTCGACGTCGATGCCGTGATCCGTGCGGCTCAGGCGACCGGGGCGGATGCGATCCATCCGGGCTACGGGTTCCTGTCCGAGAACGCCACGCTCGCGCGTGCCTGTGCGGACGCGGGCATCGTCTTCGTCGGCCCGCCGGCGGACGTGCTCGAAGGCTCGGCCGACAAGCTGATCGTGAAGCAGCGCGTCGCCGCGGGCGGCGTGCCGGTCATCCCGGGTCCTCTCGAAGCCGTCTCCGAAGACGAAGCTGCGCTGCGGGAAGCAGCGAACGCCACCGGCTACCCCCTGTTGCTCAAGGCCTCGGCCGGCGGCGGCGGCAAGGGCATGCGGCGCGTCGAGACCGAAGACGGTCTCGTGGAAGCGGCCGAAGGCGCGCGGCGTGAAGCCGGCGGCGCGTTCGGCAACACGGAGCTCTACCTCGAGCGCATCATCGCGCCGGCGCGCCACGTCGAGGTGCAGGTGGTCTGCGACGACTACGGCGGCATGCGCTTCTTCGGCTGCCGCGACTGCTCGATGCAGCGCCGCAACCAGAAGGTGATCGAGGAGTCGCCGCCGCCGGGCATCCTCACGGGGGCGATCGAGGCGGCGGCCGGCAAGGCCGTCGAAGCGCTGGGCTATCGCAACGCGGGCACGGTCGAGTTCCTGGTCGAGCCGGATGGCACGTTCTGGTTCCTCGAGCTCAACCGCCGATTGCAGGTCGAGCATCCCGTCACCGAGATGGTCTACGGCGTCGATCTCGTGGCACTCCAGCTACGCGTCGCCGACGGCGAAGGCTTCTCGGCGGACGACCAGAGCTACTTCCCGCAGGGCCACGCGGTCGAGGCGCGGGTCTATGCCGAGGATCCGGC
>JAJDEN010000015.1 GCA_029259775.1 Planctomycetota bacterium | reverse complement strand
GCCGGTGAACGCCCCATCGTCGTAGAGCTGTTCACAAGCCAGGGCTGTTCGTCCTGCCCCCCGGCTGACGCGTTCCTCAATGATCTGGCAAAACGCGAAGACGTGCTCGCCCTCTCCTTGCCAGTGAACATCTGGGACTATCTTGGATGGCGCGACACGCTTGCCAAGCAGGCATTCACCGACCGTCAGCGTGCCTATGTGCAGAGCCTCGGTGGGCGCTCTGTCTATACGCCGCAGATGGTGATTGATGGTGTCGAAGATGCGGTCGGCTCAAGAGCGGGCCACGTCAACAGCGCCATCGAGCTGCGCCGCGAGATGAAAAAGGAAGATGTCTCCATCGACTTCATCACCGACGGTGACAGCATTCAACTCAATGTCGGCGCACTCACAACCGATCAAGAGGCAACACTGTGGTTGGTGCGCTATGTCAAAGAAACACCCGTTGTTATTGAGCGCGGTGAGAATGCAGGCGAAACCATCACCTATTCCAACGTTGTCCGCGACATGGTGCCTGTCGGCATGTGGAAAGGCGATGCCATCAGTCTGACACTTCCAAAGAGTGACCTGATTGGCGAAAGCTATGACGGTTGTGCTGCCATCCTTCAGGTTGAGGGCAATGGCCAGATCCTTGGTGCCGCCCGCCTCGACATGAGTGCACTCTAAACCGAGGCAACTTGGCGCTTGTCCAAGATCATGCCCAGACTTGTTTCTGGCATCCAGGGACGACAGGCTCGACGATCAAGAGGCTTACTCTCACTGTCACCCCGGATTTAATCCGGGGTCCATGGAACCCGTCAAATTCACTATGGATCCCGGGTCAAGCCCGGGATGACAGCAGCGTAAAAACGCAAGCTCACCGCTTCACCCTAAGGTGCATCCGTCCCATCAACCACTGGGCGGGTGAGCCCCCCCATGGTTTGGGTAAGACGCAGACCCAGATTCTGTTCCAGCTTATACGCCCAGTCGCCCATCTGCCCATTGATCTCAGCAATCTCGGCATCCAGCGCACGTGTGGCCGCGCCTTCATCAAGCATCGAAGTATCTTTGGACGCCACGATCTTCGCCCACATGCCTGTATTGGCCCCGGCCATGGTCAGAGTGAGCTTGAGGCCATCAAAGGTCACAATCTCTGCCACTGGCGGGTTATTGAAAATCAGGGACTCAACCGGCACCGCGTCCAGGAAACCAAAGCTCGCAAAGGCCGTTGCGCTTGCATTTACAATCGGCGCACCCCGCGAGACAGCGCCCACAGGCAGATTTTCAACAACAAAGTTTGGATGCTCTGGCGATGTGCGTGACAGGATAGCGGGCGTTTCAGACACTGACCACAAAGTCACTTTGGCAATACGTTCCTGTGAGAGTTTCACAACGCTTGGATCAAGCCAATTGGCAACATCCTTGTCGAGAGAGATCGCACCTCGGGCGAGCCAAGTCTGATCTTCGCCATCGCGGCGGACATAGAGAAACCCACGACCCTGCAGATCGCTCGAGGCCTCAACAATTTCACCCGCCAGTAGGCCCGCAATCTCATTGCCGTCTCTGTCCAGCAATTGCACCCGCACGGCACGGCCGAGATTTTCCGGCTCCAGGAGCCCCAGATTGCGATGCCATTCAGGGTTCGATGTCCGTGGCTCAAAGGCTTCGAGCTCGGTCAGCCCCAGAATGGTTTTCCGCACCCGGTCGGTGCGCGCAGGATAGCCTTCGCGCTGCAACACCCGCCACACGCCGTCCTCGTCCCGATCAATCGTAATGTTGGCGACGCCCTGCATACCCTGGCCCGTCGTATAAACCAGACGCGTGGCTTGCCCCACCGTCTCATTAAGACCCGGGAAGAAGAGCACAGGTTCAAACTGGGCAGACGTCGCTTCCTTTTGAGTGGACAGCGCAATCGCCGCCGCCACAACAAAGAAGAGAGTGGCCCCTGCAAGCAGCAGCAGATTGCGCAAGGGTCCCGGAGCGCTAACGAGTGTACGGAGTGTATTTTGTAACTGGCTCATGGGCGCTTTCCTCTACAGTCCAGCGCGGCGTTTTCGCCGCTGCGCGCGAAGAAGCGCCAAAATGAGCGCAAGCGCCATAATCATCAACGGCACGAGCGCGACATTGACAAAACGTACTGTCGAGCCAAGCTCATCAATACCCCGGCGCAGGTTCCGTTGAACGTCGCGTAATGCCGTGCGGCTCTGCCCAAGCTCTGCGCGGAAAGCCCGAATCTCCTGAGCTTCATCTTCGGAAAGAAACTCTTCCACATCAGCGCCAGCAGGAGCCCGGGTTTGCAGCGCAGCCAACCGCTCTTCGGTCTCCGCGATCTTCGCCTGAAGCGCCTCTTCTTCTGCAAGGAAGGTCGCTTCTGCTTCCCGGCGAAGCGCATCCACCACCAGGAAAGGCCGCTCAGATTTTTCACGGGCCCGAAGCGAGATGAGATCGTTCGACCCCATCAGATTATCAACCGCGTTCAGAATAAAGGTCGCATTGTCGGCCATGGGAATAGCAATGCGCTCCCCCAGATAGCTCTGCTCCTGCACCCAGAAGCGGTCATCGAAAATCTCAGAATCGGCCACAATGATGAGGTTCGCATTCTCTGTCGAGGCTGCAAGGTGCTCGGCGGGGTCCGGCAAGGCGCCTGGCACACTCTCTTCTGCTTCTGCAGGAGGCGCCCCATCGGGGAATGCACTCTTCAGGGGACCAGCTACCCGCGCGGCAATAACATACGCCTCTTCCGTCGCCTCAAAGGCCCGCAAGAGCGCGTCAGGCGTCGGTCCTGTTTTTACAAATTCCAGATCAAGCAACATGGAATCCGTGGAAGAGCTGAGCACAGGGGTGAAGCTTGTCGTTGCATCATCGCGCTGAACCAGATGCCCGACAGTGCCGAGATTAAGCCGATCAATGTCGGCGGTTACAACGTCATCGCTGTTTGCATCATCAGGCCCAAGCGCCATCCAAACCACATAGTCGGTCTGTTGGCGACGCACATCGCGCCCTGCCTGCACACGCTGTGCATTGCCTCTGTCGCCGATCACTTTCGTCGGATCAAGGTCCACACCCCAGCTTGTCATCAGCCGGTCAAGACTGGATGCTTCTGTATAGCCCTGCACCGGCTGTCCGTTAGGCCCGGCCGTCAGGCTCACTTCCGAATGCGGGTCAAGGAACACAAGTGCCCGCCCACCACGCATCATGAACTGATCAATGGCATAGGTCGTTTGATCGTCCAGCGGCTTGGGGTGAGCAATCATCACCACATCGATGGAATTTGGAATGCTGTCAAAATCCTGCTCCAGAAATTCCAGAGAAAACCGATCAAGCAACTCATCATAAATCAGGAAGGACTGGCTTTCGCCCCGCATCGCGGCCTGCAAACCACCAGCGCCTGTGTCGAGCGGCAGGTTCGTGACAATTCCAAGCACCGGCTTCTCAGGGCGTTTCAAATTCTGAATCAGGCGCGCAATGTCATATTCCAGATATTCTTCCCGCTCATCCGTGAAGAAGGGGATGGCTTCAAGTCCATCAACAAGATTAGACCCGGCAAGACCAAAATAGATGACTTCGCCTTCCGTCGTCGGCGCGCCTTTGAGCCCCAGGGACTGCGCCCGGTCTTCATCTTCGGAGAAAGCCTCTGGATCGACCACCTCTAGCACAAGGTTCCCATCAGAGTAGGAACGCATTTCCTCAAGAATGTCCCGCACACGTCCCGCATAGGTCCGAATGCGCGGATAATCCGTCGCCAAAGATTCTGAGAAGAAGAAGCGTAGCGTGATCGGCTCTTCAATCTCTTGCAGCATATTGCGGGTGCCATCTGACAGAGTGAAGAGAGCACTTTGCGTGAGATCAATCCGGCTCGTGCGAAATGAGATGTTCGAAAAGAGATTGACCGCCACAAAGAAAACGGCGAGCAACACAAGCGTCGCAATGGAAATGGCTCGGCGGGAAATTTGCGTGTCCATGTTTCTATCCCGCCTTCTTCATATCAACGACAATGCCGCAGGCCACCAGCCACACGCCAATCAGCGTCATGAAGTAGATAATGTCACGCAGATCAATCACCCCTTCGACAATCGCCTCGAAATGGGTGAGGAAACTAAAGGAGGCAATCGTGGTGAGAACCGCCTGCGGTGCCCAGACCGACACAAAGTCAGTGACGATGGGAAGGCCCGAAACAGTGAAGAGAAAACACACGACCACACTCACAACAAAAGCAATAACCTGGTTGCGGGTTGTGGCTGAGATGCAGGATCCGATGGCGAGATAACCGCCTGCCATGAAGAAAGACCCCACATAACCTGCAAGGATCACTCCGTGGTCTGGATCACCGAGATAGGCAACCGTGAGCCACATAGGGAAGGTGAGCGCAAGCGAAAGCCCCGCAAAAACCCATGCCGCCAGAAACTTACCCAGCACCGCAGACCAAAGCGGAATGGGCAGGGAGAGCAAAAGCTCAATCGTGCCAACCCGGCGTTCTTCTGCCCACAGCCGCATGGCAATTGCCGGGATCAGAAAGAGATAGAGCCAGGGATGGAACTGAAAGAAACCTTTCAGATCTGCTTGGCCTGCTTCGAAGTGACCACCCAGATAGAAGGTGAAGCCACCAACGCAAAACAAAAAGATGATCATGAAGACAAAGGCGAGGGGAGTCGCAAAATAACCCGCCAGTTCGCGTTTGAAGATCGCAAGGGTCTCTCTCATGCCGCGCTATCCTGCTTAGAGTCCATGGCTGCTTCTGCGATCTGGGTATCCGAGCGTGTCAAAGACCGGAAGACCTCATCAAGCCGCCCAGGTTCCCCATAGAGCGTGCGGACGTTCCAGGATTTCTCCCGCGCCAAATTGCCAACCCGGTCGACAAGACTTGTATCTGTTTCACCTGCGCTTGCAGCAAAGAGCGTGAAAGAATGATCAGCGCCGCGCGCGTCTTCTTCCAAAGAAGCAACGCCCTCAATGGCGGTCAGCACGGGACGCGCCGCATCGGCGTCACTCGCATCCAGCGTCAGCGTGACAGCATTGTGATAGCGCGAACGCGCCGTGAGAGCAGCTGGCGTGCCATCGGCAACGATCCGGCCACGGTCAATAATGAGCGCGCGCGAACAAATCGCATCAACTTCTTCCAGAATATGGGTCGAAATGATGATCGCCTTCGTCGGGGCCATCTCCGCAATAAGCTTTCGCACGGCAAATTTCTGATTGGGGTCGAGACCATCCGTCGGCTCATCCATGATCAATACCGGCGGGTCATGGAGAATCGACTGGGCCAGCCCCACACGGCGGCGAAACCCCTTGGAAAGGGTTTCGATGGACTGCTCCATAACACCCGCAATTTCTGTACGATCCACAGCGCGGGTAATAGCAGCCATGGCCGCAGGTCCTTTGAGACCTCTAATATCGGCAATGAAGCGCAAAAACTGCAAAGGCGTCATGTCTGCGTAGGCAGGCGCGCCTTCCGGCAGATAGCCAATCATCCGCTGAGCCGCCAGCGTGTCCGGCCCAACATCATGCCCGCAGACACTAATATGTCCCGCTGTGGGTGCGAGAAACCCCGTCACCATTTTCATGGTGGTGGATTTACCAGCACCATTTGGTCCAAGAAAACCCAGAACCTCGCCACGAGCCACCGAAAAGCTGATTTCGTCCACAGCTGTGAACGGACCAAACTTCTTTACAAGCCCATCAATTTTGATCATCGGTGCGGTTGCGCCGCTGGACGATGAACCCGTGTGTCTGGTGTCGTTTGCCGTAATGACTTTCTCTCCCGATCGGGCGGATATCAAGCCCGCCTTGCCCCTCCCCCTTATGCCATTTTGGCGGGTCCCGGTACAAGAGGGTGGCACGTGAACAATCGGTCATTTTCGTAAACAGGCCAGAGGGTTAGAGCTGCAACGTTAAGATATCAATCCCCGGGATAGCGGATCCCCGCGAGGATCTCGGCCTGGCGAACAGCAACCGCCTCACGACTTGCTTCATTGTTGGGCATGACAGCAAAGAAGCGGCCTTCTCGAAGGGCTTCGACACCCCAGCGCCCCACCTCCTCTGCAGACATGCCAGCGTCGCGCCAATGGGCACCAGCGTCTTCTGGCGCAAAGCGCGGTCCACCAAATTTCTCTGGCCGCGCCCGCGCCCCATCCCAGATGCGGGTATTCACGAGACCAGGACATAAGACCGTCACCCCAATCCCATCCGGCGCGAGTTCGGTGCGCAAGCCTTCGGCTATGCCCATCACCGCATATTTCGAGGCTGAGTAAGACGGTGTTCCTGCATCAGGATGTGTCAGGCTTGCCATTGAAGCGGTCACGCCAATGGCGCGAAACTCATCTTGTTCTTTCAGGCTGTCGGAGAAGGCACGCACCGTGTCGATCACGCCATCTACATTGACCTGATACATCCAGCGCAGATTGTCCCGTTTGGCGGTCGTGAAGCCTTGCCCAATGCCCAGACCCGCATTGGCCCAGACGATCTGCACTGATCCGAGCTCAGCGGTTACTTGACTGGCCATCTCGCTAATCGCGGTTTCATCAGAAACGTCGCACGCCAGGCCCATGGATTTCACGCCAAACGCTGCAGCTTCGCCCGCCACTGTTTCTGCAGCATCAGCCCGAATGTCGGTGACAGCCACATCGGCCCCCGCTTTTGCAAGCTCCAACGTCAGTGTCCGCCCAATGCCATCGCCACCGCCGGTGACAACAGCTGTCTTACCTTTGAGATCCTGCATTTCTTGTTCTCTCCCTAAACCCGCAGCATTAATCCGCCATCCACATTGAGCCCGTGTCCTGTAACAAACCCACCATCATCGGAAGCAAGGAATAAGGCACCGCGCGCAAGATCGATGGGTTCGCCGAGACGTTTCAAAGGAGATTTCTTCGCCCAGATTTCAGCGATCTTTGGGTCTTTGAAATTCACCGTCATGCCGGTGCGAATGGCGCCAGGCAGGATGTAGTTCGCCGTGATCCCAAAGCGCCCCAATTCCAGCGCCAGATTGCGTGTGAGCCCCGCAACGCCAGCCTTAGCCGCGCTATAGGCGGCCAGACCATAATCCGTCCCCTCAGCCATGACAGATGCCACATTGATGATCCGCCCTGCTCCGCTTTCTTTCAGATGCGGAATGGCAGCTTTTGACAGCTTAAAGTGGGGTGTCAGGTTTACTGCCAGGTTCTTTTCCCAGAGCTCATCAGGAAATTCAGCGATGGGCGCGCCACCGCCAATGCCCGCATTGTTCATCAAGATGTCCAACTTGCCGAAGCGCTCCACCGCGCCACCGACAATCCTGGCAGCCGCTGTGTCAGCGCTTACATCCTGATCAAGCGTTTGGATGTTGTCATGATCCAGCGTGAAGGGCTCCAGATCGACGGCCAGAACCTTGGCCCCCTCTGCTGCAAACATCTCCGCTGATGCCCGGCCAATACCACTGGCCGCTCCGGTCACAATGGCAACTCTGTCCTGAAGACGCATATCTCTCCCCTTTGTATTCTTTGTTTGTTTGGGGGGAGGGTAGCAGACAAAAAACAAGCACTTTGAGCAAAAATTGCAGACTTCTGCGCCCACGAGAGTGCGCCGACAAACAGATCAAACAAGAAAAAAGGGTGAGCCGCTTCTGACAAATCAGAGGAAGCACCACCCTTCAGTCTGTTGCCTCACTCTGGTCCCTCAAAAAAGGGGGGGAGATCGAGGAGATCTTAGCGGCCCGGCCCTGACCGATCCGGTGGGGCTGGGGGGCTGAAAGAACCGGAGACTTTCAAGACCGGGCCTGTAAGGCAACAATTGAAAGGTAGGCAGCCCATGTGACCGACCCGGGGCCGAAAAAGGGCAAGATTGTGATTTCTGCGCAACACATGGTCTCGCTCGACCGCAGAAACCCTTGTCTTCCGAGCAGTAGCGCGCGATCATTTACACAATGGATCAATCGCCCCCAACACGCCTGAAGCCGGCAAAAAGCCCCCGTGCCACATCGAGCGCCACATCGAGTTCCACATCAAGTCTCGTGATCGTTGGCAATGGCTATCAAGCAGGCCGGAACCACGCGCCAAGCGAAGTATCCTGGCAACGCCGGGAGCTGGACACGATCCTGAACCTCTATGGGCGCAAAGTGGCGTCAGGCGAATGGCGGGACTATGCCATTGACGCGTTGAGAGACAAGGCCGTCTTTTCGATCTTCCGCCGCTCGAGCGAGATCCCGCTCTATCGGGTCGAGAAACACCCCAAGCTTGCGCGCAAACAAGGCGCCTATCAGGTCATCGCCGCGACGGGCGCCATCCTAAAGCGTGGGCATGATCTGGCGACAGTCATCCGCGTGTTGGACAGGAAGAAACTCCGCCTCGTCGACTGAGCTTTCACCTTTTTCTTCACCTACTCTGCTGTCACCCCGGACTTGATCCGGGGTCCATACTGAATCAGAGACACAAGTAAAAGCCCAATGGATCCAGGCTCACCAACAGGTTGGTGTCCGCGATGACAACTTCGATATGACTCGCATCCTATATGGAGCGTCTTTACAGGCCAATCAGCGTCGTTGCAGGTTTCCCCCCAGAAATCCTGCTGGAATCCCCAACGCCAGCGCCCAAAGAAAAACCCCGGCACCATGAAGGCCCGGGGTTTTCACTAGCGTTGCAGCTCTTCCTATTCCCGGTTGCCCAGGAACTGCAGCAGGAAGAGGAACATGTTGATGAAGTCGAGATAGAGACGCAGCGCGCCCATCACAGCCTTCTTTGTGCCAACTTCAGAGCCATCGCTCTCATTGTACATCTCTTTAATGCTCTGGGTGTCGTAGGCCGTGAGACCTGCAAAGACCAGCACCCCGATCACAGAGATCGCAAAGTGCAGCGCTGAGCTTGCAAGGAAGATATTCACGACGGACGCGATAATGATCCCGAACAGACCCATGATCATGAAAGAGCCCATGCCAGACAGGTCGCGCTTGGTTGTATACCCATAAAGGCTCAACGACCCAAAGGCGGCAGCGGTCACAAAGAAGGTCGTGACCACACTTTCACCTGTATAGGCCAGGAACACGTATCCGAGCGACAGGCCCAGCAGCGTCGCAAAAACCCAAAAGGTCAACTGTGCGGAGCTTGCGCTCATCTTGTTGATGCGCGCTGACAGGAAAAACACCAAACCGAGCGGTGCAAGCATCACCACCCAAATCAACGGTGTTTGCGCGAGCGCATAATAGACACCAGAAACGGCACCGGCATAAGCCACAACACCGGTGATCACGAGCGCTGCGCTCATGTAATTGTAAACGCTCAACATATACGCGCGCAGACCCTCGTCGATGTCCGCGGCGCGCGTTGCCGCGCCCGATTGCATACGTTGTTGGTCGAAGTCAGCCATAGTCTGATGATCCCTTTGATCGAAAACTCTATCCATGAATATGGGGAGTTTATCCGCCAATTTCAAGCAGAACCGGCACGCTCAATATGCCCAAACCTTAACGAAAAGAAGGACTTAATCCTCACAAATACTCAGGTTACTGAGACCTTAAGACAGAGGCTGCTTTTGCCGACAATGCATTCCAGGTACCCAGCAAGCCAAGGCCGACGGTAATGATCGCAGCGCCCGAAATCGTAAGAGCAAGCGTCACCGGCAGGAAGGCCCAGGGTGCCTGCATCACCTGGGTCACGACAAGCCAGGCCGCAATAGAGCCTACCGCGGCGGCCACGCTCGCCGTACCGACACCCAGAAGCGCATATTCCCAGATATAGGCTTTCAAGACCTTGGCCCGCGTGGCGCCGAGAACTTTCAGCACAACCGCGTCATAGACCCGGCGTCGGTGGCCCGCTGCCATCGCACCGGCCAGCACCATGATACCAGATGCCAGCGTCACGATGGACGTCGCGCGCACAGCCATGGCGAAATCTTCCAGAAGCTTATTCACAGCTTCCAGCGCTTCTTTCACCCGCACAATTGTGATGTTGGGAAACGCCTTTGAAACAGCGCGCTGCAGATCAACCTCACCGGCTTCATCCATCGCCAGTGTGGCAAGATGTGTGTGCGGTGCTGCCGCCAGTGCAGAGGGCGAAAACACGAAAATGAAATTAATGCCGACATTGCCCCAATCGATCTCGCGTGTATTGGCAACGGTCGCCGTCAGGTTCCGTCCCAACACATTGACCGTGATCTCATCTCCAAGGCCGATACCAAAGCCTTGAGACATTTCTTCGGTAATGGAAATCAGAGGCGGTCCTGAATAATCTGTTGCCCACCAGTCGCCTTGTATAAGCTCTGACCCACCGGGCAAAGCTTTTGAGTAGGTGATCCCGCGATCTCCTTGCAGCATCCAGGCAACATCTGGTGCGGCTGTAATGTCCTCAGCTGCCACACCTTGAACCGAGACAATCCGCCCGCGCAACATCGGCACGCGATTAAGAGCCCGCACACCCTCGGTGGCGTTCACGATCTCTTCAAACCGGTCAACCTGGTCTGGACCAATATCGACAAAGAAGAAGGACGGTGCCCGTTCTGGTAGTTCTCCATTGATTTGATCTGCGATGTTTCCATCAATGAGGGAGATCGTCACAAGCAGCGTCAAGCCGAGGCCCAGTGACAGAACCACGCTCGCTGTTGCAGAGCCTGGCCGATAAAGATTAGAGAGCGCCAACCGCAATTCGGGATTGCGGAACCGGGGCGCGCGCCGGGCCAGCGCCATCAAGCCGACTGCCGTGAGGCGGAGGCCGACAAAACTCGCAATCGCTCCGACGATAAACCAGGCGGCAAAGTCCGGCCGGTCGGCAAGACCAATGGCCAGTGCAGCAAGAGCAACAAGCGCCAGGCCCATCACCACAACATAGCCAATCCGGGGCCATGCACGTACCGGCGCGATAATGTCGCGGAAGAGACCGGTTGCTGGAATTTCGCGTGCCCGAGCCAGCGGCCAGACCGCAAAAGCAAAGGCAGCCAAAATCCCATAGGCCCCAGCGAGAATGAGCGGCGCCATATAAAGCGCAAACCGAGCTGGAATGGGCAGCATGTCTTCAATTGCCCATTGCACCAGGAAGGGGGTCACCCCCCCGACAACAAGGCCAATGGCAACCCCGACAATAGCGAGCACCATCACCTGGATGAGGTAAACATTGAAGATGAAGCCACCAGGCGCACCAATGCACTTGAACGTCGCAATGACTTCTCTCTTGGTATCAAGGTAGGAGTTAACCGCATTGCCGACACCCACGCCCCCGACAACCAGAGCGGTGAGCCCCACGAGCGTGAGGAAGAGCGCTACCCGTTCCACAAACCGTCGCACACCAGGCGCACTATCCGAGCGATCCTGAATACGCCAGCCCACATTCGGGAACTGTTCGTTCACAGACTCAACCCAGGCAGCCACATCAGCGTTGAGCCGCTGGTTTTCTGGCAGGCGAACCCGATAGTGGTAATTTATAAGTGAGCCAAGACGGATAAGCCCGGTCGCAGCCATCGCCTCATCTGACAAAAAGAGGCGCGGTCCAAGTGCAAACCCGCCTGCGACGCGGTCAGGTTCCCGGTCAATGGTGGCGCGGATCTCAACAGAAATATCACCCACATCAAGTGTGTCGCCAACCTCTGCACCCAAACGATCCAACAGAGCAGGCTCAACCGCTGTGCCCCAAACCCCGCTGCGGGCTTCAAGGGCCACACCGAGATCCATCACCGGCGTAAGAGTTACGGTGCCATAGAGCGGATAGAGATCATCAACCCCTTTAAGCTCAACGAGAGTGCGTTCATCTGTTTTCGGCGCTGCTGCCATCGCACGCATTTCAGCGGACTTGGAAACCGTGGCGTTCGCACTGATGAAGGCCAGCTCTTCTGCCCCGGCCTCCCGATGCACAAGACGGAAATCAACATCACCGCCCAGAATGGTCTGCCCTTCTTCCGACAGACCCTCAACCAACGCAGAGGACACCGATCCCACCGCTGCAATGGCCGCAACACCCAATGTCAGACAGGCGAGAAAAACGCGAAAGCCCTTCAAGCCGCCACGCAGCTCCCGGCGGGCAAACCGAAAAGCCAGAGAAAGAGAAGGGCCAGATGTCGCCGCAGCGCTGCTCGTCAAGCCGCTCATTGAGCAGCAGCCGTCTGCTTGGCACGCCGACCAGGCTCAATCACGTCGATAAGCCCGTCTTTTAGACGCACCACCCTATTGCAGGCCTCTGCCAACTCCGTGTCATGGGTAATGAGCACCAGCGTCGTGCCGCGTTTGTCATGGAGATCGAACATGAGCTCAATGATCTGATCTCCCGTTGTACCGTCAAGATTACCCGTCGGCTCATCGGCAAGAAGGATTTTGGGATCGCCTGCCACAGCGCGCGCAAGCGCAACCCGCTGCTGCTCGCCACCCGACAGGGTGGTCGGCTTGCGGCGCAGGATCTCGCTGCTGAGTCCGGTCTGCTCGGCCAGGTTGAGCACCGTGGCGTTCTTGCGTGCCCGGCGACCGCGGGGCCGGCCCGGCAGGCCGAAGGCGATGTGCTCCGCCACCGTCATGTGCGGCCAGAGCTCCAGCGCTTGGAACACCATGCCAATGCGGCGGCTCTCCGGCGGCACGAGGATGGCAGGATCGCTCAGGACGCTTCCGCCGAGCGAGACGGTGCCCGCGGTCCCTCGATCGAGCCCGGCGACGATGCGCAGCAGCGTCGTCTTGCCCGCGCCGGACGAACCGAGCAGGACGAGCGACGTACCCGCGCGCACGTCGACATCGACCCCCGACAGCACCACGCGGCGGCCGTGCGTGCGGACCAGGCCCCGGCAGATGAGATCACGTCCGCTCACGGGCTGCGCCTCGCTTGGAGGCGCTTCAGCACCGCCTCCTTCGTGATGCGCCGGACACGCTTCGCATCGGGCTTGGCCTTGGCGTCGTGCAGGAACGCGGGCCAATCCAGCGCCGCGCGAAGCAAGTGCCAGTAGGCCTCGCGCACGTAGCGTTGCTCGTCCCGAAGTCCCGCTTCGATCTTGTCCCAGTGCGCGGGCCCCTCCTGCACGAGGAGGAAGACCAGCGAGGTGAGCGCCCAGTCCTTCGACACGCGTTCCGGCTGGTTCGCCCGGTAGGCGGCCAACAGCGCCGCGTCCCAACGCGAGCCTACGAGGCCCTTGAGCGCAGAGAGGCGCGGTCCCTGCTTGCGTTCGGCGAGGGTCTTCACGAGCGCGTCGCGGGCGTCCTGCGACGTGCCGACGTAGGCGCCCAGGGCCTCGGCGGCGCGCGAGCGCACGTAGGGCCGCTTGTCCTCGAGCAGCCCGATCAGCGTAGGAATCGCGCGCGGATCGCGTACCAGGCCCAATGCCTCGGCCAGCTCGGCCCGCGCCGAGCCACGCGTCGCGACGGCGATCGTGTCGATCAAGGTCGGCGTCATCACGCGACCGAGGTAGCCGATTGCCGGTTTGGTGATCATGAACGTGCGTACGTCCGTGCCGCGCAGCCGGTCCGCCAGCGCACGGGCCGCCTTGCGGAAACCGGCGTTTTTCTCATCGAAAGTGGCCGAGACCAGGTCCTGCCGATCGCGGATCTCATGCCAGAGGAAAGCCAGTCGCGTGAAGGCCTTGTCGCGCTGCGGCAACCCGGCATCGACGTTGTAGCCCTTCTCCGGATGGTCGACCTCCAGGACGGGAACCGACCGACGCAGCGCATCCACCGCGTCTTGGAAGACCCGGATGCGCGAGTTGTTCTTCGACGGGTCGAGCTTCTCGTGGATGAGATAGCCGGCCGCCGCGGGCACGCCGAGACGCAGCAGCGCGTCCGCCGCCGCGGCATCGACCACGAAGTAGTCGATGCGCCGCCAAGCCTCTTCGGTGACATTCGTCTCGGACACGCCGGGGTAGTCCCACTGGTCGCGCGACCGGAACAGGTCGCCCAACGTCGCGAGATGCACGGCCAGCGGCACCGCCGCCGCCGGATCGCCCAGGTCGCCCAGGGCGTTCGCTGCAGCCACCCGAACCCAGCCGTCAGGCGATGCCAGGCAGCGCGCGAGCACCGGCGTCGCCGCGGGATCGCGAATCATGCCGAGCGCGACGATGGCGCGCACCGCGCGCGGCATGCGCCCCGCCGGTTCGCCGGCAGCGCCGGTGGCGGCTTCGTGAAGCAACAACGGCACCGCTGCGGAGCCCATCTTCCGCAACGCGTCCAGACCGCGCCGCATCACGGCGGGTTCGTCCTCTTGGGCATCGTCGAGGTGATCGGCCGCCGCCTGCACCTCGGTGAGCGCACGGCGCACGGCTTCCGCGCCACCCTCCAGGACCAGCGTGCCCGACCCGTCGCGCAGGTACCCGATCTCACGGCGAAGCACGGCCATCACGAAGTCGCTCGCCGGCCATACGCTGGCCACGGCGTCCGTCTCAGCCTTGCCTCGCCGTCCGAGCAGGAGCCCGATCGCTCCGAGGCGCGCCCGTGCCGTGCCCGTCGCTGCCGGCCAGGACGTCGCGAGTGCCGCGACGGCCGCCGTGCGCAACTCGAGGTTGGTCCAGCCGGTATCCGTGGCGCGCAGGATCAGCCACCCCGCCGGCGCCGGCGCCTCGGCGAGCAGGCGCGTGCCAGCACGCAGGGCGAGCTCTGGATCGAGGGTCCCCGGTGCCGCCAGCGCGCGTCCGGCGGCCAGAAGGCGCCGCGAGAGAGGCAGGTCACCGCGCGCCGCTTCCAGGAGGAGCCGTCCGGTATCGACCCGTTCCTCCGCAGAGGCCAGCGGTTCCTCCGCAGAAGCCGGTGCCGGGAAGGCCAGCAGAAGACCAACACAGAGCACACCGAATAGCGCCAAGAGCGGCTTCGGTACCCAGGCCGTTACCTGGGGACGCAGAGGTGTCACGCAAGGAGAACGCTGATCAGGCATGGGGCTGGGTATCGTCCGCACGAGGGAACTCCTTACGCACACGGCGTACCGCTTCGTCACGATCATCGATCTCACCCTCGAGCTGCCGGTCCTGGACCCAGCGCAGGATCTGCCCCATGGCGGGCCCGGGCTTGTAGCCGAGTGCGATGAGGTCGCCCCCCATCAACAACGGCGGCGGCACGATGGGCTCGTCGGCGAACACCGCGAGCTGCTCGCGGCAGAAGGTCAGGATCTCGCGCCTGCCATGACTCGCACCGCAATCGGCCTCGTGCAGCGCCAGATGCAAGTCGATGTCGTCCTGCCCCAGGAAGCGACGCAGGCGGCTGCGTCGCATCTGCGGCGTGCTGGCGATCTGGATGTGCGCCTCGATCAAGGCGCCCACCCGTTCGACGGTCCGCTTGGGGAACTTGAGCCGAGCCAGGATGGCCTCGCTCATCCCGACACCTAGCTTGTCATGGCCGTTGAAGCGGATGCGGCCGTCCGGATCGACGGTGCGCGTCGGCGGCTTGGCCACGTCGTGCAGCAGGGCCGCGAGGAACAGGTCGCGCTCCGCGTCCGGGTCTCCGGCGCGTTCCGGAGGAACACGCACGCCGTCCAGTACGAGGCACGTGTGCACGAACACGTCGCCCTCCGGATGCCACATCGCAGGTTGGGTCACGCCCTGCATGACGGCGATCTCGGGCAGCAGTACCTCGAGCAGGCCGTGATCGCGCAGCAACCGCAGTCCGTGCCCGCGTCCGAAACGGAGGATCTTGACCAGCTCGTCGCGTACGCGCTCCGCGGAGACCTCGGCCACGAGCGGCGCCAGCCGCCGAACGGCGTCCGACGTGGCCGGGTCGAGCGCGAAGTCCAACTGCACGGCGAAACGCACAGCGCGGAGGATGCGCAGATGGTCTTCTTCGAAGCGCGCGGCCGGGTCGCCGATGGCGCGCACGAGGCGCCGGCCGATGTCGGCCAGCCCATCCACGTAGTCGAGGATCTCGCCCGTCTCCGGGTCCTCGAAGAGGCCGTTGACCGTGAAGTCACGTCGCTGGGCGTCCGTCGGCGGATCCGAGAAGACGATCTCTTCGGGCCGGCGGCCGTCCACGTACAGCCCGTCCGCGCGAAACGACGCCAGCTCCACGTCGCCGTGCGCGCGCGGCAGGATCAGCACGCCGAATTGCGCACCGATCAACACGGCTTCCGGAAACAGCACGGCCCCCTGCTCCGGCGTGGCGGACGTCGCCACGTCGAAGTCGGCCGGTGCGCGGCCCATCAGGCCGTCCCGGACCGCACCGCCGCACAGCAAGGCTTCGTGGCCCGCGGCGCGCAAGCGGCGCGCGACCTCCAGCGCCTCGGACCGACGCGCGGCCGTGGCCGCAGCCGTAGCCTCGGCGAGCGGCATGGGACTGGGGCTGGCGTCGGGCGGCATGGCCACAGTCTAGGCTCTGTTTGAGGACGCTGCGTGGCGCAGCAGCAGGGCTCTTCACGCTGAGCCTAGAGCCTGCGGGGCGTCGCCCTACGAAGAGCTCGCTCGGACCGGATCCCTACGCTGTCGCCGTGGGCCGGAGCGCGCGACGCAGCTCGGCGAGGTACGTCGCGGCCTGCGTGCGGAGCGCCGGCGTGTCGCGCCCCCCATAGCAGCGCGCCTCGTGCAGGATCGTCAGGCGACGGAGGGCCGGCCGCGCGGCGGGGACGTGCTTGCACGCGTACCGGTAGTACTGGCGCACCGTCTGCGTGGGACGACGGCGGATGCCCTTGCGCGCCAGCAGCAAGAGCGCTTGCCCGTACGCGCCCTTGGGCAAAGAGCCGCCGGGTGAGACGACAAGCCGCTTGAGCCGCCGGATCTTGCGGCGGTGCCCGAGTGCCCAGACGAGCAAAAGGGCCATGGGCCAGCCGGACCAGCCCGCCTCGCGGGTGAAGAGGTAGCCCACCGGGTGCAGGAACCAGCGGTCGATCCTGGCCCCCACGCCGCTCCAGAACGCCTTCCAGCCATCGGCGTCGTAGCCGAGGAACGACCAACTCTCTTCGCTGCCGCCCGTCTGCTTCTCTTCCCACGCCTCCTTGGCGGCGGTCTGCGTCTCGGCGTCCACCGCGCGGCGATCCGGAGGCGTCGGGTTCAGCGCCACCCAACCGGCCCCCTCGAGATACATCTCCGTCCACGCGTGGTAATGGACACCGCGGAGGATGACGGACCGGCGCTGCTCCTGGCGGTCCCCGCCCCAGAAGCCACGCACGTAGCGCGTGGGATGTCCCAGGGTCCGCAGCATGAGCGTCAGGGCGTAGGCGAAGGCCTCGCAGTTGGCCGTCCGCGTGCGCTCGACGAAGTCGACGATCGGGTTGCGGCGGTCCAGGCGAGGAATCTTGAGGGAGTACGTGAACGCGTCGCTCTTCAGCCACGCTTCGAGCAGACGAGCCCGACGCCACGGATCCTTCTCGGCACGGACCACGCTGAGCGCCCGCGCGCGCAAGGGGCCATACACCCCGGCCGGCACCTTGAGGTAGCTCACGAGCGGCGCGACCGCCTCGTCGCTGCGCCGGGCCAGCAGATCGAGATCGCGGTGCTTCGGCGGTACGTACCGCTGGATGATGCGATCGCCTTGCTTCAGCGGCCGGCTGAGCTCGAACATCTTCGAGAGGTTCTCGCGGACCGAGATGCTCGTCAGGGCCTTGCCGCGTCGCTGCAGCTCGAGGCCCACCTCGTCGGGCTGCAGGAAGAGTCGGGACTGCCCGCCGCGCAGCACGTCGATCTGCAGCGTCACGGCGTCGCGCTTGCGCGCGGCAAAGGCGAGCGGGATCCAGCCGTCACGCTCGCCGTCGTCGTTGTCGCGGTGAATCCGCTCGGGGGCCCCCTGGGAGATCGTGTCCTTCCAGACACCGTTGATGCTGTAGGCATCGCGGGCGTTGTCCCGCAGGATGACCGTCGGAGGCATGCCGCCGCCGTCGGCGAGTCGCACCTCGAACCACGGCTCGAAGTTGCGCTTGATCTCGGCCACGGAGCCCAGCGGGGCCCCATCGCCGCCAGGTCCTGCGAAGGCGAAGGTGGTATCCGCAGCCCGCGATTCTTCGGCGGCGAAGCCCGGCCGCCCGCCCTCGCCGGTCGGGTCCGCGCGCTCCTCCTTCGTCCGCGGCGTACCGAAGACCTCGGGCAGCCCGCGCGGCGCGGCCAGGTACACCGCGGCGCCCAGCGGCAAGCCCACGAACACCAGCAGGAGGGACGCCGTAGCGGCGCTGCGCCAGGGCAGCAGGCTTCCGCCGGCCGCACGGATCCGGTGCACGCTGCCCTCGTCGCTCTCGTTACGCTCCAGCGCGGCGCGGCGCTCGAACACGACCAAGGTCCAGACCAGCGCGGCGACGTACGCGGCGATGTAGTAGAGGCCGGCCGCATCGCCATGGGCGAAGGCGATGCCCGCGGCGTGCACAGACGAGAAGAGAATCAGCAGGAAGCTGCTGAACGTCGTCTGGCGCCAGAGCAGGACGAGCGCCTCGAACACCGACGTGATGCACATCAGCGTCCACAGCGACTCTTCTCCACGGTCTCCGAGACGCTGGAAGAGGTAGGCGAACGCTGCCGCCGACACGGTGTAGCCGAGCGGCAGGAGCAGCCAGCGCGGAAGCAAGGCATCGCCCCGCCGGCCGAGGACCAGCCGCAGCATGGCGGCCACGGCAAAGGCGCGCGCGAAGCCGGGGGCAAAGGCGGGCGCGGTCGAGACAGCGAAGGTGCCGAGGGCACACAGGGCGATCACCGAGACCATCAGCGGCGTCTGGAGCGGGCGGTCCGCGGGGGTCGGGACGCCGCTCATGCGAGCCCCCGGATCCAGCGACCGACCGAGCGGTCGTGGCAGCGCAGGATGAGCCAGCTGCCGCCGCGTCCGGCGGCCGCCGCGAGCTCGGTCTCGAGCCCCGGTTCGGCGCCGGCCGCCACGTAGACGATCGTGCGCGGCACCGCGGAATCCCGCAGGGCGCGGACGGCGGAGCGCGGGCTTCGTGAGCCTTGAGCACGGACCGAGGCCAAGGCGTCGAGCCCCGTGCCGATCCCGCGTCCGCCCTCGCCGAGCTTCGGCTCGCGCCCCCGTCCGACGACGAGGCGTGCCTGCAGATGTTCTCGCGAACAGAGCCGCCAGAGGGTGGCGGCGGCGCTGACCGCGCGTTCGAAGTCGGCGCCCGTGACGGGCCCGGCGCCAAAGCCTCGGCCGAGAACGATGACGGCTTCGCGACCCTGCTCGGCACGCCACTCGCTCACGGCCACCACGCCGCGGCGTGCCGTGGTGCGCCAATGGATGCGGCGGGGATCGTCGCCCTCGCGATACTCGCGGACGCCGTAGATGACGTCGTCGCCTTGCCAGAGGCGTCGGCGGCGCGTGTCGACAGGCCGACGCCCACGAATCCGCTCTCGCAAAGTCGCCGTCGGACGGCCCTCGCGCGGCCGGACGGTGATGCGCCCAGGCGCCGTGACCGGCACGACCGCGCGGAAGAGCCCGAGCGGGTAGCGGCTCCACGCCTCGGCGCCGCCGCGCGCCAGATCCACGACGCCCCGGCGCCCGAAGATCACCTGCGTCGAGCACGACGGGCTCGAGCGACCCGGGACGGTGGGAAACTCGACCTGGAGGCAGACGGGCTTCACACCGCGCGCCGGCCGGTCTTCGACTTCGATGCCCACCGCCGCCGCCCCGCGGACGTTGCGCACGCGCCAGGTGAGGGTGGTCGGAACGCCTGCCGTCGTGGTCCGCGGCAGATCCCGCTCGAAGGCGAGGCCGCGCAGGTTGCGGCGCGTGAGGAACCAGGCGACCGTCCCGCAGCCCAGCGCGAAGGCGCCCAGGAGGAAGACGAGGTTCTCGCCCAGCACGAGGAGGGTCAGCGAGAAGACGCCAATGGTCCATAGGTAGACCGTCCCCTGCTGCGTCGGTCGTACCCGGACGGGCACGACGTCAGCTGTCCGCGCGTCCTCCTCGGATGCGCGGGTACCCGCCTGCGGTTGGGGCCGCTCCACAGATGGAGTATACGGCTCCCGGCGCCTCCGGTTCGCACCTGCTGGTCCCGGCTCCGGTACGCTGCCCGGCATGGGACGCAAGCGCGAGCATCTCTGGGTGAGCTTGGTCGCCGTGGCCGTGGCCTCGGCCTGGTTCCTGACGACCCTCCAGCGTGTGGGTACGGAGGCCGAGGACCGCGTCCGGCACGAGCGCGCGGCGCTCGAGCGGGTGCGCCAGGTCGCCGCGGCCGAGATCGCCTACCACGCGGCCCACGGGCGCTACGCCTGGCTGGGCGCGCTCGACCTGGCAACCACCGAGGTGCCGGGCTACCGGATCGACGTGCTGCTCCCCTACGCCATGAGCACGAAGGAGTTCGTGCAGATCGCGCCCGAGCAGCGCGGTCGCGCCAGCGATCGTCTCGTCCAGAAGCACTTCGCCGTCGTCGCCCGCCCGTGGGGTGAGGGCCTGACGGGGCACCGCAGCTTCTACGTGGACGAGAGCAACGAGGTGCTGGTCAGCGAAGGCGTCGCCACGCCCGGCGGCGGCGTCGCAGGCCCCCTCCCTGAGGTGCACGTCACGCAGAGCGACGTCTACGACACGGGGCGCTTGCGTTGGCAGAAGCTGGATGACCTGCCGAAGCGCTAGCTGTCCTGGAAGGTGACGCCGGCTCCGTCACAGAGCGTGCCCATGCGCCAAGCTTCCTCGCCCGCTTCGCCCAGCGCTTCGAGCGTGGCGTCGGCCTCGGAAGGATCGACGACGACGATCAAGCCGCAGCCCATGTTGAAGACGTGGTACGCCTCGTTGCGATCCATGCCGGATTGGGCCAGCAGGTACTCGAAGATGGGGTTCGGGCTCCAGGCGCCACGGTCCACCTCGGCGCCGATGCCCTCCGGCAGCACACGCGGAAGGTTGTCCTGGATGCCGCCGCCCGTGATGTGGGCGAGCGCATGGATGTCGACCTTCGTGCGCAGCGCGCGGATCGCCGGCAGGTAGGAATGATGCGGACGCAACAAGGCGTCCCCCAGGGTCTCGCCGAGGCTGCCCGGATCCTTGTCGAGGTCGAGGTCGTCTCGCTCGATGAGGCTGTTCACCAGCGAGAAGCCGTTCGTGTGCAAGCCGGCGCTGCGTACGCCGATGAGCGTGTCGCCCTCACGGACGTTCTTGGGCCAGACGGAATCCCGCTCGACGACACCGACGATGCAACCGACGATGTCGAACTCGCCCGGCTGGTAGACGCCCGGCATCTCGGCCGTCTCGCCGCCCAGCAAGGCGGCGCCCGCGGCCCGACATGCCTCGGCGACGCCCGCGATCACCTCCTCGAACACGACGGGATCGAGCACGCTCGACGCGAAGTAGTCCAGGAAGAAGAGCGGCTCGGCACCCTGCACGAGGATGTCGTCCACGCAGTGGTTGACGATGTCGTGGCCGAGGCCGCGGACGCGTCCTGCACGTACACCGGCGCGCACCTTCGTGCCGACGCCGTCGTTCGTCGCGACGAGCACCGGCTCCTTCATGTGCGGGAACGCGCCGGAGAACATGCCGCCGAACGAGCCCAGGTCGTGCAGCACGCCGGGCGTAAACGTCGAGCGCACGAGGCCGCCGATGCCGCCCACGGCGGCCATCTTCTTGTCGATGTCGACGCCCGCATCTCGGTAGGTCATTCCGCTCATGGCACGGTCTCCGGGTGAGGCCCAGATCCTAGGCCGATGCGGCCCGAAGGGGCCCATGAGAAGCACTGATGCGTGCTGCGGGGCACAGGTATGGTGAAGCCGCCCCGTCGCCCGACGTTTTTCGCGCTCTCCCCCGCCCCTCGGGCCACTCTTTGGGGCCGCCCCCGGAACCGGACCGCATGCTGAAACGACGCCTCCCCCTCCACCTCTTGTCCGTCCTCGTCGGCGTCCCGATCTTGGCGGCGATCCCGGGCGGCTCGATGATCCTCGCGATCCTCGGCATCAGCTTCCTGATCTTCATCCACGAGTGGGGCCACTTCTACGCCTGCCGCCTCACGGGCACGCGCACCGAGACCTTCTCCATCGGCTTCGGGCCGCGCCTCTTCGGCTGGGAGAAGGACCGCAACGGCAAGCGCCGGTTCACGGTGGGCCGGCGTCAGCTGGACCCTGCGGACCACGCCATGGACTTCCGCATCGCAGCCGTGCCGCTGGGCGGCTACGTCAAGATGGCCGGGGAGATCGCGGGCGAGGGCGGCACGATCACCGGCCGGCCGCCGGAGCCGGATGAGTTCCCGTCCAAGTCCGCGTGGGCGCGAACGTTCATCATCTGCGCCGGCGTGATCATGAACTTCATCACGGCGATCGTCTTCTACTTCATCACGATCCAGGGTGGCAAGGCCTACCGCGCGCCCATGCTCGGTACGGTCACGAAGGGCGCCGCCGCGTGGCAGGCGGGCCTGGAGGCGGGCGACCGTGTCGTGTCCATCAACGGCAAGAAGACGATCACGTGGATCGATCTCCAGATGGAGATCGCCTTCGCCGATCGCGACGGCCCCAACACGGTCGTCGTCCAGCGAGGCAACGAGAAGAAGACCTTCGAGGTCACGCCCTCCTACGACGAAGAACGCGGCATCCTCGCCTTCGGCGTCGGCTCCGTCACGGGGATCCAGTTCGGGGAGGGCGAGGACGCCGTCCTCGTCGGACCCGATGAGCACGTCCTCGTCGACGGTGCTCCCGCTGTCGGGGGCGCGGAGGCCATGCGCCTCTACAACAACGCGCTGCAAGCCGGCCACTTCCCGGTGCAGTTCCAGAACGCCGCCGGCAAGCGCATCCTATTCGGCGCGACCCCGGCGGCGAAGGACGCGCCGCTCGAAGACGCAGGTGCCAAGGTCGGCCTCGCAGCCTACGCCCCGCCGAAGGTGACGAAAGCCCGCGGGCAAGCGGCGGCATCCCTCGCCGAAGGCGATGTACTCCGCGCGGCGCTCGCCGGTTCGAAGCGCATCGACATCCATTCCGGGCGCGAGCTCGACACGCTGGTGTTCGAGCCCTCGCTCAGCGGATTCGAGATCGAGCGGGCCGGCAAGACCGTGAAGATCGACGTGGCGCTGCCCAACCCGGCCGCGATCGCAGGCTTCCTGGCCAATGTCGCCGTGAAGAGCAAGACGGACACCCGCGTGTACCCGCTGGCGGCCGGCACCCTGTACGAGACAGCTGGCCTGCACCGCTACCCGAGCGCTCCCGCGTTGGAGGCCGGCATCCCGGTGGGCGCGCCGGTCAAGAAGATCGGCACCGTGCTGGTCCGCGAGTGGTCCGACATCCTGGCGGCTCTGAAGAAGACCCAAGCCGGCACGTCGATCGACATCACGTACGGCAAGCCCGACGGAACGGAAGCCACGGCCTCCGTCACGCCCGTCGCCCTGGAGGGCCTGGGGCGCGTCCAGATCACGGTCGTCGAGCACAAGGAGCGCTGGGAAACCGACGGCGTCGGCCAAGCGTTCGCCATGGGCGCCGGGCGTACCTGGCGCGAGACGAAGAACGTCTTTCGCACCATCGGTGCGCTGTTCACCGGCAGCATCTCGTTCAACAAGAACATCGCCGGTCCCATCACCTTGATCACTGCCAGCAAGCGCTTCGCCGAGGACTCGCTGCTGCGTCTGATCTGGTTCCTGGCCTACGTCAGCGTCATGCTCGCGGTGCTGAACATCCTGCCGATCCCCGTGCTGGACGGAGGCCATCTGGTCTTCATCCTCATCGAGAAGATCAAGGGCAAGCCGCTCACGGACGAGACCATCTTCCGCTTCCAGAAGGTGGGCTTCTTGATGCTGCTCGTGCTGATGTTCTTCGCCTTCAAGAACGACTTCACGCGCCTCTTCTCCTAGGCCCTGCTTGAAGACTCCCCTACTGCGCCCGCCGATGCTCTCGCTCCTCCGGAGCCCAACTCGCCATCGCATCCTCAACGGGCACGAGCACGCCTCCGGCGCGATGGCTCGTCATGCTTCCGGCTCGCTTCGGCCTCAGCAGGCTCGCGACGAGCAGTCTCCCAGCAGGGCCTAGCTGCATGCTCAAGCCCTGGCTGCGCATCGTCCGCCTGCCGCTGGCCGCGACGCCGGTGTGCGACGTGGTTGCCTGCACGCTGCTCGGCTGGATGAGCGCCGGTCTCGTCGTGCGCGCATCCGACCTGGCGAGTTGGGGCCTGCTGGCCGCGACCTCGGTCCTGATCTACTTCGCCGGCATGGCGGCCAACGACCTCGCGGACATGGAGGTCGACCGCCTGAAGGACCCGTCGCGCCCGCTGCCGTCGGGGGATCTGAAGCCCCTCGCGGTGGGCGTGCTGGTCGCGCTCTGTGCCGGTGGCGCGATTGCCATCGGCGGCGGCCCGTTCGGCTCCCGCTGGGCCGTGCTCGCCGCCGTGGCCTGTGCCTTCGTCTACGACTTCGTCGTGAAGAACGCCTACCTGCCAGGTGTGCTTGCCATGGGCGGCGTTCGCGCGGCCAACGCCTCCATCGCCCTGTGGCCACTGGTGCTCTCCGGCGCAGCCGCCTGGTACGTGCTGCTGGCGCCGCTGGCGATCGGTCTCTACGCCGCGGGCGTCACAGCGCTGAGCACCACCGAGGACGAGGACCATCCGGAGCGTCTGTGGACGGCGCGCGTCCTCGCGGCCACGGCGTTCATCATCGCCGCGGCGCTCGCATGGCTTGTCGGCGGATTCCCGACCCTCGGCATCGGCGTCGCCTTCGGCATCACCACCAGCACGCTCTTTGGACGGACGCCCAAGCCGGGCCCGCGAAAGCGTATGGTCCTCGAGATGCTGCTCGGCCTCTTCTGGCTCGCGGCCGTGATCGCGGGCGGCTGGAACGACGGGACGATCCAGGGCTCGGTCATCGTCGGCTTCGCGGCGCTCGTCGTAGCGTGGGCTCTGGCCGTGGGCAGCCAGTTGCTGATTCGCGCCCTCCGCAAGCCCGCCTAGCCGCCCTTCTTGGGGACCGCCTTCGAGGCCCCGTCCCGCGCTTGTTTCTTGGCTGGCTTCTTCGGGGCCTCGTCCGGGTCGATGCCCGGGATGTGCAGCTCGCGCTTGATCCTCTCGATGACCCGCGCGTAGCCGCTCGCGCGGTGCTTGCGCACCGGCGCCAGGTCCCGGTCCTCGTTCATCCATTCGATGTCGGACCAGCCGCCTTCGACAGCGAAGTTGAGGTACATGACCGCGTCGTTCAGGTAGCGCGTCTTCTGTCGTTCGCTCAGGCCGACCGTCTTCGACGCCCCCGACGCGGCACACGCCATGTTGTAGTAGCCGATGGCTTTCGAGCCGCGGCCCATCGCGTACTGGAACGCGGTGATCGCCTCGTCGTAGTACCCGACGCGTATCAGCAGCGCGGCGATGTAGCTCCACCGGGCCAAGGGCGCAAAGGGATCCCGAAATCCCTTGAGTTCCGTGACGAAGCGGCGCACGAACGGCCCGTAACGCTCCGGCTCGATCTGGTGCAGGCAGGCTAGATGGTCGAGGTATTCGGCCAAGGCGTCGTCCCACTCCATGAGCGCGTCCTGGAACGGCTTGCTGGCCCAGCGACCGGTCCAACGCTCGTGCATCCGCTCGAGCAACTGCGCCCTTTCACCGACGAGCTCGACCAGGCGCTCCTCGAGGCGGAGGATGACGGCCTTGTCGGCTTTGGTGCACAGCTCGCCCACGGCGTGCAGCGCCATGGACTTGAGCTCCCACGTGTCCACGTGGTGCGTGCGTACGAAGCGGTAGACCCCGCTGGTGTAGACGCCGGCCGTCGGGATGGCCTCATCGAGGGCGATGCCAGCCGCGATCGCGAGCGCGTGCTCGCGGAAGTCCTTCTCGAGGCCCGTTCCCTGCAGCAGGTCGTACTGACCTTCGTAATAGCCCGTGCTGCCGCTCTTGCTCTTGCGACTGAGGAAGCGCGCCTCGATCTCCGCCCGGCGGCAGAGCTGCACGAGGGAGGCGAGACGCCTGGGAGCAAGGCCTGTCGTGCCCGCCCGCAGCAAGAAGGCCTCGGGGTTGGCACGCCACGCAGCCAGAAGCCGGGACGCCGCCTGCGGGTCGCGCGCCAACGTGTTCTGGATCAACACCGCTTGGGTCGCTTCGGCGCGCGTCAAGTGTTCGAGCAGAGCCTGGACGGAGTCGTCGCTCCGGTCGTGGGCCAGAACCTCGATGAGGTGCATCTGCATCGTCCACGAAGCACCAGGCAGCGCCTCGATCACACGGCCCCTCACGCCAGGGAGCAGATCGACCAGAGCCCGTACGGCACCGAGGCGCTCGGCCAGCAGCGGCGAGCCGAGGTGGCGGAGCGCGACATCGACCCGCGTGGCTTGATCCGGCGGTGCATCCGCGGCCCCGGTGCGCGCCAGCAGCCCCGCACCGAGCAGGCACGCTGCGACGAAGCAGACCAGCCCTCCACGTGGCAGCGGCAGGCGCCGAGCACGCTGGGTTGCATCAGGCAGGCGGCACACGTCCTTCCGGGGCATCGAGGCATCCTAGCCGCCAGCGCGGGCCGACGACGGAAACGGAGTGTCGCATGGCATGAAATGACGCCCTACACTGGGCCTCGCATGGATTGAGGAAGGCCGAACGTGACGAACGGCGTGGATCCCCGCTTCGAAGCCGAACTGAGACGAGGCGTCGTCCAGCTCGTCGCGCTGCACTATCTGGAGACGCCCCGCTACGGCTACGACCTCGTCCGCCTGCTCGGCGAGGCTGGCTTCGCCGTCGAGGAGGGAACCCTCTACCCGATCCTTCGCCGCTTCGAGAAAGCCGGCGTCCTTTCGTCCCGATGGGACACGGGCGGCAAGCGGCCGCGCAAGTACTACGAACTCTCGGCCGAAGGTAGGGAGGTGAAGGCTGCCATGCTCGCCGCATGGTCGCGTGCGCGGGATGCCACGGATGGCGTCCTGCACCGGCTGACGCAAGAAGCCCCGCCTTCTGCGGACGTACCAGAAGATGCCCCCGCAGAGGCCAAGGAGGACTCGTGACCGACCTCTCTCGTCGCGATTACCTGGATCGACTGGATGATCTCCTGCCTGCGAAGGAAGGCGCACGCGTCCGCCAGGACGTCTCGGCGCTCATCGACGATCGCATCGAGGCTGCCTTGCATCGGGATCCCGCCCTGAGCGACGAGCAGGCCGAGCGGCGCGCGCTGGAGGCTCTCGGGCCCCCGGAGCGCCTCGCGGACGACCTCGTCTCGGCGCCGCTCACGATCCCGCTCGCTACCCGACGCAGCTTCGTCCGTCTGCTAGCCGCCGTCTTCGCCTGTCATTTGTTGCTGTCGATTGCCCTCACGGTCGCCGGCGCCCAGAGCGCCCCGATCACAGGTCTGCTGACCCCGCTCCCCAAGGAGCCGTTCTCCGCGGTCTTCTTGGGCGTCATCACCATCTTCCTCATCGATACGGGCGCCCTCCTCGCGCTCTTCGTGGCCGTGGGGCGTGCGCGGCCGGATCGCTTCGAGCCCGCCATGCCGCTCGATCGCATCCCCACCAGGCGGGGTGCCATCGAGGGCCTCATCCTTCTCGGCCTGGTCGCCGTGATCTTGAACTTCCTGCTCGACGCGGTCTTCGCCGTGAAGCAGGGCGACGACATGCAGCCCTTCCTGGCGGGCGACCTGAAGGAGGTCCTGCCCCTGGCGAACATCGTGCTCGTGTTCTTCGCCGCGCGCCATGTCCTGACGATCCTGGGGCGGGGTGCAGGTTCCTGGGCCGCCGCCGCCGGCGCGCTCGGAAGTCTCGCGGGCAGCGCCTTCTTCGTCCTCGCTGCGACCCGCGGGAAGCTCGTCAGCATGCCGGCCGGTAGCAAGCTCGGGCGCGCGTCGGCCGAAGTGCTCGACAGTCTGATCGAGCGCGTGTTCCTGCTCGTCTTCGTCGTCGCCGCCTTGATGCTCATCGTCAGCTTCGTGGGGCAGGCCATCCGCTTCAGCCGCAAGATCCGTTCCTGAGCTCGTGCCGCGCCTCGACTACCGCTACCCCGGGCCCCTGGAAGAGGGCATCCTGCTCCGTCGCTACAAGCGCTTCCTCGCCGACGTGGAACTCCGGGGCGGGCGCACGCTGACGGTGCACTGCGCCAACCCTGGCAGCATGCGTACGTGCAGCGAGCCGGGGAGTGCGGTACGCATCCGCGACGCCGGCAACCCCAAGCGCAAGCTCTCGCACAACCTCGAACAGATCCGCTCCGGGCGCGCGTGGGTCCTCGTCAACACGGCCGTGCCCAACCACGTGGTCGCGGCGGCGCTTCGCCGCGGGGCGATCGCCGGCTTGGATGGGTACACGAGGGTGCGGACCGAGGTACCGGACGGCGATCGGAGTCGCTTTGACGTCCTGCTCGAGGACGGCGCGCGGCGCTGCTGGGTCGAGGTGAAGAACGTCACGCTGCGCGAGGGGCGGGAGGCGCGCTTTCCCGATGCGGTGACCGCGCGTGGTTTGAAGCATCTCGAGGCCCTCAGCCGCCTCGTCGAGGCCGGCGATCGCGCCGTCATGCTCTACCTGGTCAGCCGCGCGGACGTGGACGCCTTCCGTCCGGCCTGGGACATCGATCCCGCCTATGCGGCCGCGCTGGATCGGGCCGCAGCCGCCGGGGTCGAGGTCATTCCCGTTCTTGCCCGGATCACGCCTCGCGGCGTCGGCGTGGGGCCGATCCTCCCCTACCATCTGGGCCATGTCTGAACCCGCACTCCACATCCGCGACCTCACGAAGGCCTACCGCGAGCCGGAAGGCGGGACCTTCCTGGCCCTCGACATCCCCACGCTCGACGTGGCACACGGCGAAGCGCTGGCCCTCCGAGGCGAAAGCGGCAGCGGCAAGACGACGCTGCTCAACATCATCGCCGGCATCCTGCCGGCCGACGGCGGCGTCATCGAGGTGGCCGGTGAGCGCATGACCGGCCGGTCCGAGACCGCGCGCGACCGTGTGCGCGCGCAGCACATCGGCTACCTCTTCCAGACCTTCAACCTGTTGCCGGGCCTGACCGCGCTCGAAAACGTGCAACTGGGCATGAGCTTCCGGCCGCGCAAGGGCGAGGCCCCGCGCAAGGCCGCCCGCGAGGCGCTCGATCGTGTGGGCCTCAGCGACCGCCGCATGCACAAGCCCGCGCAACTCTCCGTCGGCCAGCAGCAGCGCGTGGCCATCGCGCGTGCCCTGGCAGGACACCCCACCCTCGTCTTGGCCGACGAACCCACGTCGAACCTGGACGCGGCGCGCGCGATCCAGTGCATGGACCTGCTCATGGAGTTCGCGCTCGAGTCGCAAGCCGCGTTGCTCGTCGTCACGCACGACGAGACGCAGGTGGCGCGCTTCGAGCGCGTCGAGACCCTGCGCACACCTGAGGGGAGCCCCGCATGACGGTGCTCGGTCTGGCCTGGCGCAGCCTGAAGCAGCGCAAGCTCGCGAGCATCCTGACGGGGGTGTCGATCGCGCTCGGTGTCGCGCTGACGATCGCCGTCATCGCCCTGCGGGACGGCGCCGAGTCGTCCTACCGCCAGACGGCGCGCGGCTACGACTGCATCCTGGGCCCGACCCACGGCAGCACGCTCGACATCGTCCTCAACACGATGTTCCACGTCGGCGACATCGGCGGCACGATCCCGTGGGAGGAGTACGAGGCCGCGAAACGTGATCCGATGGTCAAGTACGCCGTGCCCTACGCCGTCGGAGACATGTTCCGAGGCTTCAAGGTGATCGGCACATCGACGGACATGTTCCGCGCGCTGGAAGACGGCGGCGGCACGAAGCTGCTCGACCACATCCGCGGGCGCCCGTTCAAGGACGGCAAGCACTTCGAGGCCGTCTTCGGCAGCATGGCGGCCGCGAACACGGGCGTGGGGATCGGCACACGCTTTCGCGTCACGCACGGCGTCGGTGTCGTGGAGCACGGCGAGCAGTGGGAGATCGTCGGGATCATGAAGCCGACGGGCACGCCCGCGGACCGAGGCATCTACATCGCGATCGACACGTTCTACGAGGTCGGCGACCACAAGCAGGCCGGCGAGCAGGTGGGCAAGCGCCGCGACGAGCGCAAGAAGGAGCGCGACGACGCCAAGCAGAAGGCGGACGCCGCGAAGGCCCCCGCGAAGAAGGACGACGGCCATGGTCATGCCCACGACGACGGCGACGACGGCGACGACCACGAGGGTCATGCGCATGACGACCATGCCCATGAAGAGGGCGACGACCACGAAGGGCACAAGCACGGCACGAAGGAAGAGCTGGGCTTGAGCGCTGTCGGCGTCCGCCTCAAGAGCCCTGTGCTGCGCCTGCGCTACGTCGCGGACGTGCGCAATGCGCGAGGTCCCGTGCAAGCCGTCCTGCCGCAGGACAAGATCCGTGAGCTGTTCGACATCATCAGTCCGATCGGCAAGCTCCTGACCTGGATCGTCGCCCTCATGATCATCGTGGCCGGGGTCGGCACGATGGTCAGCCTCTACAACACCATTCAAGGACGGCGTCGCGAGATCGCCATCCTGCGCGCGGTCGGCGCACGACCGCGCCACGTTTTCGCCATCATCGTGAGCGAAGCGCTGCTGCTCTGCGTCCTGGGCGGCGTGGCCGGCATGCTGCTCGGGCACGGCACGATCATCCTCATTGCGCCCTTCCTGCTCGAGAAGGCCGGCGTGTTCATCGGCAGCGGCTTCGGCACCATCGATCTGGTGATCCTGGGCGTACTCGTCGTGCTGGGTGTCTTGATCGGCCTGCTGCCCGCCTGGCAAGGCCTGCGCACGCCCGTGGCCTCCAACCTGCATCCGACCGAGTGATGCGTCTCGCGCCCCTCGACGCATTCGTCACCCTGCTCGTCGGCGCGTGCGTCGTGGTGGCTGTCTGGTTCGGCGCGAGCGGCGCGGCCGGCGGTTCGCCGCGGAGCACGGGCTTCGACCTCGCGCTGAGCGTGCACGAGAACACCGATCCCCTGAAGCCCCCGGGCCTGCCCGCGGGTGCCTCGGTCGACCCCGAGACCGGGTGGCTCACGGGCATCGACCTCGCGCCCGACGACGGCGATACGCCCCTGATGTGGGACGTCCTGGCGGTAGGCAACGAGTCCACGTCGGGGGCGGACGTGCCCGCGGCGATCCGCGCCCTCGAGGGCAAGACCGTCGTGATGGCAGGCTTCCAGATGGCCCTCTACCGGCTGCGGGACATGCGCGAGTTCCTGCTGGTGGGCAGTCACTACACGTGCTGCTTCGGCCGGGCGCCCGGCTTCGGGGATCAGGTGACCGTCGTGCTCAAGCGCCGCGGTCCCGGCATGGACGCCACCGCGGCGCCCGTTCGCGTCCGCGGCACCTTCCGCATCCGGCCGCAGCACCTGTACGAGGACGGCACGGGCCCGCTGATTGCGCTCTTCGAGATCGTCGAGGCCGAGGCCGTCCCGTACGATGGCTGACCTGCTATCCATGCGAGGAGGTCGCTCATGTTCGATCGGTGGCTCATCGCCGCGCTGACGCTGGCCGCTGTCGTGCTCTGGTTCGAAGGCTACAAGGCGGCTGCCGACGGGCCTGACGCGGCGCCTCAAGGAGCGAAGCGCGGCATCCTCGGCGCAGGCGGCGCCGAAGGAGGCGACGCCTCCCTCGATCTCCCGGCGGGCCTCCAGGTAGATCCGGCCACCGGACTCCTCATGGGCGTGGTGCCGCCGGACATCCCGGGCGTCGAGCCGCTGATGTGGGAACTGCTGCGGACCTACGAGTACCGACCCAAACTCGAGGGCATGCCCGCCGACATCACGAAGCTCGACGGCAAGAAGGTCGTCATGATCGGCTTCTTGATGACGGTGTTCGAGTACGACGACATCCGCGACTTTCATCTCGTGGCCAGTCACTGGTCGTGCTGCTACGGCGTTCCGCCGGGCCTGGACGGCGCTGTGCGGGTCACGCTCAAGAAGGGCGAAGAGGGCTTGCCCAACACCATCAAGCCGATGCGCGTCATCGGCACGCTGCGCGTCAAGGAGGTCAAGGAGTCCGAGATCGTCTACGCGATCTACTCCATCGAGGATGCGGAAGTGCGCATCATGGACTTCTGACGGGACGCGGCGCGTCCTCCCCAGGCCGCCACCTCCCCAAAACGTCAAACGGGCGGCCCGATGGCCGCCCGTTTTCGTGTCTCGTGTGTGTTGCTTGCGCTATTGGATCGAAGGCTTCTGCTTGCTCTTCTTGCCCGAACCGGGCTTGCCACGCTTGACACTTCACCCAGCCGGGACGGTCTCCTTGACCGCGACATCCCCGCCGGCGAAGACCGCGTCGATCGCGTCCTTCAGGTGGTCCTTGCGCTCGTCGTCTTCCATGTAGCCCATGGGGTCGTTGTCGAGGCCGCCCTTGTAGCGCAGCGTCCCCTTCGGGTCGAAGAGGAAGAAGTGCGGGGTGGTCTTGCCACCGAGGATGTCGGTGACCTTCTGCTCGCGGTCAGGGAAGATGCGCACCTCGAAGTCGAACGCCTCCTGGAACTGGGCGTACGACTCATCCGTGTCGCGCGTGTTGCAGGCCACGGCGTAGATGCGCACGTTCTTCGCAGCGATGAGTTCGACGATCCTGTCATTGAGCTTCTTGCTCGTCGGACAGCGCGGCGACCACGTCATCAGCAGGATGGGCGCCTTGTTGGCGTTCGCGATCCAGTCCACGACGTCCTTGAGCGTCTTGAGCGATGCGGCGGACTCCTCGGTCGCGGTGAGCCCGAACGACTCGCCGCACGCAACGGCGAGGTCCTTGACCTTCGCCTCGTCGAGGTCGCCGTCTTCGTCCTTCACGCCCGTGAGGGCTGCGATCTTGACGTCGAGCTTCGCGTCCTTGGCGGCGCCGAACTTCTTGGCCGTGGTCAGGACGACGGCTTCGGCATCCTTGCGCACGATCGGGCAGTCATGCAGCTCGAAGCTGCGGCCCGCCGTATCGCTCATCACGATCGGGGGAGCCTTCTTGTCGAGCTCAGCCTTCGGTGGCGTGGCGTCCGGCTTCTCAGCCGGCTTCTCGGCGGGCTTCTCGGCGGGCTTGGGTGTCGGGCTGGGTACGTCATCGGCCCAGGCGGGCACGACCAAGGCGGCCGCAAGGAAGAGCGGCAGAACGTATCGGGTCATGGGGGGATTCTCCGAGGTGGGTCCATGGTTATACCCGTCCGGAGGGCAGCGGAGTTCGGTCCGAACGATCGCACTTGGGTCCGAGGGCCCAGAGATCCATTTCCTGCGTCGCAGGGAACATTTGCGCCCGTTCATCCGTCGATGGTGCCTGCTCTTGGCATGCGGCGCGGCACGGTCGCTCCACGCGGCACGTCCCCGCTACGCGGCACGTCCACCCCGGGCTCGTTCGATGCCCTCGAGCCTCAGCCCTTGATCGAGACGGCCCCGCGGCCGTGCCGGGCCCCACGCCAGGCCGTGCACCTCGACCTCGAACTCCCCCGTCAGGGACGCGTTGATCGTGCCCCCGCGGAACTCGAGTTCGAGTTCCTCGCCTTCCAGCACGAGGCGTCCTCGCGCCGCGCTGATGTGGACGCAGTCCGCGGACAGGTACCGCGGGACACCCTGCCCCTCGAAGCTCACGTCGTCGAAGCGACCGCGGCGCAGGGTCAGCAGACCGCTGCCCTTGAGGTCGATGACAACGCGCCCTCGGCCTCGGAGGCGTAGCACGGCGATGCCGTCGTACCGGCGGGCGGAAGGCGTTCGCTCGCGAGAGGGTTCACGAGAGGGTTCCGGAGAGGGTTCCGGAGAGGGACTGTCAGAGGATGCGTAGCTGGGGAGGCGCATGGGAGGTTCTTCTTCAGCGAGCCCCGTCCGGGGGCTCGAAGGAGTCTCGGAACCCTGATCTCGTCCACACCTGCAACCCGACGCGGTGCCCCAGGTCGCGCAAGCGGCCCAGGATTCGAACAGGTGGGTGTAGCGCCTGGGCGCCGCTTCCGGACAGCCCGCTCGCATGGCGCCCGTTCGGTCGCACCCCGAAATCCCTACGAATCAGGCTTTCGGCGCGAAGACGCCGTCAGTCGACCTGCAGCAAGAATCCGGTGAGATAGCGTCCTTCGGGCAGACCGTGCGCCACGGGATGGTCCGCGCCGGCACCGAGTTCGCGCAGCACGCGGAAGTCGCGCCGGCACTCCCGGGACGCGGATCGGAGCATCTCGAGGAAGCCCACGGGCTCCAGGCGAGCGCTGCAGCTGAACGTCGCCAGGAAGCCTCCCGGCGCGACGCGGCTCAGCACGCGCACGTTCAGCTCGCGATGCGCCTTCATGGCCGCACGCTCCGGACCCTTCTTGCCTCGGGCCCCACTTCCACGCGGGAAGAAGTTCGGAGGATCCGCGACGATGAGATCGAAGCTGCGCTTGGCCCCGCGCAGGGCCGTCAGGCAGGCGCGCGCATCACCATCCTGGGCTTCGAAGGTCGACGCCACGCCATTGCGTGTCGCGTTGCGCCGCGCTGTTTCCAAGCTCCTCGCGGAAGTGTCCACGGCGGTCACATGCTTGGCGCCATGCACGGCACATTGGAGGCCAAACCCGCCCGTGCCGCTGTAGAGATCGAGGACGTCGAGGCCCGCGGCCAGCTCCCCCACCAACCGGCGGTTCTCGCGCTGGTCCACGTAGTGGCCGGTCTTCTGTCCAGCCAACGGTGCCGCCTCCAAGACGAGGCCCCCTTCGCGAATCTCAAGCTGCTCGGCCGGGGCCGCACCCACGACGAGCGGCGACGCGTCCTCCGGGATGCCCTCGATGGCCTCGTAGCCCGCGAGGCGGCTCACGAGACCCGTGCAACCGGTCAGCTCGAGCAACTGCGCGGAGATTGCGTCACGGCGCGCGTACGTCGCCTTGATGCCGAACTGCGCGACGAGCACGTCGCCGAGCCGATCCACGACCAAGCCCGGCAGCCCATCGCCGTCGCTGTGCACGAGGCGGTAGGCGTTCGTGCGCTCCGGGTCCGGGAAGAGTCGCTGCCGCAGGGCCACGGCGCGCTCGATGCGCGACGTGAGCACCGCGGCAGGAAACTGCTCCTCCGCCTCGCGCGTCACCAGGCGCACCGTGAGTACGGAACCCGGCGAGAAGAATCCCTGACCGACGGCACGTCCGTCCGCATCCAGCACACGCACCCAGTCTCCGCCGACGGCGCCGGCTTCCACGGTGTTCACGCTGTCGGCGAACACCCAGGGATGACCCATCCAGACGGCCTTCGCGCGGCCAGGCTTGAGCGTAACAGTGCGCATGGCGAAAGCATGCCACGCCTAGGGCGTGCGTCGCTCACTGTCCGACCGTCGCCCGCCAGTGTTGCTCGAGCTCCTGCAGCCCAACCCCCGCGGCGCGCTCGAGCTGGGATCCCGGCAGGAGCTCGCCGGCCAGCAGGCGGCGCACGAGATCGGTCACCGCCGCCGCGCGCAAGGGCACACGAGGATCCAGCAGGTAGCGAACGAAGGAAGCTGTCTGGTCGTAGTGACGCCCTTCGAACGCCGCCGGGCCGAGGTCCACGAGCCTGGCGAGCGGCGTCCAGTCGTTCCACGCGTAGCGCCGCTGGAAGCGGGCGATGCGCTCGGCACCGGTGTCTCGGCCCGCCGCGTCGCCAAAGCCCTCGCTCCAGATCGCGAAGCCCTCCCAGAGCCAGAACCACGGCCGCGGGAAGGCCCGTCCCCGCCGCGAGAGCGGCCTCGACAGATCGAGCACCTGGTGCGTGATCTCGTGACGCAGGTCAGCCCGCCAGGGCAGCGCGCCGTCACGGGCGGCCTCGAGGCTCACATATACGATCCCCGACCGCGCGTCGTAGAACGCGCCCCAGCCCACGGGGTCATGCACCAGGCCCCGCATCGTGCGCTCGAACTCAGCGCGCGTTGCCGTCACGACGACCTTCATGGGCCCTCGCGGGAGCCGCAGGTCCAGCAGGTCGCCATACGCCCCCATCAGCCGACCGACGTGGGTCTCGGCCTCGCGCGCGACCTCGAGCGCGCGCCGCCACGACGCGTTCGTATGGACGGCTAGGTGATCGGTCCGCATCCGCAGGCCGCCGTGGGCATCGACCCCGCTCTGACGGACCGCGTCGAAGCTGACGTACCCCGCCCCGTCGGAGACGAAGCCCCGGCGGTAGGCAGACTCATCCCGGGCATCGATCCACAGCAGGTCCTCCACGCGCACCCAGCCGCGCGCACGAGGGTCGCCGCCGCTGAACCCAGGCATGCGCGGGCCGTCGGTCCGCGGCAGCGGAGGCCGATCGATCCGCACCGGCCCGGTGCTGCGCGGCTCTTCGTCGCCGAGACTCTCGCAGGCCCCCAAGAGAGTGAGCAGCAGGACCCCGGCCCACGAGAGGCCGGACTGCGAAAGGGAGGGACGTACGGGGCGGGCTCGCGACATGGGCGCGTAGGATACGCGGCCCCCGCCCGGGACCGTGCGCCCGGAGCCAGCGCGCACCGAAAGACGACGCCCCGACGACATGAGCCGCAAGAGCAAGAAGCAGACGAAGGACCGCAAGCCCGAGGAGGGGACGGGGCGGATCGTGCTCGCCACGAACCGCCGGGCGCGCCGCAACTACGTCATCGAGTCCACCATCGAGGCCGGCTTGATCCTTCTCGGCACCGAGGTGAAGTCCCTCCGCAACGGCACACCGACCATCGCCGAGGGGTACGCACGCTTCCAGGGCGACGAGCTATGGCTCTACGGCGTCCACATCCTGCCCATCCAGCAGGCCTCCACCATGAACCACGAGCCCGCGCGGCCGAGACAGTGCCTCCTGCACAAACGCGAGCTGCTCAAGCTCGTACACAAGCTCGAGGCCAAGGGGCAGACGCTCGTCCCGCTGCAGATGTACTTCAAGGGCCCGCGCGTGAAGGTCGAACTCGGCCTGGGGCGCGGCCGTCGCAAGGGCGACAAGCGCTCGTACGAACGCGAGAAGCAGGACCGCAAGCGCATCCGCGAGATCACGTAGCTCGGGAACTCCGCCGGGCCCGGCCCACCCGCGCATCCCCCCGGTCCTGCCCGCCTGACACTTCGCTCGCCGCCGACGTACCCTCTGACCAAGGAGACTTCCCCATGTCACGCATCATCAGCTTGGTCTGCTCCCTCGCCCTCCTTCTCTCCGCCGGGTGCGGAGACAACGAGAAGTTGAAGAACATCGGCGACAAGGCCGCTGGCACCTGGAAGGCCGTCGCCGAGTACGGGGCCGAGAAGAAGGACCAGGCCCTGGCCCTCTTCGGCGACAAGATGAAGGACCTCGAAGGCCAGTGGGCCAAGGCCAAGGAGAAGAGCGCCGACTGGAGCGCTGATGCCAAGGTGGCCCTCGACGCGAAGTGGAAGAAGGTCGAAGCGGCCTACGCCAGGACCAAGGACGCCACCGGCGAGAACTGGGTCAAGGCACGTGATGCCTTCAAGGCCGCCCACGATGAGTTCAAGGCCGAGCTCGACAAGTAGCGCCTGGAACGGCTGCGCCTTCCAAGCCCTCGAATGAGATCAGAGCTGGTCGGGGAAGAAGCGCAACGCCAACACGGTGAGTGGATTGGTCGGGATGGCAAGCGGCTTGGTCGGGTCGATCCTGTCCGCGGCTTGGATGTCCTTCTCGAACGCCGCCGTGAGCGATGCCGCCGTCGTGGTGCCGACGATGTGGAACATGACCTCCCCCTCCATGCGGTAGGAGCGCGGATGGAGGTTGTAGCTGCCGATCGACGTGAACGTCCGATCGAGGATCATGAACTTGCTATGCAACGTCGAGCCCCGGCGTAGGTAGACCTCCGCGCCGGCGTCCGACAGTTCCTTCGCCGTGGTGAGGATCGCGCTCGAGATCAGGGTCTCATCCACGCTCTCCGCACTGTTGGTGAGCAGGCGCACCCTCACGCCTCGCGCGATGGCACGACGCAGGGCCGAAGCCATCGACGGGATGCGGATGAAGTAGGCCATCTCGATGTCGATGCTGGTCGTCGTGGCCTCGATGGCGCGCAGCAACGACAGCAGGATGTGTTCGTCCCGGCCGGCCTGGTGCGACACCACGGCCACGGCCTCGCCCCCTTGGGTCGTCGGGAGCGGCTGCCTGGCAACGAACGGCGAGGCTTGGACTTTCAGGCCGCGCTTCCGGATCTGTTCGTTCCAGAGCGAGTGGAACAACCGCGATGCGTCCATGGCGGCGTACCCCCGGACGTAGACGTCCGTGTCGCGCCAACGGTTCGCTTCCTTCGGGTTCTGGTGGCTGTACCAGTCACCGTAGTTCATGCCGCCGGCAACGAGGTGCCGGCCATCCACGATGAAGATCTTGCGGTGCTGGCCGTCGAACGGGCGCTCCGGGTCCTGCCACCCGATGAGCTGGAGCGAGCCCTTGCCGCTGCCGTCCGACGTCGGAGCGAAGGCCTGCTTGCGAAGCCAGTCGGCCACGGCCTGGTACGGAGCGTGGGTCGCGACGCGTCGGTCCAGCATGACGCGCACGTGCACGCCCTCCTTGGCCTTCTGCGCCAGCGCCCGCGCCGCGGTCCAGCCCGTGTGGTCGTCGTAGAACGCCCAGGTCAGCACATCGATGCTGCGCTTGGCCCCCGCGAGCATCTCGCGCCGCTTGGCCCACGACGCGGATCCGTCGATGAGCGTCTCCACGGCGTTGCCGCCAGTCCAGGACGAGCCCCCCAGACGAGCGATCTCGGCGAGCGTCGGGTCGGCGGTGAGAGCACCGGGCTTGACGTTGGCCATCAACGCATCGTGACGCGCGCCAATCTGGCTCCACGGCTCGTAGGTGATCTTGGAACACGCCGGGACGACGCCACGGATGCAGAGTTCTGCTTGGATCAGCTCGCCGAAGTACTCCCTTTGCTTCAGCAGGCCTTGCACGGCCTCGGAGCTCCCAGCGAAGTCGCGCAGCAAGCGCGTGAGTGCGGGCTTGAGGCGCTTGCCCAGGTGCAGTTCCTTCAGCAAGCCGATGCCCTCAGCCGCCGTCGCCTTGCCGCTCTTGGCCCGCTGGTAGAGCAGCGCAAGTCGCTCGGCGTCACGCTCGACCTGGCTGACGACGACCGTGGTCGTGGGCGTACCAGGGGTGCTGGCTGTGGTCGCAGCGGGACCGCAACAGCAGCCGGCGGCGAACGGAATCAGCAGCAGGACGATGGTTGCGGGGATGCGGGCAGCGTGGTTCATCGGGCCTCCGCCGGGGAGTCTACCGATGTGGGCCCGGTTATCGAGCCACCAGACCCTCTTCCGTGATGCCCTGTTCCGTGAGACCCGCTCGGCATCCAAGCGTCAGCGCCTCCCGCGCGCCCTACAATGCGCCTTGCTCTTTCGCAGGAATGGACCGGTCCACCGCTGGACCGCGTCCACTGTCATCCGACATCGACTTCGCCGCAGGCGCCCTCGGGGCTTCTCCGTCGGGTCATCCTGCGCACGGCATGTGCGCGGGGGCGAACGGATTCGACCGGACGTAGGTGTGTGCGGGTGGCGCGCCGGGGACCCAGGCCATCCTCGTCAACAAAGCCTGGAAAACTCAGTTGCCAACAGCAACTACGCACTCGCAGCTTAATTAAGTTGCGCGACCTCTCCCTCCTGTTCACCGAGGGAATCAGGTCGCCATAAGGTGAACTGGCCGACGCATCGCCGCGAGTCGATGCTGTCGGTGAGAACTTACTCGCTGGTCTTGTAGGGAGCCTGTCCCGGGCGTCCTACGAGATGAGAATCAAGTACAAGGACTACGCGCGTAGAGGCTCGTACGGATCCGTCTCGGGACGGGGGTTCGATTCCCCCCGCCTCCACCACTCTGTTCCCTCGTCACGGGGGGACTCCGCTCTGTGCCGCGCTACCGCGCGGACCGCCGAGTTGCTCTTGGCCCTGCCACGTCACGATCGACGTTCGGGTTCCCTACGTGGGGCAGGCGTCGGTAGCACCGAGCCAGCCTCTACCCCGCAGGGGGGAAGGAGGCAGGTCACCACGGCTGGCTCGGCGCTCCGCAGGCTTCTCGCCTGGCCACAGCGGAGCGGCGACGAAGCCGCCAGGATTCCAGGCTAGGAGAGCCCAAGGCCGCCCCCGCCGTGGCTCCCTCCCTTTCGCCTCCCCGGTTCCGCATCGTGAGCGCAGAAACCTACGCCCTTGAGGGTGGCCTGAGACGCCGGATGCCGCGCCAGAGCAGCGGACATCATCTGGCGCCGTGCCCAACCAAGGGGACGCGCTCTGGCTGCGTGCGCTAGGCGGGCCCGAAATGCGCGAAGCGGTCCGTGGCCTCGGGGACGTCGGCGAGGGTCAGGAAGTCGGCCACCTCCCCCATCGCGCCCCAGATCTTCTGGACCTCGGGGTTGGTGTGCGCCTGGCTGGCCGCGCCCTCGGTCGCCCACTCGAAGACCTCGATGAAGGTGCCGTCCTTGCCGGACCGCATCACGATCGGGGCACGGTCCGTGGCGAGGCCCTCGGCCTGCAGCATCGGTACGTGGCCCGCGATCAAGGCCGCCAGCTCATCGTCCTTGCCCGGCTTCGGGCGATACACGGCCTGACAGATCTCGGTTCCCATGGCAGCTCCTGTCGATGACGGTCTGGATTCGCGGCCCGCCTTTGTACCTTGTCCCGGCATGCGCGTCGCCGTCATCGGAGCCCGCCGAGCCCAGCAGGGCATCGGAGAACATCTCGCGACGTTCTGCCATCAGGCCGGGGCCACCGTCGCCGCGGTCTACGGGACGACCCCGGAGACCGCCTCCGCGGCGGCGACGAGCCTCGCACCGGTCCTGGGTGGAGCGCCCGTAGCTACATCGACAGCCGAGGCGTTGTTCGCCGTACCGGACCTCGACGCGCTCGTCATCGCGAGTCCGCGCGACACCCACGAAGCCTGGCTGACCGCGGCCCTGGACCATCAGCTGCATGTGCTCTGCGAGAAGCCGCTCCTCTGGGGCGGGGCCGATCCCGACCTGCGCGCGGAGCGCATGGGTCGCGCCTTCTTCGACGCCGGCCTCGTCCTGCGGGTGAACGCGCAGTGGCCCTACACCCTTGCCACCTACCGCGAGCTGGTACCCGAGACGCCGGCGCTGCCGGAGCGGTTCTTCATGCGGCTCTCGCCGACCACACCAGGCGCCGACATGTTCCTGGCCAGCCTCTCGCACCCGCTGAGCCTCCTCGCGACGGTCCTGCCGGACCCCGAGGCCGCGGTCACCGGGGGTCGCGCCCACTACGACGCCCACGGCGGCTCGATCGCCTTCGGCTACCGCTCGGGGAAGCACACGATCCACTGCGAGCTCGAGCTGGGCCTGATGCCTGCACCGCCGCGTGTGGCCGCCTACGGCTTCGATGGCGCGATCGCGACCCGCGTCGTGACGTCCATGTCGCCCTACACCCTGGAGCTCACCCGCGAGGGTCGCCGGGTTCCGATGCCCGATCCCACCCCCCTGCTCGTAGGCTCGTTCTTCGACGAGGTCGCCTCCGGCAGGCCACGCGGGCTCGATCCCGCTCTCCTGCCCGGCATGCGGCATCTCGTCCGCCTGATGGAGGCGGTGCCGGGCACAACGCACGGCACATCCGAGGATGGGACCTAGCCGTGAGCGCCGACACGCCCCCCCCCGCATCCACCGAGCATGACGAGCCGCTCGTGCACGCGCCCATCCACGACTTCGTGCGCAAGCTGCGGCAGCCGGCCTTCCACAGCCGGGTGGTCGACTACGTCGCATGGCAGAAGTCGCGCCGTGCGGCCGCTGCCGCGGGCGCGACCGAGCCCGCCATGCCGGCCTGGGCACCGCTCTCGATCAACCTCGACCTCACGACCGCCTGCAACTACGCGTGCGACCACTGCATCGACTGGGACATCCTCAACAGCGGGATCTCCTACGACGACACCAAGCTGCGCACCTCCATCGAGACGATGGCCGAGCGCGGCATGAAGTCCGTGATTCTCATCGGGGGCGGCGAGCCGACCGTCTACCCGAAGTTCGCCGACTTCGTGCGCTTCCTCAAGGACCTCGAACTCCAGGTCGCCGTAGTGAGCAACGGCGGGCGCAACGACCGCATCCTCGACGTCATCGATCGCCTCGATGAGAACGACTGGATCCGCCTGAGCCTCGATGCCGCGACGGACCCCACGTTCCAGGCGATGCACAAGCCCAAGAAGCCCGTCACGCTCGAGGAGATCTGCGCGGGGATCCCCCCCATCAAGGCGGTCAATCCCAAGCCGCGCATCGGCTTCAGCTTCGTGATCACGTGGCAAGGCAGCGAACGTGGCGCGGGCGCACCCGAGGTCATCGAGAACCTCGACGAGATCCCGCGCGCCGCGCAGCTCGCGCGCGACCATCTGTTCGACTACATCTCCTACAAGCCGTTCCTCACGCGGACCGACGACGGCGCCGAGGTGATGGACCCGGACGCCGCCAAGGCCGAGGTCGCCGAGATCGTCGCGCGCATCCACGAGCGCATCGGCGAGGCGCGTGCCTTCGCGAGCGACGACTTCGCCGTGCTCGAAAGCATCAACCTCAAGCTCCTGGAGTCAGGCCGCTGGCGGGAGTGGACGCAGCAACCGCACACCTGCCACATGCAGGCCCTGCGCCAGGTGCTCTCGCCGCTGGGGCTCTGGAACTGCCCGGCCCACCGCGGCGTGCCCAAGGCGCGCATCGACGCGGCCACCGCCTTCAGTAGCGAGGACGCCACGCGCCAGGCCGCCGACGCGACCGCCGCCATCCTGGGCCGCTTCGACGCGACCTCGGAGTGCCGCGAGGTGACGTGCCTCTACAACGACACCAACTGGTGGATCGAGCAGGCGATCGAGGATCCGCGTGGCCTGACCGACGGACCGGTCGCCGATGCCGAGGACTACTTCCTCTAAGGGAGCCGGCGTGAACGAGCCGCCTACGCGCAACGTCGTCGACATCGAGGTAGTAGCCGACCGCACGGCCGACCTCGGTCCGGACGAGGGCTTCCTCCGCTTCCGCCGGCTCACACTGCGCAACCGCTACGACGACGGCAGCTTCTCGGAGCCCTACCCGTGCGACCTCGTCTCGCGCGTGCAGATCGATGCCGTCGCCGTCGTGCCCTACGAGCGAAGGGACGACGGCACCGTACGCGTCGCCCTGCGCACGGGGGTTCGCCCTCCGCTGCACTTCCGTCCGGCCAAGAAGATCCCCCACGCCGAGTTGACCGAGGACGTGATGCTCATCGAGCTCGTGGCCGGCCTGCTGGAACCGGACGACGCGGGCCCGGGCGGCGTCGAGCGACGTGCCGCGCTGGAGTGCCTGGAAGAAGCCGGCTACGACGTACCGCCCGCCGCCATGAAGCCGCTGGGCGCACCGCTGTTCGCCACCCCAGGCATCTCGGACGAACGCGTGCACTACCGCTCGATCGCGACGGACCTGGACGAGCGGGGGGCGCCGATCGGCGACGGCTCGGTCATGGAAGAGGCGGGCGAGGTCCTCCTCGTGGACTTGCACGAAGCGATCCGCATGTGCCGCGACGGTCGCATCCGCGACATGAAGACCGAGGTCGGTCTGGTGCGACTGCGCGACGAACTCGCAGGCTAGACGCGCACCCTAGAAGAACGTCTGCTGCCCGTGCACGCGCACGAGCGAGCGCAGATCGGGAAACGCCTCGACGAGAGGACCGGGCGCGAGCGGAGGCTCGCCGCCGGTCGCGGCCGCTACGCCGGCCTTGATCTCGAGTGCCGCGGCGACGGCCTGACCGCCGAAGTGGTTGTTCGTCACGAGCAGGGCCTTCTCGCTGCGCTTCTCCAGCGTCCGCAGCTTGCGCGTCAGATCGCTGATCTCGTCCTTGGCATAGCGGTAGTCGTAGCGGGCATCCCGTCCGGCCTTCCGATCGAACCACGTCGACCGATTGCGCCCGTGCAGGCGGAGGTACGCGGGCCCCTGGAGGGAGCCGTGGTCCGCCGGCGGGTGATCGCGCGCGGCGGGGAGGTCGATGTGCGCAAGCCCGTAGCCCAGCGTCGCCAAGCGCTCTTGCGCCGAGCGCTCGAACCACCCGCGGTGGCGCAGCTCCAGCACGAGGTGTTCCGAGGGAAACAGCGCCCGGATCCGCTCCACGCGCTCCCAGCCCGCGGCGTTCTCCCGGAACGTCACGGGGAACTGCACGAGAAGGCCCAGCAGGCGACCGGCTTCCGCCAGCGGTGAGACGCCCAGACGGAAGGCCTCGGCCGCGTCCGCGCGCACGTCCTCGAGCGGGCCGTGGGTGAAGGACTGATGGAGCTTGGCCGTGAACCGGAAGTCCGGCACGTCGTCGACGAGCTTGACCCAGCGCTCGGCGTAGTCGGGCCGCGGCAGCGCGTAGAACGTGCTGTTGATCTCCATCAGGTCGAGGAACTGCGCGAGGTAGCGGAGCGGATGGAACGCCGGGGGCTTGCGACGTGGGTAGACGGGCCCGTGCCAGTCGTCGTAGGACCAGCCTGCGACCCCGTAGAGGATCACTTGCCCGTGCGCGCTTCGAGGGCCTCCTTGAGACCAGCCACACCTTCGCGGCCCGTCGGAACCTGGACCGAGGATCCCTTGAGATCGTCACCGATGGGTTCAGCGCGCCCGCCGAGCACGCCTGCGAGGAACGCCTCGACGATGGCGAAGAACGACTTCCTGTTCGCCGGGCGCCGGAAGCCGTGGCCCTCGTCGGGGTAGAGCGCGTAGGTGACGGGGATGCCGCGCTCTTGCATCGCCTTCACGATCTGCTCCGCCTCGGCTTCCTTCACGCGCGGATCGTTCTTGCCCTGGCCGATCAACAGCGGCTTCTTGATCTTCGCCACATGCGTGAGGGGCGAGCGCTCCTCGAGCAGCTTGCGGCCCTCCTCCGTGTCGGGATCTCCAACGCGTGTCGCGAACATCTTGCGCATCGGGGCCCAGTACGGCGGGATGGTCGAGAGCAGGGTGTTCAGGTTCGACGGCCCCACGATGTCCACGCCGCACGCGAAGCGATCCGGCGTCATCGTCAAGCCGATCAGCGTGGCGTACCCACCGTACGAGCCGCCCATGATCGCAATCTTGTCGGTGTCGGCGTACCCGCCTTCCACGGCCCACGCCGCGGCGTCGAGGAGGTCGTCGTGCATCTTGCGGCCCCACTCGTGGTTCGAGGCATTGAGGAACTTCTTCCCGAAGCCCGTCGAACCGCGGAAGTTCACGGACAGGGCCGCATAGCCACGGTTGGCGAGCAGTTGATGCAGCGGGTCGTAGCCCCACCGATCACGCGCCCACGGGCCGCCGTGCACCAGGAGCACCATGGGCAGGGGCTTGCGGGTCTCGGAGGACTCCGCGTCGAAGCCCTTCGGCAGGCTCAGGTAGCAAACCATGGTGAGGCCGTCGCGTGTCTTGACATGAATCGGCTGCATGCGCACCAGCGGCAGGCCCTCGAGCGACGTGCGGTTCGTGAACAGGAAGCGCGCCTTCCCGCTGTCGCGATCGAAGTGGTAGTAGCGCACGGGCCCGTCATCGCGGAGGAACGAGATCAGCCACTGGCGATCGTCAAGGCTGCGGCTCGTGAGCCGTGGATCGCCGTCGTCGACCTTGGCCAGCGTGGCGAAATCGGCCTTCATGGCCGGATCGAAGATGGTCCATTCCGCTCGGTCGTAGTTGATGCTCACAGCCTGGATCGTCTTCTCCGTCGGATGAAGGCTGATGCCCGCGATGTCGGCCTTGTCGCTCTCGAAGATGACCCTCGATTCCTTCGTACGAAGGTCCAGGACGCGTAGCGCCGAGGTGTCGCGGCCCCGCGAGTCCCGCAGGTACATGAGGTTGCCCGTCTTGTCGAAGCCCATCGGGCCGGTGGACATGACATCCTCCGGGCCGGTCTCCGCGAACGGCTTCCAGCTGCCGTCATCGGCCTTGATGAATGAAGCCGATCCGCCCGCGGGTGTTGGGCGTGAAGCGAAGCGCACGCGGAAGTCCTCGTCGGTCTGGAAGCCCAGGAAACCGTCGTTCTTCTGCACCAGCGAGCGCTTGCCGGTCGCCACGTCGACGCGGTGCAGGTCGTGGAAGCGCGGATCGCGATCGTTCAATGCGATCAAGGCCTCCCGCGGGTGCTTCGGGCTCAGTTGCTGGATGCGGGCCGTCACGCCCTTCTCCGGTGAGAGGGCCTTCACACCGCCCGTCACCAGATCGAGCGAGAAGAGACGCCAGTTCTCGTTGCCGCCCTCGTCCTGGAGATAGAGCAGATGCCGATTGTCGTGGCACCACCGGTAGCGGCGGATGCCACGCCCCTTGTCTTCGGTCACAGCCCGGGCCTTGGACGGCGTCGCCACGGGTGCGACCCAGACGTTCATGACCCCGTCGCGCGGGGCCAGGAACGACAGCACCGAACCGTCGGGACTCAACTGCACGCCGGCGCGGTCCGGATTGCCCAGCAGCACGCTGCGCGAGATGAGCTCCGGCTCCTTGGCTAGGGCCGGCGGGCTCGCGAACGAGAGCAGCAGCACCAGGGCGAACAGCAGCAGGGTAGGTCGACGACGCATCAGGCATCTCCTCGAGGGGCGCAAGCATACGCGGGAGCCGACGGGCGCCTCGCATGTGACCGCCATAGCCCCAGGCCCGATAGAAGGCATGAACACAGCAGCAAGTACGGTCCGGCGGCAGGGCCTGGCATCCTTCGTCGCCCGCGTGATCGTGTCCCGTGTGATCGTGTCCCGTGGGATCGTGTCCCGTGGGATCGTGGCCCGTGTGATCGTGGCCCGTGTGATCGTGGCCCTCATGACATTGCCCCTCGGGCTCGGAGCCTGCGGCAGCAGTGGCCCTTATGCCAACAGGGGAGATGGCGACGTAGGCCGTCCCGCGCTGCCCTCGGTCACCTCGGTGGACGCGGACGTCCTCCCGATCCGCAGTCACTTCGAGATCCAGGGCGCCGACCTCACCGGCGCATCGGCGGTCTCGATCGGAGGCGTGGACCAGAGCGCCATCACGGTCCTCAGCGACACGTCCGTCCGGGTCGATCGGTTGGCCGGCGGCACGCCCGTCGGGGCCCAGCCGCTCACGGTCACCACGCCGCAGGGAACGAGCGTCCCCATCCAGGTCGAGGTCATCGCGCTGGCGATCCACCCGCCCATCCTCGCGCATGGCGCGGCGCCGCGTCTGATGCAGATGGGTCTCACGGGCGGCTTCGCGAACGTGTCGGCGGCCATGGCGGGCACGCAACTCGGCGTCGCCGGGGTCCAGCCGGATCAGTTCGACGTCACCTTGATCCCCGACGCCGTGCCAACGGACATGCAGGACCTGCTCGTGGTCTCGGACGGGCGCACCTTCGCCCCCCTGCCCGTGCGCGTCATCCACATGCTGCTCAACGAGTTCGACTGCGATCAAGCGGGGAGCGACACCGGCGAGTTCGTCGAGATCTCGACGGGCGTGCCCGGTCTGCAGCTCGAGGGCTACGTGCTCGTCCTCTTCAACGGGAGCGACGACCAGTCCTACGCCGCCTACGACCTCGGCACGACAGACAACGACCACACGAACCCCGACGGATTGTTCATCGTGGGCAATGCGACGCTCGTACCCGCGCCCAAGCTCGGCAACTCGTGGGGCGCCAGCTCCCTTCAGAACGGCGCCGACGCGGTCGCGCTCTACCAGGGCTCCAGCGCGGCGTTCCCGAACGACACCCCCATCACAGACCTGCGCCTGATCGATGCGGTCGTCTACGACGTCAAGGACTCGAGCGACGCCGGCTTGTTGGCGCCGCTGTTCGGCGTCGGTCCCGAAGCGGTCCAGGTCAACGAGGGCGCCGACGGCAGCTCGAGCACCGATAGCGTCATCCGCACGACCGCGGCGCGGCTGGACGGACGCGCCTGGGGCATCGGCATCCCGACGCCCTGGCTGCCCAACAAGCCGAAGCCGTAGGCCGCGCTTCTGGGCCCAGCGTGCCTCTAGACAGATGCCTCTAGGCAGATGCCTCCGCGGCCCAGAGGCCGCGCAGCACGTAGTTGAGGATGCCGCCGTTCAGGTAGTAGTCGAGCTCGTCCGGCGTGTCGATGCGCACGCTCGCCTGGAACTCCAGGAGCGTGCCGTCGGCCTTCGTCGCCTTGACCGTCACGACCCTGCCGGGTGCCAGGCCCTCCGCAATGCCGCCGATGTCGAAGCTCTCGCTTCCATCGAGGCCGTGATCGGCGTGGCCCGTTCCGTCGAGGAACTCGAGCGGCAGGACGCCCATGCCGATCAGGTTGCTGCGATGGATGCGCTCGTAGGAGGTCGCGATGACCGCCCTCACGCCGAGCAGGTTCGTGCCCTTCGCCGCCCAGTCGCGCGACGATCCCATGCCGTAGTCCTTGCCGGCGATCACGACCAGCGGGATCCCACTCGCCTTGTAGCGCATGGCCGCGTCGTAGATCGAGATGGGGCCAGGGATGTCGGGGTGGCTCGTCCAGCCGCCCTCCGTGCCGGGCGCCAGCATGTTGCGCAGGCGGATGTTGGCGAACGTGCCGCGCATCATCACTTCGTGGTTGCCGCGCCGGGAACCGAAGGAGTTGAAGTCCTTCGGCTCGACGCCGCGCTCCATCAGCCACGCCGCAGCCGGACCGTCCTTGGCGATCGCGCCCGCAGGCGAGATGTGATCGGTCGTGACGGAGTCGCCAAGCAGCGCAAGCAGGCGCGCGCCGGCGATGTCCTCCGGTGCGAGGGGCTCGGCAGGCACGTCTTCCAGGAACGACGGGAAGCGGATGTAGGTCGAGGTGTCGCTCCACGCAAAGCGGTTGCCTTCCGGCACCGGCAGGCTGCGCCACGTCGCATCGCCGTCGAAGACACTCGCGTACTCGCCCGTGAACTGCGTGCGCTTGACGCCGTCGACCATGACGGCGTGGATCTCCTCCGACGTAGGCCAGAGGTCATCGAGCATGACGGGGTTGCCGTCGGCGTCCACACCGAGAGGCTCACGAGCCAGGTCGATCTCCATCGAGCCGGCCAGCGCGTAGGCGACCACGAGCGGCGGCGAAGCGAGGTAGTTGACCTTGGTCTGCGGGTTGACGCGCCCTTCGAAGTTGCGGTTGCCCGACAAGACGGACGCCACGATCAGGTCGCCATCGGTAATGGCCGTGCTGATCTCCTCCGGCAGCGGCCCGCTGTTCCCGATGCACGTGGTGCATCCGTAGCCGACGAGTGAGAAGCCGACCTGCTCGAGAGACGCAAGCAGGCCCATGTCCTCGAGGTAGCGCGTGACAACGCGTGAACCGGGTGCGAGGGACGTCTTGACCCACGGCTTGGCCTTCATGCCGCGAGCCGTGGCGCGTTGGGCGACGATGCCTGCCGCGATCATGACCGCTGGGTTGCTGGTGTTGGTGCAGGAGGTGATGGCGGCAATCACGACCGCGCCATGCGTCAGCGTTCCGACCGAGGTGTCGACGGCCGTCGCGACGGCCGTTCCGCCGCCGCCCTGCGGCTTCAGGATCTCGTCCTTCGTCGCGACGAAGGACTCCTTCGCATTGCAGAGCGCGACGCGATCCTGCGGGCGACGCGGACCGGCGATCGAGATCTCGATGCTGCCGAGGTCCAGCTCGACGACCTGGCTGTAGCGCGGATCGGGGGACTCGGACGTGACGAACAGGCCCTGCGCGCGCGCGTAGGCCTCGACGAGCGCGACCTGCTCGTCGGGGCGACCGCTGAAGCGGAGGTAGTCGATGGTCTTCTCGTCGATCGGGAAGAAGCCCATCGTCGCGCCGTACTCGGGCGCCATGTTGGCGAGCGTCGCGCGGTCGGCAAGGCTCAGGTGCTCGAGGCCCGGGCCATAGAATTCGACGAACTTGCCGACGACGCCGATCTTGCGCAGGCGCTCGGTGACGGCCAGCACGAGATCCGTGGCGGTCACGATCGACGGCAGCTTGCCGGTGAGCCGGAAGCCCACGACCTGCGGGATCAGCATGGAGATTGGGCGGCCGAGCATCGCGGCCTCGGCCTCGATGCCGCCCACGCCCCAGCCGAGCACACCCAGGCCATTGACCATCGTCGTGTGGCTGTCGGTGCCGACCAACGTATCCGGGTAGGCCATGTGGCGGCCATCCTGCTCCGTCGAGAAGACGCACGAGGCGAGGTACTCGAGGTTGATCTGGTGAACGATGCCCGTGCCCGGCGGCACGACGCGGAAGTTCTCGAAGGCCTCGGCCCCCCAACGGAGGAACTCGTAGCGCTCGCGGTTGCGGCCGTACTCCCTTGCGACGTTGATGTCGAGCGAGTCGGGGCCCCCGAACGAATCCACCTGCACGGAGTGGTCGATCACGAGGTCCACGGGCACCTGCGGGTTGATCCGTGAGGCGTCCACACCGCGGGCCGCGGTGGCATCGCGCATGGCCGCAAGGTCCACGACTGCGGGCACGCCGGTGAAATCCTGGAGCAGGACGCGGGCGGGCATGAAGGCTATCTCGGTGGAGGGCGGCGCCGTCGGGTCCCAACTCGCGATGGCCTCGATGTCCTCCTTGCGTACGGTGCGGCCGTCCTCGCGCCGGAGCAGGTTCTCCATGAGCACGCGCAGGGAGTAGGGCAGCGTGGCGACGTCCACCCCGGTGGCGGCGCCGAAGGCGGGCAGCGACCAGATGGCGTAGGTCGTGTCCCCAACGGGCAAGTCGGTCCGGGTGTTGAAGGAATCGAGACTCTCGAACGACATGCAGACCTCCACGCAACGGGGAGGCGAGTCTAGTGGGCATGGGCCGGAAATCAGCGCGGGGTCGTCGGGAACCTACGGTCCTCCTTGTGGTCCAATCGCCTACAGCACCGGTCCGCCCGGGCCCCGGAGACCCCCTCATGCCCCGATTCCGCCTCTGGCCCCTCCCCCTCGCCCTCCTCGCAGCCTTCCTGCTGCTGCCCCAGCCGCCCAGCGAGGCGGGCAAGCTGGCCGAGGACGGCCGCGCCGGCGTGGTGCTCGAGGCCCAGGGCACGGCCCTCGTCCGGCCCGCGGGGCGCGAGCGGTGGACACCGTTGGGCACGAAGTCCGTGCTCTACCCGGGCGACCTCGTCCGCACGAGCGCACGGGGCGCCCACGCCCTGGAGTGGCGCACGACCACGGGCACCTTCCTCATCGGCCCCGGCACCGAGGTCCAGGTCGGCAAGGCCCACCAGCGGCTCCTGCGCGGTGAGCTCGCGGTGAAGGCCAACGAGGGCCGCATCGCCGCCGTCCAGGGCCCCGGCTCCCCCATCCACAAGGTGCAGGGCGAGGCCTGGCTCCGAGGCGAGGGCAAGACGACCCAGATGCTGGAGAAGGCTCCGCGCTGGGTCGAGAGCTACCGCGCCAGTGCGTCGGACGAGTGGATGGGCTCCCTGCTCGCCAAGGTCGACGGCCGCGATGTCCCGCTTGCCGTCGGCTACCACAAGGTGAACGTCGAGATCCGCGACCAGATCGCGCGCACGACCGTCGAGCAGAGCTTCATCAACTCGACGAAGCATCGCATGGAAGGCGTCTTCTACTTCCCGCTGCCCGCTGACGCGTCCATCAGTGGCTTCGGCATGTGGATCGGCGGCGAGCTCGTCGAAGCCGACATCGTGGAACGCCAGCGCGCACGCCAGATCTACGAGGACATCCTCCGCCGCAAGAAAGACCCCGGCCTGCTCGAGTGGGAAGGCGGCAACATCTTCAAGGCGCGCGTCTTCCCGATCGAGGCGCACTCCGAGAAGCGCATCCGCATCCGCTACACCCAGGTCTTGCCTCTCGAAGGCGATACCTACCGCTACCGCTACGCGCTCCGCAGCGAACTCCTGCGCAGCAAGCCGCTGCGTGAGCTGGCGATCCAGGTGAGCATCGTCTCCACGCAGCCCATGCAAGAGGTCGGCTCGGCCACGCACGAGATCGTCCTGCACAACACCGGCACCGAAGCGACGGCCGAGTTCCGTGCCTCGGAGTACAGCCCCAAGGACGACTTCGAACTCGCCGTGAAGGTCGACCGTTCTCAAGACGTGACGGCCATCCCCCACCGGCGCGGTGACGATGGCTACTTCATGATCATGCTGGCGCCACCGGACGGCGCCGCCGGCGCATGGAAGCGCGACCTCGTCCCGGAGAGCGATCCCCTCCACCTCGTACTCGTTGCCGACACGTCGGCCTCGATGGACGAAGCCGCGCGCACGAACCAGGCAGACTTCATCGCCTCCCTGCTGGACCTGCTCGGCCCGAAGGACCGTTTCCGCCTGCTCGCGGTGGACGCCACGGCCGATTGGCTGACCGCGGAGCCGACCTCCCCGGAGGCCCCCGGCACCGCGCTCGAAGCGCTGGCCGCGCGCAGGTCGCTCGGCTGGACCGATCTCGACCTCGCGATGCGCACGGTCATGGAAGGCGCACCCAAGGGCGCCTTGGTCGTCTACGTCGGCGACGGCGTCCCCACGACCGGCGACGCGGATCCGGTCGCCCAGGCCGAGCGCCTGCGTGCGATGGCCGCCGGTGCCGGCGTGACCGTTCATGCCGTCGGCGCGTCCTCCAGCTACGAGAGCGCCGTCCTCCAAGCCATGAGCACGATCGGCGGCGGCTCCGTGCGCACCATCGGCAGCGCGCCCGCGCGTGACGCGGCGGCGTTGCTCAGCGAGGCGGCGCGTCCCGCCATCCGCGACCTCAAGGTCCGCATCGAGGGCCTGCGCACCGCTCGCGTCTACCCGGCCGAGCTGCCGAACCTGCCGCTCGGTTCCCAGCAGGTGGTGCTGGGTCGCTTCCTGCCCACCGAGGAGGCCCAGCAGGGCAAGGTCATCGTGACCGGCATGCTCCAAGGCAAGCCCGTCAGCTACACCGCCGCGCTCACCGTCGGCGCGGCCGACGAGGGCAACAGCTTCCTCCCGAGGCTCTGGGGCCGTCGCCACATCGACGCGCTGCTGGCCGAGGGCGGCTCCCCGCGCATCAAGGAAGAGATCGTGGCGTTCAGCGAGCGCTTCGGCATCATGACGCCGCACACCTCCTTCCTCGTACTCGAGGACGACGCCGATCGCGAGCGCTACGGCGTCGCGCGGCGCGTGCGCATGCGCGACGGCGAGCGCTTCTTCGCCGACGCCAAGGACCAGGCCGCGCTCGAGAAGAAGCGCGACCTCATGCGAGCCGCGGGACGCTGGCGCACGGGCATGCGCCGCACCATGCTGCTCGAGATCGCACGCCTGGGCCGTGACCTGCCCATCCAGGTGAGCGAGCCCACCGGCCCTCTTCTCGAGGTCCAAGGGCGCGACGCCCTGCAGTTCATGTACAGCGAGGGCGTGCCCATCAAGAAGGCCAGCATGCGGACGATCGCCGGCGTCAGCGGCGGGGAGCGTGGTCTCGCGCTCGAGGGGAAGCTGCGGGACAGCCGCTACACGAGTGACTTCGACACCGAAGGCGACGACGCATGGGGACCGTCCGATGCCGCCTTCGACGGCGGCGACTCGTCGGGCCTAGCCCCGGCCGCTTCAGCCGCGGCTCCCATGGAAGAGATGCGCAGCCTCGCCGGGCGCGCCCGCAGCGGTGGGCGCGCCAAGGGTGGCTCGGCGCCGATGGGCAGCCCGCCGGCCGCGAAGGCGCCGGCACCCAGGAAGAGCATGCGGCGCGCCAGCAAGGACAAGAAGTTCGAGCAGCCGGACAACGCCGAGAGCTCGCTCGAAGACATGGACGTCGACGACATGGAGGAGCTGCTCGAGATGGAATCCTCGGGCCGTGGCCGTGCCTCACGTCCGGCCGACGGCTTCTTCGCTGGCGGAGGTGGTGGCGGCGCAAGGCTCTACTCCCTCGGCAAGCGGACCCGGCGCCCCCGGCCCACCATGGACTTCACGTTGCAGTCCCTGGGCTTCCCGTGGATCCCCAAGGCCCCCAGCGAGGACGAAGGCGACGCCGGGACGCCCTGGAACGACGAGGTCCTCAGCTTGCTTCGCTCCCTCCCCCGCCGGGACGACGTGCGCGGCCTGAAGGGCGCGCTGCACTTCGTGATCGCCAGCAGCGATCTGCATGCAACACGCGGCATGGAGACATCCAGCACGCGCCTCGAAGCCTGGATTGGCCGGGCCGGGTGGCGCGTGCGAGCGTCGGACGCGAACTTCGGCGAGCCCCGCGCCCAGTGGGTCCACGACGGCATTCGCGGTGCCCTCGCGGGCGCCCGCCGCCTCGCGCGATCGCGCAAGGCAGAAGCTACGGATAGCAATGCCTGGTGGCTCCCGCTCTGGGACATGCGCGCGCGCGACGTGATCAAGCTCTGGCGCCGCGCCGGCTGGCGTGCGGCCATCGCCTCGAAGAAGGGCGATCAGGCCGTCGTCCATCTGACGCGTCCGGCCCCGGACCGGACAGCCATCCACCTGCTCATCGACTCCGCCAAGCGCGTCATCACGAAGGTGACGTGGGTGGACGCGCACGGCAAGCCCGAGGGGCGTGTCGAGCGCTCCTCCTTCGTGCAGGCCGGCGGCCGCTGGTGGGCGCGGACGATCGATCGCTTCAATCGCTTGGGTCATCGCATCGCGCGTCGCGAGGTGACGGTCGACGTCCTGCCTGCAGGCCGCCTCAAGCGGCTTGCCTATGTCGCGCAGACGCGCATGGGCGACGTCCTCACGGTCCACGGTGCCCTGCCCAAGGTCCCCGAGGCCAAGCAGGCACGGCACGAGAAGCGCGCCGCGTTCTTCGACCACCTCGTGCTCGCGCTGAGCCTGGGGCACCAGCAGCGCTGGGACCTGAGCCTCGACGCCTGGACCGCGGCCGAGGGCCTGGCGGCCGGCAAGCCAGGCACCCGCTGGATCCGCACGGAGTTTGCGGGTCGCGCCCGTCAGGGCGAGGCCTACAAGGTGTGGCTCCACGGCCTGACGCCCAGCGTCGCGTCCACGGAGGGCGCCGCAGGCTCGTTCCTGGCCCAGTGGCTCTACACACGCGGCACGCAGATCCTCGGCGCGTCCGAGCGCATGGCGTTGCTCGAGAAGGTCGCCTCGCCGTGGGTCAACGCCGGCGGCCCCTTGGCCACGTTCCGCGGGTTGCTGCTCGACTTGCATCGCATCGAGAACCTGGACTCGGTCGGCAAGAGCAAGGAAGCCCGCGCCCTGCGCGCGGATCTCGCCACGCGCTGGCCGTACCTGCCGCGCGTGCAGCTGGCCTACGAGAACGACCTCTGGCAGACGGGTCGCTTCGACGCGGCGCTCACCTACCTCGAGAAGCTGCTCTCGGATGCTGAGCCGTGGCTGGCCACGGAGCGCAACTCGATCTACCAGCGCCTCACCGATCGCCTCTGGGAGCGCCGCGAGTTGAAGCGTCTGCACGCCACCCTGGAGCGCTGGCTCCAGCGCGCGCCCGAGCAGTCCTTCGCCTGGCAGCGCTGGTACTCCAGCTTCTACTTCCTGGGCGACGCGGAGGGTGGTGACGCGGCGGTTCACGAGGCCCTGGCCTTGCGCCTCGGTCCGGACGACGCGCCGTCTGCCTGGGCGCGTCAGGCCGCCGCCGTAACCCTGTCGCTTGGCTCCGGCTGGAACTTCAACCTCCAGCAGCTCGAGCCGCGCTGGGTGCCCGGCCTCAAGGCGCTCTGCCTGCACCTGATCATGCTGGATCGTGACGTCGCGAACGGCAGCGCTCACACGATCTACGCCAACTGGCGCTTCCGTCGGATCGATGCCTACCGCGAGGTCACCCAGGCCATGTACGGCCACCTCGCCGCCGAGGGCGCCGTCGAGACGATGACGCTGGAGCGCCTCGCGCGCTACATCGGCTGGCTCGGCTGGCAGCGCGGCGCCGCCACGGACGAACTCTGGACGTCGGTCCTCGCGCGGCTCAAGGCACGCTGGACCTCCGCCGAGGACGAGGCGACGCACACGGCGATCGGCGCCCACGTCCTTCGGCTGCTGGACGCCCGCGGCCTCCGCGAAGACGCCATCGTCTTCGCCAGGATGCGGCTCACGCATGCCATCAAGCTGAAGGCCGACGACCGGCCCACGCGCGCGCGGGACCTCTTCACGCGCCTGCTGAGCACACCCGACCGCAACGAGCACGCCACAGCGGAGCGCGAGGACGAGTGCTTCGGCCTGCTCCGTCTGCGCCTCCTGAAGACCGACACCGCGGAGCAGCGTGAGGCCGAGATGGCGCGCAGCATCCGGCAGTTGGCCGAGCGCGTCTATCGCTGGCGCTTCGAGGCGGGCCTCGGCACACCGGCCGAGCGTGCCAAGCTCACGCGCGCCGCGCGCGCCCAGCTGCGCAAGGACGTACGCCAGACCGTGCGCGGCACGATGGTCACCCGTCTGCGCGCGGCGGAGGCCTCGGCGATCGATGTCACCAAGCGCTGGTTCGCCGTCGAGCGTCTCGCCTACACCGTCGAGCACGGCACCGAACTGACGGCAGCGGTCGAGGAAGCGGCCCGCCGCCTTGGCGAAAGCACCCAGCGCGAAGCGCTGCCGCTCGACCGCCTCTACCGCGAGCGCCTCGCCGCGACGCTGGCCTACGCGGCCACGCGCCGAACGGCTCCCGCCGAGCGGGTCGACGAGGTGCTCTCCGTCTTCGCCCGGGGCGCAGCCGCCGACAAGGCGGCGCTCGACGAGGACCCCGAAACCGAGACGCTGCTCGACTGGCGCTACCACACCTACCGCCTGCTCACGGCGCGGGACGACGTCGCGGGCCTCGAGCGCTCGCTCGACGCGTGGATCGTTCCGGCCAAGGTCGAGAGCCGCTGGCGGATCGCGCGCGGCTACCTCTTCGCTGAGACCGGCCGGCTCGCGGACGCCACCGGGCAGTTCGAAGAGGTCCAGAAGCTCGACGAGCTGCAGGCCGGCGACTACGCCATCCTTGCGGACTGGTACCTGGTCCTGAACCAGGACGAGCGCCGTAGCAAGGCCCTGGATGCACGCTACGACCACATGCACGAGTACCAGCTCTCGAACCTGCTCTACCAGCAGACGAGCCGCATGCAGAGCCGGCGCGGCGGCGTGCCGGGCGACTTCGATCCGGAGAGCCTGCGCGTCATGAACGCGCTCTTCCGCAAGTCGCGGCACCCGGGCAACCACTGGTGGCGGCAGCGCAACCTCTACAAGGCGACGAAGGAGTTCCGCGTGCTCGCCAGCGTGAGCGAGGCGCTCACAGGCCACACGAAGGAAGGCATCTACGGCTACCTCGGACACATCACGCAGCTTATGAGCGACGTCCACGAGGAAGCCACGCTCGACGAACTCCGCAAGCACCTGCTCGGGATGATCGACACGGCACGCCGTCCTCTGGACAGGCGCGCCCTGCGCCTGGCGATGGCGCTCGTCGAAGGCCGTGCCAGCCAGGTGCCCGAGGCCGACAAGGCCCATGGCGAGCGCGCGCTCGCCGGACTGCGGCGCGCCTTCCAGGAGGACTGGCAGGACGGCGAACGTTTGCTGATGGCCGGCTTCCTTCGGAGCCTGGGCAAGGTGCAGGATGCCGCCGTGGGACGCGAGCAGATGCGCCAGCTGGTCGAGCTCCGCAAGGCTGTGCCCTCCGGCTCCCGGGAGCAGCTCTACATCAGCGACGCGCTCGCCCAGACGCACTGGGCGTACGGCGATCCCGAGCGTGCCCTGGCGGTACTGGGGGACGCGCTCGCCGCGCGGCGCCAGGCCAACGACGGCCAGGTGCCGATGGATGACGTCCGCGTCTTCGATCGCTACGTCGGGTGGCTGTCGTCCCGTGGCCGCCACGCCGCGGCCGAGCGCTACATCCTGGATGAGATGGAGCGCTGGGAGCTTCCGATGCGTCGCCGCGGCCTGCGGCGTGTGCTCTACCACCAGTACGTGGAAGCCCTGCGCACGGGCGGGAGCGTCAGCCTGGGTCGGGGCACGGCCCTGTTCCGCGGAGCCGCGCGGCTGATGGAGCAATCCATGAGCGCCGAACCGGCCTACGCGTCAGAGCTCCTGGGCACGTACGGCGAGCTGCATCGCCGCGCCCAGGAGCGCAAGACACCGGCCGCGGCCGGACGCCTGTTCGAGGCCTTCGGTCGCGAGCGCCTGCCGGCGATCGTGGCGCGTGTGCCGATCGATGGGACCAACCTCTTCACGACCGTGGCCGGCATGATTCGACGCCTGCAGGGCCCGAAGAACGGCATCGCCTTCCTCCTCGATCGTCATGACGTGGAGCCCCGCTGGCTCGATCGCATCGGCTACGACGTCTGGAACCGCTCCATCTACAACCTCGCTCGCTGGCGCCACGAGGCCGGCTCGATCGGAGCGCTGGAGCCGCGCCTCGAGAAGCTCGTCGTCCAGCAGTTGGAATCCAACCTGATCGCCGGCGGCAGCCAAGGCAGCTACTTCTGGAACATGGGGTCAAAGTGGGGCTGGCAGGCCAAGACCGACGTGTTCGCCGCTACGGCGTCGCGCGTCGCCGAGCTGCATGAGCGCTCGCTCGCCATCAACGTGCGCTGCGCCAACCACCAGTATCACAGCCTGCGTCGGCGCCTGAGTGCGATCGGCATCCTCGAGTCCGCCCACGCTCGCGGCATTCTCGACCTCAGCACGCGCTGGACGCTTGCCTACTGGCTCACGCAGGCGCGGCTCTTCACGAAGGCCCTGCCGCTGGCGGAAGGCCTCGTGAAGGAACAAGCGCAGAACCTCGGCTACCGCTTGAAGCTCGCGGAGGTCTTCTACGGATTGAAGCGCGCCGATGACGTGCGCACGACGCTGGAAGGCACAGAGGCCCGCTGGAAGGCCGACAAGCGCTGGGGCGAAGGCGTCGCCGCCCGCCTCGGCGAGACCGCCGCGTCCTACGGGATGCCGGCGCGCGCCGAGACGTGGATGGAAGAGGCGATCCGGCTCCGGCAGGAGGCCACGGGCTACCAGGGCGGCCGCGACTCGACACTCTCGCGCTACTACCGCGCGCTGGCCAAGGCCCGTACGCGCCTGGGCAAGACCGTGGAGGCCGTGCAAGCAGCCTCGACCAGCATCCTGTCGGCCAACGTCCGCAACCGGCGGGAGTTCTCCGAGGCCATCGCGGCGCTGGATGATGCCCTCGCCGCCGCCAAGGAACTCGACGCCTATGTCGAGACCTACGAGGCGGAGGTCGCCAAGACCGGGCTCGACGCGCCCGTGCTGCGCAAGGCTCTCGCGAAGGCGTACACGAGGCGCAAGAACACGACAGCCGCCGTGCGTCAGTTGCTCGCGGCTCGCGAGTTGCAACCGGAGGACGGCGAGATCCACAGGCTGCTGGTGGCTGCGTACGACCAGCTCGGTGACGCTCCCGCCGCGATCGATGCGCTCTTCGGTTCCATCCGTCTCGCGCCGCATGCCCTCGAGGCCTACAGCGCGCTGGCAGGTCGCTACCGTGCAGCGGGGCAATCGGACAACGCGGAACGCGCCCTCACCACGCTCGCCGAGACGACGCCGCATCAAGCCGCCGGCCACCGCGCGCTTGCGGCGGCGCGCGAGACGCAGAAGCGCTGGCAGGAAGCCGTCGTCCAGTGGAGGCAGGTGATCCGCACGGAACGCCTGGATCCGACGGGCTGGCTCTCTCTCGCACGTGCGCTCCTGCGCGCAGGGGACGCCGACGAAGCCCGCACCACGCTGGAACACGTCATCAAGACGACCTGGGAAGACCGCTTCGACGGCGTCCAGAAGCAGGCCTCGGAGCTCCTGCGCGGACTCAAACAGTAGCGTAACGCCGTGAAGCCCTGCTGATCCGGGAGAGGTTCCGCGAGCGCCGATTCGTTAGAGTGAGGCGATGGGCACCGAGACGACCACGGTCGAACCGGATGTCGAAGACCGTGTCGACCTGGCGCCGCAGTGGAAGGTGCTGCTGCTCAACGACGAGGTCACGACGTTCGACTTCGTCATCTGGCTGCTGATGAGCCTCTTTCGCAAGGCGAAGCCCGAGGCGGAGGATCTGGCCTTGGAGATCCACGAGACCGGCTCGGCCCTGGTGGCGATCGCCAACCTCGAGCGGGCCGAGCTCTATGTGGAGCAGGTCCACTCCCTCGCCCGTCCACGGGGCTTTCCGCTGACCGCCGAGATCGAGCAGGCCTAGGCCCCGGGCCCAGCCCGGGCCGCCGCGCCGGCCCAAACATTGGCAAATCATTTGCGCTAACACGCATCGCAAGTTGACATCGGCCCAGGCCGAATGCATAGGTGAAGCACGCTGGACGTCGCCCAGCGCCGGAGAGACGCATGTACAAGCTCAGCCTGATCGTCCTGATCCTCGTTACCGCAACGCTCGTCGGCTGTGCCGGCGCGTGTGGCGGCGACAAATGCGGTAGCTTCGAGGCCCGCTGCTGCGGCTGGGAGCTCTACAAGAAGTGCGATCTCATCGAGGGCAAGCGCGGCCAGTGTGACATCGACCCGTGCGCCGTCGAGATCACGCCTTGCGACCCCGCGCCCGTCGTCGAAGAGGCCCCGCCGGTCATCGAGGCCGCCCCCGCCGCCGAGGAGGCCCCGGTAGCCGAAGGCGACGCCGGTGCTCCGGTGGCCGACTACGGCCAGCCGCCCGCCGGCCGCTAGAAGGCGCGCGCCCCAAGAGGCAGTGCCTCGCGAGCCTGCCGCCCCCCAAGCATGGACAGCTAGGCCGTGGTCGTGACCTTGCGCCGCCGACGCAGGAATGCGCGTAGGCCGAACAAGAGAATGGCCCCGATCGCGGCGCCGATCGACGTCGCCCGCGTGAAGAAGCGCACCGTCTGAAGCTGCAGCGGGTTCTCGTCCGCACCCTTCTTCAAGAGAGCCAGCTCAGGCTTCTCGACCGGACGGATCACCTTGTCCTCATCCACGAAGAGCACCTGCTCCGGCTCGCCGAACCGCGTGCCGTAGATGGCGATGATGTCCGCATCCTTGCCCGTCGGCTCGTCTTCGTAGCTGAAGCGGTTCACACCCACCGTGGCATCATCGAACGGTGCAATCAGCTGGAGGCTCTGCGCTTGCCCCGCGAGCACCCACGACGCGGGCCAAACCAAGACGGACAGTGCGACCGCGAGGATCGTTCCGATGCCAAGCAGCCAGCTGGCCTTGGAGCCTGTCCGCGCAGCGTGTGTCTCGGTCGTCATCTCGGTCTACTCCCGTGCGCCGGCCCGGTTAGGAGCCGGACTTCTTCTTGGCGTGCGGGTTCACGGTCGTGCCGTAGAGGTCGATGCCGATCTTCCACGTCTCGCTGACCTTCGAGCCGATCTTCTCCGGGATCGTGATGTCATAGTCGGAGAGCTTGACGTCGAACGAGGTCTGCACGCGCATCCACGAGCCGTCGCCGAGGGCCTTGCCGATCTTGTCCGGGATCACCCGCACCTTGGCCTTCACCGTTACGCGCTTCGTCGTCTTCTTGATCGTGAGGTCCGCGGCGATGTCCCACGTCTTGCCATCCTTGTTCTCGGTGGCGGTGACCAGGGTGAGGCGGATCCACGGGTATTTCTTCGCATCCAGCCAGTCGCTCGAGCGCAGGTGCTCATCACGCAAGTCGATGCCCGTCTTGAGCGCAGCGACCCCGGCGCGGATCGATCCGCTGGCCTTCTTGCCCGTCTTGTCGATCGTGATCTCGCCCCAGATCTTGTTGGTCACGCCATGGATCGTCTCCAGGTCGGCCTCGCTGACGAACGTGATGTTCGTGCGGGCCTCATGGGTGCCGAAGTAGTACTTCCGCTCCTTGAGCACGTCGTCCGCGGTTGCGGCGTCGATCGTCAGGAGCGCGGTGGCCGTCAGGGCCAGGGCCGCCAGGAACAGTCGTGTGGGTCGCATCGCGGAGCTCCGTGGGTTGCGTACAGGAGATAGGACGGTCCTACCCGGGCCTTGGTTTCGCCCGAATGGCATCGACGCGCCGATAGCCCAGCTACTGGGGATTGCGACTAGCGTCCTTCGGACGACGCGACGATCTCGATGATCCAGGCGCGCCGATCCTCCAGCAGACCGCGATCGTCCTTGAGCACCCACGGACGCTTGGCACCCTTGGGCTTCGCCGGGTCCCACACGATGGCGGTGAGCACATGGCGGCCGACGGGGAGGTCCGAGGGCAGCTTCGGGATGTCGACGCGACCGACACCCTTCACGCGCTTGGCGCGGCTCTTGAGCGTCGTGCCCTTGGGGAGCGGCGTCCCGGCGGTGCCGCGCGCCCGGCGCTGGATGCCCGGACGGAAACCGATCGGCGTCGGCAGGCCCCGTCCGGCCTTGCCCTTCGTGCCCTTGGCGCCGCGCAGCCGTCGCAGGCGACGCATCCGCTTCTCGAACGGATCGAGGTCCTCGTCGCCCTGGCCCTCCACCTCGTCGTCGTCGGTGGCGCTCTCGGTCAACTGAGCCGCCGCGCCGAGGATCCAGCGCACCTTCAGGCGATGACCGCTCGGCTGCATCGGCAGCACGCGGAACGCGGGAAGGGGCGCGCCGGCTTCCACCTGCACGGTCGCCTCGGGCGGCCACGCCTGATCGATTGGCGAGACCCGCTCGTAGATGCGCAGCAGGCCGGCCTCGCGGCACACGGCGCAGTACGGCGACCCGCCCCCGCTGTTCATGGCACAGCCCGGCGCCGGCCGCCACACGCCCTTCTTGAACGTCGCGCCGCCCTCGTAGACACCGATGCCCGGGACCTTGGCGTCGAGGAAGTGCTTCCACGGAGGGTTGTCGGGGCTCGTGGTGGCGTTCGGCGCGTTGACGAAGCCGCTCGGCTTGCCGGGGTTGTTGGCGTACTCGTCGAGCAGACCGAGGAACGCGTGCCCGAACTCATGCACCACCACGCCGCGTGGTCCGGTGGTCGCAATGCCCATGCCGCCCATGCCAAGCCGACCCATCTGCGCGAAGACGATGGCGAGGCTGTCGTGCACGTCGAGGTATTGCAGGTAGTGCCACACACGCCGGGGATTCGCCCATACCTGGCCCTGCGGACCGGCCGCCTTGCAGTCGAGCGCGGTGTTGTACTGCTTGGGCCCCTTCTTCTTCCGCCCACGGCGCCGCTGGCGTTCGCGCAGTTCCTCGTCCGGCTCGGGCGCCTCGGGTTCATCGACACCCTTGTCTTCGCTGGCCAGGCTGAACTGCCAGAAGTTGAAGTACGGTCGGTAGGTCGCGTACAGCGACTCCCCCAGCAGGACCTTCAGCTGACCTTCGCAGTGCTTGTCGTTGCGGTCCTGCTTCTGGATCCGGTAGCCGTCGCCCATGAGCGCCACGTCGATGCGTCGCTCGGACGGCCCGATGTCCCCCATGGCCCGAAAGCCCAGGAAGGCGTTCGGACCGGAGCGGTCCTCGGCCTCGGCGGCGTAGGGCGAGTCGGGGTACTTGTCGATCAGCTTCCAGAAGCGCTTGCGTGCCGACATCCACTTGCGCTTCTTCTGCAACTCGAGCCCTTCGACGAAGAGGTCGGCGTCGGGGCCCGGGCGTTTCGCGGGGTCCGGTGCGCGCTCGAACGGACGCGCGACCTTGGGCTCGTCCTTCGCCTCACTGCGCGCCGGCTCGAACGAGGCGCCGCCGCACCAGACGAGGCATCCCAAGAAGACCCAGCGGAGCGGGAGGAGGGCGGTCGACGTACGCACCACCTCCATCATCGTCGGACGCGGGGCGAGAACAAGGCCGCCCTCGGGACCACCGCGGGGCGGCCAGGAAGGCAGGACCTTCGGATCAGGAGCCGGCAGGCGGCAGGTCGAGGCCCGCCGAGGAGCTGACCTTCTTGGCCGCGGGCGCCGTCCTCGTGTAGGACTTCGCGCTGCTGGGCTGACGATCCGAGCCGCCGGCCGGCGGCAGGTCCCAGCTAGGATCGATGCTCGGCAGGTCCGACGTGGGCCGATTCGCTACGGTCCGCTTCGCGAGAGGCTTCGAGACCGCGACGGGTCGCGGTGCACGCACGGGTGCGGGCGCCGCGACCGGCGCAGGACCGTTCGTCACGTCGTCCACGGCGAGGACGGGGGGCTCCTCCGTCTCGCTGAAGGGCCCTGCTCCCGGGGCGCCCCCGGGGAGGATCGGCTGGCCGGCATCATCCACGGCGAGCTCGTTGCCCTGCTCATCGACGTAGACGATCTGGTCCGCCATGCAGCCTGTACTTGCGAGGAGGAGTCCTGCGACTCCGACGATCAACACCCAGCGACGCATGTCCATGGCTCTTCTCCCGACAACGGGCCTTGCTTCGGCGCCCAGGATAGGCGAAACCGCGAGCCCCCGTCTGCCCCCCACCTGAAACCAGCGCGCGGCCCGCGCGATGAGTAGGATGCCCCCATGGCCAGCCGCCGCGCCCCCCTCTGCCTGATCTCGCTCGTGGTCCTGTTTCTGGCCTGCGGCGGCCCAGCCGAGGCGATCGACCGCGAGGTCAAGGACCTGATCAAGGCCCTTGAGAAGGGCGCCCGGGATCCCTTCGAGCAAAAGGGGCGCGAGAGCGCCATGCGCAAGCTCGGCAAGATCGGCGGCGTGGACGCGGCGAGGGCCCTGATCCCGATCTTCAAGGACCCCTTCATCCACCTCCATGATCACGCCGTGAGCGCGTGGATCGCCATGGTGAAGGGCAAGCAGGGCGCCGAGAGCCAGACCTTCCTGACCAACCGTGCGCTGGGCGACCGCAACCCCGCCGTCCGACGCGGCGCGGCCGTCGCCCTCGGGCTCACCAGCGGAGACGAGATCAGCGACCCGCTGCGCGCCGCGCTCGCCAAGGAGAAGGATCCGACCGTCCTCGCCGCCCTCGCGGATGCCGCCGCGCGGCTGCGCGGCAAGCCCGACCTCCGGGGCGTGATGCTGGCGCGCATGAACCACAAGGACGGGCGCGCCGCGCTGCATCTCGCCTTGGCCGCGGCCCAGATCGACGGCAAGGAGGCGGCCGCGTCCTTGAAGCTGCTGCTCAAGCATCGCTCGGGCCTTGCGCGAGCGGGCGGCGTGTACGGACTGCAGTTGATCGACGCGCTGCCCCCGATCGCCATCGAAGACATCGTCGGCGGCAAGCACGACGAGCCGGCGATGGCGCTCGCCGAATCGCTCGCGTTGCGAACGACCGCGGTCCCCTGGCCCGAACGCGGCAAGCCCATCCTCGAACACCTGCTCCAACACCGCTCCTGGCGCGTGCGCGCAGCGGCCGTCCAAGGCGCGCTGCGCCTCTGGGACAAGCAGGTGGTGCCGATGCTCATCGCGCGACTGAAGCCCGAGCAAGGCCGCATCCAAGACGACGTACGTCGCGCGCTCGAGACCATCACGGGCCAGACCACGCAGGGCACCGACCCCGAACTCTGGACGGCATGGTGGCGCACGCGGGGCCCCGACTTCGACCCCGGGGAACGACCCACGCCGGACCGGGCGGGCAACGTCGCCTTCCGAGAAGCCTCCGACGTGGCGAAGGGGGAGGGCTCGGGCACGGTCGCCTTCTTCGATCTGCCGCTCCAGTCCAAACGCCTGGCGTTCGTCTTCGACCTGTCGGGCAGCATGGGCAACCCGGCCAAGAAGGGCGCCACGGAGGGGCCGACCAAGCTGGACCTCCTGCGCAAGGAGATGGAGAAGACCCTCGCGGGCCTGCCGAAGGACACGGTGTTCGACCTCTACGTCTACCGCTACTGGAGCGAGTACCCGCCCAAGACCAAGCTGACGCGAGCGCTGGGCAAGATGATGCCGTGCACCAAGGCGAACGTCCGCAAGGCCCTGGCCTGGCTGGGCAAGCAGAACGCCAAGGGCTGGGGCGCCTTCTACGAACCGCTCGAGAGCCTCCTCGCCGACGACGTGGACACGGTCGTCCTGCTCTCGGACGGACGCCCGAGCCGCGGGATCTACGACCGTGACTTCCGCCTCCTGAAGGAGTTCCCCCCGGCGAACCGGTTCCGGCGGATGGCCGTCAACACGGTCCTCGTGGGCACCAAGGGCGCGGACGCCAAGTTCATGCGTGCCTTCGCGGAAGCGACGGGTGGCCGCTACCGCAACGCAGGGGACGAATAGCGGGGAGGACGGGTAGCTGGGAGGCGGGTAGCCGAAAGAATGGGGTTCTCGGAGCCAATACGCTTCCTCCCCACGCCAGCTTTGGTAGCTTCCCCGGTCCAGACGCCCCCTACCCCCGGGAGACGGCCCTTGGCCATCCGCACGACCCCGCTGCACGCAGCCCACGCCGAGCACGGCGCCCGCATGGTCGACTTCCATGGCTGGGACATGCCGGTCCAGTACGAGGGCATCCTCGACGAGACCCGGCGCGTGCGCGCCCACGGCGGTCTCTTCGACCTGTGCCACATGGGCCGGCTCGTCCTCACCGGCCCCGACCGTGAAGCGCTGGTCGAGCACGTGTTCAGCGGTAACTTCGCCACGTTGAAGCACGGCCGCGCGAAGTACGGCTTCCTGCTCAACGACGAAGGCTTCCCCATCGACGACGTGCTCGTCTACCGCGAGCCGGAGATGGTCCACATCGTGATCAACGCCACCGGGCGCGAAGCGGACACCGCGTGGGTCCACGATCGTCAGACCGCGCGCGGGTTCGACTGCAACGTGGCCAACGTCTCCGATGACCAGGCGATGATCGCGCTGCAGGGACCGGCCTCCGAGCACGTCCTCCAGCCTCTGTGCGGCGGCGACCTGTCCGCGCTGCGCTACTACGGCCACATGCACGCCCCGGTCTGCGGCCACGCGACGTTCATGGCGCGCACGGGCTACACCGGCGAGGACGGCTTCGAGCTCTTCTTCGACAAGGCCCACGCCCCCGAGGTGTGGGCTGCGCTTGTGGACTCCGGTCGCTCGCTCGAGGTCAAGCCGATCGGCCTGGGCGCACGCGACCTGCTGCGCCTCGAGGCGGGCATGCCGCTCTACGGCCAGGAGATCAATCTCGGCATCGATCCGCTGGAGGCCGGTCTCGGCTTCGGCGTCGACTTCACCAAGGATGACACGGTCGGCATTCCCGCCCTGCGGGCACGCAAGGAGGCGGGCTCGACCCGCGAAGCCGTGTCCCTCGCCCAGCAGGGCGGCCGGGTGCCGCGCACGGGCTGCCCCGTCGTCGCCGGCGAAGAGGTCGTCGGCGAGGTGACCAGCGGTGGTGTGAGCCCGACCGTCGGCAAGAACATTGCCCGCGCCATCGTCAAGGCGGGCAGCGCCCCGCTGGGCGCGACGGTCCACATCGAGATCCGCGGGCGCAACCATCCGATGGAGGTTGTCGCCCATCCCTTCTACAAGCGCGCGCGCTGATCCCGCAACCACGCCCACAACCGCAACCACACCCGCAATCACGCCCGCATCGGAGCCACGCCATGGCCGACCGCCCGAACGACATCCGGTACACCAAGACGCACGAGTGGCTGCGCATCGACGACGACGTCGCGACCATCGGCGTCACCGACTTCGCCGTGGAGCATCTCGGCGACCTGGTCTTCGTTGACTTGCCTGACGTCGGTCTCGACGTCAAAGCTGGCGACTCCGTGGCCGAGGTCGAGAGCGTGAAGGCCGTCGGCGAGGTCTACAGCTCGGTGACCGGCGAGGTGATCGAGGTCAATGAGGACCTCTCCGACGACCAGAGTTCGCTCGCCTCCGATCCGTTCGGTGCGGGCTGGCTCTTCAAGGTCAAGGTCAGCGGTGACACCGCGGACGGCCTCATGGACCTAGCCACGTACGAGGAGCAGCTAGCCAACGAAGGCGAGCCCTCCTAACCACTCCGCCCCGCCCATGCCCGAGGGAGAACAGCCGTGTATCCGGTCCTGATCGACATCAGCGAGAAGGTGAAGATCTACTCCTTCGGCACGTTCATCGTGCTGGCCTTCCTGGTCGCCTCGTTCTACGTCCGGCGCCGCGCCGCCCGTGAGTTCGCCGTCGACCGGGCGGAGAGCTTCAACGTCTGCTTCATCCTGCTCTTCATCGGCCTTGCCGGCGCCCGCCTGCTGTACGCGATCATCAACTACAGCGAGTTCAGCACCGACAAGATGAAGCTCTTCAAGGTCTGGCAGGGCGGCCTCGTCTGGTACGGCGGCCTGTTCTTCTGCCTCGCCTGGCTGGCCTGGTACCTCCCGCGCCACGCCAAGCTGCGCGGCTGGCACTTCGCCGACGTGCTCGCGCTGGGCGCCTGCCTCGCGATCTTCGTCGGGCGCTGGGCGTCCTTCCTGTCGGGCGAGAACTACGGCACGGAGGCGGCCGGCTTGCCCTGGGCCGTGACCTTCCCGCCGCACCCGGCATCGCAGGCCGTCTTCGGCGTCGAGCTGCATCCGACGCAGATCTATCACAGCCTGCACGGCCTGATCCTGTTCGGGCTGCTGCTCTGGTTCCTCAAGCGCAAGCCGGTCTCGGGCCGGCTCACCGGCCTCTTCCTCATGCTCTACAGCGTGGGCCGGGCGGTCATCGAGATCTGGCGCGGTGACGATGCGGCCCGCGGCATGGTGATCGACGGCTGGGTTTCGACGAGCCAGTTCCTGTCGATCCCGGTGTTCTTCATCGGCGTGGCGATCTTCCTCTCCCGCGGCGCTCGCGAGATGGATCCCGGCGAAGCCTGATCTTCGAAGAAGAAGAGAAGCGAACCACAGAGGCGCCAGCCCTGGGGTCGTTCGACCCGCCACACCTGGCTTGGCGGGGCGCACGTCAACCGGAGGCTCGTGGGCGGATACATGATCCGCCCCTACATGCTCATCTCTGCGCCTCTGCGGTTCATCCCTCTTCACGACGAACAGGAGGGCGACCTGCTACGGAGCGCCCTCTGTGTCCTCTGTGCCTCTGTGGTTCACTTCCGGTTCATGAACCAGCGACCCGCGTACGTCAGGCGGTGATCATCTGCTGCGCGTAGAGGTGATAGAAGAGCAACGCGCTGTAGCCGAGCAACGCCACGATCAGACAGACGCGCCCAAGCGGCCAGTTCTTGTGCAAGCACAGGAAGCCCGCCCCCACGATCGTGATCACCGTCTTGATCAGGATGAACGCCTGATCGCTGATCTCCAGCGCGGCGTGCATGACCGGGTTGGCTTCCGTCGCGCCCCGCTTGAGCAGGTCCAGCGTGTACCAGGCGTCGAGCAGCGAGAGCCCCACCACACAGGCAAACGCCGTGACGATCCATCCGCCGGGACGGTCCACGTAGGTGAACTCGTCCTCACCGCCGCGGCGTGATCCTTTGCGGCGTCCGCGAAACACGTAGCGCGAGAACATCGGCGTCGGCCGCTGACGGCGCTCCACCCGGTCGCGGCGCTCGCCCCGGTCTCGGCGCTCGTCCGACCCGGCAGGGTCGATGGTCTCTTCGTCGGTCACGCGGTGAGGATAGCCCACGATCCCGCCGCAGCAATGTCGAGGGATCTACCCGCCGCCCATCACGTTGCGCCGAAACGGAGCGCGGTGGCTCACCCGCTCCATGACGGGATCGACGAGCGGCTGGAGCTGCGGCAGCAGCCGCCGCTGCAGCGCCTTCAGCTCCCCCACCGACTCCGCCGGGAAGCTGTGGTAGGCCTGCCCCAGCAGGCGCAGCACGGTGGCCGGATGTGTCTCGGCCCCCATGGGCCGCGCTGCGGCGGCCGCGACCTCCGGCGCCACGATGCGGCGGTCCCGAGGCCAAGCCGCGAGATAGAGATCACGCCGCTTCCCCCCGAGGCCGCGCACGAACGCGGACTGGCCGGCCGCCTCGAAGTCGAGCAACCCCGTGGCAAGGCTCACGAACTCCCGCTCGGCCGCATCGGCCAACCACGATTCGTACCGCTTCACGAACGCCGCGAAGCGCTTGGGCTCGATGCCGTAGCCGCGGGAGTAGATGAAGGTGAGTGTGCGCCGTAGCGACGCCGCCTCGTCCTCACCCGCCGCATCGAGCTTGCGCTCGAGCGCCTCGAGATAGATGGGCTCGCGCGAGCGCCGGATGAGGTGCATGGCGACGCCCGCCTGCTTCGGGTCCTGTCCCTCGAACCTGGCAACGACGAGCGGGACCAGATCATGCAGCCTCGATCGCATGGCGTCGTAGGCCTGCTCGATCGCGGGCCGGCAGACATCCAGCGGATGCATGCCGAAGAGCGCACGCTCGAGCAGCGTCCAGATGGAAGCGTCGTCGCACGTGGAGAACGACCCCATCAAGCGCTGCACGCGGCGCACGCGGTCCGCGTTCCAGGGCAACGCGGAGCTGAGCTCGGCATCGAGCTCGGCCTTCACGGCCTCGTCGTCCAGCGCGGTCGTCGAGAGCATGCAGTGCTTGGCCGCGTAGTAGAGGCCCTCGTCGTCGTCGCGCTGTGCGAGGTCGGCGTTCACGGCAGCGATGTAGGGAGCGAAGCCCCAGCGGCCGAGGACACAGCGACCCTCGGCCGCCGGCAGCTTGCCGGTGAAGACGAGGGCGTATTGCGGCTGGACGAACTGCGTCGAGAGGTCCGTCGCGTACCACCCACTGCCGTGCGCCACGCTGGACGAGACCGGGCCGTAGATGAGCGAGCTCCGACGTCCGTCGGCAGCGCGCGGCGAGGATGCGTCCGCGGCCAGGCGTGCCTGCACCCAGGGGTAGCTCTTCACGTGAGGCAGGCTGACGGGCATGCGCGGACCGCTGCCGACGATCATGCCGCACCACCAGGCCAGCATGTCGGCGACCTCGCGATCGGCCTCCCCCGCCGGAACGACCCCGGCGAGGCGTTGCCAGGCGTCGGCCCAAAGATCGGGGCTGCCCTCGCGCAGTGCGATCTCCAAGGCCTCGAGGCGCGTCTCGCCTCCGTGGTGCATCAAGGCGGAGAAGGCGACGGCCGAGAGCTCACGTGTCTCCGGCTGACGACGGAAGAGCTCGAGCAGGAGCGGCGCGGCGCGTGCATCGGGGACTGCCGACAGCAGCCGCGCGGCCTCCAGCCGCAGCGTCAGCAGCCCGTCGGGCGCGTCCAGCACCGGCGTCGTCCAGGCGAGGACCAGCTCGATCGGACGCGTCTCCATCCCGAGGAGCACGCGCAGCACGTTGTGCCACGGGTCGGCGTTGCGGCGCGCCATCGTCGTGATGCGTCCGATGCGCACCGGATCGGCGAGCTGACGCTGCGCTTCGGACTCGAGGGCGATCAGGTCGTCTTCGGCGAGCTCGAGGTTGCGACGGTGGATATCGGTGACGCGCAGGCCCCCGAGCGGACGGGGCCCGCGCTCCAGTCGCTCCAAGGCGTAGGCCACGCGGTCGGCCTGCGGCACCGGTTCAACGTCCGGGGGCGGTAGCTCGATCTCCATGCGCGGCGGCGGTTCATCGCCACAGGCCGTCAGCAGCGCGGCTGCGAAGAAGACAAGGAGGCCAGAGGGGATCCAGGCGATGCGCTTCACGAAACTCCTGCGGGACGACCCGGCGCCAGGCGGCAGGGCCGCTCTGAGGATAGGGTCCCTCTGAGGATCTCGCCCCCGCCACCGTGTCGATCTCGACGCGCCCGGGGGAGGAACGCGCGAGCCCTCAGCGACAATCCGGACACGGCTTCCAGTGGCTCGCATCGACACCCATGCTGGCGGCCATGGTCCCTACGGCCCGGGCAAGGCGCGCCTCGGCGATGCTGAGATCCGCGGAGGCGCGCGCCGCGCGCGTGCGCGCCGCCGTGCGATCGTCCTCCTTCTGGAGGACGCGGAACGGGGTGGACTTGCCCTGGTCGAGCTTCAGGCGTTCGCCCTGGAGGCCCTCGTCGGCGGCGGCCACCTCCGCGCGGCCGGCGGTCAGCTGACCCCGTGCGGTGCTGAGGTCGCGCAACGCAGCGCGGACCTGGACGACGATCTGGTTCTGGAGTTCCCTGTACTTGAGCAGGGCCTGCCGGCGGCGCCACGCGGCGGTGAGCCACTGCGCACGTGCCGCCCTGCGGCCGATGAACATCGAAAACTCGAGGCCGACAGCGGCGGAAGCCGCACGCCCCGTGATCACGTCCTCGATGGAGCCGCCCAAGCCGGCGTCCAGACCGTCCGTGCCCACGCGTCCGATGACGTCGAGCTGTGGCTTGATTGCATCGCGCGCAACGAGCGTGTCGATGCCCAGCACCGCGATCGCCGCCTTGCTGGCTTGCAGCTCGGGTCGGCCCTGGAGCGCGAGCTTCACGTAGCGCTGCTCTTCGCTGCGTTTCGGCAGGGTGTCCGGCGCAGCGCTCGTGCTGTCGGTAGGCTCGATCCGGATGGCATGGCGGACGCTCGGGCCGAACGGAACGATCAGGCTGAGCAGACGATCTTCGAGCGTCTCGCGCAGGTTCTCGGCGCCCAGCACCTCGCTGACGCGGCGCTCCACGCCGGCTTGGGCCTCTGCCACGTCGAGCGGCGTGCCCACCTCGGCGTCCATGCGCGCGGTGGCGTCGTCGAGCAACTCGCGCGCGACCTCCTCGGCCTTGCGGCGCGCGGCGAGGTTGGCGTCGGCGTAGACCAGCTCCCAGTAGGCCTCGGCGATCTGCAAGAGGACGGCCTCGACCTCACCGCGGTGCGTGGCGCGCGCGGCGGCGACGTTGTTCTGGGCGCGGCGGATGTCGGCCAGGGCGGTGTCACCCGCCCCGCGCAGCAGCGGATAGGAGATTTCGCCGCTGAGGCTGCCGGTGTAGCCCGGGTTGACGGTCGCGAACGGGTTGTTCGTGCTGACGCGGTCGGCGCGGTAGAGCAAGGAGATCGAGCCGCCCGTGCGCAGCCTGCGCGTCAGGCCGACCTGCGCGTTGATGTTGTTGTCCACCGTCACGCCGCTGCCGAGGAACATGTTCGTCGAGGGCGTCTCGTTGTGGGCGACCGTGAAGCCGGCTGTGAGCAGGCGATCGAACGACGCGTCGGCGGCGACGCGTCCTTGCCACGCGATCGGCGTGTTGTAGGAGCTCTCGAGCAGGCTGAGGTTGCCGCGTACGCCCATCTGGACCGCCTTGCGGAGGCTGAGCTTCAGGACGTGCATCTTCCGGAGGGGCGCCTGCTGGACGGGGTGCGCCGGACCCTCCGGAGCCGGTGCCGCACCTAGCGGCGGCAGTTCGTCCTCACCGGCCGCGGGCGCCGGGTCGAGAAGGAGCGCCGGCACGAGCAGCAGGGCCGTCAGACTGAGAGCGAACAGGACTCGCGGCGTCACGCGTTGTGCCTCCGGTGGGCGCACATCCTAGCCGTGGCCCCCGGGGATCCGCAGAGGGATCACGCGTGGCTAGCGACCTGCGCGGCGCTCGCTCTCGACGAAGACCTTGCTCAGGAGATGGTCGATCCAGCGCACCTCGTCAGCCGGTCGGTCCTGCCGCGCGGCGCGCAAGCTGGCCAGTGCTTGGGTGGTACGGATGCGCGCGAGGGCGATCAGCGCCTGCCGGCGGACGGTCGCACCTGCCAAGCGCTCGGTGAGCCACGCCACGTCGTCCTTGGACCCCAGCAGGCCCACGGCGCGCACGATGGCAGCTCGGACCTCTCCGTCCTCCTCGCCGCCGTAGAGGCCCCGCAGACGCGGGAGACGCTTGCGCGCCTTGGCGAGGACGAGAGCCTCGACGAACCAGCCTCGGAGGCTCGGCTCGATCCGGTTCCACGCCCACCAGGCCTGCTTGTCGAAGGTCTCGCCACCCGTCCGCAGGAGACGGCTGAGAAGCAACTTGCGGTCCTCCGGCCCGGGCGCGCCCGTGAAGGCGACGCGCCAGGGATCGCCGTCCGCCTTGCCCTTGCCGCTGCCCTTGCCCGACGGCGAAGCGCTTTGGCTGACGAGCTGCGCCACGCGCCGGATCCAGAACCGCATGTCCGACGTGCCGCCCAGCGCGCCCAGCCGGGTGAGCTGGCCGAGCGTGCGCCGGTCGAAGATCTCCGGATGCAGCTGCGCGAGGTAGGCCAGCTCGCGCGCCGCGTGACCGGGTGCCCACCGGCCCCGCGACTTGATCATCGTGAGCAGCCCCTTGAGGGTCTTGGCCGCCTTCACCTTGGGGTCGGTCTCCCGTGCCCAGAGGGCCACCGCGTCGACCGCCTTGATCTTTTCGGCACCCGTACGGTCCTGGGCGTCGTAGAGCGTCTGCAGTTGGTAGACGAAGCGTCCGGTGGTCCGCGTGAGGAAGAGCACGTAGCGGTTGTGCAGCCCCTTGCGGAAGTAGGGAACGGACGGTCGCGCGGGGTCGAGCGTCGGGCGCTGCCCTCGCACCTGGACGGTGATCTCGCTGCGGGCGGCGGCGGTGCCCTTCATCGCGCGCAGGACGCGCGCCCGGACGATCTGCCGCCCGAGGGCCCCGCCGGGTGCGCGGATGTCTGTCACGTCGAGCACCTGCACGGCGACGACGGCGTCGGCTCGTGAGAACGGGCCTGCTTCCAGGGCGGTGGTGGCGTCGAGCCCGGCAGCCCCCGCGCTGGATGCGCAGCAGAACAGCACCACGAGGTGCGTGCAGGCAGGGAACGGGAGGCGTACCACGTACCCAGGGTGCAGGCGACGCGTCATGAAGCCGCCATACGCGCAGGCCTGCCTTGGGGAAGGCAGACCCCGAACAGGCAGACCCCGAACAGGCAGACGGTGACTACGCCGTCGTGACTACGCCGTCGTGCGGATCTGGCGGTAGGTGCGGATCGACACCGGCTTGCTGCGCTGCGGGCGACTCTCGTCGGCCTTCTGCTGCATCACCTTGGCGTTGTGGAGGCTGATGTAGCGCTCGCACTCCTCCGGCGACCCGACGAAAAGTTCCTGACCGTGGAGACGGACGCTGTAGTAGCGCGCGCCGCCCTGGAGGCACTTGAAGAGGATGTCCATATCTCGCTCCTCGGATTCTCGACCCGGTCGCCGGGGGACGTCGCCAGATGGCGACGCCGAAGGGCGACCGCAGCCGTTGGCAGGAACGCGTGGCGTTCCCGCTCGATCGACTCGGCATCTATCTGCAAGCCTCATGCCGTAGATCGGCCGTAGACGTCGCAGGGACGTATCGACCAGATCAGGCGCGAGAAACAGACGCCAAAGTCTGGATTCATCACATCTTGAGAACGCAGCATTCGCGGCAGATCAGCAACGAAGTCGCGCGAAGTGTGCGCTTCACGTCCCCAATCAGAGACATCGGCTGCTCCGATCGGCAACTGCACTCCCGGCAGCGGTTTGCAGTTCGGTCCCGGTTCGGTAACGACGCGACCTCTCGCGGTGACATCGTGGGCCGCCGACCGCCCGCAGCTCAGTACGTCCTGTAGGCGACCTGAAGTGCGAGCAGGATCATGGCCGTCTCGCTGACGGCATCACCCGTCTTGGCGCGGCCGATCTTCGTGAGGCGCCCGACCAGGCTGGTCGCGTTCGCCTTGCTCCAGTCGAGGAAGCGCGGCTTCGCCGCACCCCGCTCGGCGAACAGCAGCGCCGTGCCGGCGCTCAGCGCGGCCATGCTCGATGCGGTCCCACCGGGCTCGAGCGAGGTGGCGGCCGCCGTCTGGACCCACGAACGGAAGACGCGGTCGTCCATGCTGCTCGAGGTCACGATGCCGGCACGGGATGCGGCGTCCAGCGCCCACACGCGCCACGTGCGGTCTTCGCCGGCGGCGGCCATGACCTGCTCGCGGGATGCCGCGGCGAGGGCGGCGATCTCGTTGGCCCGACGCGCAGCGGCCTGGGGCGGCAGCTCGCCGTAGCTCAGCATGTAGTCCTCGCAGAGGGCCACGGTGGCCGGTCCGAGGTCGGTATCGGCCCCCAGGCCGGCCTTGAGAAGCGAACGGCCCTTGCGGGCTTCCTTCTCGAAGAGCTGGCCTCGCAGCCAGTCCACACCCTTGCGGACGACGCCGTCGCGGTCCTTGCGGCCGCGTGACGTGTGACCGTTGCCGAGGAAGGCCAGCAGCACCACGGAGGTCTCGCGAATCGAAGCCGTTGCGGCCCCTTCACGGCGGTAGGAGCCGTCGGCTGCCTGCAGCCGCGCGAGGAAGCCCAGGCCCTTGTCGACGGCCTTCAGGGTGCCTTGCGCATTGAATCCGAGCAGGTCCAGCCTGCGTCGGCGCAGCTCCGGACGCTTGCGACGCGTCATCGAAACGACGACGCCCACCGGGTGGCTCAAGCCATGCCATGCGGCAGGCTGGTCGTCCTCGAGGCCGGCCAGGCTGTCGGCCAGGTCGTCGGTCTCCTGCTCCTCGAGCACGAACTTGTCGGCCATGTCGTCGATGGCCCCCGAGGTGACGGCACGCTCCCACTGCATGGCCAGCGCGGCGCCTCGGTAGTCCACGATGTCACCGAAGTCGAGGCCCTCGTCCTCCGCGTCCAGGACGATGCGTGCCTCCAGCCCGTTGGTGCGGCCTGCGTCGTCGCCGCCGCTCACGAAGGCGAGCACACCCAGGAGGACCACATGCAGACCGACGGACCACGCGAGGATGCGCGCCCAGCTGCGCTGCTTGGCCGGCGCGAAGCGGACGCGGGTCTCCGCCGTCTCGTCGGCTTGCACGGTGCTGCGGACCCAGGCGGCCATGCGCCCTGCGTCCGCCTCGGCGGACGCGGTCTGGGCGGCGGGCTCGAACACCTCGCGCTCGAAGGCCAGCAGGCGCGCCAGCGCATCGCGCTCCGCGGCCAGCTCCGGCTCCACGGCCAGACGCGCCTCGAGGGCAGCCTGGGCGTCGGCGTCCAGCTCGCCCTGCAGGCTGTCCAGCAGGAGCTCGTCGGGATGGTCGGGTCGGCGGGTCACGGGCGTTGGACTTCCAAGGTAGGCGGCTGGTAGGTGGGTCGGGCCCAAGCAATGGGGGCCTGAGGACTGCAACGGGGAGCGGCTACGGCGGTTCGATGCCTTCCCGGGAAAGTGCGGCTCGAATGTGGCGCCAGGCCGCATGCATCCGGGACTTGACCGTCCCGACCGGGATGGCCAGGATCTCGCCGATCTCCTGGTAGCGCAGGTTCTCCACGCGAGCCAGGACGAAGACCTCGTGATGTTCGGTGTTCAGCGTGCCCACGGCCCGCTCCAGGGCGGCCAGCAGCTCGGCATGGTCCGCGTCGGCCGAGGGTTCCGCCGGGGGCCCCTCGAACTCGGGCTTGCGGCCGTCCTCGTCCCCGCCGAAGGCGTCGGCCGACACCATCCCCGGCCCGGCCCGGCGGTGCCGGTACACATCGATCCAGTGGTTGCGGGCGATGTGGAAGAGGTACGTGGTGAAGCGCGCGCGCGCCGTGTACTTGGCCCGGGCCCGATAGACCTTCAGGAGCGCGTCCTGGGCGCAGTCCTCCGCCATGCTGGCGTCGGCCCCCAGACGGCGAAAATAGCCGATGAGGCGCGGAAGCACGCTGCGGACGAGCGGCTCGAAGGCCCCTTCGTCGCCCGCTGCAACGCGCAGCATGAGTTCGGTGTCTCGATCGGCCACGTGCCGCCTTGTACGCGGGGCAGGGCGCGGGGTCGAACGGGAAAACCGGAGCGGCGGGTCCAGGACAAGGATACGCCCGTTGTCCGGGTCCGGAGATCGGGGCCCGCAGAAGGCCCCAGGCGGCTCAGCGCCCGGCGGGCGCCAGCGTGACGCGGACGATGGTCGTCTCGCCCTTCTCCACGCGGATCGGGATCTTGGCGACGGCATAGCTCCGACCGGCGCTGATGACGGCCGTGTAGTCGCCGGTCGAAAGCTCGGGGATCGTCACGACGCCCGTCCGGGGCACGTAGCCCCACGGTGCCGGCAACCGGATCGGACTCAGGGGCCGCCGGCTCGCGATCACGTCCCCGGAGGACTCACGCACGATGTCGATGCGCGTCCTCGCCAGGGGATCGCTGCCCTCGCCGGTGACGATCAGCTGGATGGCCCCAGCCGGTTCGACCTCGACGCGCACGTCCACCGGCCGGCCCTCGTGCACGCGCACCTTCGTCAACGCCGGGCGGCCGAGGCCTCGTGCGCGCACGCGCACGCGGATGTCGCCCGGCGGCACGCCCTCGATGCGCAGGCGCCCGGCGGCGCCCGTCACGTAGGCCTCCCGGTTCAGCGCGGCGCCCTGAGCGTCCTCGAGCCAGACCAGCGCGCCGGTGACGCCACGGTCGTTCTCGTCCACGACGCGCAGGTTGATGTCCCCACCACGGCCCAGCACGACCGCGACGTCGAAGTCCGCCCCGGGCAGGTCGGCCTCGGCGCGCGCGAGCAGTCCCGGCGGGTGGCCCGGCGCGGACACGGTGAGCGTGTACACCCCCACCGGCAGGCCGCGCAAGACGAAGGCGCCGCGGGGATCGGTACGACCTTCGGCGAAGAAGCCCGCGTCCTCGACGTCGCCCTCGGTGATCGGACGCGCCCGCACGAACGCGCCTGGCACGGGGTCCCCCGCCCGCGTCACGACGGTGCCGCGCAAGCGCGCTTCGTACGCCTCCAGGTCGAGCACGATGTGATCTCCGGCCTCGAGGATCACTTCCTGGGCCGAGCGCCACGCGCCGCTCTGGATCTGGATCGTGTAGGGCCCCGCCTCCAGTTGCTCCACGAGGAAGGAGCCGTCCGCGCCCGTGCTGGTGCGGTAGCGCCGCACGGCGCCCCCACCTTCCGGTACGTGCACCAGGTCCACGACGGCCCCGGCCACGCCGCGGCCGCGGCGACGCAGGGTGCCCTCGATCGCGCCGTCTTCCGACGCGGTGAAGCGCACGGTCGTCGTGCTGCCGGCCTCGACCTCCGCGACGGCCTCGATCCAGGGCCCGCCGGAGACGGTCGCGGCCACCACGCGCAGGTGGTAGGTGCCGGGGCGGAGGTTGCGCGCGCGGAAGATGCCCTTGGCGTCGGTACGCACGGTTCGCTCGGCCTCGTCGCCATCGAAGCGGCGCACACGGACCGTCACCGCGTCCAGCGGTCGGCCGTCCGCGTCCTCGACGGTGCCGCTCAGCACGCCGCCGGCCGTGAGCTGCAGATCGCGCGTCACACGGACCTCGCCGTCCCGCACGCGCACGAACTCGACCGCCGGCGCCCGGTCCTCATCATGCGCCTCGACACGCCACACGCCCGGTGCGATGTCGTCGAACAGGAAGTCCCCTCGCTCATCGGAAACGAAGCGTAGTGCGTCCCGCGCACGGACTTCGGAAGGGTCGTCGCCGTGCCAGCGCGTCAACGTGATGCGTGCGCCCAGGACGGGCTTGCTCTCCGCGTCGAGGACGGTGCCGACGATGCGCGCGCCCGAGGGGATGCGCAGGGTTACGCCGCCCACGTCCTGCTCGTCGAGCAAGACGGAGGTGGTCCCCGAATCCAGAGCTCCCTGCACGGCCCGCACGACATAGAGGCCGGGGGGCAGGCCCGTGATGCTGAACCGGCCCTGCGTGCCCTCTTGCTCGATCGCGGCCCGAGCCGCCGCGCGCCAGACGTAGCGCTCGGTCGCCGGGTCGTAGAGCTTGGTCTCGACCACGACCTCGCCCGGCGTGCCGTCCACATCCATGGCATCGACCGTCCCGCGCACGGCGCGCAGCACCGGCAGCAGGATCTCGAGGTGTTCTTCGACGCCCGGCACCACGTTCTCGACCGTGGTCAGCGGGTGTCCCTTCGGGTCCGACGCGAGACGGACCGTGATGTCGGTCGCGGTGTCCGCCAGATGGGTGAAGACGAACGCACCGCGCTCGTTCGTGGACGTCTCCACGACGGCCTCGCCGTCGCGCCGCCGCGCGCGGACCACGAAGGGCCCCTTCGGGCCCCCATCCGCGGGAACGACCTTGCCCTCGAGACGCGCGGCGGGATGCAGCGTCACATCCGCCTTGCGCATGTCCGAGACACGTGGGTAGTCCACGATCGTGTGCCCACCCTCGAAACCCGCAGCCACCACCTCCACGAGCACGTCGTCGCCAGGTAGGTCGATCAACTCGAGGCGGCCCGTGGCGTCCGTGCTGCCGCTGCGCCCGAGGTGCGCCCAGACCTTGTCCTTGGCGGTGGTCGGGCGCCGCGCCGACACGGCCGTCACCCGAGCGCCCGCCACCGGGTCGCCATCCACGTCACGCACCCGCAGGAGCACGCGCCAGCCCTGCTTGAGCACGACGGGGTCGAGCTTCGTCTCGCGGCCCCGGTCGACGTCGAACGGATTCGAGACCCACGGCGAGTACCCGCTGCCCGTCACGATCAGGCGGTAGCCGCTCCCCGGCGCGACCTGCGGGATCCGGAAGCGCCCCGACGCGTCAGTCCGGACCGAGACCGTCACGGCGGCGGTCGCGCCGTCCGGCCAGGGCTCGGTCGGGTCCACGAGAAGGCGCACATCCATGCCGGACAGGGGACGGTCATCGATATCGACGACGGAGCCGGACACGAGCTGGCGCTTGCGCGCGAACCACGTCTCGATCTGCCGAGCGCGACGAAACTCGACCTGGACGCGCGGGGCGCGGCCCTCGAAGGCCCAGGCCGGGTCGAGCAGCTCGACGTCGTAGACACCGGCCGCGAGACCTGCCGCGACGAACACGCCGTCCTCGTCCGTCTCGACGGCTTGGAGCATCTCGGCACGCTGAAGCGCGTCGAACCCCGGCGCGGTTCGATCGGCGCGGCGAAAGCGCAGCCGCACGCCCACAACGGCCGAGCGGCGGCCGCCATCCACGTCAAGCAAGCGGCCGCGAACCGAGGTCGCGGACTGCAGCTCGGCATCCGTCGCCCGTGCACCGGCGTCGACGCGAGCGATGCGCTGTAGACGTCCGCCCTTGTGCTCCAAGAACACGTCCCAGCTTCCTGCGTGCAGCCCCGGCAGCGTGTACTCACCTGCCGTCCCGGTTTTCGTGCGGTGGAGCAGATCGGCCGTCGCTGTCCGGGGGATGGCGAGCAAGGTCACCCCGGCGGCAGGCGTGGACGGGCCGCGGCGCAGCAGGCCCCGCGTCGGCTTCGCGGGCATCAGGCGCAACGAGATGCCCGTGCCGCGCGCCGGCACGAGAACTGCCGCGGTACCCGGCATCCACACGACGAGTCCGAGCGTGCCGGCCCGTGCCGGGTCCCAGTCCGCGATGCGCCCCTTGGCATCCGATGTCGTGATGGCATCGAACAACGGGTCGAAGATCGCCCGACCCTCCCTGCGTTTCGCGACCGGGAGCAGCCGCGCTCCTTCCAGAGGACGTCCATCCGGCCCGAACACCTGGATGCGGCGCGCCTCCGGCGCCTCGGCCTCCGCCGCAGGCACGCAACAGAGAACGGCGATCAGGCATGCGACGGCCCCGCAAGCGGCAGCCCGGATCTTCGCGACACCGGCGCGCCTCATGCCGTGGCGCCTTCGCTCGTGGTGCCCTGTCCCGTGGTGCCCTGTCCCGTGGTGCGCTCGTTCCGTGCGAGCGCGTCCAGGAGCTCCGCCGCCCGCGGCCCCAGCGCTTCGAACCGCACGTCACGCGGACACTCCGGTGCTTCCCCCGGCACGAGCTCCGTGGGCAGGACAGGGGTCAGGCTGATGCGCACGCGGTCCTCCGGGAGGGCCTCGGTGACGTTCTCCCCCCATTCGACGCACGTCAGGCGCCCGGTCCCGCACATCTCCTCGAATCCTGCCGCATCGAGATCCTCGACGCCGCGTAGGCGGTACGCGTCGACGTGGTGCAGTTCGCGCAGCGCGCCGCAGTCGGCGGCATAGCTGCGGGCGATGGTGAACGTCGGGCTCACGACCGGCATCGTGGTGGGCACGCCCAGACGTCGGGCCAGCCCTCGGACGAACACGGTCTTGCCCGCGCCGAGGTCGCCGCGCAGCTCGATCACGAGTTCTTCGCAGCGGGCGGCACGCAGCACGTCCGCGACACGCCCGCCCAGGGCGAGCATGGCGTCGGTGTCCGCGATCGTCAGGCCAAGCTTCGTCACGTGCGCATTCTAGCCGCGACCGGCGGCCCTCCGCCCTCCGGGCCCCGCAGCCCTCGAGATGCTCTCAGCCCTCGAGGTGATCGAATCCACCGACCTCCAGCGGAAGCGCCTCCCCGTCGATGCGGATGCGGACGCCGCTCTCGGGAGCCACCACCCGCCCGATCGGGTACAGCGTGACACCAGCAGCCGCCAGAGCCTCGCGCTGCGCGTCGTCGAGCGCGGCGTGCGCCACCAGAAGCTCGAAGTCCTCGCCGTCGTGCAGCGCGCGGTCGCGCGGCGTGCGTGTCGAGGCGGCCTGCGTGTCCTCATGCAGGGGCAGTCTCTCGGCCGCCAGGAGGGCGCCGACACCGGAGGCGCGACAGAGCCGCGGAAGATCCCGACTCAGGCCGTCGCTGAGGTCCATCATCGCGTGAGGGATCCCGAGCCGCGCCAACACCTGCGCCTCCGCGATGCGCGGCGTGAACGTGAGGTGCCGTCCACGCCCCGAGCCGCCGAGCGGTCCCGTGACGCTCAGAAGGTCACCGACACTGCCCCCGGAGCGGGAAAGGACGCCGGCAGGGCCGGGTCGACCCAACACCGTCACGGAGAGCACGAGCGGTCCCTCGGCGCTGTTGGTGTCACCGCCGACGCAGGTGCAACCGAACTCCGCGGCCGCGTCGGCGAAGCCTTCCATCAGGTCGTCGAAGAGCTGGCGCTCCGCCGGCCGGGGCAGCACCGCCCCGACGAGGAAGCCGACGGGCATGGCCGCGGCCGCGGCGAGGTCGGAGAGGTTGACGGCCAGCGCCTTGCGCGCGGCGAGGGACGGGCCGCAGTCCTCGAGTCGAAAGTGCACGCCGTCGACGAGTACGTCCTTGGCAACGACCAGCACGCCGTCGTCGCCCGCGCGCACGGCCGCCGCGTCGTGCCCCAGACCCAGCACGGTCTCCGGTCCGACGGGAAACGCGCGCAGCGCCCGGCCGAGCCAGGCGTCTTCGCCGACGAGTCCCCCCTCCTCCGTACGTTCGTCGCTCATCGCTCGCGTCCCGTCGGACGGCGTGGCGCGCCTCCTCCCACGGCGCGCTCCGGAGCGAGCGCCACGGCGTCGGGCGTCCGTGCGATCCACGCCTCCATGCGGCCCAGCATCTTGCGCAAGTCGTCCTTCGTGGCGCCCGGGTAGAAGCCCAGGTCCTCCTTCGTGAGGCGGTGGTAGAGCAACGCGGTGCGGAAGAGGTAGCCGCGGTGGGGCGTGTCACGCTCGAGCGCGCGCCGCCACCCGCGCGCGACCGCCCGCACGACGGGCTTGGGTTCCTGCTCCGACAGACGGGCCGCGATGGCATCCCGGAGGCGCGCCTCCTCACCGACCTGGGTCAGGAGCAAGGCCTCGAGCACCCGGTCGTCCGTCGGCGCCGTGCTCACGAGGCCGTGCGCCGCCGCCGCCCGCACCTCGCGCGAGGCGTCCGTGCGCAACAGGCGCCGCAGGGTGTCGACCGCGCCGCGTCCTTCCAGCCGCGCCACGACACGCACCGCTTCCTGGCGGACCATCCACGCCCGGTCCTCCAGGCCACGCCGTGCCAGCGCGCGGAAGTCCGCCGCGCCTGCCAGGCTCACGGCCTCGCGGCGCATGAGGGCGGCGCGGTCCCGCAGGCCGTGGGCCACGAGCGCGGGGGTGACCCCCTTGACGTCTTCCGTCGAGATCTGGGTGAGTGCGTCCCGGCGCACGGCGTAGTCGTCGTGCCGCAACGCTTGCAGGTAGCCCGGGTGTCCCTCGAGCCAGTCAGGGGAGAGGCCGAGGGTGAGACGGCCCCAGGCAGCGTCGACGGCCGCGATGGTCTCCGGGTCCATGGCGTCGGGCGTGCGCGCCGCGCGCAGCGGCTCGTAGGGGACCGCGGCAGCAAGGGCCCGCAGGTCGTCGTCGATGCGCCGTGTATCGAGACTCCATAGACGGCGCACGCCTGCGACAGCGGCCGCCTCCCCCACCGCGTCGACCAGCAGGTGCACCGCGCCGCCGCGCCGCGCCGCGTCGCCGCGGGCGATGAAGCTCAGCAGCGCCCCGCGGGAGGCTTCGCCGCCGTCCCGCACGGCCTCGGCCGTGGCCTTGCCCGGCTTCGCGTTCCACGCATCGACGCGCTGGGCGTTGCGCGAGAGCGCCGCCTCGCTGGGATCCGCCTGCGCGTCCCGCACCGCCTCCCGCAAGCGCTCGAGCTCTGGCGCCTCGCCCCGCGGGCCCAAGGTCGAGAGGAACTGCTCGGCGGCACCAGCGCGGTGATCCAGCAGCAACATGCGCGCGTACCGGCTGATGGTCTTCAGGTCGAGGTCCCCGGCGCCATCCTGCTCGATACGGAGCCTGAGTGTGGCGATCCACGCTTGCGGGTCTTCCTCCATGCCGAGCAGCGGGTGCTGCTTGGCGAGGTCGCGGCGCGCGCTGCTCCGCGGGAAGTCCCGCTCGAGTTCGCGCGCGAGACGCCGTGCGAGATCCGCATTGCCGCCGGCGTGCAGCTCGACGCGGATGCGCAGCGCAAGCGCAGCGGCCGGATCACGAAGCCGCGACGGCGCATCGTCGGCCATCCCGGCGAGGAGCGTGCGCGCCTGGGCGTAGTCGCCCTCGTCCGCGACGGCCCGTGCGCGGAGCACGCTGACCTCCTCGGCGATCTCACGCGGCACGGCGTCGGCGAACAGGGTCTCCAAGCCGAGGCGTCCTGTCTCGTGCGCCGCCTCGTCCGCCTGCTCGAGCAAGCGCCAGGGCTCGGGGTCGTAGCTTCCGAGCCGGATCTGCAGAGCCTTCTGCGCCGGCCGCTCCCAGCGCCCGTCGGGCTCCCCCACCAGCCGTCCGAGAACGGTGCCAGGCGCGTCGCCGTCCGCGACGAAGCCGAGCATGCGCCGGATGTCGTCGGGCTGACCGCGCTCCGCGAGCAGCACGAGGGCGGCCACGCCGGTGGCTTCGGCCGCACCAGGCTTGTCGGCGGCTACGGTCGCCGCATCGGTCGCGCCGTTCACCAACCGCCGGTGCAGCGCCGTCAGGCGCTCGTCGAGATCGCCGGCGGCGGCCGTCGCAGCCATGCGCTCCATCCACGGCGTGACGGCCCCGTGGCGCCGGGCGGCATCCTGGAAGGCGGCGGTGCAGAGGGCGCGCAACAGCACACGATCGATGTCCCGAACGCCGGCGAGCTGCGGCTCGGCGTTCACGTGGATGACCGCACGACGACGGCCGTCGACGATCTCCATGCGGACCTCGAACGGCACGCGCTCATCACCAAACGGACGCAACAGCAGGCGCGGAGCCATGCCGTCCTCGAAGGTCAGCCCGGTCACGACCTCGAGGCGCTCGAACGCTGCGCCGGCCCGCTGGGGCCACGCGGCCGTAAGCGCAGCCCAGCGTGGGTCGCCGGCATAGAGCCCGGCCTCCGCGTCGGCGCCGGCTGCCATGGCGGGAAGGCTCTCGGCCGCGAGCACACCCACCTGGCAACCCGCCAGGAGACAGGCCCACAGCAGACCGATCGCTGCGCACACGGCCCGGAACGGACTGCGGCCCAGGGCGATCCTGCGGCGAGTGCTCGGGATGACGCGCGACACGGCCAGGGGACTCCGGGGCACCATCGCCCAAGAACGGCCTCGGATCAGCGATCCGAGACCCTCTCAGGGTCTCACGCGGCGTTCACCTCGGCGTCACGGAGCCGCAGAGCATGCGAGCTGCAGCGGCAGGCTCCGCGGTGTCCCGGAGCGCCCGGATCACGGCCACGCCACAGGCCCCGGCCTCGAGGGCCTGGGCCGCGTTCGTGGCATCGATCCCGCCCAGCGCCACCACAGGCAGGTCCACCGTGGCCGCCAGGCGCTCGAACAGCGCAGTTCCGATCGGTCCCCCCTTGGCGGGCACACCGAACAGGGGCGAGAGCACGACGTAATCCGCCTCGGCACGCGCGGCCTTCACCAGTTCCGCCTCGGAGTGGCAACTCACGCCCAGCCAGCCCGAGAACCACGGACGGACCTTGCGGGCGGGCGGTGAGCGGAAGCCCAGTTGCACGCCGTCCGCACCGGCGGCGAGAGCGACGTCGGCCCGGTCTCCGATGACCACGGAGGCGCCGCGCTCGTGCGCACGCCAGACCAGGTCACGCGCGGAGCGGTAGAGCTCCGCCCCCGTGGACGTGGGCGACCGCAACCATACGCACGACGCACCCGCGTCGAGGACGGCGTCCAGTCGCTGCCAATCGCGCGCTGCTTCCCGGTCCACGATGTAGACGAGGCGCAGAGCGTCGGGGAGATGGCGATCGGGCTGGCTCATGCTTATCTCACGCGGACTCGAACAGGATCGGTTCCAGCCCCCGCAGGAGCCCGACGCGACCGGGCATCCCGCGAACGGCGGCGATGACGCCGGCAAGATAGCAATCGCGGGCCAGGGCGTGATGCGAGAGCGTGAGCGTCTCGGCATCGGCAGCGAAGACGACGTCCTGCTGGGCCTGGATCCCAGGCAGACGACGGCTGTGCACACGTACGCCGTCGACATCGCTGCCGCGCGCGACGTCGCTCGACGCGGGCCCCGTCGCGGCGCCGGCGGCCGCGAGGCGCTCGGCCGTACGCACGGCGGTACCCGACGGTGCGTCGAGCTTGCCCTCGTGGTGGGTCTCGACGATCTCGACGCGCGGGAAGTGCTTGACGGCTTCTTCGGCGAAGCGCTGGAGCAGGATCATACCCAGCGAGAAGTTCGGCGCGATGAGCAGCCCGCGGCCGGCCGCGGTCGCCTGGGCCTCGAGGGCGTCGAGGTCCGCCGCGCTGAAGCCCGTCGTCCCGATGACGCCCGCGGCGCCGGCGGCGAGGATCGCGCGCGCATTCGGCATGGCGGCTGCCGGGGCCGTGAAGTCCACGACCACGTCGGCTCGGCTGTCGCGGATGGCAGCAGCCAGATCGTCGTCCACGTCGGTCTCGGCCACGACGTCGATGCCCTCGGCCGCGCGTAGGCCAGGGAGGAGCGCTTGCCCCATGCGGCCCTTGGCCCCGGAGAAGAGAACGCGAATGTCGTTCATGCACGGCTCCGTTCGGCGTAGGCCTTCACGGCATCCACCTGGCCGCCGGTCTCGACGGACCCCGGACGCAGGCGACGGAGCTCGAGGATCGCGTCCTCGGCTTCCATGCCGGTGGTGGTGAGCCACGCTGCGATGACCGTGCCGGTCCGGCCCACGCCCGCGAAGCAGTGGACGGCCACCGCGTGGCCCGCCTCGTTCTGCGCACGGATGAACGCGACGCAGCGCTCGAGCTCCTCCAGCGACGGCGTGCCGAAGTCGATCATGGGCACATGCAGGGCCTGAAGGCCCTCCCTCGAGGGGTCTCCGGGAGGCGGCTGCTCGGTGAGGGTCAAGACGGCGCCGACGCCCTCCTCGCGAAGCGCGGTCCAGCTGCTCTCGTAGGGCAGGCCCATCCCGGCGACATGGCCCGGGCGGACCCAGCTGAAGTTGACGAGCATACTCTCTCCCGTGCGCCCCTGGGGCGCCGCATGATCCTACGGGGAAGCCGAGAAACCGCATCCGTTGCAGCATGGGCCTCGCCTGCGTAGCTTGCGGGCGTGAACGGCGAGCTCCTCACCCTCTGCGCCATCCTGATCGTGCTGGCCGGCGCGATCCTCCCGGCCCTCTCCCTGGACGTCGTAGCCGTCCTCGCCGTCGCCATCCTGGTCCTTGGCGGCGTCCTCAGCCCCGAACAGGCCGTAGATGGCTTCGGGAGCACCACGGTCCTCATCGTCGGAGGCATGTTCGTTCTCGCGGAGGCCATGCAGCGGACCGGCGCCGCTCAGGGCATCGGCACCCTCGTGGAGAACGCCGCGGCCAAGGGACCCCGTGTCCTGATGCTGGCGCTGCTGCCGGTCGTGATGCTCCTCAGCGGCATCATGAACAACACCGGTGTGGTCGTCCTTCTGCTGCCACTGCTCATTGCCGCAGGTCAGGACGCGAAGATCAGCCCGTCGCGGCTCCTGCTGCCGCTCTCCTACGCCTCGATCCTCGGCGGCACCCTGACGCTGGTTGGCACCACGACCACGCTCCTGGTCGATGGCATCGTCCGACAGACGCGCGTGCCCGGACAAAGCGGCGCCTTCTACGATGGCTTCTCGTTCCTCGAGATCTTGCCGATGGGCATCGTGTTCTGCGCGCTCGGTCTCGCCTACCTCACGTTCGTCGGCTACAAGCTGCTGCCCAACCGCACGGGCCTCGTCATGCCGCTGAGCGCCGAGACCACGCGGCAGTACATGACCGAGATCGTGCTGACCGAGAACTCAAAGCTCATCGGCAAGCGCCTCGTCGACATGCCGCAGCTCTCGCGCAAGATGCGCTTCCTTCAGCTCGTGCGCGCTGAGGAAACGCGCTGGCCGCCGTTCCACAAGGAGACGCTGCAGGTCGACGACATTCTCCTCGTGAAGGGCTCGCCCGAGGAGATCGTCAAGTTGCTGCGCCAGCCGGGGCTGCACGGACCGCAAGAGACGGATGATGGCGGCCGCGTGCAAGCGGTCGACCTCGCGCTGGCCGAGGTGATGGTGGCGCCCAAGTCGCGCCTGGATCATCAGACCGTGACCGAGGCGCGCATCCGCGATCGCTTCAGCGTCGTCGTACTCGCCGTGATGCGCAGTGGCGAGCACGTGCGTGAGCAGCTGGGCTCGCTGCGGCTGCGTGTGGGCGACATCCTGCTCGTGCAGGGCGAGCCGCCGGACATCGAGCGTCTCGCGCGCAACGAGCGTGACCTGGTGCTCCTGGGCGGCACGCCCCCGCCGGTCCGTCGCAAGAAGAAGGCGCCGTTCGCGATCGGCGTCGTGGCCGTGGCCCTCGGACTCTCCGCCTTCGGCGTGATCCCGCTGCTCATCGCGGTCCTGGTGGCCTCCATCGTGCTCGTCGCCGGTGGCTGTCTCACGAGCAATCGCGCGTACCGGTCCATCGACCTTCGCATCCTCGTCGTGCTGGGCTGCATGCTGGGCGTCGGCATGGCGGCCAAGGAGACGGGCCTCGCCTCGCGCGTTGCGGGCTACTTGCTCGACGTCGGCCACCGGCTCGAAAGCTTCGCGGGACCGTCGTGGGAGCACTACGGCGTACTCGCGATGATCTACCTCACGACGGCCATCCTCACCGAGGTCGTGACGAATGCCGGGACCGCGGCGATCATGGTGCCGATCGCGCTCGAGACCGCGGAGAAGGCGGACGTCTCGCACCGCCCGTTCGTCTTCGCTGTGGCCTTGGCTGCGTCGTGCTCGTTCCTCACGCCGGTCGGCTACCAGACCAACCTGCTCGTCTACGGCCCGGGTGGCTACAAGTTGCGCGACTACCTGCGCGTCGGCACGCCGCTCGCGATCATGCTCTGGATCGTCGCGACGTTCCTGCTGCCAATCGTCTACCCGTTCAGCGGTTGAGCACGGACAGCGCGCGCTCGATCCACTGCCGGATCTCACGATCGCTGTCCTCGCCGTGCTTCACGAGGATCGTCCGCACGCGGCGCCGCAGCTTGGGATCCGTACGATCGCTGATGCCCGTGTTCGACGGATCCGCCCAGAGCGAGACGATCACCGCACGCACGGCGTCGAAACGCACCTGCGCGTCGTCGTGCTGCATGTGCTTCGCCACGTCGTCGAGCGCGAAGCCGGAGCGGCCAGGCGCGTGGGCGAGCAAGGCCAGGATGCGCTCGCGGCGTCCTGCGTGTCCCCCACGCAACTGCTGCAGGAGTGCCTTCTCGGCCGGGGCTCCCAAGGCCATGAGGATCTGGGCCGCGCGGGCAGGCGAGAGGGTGTCGTCGTGCAAGCGGCGGAGGAGAGCCGGAATCCCGGGATCGGCGGCGGGCCCCAGGCGTGGTGCGGTCAGGGCCGCCTGCACGGCCAGTTCGCTATCGGTATCGTCGATCAAGGCGATCACACGCGGCGCGAGCGGCGCGGCGGCCCGCCCAAGGAGCTTGACGCCCTCCAGCGCGAAGTAGCGCTCGTCGTCGTCGCCCTCGTCGAACGCGTCGCGCAAGTACGGGAGTGCGGCTGCGCCGTAGGCGCCCAGGGCACGTCCCGCGGCGAGGCCCCCGTCCGTGCCGAGCGCAGCGCGCAGGCCTGGCAGCACGACGTCGGGGCTGGCCTTCACGTCGCCCAAGACCCCCGCCGCCCGGCTCACAATGCGTGCATCGCCAGACGTCAGCAACTGGACGAGCTCAGGTACGGCGGGCGCCGCGCGCTCGCCCATTTGCTCCAGCACCATCAGTGCGTGCGTGCGAACAGGGTAGGACTCGCCGCGCAGTGCCGTCCGCAGAGCCGGCAGCAGTGCCTCGACGTCTCCCTCCAGCGTGAACAGGAGCACCTTGAGCGTGGCGACCTGCAAGTTCTCATCGCGCTCGTCCGCAATCAGGGGCGCGAGACGCGGCAAGATCGCCTTCAGCGCGGCCGGCTTCGCGGTGCGGATGCCCCCCAGGCCGTTGTAGATCATCTTCGGATCGTCCAGCATCGCGATGAGGTGCGCCATGCCGCGCCCTCCCATGCCCGCAAGCGCCGACTCGAAGGTGTAGTAGAGCAGGTTGTCGGCCGGCCGCACCTCGTCGAGCAGCCAGGCAGCGATCGCCTCGTCATACTCGATCCCGTTGGCGATGATGTACATGGCGGCCTCTCGGACGCCGGGGTGATCGTCATCGAGAAACGGCCTCAGCGGCGGGAGCACGTCGTGGCTTGCGCCGTCGCGCACCCACATGCGGTGGACGCCCAGGGTGCGTTGCCGCACACGTCCATCCTCGTGCGCGAGCAGCGGAGCGAGCAGCGCCGCCGCAGGCGGACCGACCTTGCGCAGGCCGGACATCGCGCGCCATGTGAGCACGCGGTTCTCCTCCTGCAGCCAGCCGACGAGCCGTCGCACCAGTGCCTTGTCGAACGGCAGCTTTTCGAGACGCTGGGCCTCGGCGAAGGCCTGCGCCTGAACACGCGCGTCCTCGCTGAGCATCCGCGCCACGAGTTCCTTCGGGTCGACCGCGGCCGGGGGAGCCTTCTTGGGCGCCTTCTTCGGCAAGACCGCGCCGCGCGCCTCCAGCGCCGGGGCGGCCTCCGGCTCCGGAACTCCGTCGCGGACGTCGCCCGGCGAGGGCTCCTCCTGCCCGAAGGCGAACCAGGCCGCCGCGGCCAAGAGAACCAGGATGCCGATCCAGTGGTGCGTACGCATGAGCCCAGTCTAGAAGCGATAGGGAATCGTGCGCGTGCGCCAGAGGCCAAGCCCCACATGCCAGAGGAGGATCGGCGCTGAGAGGCCCAAGCAGGCCCACAGGCCCCAGCGCGGACCGATCACGGTCACCATGAGCAGCGCCGCCGCGGCGAGCACGCCGTAGCGCAGCGCGACGCCGGCATGGCTCCAGCCGACGCGGGTCAGCCTCTGGTAGAGGTGCTGGCTGTGCGCGCGCCAGAGGGGAACACCGTGGCGCAGCTTGGCGGCGAGGCCCAAGGCCACGTCGATGACGCCGGGCAGCAGCGGCGCGGACGCGACGGCCCACGGCAGCGCCGTCGTCTCCCCGGGCAGCCTCATGGCTGCCGTGGCGATCAGGAAACCGAGCAGATGCGTGGCCGCGTCCCCGGGGAACGCGCGCGCCGGCCTGAGGTTCCAGTAGCCGAACCCGACCACCGCGGCCGCGGCGAGGAGGTAGAGCATCCCGTCGCCGGGGCCGGCGCCGCCGCCGGCGGCAGCACCCAGGACGATGACCGCGACAGAGGCCGTGATGAGATCGATGCCGTCGACGAAGTTCACGAGCACCACGACGGCGACGAACCACAGCCAGGTGAGCACGGGGGTGAGGCCGCCGAACTCGATGGCGACGAACGGCCCCACCGGCGAGCCGTCCCAGCGCAAGCCGAGCGCCACGGCGCAGGCAGCGGCCGAGCCCTGCAGGATGAACTTCATGCCCGGGGCCAACCCGCGCCGGTCGTCCGCCAAGCCGATCGCGAAGTACAGCACCGCAGGAACGAGGTAGGGCACCCACGTGCCGCCGGCGTCCAAGGCCGCATGACCTCGCAGGGCCAAGATCCCGATCGCCCCCACCAGCCCCAAGGCGATGGCGATGCCGCCGATCCGCGGGACCGGCGTCGCGTGGGTCGAACGATCCTTCGGTACGTCGATCAGCCCCAGGCGCCCGGCCGTCCGGGCCAGGGGAGGCACCGCAAGCCAGGCGATCAGCAGGGCCGGAGCGAGGTCGAGGAGCAGGTTCACGTCGAGAGCGGCCCTTTCCGAGGCACGGATCCGAAGCATGGAAGCGCCCCGGGCCCGTATTCTTCCCCCGGGCACCTAGGAAACGAGCCGGGAGGCACAGCACGGCGATGAGCGCGAGCGCAGCAGGCTACCGTGCCTCGCCCGACAGCGCGTCGGGCTACGTGGTCGAGGGGGGCCGCCGCGACGCCCATCGCCTGCGTGCGCTCTGGCGGCACCGCGGTCTGCTCTGGAGCTTCACCCTGCGCGAGCTGCAGGTGCGCTATCGGCAGGCGGCGCTGGGCTTTGCGTGGGCCCTGCTCCAACCTGCGGCACTGACCCTCGTGACGACGCTGGTCTTCCACACGTTCCTGCGCATCGACGTCGGCGGCTTCGCGTACCCGGTGTTCGTCTTCACGGGGCTCGTCGCGTGGACCTTCTTCCACACGGCGGTCTCCGGCGCCGTGCCCACGCTGGTCAACAACGCCGGCCTCGTACGCAAGATCTGGTTCCCGCGCGAAGCGCTGCCGCTGGCCACCGTCCTCGCGGTGGGGCTGGACCTCGCCGCGGCGCTGCTGCTCTGGGTGGTCCTGCTCGCGGTCTTTGGCGTGGGGCTCACGCCCGCCCTGCTGTGGACGCTCCCCTTGCTCCTGATCCTGGTCGCGTTCACCGCAGCTTGTGCCCTGCTGGGCGCTGCGATCAACGTGCGGTTCCGCGACGTGAAGCACGCCCTACCGCTCGTGCTGCAGGTGTTCTTCTTCGCGACGCCTATCGTGTATCCCCTCGCGCTCGTCCCGGCGGGCTGGCGACGGGTCGCAGCGCTGAACCCGCTGACCGGGGTGGTCGCGGGCCTTCGGGATGCCGCGCTCCACGCGCGGGCGCCCGACGTCGAGCGCACGCTGATCAGTGCGGCTGTCGCGCTGCTGCTGCTCGTCCTCGGCTACATCGTCTTCACACGCGCCGACCGGCGCTTCGCGGACATCGTCTGATGATCGACCAACGCGACGGCACCGCCAGCCAGCCCGCGATCGAGGTCGGGAACTGCTCGAAGCGCTTCGTGCGGGGCGCGGCCGCCTACGGCAGCCTGCGCGACACCCTGAGCCGTCTCGTCCGGCGCGAGCGCGCCGCCGGCGAACCGATCCAGGCCCTCGATGACGTCAGCCTGGTCGTCGAACCCGGCGAGATCGTGGGCGTCATCGGTGACAACGGGGCGGGCAAGAGCACCCTGCTCAAGGTCGTCGCGCGCATCACGCCCCCGGACACGGGCCGGGTCACCGTCCGCGGGCGCCTGTCGTCCCTCATCGAGATCGGCGCGGGGTTCCACCCGGAGCTCACAGGGCGCGAGAGTGTCCTGCTGCACGGTTCGATCCTCGGTCTCCGGCGCCGTGACGTGCGCGGCGGCATGGGCGCCATCGCCGCCTTTGCCGGCCTCGAGGGGGCGATGGATACGCCCGTGAAGTTCTTCAGCACCGGCATGTACGCCCGGCTGGGTTTCGCCGTCGCCGTGCATGCCGACCCCCGCGTGCTGCTGGTGGACGAGGTGCTGTCCGTCGGGGATCTGGCCTTCCGGGAGGCCTGCTACGAGCGCATCCGCCAGCTGCAGGCGCTGGGTACCGCGATCCTCTTCGTGAGCCACGATCTGCCCGCGATCGAGGGCCTCTGCGACCGAGCCCTGCTGCTGGCCTCGGGGCGCGTGACGGACGAGGGCCCCCCGAACGCCGTCGTGGCCGCCTACCGGGCCGCCACGGCCGCCCGAATGGCCAAATCGCGCTGAAACCCGCACCCACGGACCGGGTATCATGCAGCAGACGCCAGCGCTCGAGGAAGGAGACCGCATGCCCAGCCTTCTCACGGGCAAAGTCGCCATCGCCCACTTGCTCCGGCGGGCCGGCTTCGGCCCGCACGCCGCCACATGGAATGGCTGGGCGAAGCTGGACTACGACACGGCCGTCGACCGCGTCCTCGCCGACCTCGACACGCCGCTGGCCAAGGACCCCGAGCCCTTCGACCTCTGGAACCCCGGCACGATCCAGAGCCTCTGGATCGATCGCATGGTCAAGGCCCCCATCGGGGCCGCGGAGAAGCTCGCCTTCTTCTGGCACGGCCACTTCGCCACCTCCGAGAGCAAGATCATCGACATCCAGTTGATGTGGACGCAGTACAAGATGCTGCGCACGAAAGGCGCCGGCAGCTTCCGCGATCTCGTGCTGGCCATCAGCAAGGACGTCGCCATGATCCGCTGGCTCGACGGCAACTCGAACCGCAGCGGCCATGCGAACGAGAACTACGGACGCGAGCTGCAAGAACTTTTCACGCTCGGCATCGGCAACTACACCGAGAAAGACATTCGCGAGGTTGCGCGCGCCTTCACCGGGTGGGGTAGCCGCAGTCACGACTTCGTGTTCAAGAAGCACTTCCACGACACGGGCACCAAGACCATCCACGGCAAGACCGGCAACTTCGGTGGCGAAGAGGTCGTGGACCTCCTGGTGAGCCTCCCGGCGTGCTCGCGTTTCATCGCGGGGAAGCTGCTGCGCTTCTACTCGCATCCTGATCCCAGCAAGGACGAGGTCGAGGCGCTGGCCAAGGTCATGCGTGACAGCAAGCTCGACACCAAGACGACGCTCGGCGCCCTCTGGCGCTCGGAGAGCTTCCGCGCTCGCTCTCGCCACCGTGCGCTCGTGAAGAGTCCGATCGAGTTCTCCGTCGGCGCCTGCCGCGCGCTCGGCACGTCGGCGGTGCCCGGGTGGCTGCAAGGTTCGACGGACCGCATGGGCCAGACGCTGTTCCGGCCGCCGTCCGTGAAGGGCTGGACCTCGGGCAAGGGCTGGCTCAGCAGCGGCTCGGTCGTCGAGCGCCTGAAGGCCGCGCAGCGGCTTGCCAGCCATACCGCCAAGGCGCGGGCCGCGTCGCCGCCCAGGCAGCCGCTCGCCGATCTCCTCGACGTAGCCCTCCAGGGGGTGATGCCGAAGGAGTTGTCCGAAGTGCTCGGAGGTTTGTCGGGGGCGGCGCGCGACGCGGTCGTGCTCGGCGGCCCTGAGTTCCAGCTGGGCTAGGCCCACGAGCCACGCCTCCCGCGGAAGGGAAGACCCCATGTTCCTGAATCGTCGAGACTTCCTGGGCGGCGCCGTCGCCGTCGGATCCGTGCTTGCCCTGCCGCGTCTTGCGTTGGGCGACGACACAGCCTCCTCCAAGCAAGCGCGTGCCAAGCCGAAGCGCACGCTGGTGATGCTGCACCTCAACGGCGGCAACGATGGACTCAACACCGTCATCCCCTACAAGAACCCGCGCTACCGCGTCTTGCGTCCGAGCCTGGCCATCGCGCCGAACCAGGTGCGCAAAGTCTCCAAGGACCTGGGCTTCCATCCGGGGCTCCAAGGCTTCGAGGCCTTGTTCAAGCGCGAGCGCCTCGCCGTCATCAACGGCGTGGGCTACCCCCAGCCGAGCTACAGCCACTTCCGCTCGACCGAGGTCTGGTTCACGGCCCAGCCCGAGAAGACCCCGACCTACGGCTGGCTTGGACGCGCGCTGGACGCCACCGAGACGAACGCACCGCTGCGAGCCGTCGCGCTCCAGAAGGAGCAACCGCTCAGCTTCGCCTCGGCCCGCCCTGGTGCCGTGACCATGACGGACTTCGGGCGCTTCCGCGTACCCAGCGGCATGGAGAAGGCCTCCAAGCTCTACGAGCGCTACGGCAAGCTCACGGGCCAACGCGCCGACGTTGGCAAGGCCGGCACCCAGGCCCTGAAGGTCGCGCGCAAGATCGCGAGCCTCAAGCCCGCGGGCGGGCAGTTCTACGGCGGTCTGGGCAACGACCTGCGCAAGGTGCTCGCGCTGCTCAAGGCCGATCTGGGCCTCGAGGCGATCCAGCTCCAGATGGGCGGCTACGACACGCACAGCAACCAGGCGGCATCCCACCAGCGCCTCCTCTCCCAACTGGGCAACAACCTCAATCAGTTCCAGGCCGAGCTCGACAAGGCCGGCTTGGGCGAGAGCGTGGTCACCGTCGTCATGAGCGAGTTTGGACGGCGTGCCAAGGAGAACCTGTCTGGCGGTACCGATCACGGCTCCGCGGGTCCGGTGTTCGTCCTCGGCAAGGGCGTGAAGCCCGGGTTCCACGGAGCCTACCCGTCGCTGGACGACCTCGACCGCGACAACTTCAAGTACACGACCGACTTCCGCCGCCTGTATGCATCCCTGCTGAGCGGCGCCTTCCGCATGGACCCGACACCCATCCTCGGGGCCCACAAGCCGCTGGAGCTGTTCGCATGACCGCCAAGCATCTCTCCTTCGCCATCCTCCTTCTTGTCGGCATGGCCTTCGGCGCGGCCCCCGTAGGCGCCGATGACGTCAGCGCCACCGGCGTCACGGCGCCCATCCTCAAGCCGGGCGGACAAGACCTCCTGCCATTCGATGACTTCGGCCGCCAGGACTTCAACAAGAAGAACGGCGTCCTCGTCTATCGCTTGGGCGCGCTCGAGAAGAAGGCCGGCAAGCTCCGCAGTCAGGCCTACAAGATCAAGAACGCCAAGGACGCGAAGCGGCGCGGGATGCTCGAAGAGGCGCGGCGTCTGACCGTCCAGACGACGGCGCTCCGCATGCGCCTGACGCAAGAGCTCGTCGCCTCCGGGATCGACGGCTCGGTCATCGCCTACATCAACGGCGCCCCGCGAGGCGCGGGCCGCATGGAGCGCTACGCCCACGGCCTCGTGCTCTTGCTGAGCGACCTGAGCGACAAGCAACGCGCGCTGTTCGAGCAGGTGGTCACGCAGATCGATGGCGCCTACCACGCCATCACGGCCACCAAGGAACGCACGCTGCTCTCCCTCAAGCAGAGCAAGCTCGACAAGGCGGAAACGGGCGCGGTACGCCGGACCTTCGACGCCCAGCTGCGCCTCATCGATCAACGCTTCTGGCTGCTCGTCGACCTCACGCTGGGCCTGGAACAGAAGGCTGCGCTCTGGAACCGCCTGCCCGGACGGATGCGGCGCAAGTCCCAGCCGATCGAGCACCTCTACCAGTTGCCGGGCCTGACGCCGGCGCAAGCGACGCGTCTGCGTGCGGTGCAGACCGAACAGGAGCACGAGCTCTCGCCGGACACAGCGGCTGTCAAGCGCATCGCCGTGCAACTCAAGGACAAGGCGCTCTCGCGCGAGCAGCGTCAGGCCCTGACCAAGCAGCGGGGCACGGTCTACGGCCGCATCATGGAGCTACGCCGGTCCACGGCCAAGGCGACGCGCTCGATCCTCACGGACGAGCAGTGGCTCGCGTTCGAGGCGATTCCCCCGCGCGTCTCCACCAATGAACGCTCGGGCAACTACCGACGCGTCCTGAACGGCTTCAAGCCCGATGGTCGGCAGCAGGCCCAGATCCGGAAGCTCCAGGCCGCGCAGCGCGTCGAGCGCCGAGCGACGCAGAAGCGCATGGCCGAGATTCGCCGGTCCGGCGGCGACTACAGCCCCGATTCCCCGCAGATGGCCGGCATGCAGATGGCGATGGCGGGCGCCAAGGCCGAGAGCGCGGCGTCGAACCGGACGTTCCTCGGCGCCGTGTTCCTGGACGTCCTCCGCGCCGACGACGTCAGCCGCTGGGTGATGGGCCACTGGGGCTACAAGCGCTAGGCGCCTGCCTCGTACGCAGCGCCGACAGGAAGGATGGCAACCGTGCAGAGCCCTCGGACGGCCGCCCCCCTGACGGCCCTGCTCTGGCTGCTGCTGTTCGCCGTCCCGGCCCTGTCCGAGGAGGAGGCTCGCGACGCGGCACCGCGTATCGACGCGCGCCATCTCGAATTGCTGCCGCTCAACGACCTCGAACGGGGCGAGATGGCGCGCGACCATCCTCAGCTGGCCCGACGACTGGCGGTACTGGTCCAGCGCGCCGAGAAGCTGCGCGCACTGCGCGCGGGTCGCACGGATCCCGACGACGACGGCGGTCGTCGCATCGCGGGCCAGGTGCGCGGCGTCGAGAAGGAGCTCGCGCCCCTGCTCGCCCAGGTGCTGGCCGCCACGAAAGACGACGCCATCAGCGCTCGGTTGCTCGCGCACATGGCAAAGGCGCCGCGCGGCCCCCAGCGCATCGCTCGCTACGCGATGGGCCTCGCTCTCTACGTCGAGGGCATGCCGTCGGCGCCCCGCAAGCTCCTCGAGAACCTCCTGCCACGGGTCGAAGGCGCGCTGCTGGCGCTGCACGCGCAGAAGGGACGCCTGCGGCTCGCCACGAAGCAGGCCGGGCTCACCGGCGCCAAGCAGGAGGCCGTGCTCGGCACGCTCGACCAGCGCATCCGTCAGATCGAGCGCCGCTGGTGGCGCCTCGTCGACTACACGGTGCCCGTGGCGCAGCGCGCCGCGCTGCACCGCGTGCTCCCGCGGGCCTACCAGAAACGCGAGTCGATCTTGCAGCACGTCTATGGCCTGCCGGGGCTGAAGCCGTCCCAGGGCGTCCGTGTGCGCGCCATGCTGGAAGAGGTGCAGGCGCAGGCGTCCCCGGACAACGCCGCCGTCAAGCGTCTGACGCGCACCGCGAGCGACCCGAAGGCCTCTGGTGAGGCGCGCGCCGCCGCGGGACGCGGGATCGCCGCCGCACAGGGCCGCCTGATCGACCTGCAGCGCTGGGCCGTCGATGAATCAAGGCGGATCCTGACGAAGCCCCAGTGGGAGGCCCTTGAGGCCATCCCGCCGCGCGTCTCGTTCCAGGACCGGCAGGCGACGTCCGTACAACTCCTCGCCGGGACGGCGCTCGACGCCCGGCAGAAGGGGCGGCTGGCGGCCCTGCGCCGCGAGCTCGCGACCTACCGCAGCGAGTACCAGGCGCGACGGATCAAGACGGCGGCCAAGGGTGCGGGCATGAGCCCGGACTCCCCCCAGATGGCCGGCATGCAGATGGAGATGGCCAACATCCAGGCCGAGGGCAACGTGGCACAGCGCCGATTCAACGGCCGCGTGCTGCTCGAGCTCATGACGCCGGAGCAGGTGATCGCCTGGGTCGTCGCGCCACGTGGCGATCGGTAGCGCCCGGTAGGGCGATGATGGCGCGCTGACGGCGAGACGTGCTATCACGCGCGCATGCTCCCGGATCAGACGCCACCCCCCCAGCGCCGCTACGTGATCGTGGGTGCCGGGCTGGCCGGCGCCTCGACGGCGTTCCACCTGCGTCGCCTGGGTGCCGAGCAGGTCGTCCTCCTCGAGCGCGAGCGGCTGCCGGACGTGCACGCCTCGGGTCGCAATGCGGCCATGGTGCGTACGACGATGGAGCGTCCGGAGCTGCAGGCGCTGGCGGACGAGAGCGCCGCCGAACTCCGCAGCGGTCGTCTCGCCGCCTACCGCGCCACGGGCGGTCTGCTGCTCGGCCAGGGCACGGACGCCGTGGCCGATCACGTGCCGCCCGCACGGGGCTCAGCGAACTTCCAGGCTGGGGACGGTGTCATCGACGTGGCCGGCTTGCTCCAGCGCTACCTGCACGGCGCCGATGTCCGCTACGCGTGCGGCGTGCTCGGTGTGGAGCGGCACGCGACAGAACTCCGGGTCCGCACCACCGAGGGCGACGTCCGGGCCGACGTGCTGATCAACGCCGCCGGCGCCTGGGCCGGTGAGGTGGGCGACCTGCCGCTCACACCGCGCAATCGCACCCTGTACGTCAGCCAGCCCGACGCGGCGATCAAGCCCTCCTGGCCCTTCCTCTGGGATCTCGACGCCGGCTACTACCTGCGTCCCGAGTCCGGCGGCTGGCTGCTCTGCGCCTGCGACGAACGCGACGCGGCGCCCGGCGACTACATCGACGACGAAGACGTGCTGCTCGACCTCGGCGCCAAGTTGCGGAAGCACCAGCCGGAGCTAGGCGATCTCAGGATCGCGCGCTCGTGGGTCGGGCAGCGCACGTTCGCGCCGGATGGTCTTCCGATTGTCGGGTTCGACGCGGGCACACCCGGGTTGTTCCACGTGGCCGGGCTGGGCGGCCACGGCGTGACCCTCTCCTACGCGGTCGGCAAGCTGGCCGCCGAGGCATTGCTCGAAGGCCGCCGGATTCCCGAAGCGCTCAGCGCCGGACGGCTGCAGCCGTCGTGAGGAGCCCACGACGTCTCGAGACGTCGCGCTACTTGACGCCGAGCTTCTTGCGCAGGCGCTCGACTTCCTTGCGCGTGTTGTCGGCGAAGCGGTCCAGCTCCAGCACCCGCTCGTAGGCGGCCAGCGCCCCCGCGTCGTCGCCGGCGATGCTCTTCGCCGCGCCGAGCCGGAACCAGTGCGAGTCGCTCTCGGGGGTGTCCTGCGCATCTTCTTCGAGTACGGGCAGCACGGCCTTCAGCAGGGCTGGGTTGTTCTGCACGCGCCGCCAGCCCTCGAGGGCCGTGCGCGCGGCTGCACTGCGTACCGCGCGTGAGGAATCGCCCAGCGCGCGCAGCAAAGCCTTGTCCACGACCGTGCCCTCGAGCGTGCCGAGGGCGCCGATCGCGCGCCGACGGACCAGGCTGTCTTCGTCGCGCGCGTAGGCCAGGAGGGCCAGCGGCGCTTCCTGGGCATACCGCCCCAGCAACTCGGCCGCGGACGCGCGCACCACCCGCGCGTGGCGCTTGTCCTCGAGTACGCGCACGAGGCCCAGCGCGCCGTCCTTCGCGCCCAGGCGCGCGGCCGCGAGGGCCTTCATCCAGGGCTGCGCGTTCGCGCGATCTCCGTACCAGCCTTTGTGCGCCGTCCGCAGCGCGTCCTTGGTGACCTTGGGCGCACCCTCGGGCGCCATCACGCCGCCCTCGTGGCACCAGACGCACGCGTTCTTCGCGAGACGATCGCTCACGAGATCGAAGCGCGGCGTGCTGATGGAGTGATCGGCCACGACGCCATGCTTGCGCTCGATTTCGAGGAAGGGCATGTGGCACGCTACGCAGCGGGAGCCAGTGCTCGTTCCGGCGTGGTGCGTGTGAGCAGGGACATCCTTGGCGATGGCGCTGTGACAATCCGTGCACAACTTGTCCGACGCGGGGTCGATGCGCATCTGCGACGCGTGGCTGCTGCCGTGGGGATCGTGGCACGTCACGCAGGTGAGCTTGCCCTCGGCGACGCAGCGGCTCGTCGAGAACGGCGTCCCGTCGTAGATGAGCTCGAGCGGGCGACCGGAGGCGTCGATCCGCTCGGGGTCGACGAGCAGCGTCGGGTCGCGGAACTCGAAGATGTCGTCGCCCAGCTTGAACCCCGGCGCTACGAGCTCGCTCTCCATGTGGCACTGCAGGCACATGCCGACGGCCTCGCGGTGGGCCAGGGAACGGAAGTCGACGATCGGGTCCTTGCCCTCGCGCTTGGCCTCGCGAAACGCGACGTGGTCCGCCCCCGGTCCGTGGCAACTCTCGCAATCGACGCCCACCTGTCGCATGCGGTAGCGACGGCCCTGGCCATCCTTGCCCGGTCGACGCCACTCGAAGCCGCTTACGTGGCAGCGCGCGCAGCGCGCGTCCCACGAGCGGACCGAGCCGCTCCAGTGCGACGGGTCGCCGGGCCGGACGACGGGCGGCTTGAACCAGTCCGTCCCGCCGGCGCCGAAGATGAGGTGCGTGTAGTCAAACCACTCCTGCGTGGGCACCTCAAGCATGCCGGGGAGGACCTGCTGCCGCCCGTCGGGCAACGTGGTCACGAACATGCGCACGCGCATCCGGCCGACGACATGCGTCAGTGGGTACCGGACGACCTTGCCGTCCGGCCCCATCGTTTCGGCCACGTAACGCTTGCCCTCGACATGAAACGTCGTGCTGTCCGGGGCATGGCTCACCTGCGCCCCGGCCAGGACGTCGGCCGGCATGTTCTCGGCTGTGGCGGGCTCGAACGTGTGAAAGTGGCTGGAGCCCGTCCAGAGCGTATGCTCCGCCAGGTGGCAGCTCTTGCAGACCTGCGCCCCGACGTAGCTGTCGGCCCCGGCGTCCTCGTCGCCGCCCCGCGCGACGCGTCCGGAGACCAGCGAACTGACAAGCACCGTCAGGAGCGCGCATGCAGCAAGCAAGCCCAGGCGACGATGGCTTCGGAGGGGGTAGGACATCCACGGCTCCTCATGGCCCGAGGTCGGCTCGGACATCAGAGCATACTGCGTGCCGCACCCGGCCGAAACGCGCCCGGGCAGCGCTTGCCTCGGGGCGCACCCGCGTTGCAAAGTAGGCGACTCGCCACCCCGGAGCCCGCCGCGATGAATCTCCGCCCCATCCATCTTCTGATCCCGATTCTCGGTGTCGCGCTGGCCCTCGTCAGCCCGTTCGAGAAGCCGCAGCTCCCCAAGAAGAAGAAGAAGCGCGGCGCGGCCGCCGTCTCGTCTGTGGGTGGCAACTGGTCCAACGCCCGTCACCTGAGCCAACTCATGCCCGCGGTGATCGAGTACGTGACCAAGGCGACGGGCATGAGCTTCGGCGAGGAGGTCCCCGGGGCCAAGCCGAGCTCGGTCGACGAGGTAGCCGCCTTCTTGCGCGAAGACATGGACGCGGCCTTCCGTACCCTCGGCGCGCAAGACGACGCGGGCGTGGTGGCCATGAGCCGAGCGTTGGCCGGTCAGCTCATCGCGGCCTACGATCCCAAGGCCAACATGATCCACGTGCTGCCGGAGAACGCCGTCGCGGCGGCCAAGGCGGTCGGCGACGAGAGCCTCACCAGCGACGACGTCCTCAAGCTGCTCATGATCCGCATGGGCGTCATCGCCCTGGACCGCAAGATCCTGCCGGAGTGGAAGGCGGCCCTCGACGGAGCCAAGAGCCTGGACGCCGTGCACTGCGCTGGCGCCGTGCTCGAGGGGCATGCCCAGTACACGACGGAACGCGTGACGGACTACATGGTCCAGTACGAGTCGTTCGATCGCGCCAACTTCGACAAGCTCGTGAAGCTGCTCACGGCACCCGCCGCTGCGGAGAGCGCCGGCGTGTCGCAGGCCTTGGCGACAGAAGCGAAGTTCGCGATCCTCACAGGCCACAAGTTCATGAAGGCCACGGCGCGCAAGCGCAGCTTCAAGAAGGTCCTGCGCCAGCCCCCCACCGACCGGAACCACATCTTCAAGCCCGCGGAGTACCTGCAGAGTTTCTCGAAAGCGGGCCAGGTTCCTGAGCGCATCGCCAAGGAGTTCGCCACGGCGCTGCCCGCAGCCGATGGCTGGGCGATGGCCTCCGCCGTCTGCCCGGCGGACGAGGTCGAGGCGTGGATGACGCCCCTCCAGCGCAGCATCTGGTCGGGCGAGGTCGCTTCCTACAAGAAGGGCCAGAAGTTCACCGCGAGCAAGGCCGGCGCGCCCGACGCCATGATCTGGCTGCTCGAGTTCCGCACGGGCGGCATGGCAGCAAGCTACGTGGCGCTCGCGAAGAGCGCCGTCGAGAAGGGCGACGCGACGACGGAAGAGGGCGCCGGCCGTGACGGCGGCCTGCCGGGCTTCGCGGCCACGCGGGAGAAGGACGGCACCCAGCAGATGCTCCAGATGACGCACGAGGGCCGCTTCGTGCTGGCGTTCGTCAGCGGCGACGACGCCGACCAGCGCGAGGGCTGGGACGACGCCATGGAGGCCTCGGCCGAAATCCTTGGCAAGGTGCAGAAGACGCGCAAGAACCGCCGGGACAAGTGATCTGCCTGCGGCTGATCACTTCGTAGGGACGGCCGCAGCGAGCGCGCAGCGCGAGCGGTTGGCCGCCCACCTCATCGCGCCCGCCTCATCAAGGAAGGCTCGGCGACCAAGCGCCCCTAATCCCAGCTCGCGCAGTGCCGGAAGCCGAGGTTCACGATCCGCTGGACCAGCGCCTCGTACGTCAAGCCGTACGCCTCCGCCGACAGGGCGAGATCTTCGTCGCGAGAGAGGTCCGGGTTGGCGTTCGCCTCGAGCAAGTACACGCGGCCGTCCGCACGCATGCGCCAGTCGAGACGGGCGTAGCCGCTGAGACCCAGCAAGCGGAACACGCGCTTGCTCAGGCGGGCGATGCGCTCGGGCACGCCGTCCGGCACGTCCTTGGCGAGCCCCGAGTTGATCTTGTACTTCTCCTGGTACTTGAGGTTCCACTTGATGCGCTCGGTCGCGATGCGCGGTGCGCCTTCCGGCAGTTCGCCCAGGTCGAGTTCCCACAAGGGGAAGGTATCGAGCCGGAGATTGCCGAGCACACCCATGTAGAGCTCACGCCCTTCGATGAATTCCTCCACGATCGCATCGTCCCCGACGGACTCGTGGATGAAGGCGACGCGCTTGGCCAGTTGCTCCAGATCGTGCACGACCGACGCCTGCGAGATGCCAACGGACGCGTCTTCAAGCAGCGACTTGACGATGAGCGGAAACGTCAGCCCCTTCTTGACACGTGTGACCTTGCGACCCCGTGCGTAGACCGCGAATTTCGGCGTAGGGATGCGGTGGTAGGTGCAGATCTTCTTCGTCAACGCCTTGTCGCGACTGAGCACCAGACCGCGCGGGTTGCACCCGGTGTAGGGCATCTTCAAGAGCTCGAGGTAGGCGACGACGTTCTGGTCGAAGATCACGTTGCCGTGGAAGTCTTCCAGCATGTTGAAGACGATGTGCGGCTTGTGCTCCTCGATCGCCTCGCGAATGCGGTTCAGGTCGTAGCTGACCTCGAGCGGGACCGCTTCGTGGCCGCCCGTCTCGAGGGCCGCGAGCACGTCGTACTCCATCTTCCACTGGGAGACCTGCTCATCGGTCAGCCCGTCGAGGCTGCGCGGCGGGCGGGCCCCTCGCCCGACGAGGGCCAGAACGCGCTTCAAGGCGTCCTCCGCTGCATCCGCCGCCACCTCCGGTCGCGTCCTGCCGCCCGCGATCGTCACGGCCCGACAGCTCCACCTCTCGCCGTAGCCCATCTGGCCCGACGAGCGCGGGCAGCTCAGAGGGCTACGTGATGGCCTCCCCCGTTGACGTAGCCCAGGACCTGGGCTGCCAGCAGGATTGCCGCCTCCAGCTTGACATGCCGCTCCGACCGCGACCGGCGCAGCTTCAATCGCCTGCAGCGGCTGACCATCTCGGCCAGGAACTGATCCACGGTGTAGGGGTGTGTGCCGGTGACGCTCACGACACGGCGGCGGAGGTCCTTGGCGACGCGCCGCAGGAAGGCGGACGCCGTCTCGCTCGTGGCCGCCTTGCCCGGAGCGAAGATCTTGTGCAGCTGGTGATCGAAGAAGTCAGGCAAGTCCACGCCGTAGCGCGCCCGCCGCGATCGGTAGTGGGTGCGCAGCGTCCGCTTCATGCCGCGGGACGGCTCGATGTGCGCCTTGGAGCGCACGGGCGGCGGGTACGTCGCCGTTTCCTCGGCCAGCTCCTGCACATACTCGAGCTTCTTCAGCACGGGCCATCCCTGGTAGTGGGTGCGCCAGCGCGAGCCCGGCTTCAGCCACACGGCAAACGTCTCGGCGAAGTCCTCGCACGGGTGGCTCTGGGCGTACCACCAGTCGAGATGGAGTACGTGGTTGCGGCTCTCGGCCTTGGGGCGGTAGGTGTGCGGGTAGGCGCGCGAGGAGCGGCCGAATACGCGTCGCCACTTGCTCTTGCGGCGCAGCCGGTACGCCGTATCGAACGCGTGGCCGGCCTCGTGCCGGAGGATGCGCATGCAGGCATCCTGCGTGCCACCCTCGACCTGGAACATCTGTCGGCGCTCGAGCTGCATCAGGCGGGGATGCGCCAGATAGAAGGGCACGGCGATCCCCGGCACGCCATCGGGCGAGAACCACTCGTTGCTCAGCCACACGTGCGGCCGCAGGCGGAGGCCGCGACGCGCAAGCTCGTGGTGGAGTTTCTCCACCAGGGGCTCGATCCACGTGCCGCGCAGCGTGACGCCGAGATCGCAGAGCCGCAGGTCCAGGATCTCCTGGTCCGTCCAATCCACCCACGCGGGCTCCTGCCAGCGTGGCTTGCGGCGCCGGCTGCTGGAGCCGGTTCGACCGGATGTGGTGCGCTGCGATCCCAACGATGTCGAACTTCCCTCGGCGCCCGGGATGGCGTCTGCCGCGCACATCCTGCGAGGCGCGAATGTAGCCCTCGTTTGCCGACAGTGCAACGGCCCGAGGGCCCTGGTTGCACCCGACGATCGCTGTCGTCGGGTCAGCGCGCATCAACGATGCAGGACGCCGTACTTCCAGATGCACCACACGGCCTTGAGGCCGTCGCGCCATCCAATCTTCTTGCCCTCAGCGTACGTACGACCGCGGTAGGAGACCGGCACCTCGTAGATGCGCGCGCCAGCACGAGCAAGCTTGGCCGTGAGCTCCGGCTCGATGCCAAAACGCTCCTGGGTCAGGTCCAGGCTCTGGAGCACCTCGCGGCGGACGGCCTTGTAGCAGGTCTCCATGTCCGTGAGGTTGAGATCCGTCGCGAAGTTGCTGAGGAACGTCAGCAAGCCGTTGCCCAGCCGGTGCTTGTAATAGAGCACCCGGCTCGACCCGGCGAGGAAGCGGCTGCCGTAGACCGCGTCCGCCAGACCGGCACGGATCGGCTGGAGCAGGACCGGGTACTCGGCCGGGTCGTACTCCAGATCGGCGTCCTGGACGACGACGACGTCGCCCCGGGCCTCCGCGAACCCTGTGCGGACGGCGGCGCCCTTGCCCCGATTGACGGGATGCAGGATGACGCGGATGCGCTCATCGCTGATCTCGGCCAAGCGGTCGCGCGTGCCGTCGGTCGAGCCGTCGTCGACGACGACGATCTCCCGCACCTCGGGCGAGGCCAGGACCTGCGCGAGGATCTCGTCGATGGTCGCGATCTCGTTGTAGACCGGCATCACCACGGACAGGATCGGATGGTCGCTCCCACTCATGCCGACACTTTACGGTCGTCGCGCGCGGAGGACGACGTACGGACCGACCTCCCGCACGACCTCCTCGTGGAAGATGCCTGCCCCGTCGAACGTGTGGATGCCGTCCTCGCGACCGGCGGGCGCGATCACGGCGACACTGCGCCCCGACTCGAACGCAGCGGCGGGGAAGACGTGCAGCCGCCGGGCACCCCCGTCCGCCGCGGCGCGCTCGGTCCAGGTCCAATGATGCGGCTGCAGGTCGGCAAGCGAGGCCTGCTCGTCGGGGCGACCGTCGGCAATGGCGAGCACGATCCAGCCGCGCTCGCCCGCCGCGGTCGCCGCGCTGCGCATGGCCTCCCGTAGGTGATGCATGCGGCCGGCCGCCGCCGGCGCATCGGGTAGCAGGGCGGCCTGCAGTCCTCCCGAGACGAGCCACACGGAGACGACGAGAGCGCCGCCTACAGCCGCCGGCACCAGGCGCCGTCGCCATGCGCCGAGCAAGCTCATGCTGCCCTCGATCCCGGCCACGAGGATCAGCGGGAGCAGGACGACGGCCGCGACGGGGCCGCCCGTGAGAACGAGCAGCGCGGCTGCGCCGGACGCAGCGAGCCAGGCGTGCGCCACCTCGCCGCGACGGGAGAGCAGCACCAGGCCGGGCACGAGCCCGGGCAGGAGGACGCCCAGGGTGGCTGCCAGGAGCCAGAGCCCCACCCCGCCGAGTTCCACGCTGTTCGCCGGCCAGGCGAACCACAGGAACGGAGCGGCCAGCAGCAGCCCGGCACCGAGCATGAGGACCGCCGTCTGGAAGCGGGGTGAGGCTTCGCGGCGTGCGTAGAGCCAGAGCAGGGGCGGCGCGAGCGCCAGGGCGGCGGCATCAGCGAGGCAGAGGGCCAGCACCACTCCGGCGCCCAGACGGAGGATGACCAGCGAGCGGCTGCCCAGCGTCACCAGGGCCGCGACCAGCAGGCACGCGGCGAGGCTGCTGCTTCCCGGGTCGATGCCGCCCGCCCCGGCCAGGGCCAGGGGGTGTACGGCGACGAGCCCGCCCAGCAGCGCGGCGCGCCCGCGGTCGAGACCGAGTCGCACTCCGAGCAGCAGGAGCAAGGGAGCGAGGCACGCGAGCAGGAACGCGTCGATCCAGCGCAGCGCGGCCGTCGGCGAGGCCCCCACCGAGCCCGCGACGGCGGTCAGCCACGTCAGCAGCGGGGCGGTCCCCGAACGTATCCAGGGGCCGCCCTCGGCGAGTTGCGTCGCGTACCCTGCGAGCTCTGCGCTGTCGCCCTCCAGGGGCAGGCCGAGCGTGGGCGTCCGTAGGCAGAACGCCACCACGAACAACAGCGGCAGCAGATAGCGACGACGGAGATAGGGCAAGACAGACCGGTCCTTGCCCCTAGGGATCGGTCCCGAGCGCCTGCCGCTTCACTCCGACGGCGATGGGCGTCCACCCGCTCCCGCTACGCGGTCGCTTGGGTCGCCCCTACGGCAAGTGGAGACGCGAGCACATCCCAGGAGGAAACGCTCGAGCCAGCGTGCGAGCTGGCGAGCGCGCACAGGCGTACCTACGCCCAACGGGCCCTGCGCGACGGAACGTCGTGTGGGAGCCCCGCGCGACGGAACGTCGTGTGGGAGAGAGTATCGTCCGGCGGTACCCATGGGCTAGATCCTGGGGGCGCCCTTGAGGGCTTTACCCATGTTCTTCTTGTACCAAACCAGCGAACGGGCCAAGCCCTCGCCGATGCCGATCCGCGGGCGGTAGCCGAGCACTTCCTGCGCCTTCAGGATCTCCGCCAGGCTGTGACGGACGTCGGAGGAACGTGCGTCCTTCGTCGCGCCGAGGATCTCCTTCTCGAGGAGGGTCTGGAAGCCGCTCAGGAGCCCGCCGATGCTCATGCGGCTGCCCGAAGCGATGTTGAATACTTCGCCCTCGGCCTTTGGCGCGGTGCACGCGAGACGGAAGGCCTCCACCACGTCGGAGATGTAGACGAAGTCACGCGACTGCTTGCCGTCGCCGTAGATCTCGGGCGTCTCCCCCTTGAGGATCGCGGCACAGAAACGCGCGACCACGCCGGCGGAATCGCCGGTCGTCGCCTGCCGCGGCCCGTACACGTTGAACAGACGCAAGCAGACCGTCTCGAGGCGGTAGGTCGCGTAGAAGACGCGTGACAGCTCTTCGCCGAGCAGGGCCGCGGCGCCGTACGGGCTGTACGGCGAAGCGAGCATCGTCTCCTCCTTGGGGAGGACCGGGCTCTCACCGTAGACGGCACAGGACGAAGCGTAGATGAAGCGCTTGACCTTGAGATCGCGCGCGGCGGACAGGGCGTTGAGGGTGCCCTTGAAGGCGACCTCGAGCACGTCGCCGGGGTTCTTCACGGACGAGGCCACACCGGGCGTGCCCGCGAGGTGCAGGAGATAGTCACAGCCCCGCGTGGCCTTGCGCAGCAGCTTGTCATCGCACACATCGCCCTCGACGATGCGCACCTCGGTCTGCTTGTAATCCTGGACGTTCTTCTTCGAACCGGTCGAGAAGTTGTCGTACACGACGACCTTGTCGCCATTGGCGACAAGCGACTCGACGATGTTGGATCCGAGAAAGCCGGCTCCGCCGGTCACCAGGTACTTGCCCATCAATACGCACTCCCGCCATCCGGGGCCCTCCGAACGCGCGTAGGGCGCAGTTCGGACGCAGTCGCCCCAGGGTGCGAGAAGGTAGTCGGGACACGCGAGAAACCCCAGCAGAAACAGGCCTCAGAGGGCGCCTGCCGACTCCAGAAGCCGATCATCTGGGCTTTCGAGGCGCGGCGGGCGATCAAAGCCCGTCCGCCACGCCGCGACCATGCGCTCCGCCGCCCGCCCATCCCACGCGCGCGGCCGCTGCATCGGCGGCGCCCCCTGCGCTAGGGCTCGGTGGACCGCGGAGGGGAGCCGGCGCGGGTCCGTGCCTGCGATCACGTTGCTTGCGTGCGTCAGCGTCAGCTGGTGCTCGGTGCGCCGCCGGGCGGTGACGCAGGGCACGCCGAGCAAGGCCGCCTCGACCTGGAGACCGCCGGAATCCGTGATGACGCCCGAGGCAGCGGAGACCAGCCCCAGGAAGGCGAGATAGCCGAGCGGATCCAGGGCCCGAAGACCGCCGCGCCAGCGCGCCGGATCCGCGCCGGCTTCCGACAGCCGCGCGCGTGTCCGGGGGTGAACCGGGAACAGCACGGGGCGCTCCCGCCCGATCCGCTCGAGTGCGTTCACGTAGGCAGCCAGCCGCCGCGGGTCATCGACGTTCGCTTGACGGTGCAGCGTGGCGACGAGGAATGGCTCCGGACCTTGCGCACGAGCGTGCTGCGCCGCCGCTGCCTCGATGCGCTCGCGATGCTGCAGGAGGGCGTCGGCCATGACGTTGCCGGGCTTGCGGATCCGCGCCAAGGAAACGCCTTCGCGGCGCAGGTTGTCGACGGCTTGCGGCTCGCTCAGGTAGAGACGATCGCTCAAGGCATCGACGAGGATGCGGTTGCACTCCTCGGGCATGTCGGGCTCGTACGCGCGCAGGCCGGCCTCCACATGGACCAGCGGCAGATCGAGCCGCCATGCCGCCAGCGCACCTGCGAGCGTCGAGTCCACGTCCCCCACCACGACGACCAGCGAGGGCCCACGCTTCTCGAGCTCCGTCCCGATGCTCGTCGCGAGCGCGGCGATCCGCCGCGTGCCGGCCGCGGGGGCGACCAGCCGAGTAACGGGGCGCGGGAGTCCGAGATCACGCATCATGGTGCTCGTCAGGGCGGCCGCCGTGTGCTGGCCCGTGTCGATCCAGTCGAGACGCCGGCCGGCCCTCGCCGCGGCGCGCACGAGCGGTGCGAGCTTGACGTAGTTCGGGCGCGCGCCCGCGATCGCGATCCACGGACCACGCCGGCGTCCGGCCGCTCGTCGCCGCGCCTTCGGCACGACTAGGAGCCTGTCCGCGAAGCTCCGTCGCGAGCGTTTCGAGACCGAAGCGAAAGCGGGCGGACATTCGATTTCGTACCGGAGGCGGGCCTCCTGCCCGTTGAGGATGCGGCATCGGGCGGGCGTCGCTCGTAGCTCGTGGATCGGAAGGCGCAGCAGGGCATGCGGGGACAGGCTCCTAGCTCGCCGCGCTGGGCGCTCCGAGGCGTTCCCGGAACCAGGCGATGGTCTTCGCCAACCCGTCGCGCAGCACCACCTCGGGCTGCCAACCCAGCGCGCGCGCCTTGTCGATGACGGGTTCGCGCCGCTGCGGGTCATCGACCATGGCGTCCTCGAAGACGATCTCGCTGTCGCTGCCGCTGATCTCGACGATCAGCTTCGCGAACTCGAGGATCGTGATCTCGCCCGGTGCGCCGACATTGACCGGCATACCGTCCCCTTTCTCGAGCAGGGCGATGATGCCGCGTACCGTGTCGCTGACGTAGCAGAACGAGCGCGTCACCTCACCGTTGCCGAAGATGCGCAGCGGTTCCCCGCGGAGCGCGGCGCAGACGAACGCGGGCAGGGCCCGGCCGTCCTCGATGGCCATGCGCGGGCCGTAGGTGTTGAAGATGCGGACGATCTGCGTGTTCAGCCCATGCACGTTGCGGTAGGCCATCGTCATCGCCTCGGCGTAGCGCTTGGCTTCGTCGTAGACGCCGCGCGGACCGATGGGGTTGACGTTGCCCCAGTAGCTCTCGGGCTGCGGGGTGATGGCCGGATCGCCGTAGACCTCGCTCGTGCTGGCCATGAGGAACGTGGCGCCCTTGGCGCGCGCGAGACCCAGCGCGTTGTGTGTCCCCATCGCGCCGACCTTCAACGTCTGGATGGGGTAGGTGAGGTAGCCGATCGGCGACGCGGGGCTCGCAAAGTGGAGCACGGCATCCACGTCGCCGGTCACGCCGATGCCGTCCGAGACGTCGCGGTCGATGAAGGCGAAGTCGGCGCGCCCTTCCAGATGGCGGACGTTCTCGTAGCTGCCCGTGATCAGGTTGTCGACAGCCGTGACCCGGTCCCCGCGCGCGAGGAAGGCATCGACGAGATGCGACCCGACGAACCCGGCCCCGCCCGTGATCACGATGTGCTGGGACTGATCGCTGGTCATGTCTCTCCTCAGGCCGACAGGAGTTCGTCGAGGAAGCTTGTCGTGTACTCCCCGCGCTGGAAGTAGGCGTTGCGGAGGATGCGGCGGTGCAGCGGCACGTTCGTCTTGATGCCTTCGACCACGTACTCGTCGAGCGCGCGGCGCATGCGCACGAGTGCTTCGTCGCGCGTCTCGGCCCAGACGAGCAGCTTGCCGATCATGCTGTCGTAGGTCGGCGGCACGCGGTAGCCGGCGCAGACGTGCGAGTCCACACGCACACCGGGACCGCCCGGCGCGATGTACTTCGTGATGAGGCCGGGCGACGGTGCGAAGCCGTTGTCGGGATCCTCGGCGTTGATGCGGCACTCGATGGCGTGCCCCTTCGGGCGTACCTGCTGCTGCTTGCGCCCTAGGGGCTCGCCGGACGCGATGCGGATCTGCTCCTTCACGAGGTCGATTCCCGTGATCAACTCGGTGACCGGGTGCTCGACCTGGATACGGGCGTTCACCTCGATGAAGTAGAACTTCTTGCCGTCGAACAGGAACTCGACGGTGCCGGCACCGTGATAGCCGACGGACTTGGCAAGCTTCACGGAGGCGCGGCCCATCTTGGCGCGATCCGCTGCCGACACGCCCGGGCTCGGCCCCTCTTCGATCACCTTCTGGTGACGGCGCTGCACGGAGCAGTCGCGGTCCGAGAGGTAGATGCAGTCGCCCTTGCGATCGGCCAGGATCTGCACCTCGATGTGGCGCGGATCCTCGAGGTACTTCTCGACGTAGACGGACGGATCGCCGAAGGCGATCTCGGCCTCGGCCCGTGCCGTGTGGATGCTCGCTTGGAGTGAGATGTCGTTGTGCGCGATGCGCATGCCGCGGCCGCCGCCTCCGCTGACGGCCTTGATGAGTACGGGGTAGCCCACCTTGTGCGCGACTTCGAGCGCCTGGGACTCCGACTCGACAGGTCCATCGCTACCTTCGACGACAGCGATGCCCACAGCTTGCGCGGCTCTCTTGGCGGCCGCCTTGTCGCCGACGTTGCGAATCGTTTCCTCGTCGGGACCGACGAACTCGATGTTGTTGGCGCGGCAGACCTCGGCGAAGTGTGCATTCTCGGACAGGAAGCCGTAGCCGGGATGTACCGCATCGACATTGGCGATCTCGGCGGCCGAGATGATGCTCGGGATCGAGAGGTAGGAGAGCGCGCTCGGCCCGGGGCCGATGCAGATCGCCTCGTCGGCCAGCGCGAGGTACGGCGCGTCGGCGTCCGCCTTGGAATAGACAACGACGCTCTCGATGCCGAGTTCGTTGCAGGCGCGGATGATGCGCAAGGCGATCTCGCCACGATTCGCGATGAGCAACCGACTGATCATGCGTTCCGGTCTCTTCTCAGGTAGCGGCGTGGTCGCTAGACCCGCACGCGGAAGAGCGGCTGGTCGAACTCGACCGGGTGCCCGTCTTCGACGAGGACCTCGACGATCTCGCCATCCAGCTCCGCCTTGATCTCGTTGTTCACCTTCATCGCCTCGACGATGCAGACCACGGTCTCGTCGTCGATGCTGTCACCCGTGTCCACGAACGGATCGGAGTCCGGGCTCGGGCGGCGGTAGAAGGTCCCGACCATGGGCGAACGGATCTCCTTCAGGGAGGGATCCGGCACCGCCTCGGCCTCCGCCTCGGCCTCCGCCTCAGCAGATGCCGGGGCAGCCGGCGCCATGGGCATCATGTGCCCCCCGGCCATGGGCATGGCCATCATGGGCATGTTCGTCCCAGCAGGCTCCGCCTTGCGCAGGTGCAGGCGCTCACCCTCTCGCTCGATCTCCAGCTCAATCAGACCGTTGTCGTTCATGAGCTGGACGAGCTTTTTCAGCTCGCGTTGGTCCATGCGCCTCCCGAGGGCTTCGTACCCACTCGCGCGGCTTCTCCGCGCCGCCGGGAAGAAGTTACAGGGCAGGCAGCGGGAGGCGCCACCTTCCCCAACCAGCTTTGCGAACAATGCCGTACGAGGCGAAGCCCGTGGGCTCATGGGCCATCGGAGGGGGTGCCTCCCGAGCCCACCAGCCACGGTGGCCGCTAGCCGGCCGTGGCGGCCACGCCCAGCACGGCCTCGGCGATCTGGACCGCGTTCAGGGCCGCGCCCTTCCGAAGCTGGTCGCCGGTCAGCCAGAGGTCGATGGCGCGGGGATTGCCCGGATCCTTGCGGATGCGCCCCACGAGGACGTCGTCCCCATCCTGGGCGTCCAGCGGGGTCGGGAACGAGGTGCGGGCCGGATCGTCCACGACGCGTACGCCCGGCGCCTCGGCCAGCCAGGCCCGGACCTCGTCCGGACTCACCTCGCGCTCGAACTCGATGTTCACGGCCTCGCTGTGGGCGCGGAGCACCGGCACGCGTACGCAGGTCGCGCTCACGGCCAGATCCGGTCGATCCAGGATCCGCCGCGTCTCCTTCACCATCTTCCACTCTTCGGTGGTGATGTCGTCGTCGCCGAAGGCCTGGACGAAGGGGATCACGTTGCGGTGGATGGGCGCCGGGTAGACGGAGGCTTCGACGGGCCGACCCTCGCGGTCGGCCTCGGCCTGGGCTTCGAGTTCGTGGACGGCGGCGATGCCGGAGCCGGAGACGGCCTGGTAGGTGGATACGACGACGCGCCGGATGCGAGCCTGCCTCTCGAGTGGCGCCAGGACGGCGACGAGGATGATCGTCGAGCAGTTCGGGTTCGCGATGATGCCGCTGTGCGCCGCAGCGGCCGCGGCGTTCACCTCGGGCACGACGAGGGGCACATTGGGGTCCATGCGGAAGGCCGAGCTGTTGTCGACGACGAGCGCACCCTGCGAGGCCGCGCGCCGCGCATGCTCGCTCTGGGACGAGCCCGCCGAGAAGAAGGCGACGTCCACACCGGCGAAGTCGGCCTGGGCCAGCTCCTCGACGACAAGCTCCTTGCCAGCGAACTCGATGCGCGTGCCGGCCGAGCGTGCCGACGCCATCAGGCGCAGCTCGGAGATCGGGAACTTGCGCTCCGCGAGGATGCGCAGGAACTCCTGCCCCACGACCCCGGTCGCGCCGGCGATGGCGACCCTGTAGTTGGCACCGTCGTGGCTCATGAATCCTCCGAGTCCCCCCCGCCGTTGCGGCGCTCGGTGTCCCCGCCGTCGCGGCGCCACATGCCCGACCGACCGCCTTCCTTGGACAGCAATCGGATGGTCTCGATCGAGGCCGAGCGGTCGACGCCCTTGATCATGTCGTAGAGCGTCAGGGCGGCGGCCGAGACGGCGGCAAGGGCCTCCATCTCGACGCCGGTACGGTCGAAGGCGACGACCTCCGCCTCGATCCGCATGCCGTCCGTGTCACGCGGCTCGAGCTCGATGGTGACCTTGTCCAGGCGCACCGGGTGGCAGAGCGGGATCACGTCGGCGGCGCGCTTGGCGCCCTGGATGCCGGCAACGCGCGCCACGGCCAGCGCATCGCCCTTCTCGACCTGGCCCGACATCACGAGCTCGAGCGTGGCGGGCTGCATGCGGACGAAGCCCTCGGCCACGGCACGGCGCAGCGTGCTCTGCTTCGCGGAGACGTCCACCATGTGGGCGCGTCCCTGGTCATCGAGATGGGTGAGGCGTTCGTCGGCCATTCCCTCATCGTACGCGGCGGAGCGTTCAGGCCTGCCTCAGACCCAGGGCGATGCGCACGTCCTCCACGCGGACCTCGTCCCGGTCGGCCAGGTCGGCCAGCGTGCGCGCCACGCGCAAGGTGCGGTGCACGCCCCGACCGCTCAGGCCGAGGCGCCGGGCCGAGCGGATCAGCTCGCGCGTCGCCACCGCGTCCGGCCGCGCGGCACCGGGCAGTTCCGCGGCAGGGATGCGTGCGTTCCAGCGCCCGTTCTGACGCGACCGGGCACGGCGCAGTTCCTCGCGGCCGTAGGGTGCCTGCTCGCCGCCGCCCACGAGCAGCTCGGGATCCACCGGACGCAACACGACCTGCAGATCGAAGCGGTCGCGCAGGGGGCCTGACAGGCGCGTGCGATAGCGTTCCCGCACGGTGCGCGAGCAGCGGCAGCGATCGCCCACGCCGTACCAACCGCACGGGCACGGGTTGCACGCCCCCACCAGGAGCACGCGGGCGGGGAAGCTCGCACGACCGGCGGCCCGCGCCAGCGTGATGACGCCGTCCTCGATCGGCTGGCGCAGCGCCTCGAGGCTGCCGCGCGCGAACTCCACCATCTCGTCGAGGAACAGCACGCCCCGGTGGGCCAGGCTCACCTCCCCGGGCCTCGGCACCGACCCGCCCCCGACGAGGCCCGCGAGACTCGCGCTGTGGTGCGGCGCCCGGAACGGCCTGCGACGCAGCAGGCCTCCATGAAGAAGTCCGGCGATGCTGTGCAAGCGACTCGCCTCGAGCGCTTCCGCCCGCGAGAGCGGTGGCAGCAGGTCGACGATGTGGCGCGCGAGCAGGGTCTTGCCACAACCGGGAGGCCCGGAGAGCAGAAGGTTGTGTCCACCCGCGGCGGCAATCCACGCCGCCTGCACGGCCATGGGTTGCCCGCGCACGGACGTCGTGTCGCCGCGCCAAGGTGCGGGACGCCAGGCGTCGGGCGGATGCCTCGGCAGCGGGGCCGCGCCGGTGACGTGGCCCACCGCGTCGCGCAGCGAGGCGGCAGCATGGACCTCGAGCCCTTCGACGGCGGAGGCCTCCGCGGCGTTCGCCTCAGGCACCAACGCGCGTGTGAAACCGGCGTGACGCGCGGCCTCGGCGGCGGCGAGCACACCCCGCACGGGACGCAGCGCGCCGTCGAGCGTCAACTCGCCGAGGCACAGCGTGTGCGCCAGTTCCCCGGGCGCGCCCGCGCGCCCCTCGGCAGCCAGTACGGCCAAGGCAATCGGAAGGTCGAGGGCTGCCCCCTGCTTGCGCGCAGCGGCGGGCGCGAGGTTGACCGTCACGGGCCGCCAGGGCCACGGCCATCCGCTGTGCAGCACCGCGCTCCGGATCCGCTCGCGCCCCTCGCGGAGTGCGCTGTCGGGCAGGCCTACGATGCGGAAGACGGGCTCGCCGCCTTCGTCGACCCCCGCGATCGAGACCTGGACGTCGACGAGCTCGGCTTGTGCGCCGACGATCGCGGCGCCCGCGACCCGGGTGAATGTGCGCATCATCCCTAGCTCGGGCGACCGGGGCACGTGGTCACATGTTCCAGACCTCGAGTACGGCCGATCGGCCCTTGGATCGCCCCCGCAGCCGGGGTATCCGCCGACCAAGTTCAGTCCGAGTGCCCAGGCCGCTGCTAGCATTGGGCCCCTGCTCGCCTCAGCCCCGAGTCAGCCCCCTCTTGAGGAAGCTTCTTCATGCGACGCTTTTCCGCCTTCCTGCTGGCAGCCCTCCTGCTACTGCCGGCCCTCGACACCCGCCTCGTCCAGGCCGCACCGGACGAGTTCGATGAGTCCACCGCCGCCAAGAACGTGGACAGCCTGCTCAAGACCGACCCCGGGCAGGACCTCGGCAACATCTGGAAGCTGTCGGAGTCCCTGGCCGCCCTCGGCCGCCCGGCCATCAAGCCGCTCCGGAAGGCCGCGCCCGCTGCCGCGCCCCAGAGCCGCCTCGCCATCGGCCGCGCGCTCGTCCTGCTGTCCGACTACACGCAGGGCCTCGAGGAACTGCGCCATGTGATCTCCGCCACGTCGAGCGCCACCTCCATCAAGGTCGCCGCACTGCACGTCATGGGGCTCCAGGGCGAGCTCGAAGAAGCCGAGTGGCTCGAGGAGCAGATCGACACGACCCTCGACGCCGACGTCAAGCTCGCCATGGCCAAGAGCCTGTGGCTGCTCAACAAGACGAACAAGGGCAAGGGCAAGGACGTCATGCTGCAGTACATGCGCAGCAGCGACGCGAACCTGCGGGCCGAAGGCGCCCTGGCGCTCGGTGAGATCGGTGCGGCGTCCGAGGCCAAGTCGGTCCTGCGCGAGCTCGCCACCCAGCCGACCGAGCGCGGCCGCAGCGCGCAGTTCCTGCTGCGCGTCCTCCGGCTCGAAGCCGTGGTCGACCAGAAGCTCCGCACGCCGGTCAAGACGCCCGACGTGAAGCCGGCGCCCAAGAAGGGCAGCGCGTGGGGTCTGCTCGACGAGATCCGCAAGCACCTCAACGACGGCTACGTCGACGCGGAGAAGCTCACCGGACGCAAGCTGGAAGACGCCGCTGCGAACGGCCTCACGAAGGCGCTGGACGCGCACACGAACTACCTCTCCCCCGAGGCCAACGCGCGGTTGCTCGGCAACCTCGATCCGTCCTACGGCGGCATCGGCGCCTACGTCTACAACGACCCCGACAACAGCAAGCGCTTCACGATCAGCCGTCCGATCTACGGCGGCCCCGTCTACCGCGCCGATCTGCGCGCGGGCGACATCGTGACGGCCATCGGCGAGAAGAGCACGCTGGGCTTGACGGTCGAAGACTGCGTGCGTCTGCTCAAGGGCCCGCCCGGCACCAAGGTCGTGCTGAGCATCGTGCGTCGAGGCTGGCTCGAGCCGAAGCCCTTCACGCTCACGCGCGCCCGCATCACCATCCCGACCACCGCCTACGACGTGCTCCCCGGAAACATCGGCTTCCTGCAGATCATGCACTTCTCTGAGGAGACGGCCGGCGAGGTCGGCAAGATCCTTGACCTGTTCGACCAGCAGGGCGTGCAGGGGATCGTGATCGACCTGCGCTACAACAGCGGCGGCTACCTCCACAGCGCCGTGCAGATCGCCAGCAACTTCGTCGACGGCGGCAAGGTGATCGTCACGGAGAAGGGCCGCCCGGCCGTCTACCCGAAGCGCGTCCATCGCTCGCTTGGCACCGGCAAGGGTCGCGCCCAGGTCCCGACCGTCGTCCTGGTCAACCAGGGCACGGCCAGCGCCGGCGAGATCCTCGCGGGCGCCCTCAAGGATCACAAGCGCGCGCGCCTCATCGGCACCCTGACGTACGGCAAGGGCTCGGCCCAGATCCACCTGCCGCTCGAGAGCCGTCCTGGCGAGCCGTGGACGGATGCCGTACGCAAGTCGGGCCGTCCGATGCAGGGCGATCGCTACCGCGACACCAACGGCAACAACAAGTGGGATCCCGGCGAACCCTTCTCGTCGCTGCCGCGCAAGAACGGACGCTACGACCCGCCGGAGAAGTTCGTCGACGCCAATGGCAACGGCATCTGGGACGAAGGCGAGAAGTTCACCGACGCCAACCTCAACAAGATGTACGACCCGGGCGAGGTGTTCGAAGACAAGAACGGCAACAACAAGTGGGATCCGGGTGGAGCGCTCAAGATCACCGTCGCGTCGTACTTCACGCCGAGCGGGTTCAACCCGAAGCGCAAGGTCAAGATCATCGACGGCAAGCCCACGATGGTCGGCGGTCTCAAGCCCCATGTGGAGACGAAGCTGACGGAGCTGGATCTCTGGGAGGTCCAAGCCCAGCGCAAGCTCGAAGGCTCCGGCAAGGTCCGCGAGTACGTCGACAAGCTGTTCGCCAACCACAAGGAGCTGATGCAGCGCCTCGCACGTTCGGATCGCTGCCAGTCCGACCTCTACCCGGACTTCGACGCGTTCTTCACGGGCCTCGGGACCAAGCTCGACAAGGATGCCGTGCGCTGGCTCGTACGCTGGAACACGCGTCGCGCCGTCGGTGACGAGCTCGGTCGTGAGCTCGTGGGCGACCTCGTCGACGACGTCCAACTGCAGGCCGCCCTGCTCGACCTGCTCGCCACCTTGAAGATCGATCCCGCGACGATCCCCGACCTGTCCTGCCTCTCGGGGCTAGGCAAGTAGCAGCGTCCCCGGTCCCCTTCGAGCGGTTCGCCACCATGGCCGGGATTCCCGGTCTGGCCCACGGCATCACGACCCGTGCGGGCGGTGTGAGCGTCGGCGCCTACGCTTCGCTCAACCTGGGCCTGGCGACGGCAGAAGATGGCACGGCCGATGATGGGGAGGCCGTCGCGGCCAACCGCAGCCGCGTCAGCGCCGCCCTCGGCTTCGAACGCCTCCTCACCCCCTATCAGGTCCACGGTGCCGCGGTCCTCGACCTGGCTGAGGGCCGCCCCTCACGTGACGACAGATTCGACGGGATTCTGTCCTCGGCCCCCGGCCCCTTGATTGGCGTGCTGGGCGCGGACTGCCCCGGTGTGCTGCTCGTCGCCCCCGCGCAGCGGGTGCTCGTCGTCGCCCATGCCGGCTGGCGCGGCATCGCTGCGCGCATCGTCCCGGAGGCTCTCCGGCGCCTCATCGAGGACTACGGCGCGACGCCGGCGAGCATCCTCGCAGGCGTGGGGCCGGGCATCTCGGCAGCCCGGTACGAGGTATCGGACGGCGTGGCGCAGAAGCTGCGCAATGCGGTGCCGGCCGCGGCGCACGCTGCGGTCGCCCTCGCCGGCCGTCCGGGTCATGCCCAGGCGGACTTGCAGGCGGCGATCCAAGCGCAGCTGATCGATGGCGGTGTGGCTGCGGCACGCATCGAGGTTCACCGGGCTTGCACGTTCGACGATGCACGCTTCTTCAGCCACCGTCAGGACCAGGGCATCACCGGCCGGCATGCGCTGGTCGCAGGGTGGCTGTAGGGGCAGCCTGAGCGAGCGCGACAGCGCTCGTGGTTGGCTGCCCGCCGGCGGCAGGCTGCGTGGGCGGCCAACGTAATGGGCGGCCAACGTAATGGGCGGCCAACCGGCTGCGCCTCAGGCCGCCCCTACGGCCGCCTTCTTCGGCGCTAGATTTCGACGGACTCGAGCGTCTCTTCGAAGGCGCGGTCGAACGCCAGCTCGAACTCGAACAGCCCGCAGAAGTCTTCCTTGCGATCGTCGGCCGTCTTCTGCAGCAGGTCGGCGGCGATCAGGTTGAAGACGATCTCACCGAAGTCGTCGGTGCGCGTGACGCCCCAGTGCCTGAAGACAGGACGCGCCATGAAGCCGAACTGATCCAGCGCAAGGCGGCGCACGCCTTCCATGATCTCGGGGCCGCTGACGTGACGGCGCGTCGCGCCGCGAACGTTCAACGTGTAGTCGAGGGCCTCGAAGACGAAGTGGTATGCCTCCGGGCGGTAACGCGAATCGCGCCGCGTGAGGTCGAGGATGATGGCGTCTTTGTCGAGCATGATCATCAAGCGACCCGCGTCGCTGCTGCGCCTCCCAAACCCACTGTCGACCTGAAACGAGCGTCCCAGCAGGCCGATTTCCGTGGCCTGCGGGGCGCCAACCCTACCGCCAGGGATCCTGCCCCAAAAACCAAAATGTCCTGATGCAAGCGCGCGTGCACGCCTGTTCGGCTCACGTTCTATCGACCGCCGCGGCCCCCCGCCCGCAGCGCGACATGGAGCCGAATACATGAATGGCGGCGGCTAGAAACAGCTACCGAACGCCGCGCCTCAGGAGGGCGATGGCCTCGATCAGGACCGCGGCCGGGGTGACGTTGGAGGCCACCGCGGCCTCGAGCTCGCCCCAGCCGGCGATGAGATCCAGGGCGCGTTCCGGGTCGCAGGCAGGCAGCGGCCCGCCGGAACGACCGGCCGCGCGTTCGCGCGCCGACACGCAGAGGACACGCAGGACATCGCGCAGCAACACGCGTAGCCACTGGCGCTTCGTGTCGGCCTCACGCGGATCGTCCGCGGCGAGATCCGCGCCGCCTTGCTGCAGTTGCGCGAGGATGCGGGCCGCGGTTGCCGCCACCTCCGGCATGGGGTTGGTGCCTGCATCCACCACCGCTTGCGCAGCGAGCACGATGTCATGCTCGGCCATCCGGCGTGCGCGCGCAAGCGAGCCCCCGCACGCGAGCGCCGCGTCGGCCGCGACCTCGGCGCCGACACCGTCCTCCTCCAGACGCCCGGCGATGACGTCCGCCGACAGAGGTGGGAAGCGCACACGGCGACAACGACTCAGCACCGTGTCGGGCAAGCGCTCGGCGCGCGTCGTCACCAGGATGAACACCGTGCCGGCCGGGGGTTCTTCCAGCGACTTGAGGTAGCGCGCAATGCCTTCGGCCTCCATCGCTTCAGCGGGGTCGATCACGAACACCTGGTGTTCCGACTCCAACGGGGTGGAGTGCGCGCGCTCGAGGACCGGTGTCAGCGCGGCCACCGAGATGACCGTCGCCTTGTCCTGGGAAAGCTCGTGCAGATCGGGATGCGAGCCGGTCAACGCGAGCTTCATCGTCCGCTCGTCGGCGACGCCGGGCGGCGAGGCAGCCAGGATGCCTGCGGCGAAGGCACGTGCCGCTTCGTGCAAGGCATCGCCATCCGTGCCCTCGAACAGGTAGGAGGGGGACAGGCGCTCGCTCGCGAGCGTGCGCAGGAGGAGGCTGCCGCACGCACCGAAGCGCTCGAGCGGATGCGTGGTCAGGTTGCCGCCGTCAAGCGTGCCGCCGTCCAGCGTGCCGCTGTCACGTGTGTCACGTTGCGAGGTCACGCACGGCCTCCCAGACGCGATCGCCGACCTCGTCGATGCTGCCGCGCCCGTCCACGATGCGGCGCTGGTCAGGGACCTCGCGGAAAATCGCCCGGAAGCGCTCCCCCACGCGGGCTCGGTAGTCGTCGCCGCGCGACTCCAGGCGATCGCGATCGTGGCCGACCCGCTCATCGGAAGCCTCGGGAGGCATGTCCAGCAGGATGGCTCGATCGGGCTCCGTCCCCCCGGTGGCGAGCGCGGAGCTGGCGCGCACGGCCTCGTCGCCGGCCCGGCGTCCGACCCCCTCGTAGGCGCCCTGGTAGGCCGACGTGGCGTAGTGCCAGCGTTCGCAGACGATCACCTCACCGCGCGCCAGCGCGGGTCGGATGACCTCCTCGACGAGTTGGGCGCGGGAAGCCTGGTAGAGGAAAACCTCGGCCATCGGGGCGACCTCGCCGAGTTCCTTGTCGAGCAGGAGGGCTCGCACGCGTTCGCCCAACGTGCTGCCGCCCGGCTCCCGTGTGTGTACGACGGTCCGCCCGAGGGCTTCGAAGCGGCGCACCAGGCGCCCGGCCTGCGTGCTCTTGCCGCAGCCATCGAGACCGTCCAGGACGAAGAAGAGACCGGAGGGAGGCATGGGCTTGAGGATAGGCGGGGCGGGTGACCTGGCCGCGAAGGGTGCCGACCCCGAAGGGAACCTGCCTACATCTTGGCCAGCAGGCCATCCACCAACTGCTCCATACCGGCGTCCCGCGTGCGCTGCTCGCGCATCTCGCGAATGGCCCGGCTCACGCTGCTGTGGCTGCGCAGGCCGAAGGCTGCCCCGAGCTCGGTCAGGGGCAGGGCACAGGCACGGTAGACGAGGTACATCGCCACGCGCCGGGGTTCACGAGCGCTCCGCACCTTGGTCGGCTCGTCGAGCAGACCGCGGTGGATCGCGAAGTGCCCGGCCACGACGTCCTTCGCGCGCCGGATGACCTCCTCGCGGGCGGTGGCTGCCACGCTCGGTGCCAACTCCTCGAGCCACGCGACGCCCAAGGGGCGGCCGACCTCCACGGCTGCGGCGGCCCAGCGATCGAGGATCGCCACGGCCCCGCGGACGGACGACGTGCGATCGAGGATCGCCTCGCGCACGGTCTCATCGAGCTTGGCCCCGACCCGGGCCGCGCGGTCGACCAGGATGTCGCCCAGGCGCTCGCGGTTCGGCAGGGCGACGCCGAGGACGATGCCGCCGAGCAGGCGCGAGCGTAGACGCTGCGAGAAGCCTGCGACCTCGCCCGGGTGGCTGCGTCCGGCGAGGACCAAGCGTGTGTCGCTGCCACAGCAGCGCTCTTGCAGACGCACGAGCGCGGCCTGGGTTGCTTCGCGGGAGGCAAGCTCATCCACGTTGTCGATGAGGATCAGGCGGCGGCTCGTGAGATCGAGTTCGAAGGCGCGCAGGGCGTCGACCTCCTTGGCCCGGACGGCCGTGACGTAGCGCTGCGTGAACCGGCGCGCCGTCATGTAGATGGCATCCCCCGGTCGGCGCCGGATGATGTCCGCGTAGAGGCCCCGCAGCAGGTGCGTCTTGCCCGCACCGCAGGCACCATGCAGGAAGAAGGTCGTCGCTCCGCGGACGGCCCCGCCGTCGCGGAGCTGCCGCAGCACCATCAAGGGGAAGCGGCTGCTCGTGCCGGCGGCCACGAAGGTCTCGAGGCTCTCGGGCGCGGCGCGACGCTTGAGCAACTCCTCCCAGCCATCCGGACGGTGCGGGAGCTGCTCGCGCAACACACGGCGCGCTTCCTGCTCGGCCGAGACGCGCAGCGTGACCGTCACGCCTTCGCCGAGCACCTGCTCGCACGCCTCCTGGAGCACGTCGCCGTAGGTGAATTGCAACCACGTCCGGTGGACGTCCGTGGGTACGGCCAGCGTCAGGCCGCGCTCCCCCACGTCGACGACGGTGGTGTCGCGGAACCACAAGCGGAACCGGTGCCGGCCCAGGGCCTGCAGCAGTTCCTCACGCAGTCCGTCATTGATGTCGCGATAGACCCGATTCACCGTCCGCCGCCCGCCTCCTGTGCCCTGCGCTTCAGCATAAGGGCACTTGCATCTCGCGGGGAAATGCGGAGGGCGGCGATTGCCTGGGCCAAGGCCTCGGTGGCGTTGCTGCGGTCGAGAAAGGCGTTGCCGAGCGCGACGTGGTCCTTGACCACGCCGGCCTCGACCTTCGCCGCTTCGGGAATCAGACGCCCCACAGCGACCTGCACCTTCAGCTCGCGCAGCACGTCGTCCATCATGCCCAGTTCGGTCAGGGCGGCCGCGTAGTCGCGGTGTAGATCCATGTCCGGCGGCCGCGCCTGACGGCCGCGGATGTTCGCGCCGTAGGGCGAGATATCCACCATCTCTTCACAAACGCGAGCGATGGCCTTGTGGTCCTTCTTGCCCTTGTACCAGGTCTTCAATTCCTTCCGGACGCTGTAGCTCTCGGCGGCGATCGCGGCGAATCCCTCGAGTTCCTTCATCGCCTTCTCCATCTCGCCGCCGCCACGGTAGAGCTTGGCGAGTTGGAGGTACGGGCTGTCGCCGCCGACGTAGCGCGGGAAGCAGGCCTTGGCCGCCTCGAGATGACGGATGGCCTCTGCGCTGTCCGAGCCCTTCTGCAGGACGCGCTGCGCCATCAGGAGACGCACCGCGAGATCGTCGTGCCCGGCCGCCAGAAAGCGGTCGAAGTGCTTGATCGCAAGGTCGGTCCGCCGGCTGGCCATGGCGAGGCGGCCTTCGAGCAGGATGACCTCGGGATGCTCCGGTGCGAGGGCGCGTGCCTTGGCCAGCGCGGTGCCGGCGTCGATCTCGCGGCGGCGCTGGAGGTGGCCCCACGCAAGACGCACCCAGGCCTCGGCGTCTTTGGGGTCCTTCTCGACGCGCTTCTGGAAGGCCTCCATGCTGGCCTTGTTCCAGCGCGGGACCATCTTGTAGTCGCCCACGATCTTGCCGACGTACGCGGCGAACTGGGCGTCGTAGGCGGCGAGTTCGAGGCCCAGGACATCCTTGAAGACCTGAGCCGTGCTCATGTCCTTCGCGAATGCGCGCAGCATCTTGGGGATCACCTCGAACCCGCGAGCCTCCATGAGGTGCTCGGAGATGAGACCGCCTTGGTAGTAGGCGAACATGATGTCCGGGCCGCGGAAGGCCTGGTTGATCAGCGACATCTTGAGCAGGCTGCCGTTGCGCCAGCGATCGTAGAGCTGACGCTCCATGTCGCGGCCCCAGCGATCGCGGCGCTGCTTTTCCTCGAAGACGGACAGGCCCTCGGTCAGCCAGCGCGGCACCTGCCCCTTGCTCAGCTGGAGCGTCATGACGTGCGCAAACTCGTGCCACGCCGTACGGGACCACGAGAACTGCCCCATCGGCTTGGCCGTGGGACCGAGCAGTGTGATCGTGTTGCCGAAGCAGACCCCGAGCGCCGGCAGACCCGGCGAGCCTACGCTGCGCACCGAGAAGTCGTCGGAGCGATGGAACGAGTCTGCGTAGGTCGGCGACTCGACGACGAAGCCGTACTTCTTCGTCAGCGTCTCGTAGGACTCCTCGAGCAGCTTGGGCAGGTAGTGCTGCATGACGTGGAACTCATCGAGCGGCAGCCGTATCCGGAAGTGCTCCGTCTCGATGGTCTTCCACTTGGGCATCCACTTCCCGATCACTTCCACCCAGTTGTCGCGGCGCACGTCACGCCACTTCTTGGACTTGATGACGGCGGTCTTGAACTGCTTGAGCGCCTCGTCGGTCTGGCCGCGATTCATGAGCGCCTCGCCCAACGTGACGTAGGCGACCTGGTCGTCGGGGTCGATCTCGATGGCCTTCCGCGCAAGCTCGGCGGCGATGTCGTAGCGGCGCTGACGCTCGCCCACGAGTTCGGCGGCGATCACGTAGAGCGTCCCGTAGGTCTTGTCGTAGGCCAGCACCTGATCCCGCACCTTCTCGAAGGCACGCTTGTCGCCGCGGATCCAAGCGAGCGCCGCCTTGATGGAGAGCGCTTCCTTGTTGCGCGGGTCGACCTGGAGGGCGCGCGCGAGCATCTTGCCGCCACGCTCGTAGTCGCCGTTGCCGATGTGGATGGACGCCTTGACGGCCAACGCCGAGACCAGGTGGGGGTTGGTCTCGAGGGCGCGGTCGAGTTCCTTCAGCGCCACGCTCTGCTGATAGAAGATCAACGCGGACCGCGCTCGGCCGACGCGGGCTTCCGCGACCTCCGTGTTCTCCTTCAGGATCTGCGTGTAGAGCGACCCGGCACGGGCCTGTCCGCTCGCGCCGCGGTTCGACCGGAAGAGCTCCGCCAGGGCGAGTTTCGCGTCGAGATCCTCGGGCTGCTTCTTCAGGTACTTCTCCAGCAGCCCGATCGCCTCCTGGAACATGTCGTCCGCGATGTTGGGCGAAAGCCAGGTGGCGCGCACCGCGGCGTGCGCCACCCAGCGCCACTCCGCGTCTTGAACGTCGTTGCCGTTGTAGTGCGCCACGACCTTGTCGTACTCGGCGAGCGCCTCCTTGCGGCGGCCGCGCTCCTCCAAGCTGATGGCGAGCGCTGTCCGGGTGACGAGGTCGTTGGGGCGCTCCTGCAGGCCCGCACGCGCCGCCGTCTCCGCGGCTTCGTGGCGCCCGAGAGCGAACATCGTCTTGAAGCGCAGCGCCTGCACGCGGCGGTCGTCCGGGTGAGCCACGGCGGCCGCCGTCGCGGTGTCGAAGGCCTTCTGGTACGCGCCGGTGCGCTCCTGCACCCGGCCTGTCAGGTACAGGGGCAGCGGATTCTTCGGGTCGTACTTGGCCAGGCGTTTCATACGCGCCAGGACTTCCTCGTGGTTGCCTGTGCGGAAGGCCTTCCAGCCCTTCTGGCTGTGACGATCGATGGCCTCCAGGCGCTCTTCCTCCTCCTCCGTGAGGGGCTCGTCCCGGGCGAAGACGCCCCTGAGCGGCGCGCTCGGGGCCAGGAGGACCGCGCCGAGAAGTAGCAGGAGCGCAAGCAGGCTGAGTCGAGTCATGGGGCGTTCCAGGAGGAGGGTCCGTGTCCGGCAGGCCGCGCCGATTCTACCCCTGCTTGGAACCCTCCGGAGAGCGGAGCCGATCGTCCCGTTCTGCGGGCACCGGCGAACGTTCGTATGCTCAGGTATGCGCTCCCCTGCCGCCCTCCTCCTCGCCGCCATGGCGGCTCCCTTGCTTCTCCTGGCAGGACTGCCGGCGGCGCGAGGAGAAGACGTCAAGCTGCCCTCGCCGTCCGAGATCGACAAGGCGATCGAGCGCGGGGTCGGGTTCGTCCTGGAGGAGCAAAAGCCCACGGGCACCTGGGGATCAGGCAAGCATGCCGTGGGCAAGACTGCCCTGGCGGTCTACACGCTGCTGCACGGCGGCGTCGCCGAGGGCCAGGGCACGAAGGAGAGCAAGCGGCTCGCGCGTGCACTCAAGTTCCTCGACAAGAATGGCGCCGGCCGCTCGACACGCCGCGTGACCGACACCCGCACCTACGAAGCGTCGCTCCTCCTCATGCTGCTGCGCGCCCGGGGGCGTCCGGAAGATCGCGGGCGCATGCAGAACCTCACCACGCTGCTGTGCAAGACCCAGTCGCGCAACGGCCAGTGGTGGTACGACGCCAAGGGCTCCCCCGACAAGGGCGACAACAGCAACACGCAGTTCGCCACCCTCGCCCTCGGCCAGGCCTACGGGGAGGGCTTGAAGCTGCAGGCGCAGACGGCCGCCCAGGCCCTGCGCTGGTGGATGAGCGCCCAAGGGACCAAGGGCGGTTTCGGCTACGCGTCCGGCGGCTCGCCCAAGTCGGCGGCCACGGGGTCCATGACGGCCGCGGGCATCGCCTGCATCGCGATCTGGCGGGCCCTCGGCCCGCACGAGCGACCGCAGGACGTGAACCAGTACTCTGATGGGTCCAAGGAAGCCGCAGCGCAGAAGAAGGCCGTCCAGTTCCTGGCGGACGTGTTCTCGGTCACGAAGAACCACGGCCCGTCGGTCGATCGCAAGAACCAGAAGCAGCGCAAGACCGGACGTGGCTGGATGCACTACTACCTCTGGACGCTCGAGCGCGCGATGGTGCTCAGCGGCCAGGAGAAACTGGGGACGCGCGACTGGTACGCCGAGGGCGCGCGCCGCTTGCTGGACACCCAGAAGAAGGACGGCAGCTGGCGCCAGGAGATGCCTCTCTACGCCACGTGCTTCGCCCTGCTGTTCCTCACCCGGGCGGCAGATCCGCCGCGTGCCTTCACGCCGAGTGCCCAACCTACGGTGCCCGGCGCAGGCGGGGCCCCCATCACGCCGGCGCCGAACGCCGAGCCGCCCGCCAACCCGGACCCGAGCAGCAAGCAGGATCCGGCCAAGAAGGGGCCGCGTCCCCTACCGCCCGGGACGGTGCTCGACTGGTTGCAGGAGGCACTCGCCGTCGGCGAGCTGCCCCGACGCTGCCGGCAGGCGGGGGCCGGCTCGCTGCTGCCGCTTGTCCATGGCATGCGGCATCCCGACGCCAAGGTGCGCCAGCGTGCCTTCGAGGCCCTGCGTGGGCTGCTGCCCAACGAGCGGACCGACCGCACCGACCGCCACCCGCTGCGTCGGGGCCGCCTGGCTCTGTGGCTGCGTCTCTACGCGCGTCACCTGGTGCTCGTCGAAGGGCGCTTCCACATGCCGAAGGACACCAAGCGCTAGGCCCTGGACCGAGCTCCAGCGCGCGATGGCGTCGCGGGCGCACGGCGTGCCGAGCGTGGCGTGGTCGCCACCGGAAGGTGCGCTGCGCGGCCGCACGGCACGCTCTTCACGACCTCAGACTCCGACGCGCTTGCGCGCGCGAAGGCCAAACTCGTTCCAGCGCGCCTCGCCCCAATCGGGGATCGGCTCGAGCGACTCGATCTCGAAGAGGCCCCCGAAGATGTCACGCGCGATGTCCGGCGTGAGATTCCACGGCGGACCGCCGTCCTTGCCGTGCTGCCACAGGACGCCGTGCAGCACACCGCCAGGCCGCAGCACGTTCGCAACAGCCTCGGCGTAGGCCGGTCGTTGGTCCGGATGGATCGCACAGAAACACGTCTGCTCCCACACGACATCGAACGCACCCTCGAACGCCTCAGGCAGGTCGAACAGGTCGCCGACCACCCATGTGATATCGACGCCCTGCGCCGCCAAGATCGCCTGCCCCTCCGCGATCGCCGTCGGCGCGATGTCGAGCGCCGTGACCTCGTGGCCGGCGCGCGCCCACGGCACGGCGTCATGTCCACGGCCCGCGCCGGGGATGAAGACCTGCAGCGCGGCGGCATCCAGGCCGTCCACGAGCGCCTGCAGATGCGGCGGCGCCGCGCCGAGATCCCAAGGTGCGTCGCCGGCCTGGTAGCGATCCTCCCAGCCTCCGCCGCACGTCATGCCGTCGTTCGTCTTGCCCGTGTCCATCATCGCGCCCGAGCATACCGGTAGGGCGTCTGCAGCATCAGCGTGCACAGGCCCGTGATGAACACGCGACCCGCGCTGGTGCTGTAGTTGCCCAGCGGATCCCACGAGCCGGCGAAGGAGCCGTCCTTGCGTTGCCCCTGGAGCAACGCCTTCTTGAGTCCGCCAAACCACGTGGACCACGTGCCGCCGCCGCGCTCGAAGAGCGCCATCGTCGTATAGTACCACTGGTAGGGATAGAGGTTGCCGATCTGGGCGCGCACCACGCGACCGTCCTTCGACTTCACCTCCTTGAACGTGATCTTCCAGACGGGCTTCTGCTGGATCGCGCCGACCTGCTTGCCCACGTGGGCTGCCTTCGAGAGGCGGCCTAGCAACGCGCGCAGCGTCAGGCCCGTGGCTGCGTTGGCGCGCGTGGGCGTGTAGCCCTTGCGCTCGGCGCCGTCGTGGTACTCGCTGCGGCCCGTGCCCGCATCGACGCGGGCATCCAGGTACTTCAGCAGCGCGGCAGCGGCGGGAGCCGGCACGGCAAAGCCGGCGCGCGCCGCGAGAGCGAGCGCCGTCCCCGCCACGCCCGTGGTGGGCACGTCGCCGATGGCCATGTAGTAGCTCCAACCGCCGTCGTCCCGCTGCAGCGCGAGGATCCCCTTCACGGCGCGCTCGATGACCGGTACCAGGTCAGGGTCAGGCCGAAGCATGTAGGCATCGACGACCGCCTGCGTGCAGAAGCCATGGTTCCACATGCCGTACGCGCCGCCGGGGCCAGCTTCGATCACGCTGCGGCAGTAGCGCAGCGCGCGCTCCACGTTGTTCTTGTAGGGCCCGGACACCGGCGTGCTGCCCGACGCCGACCACGCCATCAGCGCGACGGCCGTCGTAACGCCGTCGTAGCCGCACGGCCGCCGCTCGCCGTGATGCCCTCCGCCGGCGCCGTCGGTCTTCTTGCCCTTCAGGTCGTGGCGCATGAACCCGTCGGCGTCGAGCTTGCCGTCCTCGTCCTGGTGGGCGGCGAGCCAGTCGAGCGCGCGCTTCACCGCGGCCTCGGTCGCCGTCGTCGCGCCGCCTGCGCTGCGCGCCTTGCGACGGGCGAGGCCCCAGCGGACCGCGGCCGCGTAGGGCGCATGCTCTCCGGTCCGCCACGATCCTGCGGGCGGGTGCGGGCGCCGCGGCGGCGCGTCGACACCCTCGATCACCTCGGCCACACGCCGCTCTCGCAGCTCCCGCCGCTTGCCGCCCTGCTGGACCCACAGGGCACCGATGTCCTCGCCCTCCGGTGGCCGCTGCACTTGACCGTGGAGGATCTCGCCGTCCTTCAGGCGAATCTCGTCGGCGGTGGCCGTCAGCCCCGCCACGAGGCACGGAGCGGAGAGGAACGCGGCGAGGAACGCAAGCGGGCGCATGCCTTCCTAACGCTCCTTCGGCACGGGTTCGATGCCCAAGCTCTGGCCCACGTGACGTTCGTGCCGGGAAATCCAGACAGCGCTCTCCCACGTCGCACCCGCGCCCGCGACGACATTCATGATCGAGGTCGGGTGTTCGGTGTCGTGGCCGCAGCCGCAGAGGTGACCGAACTCGTGGCTGAGCGTCAACCCCATGGCGCTGGCGAAGCCATCCATCAAGCAGCGGATCTTGTCCGCGCGGAAGTTCAGCGCCCGGTCGGTGCCCCAGCGGTAGGTGCCGTCGAGGATCTTGCGGTCCTTGTTCGAGATCGGCGGGTCGAGCTTGCGGGCCGCGTACATCGTGCGCTTGAGGAACGTCGTGTAGACCGCGACCCATGTGCCGAACGCCTGGCCGCCCGCGCCGGGGTGATCCCCCGCGCAGACCGCCAGCCACTGGCGCGACGTCTTGATGTCCTCGGGAAGCGGCTTCGTGCTCAGCGCCAGGCCGAAGGACCAGCCGGGGATCGCCGTGCCGTCGGCCTCCCGGCGAAAGAGCCGGTTCGCAATGCGGATGGCGCGGCCGAGGATCTCCCGGCGGATGATCTCGTCGAGGTCCGCGTGCTTGCCCTTGGTGCCAAGGCCGACCTCGAAGAGGTCCTGCTCGATGGTGCGCTTGTCCGGCCCGCCCCACGTCATGACGCCGTACTTGCCCTTGGCGCCGAGGGTCGCGGTCGGCGGCAAGCCGAAGCCGATCGGCGGCCCGCAGCCCGGCGTCGGCAGCAGGCCGTCGGGCCACTCTTCGTAGGATCCCTTCGTGACGCGCCAGATGCCGTGCTGGAAGAGGCGCACGCCACCGAAGGGTTCGAACGCGAGCTTGCCCATCACGCCCGGAACCGCCTCGGTCGCATTGAAGGTCGTCCAGACGGCCTTGAGCTTCGTGCTGCCGGCGGCGACCACGGCCGCAAGCAAGCGCCGCGACGCTTCGTAGGCCCGCGGCGTCACGGCTTCGAGCGGCTTGCCGGCGCGCTCGGCTCCATCGATCACCGCTTCGCCCAGCCGGCCGAAGCGTTCCGGATCAGGCGCGCCGAGGAACACGGCGCCCTCGAGCAGCTGGGGGTGCGCTGCGAGCAGGCTCGCGTCACGCGCACCGTCCGCGAACAGGAGCCTGGGTCGCCAGTCGGAGGCGGCCAGCGCCTTCGTGAAGGCGTGCAGCAGCCCGCCGTTCAACGCGACGTAGAGCCACTCTGCCTCATAGGCCTTCAGGGTGCGAAGCGCGGCGGCGCCGTCCTCCGCCTGCCAGTCCTGGATACCCGCCATCCGCACGCGGGCTGAGAGGTTGCGATGGAAGGAGGCGGCCAGCGTGCGGCCGTAAGGCGTCGCCTCGTGGACGATGGCAACGCGTCGCGCCGCCAGAGGCGCGATCATGGCATCGGCAGCGGCGATGCCTTGCCCGGCGGGCGTCGGACCGACGTGCAGCACATGGTCCGGACTGCGCACGCGGTCGGGGCCCAGGCCGGTCAGGGTCAGCCACGGCAGCTTCACGGAACCCGCCGCCTTCCAGTACAGGGGCGCCAGATCTCCCGTCGGAAGGCCCAGCACGCCGACGGGTCGCCTGGCGCGCAGCTTCTTCAGGGCCTTCTTGAATCCGGCCTTGGTGCCCTCGTCGTCGAACACCTCGATCAGCACCCCGCCTTCCAGCGGACCCGTCCTTCCGGCCGCTGCGGCCGCCAGGGAGGCCCCCAGGTGAGCTCCCGCGAGCCTGCCGGCATCCCCGGCGTGCCCCAGGACGGCCAGGATGACGGGTTTGGCCGGAGCACCCTCCAGAGGCCTCGAAAAGCACGCCAAGGCACCCAGCAGTGCCACGATCGTGACCGTTCGCACCGGAGATCGGGGGCCCTTGCACATGAAACGCACCCTCTCCCGCCTCCGGGGCTCCGTCAAGCCTCACGATGGTGGGCCGTATTCGGTAGGATCCCCAGCGGAGAGTCAGGCGCATCACGCCGTTGGCAGGGCCACGGTAGACGTGATGCGTTCACGTTGGAGGAGTTGCATGCTTCGTACCCGTATCGTTCTCGCGACCGCCGTGTTCGCGCTGATCGGCCTCGTCTTTGCCCCCGCCGTCGTCGGTGAGGAGGAGGACAACGGCTGTCACCGCCTCGACATGGAGGTCGTGTGTGTTGTCACGCCCGGCAAGACCGTCCTCGTTGGTGACCCTTTCGAGGTCACGGCCACGGTCCGTAACACCGGTGATCTCGCCTTGGCCAACGTCACCCTGGCCCTGCGCGGCCACGAGGGCGTCAGCCAGGTCGGCAGTGAGGATCTGCAGATCAAGATCGCTCGCCTCGAGCCGAACGAGACCCGCCAGATCAAGCGCAAGTTCGTCTCCGACGCCGTCGGCGAGCGTCGCGTCAGCGCTTCGGCCCGCGAAGAGCGTGGCTGGGCCGCGGCCGGCTGCTACTGCGGCGTGCTGATCAAGGGCCTCCCGGCCATCCAGCTCGAGATGATCGATGTCGACATCAACCGCAAGCCCAAGGGCATCTTCGAGGTGGGTGAGAAGTTCATCTACATCCTGAGCGTCGAGAACGACGTCGGTACGGCCCTCACGCCGGACCTCAAGGTCGTCTGGACGCTGCCCGAGTCGCTCAAGTTCGTCTCCGGCACGGGTGACCGTGGCGCAACGATCAGCGGCAGCGGCCGCTCGGCCGAGTCGTCGAGCTTCGTGCTTCGCCCGAACCAGAAGCAGAACTTCGAGCTGACCGTGGAGTGCGTCTCGGTTCCGCCGCGCAACCTCACGCAGACTCGCGCCTCGGTCGTCACCACACAGGGCTCGCAGGAGCTCGCGACGGAGACCGAGTCCACGACGCTCAAGCAAGCTCGCTGATCGAGCGTTGGGCTCTCCTGCCTCTTCGGAGGGGAGGGTCGCTTCCGATCTTCGACGGGGCTCGCCGCAAGGCGGGCCCCGTCGTCATTTTTGCGCCCCCCTAGCGGCGGTCGATTGCGCGGCGGGCCCGGTTGCGTTTTGGGCCGCGGGCCCCGCTCGCTACACTCCGCTGATGAGCGTCGACACGAAGGCCATCCCCTCCCAGATCCTCCGTCGCGTCCGCGAGACGGTGAGGGCGAACGATGCGTGGCGCAGCCACACCATCAACCTCATCGCCTCCGAGAACGTCCTCTCCCCCGCGGCCCGCAGCGTCCTCGACTCGGACCTCCTGCACCGCTACGCAGAAGGACATCCGGGCGGCCGGTACTACGAGGGCACGCGGTACGTCGATGAGATCGAGACGCTCACCGCCGAGGCGATGTGCCGCATCTTCAAGGCCAGCTGGTCCGACGTGCGTCCGATCTCGGGCACCGTGGCCAACGAGGCCGTGTTCTCGCGCATCGTCCCCCAGGGCGCCCCGGCCATCGCGCACACCGTCGCCGGCGGAGGACACATCTCGCACGCCCGCATCGGCAGCCTGGGCAAGCGCACGAAGAACATCCACGCCTGGCCCATGCAGGACGACGGCTACACGATCGACGTCGACGTCGCGCGCGACCTCATCGCCAAGGAGAAGCCCGCGGTCGTCGTGCTCGGCCGCAGCCTGTTCCTCTTCCCGGAGCCGGTCGCGGAGCTCTCCGAGGTCTGCCGCGAGAACGGCACGCGGATGCTCTACGACGGCGCGCACGTCCTCGGCCTGATTGCCGCCGGCGAGTTCCAGGATCCGCTGCACGAGGGCGCGGACGTCCTGAACGGCAGCACGCACAAGACCTTCTTCGGCCCCCAGCGGGGGGTGATGCTCAGCGATGGCGGTGACGAAGCCTTCAACAAGACGCTCGACAAGGGTGTCTTTCCCGGCTCGTCGTCGAACCACCACCTCTTCAGCCTGCCCGCCCTGCTCGTCTCCGCACTCGAGGTCGAGACGTTCGGCCGCGAATACGCCAAGGCCACCATCGCGAATGCGCGGGCGCTGGGCGCGAGCCTGGCCAAGCGCGGGTTCGTCGTCTCGATGGCCGACCGCGGCTACTCCGCGAGCCACCAGGTAGCCGTCGATGTCGCGCCCTTCGGCGGCGGCAAGGACGTCAGCGCTCGTCTCTGTTCGCAGGACATCATCTGCAACATGAACCTGCTGCCCGGCGAGCCCGGCAAGAACGCCTTCAACCCCCGCGGCGTCCGGCTGGGCGTCCAGGAGCTGACCCGCTTCGGCCTCGGCCCCGACGAGATGGACGTGGTCGCCGACCTGATGCACGCCGCCGTGACGGCGGGCCGTGACGTACGCCCCGAGGTCCAGGCGCTCCGCGATCGGTTCCCCGAAGTGAAGTACGGCTTCGCGGTGACGGACCTCGGGTAGCCGCCCCATCCTCCGAACTGGGGTGGACCCCGATGGGCCCGGTCCGTACCGTGTCGCGCATGACGACGCCGACGACGCTCGACGAACTCCTGCAGCAGGGCTGGGCCCGGCACGACAGCCACACCGCTGAGGTGGCGGATCAGCTGGAGGCCCACGCCGGCCTCGTGACGGACGGCGAAGGGGCTTCGCGGTTCCTGCATCTGGCCCTCCACGCCATCGGCGACCACCTGGGCGAGCGCGAACGCTCTGCCAAGCTGTGCGAGGCCGTGGTGAAGCAGCTGGGCGATGAGGCAGGTACCCCGCCTCTCATCTACCTCGCGGTGGCCCGGCGGCTTTCCGGCGACGATGAGGGCGCGATCGCGGCTCAGAGCAAGGCCGGCGAGGACCCTGCCATTGGCGTGCGCATCGGACTGCTCGTCGCCCAGGGCCTCATGCACGGCGGCGACTGGGACAACGCCGCCGCCCTCTACCGCGCGCAGATCGCGAGCGCGAGCACGTTGGCGTCGGGGCACGCCGCCGAGCGCGGTGCGGCGGTCGCGTCCAACAGTTTCGCTTCGGAACTGATGCAGCTCGAACAACGCACCGCGGCCCAAGACGCGCTGATGGTCGAAGCGGCCGACAACGCGTTCGATTTCTGGGGCCGTGCCGGCACATGGGTGAACGTCGAACGCGGCCACTACCTGCTGACAGGCGTCCATCACAGCCTGGGTGCCTACGCGGAGGCCAAGCGCCACGCCGAGCTGGGGCTCGCTGTCATCGCCAACGGCGACGGCGAGCAACCCGTCGACGAGGCCTTCCTCCACCTCGCGCGCGCCACAGCGTGCCGCGACGCCGGAGAGGCGGACGAACAGGCCGCCTCGATCGCGAAGGCCGAGGCGTTGGCTGCCGACTTCGAAGGCGAAGGACTCACGGCGTGGTTCCAGGACGAGCTCGCCAAGGCGCGCTGAGGAGAGACCCGATGATCGAACCGGTACGCATCGAGACAAAGCCTGCCATGCGCCTGATCGGGCTCCAGACGAGGTTCATCTCCGGCCTCTCGCCTGACTCCAACGCCGGACCGGTCATCGGACCTCTCTGGGGCCAGCTGCACGCGCGCGCGGGCGAGATCCAGCAGAAGGACGCCACGCGGCTCTTCGGCTACACGTGGTTCGCCGACCCGGCGACGCGCTCGCGCGACGATGAGCTCGAGTACCTCTGCGGGGCCGAGGCCGCCGAGGGTGCCCCGCGCCCCGAGGGCATGGTCGAGGTCACGACGGCCGAGGCGCTCTACGCGGTCTTCGAGCACCGCGGCTCGATGTTCACGTTCGGCGACACGTTGAAATCCATCTACAGCACGTGGCTGCCGGCCTCGGACTACGAGGGCAACGGTCTGGGCGACGTCGAGCTGTACGACGAGCGCTGGAGCATGGAGAGCCCCGACTCGATCTTCGAGTGCTGGATCGGCATCAAGCCGAGGGCCTGACGGCCCGATCGGCCGTCGTCAGCACCCGCGTAGGGGCGGGTCTTGTGCCCGCCCACACCAGCCTCCGATCGGCCTTGGGCCATGGCGTGACGCGACCAGCCGCCCGCCTGCGGCAACCGTTGTCGAGGTGCATTCTGAGAAGAGGGCGACCACAAGGGTCGCCCCTACACGTAAGGGCACCTGACGGAGGCGGCGTCCCGGGCGGCCACAAGGGCCGCCCCTACACGCAACGTGACGTTCCGACGCCTCGTGGCGATCCGCTGCGAGATGCCCTCTGCGTCCTCTGCGGTTCAATTGATCTTCTGCACCCGCGACTGCCCTGGCCGCCGCGGCGCCCCTACTTCGGGATCCGACCCATGCCGCGCAGCACCGCCTTCGTCGCCTCCTTGTCCCTCTTCACGGACTCGCGCAGCATGTCGAACAAGGTGCGCTCGGCCTTCAGCTTGCGGTACGCGCGCGCCAAGGCCTCCGCCATCTCGCTGCGCGGGATCGACGGATCCTCGCCGTTGCGCGGGACGAAGACGATCTTGCGCCGATCCATCAGCACGTGCCGCACGAGGTTCTCCTCCATTTCCGGGAAGAACTCGTCGGGCTCCTTCACGCACGCGCCCACCGCCCGCGCGATCGCGGCGCTCAGGCGGCAGGTCTGCTCCCAGTCCTGGTACGTGATCGTGTTGCCCTTGAGCGAGCGGAAGCGCTTCGAGACGTCGGAGATCGCCCAACGCAGATCCTGGGCGGAGTCCTCGGAGCCAATGCGCGCCGCCGCCTCCGCGCAGTAGCGCAACAAGCGCACGTCCTTGGCCGTGCGCAACGTATCGCCGATCTCATTCACGGCCGACGGGTCGCGCCAGCGCCCCAGCAACCACGCCGCCCAGACCCGTGCCCCCTGGGGCTTCGTCAGATCCTTGAGAATCCCGCGCACCTTGGGCAGGAGCGGCTCGCGGCCCTCCGTGTGGGCATCGACGAGCATGCGGGCTGCATGCTCGGCATCGGTGCGGCCGGCGGCCAGGATCTCGACGAGCGCCGCAGCCTCGGCATCCTCCGGCAGGCCGATGCCCCACGCGAGCGCCGGATCCCCGAAGGTCTCGATCGCCGCCTTGCTCGAGGGCGTCTCGAACGAGGAGATCGGCCACGCGGTCTTCGCGCGCCGCCGGCGCTTGGGTGCGATGAACCGGAACATGTCCCGTCGCGCGGCGGGTGCCATCCCGTGCGCTTCGCGCGGCAGCTCGCAGTAGACGAAGTCGGCCTTCTGACGCAGCAGCCCGGCCGCGACCTTGCGCACGGGCTCGATCGGCACGACCTCGTCCGCATCACCGTGATACATCCAGATCGCGGCCTTGCTCGCGAGCCCCGGCACACCGACCGGCTTGCCGCCGGACGCCACAGACACGCTGGCGAACCGGTCACCCTTGCGCGCCGCCCAGTACCAGGCACCGTCTCCCCCGCCGCCCTGACCGGCCAGGTGCACGCGCTGCGTGTCGATGTTCCAGAGGGTCTGGATCTCGGCCAGGGCCGCTTCGAGGAAGCGGTAGTTCTTGGAGGTCGTCCAGGGCGCCTCGACGGCCGTCGGGCAGAGCAGGAACCAGCCCAGGCGCTGGGCCTCTTCCAAGTACAGCGCGAGCGCGTCCTTCGCCGAGCCGCGCGTGTTGGCGCCCTTCTCGTGCATGATCCCGCCGCCGTGCAGGGCGACGAGCAAGGGACGCGGCTCGAGAGGATCGTAGGTCGTGGGCACGTACAGGCTGTAGGTCGCGCTAGGCAGGTCCTTGGCGTCCATGCGCAACGTCACGTCGCGCTGCAAGCCGCGAGGCTGTCGCAGGCTGCGGACCATGCGCTCCACGACATCCACGCCCGCCTCGTAGCCAAACGCCTTCTGCAGCTTGACCGCGAGCTCGCGCCGATCGGCGCCGCTCTCGAAGCGGACCATGCGGCGTACCTCACGAGCCAGACGCGCATCGAGGTGCGGGGCGCCCCGGCGCATCTCCGCCCACCTCTCGGCGCCGCGCACGGCCGTCAACGCCTCCGCGTGCTTCGGCTGCACGGCCAGGATCTCGGCGGCAATGCGCCGGGCCCACGGCACGAGGCGCTCGGACTGCGCTTTCCGGAGCAGATCGACGCGTCGGGTGACATCGGCAGCGCCCAGTTCGTCGAGCGTGCGCTGCAGATAGTCCGCGTAGGGCCTGGCGCGGATCTCCTTCACATCGATCGCGCGCAGACGACGGACGCCCAGCGTCATGGCCGGCGCGGAGCAGCCGTACTCGTTGAGGTGGATCTCCTGGCCCTGCCGAATGGGGTAGCCGACGTACTTCTTGCCGCTGCGAACGACGACCTCGTCGGCTTCCGCGCCGCCCGCGAGCACGACCAGCGCCAGGCCGAGGAAGGCAAGCCGGGCGCGCGCGGGCATCATTCGGACGGGGTCTCCGGAGGCGAGGGCTCCTGCAGGGGCTCACCCGGGCCGGGCGCCCGGAACGGCTTGCACATGGCCCACACGATCAGGCCCGCGATGACCATTCCTACGCACAGGACCTGCCCGCGGGAGAGATCGAGGAAGCCGAGGCCGATGCCCGTGTCGGGCTCGCGGAAGTACTCGATGACGAAGCGCATCGCGCCGTAGCCGACGAGGAACAGCGCGGCAATGCGTCCACCGCCCCAGCCGCGGCCGAGCATCAGCCAGCGCAGGAGGAAGAAGAGCACGATGCCCTCGAAGAACAGTTCGTAGAGCTGGCTCGGGTGGCGCGCCGGTCCGTAGAGCGCGTTCTCCGGCAGGCCCTGCTCGCGAACGTTCTCCCAGCCGCGCGGGCCACCGAACTTCTCGTAGAGCGGGAAGCGCATCGACCAGGCCCCGTCCCACACGCGGCCGGGCAGCTCGGCATTGACGAAGTTGCCAAAGCGCACGATGGCGAGGCCCGGTGCGGTGGCCAGCGCGAGCCCATCGAAGATCACGCCGCGGCCGACGCCCTGCCGCTTGGCGTAGATCCAGTAGGCGACGATGACGCCGAGCAGGCCGCCGTGGAAGGACATGCCGCCCTTCCAGACCTCGATCACCTGCCACCACTCGTAGCCGATGCTGAGGCCGTAGAAGAAGAAGTAGCCCAGACGACCCCCGACGAAGACGCCAAGGATGCCCCAGAAGAGGACGTCCAGGACCTTGTCAGGACCGACGACCCAGCGCCCCCGCTTGGCGAGGCTCCGCAGCACCAGGAAAGCGAGCGCGAACGCGATGATGTAGGACACGCCGTACCAGCGCACCTTGAGGCTGCCGAGTTCGACGACGATCGGGTCGATGCGCGGATAGGGGATCTCAGCGAGGAAGGTCACGTGGTTCTCTCGAGGGCCGATGGATTGCTGCGAGCATGCGGACGGGCAGCGGGAACCGTACGCCCAATCCGGGGGCGTCGGAAGATTCAGCGGGTCAGGCGTGCCTGCTTGCGGCGGCCGACCCGGAGGATCTCGCCCCCGGCGATGCTCACGCGGCCGCGCCAGTCCGCCACGGGATCGTCGTCGATGCGGACCCCGCCGCCCTCGACGAAGCGCCGGGCGTCGCCGGTACTCGCGGCGAAGCCGCAGTGCTTGAGCAGGTCCACGATCCAGTAGAGGCCGTCCTCGCCCGGGGCTGGGATCGCGATGTCGGCTACGTCGGTCGGCGTCTCGCGCCGGCTGAAGATGCGCTCGAACTCCTCGCGCTGGCGAACGCCCTCGTCCGCGCCGTAGTAGCGCGCCACGAGGGCAGCGGCCATGGCCTTCTTCGCGTCCATGGGGCCGCCCGCGAGCAGGCGCTCGATCTCGGCGTCGGAGAGGTCGGTGGCGAGCCGCATGAACTTGGGCATCAGCTCGTCGCTGACGCGCATGCACATCCCGAACTGATCCCTCGGGTCGTCCTTCAGGCCGATGGCGTTGCCGAGCGACTTGCTCATTTTATCGCTGCCGTCGGTGCCTTCCAGCAAGGGGCTGATGAGCGAGACCTGGGGCGCCATGCCCTCCTGCTCCATCAGCCGACGTCCGACCGAGAGATTGAACGTCTGGTCGGTGCCACCGAGCTCGATGTCCGCTTCGACCTTCACCGAGTCCCAGCCCTGCATCAGGCAGTAGACGAACTCGCGGAGCGAGATGGGCGTGTGGCTCTTCCAGCGATTCTCGAACGAGTCCCGCTCCATCATCTGTTGGACGGTCATACGGCCGGTGAGGTCCAGGACCTCGAGGAAGCTCATGTCCTTGAACCACTCGCTGTTGCGGCGGATCTCGACCTTGTCCATGTCGAGGATGAGCGCCATCTGATCGAGCCATGTCGCGAGATTCGCTTCGACCTCATCGGTCGTGAGCACGGGCCGGGTCTTGTCCTTGCCGGACGGGTCCCCCACCGTCGCCGTGTAGTCGCCCAGGATCAGCACGGCCGTGTGGCCTAGATCCTGGAGCGCGCGCAGGTTCCACAGCACGATGCCGTTGCCGATGTGCACCGTGCTCGCTGTCGGGTCGAGGCCCAGCTTGCAGCGCAGGGGCCGGCCGGACTCGAGCTTCTCGAGCAACTCGCGCTCGGGCAGCACGGTCTCGACGTAGCGCGCCAGGGGAGCCAGATGCTTTCGCAGGGCGTCGTCGGAGATCACAGCAGGCTCTCGATGGTCATGGCAGGGGTCTCGGGGAGGAAGGCGGCTACGTGGAGCCGCTCGGCCGCACCGCGGTGACGGCCTTGCGACGGTTGGCCTCCCGCCGCCACCAGTCCCGCCAGAGACGCGGATCGGGCGCGAGGCGCACGCCCGTCAACGTACTCAGGCCCTCCATCAACGCCTCAGGCCTTCTCGGCGACGCCCCCAGGGCATCGATGAGCGGTTTCACGAGCGGTCCCACCGGCTGCCCGGCAGCGTGCTCCCGCACGAGCCCCAGGCCGCCCAGCGCAGCGCGGTAGAGGGACGGGTGGCCGCGGTCGAGCGCACGCGCCAGGATCTCCACGGCCTCCGGCTGCCGCCGCGTCGGCACGAACTCGGTCGCGATGAGCAGGTGGGCCGGCGCCCCGGTCGTGAGCGCGGTCCGCATGGACTTCAAGGGATCGACCGTAAGCGGCTCGAAGTTGCGAGGCAAGGCCATGACGCGGCCGCGGCGGATCGGCAAGCGAACCGTGCGCGCCGACGTTCCCTTGCGCAGCTGCGTCGGCCGCAACGTGCCCGACACCTCGATGGTCCGCAGTCCGGCCAGTGCGGGACCCGCTGCGTCGGCCGGCACGCGCACGGGGATCTCGTGCAGACCGCCGGCGGGGATGCGGATGGGGTCGTCCCCCACCTGCTGGATGTAGACAGTCTGATTCCACGTGCGGCGCAGCTCGGTCGCGTGGATGTCGCGATCCAAGCGCGTGATCTCGAGCATGAGCGCCGAGGGCGAACCGGCATGCTCGCCGTCGCCCGGAGGCAGGATCGTGATCGTCTCGGCCGAGACGTTGCGCAGACGCACGATGAAGTCGATGGGCTGGCCGAACGCGACGTAGTCACGGGTCGCGCGCGCTTCGACGCGCAGCAGCGCCTCCTCGGCCCGGCGCACGCGCAAGCTGCTCTTCAAGGCGCGCATCTTCTCGGCCCAGGCGGAAGGGGGCTTGCGTGCGAGCGCGCCGTCGAGGATCTGCAGCGCCTGCTCGTCGTACCCGCCGGCGGCGTATTGCTGGGCAAGCGCGAGCTTTTCCTTCCAACCTGCGACGTCGTCGGCCAGCTCGCGCTCGTCCTTTGTGTTGTCCTGCTCCCCGCGGCCGGCGTTCCTGCCCTCGCCCCAGACGACGGGGTCCAGGCTGGGCGGTGTCGGCTCCCCCGTCGTGGCCGCAGCGTCATCGCTCGAGCAGCCACCGCAGAGAACCCCCACGAGTAGGATCACGGCGATCCCGAAGGCGGTCCAGACATGCAGATGGGGCGGCCTCATGGCCGCCCCATCTTGTTCGTTGGCCGTCATATGGCGGTCACTTTGCGTGACCGACCAACCGACGCAGGAGCGAGAACGCTACTCGTCCTTCTTGACCTCTTCGGAAGCCTCAGCGTCCGGAGCATCCTCCGCGGCAACCTCTTCAGCAGGCGCTGCCTCGGCCTCAGCCTTGGGGGCCTCTTCAGCGGGTGCCTCTTCGGCGGGGGCCTCTTCGGCGGGTGCCTCTTCGGCGGGTGCCTCTTCGGCGGAAGCATCGGCGGCGGGTGCCTCCTCAGCCTCGGCCTTGGGAACCTCCGCGCCGGCGTCAGCCTCCGCAGATTCACCCTCGGCAGGCGTGTCCGCCTCGTCCGAAGCCTCCTCCGGCACCTCGTCCGGGGTGGCGATGGCCACCGCGGCCGCGGCCGCGGCAGGCGTCGGAGCGACCGGCTGGCCGTCCTCGTCGAGCTCGATGCCCATGGCCTCGAGCAGCGCCGTGTCACGGATCAACGTGAGCGCGATCTTGCGCTCCTCGGTGTCCAGACGCAGGACGCGGACACCCACACGGGAGCCGGCCTCGAGGTGGTCGGCGGGCGTGAGCTCCGAGATGTGCAGCAGGCCTTCGAGGTCGTTCTCGAGCGAGACGAAGATGCCGAAGTTCGTCACCTTGGTGACGGTCCCGGTGTGCTCCGACTCGACCGCGAAGCGCTCGAGGATCTCCTTCTGCCACGGGTCCAGCGACAGTTGCTTGAGACCGAGCGCAATCCGCTTCTTGTCGGGGTGTACGGAGAGGACGACCGAGGTGACGCTCTCGCCCTTCTGCACGACCTCGGACGGGTTGGCGACCTTCTTGGTCCAGGACATGTCCGAGACGTGAAGCAGGCCGTCGATGCCATCTTCGATCTCGACGAACGCGCCGTAGCTGGTGAGGTTGCGGACGCGACCCTCGACCACGGTGCCGGGCGGGAAGCGCTGATCGACGTCGTCCCAGGGGTTCCCGTCGGCCTGCTTCATACCGAGCGAGATCTCCTGCTTGTCCCGGTTGATGTCCAGGACCACGACCTCGACCTCGTCGCCCACCTTGACCACCTCCTGCGGGTGGTTGATGCGCTTCGACCAAGACATCTCGGAGATGTGCACGAGCCCTTCGATGCCGTCTTCCAGCTTCACGAAGGCGCCGTAGGGCATCACGTTGACGACCTTGCCCTGCACGCGCGAACCGACGGGGTACTTGAGTTCCACCGTCTCCCACGGGCTGGGGAACTTCTGCTTGAGACCCAGGGCGATGCGCTCGCGGTCCAGGTCCACACGCAGCACCATGACCTCGATCTCGTCGTCGATCTTGAGCAGGTCGCTCGGGTGCGTGAGGCGGCTCCACGACATGTCCGTGATGTGCAGGAGGCCGTCGATGCCACCCAGGTCGACGAACGCGCCGAAGTCGGCGATGTTCTTGACCACGCCCACGCGGATCTGACCGGGCTTGATCTCGGTGAGCAGGCTCTTCTTCGCCTCCTCGCGCTGCTCTTCGATGAGCTTGCGGCGCGAGATGACGATGTTCATGCGCTCGTGATCGATCTTGATGATGCGCGCCTCGACGTCCTTGCCGATGAAGTCGGAGATGTCGTGCGTGCGGCGAATGCTGACCTGGCTGGCCGGCAGGAAGACCGGCACGCCGATGTCGACGAGCAGGCCACCCTTGATCTTCTTGACCACGTGGCCGCGGACGTCGTCGCCCTCGCCGTACGTCTTCACGACGCGTTCCCAACCCTTGATGCGGTCGGCCTTGCGCTTGCTGACGACGACACCGCCGCCGCCTTCGTCCACGCTCTCGAGGAGGATGTCGATGATGTCGCCGACATCAACCTCGTCGATGTTGTTGAACTCGCCGACGGAGATGATGCCTTCGGACTTGTAGCCGATGTCGATGACGACTTCGTCGTTGCGAATGTCGACGATCTTGCCTTGGACGACCTTGTTGGGAGTGAAGTCGCTTGCTCCCGCGTCGTAGCGGGCTTCGAGATCGCCGCCATCCTTCATGATGACGGAGACCTGTTGCTCGAGGTCGGTGGCCGGGAGATCGAACCGGCGAATCTTGTCGCGTGCGCGCATGGGGTTTATGGGACCTGTGTTCTGTGTGCGGCCTGGGGTGTTCTTGTGGCGACAGAGCCGCTCGCCGGCACGCTCAACTCGAGCGCGCATCCGGAGCCTTTCTCCCGCCTCACCCACGTGCCAGTCCAGTGCCAGGCGTCGGGCGCGGCCGGAACCTCTCCGGGACCCCGCCTTCGGCGCCGGTCTGGCGGCCTAGGGACGAATCGCGGATCTTACCCGCCCCCGGACAGCCTCGAAAACCTCGTCCAGGGTCATCTTGGAGGTATCCAGAAGCCAGGCGTCCGCGGCGGGCCTGAGCGGCGCGATCTCACGGGTGCTGTCGAGCCGATCCCGCTCCTCGATTCCGGCCCGGACCGCGTCCTGATCGGCCCCCTGGGCCACTTCGTCCGATTGGCCCAGGCGGCGGCGCGCGCGCTCCGTGGAGGCCGCATCGAGGTAGATCTTGAGGGCCGCGTCGGGGAAGACGACAGTGCCGATGTCCCGTCCCTCGGCCACGACGTACTCGTTGCGCTCGGCGAAGCGCCTCTGGTGGGAGACCATGACCTCGCGGACCGCCGCCACGGAGGCGACGCCGGACACGGCGGCGGTCACCTCGGGGCTGCGGATGCGCTTCGTCACGTCGGCGCCCCGCACGAGCACCGTGCCCTCGGCCTTCAACTCGAGATCGAGTGCTTCCGCCAGGCGCGCGAGGGCCTCACCGTCGCCAAGATCTGCCCCCGCGTCCATGGCCACGACCGTCACGGCGCGGTACATCGCCCCGCTATCGAGGTAGGCCCACCCGAGCACCTTCGCAAGGCGCTTGGCGATGGTGCTCTTGCCGGCCCCCGCGGGACCGTCGATGGCGACGACCGTCATGTTCCCTCATCCAGCCTTCATGACGCGATCGGACGCAGGGCCCGATGGGTTGCGTCCAGCCTAGATCATCCCCTTCACGGAGGCGTACCACTTGATGATCGACGTGCGCATGGCCGGGATGTTCGCCTCCGTGATGTCCTCGTCCTTGTAGACGGGGAACGACGAGAACGCGCCGTCCTTCGCGAACTCCTCAGGACGCGACGTCTTGTAGCGCAAGACGTGGCTCTTCATGAGCCTGTAGGTGCGCAGGTAGACGCGCGTCGGCGTCGTCCGCCGCTTGCCTCCGTTGCCGAGCGGAATGGGCTTCTTCACCAGATCGCTCAGCACATACCGGAGCGCCCAGCGCGGCCCGACCTTGTCGACCAGGTCCAGGGCATCCAGGGCCTTGAGGCGCACTGCGACGGCCTTCTCGGAGTCGTACCAGACCATCCAGCCCTTGCGGTGCTCGGGCGCCTGCGCGAGCAGCACCCACGGCTCGTCGCCGATGCGGGTGTCTTCGCGACCCGTCAGTTGCCTCAGGGCCGTACGCGCTGCGTTGTATTCCTTCTCGCGCAGCTTGCGACCGGACTCCGTCAGCTGGCTGGGATCGAGTTCCATGTAGCCGAGGTAGGGCATGAGGTAGAGGATCGCGACAGGCGAGCCGATCCGCTGCAGTCCCTCGGCCGCGGCGCGGCGCACGTCCTGATCGGGATCCTCGAGGCAGAGCCCCACGTAGCGCGACGACAGGCGGACGATCTCCGGATTCGCTTCCTCGATGTTGAAGCGCGAGAGGATCTTCACCACCCAGAGCCGACACTCGGGATCGGGCTCCACGCTCGGGCTGTGGCGTAGGTAGACCACCGGATCGACAAACGGCAGGTTGGCTTGGTAGTAGATGAACAGTCCCTCGCGGCGCTCCTTGACGTCGCGGCTCCCGATCTTCTCGATCAGCTCGGCGAGAAGATCCCGTCCTCCCCAGAGCTCACCCTCGCCCCGCGCGGGCTGTGTCCCGGGTTGTGTCCCGGGCTGGCCGCCGGCCTTGAGGCGCTTGATCAGATCCTCCAGCTTCTTGCGGTTGGCCGGCCGCCCCTTCATGTGCGGGAGGAGCCTCTCGAGCGTGCGGATCAAGTCCTTCGTGCGCCCCAGATTGCCGTAGCAGTTCTGCATGAAGTCGAGGATGTGCGGCGGCAGGTTGCCCTTCATCATCCGATCGAGGGCCTCGTACTGGACGAGCGCAGCCTTCCACCTTTCTTGGAGGTAGAGCACGCGCCCGAGCCGCGTCAGCACCATCACCCGGTAGCTCTGGTTGGTCTGATCCGTGCCCAGGCAGAGAGCGAGCGCACGGTGCAGCACCGCCTCGGCCTTGGGTAGCTGCTTGTCGATGCCGTAGAGTTCCGACAACTGGATGAGGTACGGAACGTGGTTCTTGTACTTCGGTGTGTCCGTGACCTGCTTCACGACCTGGATGGCGCCCTTGAGGTTGCCGCTCGCCTGCCTCACCTTGGCCAGGAGGAAGCGCAGGCGGACCTCCTGCGGGTAGCGCGTGATGAGCTCGATCACCTTGTTCTCGGCCGCCTCGAACTTCGACTGCTGGATCAAACATTCCGCGAGCATCTCGAAGACCTCGAGCCTGAGCCCCAGCGCGCTCTTGTCGGCGGGGATGCGGGCCAGCATGGAGAGGACGGCCTGCTCGGCCTTGGCCCACTCCTCGAGGCCCATGTGCGCGAACACGAGCAGGCGCCGCGCCCCCAGGTTGTCGAGGTTCTTCGAGAGAAGCTTTGAAGCGACGGCCTTCAGTTCCTTCCAGCGTCGTTTCTGATAGAGCAGCTGCGCGTGCATGGCAATGACCTGGACGCGGTGCCCCTGCGTGCGGAGGAGCTGGCTGAGGACGGCCTCGAGAAGCTTGGTCTCGCCCAAGGTCAGGTGGATGAAGGCCAGGGCGTAGCGTGCCTGCCAGAGTTGCGGGTCCCGCTGCAGGGCGGCGTGCATCTCGGCGACGGCTTCGTCGGCCTTGCGGCGATCGAGCTTGCGCGCACGTGCTTGACGTGACGCGACCTGCATCTCGAAGTCGAACTGCTTGAAGAGCACGCGACCGTAGAGGTAGCGGCTGAGGGCGGAGCCCTGGGCTAGCTTGGCCTTGCGGTAGCTCGCGACGATTCCCGCGACCTGGCCCAGGAACGCCTTCGAGTTCCCCTTGGACGCGTTCAGCGCACGCTGCAGGACCGCGTCCTGCTTGTTCTTCTCACCCTCGACGATCCTGTCGCGCGCACTCTCGGCGGGCGCGGCGCCGCGGGCCTCCACGGGCGCGGCGTGGACGAGGAAGGCCCCTCCCACAAGTGCGAAGACGGCGAGTCCGAGCGCGAGGGCGGCAAGCGTGCGGTGCATGGTCTCTCCAGGCGTGCCGGCGCGGGCACCCGTCCCGGTCAGCGACCTGGCCGATCGCGAACCCAAGCCTCCATTTCACCCTTGAGCGAGGCCCATTGCTCCTTTTTAGGTCGCTCGCCGGCCGCATCCGGCAGGCGTTTCCACCAGCGAGCCCATTCGCCCGCGCCGGCCGGCCGGGCGGCGCGCCGGAGAGCCTCGTAGGCCGCCCGAAACACGAAGAAACCGGGACTGTCGAGGTAGGGCACGAGAACCTGATCCGCGGCCCGGTCCCCCACCCGGTGATAGCCGTCGAGCGCACGGATCTGCGTATCCAGGCCCTCGGCGCCGTTCCACCAGGCGAGGAAGGAATGTCGCCAGGATGTCGCGTCACTGTCACGGCCTACGCCGAGGAGCGTCGTGGAGGTCAAGGCGAGCAGCCCTTGGTGAACCGCACTGACGTAGCCGATCGACGTCCCTGTCGAGGTGCCGATCACCTGCGTGCCCAGGATGGCGATGACGCCACCGACCGCCGAAGGGTCCCGACGGGCGATGGCCACGAGCGTGTCGACGGTCTCGAGGCGCACGCGCAGGTCCGGATCTGCGAGCCCGTGCCGGAGGAGGGGTACGAGCCGCGTGCCGCCCAAGCGGCCGAGGGCCCGCATCGCTCCGGCGCGCACGGCGGCGGCCGACTCTGCCTTGGGGCCGATGCGTCCCGCGATCGCCCGTACGACACCAGCCGTTGCCGGCTCCTTGCGCAGCATGAGGATCAGCAGCGCCTGCACGCGCGTCGCCTCGGCCGGCGCCTCCAGACCTTGCAGCAACTGGGCGGTCGTCGGGGGACCCCTCGGAGGCTCGACCGTCGGACGGGCCAACCGCTGCTCGATCCGCTGCATGTCCGCCATCAATCGCGCGCGACGCTTGGGATCGCGTTCGATGCGTCGCAGCCCGCGCAGGGCGAGCAGGTAGTCGCGCGGCTCGACGGCCTCCTTCGTTTCTTCCAGCTTGCCCAGGCACGCGAGCATCCCCAGGAAGGGAGCGGGCACGTTCGGGTTGGAGCGTGCGAGCTGCTTCCAACTCGCGAGGCCGCGCGCAGGGCGACCGGTCTGCGTCTCGGTCTGCGCGCGTACGAGCAACCACGCGGCGCGCGTCTTCGGGTCCTTCAGCAAGAGCTCGAACGTACGGTCCGACGCGGGGTACTTGCCCAGGTGGGCGTAGGCCACCGCGAGTCGCGCGCGCGCCCCGGCATCCTTCGGCTCGAGCTGCAGCAGACGCTCGAGGATCGGCACGGCGACGCCGTGCTGCTTGCGCTCCACGTAGAGGCGTACGAGTTGGCGCAGGGTCGGCGTGTAGCGATCGTTGATGCGGTAGCTCGCCTGGAAGTGAGCGAAGGCCTGCTTGGTCGCGCGCCCGTCGGCCTGCAGCGCAAGCACGCCCAGATCGTGGTGGGCGAAGTAACACCGCGGCGCCTGCTGGAGGACCTCGCGGTAGGTCGACTGGGCCGACGCCCGATCGTCCTGCGATCCTCGGCGTTCGGTCGCGTCCCGCGCCGCGGCGATCCTGTGCTGCGACCGCAGGCCGTAGGCGCGCGCGAGCAGATAGAGGTTCTCGACCGACGCTTCACGCCGCGCGGCGCGACGGGCTTGGCCGAGAATCCCATCCATGGACGAGCTGCGCGCGGCCCGGCTGCGCTGGGCGGCGATGCCCTTCTCGATGGCCACCTCCCAGGCGTGGCCCTGATGCCACGGCGCAGGCCCGGCCGAGACCTCACCCGCGACGCCAAGCAGCGCCAGAAGCCCGACGGTGAAGAGAGACCCCCGCATGCCGCGATGCTACGGGTGCGGCGCGACCTCCGAAGGTTCCTCTGTCGCGTCCCCCGTCGGATCCGGGCCCACGAGGCCCAGATCCTCGAGGAAACGCGGCTGGGACTTCGCCACGCACTCCGCGCCGCCCAGGACGATCCCCGGCACGGCGAGACCGAGTACGCCGAAGGCGAAGGCCGCTCGGTGATCCCCCCGACACGCCACCCGGCCCCCGTGGAGCTCGCGTCCGTGGATCACGATTACGTCGTCCGCCTGCACGCGCACGTCGGCGCCCAAGGCCAGCAGCCCGGCACACAGCGTTGCGATGCGGTCGCTTTCCTTGGCGCGCGTGGGCGCCGCGCCACGGATGCGCGTCGTGCCCTCCGCCGTGGCCGCCAGCACGCCCAGCAGGAACAGCAGATCGGTGGGGTCCGTTAGGTCCACGTCACCGGCGCCCCGCAGGCGCCCACCGTCCGCCCGGACGCGAGCGCTGCCGTCGTCCGTCACGCCGACCTCAGCGCCCATGCGGCCAAGGATGTCGAGCAGGGCGACATCCGCCTGGATGGACCCCGCCCCGAGCCCGGGGATCCACGCCTCGCCGCCCACAAGCGCGGCGGCAGACCACCACGCGGCCGCGGCCGAGGCGTCGGGCGGGATCGTCACGACGTCGGCACGGAGTGGCGTCCTCCCCACGCGGATGCGCGGCGCCTGGCCCGTGAGTCCTGTGGCCTCGACGTCCGCCCCGAACTGCTCGAGGAGATCGAGCGTCATGCGCAGGTACGGCAGCGAGGTCGAGCGACCCGTCAGCCGGAGGTCAAGGCCCTGGGCCATGCGCGGCGCGATGAGCAGCAGCGCCGAGGCGTACTGGCTCGACAGGCTCGGATCGAGCACGACCTGCCCGCCTGCGAGCCCTCCGCCGAGAACGCGCAGCGCGCCGCTCGAGCGGCGCTTCACCCGCGCGCCCAGCCCAATCAAGGCCTTGCGCAGGATCCGATGCGGACGACGCAGCAGACCGGGTCGGCCGCGCAGCAGCGTTCGCGCACGGGCGGGCCGCAGGGTCGCCAAGGCGGTGCAGAAACGCAGGCCGGTCGCACCGTCGCCCAGATCGAGGGTCAGCGGGCCGCGGTCCGCCCCGAGGAAGCCCGCCGGGCTCCAGCGTCCCATCCTGCCCACGGCCTCGGCTGTGCGGAGCGCGTCCTCGCCGGGCGGGCGGGCGCCGTCGGCGCGCTCGAGCCGCGCCACGTCATCGGCCAGCGCCGCCAGGACCAGCGCCCGCTGCTCGTAGGACTTCGACGCCGGCACGTGGCGCGGGCCGGAGAGGGGTCGGCAGGCGGGGGCGACATGGTGGTCCATCAGCGGTTCTCATGCCGGACATGGATGCCCTGCCCGGGGTCGAGGTCGGTATCATCCTGCACCTTCCGGAGATCGGCGCGCTTGTCGCGACCGAACAATGAGACCGGCATAAGCAGACCGGCAGAAGCACACCCTCGGAATCCCTCCGGGGCGTCCCCCATTGCAGAAAGGGAACAGGCCATGACGTCAGCCATCGCCACCACCGAGCTCGACGGGCTCGAGCTCGTCCGACGCGGCAAGGTCCGCGACTGCTACGCGGTCGGCGAGGACCTCCTGCTCGTCGCCACCGATCGGCTCAGCGCCTACGACGTCGTGCTCTCCCCGCCCATCCCCGACAAGGGCGCGATCCTGACGAGCCTCTCCCTCTTCTGGTTCGAGCAGCTCGAGCCGCTGATCCCCAACCACCTCATCACCGCTGACGTGGACGAGATGCCGGAGGCCGTCCGCCGGCATGCCGACGTCCTGCGCGGCCGCAGCATGCTCTGCAAGCGGCTCGACATGGTGCCCGTCGAATGCGTGGCACGTGGCTACCTCGTCGGCAGCGGCTGGAAGGACTACCAGCGCACCGGCGCCGTCTGCGGCCACGAGCTCCCGGCAGACCTCCCGCTCTCGGTCAAGCTCGACCCGCCGCTGTTCACCCCCGCCACCAAGGCCGAAGAGGGCGAGCACGACGAGAACATCGACATGGCGCGCACGATCGAGATCCTCGGCGAGGAGAAGGCGCGCCTGCTCGAAAAGCTGACCCTGGACGTCTACGCCCGCGCACGCGAGATCGCGGCCGAGCGTGGCGTGATCATCGCCGATACCAAGTTCGAGTTCGGCTACGACGCCGAGGGCACCCTCACGCTGGGCGACGAGGTCCTCACGGCCGACAGCTCACGCTTCTGGGACGCAACCAGGTACCAAGAGGGCCAGAACCAGCAGTCGTTCGACAAGCAGCTGGTGCGCGACTGGCTGGATGCCGAGGGCTGGGACCACAATCCGCCTGCGCCCGTCATCGCCGCAGAGATCGTCGAGAAGACCACCGCCACCTACCGTGAGATCCACCGCCGAATCACCGGCCGCGATCTGGAGATCTGACCCATGCCCCCCCGCAGCCAAGGCGACGACGACAGCTCCGATCCGCAGTCCTCCGACAAGAAATCCTCCGACAAGAAGCCGAAGAAGAGGAAGGCGCGCAAGAAGGCCAGTCGCAAGCGGGCAGCCGCCAAGGCCGCGCCGGCGTCCTCTTCGACCGAGGTCGACGTGCGCAAGCCGGTCGTCGCCGTGGTCATGGGAAGCGACAGCGACTACCCGGTCGTCGCGAAGTGCATCGAAACGCTCGAGGAGTTCGACATCCCGTACGAAGCGCGCGTGATCTCCGCGCACCGCACGCCGGAGAAGGCACACAAGTTCGCCAGCACGGCGCGCCTCAAGGGCTTCCGTATCGTCATTGCCGCGGCCGGCGGCGCGGCGCACCTTGCGGGCGTCATGGCCAGCCTCACGACCCTGCCCGTGATCGGCATCCCGATCCTCACGACCACGCTGGGCGGCGCCGACTCGCTTTACTCCACCGTGCAGATGCCCGGCGGCGTGCCTGTCGCCACGGTCGCCATCGGCAAGGCCGGCGCGCAGAACGCCGCGCTGCTTGCCGCCGAGATCCTGGCGCTGAACGACGATCGACTCCACGACAGCCTGCAGGCCTTCCGCGCTGCCATGCGTCGCAAGGTCGCCGAGAAGAATGCGCGCCTGCGCGAGATGATCGCCGATCAGGGCTAGACTCTGTCTGGAAAGCCCTACGGCTGCGCCGAACGATCCACTCGCTATGCTGGGCCCGAACTCGGATTGCGGTCCTCAACGTGCGGGAAGCACGCCTCCGGCCACAATCCTCATCCTGACGGCAGCTCGCGTCGGTCTCGTCCGGCTCGCTGCGTAGTGTTTCCAAACAGAGCCTGGGGTCCCGCGCGATGCAACCGGCTGACTTCACCGTTCCCGAGCCGCCCGTGTCACCGCTCCGGTGGTCGGGCTCATGGCGCGATGGCCACCTGCGTCTGCTCGACCAGACGCGCTTGCCGCGCCACGAGACGTGGCTCGAGCATCGTACGGCCGCGGGTGTGATCGACGACATCCAGCGGCTGGCGGTCCGCGGCGCGCCCGCGATCGGCATCGCCGGCGCGTACGCGCTCGTGCTGGCGGCCCGAGCCGTGCTCGAAGCGTTCCCTGCCATGTCGCGGCCCGAGTTCCTGGAACAGCTGGCGGAGGTGGCCCAGCCGATCGCCGACGCCCGCCCGACCGCGGTGAACCTGCCGGCGGCCGTGGCGCGCCATCTCGAGCTGGCAAACGCCTCACCGGACGCGCCGGAGCAGATCGTCGCCGGGCTTCTCGAGGCCGCCCAGGCCCTGGACGCCTACGAGAAGGATGCCTGCGAAGCCATGGGACGGCATGGTGCGGCCTGGCTCTTCGGCCGCACGCGCTTCCTCACCCACTGCAACGCGGGCTCGCTCGTCACGTCGGGCATCGGCACGGCGCTCGCCCCGTTCTACGTCCTCCACGCCAGCGGTCAGGCGATCCACGTCACGGCTGACGAGAGCAGGCCGCTCCTGCAGGGGCTGCGCCTCACGGCGTATGAGCTGGCCAAGGCGGGCGTGCCCTATGCGGTCCAAGCTGACAGCGCAGCCGCCGGTCTGCTGCGCAGCGGCAAGATCGACGCGGTCGTCACCGGGGCGGATCGGATCTGCGCCAACGGCGACGTGGTCAACAAGGTGGGCACGTACGGCGTGGCGCTGGCCGCGCGCAGCAACGGCGTGCCGTACGTCGTGGCCGCGCCCCTCAGCACGCTCGACGCGAATACGGCCACGGGCGACGACGTCGCGATCGAAGATCGGCCCGCCGATGCGCGCGCCTACCTGGCGCCGGAAACAGCCCCCGCGGACCTGGTGGCTCACGCGCCTGCCTTCGACGTGACCCCCGCAGCCCTTGTATCGGCCTTCGTCAGCGAAGCCGGCGTGATCGAACAGCCTGACAGAAGGCTACTGGCTCCCTGGCTGGCCCGAGCCGAAGCCCTACAGACGCGGACCGACCCCGGCCGATAGGTCGTACGGACCCTCACCCGTCCGGGGATGAGGGCCGGTCCGGAAAGCACATGTCGGTCAAGGGCAGCCTCGAATCGGTGGGACTGGAGGATCTCCTCCAGGCAGGGCTAGCGTCGCAGGGCGGCGGACGGCTCACACTGCGTCACGGCCCCCACTACGCGGCGCTCTACCTCGACGCCGACGGACTCTACGTCCTCCAGCCCGACCTGATGCTCCCGGACCTGCTCCTGGAGGCGTTCACCGCCCGCGGTCTTCTCGACCCCGATCTCCTGGCGCGCTCCCGCCGCAGCCATCTGCACGGCATGCTGCTGCTCGACCACCTCGTCGAAGAAGGCCACGTCCCGGAAGCCGAGTACATGGAGGTGCTCGCGGCCGAGGTCGAGGACACGGTCCTCGACATGATGCTGTGGGACGAAGGCTGGTTCCGCTTCGAACGCCAGCCGCTCGAGCAAGGCCAGATGGGTCTGCTCGCCCGCATCTGCGTCGACCCGGAGGGGGTCGCGGCGCGCGCCCTCGAGCGCCTCGACGAGCGCCGGCTCATCGGCGATCTCCTGGGCAACCACGCCCTGCTCTTCATGGCCGAGCCGGGCAAGCTCCCGGATCTCAAGGACGAAGGCGACCGCCTGCATGAGGTGCATGCGCGCCTCGACGGCAGCACCGTCATCCACGAGATCGCGCTGCACCTGGGCTGCAGCCGCTTTGCCGTCCTCGAGGCGATCGTGCGGCTGTACAAGGCCAAGCTGGCCCGCCCCGCGGACGCCGCCGAACTCGTTCGCGAGGCCACGACCCGCACCAAGGCCAGCCAGCACACGCTCTCGCGCCGCCTCATGCTGCAGTGGGCCGAGGCCACCCCGGAGGACCCGGGCCCGCTCCACAAGCTCGCCTCGCTCGCCGTGGAAGCCGCGGACCGCGACGGCGAGATCGAAGCCCTGTGCGCGCTCGGGCACCTGCACCTGAAAAAGGGCGAGAGCGCCGAGGGGCTCGAGGTGTTCACGCAGGCGATGCGTCAGGCGCCGGCCGACGACGTGGTCCTCGCCGGTCTGAGGATGGCCGCCGAAGCCGCGGGCGACAACGACACGCTCGTCGACAGCACGCTGCTGAATGCGCAGACCAAGCTCGACGAGGGTGACGCCGACGAAGCACTCACCCTGCTCGAGGCCCTGGAAAAGACGCATCCGGCGAACATGTCGGTGCATCTGCTTCGCGCCCGTGCGCTCGTGCAGAGCCAGAAGCGTACCGAGTTCTTCGAGCACGCCGAGGCCGTCGGGCGCGTCCTCGCATCCGAGGGCTGCCGCAGCAAGGCCGATCGCGAGGCCGTCGACTTCTTCCGCGAGACGATCGCGCACCTCGCGCCGGATCGCGGCGACCTGCTGGAGCGCTTCCGCACCATCTACGACCCGCGCAACCGGAAGCGCCGGGCCTTCGCCCTGATGGCCGCGCTGGTGCTGACCCTCGCCGGGGCAGGCGTCTACCTCTGGCCCGCGTCGGCCGCAGGCCTGCTCTCCCAAGCGCACGAGGCGGCCGACGAAGGTGACAAGGAACTCGCCCGCTCGCTCATCGGGCAGCTCGTCGATCGCTTCCCCGAAGCGCCCGAGACGGAGCAGGCGTTCCTGCTCCAAGCGCGCCTGTTCCCGCCGCGCGCGGCGACCAGCCGCCGTGAGCGCGCCGTGCGGGAGCTCAAGGAAGCGATCGACACGAAGATGCCGGCGTTCACGGACGCTCTGCCTGTCCTACCGGACCAGGACGCGCAGGGCTCCGTGCGCGCCGTCCTTGACCTGCTCAGCAACGCCACGGCCAAGCAGCTGCGGGGCCAGGCCCTCAAGCCGGTTGTGTCCTCGTTGCGCAAGACGGCCCAACGCCTGCTGGATGAGAGCCTCGCACGCGTCTCGGTCCTCGCCAAGACGGCCGGCGCGCATGACCGCCACAAGGACGACCCGCAAACCCTCGGGACCTTCCTCGACGAGGCGGCGCGCGTGCGCGAGCCGGCGTGGATCACCAACGTGCGGGCCACCTCCGAGCTGCTGTACCGCCTCGCGCGGTTGCACGAGGACGAGGACTTCCGCCGCCTCGCGCGCGAGCTCGTGCGCGGCACGGACTCGCTCGCCAAGGCCGTCGGATACTACGACGAGCACATTCCGACGATCCGTCTCGCCCATGGCTCGATGCAGGTCGAAGACGCCGACCGCGCCTGCCGCGAGGACGCGCCCAAGCTCATGGTCGGGGGCCACCTCGATCAGGCCGACGCGCTCTACGCCCGCCTCGAGTCGCTGCTCACGACCTACGCGAGCGAGCCGGCCTACGCCAGGCTCATCGAGGCCGTCACGAAACGCCAACTCCCGCAACTCATCCGGGACCGCAGGGCCCAGATCGCCGACATCCGTGCGCAGCTCGCCGCGGCGGCCGAGGCCGAGGCGCGAGGCGACGTGCCCGACGCCGTGCGCCGCTACGCCCATCTGGTCAAGGAGCACTGGCTGATCCGGTTCGAGAACGTGTTCACGCTACCGCTTCGTGTCGAGACCGTTCCGGCCGGAGCCCGCATCATGCTCGCCGGACGCGAGATCGGCATCTCGCCCGCCATCGTGCGCTATGCCTGGGGCAGCGAAGCAAGCATCACCCTGCACGCGCCGGGCTACGCCGACGGCCTCCACACGCTGCTCACGGCAGAAGACAAGCCGCCGAGCAAGGTCTCGATCGCCCTCACGCCGGCGCCCCAGTGGCGTCGCGATGTCTCCAAGCGGATCGGGTTGCCCCCAACGTCGGTCGACGGGCATGTCCTCAGCATCGAACGAGGCGGCACGCTCACGCTCCACGACCGCGAGGACGGGCACGTGCGCTGGACCAAGCCGCATCGCAGCCTCGAAGGCGTCCGGGGCCGGCCCGCGCTCGGTGGAGGCCGGCTCTGCATCCCGCATGTGGATGGAACCGTCTTGTTCGTCGACGCCGCGAGCGGCGAAGAACGAGGCCGGATGAAGCTCGACCGACTGCAGGGCGACGCCGCCGCGGTCGGCGCACGCCACGCCATGACCACGACGGCCGGCGCCCTCGTCATCGTCGAGGGCGGCAAGGAAGTGCACCGCGTCGAACTCGGAGCCGCGCCCTCCGCCGGCGTCGTCGCCGGCCACGGCGCGTTCTGGGTCGGTACCGTGCAGGGCGTCATCGTCCGCGTCAACGCGGCCAGCGGCGAACACAGCGTCATCCAGGCCGCCCTCAAGCAGGGCCAGGTACTCGCCCTGTCCGCCGACGCCGATGGCATGTACGCAACGACCGCCGGCGGGGCGCTGCTCGCGCTCACGCCCGAGGGCAGCGAGCGCTGGCGTCACGCCAAGGTGGGCGACCTCGTGGGCGCTCCGGCACGCGCGGGTGCTGTCGTCGCCGTCGTCGAACGCGGCGGACGGCTCGTGACGTTCGCTGCCAAGGACGGCGAGTCCGCTCGAGAGTACGACTGCGGCGGCCGCCCCGTGGCGGGCCCGATCGGCAGTGCGGCCACCGTGTTCCTCCAGAAGCGGGATGGCTCCCTCTGGTGCTGCGACACGTCCGACGGCCGCGTCCTGCTGAACGCAGGCGCGACCTTCCGCACGCGGTTCGGACCGACGCTCCTACCCGGTGCGCGCATCGCGCTCGAGGTGGCGCAGGGCAAGCTGGGCGTCATTCCCGCCCCGCGCGCGCCGAAGCGCTAGAGCGCTACCGCAAGGCGAGAAGCAGAAGGAACACCTCGTCGCCGCGGATGTGCACGTGCAGCAGCTGCTCGCGCCGCTCGCCCTCCGCGAAGGTGACCTCGGTCTCGACCGGCGCGGCGCCGCCTCCCAGGATCGGCACCTTCACGAGGTGCTGGCCGGGCTTCGCCTCGGCGGCGTCGTTCTTCGTGCCACTCATGCTGACCGGGGGTCGCACCGTGATCTCCAGGGTGCCCGCGTCCGACCGCGCCCAAGCCAGCGAGCCTCGCACGCGTACCGCGTGTCCACCGGTAGCACGACGGATCCGGAGATCGCCGAACAGTCCGGCGAAGCGTGCGGACGTCAGGGGGTGCAGACCGCCGCTGCGCTGGGCCAGCTCGGCGTCCAGATCCGTGATCCCGGGCACGGTGTGCCCCACGCGGAACCCCACGCTGGCATCGACGAGCGCCGAGGTCGTGATCGACTCCGTTACCGTCGCCCCGGCCTCGCGCCAAGCGGCGATCAAGGCATCCGCGACCGGCCGGCCCACGCGCACACTCCCGTCGAGGACGCCCTGGCGGTATGCGCGCTCCGGCACGGCCACGACGCGTAGGGCGGCCGTCTTGGTGCGCAGCTCACGCTCGGCTGCCACGAGGACCTCGCGCGCCTTCGGAAGCTCCGCGGCCGGAGCGTCCAGCAGCACCACCGAGCCGCCGTCGATCGCCGTGATACCGAACTCGATCGCCCGGCCGCGCTTCTCGTAGCTCTCAGCGGCCGCATGCAGCAGGCCGGCCATCTGCTCGGTGTAGCGCTCCGTGCTACCCGAACGGGCCCCAAACTCGAGCTCGTCCGCGACGGCTCCCGTGCGGAGCAACAGCATCCCGTTCTTGGCGCCACGATCCAGCACGCTGCCGGCAACCGGCGGTGCCTCGCAGGCCAGCCGCAGGCGCATGCTGCGTCCCTCGTTGGTCCAGCGGACCTCATGACGGGACGCCTCGCCCGTCTTCAGCAGGATGTGCGAGAAGACGCGGTTCACGCCGCTCTTGGGGTAGGTGACGACGCCGAGTCCATTGGCCTCGGGGATGTTTCGAATGGCGCTGAGGTCCTGCTTCACGAGCTCCAGGTGCTCCACGGAGCCAGCCCACACCTCGACGACCGACACCGTCTCGCCGGGGTGGTAGCGCATGTACAGCTCCGCGCCCTCGCGGATGCCGATGGCCAGCGGATCGGTCGAGAGGGCCTCTTCCGCGACCTCGAGATCCCACCAGACCGCGCACGGGGTCTCGCTGTGCTGGAGGTAGACGCGCGTCCAACGCCCCGGCCAGAGCGTGACGCCGCCGGTCGCACGCAGGCGCTCGTCTTCGCCGGGCGCCGCCGACGCCAGGATGGCGTCCACGCGCACGGAGGGGGCGAGACCGGCCAGGGCCCAGTCGCGGTTCGTCAGCGCTGCGCTCACCGCAGCTTCGGGCCCGGCCACGATGATGCGCGCGTCGGCGGCCTCGATGTCGAGTTGCTCTCTTGCGTCCCCTTCACCGAGGGCCGTGTGCAGGATCGACACCACGCTGTCGGCCGAGATCGCATCCCGCTCGAGCGGCGGTTCCTCGAAGGGCAGCCAGGTGCCGCTATCGAAGGCGGCATCGACGTTCCACACCGTCCAGTCCGTCGCATCATCGACGGCGGCGATGATGTCGGTGGCCACTGAGATCCGCGGACCCTTCGGCGCCGCACCAACGCGATAGCCACGGAGATCGATGGTCTTCACGACGCGGACGGCGGACTTCTCTTCGTCGTCCGCGCGGACCGGCACGGCGCAGATCACAACGAGCAGCAGGGCGGCGCCCAGACGGCAGAGGGTCCTCGTACGGGGGGTCGACATGGGGGAGCTCCAGGGGGACGCGTCGCATGGACTATGCTCGGAAACGCTACGTAGCGCGTGGATCGTTCGGCAGAGCACTGGGGTCTTCCAAGACAGGCCTAGATCGAGCGCGACGGGGGGACGCGACGCGCCACGCGCGCGGCGGCCCGTTCGGGGCCACGCGCGGCGGGGAGGCGCAGCAGGGCCTCGCGAGCGCGACGTGAGAGTGTGGGATCCTCGGCGGCCGTGCGCAGGATCGCGACACCGGCAGGTCCGCTGCGCACGAGCATCTGCAGCACGCTGCGCGCGTGTCGTCCGCGAGCGAGCTGCAGCAGAACGCGCCCCGCGTCCGGACGGTCACGTGTCAAGCGCACACCCAAGGCCGCGACGGCCCCTGCGGTCAGCGAGGAACGGCGCGCGAGCCTGGCCAGGGCGTCGGAGGCCGCCGGCGAAGCGGCCCGCCCCAAGGCGCGCAGCGCCTCCGGCGCCAGGCGCGATGACGCGGCGAGCGATGCGAGCCACGGCACCGCACCACGCACGGCCAGGGCGCGCATCGCCGCGGGGGCGTCGCGTCGCGAGTCCTGGGCGCGCGCCGCCAACGCCGCGTCGGCCTCGGCCGGCAGCGCCATCAGGTAGCCGCGCGCCCGGGTCGGGAACCCGCTGTCGAGGGCGCGCGCCAGCGCGACGTGCGCATGCACGTCGCCCCGCCGCGCGAGGAGATCGATGGCCGCGACAGCGCGCTCGGCCTCCTCGTGGAATGCCTCGCTTGCGAGCACGGGCACGATCCCCTCCACCCCGGCACGGGCCGCGAGGGCGATCGCCTTCGCGTCGCCTCGGGCTGCCAAGCGGACGAGCCGCGAGCGCAGCGTGCGCGCACCCGATTGCACGGCCTCGACCACACCCGGCGCGCGCAAGGCCGTGTCGTCGAGCACGGTGAGCACGCGCGCCAGGTGGCTCGCACCACCCAGACGTAGCGCCGCGGCCGCGGCGCGCTCCCGCCCTGCCTCGGCGCCGGTGAGCAGCGCGCGCAGGGCCGACTGACGCCGCCCCCGTGCCGCCACGTGCGCGAGCGCCGCGACGACATCGACTTCCGCCTCCGCGGCGGGTAGATCGACGAGCAGGGCGCCGAGATGCCGCGGGCCGGCCGAACCCAGATCGCGCGCCAAGAGGGCCAGCGCGGGGACGCGCAGGACCGGGTCGTGCGCCAGGCGGCTCAGGCGCTCCGCCTCCTGCATGCCACGCAGCGTTCCGGCATCGATCAGGAGCTCCAGGGCGCGACGCCCGGAGGGACCACCGCGCTCGGCGGCAACCAGCAACGCGGCCCGCGCAGGAAGACCGCCATGTACGACGCGTTCCTGCAGCATCGGGTCGCCCCGCAGCGCCCCTGCGACACGCGTACTCCATAGCGCGTCGCGCACGAGACGCGGGCGCAGCGGGGCTTCCGCCGTGCGGTCCGATCCCAGCAGGGCGAAGGGCAGTGCGATCGCCGCAAGGACGGCGGCCGCACGCAGCACGGGCATCCGCCGGCGTGGCGCGAAACGCGTGGCGTGGAGGCCTGCCTCGAGTACGGCGAAGCGCGCCAAGGTCCGCACGGCCATCGGCTCGCACGCGGACGGCGTCGGATCGTCAGGACGGGCAGCGGCGACGCGTTCGAGGAGGTCGTCGTGCGTGCTCATGCCCGGTCCCCCCCCTGGTCTTCCGCGCTCGCTTCGTCCGACACGTCCGCAGACGCGACGTCGATGAGGCGCCGCAAGCCGTGGCGGGCGTGGCAAAGGTTCGATTTGGCGGTGGCGTAGCGCACACCGAGGACCTCGGCGGTCTCGGCCAGGCTGAGGCCTTCCCAGACATGCAACACGATCACGAGGCGCTGGCGCGTAGGGAGGGCCTCCACCGCTTGACGCAGCCGGCGCGACTCCTCGTCGAGCGCGGCAGCGTCCAGAGCCGTCGGTGCAGGGCGCGCGCCATGCAGGGAGCCGCGCCGGGCACGCGTCGCGAGCTCCAAGCGGCGGGCCCGTTCGCGCACCTCGGTGCGCATGCGATCGACGGCCACGCGGCAGAGGATCCGGTGCACCCAGGTCCCGAAAGCCGCGTCGCCACGGAAGCGGTCGATGCGCCGGAACGCGCGGAAGAGCGCCTCCGCGACAGCCTCCTCGGCCGCATACGGCTCCCGCAAGAGCCGGCGGGCGGTGCCGGCCAGCATGGGCATGGCCCGTACGGCCAGCCGCTCGAAAGCGTCCCGATCTCCGCCCCGCGCCCGGGCGGCCAGATCCTCGGCCTCCGGCGGCGTCACGGGCTGGGTCTTGCGGACGGGCTGCATGGGTGCGGAATCTCGCGCTCCTCGGCGATGTGTCGCCAGGGAGTTGGACGCGGCCGGAGCGCCATGTGTCCAAACGTACCCGCGTGTGCGATGGCCGCCCGTCTCCCTGCGATTCCGAGCCGGCGAGCGCTACTCCCCCCTGGACGCCTCCGGAGGACCCCACGATGCGCGAACTGCGGCTCACCATCCTGCTGCTCTGCCTGGGCGTGGTCCTGGGCTGCGGCGAAGGATCGGGCTCCCGTGACCCCCGCGAGCCCGACTTCGTCCACCGCCCCCCCACGATCGCGCCCTACGGCCCCGCCGACATCGAGGTCGACGCGTCGATCGGCCAATCCGTCGTGCGGGGCGAGGCGATGGTGACGCTGACGGCCGGTCTCACCCACAAGCAGTTGGCCCCGGTGCTGATCTCCCTGCCGTTCGAAGCCCGCGTCGTGGGAGGCATCCCCGACTTCGGTCTCGCCCAGGTCCGTTTCGAAGCCGTGACCTTCGAGGTCGCGGCGGCCGCTCTTGGCCAGCTGACCATCGTGCGTGGCGTCTGCCGCAACGTGCTGTGGACCGCCTCACGCGAGGTGAACGACCCCGCGCTTCAGCCTGGCAATGGTGGGAAGGACTGGGGCCTGCGGCGGCTGCGGGCACCGGAGGCATGGGACCGCACGACGGGCCGCGGGGTCCGCGTTGCCATCATCGACACGGGTGTCGATCCGCAGCATCCGGACCTGCGGGGGCGCGTCGCCAAGACGTGGTCCTACAGTACAGGAAGCGCCAAGCAGACGTTCCGGCGCTTCAAGCAGCCCAGCCGCGACCCCAGCGGCAAGATCGTCGGGGAGTACGAGAAGCAGGAGGGCAACCACGGTACCCATGTCGCCGGGACGATCGGCGCGATCGCGGACAACGGCGAAGGGACCGCGGGGGTCGCACCCGACGTCGAGCTCCTCAGCTATCAGGCCATCATCTACACCCCGCCGGCGTCCGGTCGTCGCTACGGCACGTTCAACGCCAGCTACGCCCACATCGCGGGGTCGCTCTCCCTCGCGCTCGGCGACGGCGCCCAGGTCGTCAATCTCTCCCTCGGTCCAGACTACAGCTACCTCCGGGCCGAGCTCGCGGATCCGGCACGGCGCGCTGACGCGCTGCGCAAGATCGAGGCGGAGAGGGTTCGTGCGCTGCGCTACTACCAACCGGTGATGGACCGCCTGACCGAGCGGGGCGTCATCGTCGTCGTCGCGGCAGGCAACGCGAACCTCCCCGCCAGCTACGGCCCGCTCTGCGCCATGCCCACCACAATCACGGTCGGCGCGACGACCTCCGACGATGAGCGCGCGTCGTTCTCGAACTTCGACGAGGGCGGGGCCCGCCGGGTGGTGGACATCTGCGCGCCGGGACACAACGTCTGGTCCAGCTACGTGACGAGCCGCTACACGTCGATCTCAGGGACCTCCATGGCCTGCCCCCACGTCGCTGGCGTCGCGGCGTTGCTCAAGTCCGTCGCCCCCTCGGCCGGTCATCAAGATGTGCGCAAGGTCCTCGTGCAGACGGGCGTATCGATTCCTACCGACAAGGATGTGGGCCCGCGCGTGGACGCGGCCGCCGCGGTACAGGAAATGGAGCGCCTGCGGACCCGGATCGAGGCGCGTCCCGCTCTCCCCCCGAAGCTCGAGGGGAAGGAGCCAGGTACGCCCCGACGCCGACTTCCGCGGGGATGCCGCTGGACCGGTCGCCCCGTCGTCGAGATCCGGATCATCCTCGATCTCGGACGCAGTTCTGACTGGCTGGGCCTGCTCGTGCGTTTCCTCTTCGATGACTTCTTCTCGCGCGCGCGCTTCTCGAACGGAGCACGCTTCGACGCGTTCGGTCGCTACCTGCGTCCGCCCGGCGTGGTGCACGTCGGCGTACCGCGCGGCGGGCGCTTCGTCACGGAGTGGGACCGCTACAAGTGGATCTGGGAGAACCAGCGGAGCGTCAAGAACGAGCAGGGTGTATCTCTCGAAGACCACGTAACGGCCGAACTCGATCGCGACCTAGGCGCGCCGCCGGCGCGACCGAAGCGCAATCCGGGCGGCAACCCGGACGGGCCGACCGCAGGAACGAAGCCCAAGACAAAGCAGGACGTACGACCGCGTGCCAAGCTGCACCCGGACGATCCGGATCCAGTGGCGGTCGACGCCCCCGGCATCGTCGGTGTCTGGGTGCTCGACCTCGAGCGTACGAAGGCATCCCTCTTCAAGGCGTTGGGGGTGGACAAGGCAGACACCAGCACACCGCACGGACGTAAGAAGCTCGCGAAGTTCAACCAGGTGGTGGACAACATCAAGCTCGTCTTCAGCGTACGACCGGACAGGACATGGTCCGCCCGCGCGTCCCTCACGTCCGAATCGATGTCCGGCAAGGGCACATGGCGCAAGAACGGGACTGCCTGGACCATCACGGAGAAGCAATTCAACGGCAAGGCCATGAAGCGCGAACAGACGATGACGGCCAAGCGCACGGACGCCCGGACGCTGAAGCTCACCCAGTCGCTGCAGAACTTCGACCTCATCCTGGTGCGCCACTGAACCGCGGTCGATTGACACGCGGAGGCTGATGACGTACAGGTCGCTGCGCCGATCATGACGAACGACGACGTGCCCCCGCCGCCCCTCACGCCGCCTGGGCGGTACACGGAGTTCCTGCCCATCGGTGAGGGTGGCATGGGACTCGTCTACTGGGCGCTCGACACGAAGCTCGGGCGGCCCGTGGCGCTGAAGGTGCTCCGGCCCCCGGGGCTCGAAGGTCCGGAGGGCGTGACGCCCTCCGCACCGCTCCTGCTCACTGCACCGAGCCACCCCCTACCCCACTTCGAGTCCCTGCAGGCACGCTTCCTGCAGGAGGCCCGCATCACCGGCGCGCTGGAGCACCCCAGCGTCCTGCCCGTCTACGAACTGCAGGAAACGAAAGGAGGCCTCCCCTACTACACGATGCGCTTCGTCCCGGGCGATCGCACCTTGCAGACAGCGATCGACGAAGTCAGCGACGCCTCCGTGGCGGAACGCCTCGAGTTGTTGAGCCCCTTCCTCATGGTGTGCGATGCCCTCCGCTTCGCTCACGACCAAGGCGTCATCCACCGGGATCTCAAGCCGGACAACATCGCGCTCGGTGCCTACGGCGAAGTATTCGTCCTGGACTGGGGGCTCGCGAAGATCGCGCGCGAGGCCGATGCCCATGCCGACGTCGCACCCGGTGAGACCCCTCCGGCCCTGGTCTCCGACCACGACCTGCGGACGCTCCCGGGCTGGGTCGGTACACCCGGCCATGTGGCGCCGGAAGCGATCCGCGAGGGTGTCGAGGGCCTGGACATCCGCTCCGACGTCTTCCAACTGGGCGTGATCCTCTTCCAGATCCTCACCGGGACGCGCCCCTACGACGCTGCGACGAAGGAGGCGTACGCGCGCGCCGTGCTGGGAGGTCCGCCGCCCGACGCCTGCGAGCTGTCTCCCGGTGTGCCGCGTGACCTGGCCCGCATCGCGCGTGCGGCCATGCAGGGTGACCCCGACGCCCGACCGGCGTCCGTCGAAGCGCTCGCGAACCAGATTCGCGCATGGCAGCGCGACGATCGGGAGGCGCGTGACGTGGCAGGCTGGCGTCACGAGCTGGAGACGGCTTTGGCCTCGGCATCCGATCTCACCGGGCATGCACAGATTCGCGCCCTGGATCGGGCGCAGCCCGCCCTGCGGTCGATCCTCGAGCATCGGCCGGACGACCCGGAGGCGATTCGATCCGAGCGGCGGATCCAACAGCTGCGGACCGAGGCGACGGCCGCTTCCGTACAGCAGGCACGCCGCGCGACGCTCCGGCGCGTCGGGCTCTGCGTGCTGCTTGCGGTCCTGATCCTTGGGACGGGCGTCGTCACGGTGCTCGAGCAGCGCCGGCGCGAGGCGGACGACGCACGCCGCGACGCAGTCACGACCCGCGTGCGCGCCGAAGACGTCGTTGCCTTCATGATCGAGGATGCGCAGGATCCTCTCGCGGCGGTCGGCCGGCTCGACCTTCTGGAGAGCGTCGCGCAACGGGCCGTCACCTACTACGAAAGCGATGAACGCCCGGACCAGGCCGACACCCTCACGCGACTGCACCATGCGCGCGCCCTGATCAACCTGGCCGAGGTCCACCGCGTGGCAGGCCGCTCGTCCGCCGCCGACGCGCCCCTCGCCAAGGCCCTGGTCCTCCTCTCGAAGCCAGGCGATGAGACCGCCGTAGGGCGGGCCGCGACCTACCTGCGTGCCCAGGGACGCGCCCGGCAGCTTCAGCTCACCCTCGAACGGGGGCGTAGCCCGGATGCGGTCCGCGGCGCGCGCGCCTATCTGGAAGCGATCGACGCGCTGGACCCCGTAGCCTTGCCGGCGCTCTCGCGCGCGCGTGCCCTGAGCGAAGGCCTCGCGTTGCTGACCAGCGCGGAGCGCCAGCTCGGATCCTGGAAGACCGCGAGCGTCCACGCGGACGAGGCCTTGGTTGCCGCGACCACGGCCGCGGAGCACCCGGGCGCGACGACAGGCGACATCATCCGTCGAGGCCGGCGCGCGCTGGCTGCCGCGGCCCTCGCGGGCGTCGCAGGGAATCCCGACCGGGCGCTCGCGCAGGCGAAGGCGGAGCTCGGCGCCGCGCGCGCCGCGTCCGAGGGCCCGCTCGAAGACGCGCGCTGGGGCGAGTTGATCGCACGCGGACACCTCGTCGTAGCAGACATGCACCGCGAGGCAGCCCGCTACGCGAAGGGTCTGCTCGAAGCGACTCGGGCCGCCACGACCGCGGAGGCGCTCGAAACACGCAGCCGCGGCAACCTGGTCTGGCGCAGCTTGGCGGGCGCTGCGCACCGCAGCCGGGGCGATCTACTGGAGCGCCTCGGGAAGATTCCCGAGGCCGCAGCGGCGTTCGAGGCCTCCCTCCGCCGCGTGCGCTCCCTCGTCGCAGCTGATGATGCGAACGCGCGTTGGCGCAATCAGCTGATCACGCTTCTCGATCGCGCGGCGCGTGCACGCCGGCACCAGGAAGGCGAGTCCGAAGGTGTGGCGCGGCTGCGGCGTGAAGCCGTTGGACATGCCGCGGTCCTTCTGAAACGGGAGCCCACCACAGCGCACCACCGGCACTTGGTCGCCTACACCCGCGGCGAACTCGCACGTAGCCTGATCGCACGCGGGCGGATCGAAGAGGGCGTGGAGCATTTGCAGCAGGGCGTCGCCCTGGCGCGCGCGCTCTTCGACGAGAACCCCGCCAACACCGAGGTACTGGATCTCGCCGTGAACCTCATGCACACGCACGCCGCGGTCCTGCGGCTCGCGGGTGACTTCGATGGCGCCCTGGCGCGCCTCGATGAGACGACGCCCCTCCTGCGACGGGGGCGCGAAGCCCGACCCCAGCACTGGCGTCCCCGTCTCGCCACGATGTTCATCGCGTGGGAACGTTGGACCTGCCGTGCCGCCCGAGATGCCGGCGATGTGGCCAAGGTCGATGCGGCGCGGCGGGAGGCCGTCGATGCCCTACGAGCGGCACTGCGCGGCCCGCCGGACGACCGCCTGCAGCGCTACGCCAAGAAGCGACTCGGCGAACTGGGCGAGTAGCGGGGCGCCTATACTGGACCCATGAGCACACGCATCGTGCCCGCAGACGCCCTGCACGCGATCGAGACGCGACGCTCGCTCCTGCCCCCTCCTGACACCAGCGATGACCCTCGTTGGCAGCGCAGCTGGCGGCATCTCTTCGAGCGCTACCAACCAGCCATGGAGCGCTTCGTCCAGGGGGTTCTCGCTCGCGCCGGAGGCCGTCCCCAGGACCGGGAGGAAGCGCGCGACATCGTGCAGGCCTACCTCACGGACGCGATCGAGAAGGGTTGGCTCTCCCGGGAGGGCGCCGACATCCGCTGCTTCCGAGCGTGGTTGCAGGTTCAGCTCAAGCGCTACGTGCACGCGTGGTTGCGCCACCGTACGGCGGCCAAGCGCGACCCAGGCTCGATGGAAGATGAGGAGCACCTCGCGCGCGTAGAAGGCGCCGCCGACGATCCCGCCGACCAGGAGCTCGATGCAGGCTGGGTCGAGGTCGCCAAGGAGCGCGCGCTCGAGGCGCTTGGCGAAGGAAGTGAGACGTATGCTGAGGTCATTCGGGACCTGCTGCGTACGCACGGGGAAGGCAGCACGGATCTCGGCGAGCGCATTGGGCGCAACGAGAAACAACTCGTCCACCTACGACACCGCGCGCGGAAGCGCTTCGCGCTCCTCTTCTACGAGGAACTACGCCTCACCGTCCGCGACGATGAGGCCTACGCGGCGCTGGGACAGCGTCTCGCGCCGTACCTGCCCTAGGAGCCTGTCTCCTAGCCCTTCTTCCGTGGGCGCTGGCGCCCGACCCACACCCGCCGGCCGCCGTACGTGCCTTGCAGAAGCCCACCCTTGGCATCGAGCTCGAGACGGCCCTGAAGCCCCGCCGCAGAGAAGTTCATCACGCGGCCGGAGAGCGTGCCTCCTGAGATAGGCACGATCTCACAATCGTAGCCGTCCTTCCGTACGTCGCGGATGATCCAGACGCTGCCGCTCACACGGCGTCCCGCGACCGTGAACTCTGCCTTGAGGATGCATGTGTTCACCGATCCCAGGGGCATGTTGCCGTTCCAGGCACCATGAGGTCCGAGCGCCAGCTCCTCGCGCATCCGCTTGGCGCGCGCACGCTTGGCCCGCATCTCCTCGCCGCGCGTCATCGTCGGCGCCGTGCGCGCCGAGCCCCAGTCGAGCGTTGCCTTCTTGACGAACACCGTCGTCGCGGCACCGTCGCCACGGACCACCTCGGGCCCGCCGGTGTCTGCTTTGGGATTCTGGCCACCACCCGGCCTGAGGTCAGCGTCCCGCCTGCCGGTGAGGACCGTGTCGTCTCCACCATCCTGGTTCATGGCCTCACTCGCGACCAGAGCGCCGCCACCCGCGACGGCGGCGGCGATGAGCAGATGTTTGAATGCCATGTCATGCCTTCCTGCGGCCTTGCCGCCTGGACTCGTTCCTAGCGCGTCGCGATCAAAGCGAGGTCGATCTTGCCGCCGAGCTTGGCGGGCATCTCTGCTGTACCCAGAAGCCAGCCGGAGTCCCCATCGACCCTGCCCTTGCCGCTGACGCCGCCGGAGGCCGTCGCGTAGCTGAACTCGAGCTTCATGCCGTCATCGGAGACAGCCACCTTGAGGGGGCGCTTCGCCGGCTTGCCGCGTGCGTCGAGGTAGCTCACCTCACCACTCGTCCCTTGCTGCGTCTCCCAGACCTTGAAGCTCAAGATGGCACCGGGCACGCGGCTGACGACACGGGCCTGCTCGCCGCCCCACACCGTGCGCCACAGCTCGCCTGCGGCCGGCCCCTTGGGCCCGACTCCGCCCGGCCGGAAGTCATCGCCCGCAGGATCCTTCGCGGCGTCGCCCGCGTCGGGAACCAGGTCCGCGAGCGGGTTGTCGGGGCGCTTCTCCGGCAGCCGCGCACGCCAGCCAGGCTTCACAGGTGCATCGCCCGCGTGGTCACCGACCTGGCCGAAGAGGACCCACATGCCTATGCCGATGAGGATGATGAAGCCAATCGTGACGCCCGTCACGACGCCGGACGTGAGCTGAATGGTGCGCGATCCGATCTGCAGCACGCGCGCCCCCGTGGCTACGGCGGTCTCCGTGGCGACCTTGCGCGTCGCGTGCCGGATCGCCGACCCCGCGAGGCTCCGAACCGTCGCGGAGGCGCTGTTGAGACGCATGCTGCGCATGGCCTGGTCCACCGCCTTGACACTGGTCGCGTGGTTCTTGGCGATGGCCTTCACGGCCTCTGCACCGCCACGGATGATCTGGCGCAGGTCGCTCGGCGTGAGTTGAGGAAGCGTGGGAGGTGTGGTCATGATCTTCTCCGTCGCGGGCAGCCCCGCAGGAGGGAGTAGCGCTGGTGGCCGGGCCATCGCAGCGCCACGTGGTTTTCGTCGCGCTACTCGCCGTCGGCCAGCCACGAGCCGCCATGCGCGCTGGCGACGACCGCGAGGAGCGCGCCGCCAAGGGCGCAGAACAGGCCGAGCCCGGCCGGCTCGATGGACTCCGCGGCGTCGAGCAGGCGGAAGAAGTCGTAGCAGGCACAGCCCAGCGCGCCCCAGGCCGCCAGGTTGGCGATACCACGCTGGCGCATGGCCGCGAGCATCAGTGCGCCACCGGCGAGGCCGATGACCCAGACACCGAGCAGGTCGCCGGTCGTCGACTTGATCGACATGGGGCCCATCGAGATCCAGGGCAGCGCGATCGCCCCGATGACGGCCGCAGCCGCGCCGACCATGGTGATCCCGCGGCGCGTGCCGCCGCGGGCCTGCGAGCGCGGGCGCGGCGGGCGGGACCGCTCGGTAGCAGCGGCGGCGGGCGCCTTGCGCGCCCGATCTTCGGCCGGCGCCCTGTGTGTCGTGGGCCGAGGTCGTTCGGTCACGCGCGAAGTCACGGGGGACGTGCCGTCCCGAACGGACTGCACGAAGGCCGCGCAACTCGGAAAGCGAGCCTCGGGCTCGCGGTCCAAGGCGCGTGCCAGCGCATCCGCCACGGGTCCCGGGATGCCGGGGCGAAGCGCGTCCAGCCGCGGCGGCGGGACCGCCAGACGTTCCACGGCGACGGCGAGGGGCTGCACGGCCCGGTGCGGCGTGCGGCCCGAGAGTGCCTCGAAGAGGGTCACGGCGAGCGCGTACTGATCGCTGGCGGGTGCTGCCGGCAGACCGCGGACCTGCTCGGGCGCCAGGTAGGCCGGACGTCCGGGTGGGAGTGCGCTGTCATGCCGGGACACCTGGACGTCCGGACAGCCCTGCATGGCGTCAGCCAGGAGGGCCCCGGCCTGCGTCAAGAGGATCGACTCGGGCCGCACGTCCGCGTGCACGAGACCCGACTCATGCATGTGATCCAGCGCTTGGGCGATCGGGTGGATGCGCGCCAAGACCTTCTCGATGTCCAGAGGGCGCTTGCTGGACGTGCTCTTTTCGATCTGCGAGCGCAGGCTACCGCCAGGCACGTGCGGCATGACGGCGTAGGGCGCGCTGTCGTGCTCGCCGAGGTCGCTGACGCCCACGATGTTGGGGTGCTGCAGCTTGGAGAGAGGCCGCAGGCGCTCCGCCAGTCCCGAGGCTCCGTCGTGGGCCGCCAGCAGCCCTGAGCGGGCCGCGCGCAGGATGACGCCCCGATCCAGCACCTGGTCGTGGGCCAGCCAGGTTTCGACCAAGGAGCCGCCTCCCTGATGGCGCTCGAGGCGGTAGCGATCCCCGAGGATCATCCCCCGCTTCAGGCGGGGCGCGGCGTCCTGACGATCCGATGTGGGCTGAAGCTGCGGCATTTCCCGATCCTCCGGCGTGTGCTGCCGACGAGGAGTAGCCATCCGCGGCGCTCGATCGCAGCCGCGGGATCCCGCGGGCCTCCGGAGGCAGTCCGTCCACGTCTCGGCGCTCCCGGGGGGCGCGGCTACCCTCATGCGCGTGAACCCCCCCACGATCACGTCATCCGAAGCGCCCGCCCTGGCCCCCGTGCGTTTCGAGACCTCGCCGGCGGCCTACAAGCACTGGACCTTCGAGGTCGAGGGGGGCATCGCCCGCCTCGGCATGCGGGTTTCGGAGAACGATGGCCTGCGCGAGGGCTATGAGCTCAAGCTCAACAGCTACGACCTCAGCGTGGACATCGAGCTCGCTGACGTCGTCCAGCGCCTGCGCTACGAGCATCCGGGCGTCCGCGTGTTGGTCATCGAGAGCATGGTCCCGCGCATCTTCTGCGCCGGCGCCAACATCAACATGCTGGGCGGTTCGACCCACGCCTTCAAGGTGAACTTCTGCAAGTTCACGAACGAGACGCGCCTCTACCTCGAGGCCATGTCGGCCGAGTGCGGCATCCGCACGGTCGCCTCGCTCAACGGGACCTGTGCGGGTGGCGGCTACGAACTCGCCATGGCCTGCGACGAGATCATCTTGCAGGACGACGGCAACACCGCGGTCAGTCTGCCCGAGGTCCCACTCCTGGCCGTGCTGCCCGGCACGGGTGGCCTCACGCGCCTGGTGGACAAGCGCAAGGTCCGGCGCGACCTCGCCGACGTCTTCTCGACGGTCGCCGAGGGCATCAAGGGCCGCCGCGCGGAGGAATGGAACCTCGTCGACAAGGTCGTCCCCAGCAGCCGGTTCCGCGAGTACGTCACCGACCGTGCCGCGGAGCTCGGCGAGGGCGAGGGGCCCCGTGGCCGCACCCCCACCGCCGACGGTGTCTCCATCGAGCCGCTGGCCGGCGAGTACACGGACGAAGGCGTCACCCATCGCCACGTGGCGCTCACGTTCGAGGGCCGCGTCGGCACGATCACCGTGCAGGCTCCGAAGCAGGGGCCGCCGGCTGACGCCGCCGCCGCGCGCGCGAACCCGAACGATCTGTGGTTCTGGCGCATGGCGCGCGAGCTCGACGATGTCCTGCTCGACCTGCGCTTCAATCGCCCCGAGGTCGGCACGCTCCTCGTGAAGACCGAAGGCGACGCATCGCAGGTTCTCGCGTGGGACGCGTTCATCGCCGAGCACGAGGGCAGCGACTGGTTCGTCCACGAGATGCTCTGCGCCTACAAGCGCTGCTGCAAGCGCCTCGACCTCACGGCGCGCAGCCTGTTCGCCCTGATCGAGCCCGGTTCGTGCTTCAGCGGCTCGCTCTTCGAGCTCACGCTCGCCTGCGACCGCAGCTACATGCTCGACGACCCGGACCACCCCATCCAGATCGAGCTCTCCGCGATGAACCGCGGTCCGCTGCCCATGTCGAATGGCCTGACCCGCCTGCAGACGCGCTTCCTGGGTTCGCCTGAGACGCTCGAGGCCGCGCTGGCCCACGAGGGCCCCTGGGACTCGCGCGCCGCGGAGGAAGCCGGCGTGGTCACGATCTCCCCGGACGACATCGACTGGGACGACGAAGTACGCATCGCCATCGAGGAGCGCGCGAGCCTCTCCCCCGACGCCCTGACGGGCATGGAAGCCAACCTCCGCTTCGCGGGCCCGGAAACGCTGGAGACCAAGATCTTCGGCCGACTCTCTGCGTGGCAGAACTGGATCTTCCAGAGGCCCAACGCCGTCGGTGAGCAGGGTGCGCTCACCCTCTACGGCCGTCCCGAACGCCCCGTATTCAACTGGAGCAGGACCTAAGATGGGCAACGTCGACCTCAACGCGCGGATCCCGAACAACGTCGCTCTGAATGAGGACCGACGGCTGCAGCGGGCGCTCGAGGCGTGGCAACCCAAGTACATCGACTGGTGGCTCGAGATGGGACCCGAGGGCTTCCAGGCCGACGAGGTCTACCTTCGTACGGCGGTCGATGTCGGCCGTGACGGCTGGGCCCACTTCGATCACGTCAAGATGCCCGACTACCGCTGGGGCATCTTCCTCTCCCCGCAGGACAAGGAGCGCGTAGTGCCGTGCGGCGACCACTTCGGCGACAAGGCCTGGCAGCAGGTCCCCGGCGAGTACCGCAACATGCTCCGTCGCATCATCGTGACGCAGGGCGACACGGAGCCTGCAAGCGTGGAGCAGCAGCGCCTGCTCGGTCGGACCGCCCCGAGCCAGTACGACATGCGCAACCTCTTCCAGGTCAACGTCGAGGAAGGCCGCCACCTCTGGGCGATGGTCTACCTGCTCCACACCTTCTTCGGCCGCGACGGGCGCGAAGAGGCCGAGGATCTTCTCCGCCGGCGCTCGGGTGACGTCGACTCACCGCGCATCCTCGGCACGTTCAACGAGCCGGTCGAGGACTGGCTGAGCTTCTTCATGTTCACGACCTTCACGGACCGTGACGGCAAGTTCCAGTTGCTCGCCCTGGCCGAGTCCGGCTTCGACCCGCTGAGCCGTACGACGCGCTTCATGCTCACCGAGGAAGCGCATCACATGTTCGTCGGCGAGACGGGCGTGGGCCGCATCATCGAACGTGCTGCCGACCTCATGAACGAGCTCGGCACCGACGAGCCCGACAAGATTCGCGCGGCCGGCGGCATCGACCTGCCGACGATCCAGCGCTGGCTCAATCGCTGGTACTCGTCGTCGGTCAATCTCTTCGGCGGTGAGCAGTCGAGCAATGCAGCCACGTACTTCGCCTCGGGCCTCAAGGGTCGCTACAAGGAAGACAAGTACGAGGATCATGTCGCCCTCGAGGGGATCTACTCGATGCCCATGCCCAAGAACGGCGGCATCAGCGACGAAGAGGTGCCGCTCCGCAACGCCATGAACGAGCTGCTCCGCGACGGCTACATCGGCGACTGCGAGTTCGTCATCGGGCGCTGGAACCGCACGCTCGAGAAGGCCGGTCGTCCGGAGCGCATGTTCCTCCCGCACCGTCGCTTCAACCGCGAGGTCGGCATCTACGCCGCCGGTGATTACGACATCGAGGGCAACCCGATCTCGGACGCCGAGTGGGCGGCCAAGGTCGACGGTTGGCTCCCGGGCGAGGCCGACATGGACTACGTGAAGAGCCTCATGAAGCCCTGCCTCGAGCACGGCAAGATCGCCTCGTGGATTGCGCCGCCCAAGAAGGGCATCAACGGCAATCCCTTCGAGTGGGAGTACGTGCGCTATGACGGCTCCAGCGCCGGCGTCGCACTCGGCGCAACGCCTTCGCTCACGGGGGACTAGACGACCCGCATGGTTTCCGAAGTCCCCACCGCCGTGAAGCTCAACGTCGCGGCCAGCACGCTCCAGATCACCTGGGCCGACGGCCACGTCTCGCGCTATGCGGGCGCGTACCTCCGTCACATCTGCCCGTGCGCGGGTTGCCGCGGGCACGCTCCGGGCGAGCGGCCGCCGCCGACCTGGGAGCAGGTCCAGGCTTGCGTGGTCCGGCACGTCGAGGCTGTGGGTTCGTACGCCCTTCAGTTCACCCTGAGCGACCAGCACGGCACCGGCATCTATACCTGGCCCTACCTGCGCCGCTGTTGTCCGAGCGACCATCCCGAGCTCGACGACCTTGGTCGGCCCCTCAGCGCGAACAACGCACCAAGCGAGTAGGGCCTTTCGGCCCGAATGCCCTGCGGACCCGCCCCGCCCAGCCCATGGACAGCCAGTTGGGCCCGTCATCCGGTCGATGAAGAGCCGGGTTCCCTGGGACCGGTGCGCCGCCGCACCGGGTGAGGCGCGATGTCCGTCCGGTACAACACAGACCCTGGCTCGCCACAGCGCTCCCCGGAGCGCGGCGTCGTGCTGATCTGGGTGGCCGCCGTCCTGCTGCTGGTCGCAGGCATGGTCTACGCCGCCGTCGAGCGCATGACGGCGATGGATCGCATCACCAAGGCATCCTACAACGCGCACGGACACGCTCGGCAGGTCGCGATCGCCGGGCTCACGGACGCAATCGCGTGGATGCGCAGGCAGCCGTCGCAACCCATCCTCGAATTCCGTCCCCAGCGCGACCCCGACGCGCCGCTGCCGCCCTATCAGGAGAGCATCCGCGGCGTGCGCCCGCCTGCCGCGCTGAGTGCCGCCCGCGCCGCCGTGCTGCGCAACGACACGGAGGAGCCGGACACCGGCCTGGTGCGCACGTTCGAGATCGCGCCGAACCTCTTCGGGCGCTACGCCGTGATCCGCGGCGCGCCGCCCGAAACATTCCGCGACGCCGACAGCGACGGCCTGTACGACGCCGGCGAGACCTTCACGGACACCAACGGCGATGGCGTCTGGACCCCCGGCTCCTGGTCCCGCGATGTGTCAGCGCAGCGCGGCGTCGACGGCGCGGGGGTGGTGTGGCTCCTGGTCGCGCGAGCCCAGATCTTCGAGCGCTCCGACAAGACCCGTGACCTCGACGAGACCCCGAACCTCCAGGTGGCAACGACGGCCTTGGCGACGGAGGTGCGGCGCTTGCACATCGCTGTCCCCGCCGAAGCGGCGCTGCTCGTGGCCGAAGGCGCGCGTGCGAACCTCGCAGGACGCGTACGCATCCAGGGCAGCGCCGGCATCTCCTTTGCCCACAGCACGGGTCGGCCGCGGGTCGGCGGCATCGCGGAGGCCGCCGGGACGATCGCGCCGGTGGATGCGTTCGATCTCAGCATCGCGCGCATCTTCAGCGTGACGTGGTCGGAACTCCTGACGATGGCCGACATCAGCACCGACGACGCGGCGACCGGACTCCCAGACCCCCTGCCCGCGTACATGCTCACCGTCATCGACGGCGACGTCGAGTTCACCCGCAAGCGGCCGCTCAAGGGCACCGGCATCCTGGTGGTGCGCGGCAACGTGACCATCCGGGCCGGCTCGAGCTCCTTCTTCCGCGGACTGCTCTATGTGGACGGCAACCTGACGATCCAGGCCCCGGCGTTCCTGCAGGGCACGATCATCGTGACGCGCAACGCCACCTTGCGAGGCAGCGGCGCGGACTACACCGTGATCCAACACGACCCGACGATCTTGGGGGACCTCATGCGTCACATGGGGCAGTACCGCCAAAGCAAGGCCCCGTACACGCCGCGCCCCACACACGAGGACGGCAGGCCCACGCAGGGTGGCACCTCGGTGCGGCGGTTCGGCGACCGCGGAACCGAGCCGGGCTACAGCGCACCCGTACCGACCCCCAGCCCCGCCGGAGGGCTCCAGCGATGAGCCTCCCGCGTACCCGGAACCGCCAGCGCGGCCTGAGCCTCATCGAGATCCTGCTCGCCGCTGCCATGGTGGCGCTGGCGTCCCTGACGGCCGTCACCTACGTGACCCGTGGCGCGCAACACACGCAGTGGACGCGCGACAAGGTCTTCGCCCGCCAGAAGGCCATGGCGATGCTCGCCGAGCTGCGCGCGCACGTCGATGGAGGCGCAGGTGGTGTAGCCGCGGATCTCGATGGGTACGACGACGGTGCGGGCTACGAGCCTTCGCTGACGATCGCCGCCGACCCGGCAACGCCCGGGGCCTATCTGCCGCCGGCGGCTCCGGCTTCCGCCAACGTGCTGGATGGCGGCCGCTGGCGCTGGCATCGACAGGTCTCCATCCGACCGTTCCCGGGCGTGCCCACGCGCGATCTGCGCATCTGCACGGTACGGGTCTACAGGACCCGGGCCAACGACAAGATGCCCGGCGAACGCATGGCGGAGCTGTCGTCGGTCGTCCGCTCCGTTGGCGACGCGTTTCCCAGCTCCCAGGTCTATGACGTCTACCTGATTGCGTGCGAGAACGTGCCGGGGTGGTGGGTCTTCATGGACTCGATCCAGCCCTTCGTGGAAGCGGCGCTGAGTGATCTGGAAGGTCGCAACCCCGGTCTCAAGTTCCGCACGCACTGGATCACCAAGCTCGGCTACGGCCGCGACGAGGAGTACGCGCCCTACACGAACAGGGACCGGGACAGCCGCGCGACGACGCCATGGACCCACGTCTACCCCGGCGCCATGCCCGCCGGTGAAGCAGCCCACGCCTACTACGTGCCCGAGCGTTTCCAGGCCCGGATGAACCTCGACGGCGCAGGCGCGAAACCGGCCCCGAACTTCGTCAACGGCGCCTCGCCGACGAATCCCGAACCGTATGCTCTCGCGGACATGCACAACCACTGCATGCGCTACCCCGACGCCGTGGAGAAGTTCCGGACGCGGGTCGCCGCGGGAACGGAAGACGCCGCGTCTCCATCCTGGCGCCTGCTGTTGGACACGATGCTCTTGGAGCCGCAGCGCTTCCACAATGCGATCTTCATCAACCTGCACGGCGAGCTCCTGCCGATGCCGCCCGCGCGCAACTACAGCGATGCCGCGGCCGACCCCGAGACGCGCGCCGGCTGGCGCGCTGTCACCCACCCCGAGCGTCTGGTGAGCACGCGCGTTCCCGGCGACGACGCCGCATCGAAGGCCCCCGTGTTCCGCGTGCATGCCTTCAAGACCGACTTCCTCGGTACGGCCGGCCAGGAAGTGCTGATGTCGCAGGAAGAACCGTTCGAGGACGCGAATCGCAACGGGACCTGGGACGCGGCGGAGAGCTTCGAGGACTGGAACGGAGACGGCACCTGGACGGCGGCGCTCCCCATCACGGTCGTGATCGGGACCGGGGACTTCACGTCGGCGCCGAATGGCGCCGTCGATCCGTCGCTGGTCATCGAGTGCCTGCCCGGCGGGATCGATGCGGACAGCGACGGGAAGAACGACCCCTACGTTCCGCTGCACCGGGCGCGCTCCTATCCCGAGGCCTTTGCCGATGGCAACGGCAACGGCGTTCGGGAGAAGACCGAGGTCTTCTTCGACATCGACGGCGACGGCGTGTACGGCGCCCAGGACCCCCACCAGGAACTCGACGGCAACGGCACGCTGAGCACCGTCACCGAGACCCTCACGGACGTCGACGGCGATGGCGAGTTCGACGCCGACCGACCCGCGGAGAGCTTCACGGACGCGAACGGCAACGGACGCTGGGACGCCGCCGAGCCCTACTGGGACTACAACGGCAACGGGCGCTGGGACAAGCCAACGGCCGACAAGAAGGACCTACCGGGCGGCTGGCGGCCGTGGGACCCGAAGGACTACGGCAAGAAGGGCGCGGAGAAGCGCTACCTGACGAACTACGGCGAGCCCTTCAAGGATCTGGACGGCGACCAGACGTTCGACGAGGCCGAGGCGTTCCAGGACAACGACGGCAACGGCGTGCGCGACGCCGGCTACGAGCGCGGCGAGATGTGGTACCGCGTGCGCTACGACGCGGCGCGGGGCACGGTGCTCGAGCTGCACAGCACGCCTCTGGAGACTCCGCACGTCGGCTCGCAGGGCCTGCCGGCCCGCTGCCGACTCTACGACCTCGAGTACGTTCCGTGCCCCACGCCGGCGGCGGTGGACGCGCTGAATCGCTTCGGCCGCGACCTCGCCACCAACGGAGACGTACCCAAGAACACCGCGCGCTGGCGCATCACGGTGCCGACGGCCTCACTCCGCCGCGCCTTCGCGTCGGCGCCCGGCATGAACGACGGCGACAGGGAAGACCTCCTGCTGAGCGTCGACACGCGCCTCGGGACCGACGTGGACACAGGATCGATGTGGCCGGTCCGACGCGCGCCCCAGAACAGGTCGCGGACGTACACCTACCTCTTTGCCGACATTCACGACGTCCCGTTCAGCGAGCGCTACCAGTTCCGCGGCGATCCGCGCCACTGCCCCTACGAGGACACGGATCGGCGCGGAACCACCGCGCCGAACGGCTACAACTGGTTCTGGGACAACTTCACGAACGGCGGCGAGGACGAGCGCGGCTCGTGGCTCGCCTTCGACACGGCCCGTCTGCGCGATGGCTGGATGGGCGCCTCCGACCACGACACGCCGCGCCTGATGCAGTGGCTGCGCACCGGCCTCGTCGAGACCGAAGCCCTCTGGACCACACTGACAGGTTTTTCCTACTACTACCTCTCCTGCGGTGGCGACGTCGGCTACGACGCGGCCAACGGCTTCCCGAACAGCATCCCGATGAATGGTCTCCCCTTCGGTCGGAAGGGCGACGTGTTTGAGAACACCATCACGCGCGGCACCGGAACCAAGGCGATCCGCGGCAGCCGCAAGTTCGTGATGTACGCCCAGGGAAAGAACGAGGGCATCCGCAAGGGCGGAGCCTGGTGGTCGAAGCCCTGGCTCGGCGAGAACTCCGACGACCTCGCCTATGCCGCCCAGTGGCGTGCCTCCGGCAATCACCTGGCGGGGATCAAGGCGAAGTCGCGCAAGGGCATGGCCAAGGGAGGCAAGGCCGCGCAGGCCGCTCTCTATCGGCTGGCCCGCAAGGACGAGATCCCCACCAAACAGCAGCCGCGCGGCACGGTGATGCACAACGCCGTCGCCCGCACCGGCGCCGAGGGCTCGACGACCCTCTTCAACACGGGTACGGCTGGCTCGACCTTTCACCATCAGTTCGCCGGCACACATGGGCGCTTGGTTGGCGAGGGCGTGCAACTCGGAAGCAACTACAACTACCCCGTCCCCGCGTCGACGCCGATCAGCCGCCCGTTCCACCCGGCCACGGGCGGAAGCGGCGGTGTGGGACCAGCCTTCAGCTACACGGACAGCTACCCCCGCTTCCTCGCGGAGGTCGTGCACCGCTACTACGACCATGACAAGGCCGGCGTGCATGGCAGCGGCTTGATGAAGCTGACGAGCCCCGGCGCCGACCAACGCAGCGCCTGGTTCGCGATCAACGGCATCGATCGCACGGCGTCCGCGGGATCCGCGTTCATCGCGCGCTACAGCGTGATCTCGCTCCTGCACAGCTACGTGAGTGCCGGCATCGCGGCCGGTGGCCGCCGCGTGAGTCAACTGCCCCACGTCACCCTCCGAAGCCCGACCCTGATCTCGGACCTCAACGATCCGGAGGAGATCCAGGTCGTGTGGAGCGCCGTCTGGAGACGCTGGGACGGCCGCAAGTACACGGAGGCCTACCCGGACGATTGGGCCGGTGACGAGGCCGATCTCGTGTACGTCCCGCTGTACTCGAACGACGGCGGCACCACATGGCTGAGCATGCTGGACGACCAACCCTTGCAGGCGGGATCCCCCGGCTGGGTCTCAGGCGTCGGTCCCGACCCCGCGCACTCGGTCCCGGACCAGAAGCCTGGTGCGGACGAGGTCTTCACGTGGATCACGCCCGCGGCCAAGGTGCCGAAGGGTACGTACGTGGTCCGCATCGAGGCCTACCGCAAGAGCGAAGGGCAGCACTACGCGACGCATCAGGAGACGATCCATGTCCGCCGCTAGCGCCCACCGAGTTCGCCGTCACGCCGGCTTCACCTTCGTCGAGGTGACCATCACCCTCGCGGTGCTCACGCTGCTGGCCCTCGTCGTCGAGCGCACGATGGCGGCGGCCCGAACGACCGAACAGCAGTTCGAGGCCATGCGACGCGCGACCGAGCGCAGCGAGAAGGTCACCTACGAGATCCTCGGCGAGATCGGAGAGAGTCGACGGCTCTTCGGAGGCGACGCGATCGGCCAGGACTATCTCGCGGCCCTGGATCTCAGCCGAGACCCCGTGATTCCCGGAGCACGGCTTCCGATCCTCGTGGAGTCGGACGAACTCGCGCCGGACGCGCCCGGCGAGCCGCGCACAGGAAACGTTCTCCTGTTCGCGGTCGAGACGGATGCAGCCCCCGTCGTGGTCGATCGCAACAGCGCGACGCTCCGCCACATCGACATGTACCGCTTCGTATGCATCTACCCCCGGCGCACGGATCGCCTGCTGGTCATCGACGACAACCGTCGGCGGGCGACCGACCTCGTCATCTGGCGCAGCGTGCGTTTCCCGAACTGGGCGCAGATCACATCGATCCCCGATGAGGCCAAGCAGCGCGCCGTCGTGACCGATCTGGCGCGCCGCTTTGGCTGCGAGCACGCCTGGGATCCTTCCGGCGCCGCGGGGCGGGCCTTCTACACGCTGTCCGCCACCGGAACGATGTCGGCCACGCCACTCGTGACGCCCCGCATCGAGGAAGACCTCGACCTCAGCGATCGCGGACGGCTGGTCTACGCGGACTGCCAGCTGTCGCCGACAGCGGCGGGCGCGTACCACCGCCGCAGCATCTACACCGTCGACGACCCGGCCGACTGGACGCCCGGCGGTCTCGAGGTGAAGATCGTTGGAACGTCGAGCGCGCGTCGCGTCTGGATCCACGTCGTCGTGGAGACGCAAGCCGCCATGAACGTGCTCGGCGTTCACGCGAGCACGGTCCTCGCTCGCACGCGCGACCTCTAGCGGGCCGCGCTGACGGCCCCCCCGGTCCTCATGCCCGGGCCGCGTACTCGTACGAAGCCACCTCGAACTCGTCACGGAAGCCCATCCGGCGGAGGATCGGGGCGGACGTGTCCTTCACCGCGTGGACGCTGACAAGATTGCGCCCCATCGCCCGCAGGACGCGCATGCGCTCCAGGATCAGGGCCCGGTAGAGGCCGCGTCCACGAAACCCGTCGAGGACCGCGCTGCCGCTGAAGTGCACCGACCGCGGAAAGAGCGACATGGACCCCGTGCCGGCCGGCTGGCCGTCGTCGAACACGAGGAAGTGCAGCGCGTTGCGCTCTGTTTGGTCCAGCTCGCGCGCAAGCAACGTCCGGAAGCGCTCCCGCGCCGCCTCCGGCATGCCCCAGGCATCACCGCTGGTCTGGATGTAGCGCTCCGCGGACGCCGCATCCACCGCCTGGACGACGGGCCCGTCAGGATCAGGCGCCGGATGGTCGGCTGGATCCGTGGTCATGCAGCAGAGCGTCTCGAAGTGCCCGAACCCGCGCGCCATCAGCCGCGCCCCCAGGTCGAGCGGCCTGCACAGCGGCGTGACGCGCCAGAGGAACGGCACCTCCAAGGCTGCGTAGTGCGCGATGATCTCGTCGATCCGCGCGTCGGCCTCATCGTCGCTCAGGACGGCGTGGTGCACCATGTTGCGCCAGACGACGGGCGCGTCGGGTGTCGTGATCTGCAGCCATCCATCACGGTGCTCGAGTTCCCCGACGCCCGACCGTTCGATTTCGAGCCGCGTCGCGTCGTGAAAGAGCGGATAGGCGGCTGCGGGATCAGCCACCGAGCTCGCTCAGCAGGAAGCACCACTCATCGAGAACCGTCTCGAGGGCTCGCGAGAGGCCGGCGGCACTGTGCCCACCCTTGCGATCGATGCGCAGCAAGATCGGCCGCCCCGACGTCGTCGCCTTCTGCCAGACGGCCGCCATCTTCCGTGCGTGGTAGGCGTTCACGCGGCCGTCCTTGAGCCCCGCCGTGACCATCACGGCCGGGTACGCCGTGTTGGCAGGCGCGTTGTGGTACGGCGAGTACGGCCGGATCCAGGTGAACTCCTCGGCCTTGTCGGGATCGCCGTACTCCTTCGTCCAGGACTTCGCGTACTGGAACTTGTGGTAGCGCAGCATGTCGGTCAGCGGGACCGAGCAGATCGCGGCTCCGCAGAGGTCCGGCCGCTGATTCACGCAGACAGCCACGAGCAAGCCGCCGTTGCTGCCGCCCTGGATTGCGAGCTTCTTGCGCGAGGCCTTGCCCGAGGAGACGAGCCAGTCCGCGCCGGCGATGAAGTCATCGTAGACGTTTTGCTTGTTGGCGAGGCAGCCCGCCTGGTGCCAGTCCTCGCCGAACTCGTCGCCGCCGCGCAGGCACGCCACCGCGAACACGCCGCCGAGCTCCGCCCAGAGCGCACGCGAGCGCGAGAAGTAGGGGTACATGCCGACGCGGAAGCCGCCGTAGCCGTAGAGCACCGTGGGCGCGCTGCCGTCGAGCTTTACGTCCTTGCGATGCAGGAGGAAGATCGGGATCTCCGTACCGTCCTTGGATTTGTAGGTGGTCTGCGTCGAGACGAGCGTGTCGAGATCGACCGTCGTCGGCAATGTCTCCTCGGCGACGAGGGTGAGATCTTCGCTGGCGAGATCGCAGCGGTAGACCGTGCTCGCACGCGCGAAAGACTGGAACGAGAACCAGATGCGCATGTCGCCCAAGCGTGTGGAGATGTCGCGCCCCACCGTGCCGGGGCCCGGCAGCTGGACTTCCCGCATCGCGCCGCCGGCGAGCGGGCGCACGTACAGACGCGACACGACGTTGGCCTTCACGTGCACGAGCAGATGCTTGCCGCCGACAACCCACGCGGCTTTCACGACGTCGCGCTTCCCACGCGGCACGTCCACGAGCTTCCACGCCCCCATCGCGCCCTCGGCGGTGCGCTCGGCCGTGAAGATCTCGCGATTGCCGGTGTTGCGGTCCGTGTCGATGATGTAGGTGTCACCGACACGGTCGATCCACGTGCGCTCGTCGAGCTTCTGGATGAGCGGCTGCATCTGGAGCTTGCCGTCCTTCCACGTCGCCTCGAATGTCTCGACGGACTTGTACGGCATGCCGCGACCGAAGAAGAAGTGCTTCTGGTCCGAACTGCGGTACGACCAGCAGTTCTCGAGCATCGGACGGCCCTGGCCGTACACCATCGGATCATCGAGCACGAGCGTGCCCAAGCGGTGGTAGTAGACGCGGCTGTGGTACTGCGACTGCTTCGCAGGGACGGAGTCTGGGTCCGGCATGCGGTTGTAGAAAAAGCCCGTGGCGTAGGCATCCCAGGTGATGCCCGAGAACTTCGTGCGCGTGATCCGGTCCGGCAGATCCTTGCCGGTCTCGGTGTCGAGCACGAAGAGCGTCGTGTCCTCCGAACCCTCCGCGTCACGGCGGTACGCGACGTAGCGGCCGTCGGGTGAGACCTCCCAGGCCTTCATGGCCGAGGTGCCCTCCTCGCTCCAGGTGTTCGGATCGATGACGACCTCGGGCTCGCCTGTGGCGTCGACGTCCGTCCGGTAGAGCACGGCCTGGTTCGCGCCCTGGGGGCGGTACGTGTACCAGCGCCACGCCCCCTTGAACGTGGGCAGCGAGCGCATGCCGCCGCCGGCGAACTCCCGGTCCATGCGCGCCTTGAGCTCCTTGCGCCGCGGGTTCGCATCCAGGTGGCGCCGCAGGATGGCCATCTGGGCGTTGTCCCAGGCAATGACCTCCTCGGTCTTGTCGGGCTCGAGCCAGCGGTACGGATCGGGGATCGTTTCGCCGTGCAGTTCCACGACATCCTGGGTCATCCGCGTATCCGGGTAGGCGGGCCCGGGTGCGTCCTTGGCCAGCGCGGGCAGCGCGCAGAGCAGGACGGCGACGAGCGAAGCAAGGCCGAGACGGGTCATCGAGTGCACTCCTGGGGAATGTGGCAGCGTATACGACGAGCGTGCGGAGTACGCTCCCCCGATGACCGCTCGTCCGCGCAAGCCCGTTCCGCTGCCCGAGGCCCGCTGGCCCACGGCCGCGGAAGCCGCCGGGGCGCGGCTCTTCACGCCCGTTCAGCTCGGACCGATCCAAGCCCGTGAGCGCACCTGGGTGCCTGCGATGGTGCCCTGGCGCGCGGATGAAGACGGCACCGTGACGGCCGAGAACCTGGATTGGTACGGCCGCTTCGCGCGCGGTCGGCCCGGCGTGCTGGTCGCCGAGGCGACGGGGATCCGCGACATCGCCAGCGGGCCCCTGATGCGGATCTCCCACGACCGCTTCCTGCCCGGCCTCGAGACGCTCGTCCAGCGCGTCCGGGACGAGAGTGCCGGGCACACGCGCTTCCTCATCCAGATCATCGACTTTCTCAGCGTGCGTCGACGTCCCGAGCCACGGACGTTCTTCGAGCGCTACTGGCAGCCTGGGCCCGAACACCGCGAGCGCCTGACCGCATTCACGGAGGACGACCGCTGGCTCGATGCGCCCGACGAGGTGCTGCGTGCGTGGCTGGCCCCCGCGGGCATCGATGCCTGGTCCGCCACCCTGACCGAACGCGAGCTGCGCGATCTCGAGTATGGCTACCGGGAGGGCGTGAACGACACGCACCTTCCCCACGTCGAGGAGCTGCCGCGCGTGCTGCCACGACTCTTCGCCGACGCGGCCGATCGCGCGCGCCGTGCCGGCTTCGACGGCGTAGAGCTTCACTTCGCGCACGCGTACACGATGGCGTCCTTCCTCAGTCGCACCAACATGCGCGAGGACGGCTACGGCGGCTCGCGTGAAGGCCGCGTACGGCTTGCGCTGGAGGTGATCGAGGCGGTGCGCGAGCGCGTGGGCGACGGCTACTGCGTCGGCACGCGCTTCCTGGGCGACGAGGTCATCGAGGGCGGCAGCCGCATCGACGACGCCGTCTGGTACGCGGAACGCTTCGCTGGTGCAGGCCTCGACTTCCTGTCGGTCTCCAAGGGCGGCAAGTTCGACGACGCGAAGCAGCCGCGCGTGGGGCACGCGGTCTACCCCTACACCGGACCATCCGGTCACGAGTGCATGCCCACGGTGCGCATCGACGAAGCCGGCCCCTTCGGCCGCAACGTGGCCTTGGCCGCGAGCATCCGCGCCGCCTTGCGCGCGGCGGGGCACGCCACACCGATCGTGACGGCCGGCGGCATCTGCACGTTCGAGCAGGCCGAGGCGATCCTCGCCCGCGGCGCAGCCGACATCGTAGGCAGCGCGCGTCAGGCGCTGGCGGACCCCGACTGGTTCCGCAAGGTACGCCTCGGCCGCGGCGACGAGGTCCGGCGCTGCGTGTTCACGAACTACTGCGAGGGCCTCGATCAGATGCACAAGCAGGTGACGTGCAAGCTCTGGGACAAGGACTTCGACGCGACCGGGACGGACGTCGCCCTGTCCCACGACGGACGCCGACGCCTGCTGCCGCCGCCGTGGTCACCCGACACGACCTAGCGCGGCAGGGGCCTGCCGGCGGGAATCTCCTTCGGCGGACGGCCGGGCCGGAGCAGGCCGCCCGAGGACGCCTGGTTGCGAGCCACAGCGTCCTGCAGGACCCAGCGCCAGCGACGGTCGGCGAGGAAGCTCCACGACGCCGGATCCTCGACGACCGACGCCTCGAGGTGCGCGGCGTAGTGCCGCATCAGCACGTCCGGGTCGCTGCTCACAAGCGGCGCGCCCCAGGCCACACGGATGCCGCGACGCTCCGCATGCACGTAGGCGGGCACGATCGGCACGCCCGCCTTTGCGGCGATGCGCGCGGGCCACGGTGCCAGGCTCGCGACGCCGCCGAGGAACGGCACGAGGACGCGGTTCTCGGCGCGGTGGATCCGGTCCGTCGTCGCCACCAGGATCTTGCCCGCGCGCAGGGCCCGCAGGCAGGAGCGGGCGAGCTCGAAGGGGTTTCCGCCGCGCACCATCAGGACCTTCACGCCAAGCGCCTCGTACACGCCCAGAGCCATGCGGGTGCGCTCGATCGAGGGTGGATTCTTCGCGAGCAGCACGGTCGGCAGCAACCGGCTGAGCTTGAGCGAAGAGAACACGGCGCCGGTGTTGTGCGGCACGCAGATGATGCAGCCGCCGTGCTGCTTCGCCAGGGCGGCGAGCACCTCCGCGTCGGGCACGTCGATGCGGCTCGCCTCCTCGTCCGCGCAGCCGGCGGCGACCCCGGCGGCGCACTCGAACATGCGCCGCACGCCATCCACCCAGGCGCGGTACATGCCGCGCGGGTGATGCGTCACGCTCCGGCGCCGGGCCAACTCGGCCAGGGCGCGGCAGGAGACCAGTAGCTGGTTGCCCGGCAGGGCGGCCCCGACCTGGAGAACGGCAGCGATGAAGCGCAGGACGGCGACGGTCACGACCCGCGGCGAGCGTCGAGCAAGCAAGACCAGGAAGCGCGTCATCCAGCGCTTGACGGTCGTCCCTCGCAGGCGCCCGTGACGGCGGCTCGGCTTCTCGATGACTTCGAGTCGCTCGAGGTAGAGCGCCGAGGACTGGACGACATGCGGCTGATGCATCCGACGGAGTCTACAGGGGGGCCTTCAGTCCGGATCGTGCTCGCTGTAGCGCGGATAGCGACCACACGCCTCCGTCGGACGGCTCTTCCAGCGCTTGAGACGCCACTGCCAGATCGTCGGATCGCGTCGGATCTGTTCCCCGAGCACGTGGTTGAGCCGGCGCATGATCTCGTACTGGCGCTGCGCCTCCGGCACGTCCTCGATCCCGAGCGTGACGTCGTCGCCGGCCTCGATCCGGTAGCGCCCGTCGGGCGTGGGCAGGCACGTGAGGGTGTGGATCGGCTTGTCATAGCGGAGCGCGGCCCAGGCGGCCAACGGGGTCGTGCGTGCCTCCAGCCCGAGGAAGGGCACGTAGATGCCGCCCTGGGACTTGCGTACGTTGCGATCGATCAGCAGGCCCGCGATGCCCGCCTCGCTCACGACACGCGCGACCATCCGCGCGCCCCCGCGCCGCAGTGCCGTGAGGAGGTCGGCGTGGCTGCGCAGACGCATCAGCGCGGCGTTGATGATCTCGTGCGGGATGGCCTCGGCCAGGAAGACGGTCTTTGGCATGCGCTGGAAGGCGACACGCATGCCGAGCAGCAGCTCCCAATTGCCGAGGTGGCCGGAGACGATCAAGCCGCCCTCCTTGACCAGGCGAGCAAAGCGGGGCTCGTCCTCGATGCCTTCAGGCATGTCCACCCAGCGACGCCACTTCGCCTCGGTCAAGGGCTGCACATGAGCCAGGATCAGGGCCGAGCGAAGCAGGTTGCGGTACGTCCCGTGGAAGATCCGCCGACGCTCGGCGCGCGGGAAGTCTGCGCCGAAGACCACGCCCAGGTTCTCGTAGGCGATGCGCCTGGCGCGCGTGTTGACGAGCGCGACGAAGAGGGCGGACGCGTCCGCGCACCGCAGGACCCAACGCGCTGGCAGCGCCCCAAGGATCCGGACGGCGCTCAAGGCAATCGTGACCAGCACGTACTGGAACACGCGGGCGCGGCGCAGACGCTGAAGCGGGAACGTGCGGTGCTTGGCCAACGCGTCAGTCGCCGGTCGGGATCACGTAGAGCGGGGCAGGTGTGAGCTGGAGGCTGACCATGCTCTCCTTCACGTCGATCGTGCGACGCGTCGGCGCCTCGGGCCCCAACCGGCAGGACTCGAGGATGTAGCGACCGCTGGGCAAGCCGACGAGGACATCGCGAATGGGCAAGTCCGCCCCGGGAGCTCCCGCCCACGAGAGACGGCTGTCGAGACTCAGAACGGCGATCCACGGGCGCGGCTTCTTGGAGGCGAGACGGAACACGACCGAGCGCCCGGGGGCGCCGATCGGCGTCTCGCCGGCCGACCGGTGCGTGCCCAGGAGCCGGAGGGCCTGCTTCATGGCCCAGTAGGAAGGCGTCCGCGTGGTGCCCGCCGCCGGGGCATCCTTGCGGCGCGCGACGAGGAAGCCCTGCCCGGGTCCCTTGGCGCCGCTCGGGTGGCCCTTCGGCATCTCGTCCCACGGCGCGAGAAAGAGCACGACGTCAGCCCCCGCGGCGCGGGAACGAGAGAAGCCGCGCACGAGGTCGAACGCCTGACCGCGGCGCATCCACGCGGCCGCGTCCGCGTGCTTGGAGTGCAGCGGATTGCGGGCGACGGGCAGCCAGCGGCGGCGGAGTCGTTGCTCCGGCCCTTTGGGAGGCACGACGCCGGTCGCCCGTGCCGCGCCGAGCTTGCGTGTCGGGTTGTCCACGAGCCACAGCTCGGTGTCGGCGCCTTCGTTCTCGTCCAGGTGCCGGCGTAGGAAGCGCAGGTTCGCCACGTCGTCGGCGTGATGGGCGCTGCCCACCTGCACGAGTGCGTCGTAGAGCCGCGGCATGGCGAGCACACGACGGATGTGCGCGAAGGCGCGCTGCATCTCCATGCGCGAGAGGACGGCATCCTTCGGCACGAGCTGCCCGATGCGGTAGTCCCACTCCCGCGTGTCGGGATGAGGCGCATGGCCCGTCGCCATGAGGTCCAGACCGGCGGTGAGAATGCGCGTGGTCTTGGCGGCGTACTTGGCCGCTTGGCCCGTCGCGTTGAGGAGACGCATGTACTCGGTCTCGCTCCCGAGCCAGCCGCTGGACGTCAGCCGGTCCAGCAACTGGATGTGGCGCACCGGTGCCCGCAGCCCCGGCATGTCGCTCGTGCCGTCGCCGTCGTAGCGCTCGACGACATCACGCACGAAGCGCTCCCACGCCGTCCAGAGCCCGGCCTTGGGCGGCGTGCAGCCCGTGGCCGACCGCAGGGCGCCTGCGACCTCGACAGCCGGCAGCTTCGCCTTCAGTTCCTGGACCCAGGCGGAGCCCTCCTTGGGCGCCGCGGCCCAGGAGGAGGACGGCGTCAGCACCAGCACGGGACGGAACCCCGTCAGCTGCCACACCAGGACGGCCTCGTCGAGCGCCTTCCAGACGTAGCGCGGCGGTCCCGAACGCGGCGGGGCCGGCTCGAGCGCGCCCCAGGCAATGGGCGTGGTCCGGACGAACGTCGCCCCGAGATCGGCGAAGCGCTCGAGGCGCACCGGATCCCGGTCGGCCGGGGCGAACGGATCGAGGGGATTGAGGCCCAGGAAGGGGGTATCCGGGCGCCGGGCGCGGTCCTCGGCCTCGACGGGCATCCCGAGAACGAGCACCAGGCAAAGGACTGCGAGACAGATCGCGAGCAGGGATCTCATGCGCCGTGGACTCTCCTGCGCGCAGCATAGCCACGGAGGCGCGGCCCCGTCCCCCCCTGCGACGAGCATGGTCCCCATGGTTCGCGATCCCAGGCGTGTCCAGGTCGTCCCGATCCGCCACCCGCGGGGGTGCCGGTCGTATGTCATCATCGACCCTGAATCTCGCGAAGCCTGCGTGGTGGACGCCCTCCTGGACCACCTCAAGGAGACTACCGAGGCGCTGGCCGAACATCGGGCGTCGCTGCGTTGGATCGTCGAAACCCACGCCCACGGCGACCACATCTCGGGGGCCAATGCGCTGCGCGACCGCGCCGGAGGCGACGTGGTCGCCCACCCGGCGGCGAGCTCGGACGTCGCCACGGTGCGTCCCGGCGACGGCGACCGCCTCCCGCTCGGCGAGCAGGGCCTGCTCGTACATCACGCCGCCGGGATCACGAACGACGCGCTCGTCCTCGAGGCCCCCGGCGCCCTCTTCACGGGCGACACCCTCCTCATCGGCACCGTCGGCCTGCGCGACGCGCCCGGGAGTGATCCCCACGCCTGGTACGCGACGCTCCATCGCATCTTCGACGAGCGGGAGGAGGAGACCGTCCTCCACCCCGGCCACGACGACATGGGCCGCGACATGACGACGCTCAAGGCGGAGCGCCGCGGCAACCGTTGGCTGCGCGAGGACGATCGCGACGCTTTCCTCGCGATCTACCGCGCGGACGACCGTACGCCCCGCAAGGACGCCGAGCGCATCCTCGAGGCGAACCGCCAGGGCCTCTCGCGCGTTCCGCACGATGTGGATGCCTCCTCCGGCTTCGCCCCGCCGACGGAGACCGTCGACGAGGGCCAGCCGCGACGCATGGACGAACCCCGTCCGCGCGCCGCGGCGGGCCTCGCGCCGCTGCTCATCACCTGCGGCGTCCTCTGCGCGGGGGGGACCATCGGCGGCTGGCTGTTCAACCTGCCGATCCTGCACGCGCTCTCGCTCGTGGCGGCGGTCCTGCTGCTCGGTGTCGGTCTGCCGCAGCTCGACGTGCGCCGCCGCCGCCCCACAAGCGAGACGCCGGATTTTTACTACACCGGACCCTCCAAGTTTACCTCTCCTGAAGACTAGCGGCTGGCGATCTTCTCGCTACGCGCCGCTTCGCGATCTGGGGTGGGTACGGCTGGCGATCCTCTCGCTGCGCCCGACTCCGACTCGGCATCGCATCCTCAACGTGCAAGAGCACGCCTGCGGTGCGATGCCTCGCCTGAGCTAGGGCTCGCGTCGGTCTCCCCAGCCTTGGACGTGGTGATCGAGAAGAGGGGAACTGGGTCCCCTGGAGGCTCGGATGCGGCGGGCCCGGGTGGGAATGGGTCGGCGGGTGCCGTGGGAGGTAGATTTGCGGCATGAGTGACGAGCACGACGACGTACCCGACGCAGATGCGCCCGAGGTGGATCTCGATCAGGAGATCGCCGACGCGCTCGGCGACAACACCCTCCTCGAGATCGCGGGGCGCGAGTTGCTCTCCTCGACGCCACAGAAGGAGATCGAGGTCCGGCCCGGCAAGTTCCACAAGGCCCTCGTCACGGTCGTCGGTCAACAGGACGCCTTCCTCGAGTTCGGCCCCCGGCTGCAGGGCGTCGTGCCGTGCGCGCAGTTCACCGAGCTGCCCGAGCCCGGCACCAGGATCAAGGTCTTCGTCGAGGACTACGACGCCAAGGAGTCGCTCTACGTCTGCTCCGTCCGCCGCACGGCGCAGGCCGCCGAGTGGGACGGCCTCGAGCCCGGATCGATCTTCACGGCCGAGGTGAAGGCCGCCAACGCCGGCGGCCTCGAGCTGCAGGCCGGCGTGCTGACGGCCTTCATGCCGGTCTCGCACATCGAGCTGGACCGCGTCGAGGAGATGGAGCCCTACATCGGCCGCAAGTTCGAGGTCGAGGTGCTCGAGGTCGATCGCGAGAAGCGCCGCCTCGTCGTCTCGCGCCGTGCCCTGCTCAACCGCCAGCGCGACCAGCGCCGCGCAGACGCCGCCACGGCGCTCGCACCTGAGCAGATCATCAAGGGACAGGTCACGCGCATCCAACCGTTCGGCGCGTTCGTCGACATTGGCGGCGTCGAGGGACTCCTGCACGTCAGCGAGATCGCCCACAAGCGCGTCGAGAACCCCGAGGACCACCTGGCCGTCGGCGACAACATCGAAGTCAAGGTGCTCAAGATCGAGGAAGGTGGACAGCGCATCTCCCTCAGCTTGAAGGCCCTCGTCGAAGACCCGTGGGACGCCTACGTGCGGGACCACGCCAAGGGGCAGGTCGTACCGGGCAAGGTCACGCGCGTCGCGACCTTCGGTGCGTTCGTCGAGGTCGCCGACGGCATCGAGGGGCTCGCCCACATCTCCCAGCTCTCCCCCGTGCCGATCAACACGGTCAAGGACATCGTACGCATCGGACAGGAGCTGTCGGTCCGCATCCACGAGGTCGACTACGAGCGCAAGCGCATCGGCCTGTCGCTGCTCACCGACCGCGGGGATCGGCTCACCGACGACGTCGCAGATGACGACACGATCCGCGAAGTGCTGGAGCGGGACCGTCCGGCCGAGCCGACACTCGGCGACCTGCTCAAACGGGCCATGGAAGGCAAGTAGCCGGGGCGTCAGCCCCTGAAGGCTCGGGCCTCAGCCCCAAGGAGCGCGTCTCAGCCGCTGGCCTTCAGGTCGTCGACGATCGAGCGCAGCCTGAGCACCTGCCGGTTGAGGTCCTTCTGGGACTTGCGCACCCGCTCGCGGATCTTCGCGGTCGAGCTCTCGATCGTCTTCGCCGAGGTGGTGATCTGGTCGAGGAACTCCGCCTGCTGAGCGATGGCTCCGATGGCCGCCTCGATCTCCTCGATCTCGGCCGCCTCCGCCTCGCGCTCGGCCGCATCTCGGCTGCACAGGGCCTTGGCGACCTCGATGCCCGCCTCGAGCCAGACGTCGCTCACCGGATCCAGTGCGTCCCAGCGGACGAACACGTCGTCGCCGACACGCTGGAAGGGCAGCAGGCCCTCGGGCGCCGTTGCGGCGGAGAAGACGAACACGCCGACCGCCGCCTTGCGATTGCGACGCGCGACGTCGATCTCGGCCCGGGCCTTGTCGAGCGTGTAGCTCGCGTCCTGCTTGGCCTCGAAGACGATCCGCGCTCCGGCGGCACGGTGGTCCGGTCCCAGCTCGAGGACCGCGTCGCCCTTCTTGTTGTGGCGAATGGCGCCGGGCGTGCTCGCCGTGCTGATGACGATGTCGCCCGTGCCCTGCACGCGCTCTTGCACGACCGCGAAGAAGTCCGCCTCGAAGTCGTCTCCGTGGCGCGTCGACTTCTGTCGCTCTTCGTAGCGCCCGCGGATCTCGGCCAGGCCGGCGAGCACGGCTTCGCGGAAGGCGACGTCATCCTTGCCGTGCTTCTCGAGCACGCCGAGCATCTCGCGGCGCATGCGTGCGAGAGCCGAGGTCTCCTGGTCCAGCGAGAACTCCGCGCTGATCCGCTGCTGCGCCGCATCGACCCGGCCGACGAGCTTGCTCAGTGCGGAATCCTCACGGTCGAGCGAGAACTCCCCAACGACATCTCCGATGCGTGTCTCGAGTGCCTGGGTGATGTCGGTGTTGTTCTGGGTGAGCTTGCCAACAAGAAGACTGAGCGCGCTGCCCTCCTCGTTGAGGGAGAACTCGTCCAGGATCCGCTCGCGCTGGCGGTCCAGCACGTCCGTCATCTGCTTGCGGAGCGAAAGCAGCAAGCCCTGCGACTCCGACGGGCTCAGCACCTTCATGAGCGGACTCTCGGGACCGAAGTGATCCGCGAGCGTGCGCAGCAGCGTGGAATCGTCGCCACCGACCTGCTCTCGGAGCACGCGCTCCAGCTCGCCGTCCTTCGACACCAGCCGCTGCACCCTCTCCGCGAAACGACCGCTCTCAGGATCGAAGTAGTCCCGCAGGACGCTCTCGAGCCGGTCCTGCACGAACGACTGCTGGCCGTTGAGTTGCACCTGCAACTTGGCCAGGATGCGCTCGCCCTCCTGGCGGACGCCGTCCGTGTCGATCGAGCCGGCAGCCTGCCCCAAGGCGAGCAGGCCGATACGCAGCGCGCGGAGCGCATACGCGTTGCGCTCTTCGCCCTCCGCGAGGCGTTCAAGCGCCGCCTGGCTCTCGGGGTCGCTCACCCTCAGATGCAGATCGACCACCGCCAGGTGGGCGTCCGACGGCGGATCAACGCGCCCCCCGTCGTCGCCGGGACGGGCGCCGGGGCTCGGCTGGATGCGGGATCTCTCGATCATGGGACTCCTCGACGTCCTCGCAGGGTAGCCCTCGGCACGGACGTCGCCGAAGCCCAGGCGATGGAAACATATGGAAACGTAGTTACCGTTCGTGGGCCCAATGTCCCTCCGATTCACCGAGTCCGCGCGGGCCGCAGGGGATACGCCCGGCGCGGCGTCCAAGCGGGGGAACCTGCCTCTTACAAACCCGTTGCACAAAGAAGGCTACGATCCGTTGGAAGGTGGCGGGCAAGCGAGCCACCGTGGAGGACTGCATGGGCCGGCGAACGTGGATCCCGGTGCGCTCACAGCACCAGCGCCCGGCCGAGACACCGGGCGCGCAGGCCCCTGCCGCACGGCATGGCTTCCGCCGGACGCTGTCCACGCTGACCCTGGCCCTCCTGGCCCTGGTCCTGCTCCCCCATCCCGGCCAGGAGGCCCAGGCTGCAGAGAAGCTGACCCCGGCCAACGCCTCGCAGCTCAGCCGAAGCGATCAACGCGGCTTCAATTGGGACCTGAACGTCCAGGGCGTCATCCGCGACGGAACCAACGACTGCTTCGACGGCGCCATGAGTCTCAAGGTCAACCGCGGCGCCTACGGCTCCAACCAGGCCGCAATGCAGACCAAGAGCGGCGAGGAACTCGTCCTGCAGGGGGCGCTTGGCGACATCGCGATCACGCGGCGCGTGCGGCTCGACCCGGCCCTCGGCGCGGTGCGCTACGTCGAGCATCTGCACAACAAGAGCAAGAAGACGGTCACGGTCGCTGTCGAGGTGACGACGCGTCTCGGCAGCAGCGCGCAGACGGTGCGCACGAGCGCGGGCCGCGGCTTCACCGGCGGAACGCTCGAGAAGGCCGAGACCGGACTCATCGCCGTCCACGCCGGCGGCTCGCGACCGGGCGTCCTGTTCCAACTCACCACGCCCAAGGGCCAGCATGCGCCCCGGATCACCGTGCAGAGCAATCGCACGTTCAAGTTCACGTGGAACCTCACGATCGCGGGCGGCCAGAACGCCGCCGTGCTGCACTCGATCGCGCAGCGGCGCTGGAATGGCCCGCCGCTCGGGCAGCCCTTGCTGGATGAGTTCAAGCCGCTGCTCACGCGCACGTGGACAGCGGACCTGCCCAAGTCGGTGCGCAACGTGCTGCTCAACCATCGCGGCGTCGCGGGCGCATCGGCCACGATGACCTCCGCCACCTCGGCCGGCGACGCGATCAAGGAGATCGCCAAGGCGTATGACGTCGATCGCGGCGAGGCCGCAGTCCTCTTCATCGAGAAGGACAAGCCGCTGAACGGCAGCGTCGAAGGCGAGGACTTCGTCGTCGAGACGAGGCTCGGCGCGACCGAGGTGGCCTTCGAGGACGTGGCCATCCTGCAGGGGGGCGCCAACATGGGCCGCTCCATGCGCATCTACTTGCGGCGCGGTGAGGTCCTCTCCGGCCACGTCCGCAGCAAGGGGCTCCGGTTCGCCACCAAGGCGGGCCTCGAGATCGCCCTGGACCCGGCCGGTGTGGACGCCTTGTTCCTGCCTGCGGCCGCCGAGGACGGCGGCGTGCCCCTCGGCGTCGAAGCCTTCCTCACGCAGCTGGACGGAACGACGCTGGCCATGGGGCCGTCGAAGACCGCCAAGCTGCGGACGGTCACGCCCTGGGGCGATCTGGCGATTCCTCTCTCGGCGGTGGTGCGGATCGAGTACCACCGCGAACCCGTACCGGGCCTCTGGATCCTCCTGCTCGACGGCACGAAGGCGCCGGTCGCGGTGGGCGGCGGAGCGCTCCGCCTGACCAGCAAGCGCTTCGGCGCGATCGACGTCGAGCCCGGCTCCATGGCGAGTTGGGTGCGACACGGAGCGCAAGCCGCCGTCGCGACAGGCCCGGAGGGCGAGGGTGGGTTCCCCCCCACGACGCACGCGAACGTCGCCGGCGACTGCTACCTCCTCGGCACGATGACCGGGGAGCGCCTGCACATCGAGACCCTGGCAGGCCTCACGCCCGTCTTCGTCACGCAGATCCGCGTGCTCGAGCGCAACGATGACGGCGACGACGCCCGTCCGTCCTTCGACGTGACACTCAAGACCGGCGAGAAGCTCAGCGGGGTCCTGCGGGAGCGCATGGCGACGCTCAAGACGCCCTACGGCATCTGCCGCATGCCCGTCATCCATCTGCTCAACTACCGCTGGTTCGGGCCGGCCAAGAAGGCGGCCCCGCCCGCGAAGGACGAAGCCAACGGCGCAGAGGCCACGGGCGATGCCCCCAAGAAGGCCCCCAAGAAGAGCGCTCCCAAGAAGGCGGCTGGAGGTGGCAAGTGAAGCCTGCCCAGCGCCCGCGAGAGGCTCCCCACCGCGCTACAATGGAGGTTTCCGCGCAGCACAGGGGGTGCACCACGCCGGCTCGCCACACCGCACGCATCAGCCGCCACGCGACCCGCCAGGGGGCCGTCACGCTCATCGCCGCTGCGCTGGCCGTGCTCGCGCTGCTCCTGGTCACCGCACCGCTGAGCCACGCCGCGGAGAAACTCGTTCCCGCGCGCTGGCAGGCCAAGAGCGACATGCATGGCTTCCGGTACACCCCCGACATGCACGGCCGCGTGCAGACCCAGTACGGCTACCTCTACTCAGGCTTCACGCTCAACCGAGCCGGCCTCGGCGTGCAGAGCCAGCTGATGCGGGCCGACGGCAGTGAGTACGTGGTCCGAGGCCGCATCGGCCATCTCGAGGTCGAGCGCCGCTTCCGGGTCGACCGCAAGACAAGCGGCGTACGCGTCGTCGAGAGCCTGCGCAACACGTCTTCGACCCCCCAGCAGGCCGCCCTCGTCATCTACGCGCAGCTCAACTACCGCTACCAGAGCGTCGTGACCAACCTGGGGCGTGTCGCCGGGGCGACCCTGCAGAAGAAGGAGACCGGCGTCGCCGGCCTCATGGCGACGCCCGTGCGCGGCTTGGTCGTCTACCAACTCTGTGGCAGCAACAGCCGCGTCAAGCCCAGGATCGTGGCCAACAACAACCAGACCCTTCAGTTCCACTTCAACGTGCAGGTGCCGGCGAACGGTCGGATCTCGCTCATGCATAGTGCTGTGGTCCTCGCGCAGCCGCGCACGCCGTCCCCGAACAGCGTGGACAAGTTCTTCAAGCCCTTCCGCGGCCGTCGCTACGGCGCCGACCTGCCGCGAGACATCCGACGAGCCATGATCAACACGCGCCGTGGCGGTGGTGGCGACGGCTCATCCATCCCGAGCGTGGAGCAAGCCCTCGCCGTGACGCCCGGCTCCCTCGATCAGCTTGCGTTCTCCGAGGAGACCCTCCTCCAGGGCACGGCATCCTGCAAGAAGCTCACCGTCGCCAGCGCGCACGGCGAAGTCCTCGTGCCGTTCGATCGTGTCGCCGCGATCGTCGGCGGGCGACACGCGACGCTCGAACCGCATGTCCACCTGCGGGACGGCCAGAAGCTCGTGGGTCCGGTGGCCGCAAAGGGCCTGCGCTTCGAGATGACATCGGGCATGGCGATCGACCTCGACGTCGCGAAGCTCGACCGGCTCGTCCTGCGCGACGTCGCCGTCGTCGTGCCCTCCGGAGACAGCGGCGGCACGGGTGAGGGCCCGGGAGAGGGCCCCGGCGCGGCACGACCTTCGAGGGACGTGGCCTACCTCATCGAGACGTTCGAGGGCAATCGCCTCCGCACGCAGAAAAAGACCGAGTCCCTGCGCGTCGCAACGCAGTGGGGCGAGATGTCCATCCCCGTCGAGGAGCTCAAGCGCGTCTATCTCGCGGGCGATGAGATCCCCGGCTACTGGGTAGAGCTCAACGACGAGAGCCGCTTCCGTGCGTTCCTGCGCGACGACAAGCTCGAGATGAAGAGCGACCTGTTCGGCGCCATTACGTTTCGCCCCCACCAGCTACGCCGCATCGTCGCGGTGCGCGCAAAGCGTCCCGGCGACGAGGAGGATCTCGGCGACGTCGCCTTTCCGCACCTCACGCTCGCGGGCGGCGACATGTTCGTCGGGCGCATCGACCTGGACGCTCTCCACTTCCTCGCCCCCGGCGGCACACTGCCGCAGCCGCCCGCACAGATCCGACTCCTGCACAACGAGCTCGAGGGCTCCCCGCCGGATCCGGGACAGTCGCTGCGTTTCCGCGCCGAAATCTGGGGCGGCGGCCACATCACGGGCGAGATCCGCGAGCTCGTCGTTCCCGTGCAGACGGCCCGCGGCACGCTGCGGGTGCCCGTCCGGGACCTGGTCGACGTCCACGTACCGACACCCATCGTCCCCGAGGTCCTGCGCGTCCGGTTGCGAGACCTCATCACCGACCTGGGCCACCCGAGCTGGGAGAAACGCGAGGCAGCGAGCAGCGCCCTCGAGGATCTCGGTGAACTGGCCAAACAAGCCCTGCAGCAGGTGCTGCGGGAGACCAAGGACCCCGAAGTCGAGCGCCGCGTGCGCAGGCTTCTGGACAAGATCTAGTCCGTCCGATTGAGTAGGTAGGCCCCTCCATGACGCACGCCGACCCCCGTCCGAACGCAGCAACTCCGCCCGAGGCCGAGCCGCCCTCCGGGGCCGGCCTTCCTGCCGGAGCCGACCTACCTGTGGTAGCGGACCCTGCGGCTCCCTTCCTGGGGCTGTCGCGGCGTGTCGAGCGACGCATCTGGACATCCCGCTGGCTGCGCGCCCTGCGTGTGACCGCGCTGCCGCTCTTCGGCCTCGCTGCGGCGGGCCTGGGCGTCGCGTGGCTCGCCGGCACGAGTGAGTTGCCCATCATCGCGCGCGCGGTCTTCCCGGCGGCGCTGCTGGGCGTCGTCCTCTGGGCCGGTGCATGCGCGCTGGGGGCGCGCCTGCGCGAGCCCGGCCACACCGCGGCCCTCGCTCTCTTCGACGAGCGCTCCGGCTCGCACGAGATGTTCGTCTCGGCCTACAGCCTCGCGCGCGATCCGTCGCGGGGGCCGGGCGGCGACCTGCACCTCACTCGCGCCCACGCCGCGCTGCAGATGGCCGTCCAGCAGCTCGAGGCCGCCGTGCCCGTGCGCGCCGCCCCGCGTGCGATCGTTGCGCCGTTCGTCTTCCTCCTCGTCGCCTTCTTCGGCCTGCCCGCCGTGGCGATGCCCCCCGCCGGCGAGGACGCCACGGCGGAAGCCGCGGTCGTCGGCGAGTCCATCGACGAAGAGGCCAAGACCCTCGATCAGATGGAGAAGGGCCTCACGGAGGACGAGCGCAAGAAGCTCGAGCAACTGAAGGAGAAGCTGAAGGACAGCGCCCAGAAGATGGCGAATGTCGAGAAGGAGAAGTCCGCGCGCGAGGTGCTCGAAGAGTTGGAGCAGCGCGCGCGCGATGCCGAGAAGCTCGCCGACATGCTGGGCGCGGGCAGCGAGAAGCTTGGCTCCGCGATGCTCGCCGAGCTCGAGCGCCACGCTGACACCGCAGAGCTGGCGGGATCGCTGCGTGGCCAGAAGCTTGACGACGCGTCCAAGGAGTCCTCGAAGCTGGCGAAGCGTCTCCGCGCCGAGGACCTCTCGCTCGAGGCGCGCAAGCGCATCGAGAACGCCTTCGAGGGCGGCATCAAGGCCGCCACCGCTGCCGACCTCAAGAGCCTGCTCGGCCGCCACATGAGCTCTGCCCAGAGCGAGCTCGACCAGCAGAAGCCCAAGCGCGCTGCGGACGAGTTCGATCGCCTCGCACGCCGCTACCAGAAGATGGCGCAGCGCATGCGCTCGATGGAGGCGCTCAAGCGCTTGGCGCAGAACCTGCGCTCGTCCGGCCAGAAGGCTCTCGGTCGCAACCAGGGCACGATGACGCGCATCGCCGGCCTCCCCAAGAGCCAGATGTCCAAGGTCGGCAGCCAGCCGGTGAAGCTGTCCATGGGCAGCCAGCCTTCCGGATCGCAGAGCCAGTCCAATCAAGGCACGCCCAGCTCGTCGCAAGCGAACAGCGCTGGCCAGAAAAGCAGCGGCCAGAAGAGCCGTGGCGCGCCCGTGCCCGGCACGGCGGGCAACAAGCCCTCGCAGCCCTGTTGCCCGACCTGAGCTTCGAAGCAGAACCAGGCGGGTCCGCCTCCGGTTCCTGGAACACGCCCCGGCAATCAGGGCAACAAGCCGCCGACGCCTGGGAGCAGCCAGGGCAGCAAGCCCGGCGGAACGTGAAGCAGCTCCGGCGGCACCTGAAGTGGTTCAGGTGGATCCCCCGGTTCGGGGGGCAACAAGTCGGGAGCGGGCAGCTCCAGCAGTGCATCGTCTTCGTCCACGTCGGGTGCGGCCGCCACCGCGAGCGGCGCCACGCAGATGGGCAACGGCGGCGGTGCCGGTGGTACGCAGGCCGGCAACGGCAGCGCACCGCTCGGCAACACGCCGACGGGACGATTGAAGACCTCGAAGGACGAGACCGTCGCCGCCAAGGTCGGCAACCAGGGCTCGTCCAAGATGTCGACGCGCGATCCGAAGGACCGCAAGGAAGCGTCGGCGCGCACCAAGCGTGACATCGCCATCGATTTCTTGAAGGTGCAGGAAGAGGCGCTGGCGTCCGAGCCGCTGCCCCTTTCGCGCCGCGAGCATGTCTTGCGCTACTTCACAGCGCTGCGCAAGCAGCTGGAGTCCGAGAGCAAGTGACGCCACGGGGGCGCGAGGCCCCCGTCCGGCATCCGGCGATCGAACGCACCATGAGCGCCCCGAGGGCGCACCCCCGCGAGGAGGATCCCGTGACCAATACAGGCAATGCAGGCGGCGCCGGTACGGCGACCGTCAACCCCGAACAGCTCGCCGCCCAGTTCGACGAGTTCCGCACACGCTTCGCTGCGATACGCACCGAGATTCAGCGCGCCATTGTCGGCTACGAGGACATGCTGCAAGACGTCCTCGTCGCCGTGATGTCCCACGGCCACGTGCTGCTGGAAGGCGTGCCCGGACTCGGAAAGACCTACCTCGTCCGCGTGCTCTCGCGTGCGTTCGGTGTGGATTTCGGTCGCGTCCAGTGCACCCCCGACCTCATGCCCGCCGACATTCTCGGAACCCACATCGTCAATGAAGACGGCAGTGGACGGCGCGCGTTCGCGTTCGAGAAGGGGCCGGTGTTCACGAACCTGCTGCTGGTCGACGAGATCAACCGCGCGACGCCGAAGACGCAGGCGGCCCTGCTCGAGGTCATGCAAGAAGAGCGTGTGACCATCGGCGGCGACGCGTTCGAGCTGCCCGCGCCCTTTTTCGTCATGGCCACGCAGAACCCGCTCGAGATGGAGGGCACCTACCCGCTGCCCGAGGCGCAGTTGGACCGGTTCTTCTACAAGCTCCGCGTGCCGTTCCCGAATCAAGCGGACCTCGTCGAGATCTCCGCCCGGACGACGGGGGCCGCGGAGCCCCAGGTCAACGTCTCGATGACCGGCGGCGAGCTCGTCGGCTTCCAGGACCTCCTGAAGCACGTCCCCGTCGCCAAGCCCCTGGCCGCCTACGCGGCCGCTATCGTGCTCGCCACGCACCCGGACCACGAGAGCTCGGTCGCGGACGTCAAGCGCTTCGTCTCCTACGGTGCGAGCCCGCGCGGCATGCAGACGCTCATTCGCGCCGCACGCGTGCACTGCATTCTCGACGGCCGCACCGCCGTCGGCATCGCCGACATCAAACGCGTAGCGAAACCGGCGCTGCGCCACCGCGTCTTGCTCAACTTCGAGGGCGAAGCCGAGGCCATCGATGTCGATCGCCTTCTGGATGGCGTCCTGGCCGCCGTACCCACGCCGGCGGGCGACGCGGCGTGAGCCGCCGGGCGACGATCCCCGCGCGCCACCGCGGGCACGAGGCTCCCTCGGCACACGCGGCTCCCCGGGCCTACGCAGCGCCCTGGGCGTACGCGCTTCTCGTCACCGCCCTGCTGCTGGCTGGCGGTCCGTCGGCGCAGGCCGAGGATCCGCTCTCGCCCGACGAGGTGCGCAAACGCTCCCTCCCGCTCCGTACCGCCCTGCACCACGACCCGACGCTCGGCTCTCCCCTGGAACGGCTGCTCGAGCTCTACCGCAAGGCCAGCCGCACGGAAGAGCTCGTCGCGCTCTACAGGTCCCATCTCCAGCAGTATCCGACGGACCTGTCGGCCCGCATCGTGCATGTGCGCCTCCTGGTCGCGACCAACGACCCCGAAGCCAGCCGTGATGTGCGCAGCGCGGTGGAGCAACACCCCAAGAACGGCTACCTGCAGCATCTGCTCTACACGCTGTTGGATGACGCGACCGATCCGCGCGCCCTCGACGCGCTAGACAAGGCCGTCGAACTCGAGACGCAACCTGCGCGCAAGCGTCGCTGGATCGAACAGCTGCTGACCCAGGCACTTCAAGAAGACCGTCGGGCCCTCGCCGCGAAGCACCTGGGCGAGCTCGCCAGACTTCTCGGCGGTGGTGCGCAAGCCCACCTCGACGCGGCACGCAAGATGCACGCCTTCGGTTTCCACGAGCGCGCGTTGAAGGAACTCGACGGCGCACGCAAGGCCAAGCCCGCGCCGGAAGTCGGCGTCGAGACCGAGCTGCTGGCCGCCTCCCTCGAGGTCGCCCTCAATCGCCGCAGCGCCGCCGCCGATCGGCTGGACGCGCTGTTGAAGCGCCTCACCGCGGATTACTGGCGCCGGTCGGAGATCCTGCGCCGTCGAGCCCGGCTCGTGTCCTCCGCCAAGGAGCGCGACGCGATGCTGGACGCCGCGCGCAAGCGCAGCGCCGAGCGGCCGCAGGACGAGTCCGCCGCGCTCGATCTCGCGCGTCTCCTCAGCGGCTTCGAGCGCCACCGCGAGGCCCTCGCCGGTTTGCGCAAGGCAGGCGAGCGCCTGCCCGCATCGGCGCGCCTCGAGAAGGAGATCCTCGCGATGTTCGAGCGCCTGCGGGATGAACGCGGGCGGTCGTCGTACCTGGAGGCGCGCAGCGCGGCGTTCCCCGACCGCCATGACCTCGTGGAGAGTCGCGTCCGCTCGCTGTATGTGCTGGGGCGCAAACAGAAGGCGCGCGAGGTCCTGGAAGGCTTGCTCGAGAAGCTCGACGAAGGCGTGCGCCTGCTGCGCCTGCTCGAGACGGCACGCTTCCTGCGGGTGCGCGGCCTGCCGTCGACCGCGGCGGATCTCTACGCACGGGTGGTCGAGATGGCGCCCGCCCGGCTCGATGTCCGACGCGAGTGGGCCGAGTGCCACCTCGCCGTGGGCGATCGCGGCGGTGCGCGTCGCGTGCTTGCCGCGCCCATCCCGCCCGAGACACCGAAGGACGTCTTCCTGGATCTCATGCAGCTGCTCATGAACCAGTACCTCTATCCCGAAGCGCGCCGTGCCCTGAAGGCGCGCATCGCGGTGGACACAGAAGACCTCGACATCCACCTCGCGTTGATCGACGTCGAAGGCAGTCTCGGCTACGGCACCAGCGGGGCGCGCTGGGTGGAGAAGGCGCGGCCGCTGGCGGACACGCCCGCGCGCTACCGTCGCTGGCTCGAGCAGGCTGTGTCGCTGCACGAGTTCTACGAAGGCGACGAGGGGTTCCTCGACGACGAGCAGGCGCGCATCGAGGCAGCTACGGGAGTTGCCCCGGCCGACGAGACCTGGCCCGAGAAGCGGTTGGGTCGACTCGAGGCGTTCGCCGAGATCAGCGCACGCTCCGACCGGATCGATCCGATCACGAGCCTGCTGCAGACCTACCTGGGCGGCGACCTGCCTCCGACGGTGCGCGTGCGTCTGCGCCGCAAGCTCGCCGCCCTGCTGGAAGAAGCGGGCCGCGGCTGGTTCAAGCCCGAGGACAGCCACCTGGGCGCGGCAGCCGATGAACTCCAAGGCTTGTTGCGCGAGGACCCCGAGTTCGCCCACGAGTACCGCGCCCGCCTGGCGCTCATCCACGTGTCCCGCAAGCGCCTCGACCTCGCGCGACCGCTGCTCGAGAAGCTGGAAGTGCGCCGGCTGAACGACACCTCGATGCTCGAGCGCCTCGTCCGCGCCTACCGCGAGCTCGGCGACGGCCTGCACGTGCTGCAGTGTCTGGAGCGCCTCACCGTCGTGTCGGCTTCGGATCGCGGTCACTGGGAGGACTGGATCGCGGCCCTCACCAGCACGGGCGAAGAGCACAAGCTCCGCAGCGCGATCCGCCGACTGCTCCGCGGCATCCCGCGCATGAAGCTAGGCCGCGACACGCAGGGCGAGCTCAAGGCCCACCTGCGCGCCTCCTACTGGCGCGCCATCGGCGGGCGTGTCGCCGTGCGCAACGAAGCGGGGTACCTCGATGCCCTCGCGCTGCTGGACGAGGTCGAGCGTCTGTCCGCCGCCGCCGACGTGCCGCTCTGGGTCGCCTGGACGCGCGCGTACGTCCACAACGCCCTCGGGCGGGTCAAGGCGCGCGACGAGGCCATGGGTGAGCTCGACAGGCTGGTGGCGCAGCGACGAGCCAACTCCGACGCGCGCCGCCTCGCTGACGCCACGACGGCGAAGGAGGCGGGCGGACAGGCCGAGGAAGAGCCCGACGCCGCCAAGCGTGAGCGCTTGCGCCTGCTCGACCGGATCGACTTCCCCGACGGCTTGGGCGCGTCGTGGAGCACGGCACGCAGTCTGCTGACGACCCAGGCGAGCGATGCGTCGGACCCGCGGCCGACCCCCATCGACCGCAAGGGCCCCGAGGGCCGCATGCACGTGCGCTGGGCTTTCGAGACCGCAGGCGGCGCGCCGGTCACCGCGGTCCTGCCGCTCGGCGCCGACCGTCTGCTGATCTCCGACACCTCGGGCGACCTGCATGGCGTCGAACGGACGAGCGGGAAGGTGCTATGGGTGCGGCACGGAGCCTTTGCCGCGCGCGCTGCGAACAACACGCCGTGGGCCGCGTACGCGCCGGCGCGCACGCCGCTTCTGGGTGAGAACGGCACGTTCTACGTACCGCGCGCCGGCGGCGCGATCTGCTACGACGCGGACGGAGCGAAGCGCTGGGAGGTGACCATCGGCCGGGGCCTGGCCACCTCGCATGCGCCGCACCTGGCGGCGGACGGAGGCACGCTCTACGGCTACGACCCCGCGAGCGGCGACGTCGCGGCATTTCGGCGTGCGGACGGCAAGCTGCGCTGGCACCGCACGCTGACGATGCGAGCCCAGTCCGCGCCCATGCCGCAAGGCGATGGCATCTCGCTGCAAGCGGGACGGTTGCTCGTCTACGGTCCGCGCACCGCGGTGCTCGACACGGACAACGGAGCCTCGCTCTGGACCTTCGAACCCGAGCGGGTCCGCCGCGTGCCGTTCGCGCTCGACGAGCCCGACGACGACACGTCCAGCCTCTTCGGCCGCCGGCGGCGCCGCGCCCCCGGCGCGTCCAAGACGGCCGGATCGACGCGCACGGCAGCGGCGCCGACCGTGCTTCCGTCGAATCCCGCGATGTGGCTCAGCGGTCGCCGCAACTGGCCGGCCGGCATGAACCCGGGGATGATGGGCTGGCCGGGCGGGATCACCGTCCCTGGGATACCCGGTTTCGGGGCTGTGACCTACCTCACCCCGGGTGGACGCCTGCCCAGCACGTGGAGCCCTCAGGGCCCGACGAAGCCGACCGCGGTCGTCGCGCCGGCGGTCCGTTGGGCGACGGCTCTCGGCAACGGCGCCTCGCGCCGGGGCATGCTCGTCGGACGGCATCTCCTGCTGCTTCGCAACGACGCACCGCCAAACAGCCATGTGGCCGGCGAGGCCCTCCAGCTCGATCTCGACCTGCCGCTCTTCGCGAAACAAGTCCGCATCAGCGGCACACCGGTCGCACGCCTCGGGTCGCGCATCGCGTTCCTGCAAGAAGGGCGTCTCGTCCTTTGGGACGTGGATCGCGGCACCCAGGCCGTGCTCACGCTGAAGGCCATCGCGGGCGAGCGCACGCGCTTCCAGGTGAACACGGCCCAGGACGGATCGTTCGTGTACCTGACCGGACCGGGTGGGCTGATGTGCGTCAACCTCAACGGGCTGCGTGAGGTGTTCCACACGGCATGGCCGGACGCCGTGCGCCCGGAGCGCACGGACGATCCCACGTGGGTGCAGTTCCTGCTCCACGGCATGACCTCGTGGCGCCAGGGCGGAGCGATCGCGCCCGTCGTGAGTCCGGTGGGCTTCGCTGACGTAAGCACGCTCTACGCCCTCCCCGCACCATCGCGCGTGGTGGCGCTCGACGATCTTCCCGCGGGCGCCAAGCCTGCGCCGCCCAAGAAGGAAGGCGGCCCTCGTGGCGGATGAACAGGTCTTCGATGCTGACTTCCTGCAGCGGCTGCGCACGCTCTTCTTCAAGCTCCGTCGGCGGCGGTTGTTGAAGCAGAAGGGGGTCCAGCAGACGAAGGCCGTCGGCTTCACGCGAGAGTTCAAGGACTACCGGCACTACACACGCAGCGACGACTTCCGCGCGATCGACTGGCGCCTCTTCGCGCGCATCGAGAAGCTGTTCGTGAAGCTCTATGAGGAGGTGCAGGAGTACCACATCCACATCCTGATCGATCGCAGCGTGTCGATGGTGGAGCCGTTCCCGCGCAAGCGCATCGCAACGCTGCGTCTCGCCGTGGCGCTCGCCTACTTGGGCCTCATGAACCAGCACCGCGTTTCGATGCTCTCCTTCTCCGACCAGGTGCGCCAGGAGGTGCCGCCGCTCAAGGGGCAAGGACACATCCACCGGGTCCTGCAGCATCTGACCAACATGCCCTTCGAAGGCGTGACCGACCTGGGCGCGCTGCGAGGCTTCCGCCCGAAGCGCGATCGCCGCGGCATCGTGTTCATCCTCTCCGACCTGCTCGGCCGCGAGCCGGAGGAGTCCGCCGCGGCGCTGGAGATCGCGACGTCGTGGCCTGCCGAGACCCACGTCGTCCACGTGCTCGAGCCCGAGGAGATCCGCCCGCAGATCGACGGCGAAGTCCGCTTGATCGACGTGGAGACACAGGAGCAGCGGCAGCTCACCTTGACCAAGCGCGACATGGAGCGCTACCAGGCGGCCGTCGAGAGCTTCCTCGAGCAGTTGGGCCAGTCGTGCATGCGCCGGCGCGTGGACTACGTGACATGGCGCACGGACCTCGCCTTCGAGAAGATGTTCCTGGAACTGCTCTCGCGCGGAAGCGCGCTGTCGCAGAGCTAGAGAGAGGTCCGAGCGCGCATGCACTTCCAGTTCCCCGGACAGCTCGCCTGGGCCTGGCTGCTCGTGCCGGTGATCCTGCTGTTCTTGGTGCGGCGACGCCCCAAGCGCATCAAGGTCAGCACGCTGACCTTCTTCAAGTCGCTCGCGCACGTCTATCGCGAATCGCCCTGGCTGCGCCGCTTGAAGCGCATCATCGCGCTGCTGATCGCGGCGGCGACCGTCGCGTTCGGCACCGGCGCCCTCGCCCAACTGGTTGTCGCTCCGGAGGCAGGCGACCTGAAGAGCGTACTCGTGGTGATTGACGGGTCGGCATCCATGGGCGCACTTGATGAAGACGGCGCCAGTCGCATGGACGAGGCCAAGGAGCGGATCCGTGACCGCTTGTCAGGCCTGCCCTCGGGCGTCGGCGTGATGCTGATGCGCTACGACGGCCGGCCCGAGATCCTGGTCCCCCACAGCTTCGATCGTCGCGGCCTCTTGCGCGAGCTCGACCGCGTCGGCGTTCGCCCGGTCGAGGGCGACGCGGAGACCGCGCTGCACCTCGCGGCGCGGCTGGCCGCGCTGCATGCCCCGGCCGCGATCTGGCATGTGACCGACGCGCCCCTGCCGCGCGCGGATGGCCCTGCGAAGGGCGCCAAGGACGCCAAGGACGCCAAGGACGCCAAGAGTGGCGAAGCGATCGACGACGAGCCCGCCGCCCTCGAGGATCGCCTCGGTCTGCCAGACGGCGTCACACTGGAAACCGTGGACGTGGCCCTGCCCGCGCCCACGAACGTCGGCATCACCGGCTTCCAGATCCGTCCCCGCCCGCTGGAACACGGCCGCCTCGACGCCTTCGTCCAGGTGCACGCCCGGGGTCCGAAGACGGTGGAAGCCAAGCTCGAGGTGCGCATGGACCAGAAGCTGGTCTCGCTGCGCGACCTCACGATCGCGCCCGGCGGCTACGAGCGCTTGCTCATTCCGGTCGAGGGGCGTCACGGGGCCGTGCTCGAGATCGAAGTGCGCGCCGACGGTGACATCCTCGCCGTCGACAACCTCGTCCAGGCACGGATCCCGGAAGCGCGCGCCGTCCGGCTGCTGTGGGTGCGCGACGAGGCCCACGTCGATCCCTACACGCAGCTGGCGCTGGTGGCCCTCGTCGAGGACGGCGTCCTCGAGGCCTACAACGCCACGCCTGCCACGTTCGCGGCCAACAAGGAGGTCTTCGACGTCATCCTGTTCGACGGCTGGCTCCCCAAGGAGTGGCCCGAGGACGTGCCGGCCATCGTCATGAAGCCGCCGCACTCGCTGGGGCCCGTGCGCACCGCGCCCATCGAGGGCGAGGGTCTGCCGGTCGATGCCTTGCGCGCCGTGGACGAGCGGCATCCCGTGCTGTACGGCGTGGCGAGCGACCGCGTGGCCGTGACCCAGACGGCCGTGCTCGAGACCCGCGGTTCCCTGACGCCGCTTTGGACGGGCGATGTCGGCCCCCTGCTCGTCGCCGGGGAGGTCAAGGGGCAGAAGCTCGTGATCATGGCGTTCGCCGCCGACCGGTCCGAGCGCCTCGGCCTCATGGCGTCCTACCCGCTGCTTCTGGGCAACGCGATCTTCTGGCTGGCCCGCGCGGACGAAGAGGCACGTCAAGGCAACAACCTGCGGACGGGGCGGCTCGTGGACGCCGCGGGGGCGGAGCTCGTCTGGGAGGGTCCGACCGGCGTCACCCTCGCGCGCCGGACCCTGGGCGGGGAGGGCACCGTGACGGAGCTCGACCGCCTCGGGCTGTGGCGCATCGGTGACGTCGCGGGCAGTTCGTCGCTGCTCTCCAAGGGCGAGACGCTCTTGGGCGCCGGCGGCAGCGACGCCGCCGCCACGACTGCGGCGGACGCCGGCGGCATCTTCAGCGGCGATCTGAGGCCCCTGCTGCTGTGGCTCGTCCTGCTGCTCCTCTTGATCGAGGCGTGGCTGTTTCACCGGCACGCGGTGTACTAGGAGTCGGCGGACGTGGACTGGGCCAACCCCTACCTGTTGCTCTGGATCGCCCCGGCCGCGGTGCTGGTCTGGTTCCTCGGCCGGCGGTCGTTGCATCCGATGTCATCGACGCGCCGCCGGTGGCTGCTCGCGGTGCGCGTCGCGTGCGTCCTGCTGATCCTCCTGGCCCTGGCCGCCCCGGCGTGGGAACTCGACACGGAAGACGAGGCCATCGTCTTCGTCGTGGATCATTCGAAGAGTCTCGGCCCGGAGGGCATGGCCTCGGCCGCGAAGCGCGTCAATGCGATCATGGGCGACCTGCCGAGCGACGCGCTGGTCGGCATCGTCTCTGCGGGGGCCACGACGAAGGTGCTGCGCCCCGTGGGCGCCGACCACGGTGCGCTGACACCGGACGCCGATTTGAGCGAGCGAGACGGTTCGGAGACGGACCTCGCGGGCGCGGTCGCCCTCGCGTCCGGTCTGTTTCCGCCCGGGACGTCGCGCCGGCTGGTGCTCGTCAGCGATGGGCTGGAGACCCGCGGCGACGTCACGGAGGCTGCGCGCGAGGCGGCGCTGCGCGGCATCGTCATCGACGCGGTCCCGGTACACGGACCCAGCCGGCCGGATGCGCGCATCGTCCGACTGCGCTCGAGTCGCGCACGCTCCCACGAGGGCGCGACGATCGCCCTGACCGCCGAGATCGAGGGCAGCGTCAGCGGCAAGGCCAAGCTGCGTCTGTTCGAGAACGGCATCGAGGTCGAGTCCCGCGACATCGAGATCCTCGGCGGCAAGCCGCAGACCGAGGTGTTCCAGCGGACGCCGGAGGAGCGCAACCTCTATCGCTACCTCGCCCGCCTCGAGGAGTTCGAGGGCGACACGATCGCCGAGAACAACGAGGCGATGAGCCTCGTCGAAGTGCGCGGCCGTCCCCTGATGCTGCTGGTGGAGGGGGAACCCGACGAAGCGCACTACCTCACGACGGCCATGGCGAAAGAGGGCATCCGCCTGCACGTGCGCCCGCCCGAGGCGTTTCCGCAAAGCCTCCAAGAGCTGGCCGTCTACGACGGAATCGTGCTCTCGGACGTGCCGGCCTTCCAACTCGCCGATCGCGCGATGACCCTGATCCACGACTACGTGGAGCAGCTCGGCGGCGGCTTCCTCATGATTGGAGGCCTGAGGTCGTTTGGCGTCGGAGGCTACTACCGCACGCCCATCGAGGACATCCTACCCGTGCGGATGCAGCCGCCCGACAAGGAGGAGCGCTACTCGACAGCCCTCGTGCTCGTGATCGACCGCTCCGGTTCGATGCGCGGCAACAAGATCGAGATCTGCAAGTCGGCCGCCATCGCGACAGGCGAGATGCTCGGCAAGAAGGACCACATCGGCGTGGTGGCGTTCGACAGCCGCGCGCACTGGGTCGTGCCCCTGATGCGCGCAGGCAAGAAGGGCGAGATCGCGTCTCGCATCGCGACCCTGAACGCGAGCGGCGGAACGAACATCCACCCGGGCATGACGGCCGCCTACGAAGCGCTGAAGGGCATCAAGGCGCGCGTGAAGCACATGATCGTGCTCAGCGACGGCCGCACGCAGGGTGGCGGCTACCAACAGCTCGCCCAGCAGGCCCAGCAGGACGACATCACGGTATCCACCGTGGGTGTAGGCCACGGCGCCGACAACAACCTGCTCGCCAGCATCGCGCAGGCCGGCGGCGGCAAGCACTACGCGACGAACGACCCGAGTACGATCCCGCGCATCTTCACGCAGGACGCCGCGACGCATCTGGGCAAGCTCGTGCGCGAGCAGGCGTTCCGCCCGCAAGCCGTCGAATCGCATCCGATGCTCGCCGGGTGGGATGCGTCGAAGGCGCCTGAGCTGCTCGGCTACGTGAAGACCATTCGCAAGGCCACCACCCAGGTGCCGCTCGTCACCGACATCGGCGACCCGCTGCTCGCCCACTGGCGCTTCGGTCTCGGCAAGGTGACGGCGTTCACCTCGGACTGCAAGTCACGCTGGGCAGCGCTGTGGATCGCCGGCTGGCCCGGCTACAGCCAGTTCTGGGGCCAGGTCCTACGCGAGATGGCGCGCAACCCGCAGGGACGCAACATGGACATCCGGCTCGTACGCGACGCGCGTGGCGCCCGGATCCTGGTCGACGTGTTCGAGGACGCCGCGCAGTTCAAGAACGCCGCCGACGTGACGGCCGACGTCTACTTCGTGCCGCGTGGCGCCCTCGGCTCGGCCATGAAGAACATCAAGACGGCGACGGTCGAGCAGGTCGGCCCGGGTCGCTACGAGGCGCACTTCCGCCCGAGTGCCCCAGGCGTCTATCTGGTGCGCGCTCGCTCGGGTGCGGACATGGTCTCCGCCGGCCTGGTCTACAACGTCTCCGGCGAGACGGCGTCGGCGCGCATCGACCACGAGCTGCTGCTGCGTGTCACGAAGGCGGCGGGCGGGCGTGTGCTGGCGGACGGCAGCTCCACGCTCGCGTCCGCCCGCGTCACGAAGGCGCGCTACGTCGATCTCACGCCCTGGTTCCTCGTCCTCTTCCTGCTGCTGTTCCTCGTCGACATCGCGATCCGACGTTGGGAGAACGTGCTGGGGGTCTACGACTGGACGCTCGGTCTCCTGCTCAAGCGGGTCTAGGCTCTACGGCATGAGCGACGACGCGGCAGCGACCGCCCGGATTCTCGTCTACGACGGCGACTGCTCGATGTGCGATCGGCTCAGCAAGCTCCTCGCGCGACGTTGGCTCGTGGGAGCCGCGGACCGCAAGCCGCATGACGCATTCGAAGGCGACGAGGCGCGCCGCCTTACCGAGGCCGGGATCCACAACGAGCTCGCGGTGATCGATCGCGCGACCGGCGAGATCCGCACCGGCTACGACGGGATCACCTGGCTGCTCCGAGGCGGCAAGCTGCCCTGGCTCGGCGCCTTGCTCGCCTGGGGGCCTGTGCGCTGGCTGCTGCGGCACGACTACCGGTTGGTCGCCTACAACCGACGCATCTTCGCCCCACCCAACCGCGGTGCGGCGTGCGCCTGCGATCCGGATGTCCACCGCGGCTATCGCTGGGCGTTCATCGGCGTCGCGCAGCTCTGGATCCTGTTGTTCGGTGCGCTGAGCGGGGCCGTGTTCCTGCGTCAACTCCCCTTCGGGACGGACGGCACCGGCTTCGCCCCCAACGTGACGTGGTGGGCCGGCCCCATCCTGATGACGGGTTGGCTGGCCGCCGTCCCCGTCGCACGCCGCCTGCGCTCGCCACACGGGCTCGACGCCCTCGGTCACATGGCGTGGTGCTGGGCGGCGGCGCTGGTGCCCCTGCTCGTGGCGATCTTCGCCTCCTACGTGGGCCTGTTGATCTCGGGGACCGGCTCGTGGGCCTTCGACGGGCCGTCCCGTGCCTGGCTGGGGGCGGCCGCATGGGGTGTGTCCCTGGTCCTTCTCCTGCGCAGCCTGCCCGGGCGGCTGGCCCGCCTGGGCTTCGCGAAACGAACGGCCGTGCTCGTCGCTCTGGTTTCGTGGGCAGTCCCCACGGCGCTCCTATTCCTGCTGCGACTCGCACCGCACCATGTCCACTGAGATAGACTCCAACCGCACACGCGACCGCCCCCGGCGGTCTCCCGGGGGGGATGTGGATCGAGGATTCCACGCCCCCATGCGGATCGGCCCCGGCGAGACATTCCGACACCTCGAGATCGGCAAGGAACTCGGCCGAGGCGCCTTTGCGAATGTCTTCTTGGCGCGCGACACGCTCATGGACCGCACCGTGGCGCTCAAGATGCACCGCATGGTCCCGTCGATCTCGAGTGAGATGGAGCGCCGGCTCGCCCTGCGCGAAGCCAGGCTCGCCGGACGCCTCACGAGCCCGAACATCGTCACGCTCTACCAGGTCCACGACCTCGGTACGTCCGGCTGGCTGATGGAGATGGAGTACGTCGACGGCCCCACCCTCGACGAGGTGATTGAGGACCGCGGCCGCCTCCCGGTGGACGAGACGCTGCGCGTGCTGAGGGGTGTTCTCTCCGGCCTGCATACGGCGCACGAGAACGGGATCGTCCATCGCGACGTGAAGCCTGGCAACGTCCTCCTCGGCTCGCACGACGGCGCCATCAAGCTGACGGACTTCGGACTGAGTTGCACCGTCGGCGACATGACGATGTCGTTCAGCAGCCTCGACGGCTTCATGGGGACACCGCAGTACGTGGCCCCCGAAGTCATCGATGGCAAGCACCCCACGACGGCCTCCGACATCTGGAGCGCGGGTGTGCTGGCCTACCGCATGCTGTGCGGACGCCTGCCCTTCGCCTCGGACAACCTCCCGGACCTCTTCGAGGCCATCCGAGGCGGCCAGCCTGCGTGCATGCGCGATGAACCGGTTCCCGAGGCCTTGAAGGCCCTGATCCAGGCCTGCCTCCAGAAGGACCCGGAGGCACGGCCGAACTCCCCCGCCCGCGTACTCGCCGCCCTGGAGGACATCCGTCAGGCCGGCTGATCGTCACGTACTCTCCTCGTCACGCCGAGCGCCGCCGTCGAAAGGCACCCGACCGAAAGGCATCTGGGCACGTCACCCCTGTAGCCTCTGCCCGGTCATGAGTACTGAATCCGACGAACTGCGCTTCACCGACCTCGGCCTGGCCCCCGAACTCCTCAAGGCCGTGCAGGACCTCGGCTACGAGACGCCGACGCCGATCCAGGCCGGCGCCATCCCGCCCCTGCTCGAAGGCCGCGACATGATCGGGCAGGCGCAGACAGGCACCGGCAAGACCGCGGCATTCGCGCTTCCGCTGCTCCAACGCCTCGACCTCGAGCGGCGCGACGTGCAGGCGGTCGTCCTTACGCCGACGCGTGAGCTCGCGATGCAGGTCGCGACCGCCGTCCGCTCCTACGGCAAGCACGTCGGCAAGCACGGCGTGCGCGTGCTGCCCGTCTATGGCGGCCAGCCGATCCACATCCAGCGCAAGGCGCTCCAGGGCACGGTGCATGTCGTCATCGGCACACCGGGGCGCGTGACCGACCACCTCAAGCGCGGCACGTTGGACCTGGCAGGTGTGCACTTCTTCTGCCTGGACGAGGCGGACGAGATGCTCAACATGGGCTTCCTCGAAGACGTCGAATGGATCCTCGATCACGCTCCGAAGGAGCGGCAGATTGCGTTGTTCTCGGCCACGATGCCCAGTCCCATCCGGCGCATTGCGACCAAGCACCTCAACGACCCCGCAGACGTGAAATTCGAGCAGAAGACCAAGACGGTCCAGAGCATCGAGCAGGCGAGCATCCGCGTGTCGCGCCACAACAAGAACGAGGCCCTCGAGCGCATCCTGGGCGTCGAGGATCACGAGGCCGTCCTGATCTTCGTCGGCACCCAGCGCATGGCCGCCGAGCTTGCTGAGCACCTCAGCTCGCGCGGGTTCGGCGCCGACTGCATGCATGGCGGCATGAACCAAGCGCAGCGCGATCACGTCGTGAAGCGCCTGCGCGGTCGTCAGATCCAGCTCGTCGTGGCGACCGACGTCGCGGCCCGCGGCTTGGACATCGATCACATCGGGCTCGTCGTGAACTACGACCTGCCGCGCGACCCTGAGGTCTACGTGCACCGCGTCGGCCGCACGGGCCGCGCCGGGCGAGCAGGCCGCGCGGTCTCGCTTTGGCAGCCGCGCGAGCAGGGCCTGCTTCGCAGCATCGAACGCTTCAGCGGCCAGCGCATGGAGGACATGCGCATCCCCGGGGTCGAAGAGTTGCTTGCCCGCCGTCGGATGCGCATTCGGGACCAGCTCATCTCCCTCGCGGGTGAGATCCCTGCGGACTTCGTGGCATGGGTCAAGGAGATCACCGAGGAGACCGACCTCGAAGGCGACGCCCTCACAGCGGCCGCCCTCAAGCTCGCCTGGGGGGAAGGCCCGCTGAGCGCTCCCGCGGAGCCCAAGGGCAAGGGCCAGGCCAACGACCACTACGACCCCGTCGACCGGGTGGAGATCGTGCTCCCCATCGGAGCGCAGGACCGCGTCCGGCCGGGCGCCATCGTCGGCGCGATCGCGGGCGAATCAGGTCTCCCGGGCAAGGTCGTGGGCAAGATCAACATGCGCGAGCGCGTGACCTTCGTCGAGGTCCCTGCGGCGCAGGCCGAGCGGATCATCAAGGCGCTCACCGGCGTGCGCATCGGCGGCCGCGTCGTGAAGCCCCGCCTCGCACACCCCGAAGGCGCAGGCGGCGGCTACAGCAAGCCGCGGCAGCACGGGCCCCGGGGTTCGTCGCGTGGTCCCAAGAAGGGGCCGCCCCGCGGGTTCCGGCGCAGGTAGCCCGGGCCGCCGACAGACGCGCAGCGGCGAGACGCCGCCGCGGCGCGCCGACGGGGTACCCTTCCGGCATGCCGCTCATCACAGCCAGTGGACTGCGTATGCACTTCGGGGGGCCCGTGCTCCTCGATGGCATCAACGTCAAGGTCGAGCCCGGCGCCCGCATCGGCATGATCGGACGCAACGGCACCGGCAAGTCCACGCTGCTCAAACTGCTGGCCCAGAAGTTCGAGCCCACGGACGGCAGCGTCGTCGTGGGCCCCGGCACACGCGTCGCCTACCAATCCCAGGAGCTCGACTTCGAGCCGGGGCGGACGGTCTTCCAGGAGATGGAGCGTGCGTTCGCTACGCACCGGGCCATGCAGGAGGAACTGCGCGGCGTCGAAGAGGCCGTGGCCGACGCCGCGGGCGACGATGAGCGGCGCCCGCTGCTGCGGGACCTCGAGCGGCTGCAGGCCGAACAGGAGCAGGCGGGTGTCTACGACATCGAGCGGCGTATCGAGTCCGTCCTCAGCAGTCTCGGCCTTCCGGAGTCCGCCTGGCACCAGCCCATGGACGGCTTCTCCGGTGGCGAGCGCAATGTCATCGGCCTCGCACGCGTCGTGCTTTCCGACCCCGACGTTCTCTTGCTCGACGAGCCTTCCAACCACCTCGACATGGAAGGTGTCGAGTGGTTCATCGACTTCGTGAAGAAGTCCAAGGCCGCGATCGTGATGGTCAGCCACAACCGCCATCTGCTCGATGCGGTCGGCAAGGAGATCTGGGAACTGCGCCGGTCGCGTGTCACGGCATGGACCGGCAACTACACGGAGTTCACCCGGCAGAAGGCCGAGGCCCTGGCGCGCCAGGAGCGCCAGTTCAAGGCGCAACAGCGGCTCATCGAGCGCATCGAGTTCCAGGCCCGTCGCATGAAGGACATGGCCAACGCCTACGACGACCCGGGCCAGGCCAAGCGCGCCAAGGCCATGCTGAAGCGCGTCGAGCGCATGGACAAGGTCGAGCGGCCCGATGACAACGAACGCACCTTCGGCGCGGCCATCAAGAGCGCTGGACGCCACGGGCGCATCGCCCTGTCCATCCGGGACTTCTCGTTCGCCTACGATGAGCGTGTGCTGTTCGACGGCGCGGAACTCGAGATCGAGTACGGCGACCGCGTCTGCCTCGTGGGCAACAACGGCAGCGGCAAGTCGACGCTCTTCAGCCAGATCCTCGAGGAAGGTGGCTGGGACAACCGCACGCTCCGCCTAGGCAAGTCCGTGAACGTTGGCGACTACCGCCAGCTGCGCGAAGAGCTGGATGAGCGCGAGACGCTGGAGGATTGGGCCATCCGCACCACGCGCCAGCCGCCGAAACAGGCCGTCCAACTGCTGCACCGCTTCCTCTTCACTCGCGAAGACCTCGCGCGCTCGATCGGCACCCTCTCAGGAGGCGAGAAGAGCCGGCTGCAGTTGGCCAAGCTGGTGCACGACGACGTCAACTTCCTCATGCTCGACGAACCCACGAACCACCTCGACATCCAGGCCTGCGAGCAACTGGAAGAGATGCTGCAGGACTTCGCAGGCACGCTGTTCGTCATCAGCCACGACCGCTACTTCCTCGACAAGCTCGTGGACCGCGTCGTCGAGGTGAAGGACAAGAAGCTGGTCGCTCATCCGATGCGCTTCGCGCCCTGGTGGCAGCAGAAGGTGGCCGACGGCGAGTTCGGCCGCCACACGGCGCTCCGCGACCGGCGCAAGGAAGGCGTCGAGAAAGAGGACGCACGCTTGGCGTTCGAGGATCGGCGCACGCGACAACGCGAACTGAACCGATTGCGCAACCGCTACCGTGATCTCGAGCAGCGCATCACGAAGCTGGAAGATCGGGTGGGCGACATGGAAGCGCGTCTGGAGAGCGCCTACGGGCCCGGGCACGACCCCGAGGCGGCGGAAACCCTGGTGCGCAACCTGCGAGCCGGCCGCACGGAGCTCGAGACGCTCTACGCCGACTGGGAGTCGGTCGCCGCCGCGCTCGAGGACTGATCCATGCGGGCGAGGCCGTGCTGAGCGCCCGGCCCGGCGCCGGTCAGAACCACTTCCGGCGGCGGAAGTAGGTGAGCATGCCTCCGGCCAAGGTCGCCATGACGGCCATCGTGATCCAGAACCCGGCGGCGTTCTTCGTGCCGGGCATGACCTCGAAGTTCATGCCGTAGACGCCCGCGACGAGGGACAGCGGCATCATCACGGTCGCGATGATCGTGAGCGTGCGCATGATCTCGCTGAGGCGGTTGTTCACGACGGCCAGGTAGGCGTCCCGCGTCACGGCCAAGCCCTCCCGCGCCGACTCGAGCAGTTCGAACACGCGCAACACGTGGTCGTACACGTCGCGCAGGTACGGCATGACCTCGGGCGTGAGCGCCGCGTGCTGCAGGCGGCAGAGCGAGCCGCACACATCGCGCTGGCTGCGGGTCACGCGTGCCAGGCCGATCACCCGCCGACGCATCCTGAGGATGGCTTCCATGCTCGAGGGCGACGGGTCGCCGAGCACGAGGTCTTCCAACTTCGTCATGTCTTCGAGGATGTCGGTCGTCAGGCTCTCGAAGCCGGCCGTCATGTGGTCGATGACGACGTGCGCCAGGGCGCCGGGCGAAGGGATGAGGTGCTCGGGAGCTTGCTCGACCCGGGCCGCGATCTGGTCCATCGCGTCCGACTCGGTGGTCTGCATGGTCAGGATCCACTTCTCGGCGATGAACACGGCGACGCGGCGCGTCTGGCTGTGTGCCTGCTTCACGGGCGTGTGCACGATGAAGAAGATGTAGTCCTGGTAGTCCTCGATCTTGGGCGGCTGCTCTTCGCTCAATGCATCACGAACGGCGAGCGGATGCAGCTTCAGCTGGTCGCACAGGGCTTTGATCTCGTCCGCATCCGGCGCGATGGCGGAGATCCAGTCGGGCTCGGGTATGGATAGCGCGTCCCGCAGGGCTTCGGGGCCCTCGCGGGTGAGCAGCGCCCCATCACGCAGGCTGCGAACACGGATCATGCGGACGGCCTCCCCGACAACGCGAGGATCGTACCCGGTCGCTAGCGCTCTTCACACGCCCAAGTCCCTCCCACCCGCTGCGAGCGTGGGGAGACCGAAGCGAGCGGCAGTCCACGGGAGGAGGCGGGCTGGAGGCGTGCTCTTGCACGTCGAGGACCCGCTTCCGACCGGGGGTGTCGCGCAGCGAGAGGATCGCCGCGCGTCGCTGCTCCTACTGCCCCATGTTCCAGGTGCTGAGGGTGTTGTAGAGCCGCTGACCGGCGGCGTAGCTCGGGTGGCCCGGACGGATGCCCGAGTCGAAGCCGACGCCCAGGAGCCACGCGTCGGCATCGCGTACAGCCTGATCGATCGTTGCCGACGGGTTGCCCGCGCCGGTGTTGAGCTTGGCTCCGATGATCGCCCACGCCACGAGGACCGACATGTCGGCCTGCGCCACGGCGCGCGCCGCGCTGCGCCCGTAGAGGGACGCACGCAACAGGTTGCCGCGGCTCAGGATCGCGAGCGTCTCCGCCTGCGAGTACGACGTGCCCCCCACCGTCAGCGACTGCAGCGGCCACTGCGCGGTGTTCTGCGCCCACCAGGTGCAGAACTGGCGGTTGCCGCTCCCGGCACCGAGGAAGCCGAAGTCGAGGTCGAAGTTGTCGGCCGTGATCACGGCGGAGACATCGGTGCCTGCGCCCGTCGTCGTAAGGCCCTCGAGCGGGCCACCCGTCTGGAAGTTCGTGGCGTCCACTTCGACCGTGTACGAACCCGGCGGCACGTTGAAGCGGTACTCGCCGGCGCCGTTGGTCGTATCGGTCCCAATGACGTTGCCGCCATCGTCCTTCAGCGTGACGGTCACACCGGGAACCGGTGCCTCGCCCATCGTCGGCTCGTAGATCCCATCGGCGTCCGAGTCGACCCAGATCACGTCGCCCACCTCGAAGAGGACGAGCGCATAGCCGAAGTCGGCATCCGTCACCGTCTGCCCCGCGACGAGCGTCACGTCGAACGGCTCGACACCACCCGTGAGCGTGACGTTGGCCGGGAGCGTCGCTTCCACGACATCGACACGGTAGAGACCCGGCGTCAGGCTCGGGAAGGTGTAGTCACCATCCCCCGCCGTCACCTGGCTGCCTGCCGCGACGTCGTCCGCCGTGCCAAGCACGCCGTCCGGACCGGCTTCGGTCAGCGTCAGCGTCACGCCATTGAGACCCGTCTCGCCGGCGTCTTGCACGCCGTCCATGTCGGTGTCCGACCAGACGCGGTCGCCGATCGTACCCGTGAGTTGGAAGCCGAAGTCGGCCGTGTCGACGTCGCCTCCGGCCGTCAGCGCCTGGTCCAGCGGATCGTTGCCCGTCGTCAGCGCGGCGCCGGCCGGCGCCGTGCCCTGGTCCACGTCGACGCGGTAGAGATCCGCCGGCAAGCCGGTGAAGTCGTAGAGGCCGCCGCCGGCCGTCACCTGCGGCGGGAACGCCACGTCGTCCGCCGTGCCGAGTGTGCCATCCGGGCCCGCGCCCGTGAGCGTCACCGTCACGCCGTCCAGGCCCGGCTCACCGGCATCTTGCACGCCGTCACCGTCCTGGTCATCCCAGACGCGATCGCCCACCGAGCCGCGGCGCTGGAAGCCGAAGTCCGCGGTGTCGACGTCGCCGCCCGTGCCGATCACCACATCGAAGGGGTCGTTGCCCGTGGTCAGCACGGCACCGGCCGGCGCCGTGCCTTGATCCACGTCGGCGCGGTAGGTGCCGGGCGTAAGGTCGGTGAAGTCGTACGCACCACCACCGGTTGTCACCTGCGGCGGGAAGGTCACATCGTCGGCCGTCCCGAACATGTCGTCCGGACCCGCACCCAACAGCGTCACGGTGACGCCGTCCAGCCCCGGCTCGCCCGCGTCCTGCAGACCATCGCCATCGAGGTCCTCCCAGACCCGGTCCCCCAGGGTGCCCAAGGCCTGGTAGCCGAAGTCCGCCGTGGTCACCATCTGGGTCGCCCCCAGGGTCACGTCGAACGGCTCGTTGGCCGTGCTCAGGAGGAACCCGGCCGGCACCGTGCTGCCGTCGACCCGGACGCGGTAGTCGCCCGGCGCCAGATTGCTGAAGAGGTAGTCGCCGTCGCCGGACGTCACCGCCGGCGGGAACGACACGTCGTCGGCCGTCCCCAGCGTGCCGTCCGGACCGGCCTCGACGAGGTTGACCGTCACGCCGTTCAGACCCGGCTCCCCTGCCTCTTGCAGACCGTCGAAGTCGAGGTCCTGCCAGACGCGATCGCCGATCGATGAAGCGAAGCGCAGACCGAAGTCCACGGTGTCCACCGTAACGCCCGCTCCGAGCGCGACGTTCGAAGGATCGTTCCCGGTCGTGAGCACCATGCCCATCGGCGCCGTGGCCGTATCGACGTCGACTTCGTAGAGCCCCGGCGGAAGGTCGGTGAACTCGTAGTCGCCGTCCGTGACCGTAAGCAGCGGCGGGTATGCCACGTCATCGGCAGTCCCGAGCGTGCCATCCGGGCCCGCGCCCGTGAGATTCACCGTCACGCCGTTCAGACCTGCCTCCCCGCCTTCCTGGACACCGTCCCCATCGAGGTCATTCCAGACCCGGTCGCCGATACGGCCCGTGTGCCGGTAGCCGAAGTCGGCATCGGTCTCGGAGGCCGCCGGCCCCAACGTGACGTCGAAAGGCAGGTTGCCCGTCGTCAGCACGAGGCCCGCCGGCACCGTGGCACCGTCCACCGTGACGCGGTAGACGCCCGGCGGGAGGTTGTCGAACAGGTAGCTGCCGTCCAGGGCGGTGATCTCGTCGGAGAAGACGACGTCGTCGGCTGTGCCGAATGTGGTGTCCGGGCCTGCTTCCACGAGCTCGGCCGCAACGCCCGCGACGCCGGGCTCACCCGCGTCCTCGAAGGCGTCGCCGTCGCGGTCTTCCCAGATGCGGTTGCCGATGGAGCCCGCGTACTGGTACCCGACGTCGGCCGTCGTCACCGTCTCGGCGGGTGCCAGCACGATCGTGAGCGGCTGGTTGCCGGTCGTGAGTTGCATGCCGGGCGGCACGCTCGCCGGATCGACCGTCATGCGGTAGCTGCCGGGCGGCAATCGATCGAAGCTGTAGGCTCCATTGACGCCGGTGACCTCCGACGGAAACACGACGTCGTCCGCCGTGCCGAACACGGCATCGACGCCCGCGCCAACCAGGTCGACGGTGACGCCGACCAAGCCGGGCTCACCGGCATCCTGGGCCATGTCCTCGTCGACGTCCTGCCAGATCCGGTCGCCGATCGAGCCGGCATGCTGGAAACCGAAGTCCGCCAGCGCATAGCCCTGGCCGGCCGTCAGCGTGACGTCCAGGGGATCGTTCGCGGTCGTGAGCTGCATGCCCGAAGGCGCCGTCGCGCCGTCGACATCGACGCGGTAGAGGCCCGCGGGTACACCCGTGAACATGTAGCTGCCGCCCGCGCCCGTCACCTGGGGCGGGTACGCGACGTCATCCGCCGTGCCGAGCGTGCCGTCCGGTCCGGCGCCTGTCATGTTGACGGTGACGCCGACGAGGCCGGGCTCGGTCGGATCCTGGGCGCCGTTCTCGTTCACGTCCTGCCAGACCCGATCACCGACCGAGCCGACAAGCTGGAAACCGAAGTCAGCGTCCGTGAAGTCCTGCCCCGGCGTCAGCGGGACGGTCGTGACCGGCCCCCCCGCCGTCGGGACGTAGCCCGGAGGCACGCTGGCGCCGTCGATCATCGCGCACCACGTGCCGGGCGCGAGGCCCTCGAACACGTACAGCCCCCCGCCCGCTGTCGCGGACGAGATCGTCGCGCCGTCATCCGCCGTGCCGCAGAGACCATCAGGGCCCGCGGAAGCGAGCAGGACGGTCACGCCGTCCAGACCCGGCTCACCGGCATCACGTACGCCGTCGCCATCGAGGTCGTCCCAGACGAGATCGCCGATCCGGCCGGTGTGGCGGAAGCCGACGTCGGCCGTGTCCACCGCGTCGCCGGGACCGAGCACCACGTTGAGCGGATCCGTCGTCGTCGCGGCCATGCCCACCGGCACACTCGCGTCGAGCACATCGACCTCATAGAGGTCGGGCGCCAAGCCCGTGAAGGTGTAGGCACCGTCCAGGCCGGTCATCACCGACGGAAACGCGATGTCATCCGCCGTCCCCAGCGTGGCGTCGGGGCCCGCGCCGGTGAGCACGACCGTCACGCCGACCAGTCCAGGCTCCCCCGCGTCCTGCACGCCGTCGCCGTCCAGGTCTTCCCAGACGCGATCGCCCAGCGTCGCGGACTCCCAGTACCCGAAGTCGGCGCCGTTGTAGTCCTCGCCCGCGCTCAGGGTCACGTCGAGGGGATCGTTGCCCGTCGTGGGTCCGAAGCCGGAAGGTAGCGTTGTGTCATCGACGTCGACACGGTAGAGGCCTGCGGGGAGATTGGTGAAGTCGTAGGAGCCGTCGGCGGCGGTCGTCTCCGACGGGAAGAGCACGTCATCGGCGGTGCCGAAGGTGCCGTCCGGACCGGCCTCGGTCAGGTCAACCGTGACGCCCAGCAAACCGGGCTCGCCCCCATCGCGGACGCCATCGCCGTTGACGTCGTTCCAAACGAGGTCGCCGATGGTGCTCGGTGACCAGTAGCCGAAATCGGCATCGGTGAAGTCTTCGCCCGCGGTGATCGTCTCGTCCAGCGGGTCGTTGCCCGTGCTGGTCACGAAGCCGGCGGGCAGCGTCGCGTCGCTCACGTCGATGCGGTAGAGGCCCGGCGGCAGGCCGGTGAACGCGTAGTCGCCGTCGCCTGCCGTCGCCGTCGTGCCTGCAGCGACGTCGTCGGCCGTGCCCAGGGCGCCATCCGGGCCCGCCTCGGTCAGCACCACCGTGACACCGTTGAGCCCAGGCTCACCAGCGTCCTGTACACCGTCCCCGTTCAGGTCGTTCCAAAGGCGATCACCGATGGCGGCACTCACCCAGTAGCCGAAGTCGGCCGTGTTGTAGTCCTGGCTCGCGGCGAGGGTCACGTCGAGGGGTTCGTTCCCCGTGGAGAGCTGGAGGCCAGCGGCCAGGGAGCTCTCGTCCACATCCACGCGGTACGTGCCGGCGGGCAGGGCGGTGAAGTCGTAGGCGCCGAGCGCGCCCGTGGCCGTCGTGCCGGCCGCGATGTCATCCGCCGTGCCCAGTGTGCCGTCCGGTCCGGCCTCCGTCAGGTTCACCGTGACGCCGACCAGGCCGGGCTCGCCCGGATCATCGGTCCCGTCGCCGTCCAGATCGTTCCAGATCCGATCGCCAATCGACGCGTCGTCGGTCTTGAACCCGAAGTCCGCGGTCGTGTGGTTGCCGCCTGTCGCCAGCGTCACCAGTGTCGGGCTGTCGCCGCTCGTGCGCGTGCGCAGCCCCAGCGGCAGCGTGCTCTCGTCGACGTCGACGTGGTAGGTCCCCCCCGGCAGACCGGGGAACGTGTAGAGACCGGTGGCGCCTGTCACCTGCGGCGGGAAGCTCAGGTCGTCGGCCGTGCCGAGCGTGCCGTCCGGGCCCGCCTCCGTCAGGTTCACCGTGACGCCGGAGATACCCGGCTCGCCGCCATCCTGCACGCCGTCGCCATCCACGTCGTCCCAGACGCGGTCGCCGATCGTCCCGCTGCCGACGAAGCCGAAGTCGGCGTCGACGAAGTCCTGGCCCTGCCGCAGGGTCACACGCAACGGGTTCGCAAAGGTCGTGAGCGTCGTCCCCGACGGCGTGTCGGTGGCATCGGCGGTCACCGCGTAGGACCCGGGGGCGAGCCCCATGAACTGGTACGTCCCGTCGGCCCCTGTCGTGGTCGCGGCGACGGCCACATCGTCGGCCGTACCGAGGAATCCGTCGGGGCCGGGCCCCGTGAGCGTGACGTCGATGCCGGCCAGCCCCGGCTCACCGGGATCGAACGCGCCGTCACCATCCACGTCCAGCCACACAAGATCACCGATGCGACCGGGGAACTGGTAGCCGAAGTCCCCCAGGAGGTCGTTGCTGCCCGCCGTGATCGTGGCCGCGTGCGGCTCGTTCGCCGTCGTCAGGGTGCTCGCAGGGGGCAGGGTGCTCTCGTCCACATCCACGCAGTAGGAGCCGTCGACGAGACTCTGGAAGAAGTAGTAGCCGCCGCCATCCGTGGTGGTCGTCGCGAGGAACACGTCATCGGGCGTGCCGCACGTCCCGTCCGGCCCGGGGCCGTACAGGTTGACCGTGACGTCGCGCAGGCCCGGCTCCGTGATGTCCTGGACCCCGTCCGCGTCCTCGTCCGAGAAGACCGTGTCGCCCAACGTGCCGACCGCGCCGACCTTGATGAAGTCGAGGCCATTGACCGTGTTGCCGAAGCCGACCACGCTGACGGCTTGGACGTCAGCCTGGGCGAGGATGAAGTTTGCGGGCAACGTGTCCGTCTTGACGGTGATGACGTAGTCGCCGGTCGATGCCACGCCGAAGCAGTAGTCGCCCGCAGCGTCGGTCGTGGTGCTGACCAGTGCGACGTCGGTGCCCGCGTCGACGACGTCGTTGTTGTCGAAGTCGCGCCAGAGCACGAGGGTGACGTTGGCCACGCCGATCTCGCCGCCGTCCTGGGTGCCGTTGCCATTGTCGTCGCACCAGACGCGTCCGCAGAACTCGTTGAGATCCGCGGTCAGGAAGGCCATGGACTCGAAGTCGGATCCGCCTGCGGTCAGCGGACGGCGGTCGAAGGCCTGCCCGGTAACGCGGTTGATCGAGAAGACCGAGTTGTCGTTGGAGGATCCGTCACCGGCGTTGTTGCTCGCGCTGCCCGTTACGCCCCACATGGTCGCGTCGTTGTAGAACGCGAAGCCCTCCATGTCGTCGACGCCCAGCGCGCCCACATCCGTCGCGACGCCTGTGAACTTATCGACGCGCACGAGGCGATCGGCGAGGCCGCCGCCGTTGGCGATGCCGTAGAGCTGACCGTCGTAGGGGTCGATGGCAATGTCGTCGAGGTCCTCGTTGCCGGACTCGACGGGCGGGACACGGAAGTAGTCGTACGTGGTACCGCCGATGTTGAACGCCCCGCGGATGATGCGTCCGGTGACCTCGCTGAAGATGAAGAGGATGTCGGCCCCACTGACGCGTGCAACGCCGTAGGCCACGCCTGTGTTTGGATCGAAGGAGACGCTGTCGATGTCGCTCAAGACGTTGGGCGAGAGGTTCTCGGGATTGCGGTTCTTGTCCAGGCCCACGATGTTTGCGGCGATGCCGTCGTCCCAGACGTCCTTGTTCACCACCTGCGTCCACACGCCCGTCGTCAGGTCGATCGTGCCCAGGCGGTCGCTGTTGAAGGCGTAGAGCGTGTCGGTGCCCGGCCAGAACGCCGCGCCCTCGATGTTGTTCGTGCCGGTGCCGGCGCCGATGGCCGTCTGGGCGTTGGCCGGCGGCGCAAGCGTGATGTCGACGCTGTAGAGACGGTCGTCGCCGCCGCCGCCGCCGCCCGCGTCGGCGATCACATACCAGACGGGCGTGCTGAGAGCCTGCGGACCGGAACCGGAGGGCGGCACGCCTTGGACGGCGGCAGCCCCGGTGCCGGAGCCACCCCCGCAGGCCGCGAAGAGCAGCATGGCAAGGGCGCAGAGGGCGGGCAGGGTGAGGCGAGCGAAGGTAGGCATGGGGTCTCCACCGCGCGGCCGCCCTCCGGGCAGACCGGAGGCTGGGCGCGGATCCTGGCAACTGCGCTATCGACCGCCTCGGTGCCGCGACTGTACTGCTGCCGCTTCCCCGGTCGGGTCGGCGCATTTGCGGCCCCGCACGTCAGCGGCATGAACCGCCCGAAAGCCCAGATGATGGGGCTTGAAGATCCAACGGTAGGCCATCAAGTGGGAATCCTTACAACAGGCGTCGATCCGACCTCAAGCGCGCCCCGGAGCGGCCGATCCAACCGGTCAGGGAGCGGTAGCCGATGCGCAGGATCATCTTGGCCATGGCGATCGTCGTGGCGATGCCCCACGTCGGGCATGCGGACGACGCCGCGTTGCCGCCGCCCCAGATCATCAAGCGCAAGGCTGGCGGAACGATCGTCCACGCGCCTGCCGTGCCGAGGCCTCCCGCAGCCAGGCCGGCCTCGCTCCCCAAGGCCACTCCGCCGGCGCTTCGATCGTCGCCTGGGCGCGCTGCCTCCCCTGGGCCGAGCGCGGACGCCCTGCAAACCCACCTCCGCGGTACCTCCATCGCCACGCCCGATCCCAGCGGCCGCGCGCGGCCCGCCGCCCTGCAGCCAGCTCCCAGCCAGCGTGACATCGAGCGCACGGTCGATGGCTACCTGGGTGACGCGCGCTCGCTCATCGCCCCGGCCTCTGTGGGTGGCGGGTCGGGCTACGACGACGGCTTCCTCATTCGAGGGGGCGGCTTCAGCCTGCGAACGAACATCATCCTGCAGACCCGTTTCGAAGCCTTCGAGTGGAACGACGCAGCGCCCTCGCCCGGCGGAGATCGCTCGGGCTTCTCCCTGCCTCGCGCGGTCGTGCGTTTCTCGGGCGACGCACCGCCGTACTTCAAGTACCTCGTCGAACTCGACTTCGGCGGCGAGGGCGGTCCGCTGGCCTGGGACAATCTGCAGGGCTGCATCGGCTGCACGAACCCGAACCTGGGCCCGGACTCGCACACACACGGCTTCGATGAGTTGAAGGAAGCGTGGATCGAATACAACCACAGCAAGGCCCTCAACGCGCGCCTGGGTCTCATCCGCACGCCGACGACGCGCCAACTCATGGTGCGACCGGAGTTCCAGCAGTTCGTCGACATATCGCTCGCTTCCGCATGGGTCGGCCTCGGGATGTCGGGCTACAGCGATCGCAATCGTGACTACGGCCTGATGCTTCACGGCGTGGCCTGCGCCAACGACCAGGTTGCGTGGGCCTTCACCGCCACGAACGGTGACGGCGGCGATGCGGTACGCAACGTCATCGACGTGCGCTCGTCGGACAACCTCGCGTACGCCGCCCGCGTGAACTGGGCGTTCCTCGAGCCCATCGGATTCCAAGAAGGCGCCCTCCGGCAGCAGACCAACCGGACCTACGGCGAGATCGGCGCCTGGGCCTACTACTACGCCGACCGTCTCGACCGCCCGCACACCACGGAGGGCGACTACCTGCGCGCCGGCGTCGACCTGGCCCTCGGCTACGGTCCCTGGTCCTTCACCGGTGCGATCAGCTTCACGGACGACCAGGACGTGGGCGGCACGAACGACGACTCCTCCACGGCATGGCTGGCGCAGGTGGGCTTCCACTTCCCCCAGGGCCCCCTCGAGATCGCCGCCCGCTGGAGCGGCTACGACACCGAGGGCGATCTGACCGGCGATGGCACCGCGCAGGAGTTCGGCGTCGCCATCAACTACTACCTCAACGGGCACGGCAACAAGCTGCAGCTCGACGCCTCCTACATCGACACGGACAGCGGCGGTTTCCTCATCCTCGACCCGTACGCCGCCTACCCGGCGTTCCTCGGGAGCGGCGACTCGGGCTGGCTGCTGCGCCTGCAGTGGCAGATGGGGCTCTAGCCGCTACGCGGGCTCTTGGGCGACAGCCCGCTCAGGCGGGCTCTTGGGCGACAAGGTTGACCGTGCCGTCCTCCGACACCACCACGGCGATGCACGGCGCACGGCTCGCATCGACGTAGCGCAGCGCGGAGTTGAACCGCGCGCCGCGCGCCGGGTCGCCCCGCGTCGAGGCCCGCCCGTCGAGAATGACGCTGAAGGCGTGGACCGTGCCTGTGGGGTCGGCCAGCAACGCTCCGTCGACGGCGCTGAGGGCCAGCACGCCCTTCTCATCCAGCGGGATGGGGTCGATGGGCGCCGCCTGCAAGCCGAGGCGTTCAGCTTCCTCCACGGCGCGCTCCGAGATGACGAGCATCGTCCCGTGTTCCTGGCGTGTGCACGCCTCGGCAAGATGCCAAAGACGGTCCAGGCGATCCCGCGGCACGTCACCGAACGCCCCGGCGATCAACTGCTCGAAGCGGTGACGATGGATCGCCTCGTCGGGCATGCGCGGGTGTCCGTAGCTCACGCGCATGAGCGGTCGCAAGCCGTAGGAGAGCTCCCACGTGTAGTGCTGAAGGAATGTCACGTTGAAGAGGTTCTTGTCGGGTACCGAGGACTCGAGGTTCTCGTGCCCGAGCGCGTAGACCTGGCTTCCGTCGCTCAGCAGGCTGTAGCCAGGTTGGTGGGTCTCGAGCAGCTTGCGCACGGCCACGTGGTCGGTCAGCGGCACCGGCCGCTGGAAGGCAACCTTGGTGACGATGCCTTCGTGCCCCGGGGCCGAGATCAGCAGCTGCCCGTGGCTGCTCTGCCCCTCGTAGCGCAGGGACGAAATCGTGTTCGCGGCGTGCCAGAGGCCTCGCAGGTTGAGGTCGCGCTGCGGGCCCAAGGCCGGCGCATCGCTGACGAGCCGACCGGCGGCGCGAATGATCTCCTCGGGATCGGCGTCGACCATCGAGGCCGACAGGCCCGAGTGGCGCTCGGCCATGCCTACGACGCAGCGACGCATGAACTGCTCCACCGTCGCATCCGTGAGCGAGGCAGGTCGGCGCTCACGCGTATCGAGATCGCTCTTGCGCAGCTGATACCGCGCCCTCCAGGCGCGGCGGCTGAGCCTCAGCACCGTGCAGACGAGGAACTCCATGACGGGCCGTGGGGAGGAGCAGAAGGAGATGACGTCGTTGTTCCGGTCGCTGTCCTCCAGCGCCCCCTCGACCGCCCGGCGCCAAGCCTCCAGGACGAGCGTGCGTTTCGCATCTCCGTCGGGCGCCTTGCCGTTCTCGGCCTCGGCCTGCTCGTAGAGCTCCTTGCGGATGTGCTTCGCGCGCCGCGAAGCCTCGTGGAACAAGGCCGAGGACGACTCGTTGCCGCTCGTGTCGAGGAACAGGGGGTACACGCCGTCTTCGTGATCAGCGACGAGGCCGAGCAGCAAGACCTCCGGGTTCAGCTGAGGGTCGAGTTCGTCGAACACGGACGTCGCGAGCGTCTGGATCTCGATGCGGAAGGCGGACTGGCTGCCCCAGTGCGACGGAATGATCCGGCTCATCGCGGGGCTCCAGCAGAAAGGACACTCAATGCGCTGCGCGGCCACGTGCCGCAGCGTGGTTCCGACACACGGACAGGGGCCACAGGGTAGCCGAGGCGCGGGGCGGGCGCATCGCTGCGATGTCCGTGCGGCCGAGAACGCCTCTACGCCGCCCTGTCCGACTTCCTCAGCCAGGCCGTGAGCCGGTGCCAGACGGAACCGCTCCGGGCGCTCGCATCGTCGTCGCGCTCGCCGGGTCGCGGTACGGAGACCACACGACGCTCCTCCCGCACGGCAGGCACGCCGGCCGGGACCTGCTCGACGGGCGCTTCGGCGCGGTCGCGCTCGCGCTCGCCAAGCGCCTCCCTAGGCACGGGGCCCCCGCGTCCGCGGAAACGTCCCAGCAGCCGGACCATCTCCTCGCGGCGGCGCAGGCCCTCCGCGATCACGCGCTCGAGGTCTTCGCGCTCCGCGGGCTTGTTGAGGTAGTCGTAGGCCCCCGCGTCGATCGCAGCCGCCGCGCCGTCCCGATCATCGACCGAGCTGAGCACGACCACGGGAACGCGGCCCTTGAGGTAGGGCAGGGCACGCTCCAGGAACTGGAAACCGTTGAGCTTGGGCATCATCACGTCGGTGAGGACCAGGTCGAATTCGCGCTCGTGGAGACGCTCGAGCGCCTCGAGTCCGTTCGAGGCCTCGGCGCAGCGGTGCCGCATCTCTCGCAACCGGCGTACGAGCGCATCGCGGACTGCAGGCTCGTCATCAACGACCAGGATGTGTGCCATGGCTCCGGCTCGGATCTGTTCCTACCACGGCCTCGCTATCGACCAGCCGGAGGCGCAATCGGAGCGCGGAACCCGAACGGCAGCCTGACAGGCTGAAAGCTCAATGAATGGAGCTCCTGGGACAATCAAATGCACGCGGACGCGGGCTAGACGGCGACCCCGAGACGCCACGGTGCCTTCCGCCAGCGGAACAGGGAGAGCAGCATCTCTGTCACGCTGACGAAACGGTAGGCGAAGAGGTTCCTGTAGCTACGCACCTGCGGCCGGAGAAACGACCGGACGGAGCCGTAGAAGCCACGACGGTAGATCTTCTGGATCGTGCGGCCGTAGTCGCCGAGCACGTCGTTCCACACGATTCGCCCCACGAACTTCGCCGTGGCCCCGGCGCCGACCAAGCCGCCCTTGATGATGTTGCCCGCGCTCCGCATCGTCCCCAAGGCCACGGCGCCGGTCGTCTCGAGCAAGGAGTGGTTGGCGTCGCGGGCGAGGCCCGTCAACTCCTCGGCGAGCCCGTCGACGTCGGCCGTCTTCAGCAGCGCGCCGCCCCCGGCCTTCATCTCCGCGCCGATCCCGGCCACGGTCCGCTTCATGTCGGCCACGGACAGGGGCGGCATGTCCACCGTGTCCGAGAGGCGATCGGAGAGGCGGTTCAGCCCCGACAGGACATCATCCAGCGAGTCCATCCGCGAGCCCTCGTCCATCACGCCGGCCTTCTTGAGCTCGCCGGCGAGCTCGCGCATGTAGGCCTGCGCGCCCTTGCTGACGTCCGAAGCGGCCAAGAGGATCCAAAGGGGCGAAGCGTGCAGGCCCACCATGATCAGATTGTCGACGGCGCCGCCTACGGCCAAGCGCTTCGCCGACGCCGCGTCGAGCGCGGCCGAGCCAGGAAAGAGTCCGGCCATGCCGACGTCGTCCGTGAGCATCTTGATCTGGCGCTCGACGGCGAGGCGATAGAACTTCCCCTCCCGAATCGGGCGCGGGAGCAGGCGCGTCACGGCATAGCCCACGAGCCCGATGAGCGTCACGATCCAACGCAGGATGCGCTCGGGCAACGAGAGCACGAACGCGAACAGATGGTGCGGATAGCGGGGACGCTTCACGGGCGCGAGCATACCCGCCGCGCGAGCGGAGCGACCGTCACTCGTCGCGCCCGGCGTCGTATGGCTGGTAGCGCAGCGCCTTCTTCGCCGCGCGGGCCGCGGCGCGCTCCTCGGCTTCGTCCTCGTGGGCCATCCAACCGGCGCCCGGCTGACCCGGATCCATCTCGACGCGCAGATCGCTGAAGTAGGTCGTGCCCCCGATGGTCAGCGCGACGCGGTACGTGCCAGGCGGCACCCGGGCACCGAACCGACGACGCGGCCGGGGGGTGCGTCGCAGGTCCCAGACGACATGCTGCATGCCGGCCGTGGCAGCGACCTCGAGGGTGCGCACCACCTTGATGTCGTCGAGCTCGCGGATCTCGAGCTTGATATCAGCTGGCTTCTTCGCCAGCGCGAAGTGGATCTGGGCACCGGCCGGAGCGTTCGTGCCGACGAAGGAGCGCGTGCGCCCGCGCGCGGGCTGCGGGCGCCATTGGACCGCGCCGGGCGGGTTGAAGAGATGCACGGCCTCCTGCGGTGTCGTCTTCGATATCTGCCGGAGCACGGTGACGTCCAGCGCCCAGAGGCTGCGGCCATGCGTCGCCGCGACGATCTCACCCGACGTCGCGTGCTGCGCGAACTGATGGACGGCCACCGTGGGCAGGTTGCTGTTCAAGCTGGTCCAACTGCCGCCGCGATCGATGGAGACGAACGCACCCATTTCCGTGCCGAGGTACAGGATGTCCTGGTTGGTGATGTCTTCCCGCACCACGCGCGTCGTACCCGACCCGGCGGGCAGGTTCGACATGAGGGGGCTCCAGTGCCGGCCGTGATCCTCGGAGACGTAGACGTGGGCTCGGTCGTCGTCGCTGCGGTGACCATCGAAGACGACGTAGACCCGGCCCTTGGCGAAGCGTGAAGGCTCGATCCAGCTCACGTAACGCCGGTCCGGCTGGACCTTGAGCAGAGCATGCCCCTTCGGCTTCGGCGCGGGCTTGCGCGTCCGCCGCGCGCCCCTGCGCCCGTCTCCCTTCTTCGCCATCTCGTGCTTCGGTGCAGCGTCCTTCGGCGCAGCGTCCTTCGGTGCAGTGTCCTTCGGGGCGGCGTCCTCCGATGCAGCGTCCTTGCCAGGGGCATCCGGCTTGGGGGCGTCCGGCTTCGGCTCCTCTTCCAGCGCGTCGGCGGCCTCATCGCCATCCGATTCCGAGGTCGCGGGGCCGCGCTTGGCCGGCTTCGGCGCCTCCGGCTCGGACGGCGCCTCCGGCGCGTACAGATCCACCCACGTGTGGCCACCGTCACGCGTCATCCAGAAGCCACCATCGTCCGTGCCCACATAGATCACGTCGGAATCGAGCGGTGCCTCCGCGAGCGCGGTCGCGCTGCCGCGCTTCGTGGCGCTCACGTCGGGCGAGATCGCCCGCAACCCGTTGCCCCGATCGAGGGAGCGAAACACCTTGTTGCCCGCAGTGTAGTAGATGCGGCTGTTGTGATGGGAGAGCACGAACGGCGTGTACCAGTTCCACCGGTAGCGGGTCTTGCTTCCGCGCGGCATGCGCGGCCGGAACGAGCCGCGCTCGTTCGTTCGCAGGTGACGCCGGGCCACGTTTCCGTTCTGAGACTCGAAGTAGATCCGATCGGGATCGTGCTTGTCGATGCGCACGCGGAATCCATCGCCGCCGCCGATGCGCATCCAGTCTTCGTTCGTGGGTCCTGCTGCGTGCGGCGAACGGCTCGGCCCACCCCAGCTGCCGTTGTCCTGAAGTCCGCCGTAGACGCGGTAGTCGCGCCGCGGGCCGACGCCCACATCGTAGAACTGCCCAATCGCGACGTGGTTGTGGTGGTCGTAGTGCGCGCCGCGGTCGTAGCTGACGTACAGCCCACCGTCGTTGCCGAGGATCAGGTGGCGTCCGTTCGATGGATCGATCCAGAGAGCGTGGTGATCGACGTGCACACCGCGCGGGATCCCGTTGCCAGCGAAGGTCTTGCCCCCGTCCTTGGACTTCCAGAGACGGATGCCCAACACCCAGATGTGGTTCTCATCGTTCGGGTCGACGCGCAGCTCGCTGAAGTACATCGGCCGCGGATTCAGGCTGTTGATGCGCTGCCACGAATCGCCGCCGTCGGTCGACTTGTAGATGCCGCCGTACTCGTGCCCGTCCTTGCCCTGCTGGTCCTGGATGTTGGCGTTCTGCCCCCCGAGGAAGGCTCCGAAGGGACTGCGGGCGCGCGCCGCGCGGCCCCCACCCTGCGTCGGGCCGCCGGGTCGCGCCTTGGGCTTCGGGCGCTTGCCGAGCTTCAGATGCAGGAAGACGCTCTTCCGTTCGCGCGAGACCTCGATCTTGACTTCATCACCTGCGACGTGCTGACGGATCGCCTTGATGAAGGCCTGGTAGCCGTGCAGCGTCGTGCCGTCGAGCGAGATCACGACGTCGTCCTTCTTGAGGCCGGCCTTGGCCGCGGGGCCGCCCTTCACGACGTTCGTGAGGCGCGTGCCGACTTCAGCGTCCTGCCCGTTGATGCCCATGTAGGGCGCGTTCTCGGGCTCCATGCCGATCTTCTCGGACTCCAGCACCATGTACACGTGGTCGGGGTTGCTGCGGTAGTACTCGATGCCGATACGGCCGAGCTCGCCTGTCGGCAGGCCGCTGGTGATGCGCTTGAACGTCTTGCCTGCGTCGCTCGTCTTCCAGAGGCCGCTGCCCGGGCCCCACTTCTTGGCCGGGTCGTTGGTGTCGAAGCCGTCGCGCATGCGTTCGTAGGTCGCGACGAGCAACGTGTCGGGGTCCTTCGGATGCATCTGCACGTCGACGACACCTGTCTTGTCGTCGAGGTACCAGATCTTCTCCCAGCTCTTCCCGCCGTCCGATGTCTTGAAGAGCCCACGCTCTTCGTTGGGGCCCCACAGCCGACCGAGGGCTCCCACGTACACGACATCCGGATTCGTCGGATGGATGCGTACGGCGCCGGTCTGAAACGTGCCCTTCAGCCCCATGTGCTGCCACGTCGTGCCGCCGTCGATCGACTTGTAGACACCGTTGCCCCAGGACACGCTGTTGCGCGGATTGCACTCGCCCGTGCCCACCCAGACGATCTTCGGGTTGGACTGCGCGACGGCGACGTCCCCGATGGAGACGACGCTCTCCTTGTCGAACTGATGTTCGAAGGTGATGCCGTTGTCCACGGTCTTCAGCAGACCGCCCGATGCCGTGGCGGCCCACCACTGAGTCACGTCCTTCTCGTAGACGGCCAGCGACGTGATCCGCCCTCCCATGTTGGCCGGGCCGAGCGGCCGCCACGGCATGGCATCGACCCAGGCCTTGGGCAGGGCGCCCGCGACGGGCTTCGGCGCCGAGGCAGGCTCCTCCTCCGCCCCGGCCGTGAGGAACGGCAAGCTCGGAAGAAGGCTCAGGATCAGGACGACGAACAGGACATGGCGCATGGCGTGCTCCGGGAGGAATCGGCCATTGCACCACTCCTGTGCTACGGGCGTCAACGGGACGCGGGCCCCGTGTCGTCAGATGCCCCTCGGCGGCCGAACAGGCGCATTACTCCGCAGCGGGCACGGCGGTGCGCGCTACTCAGAGCTCATGGAGACCCCGATGTCTGACTTGGCCTTGGCGCGGTAGCGCACGGAGGCGGGCTGGCCCGTGGCGTTGAGGACCGTCACATGGATCGTTCCGGAGCTCTCGAGCCTCCACACGGCGCCGGCCCCCACCTGCTCCGAGGGCATCCGCTCGCCACGTACGAGGACGGCGATGGGCCCCTGGCTGTCGTTCTCGAGCTCGAGAACCACCGGCGCATCACCCGCCACTTCGATCGTGCCGCGCCCGTCCGGTTGGATGACGAACGTGCCGCTGGATTCCTGGGCGCCACACGCGGCGAGCAGCAGGACGAACGAGGCGAGCATGGGGACGGTGCGAAGGCGTGCCATGGGCACACTCTACCGCCCGCCCCTCCCCACGCCGACGAGGCAGGCAGGAGGCGCTCGCTCTAGCGGAGTCGGTAGAGCGCGACCGCCGCGGCCGCAGCGACATTCAAGGAGTCGATGGCCCCTGGCATGGAGATGATCACGCGTCGTTGGGCCAACTCCAGCGAACTCCCACCCAGGCCGTCGCCCTCCGCGCCGAGGAGCAGCGCGCAGGGTGCACCGGCCGGCATCGACGCCACCACATCTTCCAGCGATTCCGTCGCGCCATGCGGCGTCAGCGCGAGCACGGTGTAGCCGGCCGCCAGGAGACTCTCGAGTCCCTCTCGCCAGACAGGACCGTGCGAGAACGGGAGCCGCAGTGCGGCCCCCATCGATGTGCGCAGCGCCTTGCGGTAGAGCGGACTCGCGCACTCGGGGCTCAGCAGCACCCCCCCGGCCCCGAAGGCGGCGGCCGTGCGGAAGATCGCTCCCACGTTGTCGGGGTTCGTGACGCAGTCCATGCCCACGACCAGCCGCGGCCGAGCGCTGACGAGCTCAGCGACCGATCGCTCCGGCGGGCGCTCGCCTAGCGCGAGGCAGCCTTGGTGGAAGTTCCAGCCACCGAGAGCACGCAGCCCAGCCCCGGCGACGTAGATGGGGACGTCATCCGGAACGTCGTCCGCGAGCTCGTCCTCGAGCCACGCGAGCCCCGTGTCGTCGCAGAGCACGCTGCACGTCGTCAGGCTCGACTCGGTCAGCAACGTCTTCACGACAAGCCGGCCCTCGGCCAGGAACCGGGCGCTACGACGCACCAGCTCGGGATCGCGCACGTTGCGGTAGTCCGCCAGACGCGGGTCGTCGGCCGCCTCGACTCGCTCGACGCGCATCCCGGACCTCACTCGCCGCGGCAGAGGTCCAGCGCCATCAAGACGTAGCCCGTGCCGTAGGGCTTGTGCACCTGATAGAGCTGGTAGTCCCACCAGGAGCCGTCCTTCTCCTGCAGGGGCAGGAGCTTCTCGGCGATCTGGCGCTTGTACTTCGGTCGCAGCTTCGCCGGCACGTGCTCGATGAGCATCGTCGCGTAGTAGTAGCCGTAGAAGCAGAAGTAGCCGGAGTTGCTGTACCAGGTCTCGTGCGGATACGGGTACTTGCGCGCGATGAGCAGGAAGTGCCCGTACTTCTCGAGCTCGTCGAGCGCCTGGGTGTAGCGCCGCGGGTCAACCTCTTCACCGAAGTGCGTCCAGGCCATCAGGCAGGCCGGCGTGCGCGCGAGGCTGCCCTTCGTGGAGTTGATGTTCCCGTTGCGGCCCTGCAGCGCCCACATGCGCGTGCGGTAGCTGTAGGCGAACGAGCCACCAGGCATCTGGCAACGCCGGATGAGCTTGTTTGCCTTCTTCGTCAAGGACGCCGGGACGTCGACGCCTTGCTTCTTCGCCATGCCCAACGCGACCACGCCGGTTGCCGTCGTGAAGGCCGTCGCGCCGGGCCCCGGGTCGCGCGTCTTCTCCGCGAAGTTGAAGTAGCCCCAGCCCCCCTCGACGAACTCCATGCGGTCCAGCCACGCCACGCAGCTCTTGCAGGCCTTCAGGAGGCGCTTGCGCGGCTCGGGGGCCTGCTCCTTCTCGAGCAGACGGGCGAACGCCGCGAGCGCGTACATGTGTGCCCACACGTTGTAGAGCGTGTCCGCGCGGACGCGCCGTACGGCATGCCTGCGGAGCAGGTAGCTCGTGCCCTTCTTGATGGCGTCGCGCACGTCCTTCGTGTCGCCACCCACCTCGACCAGCGCGGCGAGCGCCAGGGCGGAGGCGCCGACCGTGAAGGCCCGGTTGCTGCCGGGCTTGGGGGCGTAGATGTCGACATGCAGGTTCGGGGCGGGGCCGCCCCAGGAGCCGTCCTTGCGCTGCGTCTTCAAGAGATGTGCCACGCCCCGCCGGATCGCGGCATCGATGCGCTCATCCAGGGATGCCTTCTTCGCCGGCGTCACCTTCTTCGAAGCCGCCTTCGCCGGTACCACCTTCTCGGCGGCGGGCTGGGCTTCGTCCGCGCGCAGCGGTCCCGCGGCCACGCTGAAGAGCATGGGCACGAGCAGGACGGCGATCAGGCGGACGGCGCGCTTCATCCGACGATCACTCCTTCTCGACGGGCGGCTGCGCCAACACGCGGGCCCCGGCCTTGACGCCGGACGTGATCACGACACGGCCCCCGGCCTTGCGGCCGAGCTTCACCTCGGTGCGCGCAGCGCCGTCGTCGCCCATGACGAAGACGAAGGCCTGCCCGTCCTCCATCTGGACGCAGCCGGCTGGCACCGTGAGGACGTCGTCGCCCTGCGGCTTGGGAATCGCAACGAGGCAGCTCATGCCGGCACGCAGCATGGGGTTGCCCTGCTTCACGCGCAGCTTGATCGCGTGCTTGCCATCGCTGCCGTAGCGCGCGACGACGGCGACCTCGGCCTCGAAACCCTGCTTGCCCGTGGCCTTCGTCGTGACGGTCGCCGCCTGCCCCGTCTTGACGAAGGGGAGCTCGGCCTCGCTGATGCTCGCGGTCACGTGCAGGCTGCTCTCGTCAAGCACCGTGAAAAGCGTCTGGCGCGCCTTCATCTTCTTGCCGGCGGCGTAGGCCTCGGCGGAAGGCAGGCTGCTCCAGGAGCTGCCCGAGAAGCTGCCGCGCACCGCGTAGCCGGCGATCGGCGCCTTCACGCTCAGGAGCGCGCCGTCGGCGCGGAACTTCACAAGCTGCTCCTCGGCCTTGGCCAGGCCCTCACGCGCCTTCTCGAGGTCGAGCTTGCGCTTGGCGTCGTCCAGCGGCAAGGACTTCTGGAAGCGCTCGAGGCCCTGGGCCGCCTTACGTGCTGAGAGCCTGAGGCTCTGGTGCCGGCGAGGCAGGTCGACCTTCATGTCGTATTCGTGGCGCACCTTCGTGCGCTCGAAGGACTCGAGCATGCGCTCGAAGTTCCGGCGGTTGCGCTTGAGGACGATTTCCTCGGTCTCCTCCGTGAGGTCGTCTTCCTTGTACATCTTCTCGAGCTGCGCCAGCTCCTCGCGCATGTTCTTGATCTGGATCTGGCGGCCGTGGAAGGCGTAGATCTTGCTCTGCTCCAGCAGCTTGCGCTCGACCGTCTCGAAGCGTTCCAGGGACTCGTCGGCGAGGCGCTTCTTGCGAACGGCGTCCTCCATGGCCGTGGCCGTCTCGGCCACGCGGAGCGCGTCGTCCAGCTCGGTCTTCTGGAGCTTGATGCGCGCCAGCTCGACGTCGCGCTCCCGCGCGACGAGTTGCTCGCGGTACGTCGCGTCGTCGAAGCGCACGAGCACCTGGCCCTTCACAACGCGTCCTTCGGGGGCCGCCTCGACAATCTCGAAGGGGCCACCGAAGGCCTCGGGCTCACATGCCACGCGCTCGAACGTCGCCGGCGCGATGGCCCCCTTGACCTTGACGGCGTCACCCAACGGACCGAGCTTCACGATGACGAGATCGGGGGCGTTGTCTTCGGCGGCGACGTCCCCTGCGCTCAGGCCGCCGACGAGAAGGAGTGCAGCGGCGAGTGCGAGGAACCAGTGGATCTTGGACATGCGTTTCTCCAGGGCGCGAGCGTCCCGCACGGTAGGCGCGTGGACAGCCCGCGACAACCCCTGGAGAGGTCGTGCGCCCAGCGGGGCGCGGGCGGTAGGCTACGTCTCCGCCCAGCCCCGGACGGGATGAAGGACCTGCATGCGAGTTGTCTGCATCGGCGCCGGCCCGGCGTCCCTCTACACGGCGATCCTCCTCAAGAAGGCGCTCCCCGAGACGGACATCACGCTCTACGAGCAGAACCGGGCCGACGACACGTTCGGCTGGGGCGTCGTCTTCTCGGACGAGACCCTGGGAGGGTTCGAAGAGGCGGACGCGGAGAGCTACGCCGAGATCCGCAGCCACTTCCGCTACTGGACCGACATCGACAACTTCTACGACGACACGTGCGTCCGCTCCACCGGCCACGGCTTCTGCGGTCTGGCCAGGAAGACGCTGCTCCAGATCCTGCAGCGGCGCTGCACCGCTCTCGGCGTGAAGCTCGAGTTCGAGCACCGGGTCGACGACATCACGCCGTTCCTCGAGGCCGACCTCGTCGTGGCAGGCGACGGCATCAACAGCACAGTGCGAGAGCACTTCGCCGACCACTTCCAGCCTTCGCTCGACTGGCGCAAGTGCAAGTTCACCTGGCTCGGTACGACGAAGCCCCTGGACGCGTTCACGTTCATCTTCCGCGCCAACGAGCACGGTCTGTTCCGCGTGCACGCCTACCCCTTCCAGGACGGACTGAGCACGTTCATCATCGAGTGCCGCGAGGAAACCTGGAAGCGCGCCGGTCTCGACGCCGCGAGCGAGGAGGATACGGTCATCTACATGCAGGAGCTCTTCGCGGATCACCTCGAAGGCCACGAGCTCCTCATCAACCGCTCCGTCTGGCGGACCTTCCCCACCGTCCGCAACACGACCTGGGTCCACGAGAACGTCGTGCTCGTAGGCGACGCCGCACACACCGCCCACTTCTCGATCGGATCCGGAACGAAACTCGCCATGGAAGACGCCGTGGCCTTGGTGCAGGCGTTCCAACGCGTGGGACCCGACGACGTCCCCGGTGCCCTCGCCTCCTACGAGGCGGAGCACCGCGACGAGACGGAGCGACTCCAGCACACGGCGCAGACGAGCCTCGAGTGGTTCGAGAACACCGAGCGCTACACCAAGCAGCACCCGATGCAGTTCGCGTTCAACCTCATGACGCGGAGCAAGCGCATCACCTACGACAACCTCGCGCTGCGCGATCCGGATCTCGTGGACGGCCTCGCGGCCCAGTTCGCGACGGACGCCGGCCTGACGTGGGCCGAGGGCAGCTACCCACCCCCGCCGGCGCTCACGCCCTATCGCGTGCGCGGCGTCGAGCTGGCGAATCGCATCGCCGTCTCAGCGATGTGCCAGTACTGCGCGGTCGACGGCGTGCCGGACGACTGGCACTTCGTGCACTACGGCTCGTTCGCGACCGGTGGCGCCGGGCTCGTGATGACCGAGATGACGTGCATCAGCGACAACGCACGGATCACGCACGGTTGCACGGGCATCTGGAGCCACGCCCAGGTCGAAGCCTGGAAACGCCTCGTAGGTTGGATGCACGCCAACGGCGCCTGCCAGGTCGGCATCCAGTTGGGCCACGCCGGACGGAAGGGCTCGTGTTCCTTGCCCTGGGACGGCGATCGCCCCCTGACCGACGGCACCGGCTGGAGCACGATGGCGCCGTCGCCGATCCCCTTCCGCGAGGGCGGTCCCGTCCCCGTCGAAATGACGCGCGCGCACATGGACATCGTGCGCGACGAGTTCGTCGCCGCCGCCATGCGGGCGCTCCAAGTCGGCTTCGACCTCGTCGAGCTGCACTTGGCCCACGGCTACCTGCTCTCCGGCTTCATCTCGCCGCTCAGCAACCGACGCGAGGACGAGTACGGCGGCAGCCTCGAGAACCGCATGCGGTTCCCGCTCGAGGTCGTGCAGGCCGTGCGCTCCGCGCTGCCCGAGTCCATGCCGCTGTTCGCACGCATCTCGGCCAGCGACTGGCTCGACGACGAGGGCGGCCTCACGGCGGTCGACTCCGTCGAGGTCGCGCGCATGCTCGGGGAGCACGGCGTGGACGTGATCGACGTCTCCTCCGCGTACGTGACGCCGGAGAGCGAGCCTACGTATGGTCGCATGTACCAGCTGCCCTTCGCGGACCGCATCCGCCACGCGACGGGCCTGCCGGTGATGGCGGTCGGCGGCATCGAGGGCATCGACCATGCCAATACGATCGTCGGCGCGGGGCGCGCGGACCTGTGCGCGATCGCCCGCGGCCACCTGCTGAACCCGCACCTCACCCTGGAGGGGATCGCCCAGTACCGCGAGCAGGGCCAGGCCTGGCCGCGCCAGTACCAACCGGCTCGCCCCCCGCCGCGAACCTAGGCCCCGCGACTAGGACGAGTGACCGTGCCGTACGACGAGAGGATTCCGCCATGCGCCCTGTAGCTGCCAGCCCCGAGCTCCAGCAGATGGTCAAGGTCCTGAAGATCATCGTCGGCGGGCTCACCGTCGGCGTGGTCGCCTTCCTGGGCTACGCGGCCTACGTCCAGCTGGGCCCGACGCCACCGGATCCGGCGCCCGAAGCGACGATGATGACCTACATCCTGGTCGTGCTCGCGTTGACCCAGCCCGTCATCTTCACCGTCCTCCGCCTCGTCGTGACCCGCCAGGCCATCGACATCTACAGCGCCAAGGACGTAGGCCCGTTCCGGCAGAAGTACAGCGTCGCCGTGATCGCCGGCGCCGCCGGTACCGAGGCCGCCGGCCTGATGGCGGGCATCGCCTACCTCCTGGAAGGCCAGACGCCCGCGCTGGGCGTCGGCGCCCTGTGCGTCGTCCTCCTGCTGCTGCAGTTCCCGTCGCGCAGCAAGGTCGATGGCTTGATCGACGGCCGTCCCTAGGATCCCCTGGCAGGACGAAACGAAACCCGCGGAACGGGGTATACCCTCCTCGTCGTCTGAACCGCGGAGACTGAACCGTGCGCCACCTCGCCGCCGCCACCTTCCTCGTGCTGCTTGCCGCAGCGAGCCTCGAGGCCAAGGACGTCCCGCCGCAGAAGGCCGACCCGTTGCGATCCCGCGCGGCGCCGCTCAAGGGGAGTGCGCATGGTGTCGGCGGCCTCATCGCCGACGTCGCCTTCACCGATCTCGACGGTGCCAAGGGGACGCTCTCGGACTTCGCCAGGCACAAGGCGCTGGTCATCGCCTACACGAACGCCGGATGCCCTGTGTGCAAGCGCTATGGCCCGCGGCTCGCGCGCATGGCCAAGGCTTGGTCGACGAAGGACGTCGCCTTTCTTTTCGTCAACCCGACTCCGCTCGAGGACCTCGCCGTCATCAAGGCGTCGGTCAAGGCCCACGGGCTGCCGGGGCGCTATGCGCTCGATGTCGGCTCGCGCTTCTCGCAGGCTCTGCGGGCGACGACGACAGCCGAGGTCTTCGTGCTCGACGCCGCTCGCACGCTCCGCTTCCGCGGCGCCATCGACGACCAGTATGGCGTGGGCTACGCATTGGAGGCCCCCAGCCGAAACTACCTCGACGACGCCATCACCGCCATCGTCGCGGGTCGGCGCCCGGAGTACGAAGCCACGACAGCCCCCGGCTGCACGCTGGAGGTGCCCGTACCGAAGCCTTCGGCGCAGCCTGTCACGTGGCACGAGCATGTCGAGCGCATCGTCCAGAACCGCTGCCAGACGTGCCACCGGCCTGGAGAGAACGGCCCGTTCCCACTCATGACGTACGAGCACGCCAAGGCAAACGCCCCGATGCTTGCCTACGTCGTGCGGGAGCGGTTGATGCCGCCCTGGTTCGCCGGCCGCGCGAGCCTGCCCATGCACAACGACCACAGCCTCACGGAACGCGAGCGCTCCCTGCTGCAGCACTGGGTCGCTTCGGGCACGCCCCAGGGCGAACCGAACCGGGCCCCGCTCCCACGCGCCTGGCCCCAGGGCTGGAAGATCGGCACGCCGGACGCGGTCCTCCAGATTCCCAAGGCCTTCCATGTCCCGGCGGAGGGCACGGTTCGGTACCAGTATTCGACCGTCGCGACGGACTTCCCTGAGGATCGCTGGATCCAGGCCTTCGAGATCCGCCCCACCGCGCCGCAGTCGGTGCACCACGTGTTGGTGTTCGTGCGGTACCCGAAGGACCACCCCCGCAAGCACGAGCAGCCTCGGCCGCGCAGGGGCGTGGAGGGCTACTTCGCGGCTGCCGTCCCGGGCCAGACGGCGTTCACCTTCCCCGCCGGCACCGCGCGCTTCCTGCCCAAGGGCGCCAAACTCCAGTTCCAGATCCACTACACGACCAACGGGACGGCGACCAAGGACCAGACGAAGCTGGGCTTCATCTTCACGAAGGACGGCAGGCCCAGGCACGAGATGCGCAGCGCGGGCGTCTACAACCTCCGGCTGAAGATCCCGCCCGGCGCGGCCGCCCACGAGGAGAAGGCGAGCCGCCTCGTCCCCATCAAGGGCCGCATCTACGGCTTCACGCCGCACATGCACGTCCGCGGCGCGGCGTTTCGCTACGAGGCGCAGCTCCCCGACGGCACGACGAAGGTCTTGCTCGACGTGCCGCGCTACGACTTCAACTGGCAGCTCCACTACCGCTTGGCGACGCCGTTGGACGTGCCCGCCGGCACGCGGATCCGCTGCACCGCCACCTTCGACAACAGTACGAAGAACCCCGCCAACCCCGATGCGACCAAGACCGTGCGCTGGGGCAACCAGACCTTCGAAGAGATGCTCATCGGCTACGTCGACTGGCACCCGCTGCCGTAGCCCGACCTCCGTGGCATCGCAGACGATGTCGCGAGATTCGGCCGGGACCCGAGAGACGGCAAGCTCTGTAGGCCGGACACGCGGCGGTACATTCGGCGCGTGGAGATGCGCGCCTTTGCCCTCGCCCTGCTCGAAGCCGACACCCTCGAGGGGAAGCTGCGGCTGCCGCCTGGCGAGATCACCGACGCCGACCCCGGCGCGCCCCTGTTCGTGAAGGGGCCCATCCGGCCTGCCAACCTGCGCCACGATCCAGTCAACAAGGTCAAGGTCCCGTCGCTCGCGGGCATGCCGGACGCGAACCAACGCGCGCGCATCCTGCACGCCCTCGCCAACCACGAGCTGCAGGCGGCCGAGCTCTTCGCTTGGGCCGTGCTGGCCTTTCCCGACAGCCCCGCGGACTTCCGCCGCGGCTGCCTGGGGATCCTGGCCGAGGAGCAGAAGCACTGTCGTCTCTACATCGAGCGGCTCGAGACCCTCGGCCACCGCTTCGGGGACTTCGGCGTCACGGCGCACTTTTGGCGCAAGGTCGCCCACATGCGCACGCCGCTGCAGTTTCTCTGCGAGGTGGGTCTGACCCTCGAGAACGCCAATCTCGACTTCGCCCAGGAGCATGCGGACGCCGCGCGCGAAGCCGGCGACGCCGGCACGGCAGCTGTGCTCGAGGTCGTCCATGCGGACGAGACGCGGCACGTCGCGTTCGCCTGGACGTGGTTCCAGCACTTCAAGCCGGACGAGCAGGACGACTGGACGGCCTACAACACCAACGTCCGAAGGCCGCATGGCGGTCCCGATCGCGCACGCGGTGCGACGTTCGACGCGGACGCGCGCCGCGAGGCAGGCATCGCCGAGGCCTTCATCGCGAAGCTTGCCGCCACCTCCCCCACGCGCCCCGGAGGCGCCTCCCGATGAGATCCGTCCGATGAGCGCCGCCCGCTGGATCCTCGCCAATCTGGACTGCGAAGACGACTGGGCGCGCCTGGGCGCGCCCGACGCGGGACGCTGGCCGCGGACGCTGCCCTTGCCCGTGCTGCAGAAGGTCTCGCTCTTCGGCACGCTGCTGCGCGTCTACGGCGAGGACGGCGACGTGCTGTGGACACCGGCGCCGGTGGACCCGGCGTGCGTCCGCGATGTACCGGGCTTGCCGCACGTCAAGCTCGTCCACGGCCCCGACGCCAAGGTGCCCGACGGCTCGCCCGTCACAGCGTGGGCCGCCGCGCCCCCCGCGCCGGTGCAGCGCGAGTTGTTCGAGGCCGCGGCCAAGGTCAATGACCGCGCGTTCGCCCTGCGTCTCACGGAACGCTTCGGCGTCGCGCTGCCCGGCAGCCGCGTCGTACGCTCCATCGAAGAGGTCATCGCGTCCGAGATCGGCGGTGGACGCTGGGTCGCCAAGGCGCCCCACGGCGCGGCGGGACGGAACCGCGTCCTGGGGGACGGCCGCTGGCTTGATGAGAACCAGCGCGGCGCCCTCGCCACGCTGCTGAAAGAGCACGGACGCCTCATCCTCCAGCCCTGGGTGAACCGGACGCTCGACTTCGGCATGTGGCTGGACCCCGTCGACGAGGACACATGGGAGCGCGGCGCCCATGAGCTGATCACCGATGGCCGGGGACGATTCCGCGGTGTCGTGATCTCGCGGGAGGGACCGCAGGTCGATGCCCCCGCGTTCCTCGAGACGATGGCCAACCTCGTACGGGATCACCTGGAGAGCGCCGGCTACCGCGGTCCCTTCGGCATCGATGGCTGGGAGTACGAAAGCATCACCGGGGCTCGCATGCTCATGCCGCTGGGTGAGATCAACGCGCGTCGCACGTTCGGCATGGTCGCGCACGAGCTCGTGGAGCGTGTCGCCCGACCGCACTGGGGCGAGGACGCGGGGCCTGTCGCGCTCATGTTCGGCAAGCACGACGAGCGCGACGACGACGAAGATCGGATCCCGCTGTTGGGCGCGGCCGGGGCACCCGAGATGCACGCGTGGCTCGAGCGACTCCAGCCCGTGGCAAAGCGCGACGCGGCCGGCTCGCCCGCAAGCGCCTGAACGTGTCGCGCGACGGCGTCAGCTTGCGCGTGAGCGTTTGAACGACTCGAGCCAGGCGTAGAGGGCGCTGCCCGGACACTCGGTCGCCTTGAAGTCACGATGCCCGCGCAACTCGCTTGTCGGGACCTTGTAGTGACGCAACGATGCTTCGAGAAACAGCGCCGTGGTACGCAGCTGCTTCGACGCCGGCAGGCCGTTGGTGAAGTCGCCGATGACACTGATGCCCAGGTTGTGCTTGTTGTTGCCGCCGCCGGCGTGCGCACCCTGGACGTGGAGCGCGCGGCCTTCATAGACGTTGCCGTCGAGCCCGATGATCCAGTGGTAGCCGATGTCGGCCCAGCCACGCGTGTTGCGATGGAAGTTCTGGATGCCCTTGACGAGCTCGGCGTCGGTGCGCGTGCCCATGCCCGCGACCTCGGCCGTGTGGTGCAGGGTGACGCGGGTGACCTGGTCCATCGGGTCGTGGTTGGGCTTGAGCGCCTCGGCCCCCCACGCCGTGCGGCGGAGGACGCGGTAGGCGGGCGGTGCGGGACGGCGCGGCCGGGACGGAGGCCGTGCGGCCCCAGCTGCGCTGGTGCGGGAACGCGAGCGCCGAGCGGGAGCGCAGGCCGTCAGCAGGAGGCTCCCCATCCCGGCGAGGACCATGCGGCGGTCGAGCGGCCACACGTCGGCCTGGGGGATCACCCACGCGGCATCCGGCGATTCATGCGACGCTGCATCCGGCCGCACCTCAGGCCGCAGATCCCCCGAAGGCTCGGGCAGGCAGTCTGCAGGGATCCGTTCGCACATCGAGGCCTCTCCAGCGGGCGGAACACCTTGCCACAGGCCTCCGACGGCGCGGAAACGGCGTAAGATCGGCCTCCATGAACGAATCCCTCAGGAACCTGAAGCCCTACCCCATGGTCGAGCTCGCCCGGCGCAAGGCGGAGGTGGCCGCCCGGGGTATCGAGGTCCTGGACTTCGGCACGGGGGATCCCGTCGAGCCGACCGCGCCGTTCATTCGCGAGGCGCTCGCCGCCGCCATCCCGGACATCTCGCAGTATCCGACGATCGCAGGCCTGGCCGAGTTGCGCGAGGCCTTCGCCGCGTGGTTCGCGCGCCGGTTCGACGTGACGCTCGACGCGAGCACCGAGGTGCTGCCGACGCGCGGCAGCAAGGAGGCGATGTTCCACCTGCCGCTCGTGCTGGTCGATCCGTCGGAGGCCAAGCGCACGGTCGTCTACCCCGACCCGGGCTACCCGGTGATGGCCATCGGCAGCCTGTACGCGAACGCCGACCTGCATCCCGTCACGCTGACGGCGGACAACGACTACCTCATGGACCCTGCGGCGATCCCGTCCGACGTGCTTGCACGAGCGCGGATCGTCTGGATCAACTACCCGCACAACCCCACGGGCAAGGATCTGCCGGATGAACTCTGGCGCGCGTGGGTCGCAGCACAAGAGGAGCACGGCTTCGTCCTTTGCTCGGACGAGTGCTACACGGAGATCTACTTCGGCGAGAAGCCCCGGAGCATCTTGCAGTTCGGCCGCACGGGCTGCCTCGCGTTCCACAGCCTGAGCAAGCGCTCCGGCATGACCGCGTACCGCTCCGGCATGCTGGCCGGCGACGCCGAGATCCTCGCGCGCTACAAGGCATGCCGCGCGGCCATGGGGCAGGCCCAGACCGAGTGGGTGCAGCACGCCTCGATCGCGGCGTGGAACGACGAATCGCATGTCGAGCAGCGCAGGCAGGTCTTTGGCGTCAAGCGCTCCATCATGATCAGGGGCCTCGAGAAGCTGGGCCTCTCGCTCTACCCCACGGACTCGACCTTCTACCTCTGGGTCAGCGTGCCCGAGGGCGAGAAGGACGAGGCCTACGCAAGCCGACTGCTCGAAGCCGGCATCGTCGTGTCGCCGGGCTCGATGTTCGGCCCCGGCAACGACGGGTTCATCCGCTTGGCCCTCGTCCCCACGCCCGCCCAGTGCAAGCACGCCCTGGAGCGCTGGGCGGCGCTCTAGACGTCGCGGCCGGACGCCCGCGGGATCGTCGTGAGCGACCGAATCAGGGCCGCGCGTACCATCCGGGTCGTGAACCTCCGTCGACGCGACATCATCGACCTCGTCCTGGCGACCGAGATGCTGCAGCTGCGCGCCGGGACGGAGCATCGCTGGATCGACATGTGGGTCGTCGTCGCTGACGACCGTCTGTTCTGTCGTCAATGGGGCTTCAGCGAGCGCAGTTGGTATCAGGCGTTCCAGGCGGCGCCCGATGGGGCGCTCCGTTGTGGCGAAACCATCCTTCCCGTCGAGGGCGTGATCCCGCCGGATCTCGATGAGATCGGCGAGCGGGTGAACGCCGCCTACCTGGAGCAGTACGGCACGGGTGAACGCCCCGACATCGCGCGTCAGATGACGGGGCCGCGCTTCATGGCCCGCACGATGGAGTTGATTCCCGTCGTCGCTCGCCTGTGAGACTCGGCCGCCCGCGAAGGTGGCATTCCCCTTGCTCCCCTTCCCGCACCGGGCGTACCGTCGCGCCCCGACACGCGAAGACGCAGGAGAGCGCCGGATGCCTGATGACGACACCAAGCTTGTTGAAATGGACCCCGAGGACGCGAAGTTCAAGGAGGAGATGAAGCGGGTTCGGGAGCGTCGCTTCGCGCAGCGTCAGGCCGCCACCATGAACCACGCGCAGGCCACGGCGCCCGTGGCCATGAGCGAGGAGCCCGAGACCGTAGAGCCGCCGCCCGAGGCGCAGGAGGAACTCGGCGGCGCTGCCGCCAGCGCATCCGATGCGCGGCCGATGAGGATCGAGAAGCCGGCGATGGCGCAGAGCATTCAGGCGCCCTACGCACCTTCTCGCGGCGACGGCGACGGCGACGACTTGCTGGGAACCTACTTCCTGTTGGCCGCGGCAAGCAAGCGCGCCACCGTCGCTCGCCTCATCATCCCGCACCCGCCCAGCGGCTCCGGTGCGGCCGTGCCCGAGCCCACGAAGCTCGGGACGGGCTTCCTCATTGGTCCCTCCCTGCTGATGACAAACCGGCACGTTCTCACCAAGTGGCTCTCGACGATCGCTGTCGCCGAGTTCGACTACGTCTCACTCCCCGGCTCGAAGTCGCTGCGCGTGCATCGACACAGGCTCAACCCCCGCAAGTTCTTCGTCACGAGTCCCCCGCCGCCCCAGCCGGGCTCGGGCAAGAGCTGGACATCCAAGATGGCCCTGGACTACGCCGTCGTGCACATCGAGCCGCTGTCGACCGAAGGCGTTCCGCTGCTCCCGCGCGGCTACAGCCAGTTGCGGGAGCCTGCCACCGAGCCTCGCCAACCCGATCGGGTCAACATCATCCAGTACCCCGGCGGCAGGCATCAGAAGATCGCCATGCGGCAGAACGGTGTCATCCCGTGCAGCAGTCGGGACCACCTCCACTACCTGGCGGACACGCAGAAGCTCTCGTCGGGCTCGCCCGTGTGGAATGACGCGTGGGATCTCGTCGGCCTGCACAACGCGGCCGTGGCCAGGTACACCGACCATCGCGGACGCATCGTCGAGAGGCCCGGCGCCGATCCCTGGGATGGCGAGAATCCGCCGGCCAACCGGATCCCCTGGCGAGCGAACCAAGGCGTGCGCCTGGCCTCCATCATCCGGGACCTTCAGCAGCGCGTCGCGGCCCTGGACAAGGAGAAGCCGCTCTCCGCCACGCGGTTCGGCGACCTGACGAGAACGTCTCAACTCGAGGCGTGCTTCGAGCCCCCGCCGAGCGTGACGGATCCGGAGTTCATGCTCAAGCTGGCGGAACTCATCGGCAAGGGTCAGCGGCAAGACGATCCCAACCCGGATCCGGTACCGCCCAAGCCGAAGCCCCCCCTCATCATCAAGCGGCCCGGTGCGACGCTCAAATCGACGATGCGTGCCTGGGGCGCGTTCGACAGGAAGTAGGCGCCGGTCCCTGCGTACGACAGCGCGCCCTTGACGCCCGTGGGGCGATCTGGTTCGCTGTCCGCCGGTCTGTGCGATCTGGTTTCCGCTCGCACGACCGCTTGGATGCTGATCGGAACCGGGGGTAGCGCAATGGCAGACAACAAGAAGTCGGACAACAACGTCGAGATCTGGAAGCGGGTCGCAACGGCCGGAAACTTCGTGCGAGAAGGCGAGTGGCTTCAGATCGATCTCGAGGGCGGTGAGCGACTGCGCATCCGGCAGCCGGGATCAGGGCCGAACATCGGAGGAAAGCTCCCTGAGGGTCCGGTCACGTTCGAGAACTTCCGCTACGAAGACGAGATGCCCCCGGACCCCCCGGCCATGCCCGGTCTGCCGATCCCGAACGAGATCCCGACCCAGTACGCTACGGAGGTCACGGGGCCGCCCGAGAATCCGGTTCCCGACTGGCAGCCCTTCACGCATGCCCTGATGGGTCAGAAGCAGAACGTCATCGGCGCCCAGGTGAAGATCGGCGGTCAGTGGAGGCCCACGTACACGGCGGCCTACCCCGGCATGTACATCCGTCGCGTGACGTGGGACGGCGCCGGCGATCCGCAGCAGACGTGGGAGCCCGGCCTGCCCGGCACCTAGACCGGACGTGTATGGTGTCCGGATGCAACGCATTCGCATGCCGCGTTCACGTGAGCAACGCCGGGTGATGGGGCGCCTTCTCGCACTCTCGCTCACCGCGCTGGCGCTCTGGAGCGGACGCTCGGCCGAGGCCGAGGGTCCGGCCGACCGACTGGAGGTCGCGGCCGCTGCCGTCGTCAGGGCCCACGCAGCGGGTGCGTCGGCGGACATGGCCATGCTGGCCGAACGCTGGGAACCGGATCCGTTTCTCGTCGCGGAGGTACTCTGTGGCACGGACCCCGAGGCCGCGCGCGCCTTTGCGGGCGCGGCGCGGCAATCGGGCGCGGCGCGGCATAACGACTTGGCAGGCCTACCGGCCTATGTCGCGTCGCGTCTGAAACGTAGGCCCTCGACGAAGGACATCGCTGCCCTCGTCGCCAGCGACGGTCAGCGCCAAGCCAAGGCGTGGGAAACCCTCGCCGCGAGCGCCCCCAGCACGGGGACCGACGTGGCGGCTCTCGCCATCGGCGGGAATCGCGGCGACGCCCTGCGACGCACCGGCAAGCATGCCGAGGCCGCGGCCCTGCTCGCCCCGATCGCGGACAAGGCCAAAGCACTCGGCTGGCTGCGCGGCGCCCGTGAAGCGTATCTCCAGGCTGCCCTCGCTTCGCACGGCGCACTCGACTACGCCGGCATGCTCACCGCCTTCGAGAAGATGCGAGCAGTCGAGCGGCAACGGAAGCGACGGGCGTGGGAGGCGCAGGCCCTGTTCTTCGCAGCGAACGTCTACACGGAGCTCGGAAGGTACGACAAGGCCCTCGGGCAGTTCGCCGAGGCCCTCGCGATCTTCCGGGAACTCGGCAACAGCGCGCAGACCGTGCGCGTCCTGATCGGCATGGCAACCGCATACCGGCTGAGCGGCGAGCACAGCCGCGCGCTCGTGTTCGTGGAGCGTGGCCTCGGACTCGTGCGCAGCAAGCGCCGCCGCGTGGACCTGCTCGCCGGTCTGGGTGCGATACGCACGGCCATCGGCGAATACGAGGCCGCGGTAGAGGCCTACGAGCAGGCGCTCAAGCTCGCGCGCGAGTCGCAGATGACCGCGCGCGTCGCGACCTTCCTGGGCAATGTGGGCCAGGCGAAGATGTGGGTCGAGGACTTCGATGGCGCGCGTACGGCGCTCACCGAAGCACTGGCCTCCTTCGAGATTGCCAAGCATCCTCCGTCGATCGCTACCGCGCTGGCCAACCTCGGCCATCTGGAGCTCAGGCAGGGACGCGGCGAGAAGGCACTCGTGCTCTGCGAGAGAGCCGTCGCGATGGTCAAGGACCTCGACGCTCCCTTCCTGCTGGCGAGCCTCGAGCAGAACGTCGGCGAGTGCCTGCTGCATCTCAAGCAGTACGCCACGGCCGGCACACGCTTCGCGGCCAACGCGAAGCTTGCGGACCGCATCGGCGCGCGCGATCTCCTGGTCCAAGGGCAGCTCGGCCTCATGCAGTGCCGACTTGCCCAGGACGATGCCAAGGGCGCACTGGCCGCGGGTCGCATCGCCGTCGCGCAGATCGGCGTCATGGTCGGCGGCCTGGCCGAGGGGCAGGGGGCCGAGGCTCGCGCCCGCCACGCCAGATTGTTCGAGCTGGCGACCGAAGCGGCGACGCGACTCGACGATCCCGCCGCCCTGGCCGAGGTGATCGAGGCCGGCCGAGCCATGGCCCTGCTCGAGTCCCTCGAGGGGCGCGAGAAGCTGCGTGCGCTGTCCATCCCCGCCGCGCTGCAGACCGAGGAATCCGCCGCACGCGCAGCCCTTGCCGAGAGCCGCACCGTCTACCAGCGCGTGCTTCGGAGCCGCTCCCTCCCCCAGATTCGCAAGCGGAAGAGGGAGGTCACGGCGGCGACCAAGAGGCTGGAAGCCATCGCGGGTCGTATTCGACGGGAGGCGAAGAGCGAGGCCGCGTTGGCCTACCCGACCGTCGACGACCTCGACGCCCTGCAGGGATACCTCGAGCCCGACGAGGCCTTCGTCTTGTATGCGCTGGCCGAGACGTCCTACGTTGCCCTGGTCGTTGAACCCAAGGCCGCGCGGATCGTACGGCTCGCGCCGCAGACGGCGTGCGACGCAGCCTGTGAACGGGTCGTTGATGCGACGTCGAGTGACGCGGGCCCGGGCAAGGCCGAACTCGCCGCACTGCGCAAGCTGATCGTCGACCCGCTCAAGCTCGGGGCGAACGTCAAGCGACTCCTCGCCTCTCCCACGGGAGACCTGTTCCTGGTACCGCTATCCACGCTCGTCCCCAAGCGCGAGATCGCCTACATCCCCTCGGGAACCGCCTACGGAGCGCTACGCGGCGAGCCGAGCGGGCGGCGCACGGACGTGCTCGCGTTCGGCGGCGTCGACTACGCCGGCTACGCGCGCCTCCAGGACCTGCCCGACTCGGGGGACGAGGCGACGCAGGTCGGCACGTCCGTCGTCCTGGGCAAGAAGGTGACCGAGAAGGCCGTCCGTGAACGGCTCCTGTCCAAGCGGCGCTGGCGTGCCGTGCACTTCGCCTGCCATGGCATCCTGGACCTGGACCGGCCGATGCAGACCGCACTGGCCTTGACGCCGGCACCGCCCGACGACGGCCTGCTGAGCGTCGTCGAGGTCTTCACCGCCAAGGTGCCGACGGATCTCGTGGCCCTCTCTGCGTGCGAATCGGGACGCGGACGCATCTACCGCGCCGAGGGCATCATCGGACTCACGCGCGCCTTCATGTACGCCGGCAGCCGACGCGTGCTCTGCTCCCTCTGGAAGGTCGACGACGCTGCGACGAGCGCCTTGATGAAGGAGTTCTACCGACTCTGGAATCCCAAGAAGGGACCGCGTCTGAGCGCCGCCGCCGCCCTCAAGAAGGCGCAAGCCCACGTGCGCTCGCAGAAGAAGTGGCGCGCCCCCTACTACTGGGCAGCGTGGGTGCTGTGGGGTCTACCGACGTAACTCCACGGCACGGCTAGCTGCGGTCGTAGCTCGAGGCCCAGCTGCTGAGGCTCGAGTCGGGCTCGCCTGGACGCGGTAGCCGCGCGCGCTGGAGTTCGGCCTCCAGCGCGCGTACGCGCTGCGTCAAGCCCTCGGCCTCGGCTCGGAGGCCCCGCTTCTCCTGCTCCAGTCCCCGGATTGCTCCCTGCAAGCCCTCGATCTCGTTCGGCAGCCGCTGGAGGTCTCTCCGCAGCCCGGCGATCGCCCTGTCCTTCTCCTTCAAGAGGCGGCCGGCGGCACGCAGCCTCTCGTTGAGCAGGTCCCGTTCGTTGAGCGCCTTGGTGTAGACCCTCTTCAGCTCGCCCTCACGAGCCTCGCACGCCGCATGATCCTCCGGCGAGCCGAAGATGTTTCCGGTCCGCACGGCCGCGACGAAGAAGGTGACCACGAGCGTGCCCGCCATCGTCCAGAGAAAGACTGCGACGGAGCGCCCGAGGTCATCCGAGCCGCCCAGCACCAAGATCCAGACCGTCGCGACGAGGGCTTCGCCTGAGATGAGCAGCCGGGAGGCCTTCAACGCGCGCAGGCTGGTGGTCCCCAGCCACGCACGTGCACGTCGCAGCACACTGCCTCTTCGACCGGTCCTTGTCCGTGCACCCATGCCGAGAGGCTACTGGACCGCGCGTCCGCCTGTCGAGGCCCCAGGGCCGGCGCTACCCGAGATACGCCTCGCGCACCTTGGGGTCGTCGAGCAGCGCGTCGGCCTGGTCCTGATGCACGATGCGGCCCGTCTCGATCACGTAGCCGCGGTCGGCCAACTTCAGCGCCATGCGCGCGTTCTGCTCGACGAGCAGGATCGTCGTGCCGTCCTCGCGCCGGATGCGGTCGATCTCGTGGAAGATCTCCTGCACGAGAATCGGCGCGATGCCGAGACTCGGTTCGTCGAGCAAGAGCAACTTCGGCCGGCTCATCAACGCCCGGCCGATCGCGAGCATCTGCTGCTCACCGCCCGAGAGGGTGCCGCCCGATTGGTTGATGCGCTCCTCGAGTCGCGGGAAGAGGCTGAAGACGCGCTCGAGGCGCTCCTTCTTCTTGGCCGCATCCCGCACCAGGTAGGCGCCCATCTCCAGGTTCTCGCGCACCGACAGGCCAACGAAGATCCGCCGCCCCTCGGGCGAGTGCGCGATCCCGCGCCCGACGATCTTCTCCGGCCGCTGGCCGACGAGCGGCTCGCCCTCGAACAGGATCGAGCCGCCACGTGCGGGCAACAAGCCGGAGATGGTTCGGAGCGTCGTCGTCTTGCCCGCGCCGTTGCTGCCGATCAGCGTGACGATCTCGCCTTCCTTGACCTCCAGGGAGAGTCCGTAGAGGGCCTGGATGTTGCCGTAGTAGACGTCCACGTTCTCGAGGATCAGCATCAGTCGCTCCCCCCGAGGTAGGCCTCGATCACCTTCGGGTTCTCGCGAATCTCGGCGGGCGTGCCGCGGGCGATCTCTTCGCCATGATCGAGAACGTAGATGCGCTCGCAGATGCCCATCACGAACTTCATGTCGTGTTCGATGAGCAGCACCGTCAGATCGAGCTCCGAACGGAGTTGATCGACGGTGTGCATGAGGTCGCTCTTCTCCGTCGGGTTCATGCCCGCGGCTGGCTCATCGAGCAGCAGGAGCGTGGGCTCGAGGGCCAGGGCGCGGCAGATCTCGAGCTTCCGCTGCTCGCCGTAGGGCAGGTCCACGGCGATGAGCTCGGCATGCTCCTGCAAGCCCATGCGCTCGAGCAACGTCATGGCTCGCTCGCGGATCTCGGCCTCGGAGCGGCGGAAGCCGGGCGTCCTGAGCACCGCGCCAAGCCCACCGTTGCCCCGCGCCCCCTGGTAGACGGTGCGCACGTTGTCGAGCGCCGTCATCAACGGCCAGAGGCGGATGTTCTGGAACGTGCGCGCCATGCCCAGGCGCGCGCGCTCGAAGTCCCGGAGCCCCGTCACGTTCTCGCCGCCGAAGTGCACCGTGCCGGTCGTGCACGTGTCCGCGCCGGTGATCAGGTTGAACAGCGTCGTCTTGCCGGCCCCGTTCGGACCAATGACGCCCACCAGCTCACCCGGGTCCAGGTCGATCGACACCTCGCTGACCGCCGTCAGGCCGCCATACTTCTTGGTCACCGCCTTGGTGGAGAAGAGCCCCCCCATCACGAGTTCTCCCCGGCCGCGCCGCGCGAGAACTTGCGCCGCAGGGAGCGGACGACATCGCTGATCTCGCGCGGACCGAAGATGCCGCGCGGGCGGAAGATCATCAGCAGCACGAGGATGAACGCGTACTCGACCTGCCACCAGTCCTTGAAGAACCCAGCTTCGGGCGGCAGCTTCGCAAGCCACTGCTCGACGAAGATGAGCAGGAACGCGGCGACCACGCAGCCCGACAGCGAGCCCATGCCCCCGAGCACGACGATCAGGAAGATCTTCACCATCTCCATGAAGCCGAACTCGAGCGGCGTCACGTTGCCCTGGTAGTGGGCGTAGATCGCGCCGGCCAAGCCGGCCAGCGTCGACGCGATTACGAAGGCGGTCACCTTCGATCGCGTGGGGTTGATGCCGAGCAGACCTGCCGCGGTCTCGTCCTGAGCCACAGCGAGCATGGCGCGCCCCTTGGCGGAGCGGATGTAGTTCCGGATGCCCCAGGCCATCAGCACGACAATGGCGAAGGCGACGCCCACCATCAGCACGCGGAAGTCGCCCTTCGACTCCCGGTTCACGTCCATGATCACGCGCGGGACGGCCAGGCCGAGACTCCCGCCCAGGACGTCCTTGTCCGAGTTCTGGATCGCGATGCGGATGATCTCGCCAAAGCCGAGCGTCGCGATCGCGAGGTAGTCCCCGCGCAACCGGAGACATGGAAGGCCGATGAGGAGGCCGCTGATGGCCGCCACGCCCATCGCGAAGAGGCAGCTCAGGATGAACACGAGGGGACCGGGCATCGTTCCGGCGAACTGGATCGTGAACCAGGCCGCACCGTAGGCGCCGATCGCCCAGAACCCGTGATGACCGAGGCTGAACATGCCCGCATAGCCGTTGATGAGGTTCAAGCTCAGGCCCAGCATCGCGTAGATCGCGACGAGAAAGAGCAGGTTCATCCACCAGAAGCCGTCGGGCCCCAGGTCGATGGCGAGCGTGAGCAGGCCGCCCGCGGCCATCAGACCTTCTCCCGCATCGGCTTGCCGAGGATGCCGGTCGGTTTCACGACCAGGACCACGATCAGGAACGCGAAGGCGATCGCGTCCTTCCAGGCGAAGGCAGCGTCCCAACCCATTTTCTGCAACATCCACGGCAGGACGGACTCGGTCACGCCGAGGATGAGCCCACCGAGAATCGCGCCCGGGATCGAACCGATGCCTCCGATGACGGCCGCGACGAAGGCCTTCAGACCCGGCAGGAAGCCGATCATGGGATCGACCTTGCCGTACGTCGCGATGTACGCAACGCCCCCAATGCCAGCCACGAACGCCCCGATGAAGAAGGTCGCCGCCACGACGAGGTTGATGTTGATGCCCATCAAGCGCGCGGCATCGGCATCTTCTGAAGCGGCACGCATGGCCTTGCCCATGCGCGTCTTCTTCACGAGCAGCCAGAGGATCGGCGCAAAGAGCAGCAGCGCGAGCAGCACGTAGTTTTGTACGGCCTTGGGCGAGAGGGTGACGCGCTCGTAGACCTCCTCGACACCGTCCGCCTCGAGCTGCGTGCGCTTCGCGGGATCCACGGTTTCACCCTGGGACACGACGAGCTGCGTCTCGACGACGACGTCACCGTCCGACGTCTCGAAGTCGCGGTCAGCGTAGAGGTTGGTTCCGGCCGGGCCGTCGACCTCGTCCAACGTGCGGAAGATCTTCGGGTCAGGGAACGGGCGCACGTTCGCCGTCCACACCTGGCGCGCGACGTTCTGCAGCAGCAGCGAGACACCAACGGCCGTCAGCAGCGCGGCGATGCGGCCGGCCTTGCGCACCGGACGGTAGGCGAGTCGTTCGGTGAGTACCGCAAGGATGCCGGCGGCCAAGGCTGCGAACAGGATCGCCACGAGGAAGTCGAGCATGATCGGGAACGGCTGCGGCAGGTCGACACGCTCGATGTCGAGATCGCGCAGCGTGAAGTAACCGACGTACGCGCCCACCATGAAGAACTCGCCGTGGGCGAAGTTGATGAGCTTGATGATCCCGTAGACCATCGTGTAGCCGAGCGCGATGAACGCGAAAATGGCCCCGAGGCCGAGTCCGTTCAGGAAGAAGTCGAAGAACTCGCCCATCCGCTACGTCCCTGCGAGCCTCCCGCGCCTCAGCGCCCCATTCATACCGTCACATGCAACGATCTGCCACGTGCGACACGCGGAGCTGCGGCTAGGCGCCGGCCTTGATCTTCTTGTGGAACTTCAGGCCGGCCTCGACCTTTACGATGACGGCATCCTTCACGGGCGTGCGCTCCTCGTTGTCGAGGGTGATGGTGCCGGTGATGCCCTTGACGCCCTTCGTCTCACGAATGGCCTTGGCTAGCTTGGCATGGTTGAAGGGATCGTCGCAGCGCTTCACCGCGTCCATCAGGACGAACAGGACGTCGTAGCCGAGCGCCGCCATGGCACCTGGTGACTTGCCGAACTTGTCCTTGTAGCGCTTGGCGAAGGCCTGCACCTCGGGCTCCGGTGCGTCGGCCGCGAAGTGCGAGGACAAGTAGATGTCGTTGCTCACGTCGCCCACGAGGTCGAAGAAGTCGGGGGAGTCGAGGCCGTCTCCACCGATGATCGGCTTGCCGGCCCACTTCTCCTTGGCCTGCTTGATCATGGGCCCGACCTGCGTGTAGTAGCCCGAGCAGAAGATCACGGCCGGTTCGTCGTTGGCGACCTGCTGGATGACGTTGGCGAAGTCGCTGTCTTCGGTCACGTAGTAGTGGAACGTGACCGTGCCGCCCGCCTGCTTGAACACCTTCTCGAAGTTGTTCCCGAGGCCGACCGAGTAGTCCTGGCCCTTGTCGACGACGACCGCGGCCTTCTTCCAACCCTGCGAGAGTGCGAAGCGCGCGAGGACCGCGCCCTGGAAGCCATCCTTGAAGCAGATGCGGCTGGTGTACGGGCCGCCGTCGATCGTGAGGGTGTCGTTGGTCGAAGCCGGGCTGATGCACGGCACCTCGGACTCGCGCGCGTCCTGGAAGATCATCTTGGTGTGCGAGGAGGCGACCGAACCGAGCAGCACGTGGGCCGACTCGCCCTCGATCAGCGCCTTCGCCTGGGTGCCCGCCTCCTGCTTCGTGGACTTCTCGTCGCGCAGGATGAGGTTCAGGCTGATCGGCACGTCCTTCTCGACCATCTTGCCGTCGTCGCCCTTGACCTGGACCTTCACGGTCGGGAGGCCGGCCTTCTCGAGGTCCTCCAGGGCGAGTTGCATGCCGTTCCACGACTCTTCGCCGTAGGTGGCTTGAGCGCCTGTCATCGGCAGGATCACGCCGACGCGCAGTGTCGTGCCGCCGCCGTCACCGTCATCGCCGCCGCAGGAGCACACGCCCAAGGCAAGCACGAGGATCGAGACGACGGTGGACCAGCGACGCAGCAAATTGGGCATGGGGGCTCCCTCCAGAGCAAGGCGGCTGAGTGTAGGTCACCACCGACCCCCGCTCAAGCCGGGCGGCCCCATCCGATCGCGGTTCCTGAGCGGATCGGGGCCCGGGGCGGGGCACTCGATATCGGAAACGTGTCGGTAGGCTTGCACTGCACCGCAACGCGCGGTCCACGCCCAGGCTGACGGGAACGCCTCCATGCGCATCGCCTTCGTCATCGAGCGCTTCGATCCGGCCGGCGGCGGGCTGGAGCACGCGACGTGGCAGACCGCCCACGCCTTGGCCGAAGCCGGACAGTCCGTCACGGTCCTCGCGCGCAAGCACATGCCCTCCGAAGCGATCGAAGCCGTCGAGATCCGGGCTCCGAGGGTCTGGCAGCCGCTGCGGATCAAACTCTTCGCCAAGCGGGCCGGCGCATGGCTCGCCGCTGCGCGCCGCGAGGGGCGCATCGACGTATCGCACGCTTGGAGCCGGGTACCCGGCGCGGACATCTTCCACACAGGCGAAGGCAGTCATCTTCACTACATGCGCGCCACGTACGGCTCGCTGGGGTCCAAGCTGCGCTACGTCTCGCCGCGGCATGCGGCGCAGCTCCAGATCGAGCGCGCGATCTTCACGGCACCCGGCCTGCATGTGCAGCACGTCTCCCCTCGCATTGGACGCCAGCTGGCCGACCGCTTCGGACTGCAGGACGAGGTTCAGCACGTCATTCCCTACGGCGTCGACACGGAGCGCTTCATCCCACGCGATGAAGCGGCGTTGCGCACGGAGCTCGACCCACGCGGTGGAGACGCGGCGCCGCGCTTCCTGCTCGCCGGCAGCGGCTGGCGACGCAAGGGCCTCGACACGGCCATCGCGGCGCTCGCGGCCGCGAAGCATGACGAGGCGCGGCTCTGGGTCGCGGGCGGTGACGACGCCAGGGCCTGGCGCGGCGTCGCCGAGCGCCATGGCGTGACCGAGCGCGTCGTGTTCCTCGGTTCGCGACCTGACCTCGAACGGGTCTACGCCGCGAGCGACGTCCTGATCCTGCCGACGCGCTACGACGCCTTCGGTCTGGTGTGCACCGAGGCGGCGGCGACGGGGCGCCCGGTGATCATGAGCGGCGCCGCCGGCGCGGCCGACCTGCTCGCGGAAGGCTCCATCGTCGTCGACGACCCCGAGGACATCGCCGGGTTCGCCCAGGCCATGGACGCGCTGTGCGACGGCGACGAACGAGAGCGTCTCGGCCAGGCGGGGTTGGCCATCGCGAGCAACCTTTCCTGGCGCGCGCAGACCGAAGCACTGCTCGAGCTCTACCGCCGGATCCGCTAAGGCTGTGAGGCGGCGCCCTGCCGAGGTGTAGGATGCGAGCGTGCGCATCGCTTGCCTCTTCGTGCCGGTCCTGCTGCTGCTCGGCACGCCGCCTGCCGACGCGCTGGACCGGGCGCGCGCGCTCGTTGGCGTCGATCGCGCCCGTGCTGAGTTCGGGCTCACCGGGCGCCGCGTCGTCGTGGGCATCATCGACCGCGGCATCGACGCGACGCACCCCGCGTTTCGCAAGCCCGACGGCTCCTCCCGCATCCTCGCCGTGCTGGACCTGACCGACGACACGGGCGCCAAGGCCGAGGGCAACCCCTGGGGCGTCGGCACGATCCACCGCAAGACGGCCATCGACCGGGCTCTGAAGTTCGGCCAGAAGCCGCCCATCGTGGACCTGGAAGGCCGCGGTACGGCCAGCGCAGGGATCGCGTGTGGGAACGGACGGGGCAGCAAGGAGGCGATGCACCGCGGCATCGCGCCTGACGCGCACCTGCTCGTCGTGCGGCTCAAGCTCGACCCCCCGCCCGAGCAAGTCACGAAGATCTCGGCGGAGGACGAGCGCAAGATCACCGACAAGGGCAAGGACGTCTGGTTCGATCTCCGTCGTCTGCGCGTGGCGCTGCACTTCTGCGTGGCGGAGGCGAAGCTCATCGACCGGCCGCTCGTGATGCTCATGAACTTCGGCCAGATGGGCGGACCGACGGATGGCGGCAGCAAGCTCTGCCGCGTGATCGATGAGGTCGTTGGACCGAAGATCCCCGGCCGCGTCTTCGTCACCGGCTCGAGCGACAAGGGCGATCGCAAGAACCGCGCGGCAGGGCGCGTGACGCAGGGCGGCAGCGTCACGCTCCCGATCGAGAAGGAGTCCCACGGCGAGGTGATCGTCGACATCTGGTATCCGGGCGCGGACCGGTTCGATGTGTCCGTCAAGACGCCCAAGGACAGCGCCGGTCCCTTCAAGGCACCCAAGACGGGCGGATCCGTCTACGGGAACTGGTTCCAGTACTACCACCTCGCGTCGTCGCGGAACCAGGTCCTCACGTTGGGCGGCAAGCGCCAGATCCGTGTGGACTTGATCGGCCAGCCGGGGAAGTACAGCGTGACGTTGCACGGCCGCAAGGTGACGTCCGGTCGCTTCGACGCCTTCCTCGGGCCCAATCCCGAGAACCCGATGAGCGAGCCCTTCAACAAGTTCCTCGCGCACACGACGCCGGGCAGCCTCTGGGACGGCGCGTCGGCGAAGCACGCGATCGTTGCCGGCTGCTACATCCTGCGCACCGACTGGAAGAGCCTCGCGGGGCGCTCGCTCGCGCAGATGGGCGAAGGCAAGAAGGGCGCAATCTGGCTGGGGAGCGGCACGGGCCCGACGGCGGACGGGCGCCCCGGCGTCACCCTGTGCGCGCCGGCGGACCGCATCGTGACCGCCTACGCCCCGACGGGCGAATGGGCCAAGGCGCGCCGCAACCTGATCTCCAACGACGGCGCTATCTATGGGCTCTCGAGCGGCACGACCGCCGCAGCCGCGCTGACGACGGGCGTCGTGGCACTGATGCTCGAAGCCAATCCCACGCTCGACGCGCCGACGATCAAACGCATCCTGCAGGAGACCGCGCGCAAGGACGCCAACACGGGCAACGTTCCCAACCCCGTGTGGGGCCACGGCAAGATCGACGCCTACGCGGCGATCGCAAGGGCTGCCACCGTCAAGTAGCACAGGTCAGGCTGCCTCGTCCGCCTGGGACGTCGCGGCGCGTCGGCGGCGCGTCGGCGGCGCCGGCCGGCCCGGAGCTGCGCGTAGAACGCCCGCTGACGCGCGCGCACCTTCTCGGGCGCGTACAGATCCCGGAAGAGCTCACGCATGCCACTCTCGAGCTCCTCCACGCTCATCTGCGCGGGCACGAAGGTCGCGTCGAACAACGTGCACGCGCCCCAATCCCCGGGGTTCAGCAAGCGCCCCTGCTTCAGTAGATCGTCGTACAGCGGCGTGCCCGGAAACGGCGTCAACAACGTGACCTGCACTTCGGCCAAGCCGACGTCATCGGCGAACGCCGCCACCTTCTGGAACGCGTCCGGGGTGTCGTGGTCGCTCCCCAGGATGAAGCAGCCATTGACGCTCACACCGGCCTCCTGGATGCGGCGGACGGCGCGCGCGTAGTCTCGCACCCGCTTGGCCTTGAAGCTGCGCGCCTCGAGACCCGCCACGGTGTCCTTGTCGAGCGACTCGAAGCCGATGAGCACCTGACGGCAGCCGCTTTCCGCGAGAGCCTCGAGAAGCTCGGGGTCGTCGGCCACTGTGATATCGGTCTCCGTGAACCACTTCAGCTTGTAGGGCGTGAGCGTCTTCACCAGCTCCAGCCCCCACCGGCGGTCGACGAACGTGTTGTCGTCGGCGAGTTCCACGAACGGCCGCGGCCAGATCTCGCAGATCGCGTCGAGGTCGCGCTGGATGAGCTCCATCGGCTTCTTGCGGTACGGGCCACGCAACAAGATGCCCGACGCACAGAAGGTGCACTTGTGCGGACAGCTGCGCGTCGTCTGGATGGTGATGCGGTTGTAGCGATCAGGGTCGAGCAGGTCGTAGCGCGGCAGCGGTGCGCGCTCGAGCGGGAAGACGCGCCCGCGCGCGTCGTAGAACGGCCGGGCGCGGCCCGTCTTCAGGTCGGTCAGGAAGTCCACCCAGATCTCCTCGCCTTCGCCCACGAAGACGTGGTCGGCATGGGCGGCGGCTTCCCCTGGGCAGACCGTGGCGTGCAGCCCGCCGATCGCCACCCGCAGCCCCAACGCCCGGAGTTGGTCGCAGAAGGCGTAGGCCTCCAGCGCTTGCGCCGTGAAGGTCGAGACGAGCACGATGTCGTAGCCGTCTGCCTCGAGTTGCTCGGGGAGGACGTCGCCGTGCTCGAAGTAGCGGACGTCGAAGCCCGCAGGTGTGGCGCCTGCCAGGGTGAGCAAGCCCAGCGAGGGCAACGAGGCGATCACGTGGCCTCGCTCGACGAAGCCAGGCAGGGTGACACCGAGCTCACTGAGTTCGCGGCTGCGGACACGCACGCCGCTCATGGCGATCATGGCGATCTTCATGACGATCTCCTAGGTCTCGAGAACCAACGAAAGGGCAAAACAGACGGCGCCCGCGGTCATCGCCGTCGCCGGCAGCGGAAGCAGCCAGACGAGGTGGCGCTTCCACGCGGCGACGAACAGCGCGAGGGGCAGGGTGATGCCTGCGGCGATCCAGAGCCCGCTGCCCCACGCCGACCAGGTGAGGTGCACGTCCAAGGCGTCGATCGCGAGCGCGTAGAACCCACCGAGCATCGGCACCATGACGAGCGCGACGTGGCCGAGGCGTGCCGCGCGACGTCGGAAACTCCCGTACCCACCCCACGCGTCGTCGGAACGCGCGATCAGGCTGAGGCCCATGCCCGTGAGAAGCCCCACAGGCAGCCCAAGCAGGGCGTAGTGCAGCAGCATCTCCTGCAGATCGGCCAGCCGCAGCGAACATACATAGAGTGACATGTCAGTCTATACCCAGGCAGAGTGTGCGGACATGGTGGAAGAGCGTACGCATCAAGCAGCCGAGGCGATGCCCCGCAACTCGAAGGACACAAGCGCTTCGACCAGGCGGTCGAGGTCGGGCTTCTTCGGACCGAGGAGGTGGCGCCGCGTCACGCGCTCCACCATGCCGAGCACGAGATCGGCGGCGAGGTCCTTGTCGAGGTCGGCGTGCGCGACCCCGCGCTCTTGGAACAGATCCAGCGTTTGGCGCACGCGCTGGTGCCACGCCTGGAAGTGCTCCTCCACGCGAGCGGCGAAGCCCTTCTCCAGTCCTACCGCTTCCTCGAGCAGCAGGCGCAGGAGGCGGCGGTGGCGCCAGAAGGTCTCGAGGACCTCGCGGTAGGAGAGGCGCAGCACGGTCTCGGCGTCATGCAGGGCCAGCACCTCGGGCTCCGGCAGAGCCGGTCGTGCATCGAGGAAGATCTGCAGCATGCGATCCACGAGCGCCGCGAACACCGCGTGCTTCCCCTCGAAGTGGGCGTAGAAGGTCCCGCGCGAGACGCCGGCCTCCTCCACGATCTGTTCCACATGGGTCGCGTGATAGCCCCGACGGAGGAAGGCCCTGGTGGCCGCCCCCAGCAACTGCTCCCGCCGGACCTCGGGGCTCAGGCGCTGACGATTTCGTACTGACATGTCAGTATACTAGCGCATGGGAAGGGCTGCGTCCAGTCGCCGTGCCCGAAATCTGGGACCGCGTTGACCAAAGCCCAGGAGATGGGCGTCAGCGACGGCATCCGGCCCGCGGTGCCGGTCGCGGATCCCACCCATCGCCGCCCCGAGAGGCGGAGTCAAGGGTCTCCCGCGCTATAACCGGCCGCATGATGAGCGATCCCCGCGAGCCCCTGATCACCGAAGCCTTCGCCACGCGCGACCTGCTGGCCGAGCCGGCCTACCAGGAGGCGGTCTTGTCCGTCGTCGACGACCTCGACCGGGGCAAGCTGCGCGTCGCCTCGCAGGACGAGACCGGCGGCTGGACGGTCCACGGCTGGATCCAGATGGCCGTGAACCTCTACTTCGCCGTCGCCCCCATGGAGGAGCAGTCGGCGGGCCCCCTCAACTACCACGACAAGGTCCCGATCAAGAAGGGCCTCGCCGAAGCCGGTGTGCGCGTGGTGCCTGGGGGCGTCGTCCGCTACGGAGCCTTCTGTGAGCGGGGCGTCGTCGTGATGCCGGGCTTTGTGAACATCGGCGCCTACGTCGGCGCCGGCTCGATGGTTGACGGCTGGGCGACGGTCGGCTCGTGCGCACAGATCGGCAGCGGCGTGCACCTCTCCGGTGGCGTCGGCATCGGCGGCGTACTCGAGCCCCCGGGTGCGCGTCCCGTGATCATCGAAGACGGCGTCTTCGTCGGCTCACGCTGCATCGTCGTCGAAGGCATGCACATCGGCCGCGGCGCGGTTCTCGGCGCGAACACCGTGCTCACCGCCTCCACCCCCATCATCGACGTGCGCGGCAAGGAAGCCGTGACCATCAAGGGCTCGGTGCCGCCGAACGCCGTGGTGATTCCAGGTACGCGCCCGAAGGAGTTCCCGGCGGGCACCTACGACCTGCCGTGCGCGCTCATCATCGGCGAGCGCACCGAAAGCACCGACAAGAAGACGACGCTCAACGAGACCCTGCGCGGGTTCGCGGTGTGAGCGAAGAAGCGACCCCCCTCGAAGCGCTCGCCCTGGAGTTGCTGCGCATCCCGTCGGTCATCGGTGACGAAGACGCGATTGCCGGACACATCGTCGATTGGGGCAACGCGCGCGGCTTCCACCGCGTGCAACGCGCGGGCGACAACGTCGCCCTGCACGCGCGGCCGTTCCGCGAGGGCGCCCCCAAGCTGCTGCTGGTCGGTCACCTCGACACGGTGCCGGTCTCCGACGAGAACCGGCCGCGGCTGGACGATGGCCGCATCTACGGCCTCGGTTCCTCGGACATGAAGTGCGCGGACGCCCTGATCCTGCATGTCCTGGAGCAGAGCCTCACGCGCGCGTGTGCGTACGACGTCTCCGGCATCCTGTACGCACGCGAAGAGGGCCCCTTCGAAGCCTCCGGCTTCCCCGAGATCATGGCGGCCGCGCCGGACCTGTTCGAAGACGTCGGACTTGCCATCGCCATGGAGCCCACGAACAACCACTTCGAGCTCGGTTGCCTCGGCACGATGCACGCCCGCGTGCGATTCCACGGTCAGCGCGCCCACTCGGCGCGTCCCTGGCAAGGCCGCAACGCCATCCACATGGCGGCGCCGTTCCTTTCCCACATCGCCGCGCTCGAGCCGCGGGACTGCACCTACGACGGACTGCTCTTCCGTGAGGTCTGTTCCGCGACGATGGCGGAGTTCGAGGGCGCTCGCAACGTCATCCCTGGCAGCTTCCTGCTCAACGTGAACTTCCGCTTCGCGCCCGACCGCTCCAGTAGCGAGGCGATCGCGTGGATGGCCGAGCAGGTGCGCGAGGCCGTTGGCGCCGAGGCCATCGACCAGGGAGAAGTCACCATCGAGATCACCGACGTGTGTCCGTCGGGTCGCGTCTGCCACGAAAACGAGCACCTCCTCGCGCTGAAGGACGTCGCAGCGGAGGGCTCGGAGACGCGCGCCAAGCAGGCGTGGACGGATGTCGGTCGGCTCTCCGAGCTCGGCATCGACGCCATGAACTTCGGGCCGGGGTCCGGCTCGCAAGCGCACCAGGTTGGCGAGTGGTGCTCACGCGAGACGCTCGAAGCCGGGCGGGTCCTGATGGAGCGCTGGCTCTTCCCGGACGAAGCCTGAGCGAGTCCGGAAGAGCGGCGCTAGCGGGCATGACGGCTCGGGCCCTACGGACCGATCACTACGTTTCCATGTGCGCTGTTTGCCTCCGTCGGCGTCGTTCCGAGCGCAGTACATTCGACGCGGATGGTGATCGACGTTCGTCGCTGAGGCGACGTGGTTCGATCGACGTGCGACCCACCAACGAACGAGTCTTTGATGCCCACGGGCTGTCAGTTCAGGTTCCTCCTCGCGACCGCTGCGCTCCTCGTTTGCACAGCGTGCGGCGACGGTGCGCCGCCCGCGGTCGACGCGGCGGCCTACGCCGTTCCGGAGGTCCTCGAGATCCAGGTCACGGGGCATGCGTTCCGGTGGCAGGTCCGCTACCCGGGGCGGGACGGCAAGCTCGGGACCGCCGACGATCTGACAGGCGAGCGTGACATCCACGTTCCGCGCAACACGCGCGTGCGGCTCCACCTGCGCAGCGCGGACTACGTCTACTCGCTCGCGCTCCCCCACCTCGGCCTCAAGGAGATCGCCGTGCCGGACCTCGCCTACGAGCTCGAGTTCGCCGGCGGAGCCGGTGGCACCTACGAACTCCGCGGCGACCAGCTCTGCGGCTACACGCATCCCGACCTGATCGGCAAGCTCATCGTCGCGTCGGCGCCCGTCTACGCGGCGACGGTGCACGCCATGCCGTCGGCCGTCAACTGATGCGTGCCACACGCCTCGCCACGGCGGGCGCCGTCGTGGCCCTCTGCGCCATCACGCTGCTGGGTTGCGGCGACGAGAAGGCGCCGGCTCCGGAACCGGACGCCAAGAACGGGAAGGCAACAAAGCCCGCCCGCACATGGCCGGGTCAGAGCGACGTCCGCGTGCTGGCCCGCGTGCCGTGGTTCGGCCTCCGCGATCAGGAGAAGACCTACCGCACGAGCGAGCAGCTGCTAGGCAAGGTCTGGATCGCCAACTTCATGTTCACGCGCTGTGGCGGCACCTGCCCGCTGCAGACCGCGCGCCTCGCCGAGATCCAGAAGACCATGGAGAAGGACATCTGGCGCGACGACGTCCACATGGTCAGCTTCACCGTCGATCCCGAGCATGACACGTCGGACGTGCTCACTACGTACGCCGAGGAGAACCACGCCGACGGCACGCGCTGGAGCTTCCTCACGGGCGTGCGACGCGACATCTGGCACCTGAGCCAGAAGGGCTTCAAGCTCTTCGCCGGCGAAGATCCAGCCAACGCGGACATGCCCATCGCCCACAGCGCGCATTTCGTCCTCGTCGGTCGTCGCGGCTTCATCCGCGGCTACTTCGACAGCCAGACGGCGGACGGCATGGAGGCGCTGCGGACCGCGCTCGCCGCCGTCCTCGAAGAGCCGGCGCCGAAGATCATGAAGGCCGTCGACGGCGTCTTCCGCATCCCCTGGCTGGAGCCGCGCAGGAAGGCCCAGATCGAGGCGGCGAAGAGCTACAAGACCTTCCACGACTTCGGCTACGTGGATCGTCGCGTGGACAGCGGCATCCGCTTCCGGCACCGCATCGTCGATGACGGTGGCAAGGACTACAAGGCCATCCACTACGACCACGGCAACGGCGTGGCCGTCGCGGACGTCGACGGGGACGGCAAGCTGGACCTCTACTTCACCAACCAGGTCGGCAGCAACCAGCTGTGGCGCAACAAGGGCGACGGCACCTTCGAGGACATCACGAAGCGATCAGGCCTCGCCGTCCGGGACCACATCAGCGTCACGGCCTCCTTCGCCGACGTCGACAACGACGGCGACCCGGACCTCTACGTCACGACCGTCTACGCAGGCAACCACCTGTTCCTCAACGACGGCACAGGTGCGTTCGAAGACATCACCAAGAAGGCCGGCCTCGAGCACACGGGGCACTCCTCAGCGTCCGTGTTCTTCGACTTCGACAACGACGGGCTGTTGGATCTCTACGTAACCAACGTGGGCGTCTACACGACCGAGAAGATCGCTGTGGTCGCCAACGATTCGACGACCCTGTTCGACGAGCCGGGACACTATGAGTATCGCGTGGGCGTGCTCGACGCGTTCAGCGGCCATCTCAAGGCCGATCGGACCGAGACGAGCCGGCTCTACAGGAACCTCGGCAACAACCGATTCGAAGACGTCACGAAGGCGATGGGGCTGGTCGACGCGAGCTGGAGCGGAGCGGCCTCCCCCATCGACTGCAACGACGACGGCTGGCTCGACCTCTACGTGCTCGACATGCAGGGCAACGACGAGTACTTCGAAAATCAGGAAGGCAAGGGCTTCGTCCGCAAGAGTCGCGAGGTGTTCCCCAAGACACCGTGGGGTTCCATGGGCGTGAAAGTCTTCGACTTCGAGAACGACGGCGACTTCGACCTCTTCCTCACCGACATGCACTCGGACATGCAGGAAGTCCCGCCCCCCGAGAAGGAGAAGTTCAAGGGCCGCATGATCTGGCCGGAGTCGCTGCTCAAGAGCGGCGGGCAGAGCATCTTCGGCAACGCCTTCTACCGCAAGGACGGCCCGGACTCCTACGTGGAGATCTCCGACGCGATCGGCGCCGAGAACTTATGGCCGTGGGGTTTCAGCGTCGGCGACCTGAACGCGGACGGCTTCGAGGACGCGTTCATCTGCTCCAGCATGAACCACCTCTTCCGCTATCAGGTGAACTCCGTGCTCCTGAACGAGGGCGGCAAGCGCTTCGTCGACAGCGAGTTCGTGTTGGGGGTCGAGCCGCGCCGTGGCCGTCTCTCGACGCCCTGGTTCGATCTCGACTGCGACGGCGCCGACCTCGGGCACCGCGACTGCGGCGGGGTGATGGGCCCGGTCACGATGTACGCACCGCTGGGCAGCCGCAGCTCAGTGATCTTCGACATCGATGGTGACGGCGACCTCGACGTGGTCACGAACGACTACAACTCCGAGCCGATGGTGCTGATCAGCGACCTGTCGACGAAGCGTAGCGTTCGCTACCTCGAGATCGCCCTGCACGGCACGACGTCAAACCGCGACGGTCTGGGTGCGATCGTGCGCGTGTACGTCGGCACACAGAGCTACATGAAGCGCCACGACGGTCAGTCGGGCTACCTCAGCCAGAGTTCCTGCCCGCTCTACTTCGGGCTCGACAAGGCGCAGACGGCCGACCGCATCGAGGTCCGCTGGCCCACGGGCAAGACGCAGGTCCTCAAGGGCCCGATCGAGCTGAACCGTCGCCTCGTGATCCGCGAGGAGTAGAGGGGCCCGCACACGGACGTGGGTTGCGCGCCGTCTCGACGGGCTTTCGCGACCTTCAAGTCGCTGGTCACCCCCGACGGACCGCTGACTCCAGGGCACCTCCCCGCGGCCGGGATCCTTGTTTCCGATCGGCGGCCGCGGGGACGGGCTCACCGGGAACGGGCTTCCCGGTCCCGGGAACGACGTTGTCATCATCGGGACGCGCGCCGGCGGGGCCCGCGCCCGCGCCATGTGCATTCCCTGCGCGCTCGCGTGTTCAGCGCGCGCTGACGTCGCCCGTGGCCCGACGCTTGCGTTGAAGCGGACATGAGAAGCTCGCATCCGTTCATGTTGTGCCCCGCGACGGGGCTCTTTCTGCTCCTCGTCATGTCGGCCGGCCTGTCGCGGGCCATGGCCGAGGTCATCCATCTGCGTAGCGGCGAGAGCGTCAAGGGACGTGCGCTCCGGTCGAAAAGCGATAGCGAGGTGCTCGTCATGGACGACTACCTGCGCGGGTCGCAGCGCTCGATCGCCTGGGACGCCGTGGACCCGCTCGACCGCAAGCGCATCCGGCGTGCCTGGAGCATGTCGTACGAAGCGCTCGCGTCCGTGTTGGGCCACCGCCTCACACTCGAACTCCACGACAAGCGCCAGCAGGAGGCGCGCGGCCTCATCGTGAAGGACGAACCCCGTGCCATCACCCTGCTGCGCGCCGGCCAGGAGGTCGTGATTCCACGCCGCCGCGTGCTGAGCGTCGTGCGCGAAGAGATGGATCCGCGCGACATCTGGAGCGCGCCGCAACTCGTCGAGCACTTTCACCGCGAGCTGTGCCGGACGCCGCTCGGGGATCCTGGGGCGCCCACCACGGCCGAACGGTTCCTGATCGCCGGCTTCGCCCAGTCCGTCGGCGAGCTCGAGACCGCCCTAGGCCACTACGAGGCCTGCCTGGCCGACCCCGCGTTCGACCGCACCTCGGACGCGAAGAGCGCCTTGGTCACGGTGCGTATCCTCCTGAAGGACGAGGCGGCCCGGCAAGCGCTGCGCCGGATGCGCACGGCGCTCGCCCAAGGGGCCTACCGCAGGGTGCGGAAGCAGATGGCTTCGTTCGAGAAGCAGCACGGCGGCACCGCCAAGCTCGTACAGCGCGAGTTCCAGCGCGTCGAACGCGAGTACACCAAACGCCGCACCGCGACGCTGCAGCACGAGGCCAAGGTGCGGCTACCGAAGATCATCGCCGCGCTGATCAAGAGCAGAGTCCGGGCGCAGGACACCGAGCTCGGCGATGTGACGAAGTGGACGCGCCGCGCGCTGCCGGAAGCGGCCTTCGCCGAGCTGGTCGAGCAACTGAAGAAGCGCGACGACGTGACGACCGCGGAGGCCCGCGCCTTCTGGGACGGTCGTTCGAAGTCGAGCTGGCGCAAGGCGACGTACGCGTCCGGCACCTTCATCGTGGAGAAGCCGAAGATCAAGCGACTGCCGAAGGGCACCAAGCTCCCCACGCGCGACGGCTGGTGGCGCAAGGCGAGCACGTCCGTGCGTGCGTCGTGGACCCTGGCCTACTTCGTCGATCGGACCACGCTCTTCGAGGTACACACGCAGCCCACGCATCGCCTCTGCCCTACGTGCAACGGCGAAGGCGTCCGGCGCAAGCGCCTCTCGACGGGGGGCGCGCTCTCCGAGGTGTGCCCGCGCTGCGCGGGCGCGCGGCACGACAGGATTGTCAGGTTCCGCTAGCGGGCGGCGCCACCAGGCCCCCGCCCGCCGGGCTAGAATCGATGAGCTGAAGCCGTCCCGACCGACTTCCGCACGGTAGGTTCTCAACCGCACAGGCGGTGTTCCGTGAGGTGTCGGCATGAAGATCCCCATTCCTCGTCAAGGCGGCAACAACGGCTGGTACGGCGGCGCAGGTAGTCGCCCCGCCCACAAGGCATGGACGCCGGGCGGCTCGTCGTCGCCCCAACGTCCGCCGGAGCGCGTTCCGAAGCGCTTCCGTCGACTGCGCCTTCGACGCCGTACGCGCTCGAGCGTCGCGCCCGACTCCGCGTCGACCGTCGTGCTGCTCGTCTTCTTCGCCATCATCTTCGTCGTCTTCGTGCTCACGCGCATCTTCTGACGCGGAGCCTCCGACGCTTCGGACGGCGTTCAGCGGATGTCGTGCTCCGGCCCCGGCCCCACAACACGGGTCGCCTTGCCGACGAAGAGGTTGCGCATGACGAAGGGCGCCGGATCCGTACTGCTACCGAGTTCGACGTCCTCGTCGTCCTCAAGCCATGTCTGAACCTGACCGCGGATGTCCGTGACGCGCTTGGGCATGCCTTCACCCGACGGATCCACGTACTCCGGGCTGTCGCTGTAGTCGTACCGGATCACCCGCCCATCCTGCAGGGGCAACGACACCATGCGCCAACGTCGGCTGTCCGAGCTGTTGTGGCTGTTGTCGCCGAGTACGAAGTACGCACCCTTGGGGACCTCGACGCCGTCGCGGGCCGCGGCGGGGTTCGCGCTCCATGCATTCACGAAGTACAGATCACGGTGAATCTGGAAGGCACGCACGGTGACTGGAGGTCCCGCGGCTCCCACCGAAAGCGTCGGTTCGCGGTCGTAGCGCATGGATCCAATCCGCCGGTCCTCGGCCAGCGTGGCCGCGAGGTCGCCGTCGATCCAGACGTAGAGGTGCGCGTCCACGAACTCGAGTTCGCACCGCGCCGCCATCCCTGGGACCAACTTGGTCGCGAAGCTCGCCACGATCGGCGGCTCCCCCTTCCGCGTGATCTTCGCTGTCCCGCCCTTCCCCGTCAGCTCGAGGAACGCCTCCGTGCCTTCGTCCGGGCGCCACGAGAGACGTACGCGACCCGACGCATCCACCGTCGCTTGCTCAGGGATCTCGACCGTGCCGGCGATTCGGACGTCCATGACGAGCTCGCCGCGGTGAAGGCCCGTACCCCAGGTGGCTCGATCCGACTGTTCTTCGATGGCATGGGCCGCCGTCACGGTCGCGGGTGCACCACCCGCAAACTGCAGCACCCCGAAGGACGGAAACGTCCACGACGAGGGACTCACGGCGCGGCGCCAGAAGTGATCCGGCTCCAGCTCGAGGTCCGGGGACGCCTCGCGCGGGTACACGAGGAATGCGTGACGAGATCGCGTCGCGCGCGAGCGCTGCGGGATCGCGTGATGCTCCGCACCCGGCGCGCGCACCCAGATGTCACCCTCGTGGATGCGCAGGTGCTCGCCGGGCAGGCCCGCCACACGTTTGATGAAGCGTCGCGACTGGTTCAGGGGGTAGTGGAAGACCGCGACGTCCCATCGCGCCGGAGGGGCCACGTCGTAGGCGGTCCGATCCAGAAGGATCCGATCCCCGCGGCCCTCCGACGTCTCCCCCCGCAGGGTCGGCGACATCGCGTTCGTGGGGATGTAGACCAGCTCCGTGTCGCCCGTCAGGAGACCGCCCCAGGGCGTCGCCAGAAGCACGTAGCTCCCGACACCCACGAGCGCGATGGCGACGAGCGCCCAGAACCAACCGCGACGGACGAGAGGCTGCGTGGCTTCCATGCCGTCACCGTACGGCAAGATGCGGCCCCGGCGCACGCGCCAGATCCCATCGTACGAAACGCGCGTACTGCCTTCTCGCTACGCTAGGTAGTCGAGGAGGCCTCCCCCTGCCGCATCTACGCCTGCTGCTGATCGTGCTCGCCCTTGGACTCTCTGCGCCTCCTGCGGTCCACGCGAAGGAGCCGCCGGCAGACCTCATCACGACGGGGATCGAAGCGGCGCTCGCTAAGAAGGACGCCTCGGGGCTGTACGCCGTCCTGGAGGCCGGCCGCGCGATGCAGCTGACGCAGACGCTCCAAGGACGCACGCTCCTGCGTGGCCAGACGCTCGATCCCAAGCACCAAGCCGAACTCGACGCCGCCCGCCGGAACGAAGCGCGCGCCCGGCAACTCGTCCTGCGCGAGTATCAGAAGAAAGGCGTGTCCCTCAAGAAGAGACGCGTGCTGTACAAGCAGCTCCAGGAGGCTCAGGCCCGGCACGCGGCCGTGCTGACGCGCATCATCACGGGGCGGAAGCCAAGCGGAACGCCCCGGCTCACCCCCACACCGATCAACCTGAGCACGACGCGCGTCCTGCTCCGCGACGACGGCGTGCTCGTGCACTACCTCGTGAGCCGGAAGAACGCCTGGGCGCTGGTCGTGAACGGCGACGGCGCCAGGATCGTGGACCTCGGCAAGCGCGCACCCGTCGACGCTGCTCTGGCGGCCCTCGGTACACCGCGGGCCGATCGGGACGTCGCTGCTCTGCTCCGGCCCCTCCAGCGGCTCCTCGCCGCCCCCCTGAAGCTCACGAAAGCACGCACGCGCGTCATCGTCGTGCCCGGCATCCGCTTCCATCACGTGCCGTTCGGCGCGCTCATGGCCACACGGGACGTCGTCCGGGCGCCCTCGGCCAGTGTGTTCGCTGAACTGGTCCGCGGGAAGCCGCAGCGCGATGCCAAGGGACTCGGTGTGGTCGATCCGCACTACGCGGGGCAGCGCCTGACGCACCTGCCAGGCACACGCGACGAAGTCGGTGACGCCCCGAACGTGATCCTCCAAGGCAAGGACGCTAGCGAGACGAAGTTCGTCGGGACACTGAGCAAGCAGCCCCGATGGCGCATGATCCACTTCGGCGCCCATGTCTTGATCGACCACAAGGTTCCGATGCGCAGCGCGATCGCGCTCACCGCGGACGAGCAGAACGACGGCCGGCTCACGGCACTGGAGATCCTGCGCCTGAAGATCCCAGCCGACCTCGTCATTGTGAGCGGCTGCGAGAGCCTGCGCGGCAAGCTCGTGAAGCACGAGGGCGTACTCGGACTCCACCGCTCGTTCCTCGTCGCAGGCGCCCGCTCCGTGCTCGGCTGCCTGTGGTGCACGGACTCCGTGACGACGACGGCATTCATGAAGCGCTTCCATGCCCTCTGGCGCCCCGAAGAGGGCGAGGGCGTCCCCGCGGCGCGCGCGCTGCGCATGGCTCGCGATCACATCCGCGCCCAGAAGCAATGGGCCTCGCCGTACTACTGGGCGGGCTGGGAACTCGTGGGAGATCCGGACTGACGTCGATCGTCAGGCCACGCCTGCGCGGTCGTAGGTGACGAACGCGAGCTCACCAATCACGTTGCGGGAAGTCTCGCGCCAAGCATCGGCGTCGTACTCGGGAAACCACGTGTCGCCGTCGACATCACGATCGATCTCGGTGACGTACATGCGCGTGACGAGCGGCAGCGCTGCGGCGTAGATGCCCGCTCCGCCGATGACGAACGGGCAGTCGTCTGTGGTTCTCGCCATGTCGATGGCTGCCTCGACCGAGGTGACAACCTCGCAGCCCTCGGCCGTGTAGTCCGCATTGCGCGTGATCACGATGTTGCGCCGGCGTGGCAGCGGCCGGCCGATCGACTCGCAGGTCCTGCGGCCCATCAAGATCGCGTGCCCGGTCGTGGTCCGCTTGAAGAACGCGAGGTCCTCCGGCTCACGCCACGGCAGGTCGCCGTCCTTGCCAATGACGCGTCCACGCGCCCAGGCCACGATGAGAGCGAGCGGCTGCATCGCGACGATCAGACCGCCACCGCTGCCTTGATGTGCGGCGCGGGATCGTAGCCCTCGAGCGTGAAGTCCTCGTAGGTGAAGCCGAAGATGTCCTTCACCTCGGGGTTGATGGTGAAGGTCGGCAGCGGACGCGGCTCACGCGAGAGTTGCTCGCGCGCTTGGTCGAGATGGTTGCTGTAGAGGTGCACGTCGCCGAACGTGTGGATGAACTCGCCAGGCTCTAGGTCACAGACCTGCGCGATCATCATGGTTAGCATGCTGTAACTCGCGATGTTGAACGGTACGCCCAGGAAGATGTCGGCCGAGCGCTGGTAGAGCTGGCACGACAGCTGGCGCGACTCGGGATCGACCTGGAACTGGAACAGCGTGTGGCACGGAGGCAGCGCGACCTGGTCGGCCTCCTCGGGATTCCATCCGCTCACGATGAGCCGCCGGCACCACGGGTCGCTCTTGATGCGCTCGACGAGGCGCGTGATCTGATCGACGCCGTCGTTCTCGTAGGTCCCGTCGTCCTTGCGCGTGCCACCGAAGTTGCGCCACTGATGCCCGTAGACCGGGCCGAGGTCGCCCGCCTGCCGGCCAAAGCGCGCACACTGCTCCTCGGTTGCCCACTCGTTCCAGATGCGGACGCCCTGCTCTTGCAGCGGACCGACACGCGTCTCGCCGCTCAGAAACCACAGCAACTCGTGGAGGATCGACTTCAGATGGAGCTTCTTCGTCGTGAGCAGCGGGAAGCCCTCGCGCAGGTCGAAGCGCATCTGACGACCGAACAGACTGCGCGTGCCGGTGCCGGTGCGGTCGCCGCGCACCTTGCCGTTGTCCAGCACGTCACGCAGCAGGTCGAGATACTGGCGCATCGGGGCATCCTTCCAGGGGCCTGGATTCTGGGGCTTCCGTCCGACACCTAACATATGTTAGTGTACCGCGCCCACGGCCCTACAATCCGGGGCCCGCAGAGACCCCCCTGGAGATGTTGAACGATGAACGAAGAGACCGCCCCTGCCTACGGCCGGTTCGTCTGGCATGACCTGATGACCTCGGATGTCGAGGCGTCCAAGGCCTTCTACACAGCCCTGCTGGGCTGGGACATCCGCGAGATCACGATGGCCGAGGGCGCGCCGCCCTACGCGATGATCTTCGCCAGCGCCGCCGAGGACGCCCCCGGCGTCGGCGGCTTCGAGGTCGTCCCGCCCGAGCAAGGCACGCCTCCGCACTGGATGGGCTACGTCGAGGTCGACGACCTCCAGGCCACGCAGGGCAAGATCGAACAAGCCGGCGGAAGCATCCTGCTCGCCCCCACCGAGATCCCGAATGTGGGCAGCTTCTGCGTGGCGAAGGATCCGGCTGGTGGCTGCCTCGCGCCCTTCCAGAGCGCCAACGAGCGGCAGCCCGATCCCGAGCCCGGCTCACAGAAGGACGGCCAGTTCGTCTGGAACGAGCTGCTGACGCGCGACACCGAGACCTGCTCGGCCTTCTACCCCCAGGTCATTCCGTGGCACCTCGAGTCGATGGACATGCCCGGCCCCGATGGCAACCCGACCACGTACCACATGTTCAAGCGTGGCGAAGGCGGCAGCGCGCCGCACGTCGACGCCGGCATGATGCAGATCCCCGAAGGGGCCGAGGCTCCCACGCACTGGCTGCATTACGTTCAGGTCGACGACGTGGACGCCACGATCGCCAAGGCCCAGGAGCTCGGCGGCGCGGTGCATGCGCCCGCCATGGACGTCGCCGGCGTCGGCCGCATCGGCGTGCTGGCGGACCCGCTCGGCGCATCGTTCGCTGTCTACAAGAGCGCGCCGCAGCCCGCGAGCGGCGACTGAAGAGGGCGGGCTGCTGGACAGGACGGGGTAGCATCGAGGCATGGCCCCGCGCTACTGCCGCCCCGTCGCCTACGAGCTCTTCGAGGAGCACGTGGGCCGGCTCGACGAGCCCATGGCCCTCGTGGGCGCTGCAACGGCTGTCGCCATGCACGCGCTCGACGACGTTCATCCGGGCGCCGTCGAGGAGCGCATCGAGGCCCTCGCCGTCTCCGTACGGCGGGAGCTGCGCTCCTCGAGCCGGCGCGCGCTCGTGGCTCATCTGCATCAGGTGCTCTACGACCGTGAGGGCTTCCGGGGCAACCGCCTCGACTACTACGACCCGGCCAACAGCTACCTTCCGCGCGTGCTCAGCACGCGGCGCGGCATCCCGATCTCGCTGGCGCTCGTCTACAAAGCCGTGGGCGACAGGCTGGGCCTGCGCGTCGAGGGCATCGGCGCTCCGGGCCACTTTCTCGTCCGTGTGGCGGACGAGTCCGGGCCGATGCTCGTCGACCCCTTCCATGAGGGGCGTGTGCTCAGCGCCGAGGATGCCTACCGGCTGATGGAGGCCTCGCTGGGCGCCAGCGTCCCGCGTGCGGCGCAGTTGCTGCGGCCGGTAGCTCCCGAGGAGTGGCTGGCCCGCCTCCTGCGCAACCTGGAAGCCATCCACGCCAAGCGCGCCCAGCCGCGCGAGGCCGCCGCCATGCAAGAGCTCCGGTATCTGCTCGAGCGTCAGAGGCCGCCCGCGGGCCCTACCGCGTAGCGAAGGCTACGCCTCGTAGTAGGCGGTCCGCTCCATGCGGCCGGCCACGATGACGATGAGCACCACGAGGGTCAGGAGGCCTGCGAGGGAGAGCAGCAGCCGGTGCGAGCTGGGCGCACGCCCCCCGCTCGTCTCGCCCGCAGGCGGCGAGGCGGTCGCGCCAGCCTCGCGAGCCGGCATGCGCAAGACGTCGCCCGCCTGCAGGGAACGGGGCTTGATGCCCGGGTTCAGCGCGAGCACTTCCTTGAAGCGACGGAACGTGCCGAGCTCGCGCTCGGAAATCGTGGTGAGCGAGTCGCCATTCTGCACGCGGTAAAACCACGTCGGCGGTCCACCGGCAGGCCGAGCGAGGGCCGTGGGGTTGGAGGATTCGAAGCCGATGCCCGGCACGAAGAACACCGCCGGGAGGGCGAGGACAAGCAGTCCAAGCCAGTGCCGAACACCGAGCTTCTTCACCTTCAACACCTCACGTCGCAACGCGCGACGTCCTACCCCTTGATTCGGGTGAACTGGGCGTCGCATTGAGCGGCCAGAAGCTCGTAGAGTGTTCTGGCCGCGGAGGTGGCCATGCACATCACGACACTTTGCCTTTTGTTGTTGTTCCTGTTGCTGCTGACCGCGACGGCACACGGTGGAGATCGCGTCACGGGGCGCGCCTTCGCCACGCGCAGCGAGGTCATCGCCCGCCATGGCATGGCGGCCACGAGCCAGCCGCTCGCAACCATGATTGCCCTGGACATCCTGAAGCAGGGCGGCAGCGCCGTAGACGCGGCGATCGCGGCGAATGCAGCCCTGGGCTTGATGGAGCCGACGGGTTCCGGGGTCGGTGGCGACCTCTTCGCCATCGTCTGGGACGCGAAGAGCGGCAAGTTGCATGGGCTCAATGCCAGCGGCCGCTCACCAAAGGGACTCACGGCCAAGCACTTCGCCGACCAGGGCCTGAAGGCGATTCCCAAGTTCGGCCCCTTGCCCGTATCGGTACCCGGCTGCGTCGACGGGTGGTTCGAGCTCCACGGCCGCTTCGGCAAGCTGCCCATGAAGACCGTGCTGGCTCCGGCCATTGGGTATGCCAAGGAAGGCTTCCCCGTATCGGAGCTGATCGCCTACTACTGGGGCCGCGGAGCGCGCGTGTTCCGCCCCTACGCGGGCTTCGAGGCGACGTTCCTGCCCGGCGGGAAGGCGCCGGGCAAGGGCGACATCTTCAAGAACCCCGGGCTGGCCCGAACCTACGAGCAGCTGGCGGCAGGCGGCCGCGACGCGTTCTACAAGGGCGCCCTCGCCGAGACGATCGACGCGTTCTGCCGTCAGAACGGCTGCTTCTTGCGCAAGGAGGACCTCGCGGCGCATCGCTCCGACTGGGTCGAGCCGGTCTCCACGAACTACCGCGGCTACGACGTCTGGGAGCTACCGCCGAACGGCCAAGGCATCGCAGCGCTGCAGATGCTCAACGTGCTCGAGGGCTTCGACCTGAAGGCCATGGGCCACAACAGCTCGGCCTTCCTGCATCATGTGGTCGAGGCCAAGAAGATCGCCTACGAAGATCGTGCGCGCTTCTACGCCGACATGAGCATGGTGGACTGCCCGGTCGACGGCCTGCTCTCCAAGGCCTACGCAGCCAAACGCCGCGCCCTGTTCGATCCAGACCGCGCGCTACGCAAGATCGACCACGGCGACCCCAAGCTGCGTGAGGGCGACACCGTCTACCTCACGGTGGCCGACAAGGACCGCAACATGGTCTCGCTCATCCAGAGCAACTTCCGCGGCTTCGGCTCGGGTCTCTGCCCGACCGGCCTCGGCTTCTGCCTGCAGAACCGGGGTGAGCTCTTCACGCTCGCCAAGGACCACCCGAACAGCTACGCCCCGGGCAAGCGCCCGTTCCACACGATCATCCCCGGCTTCGTGACGAAGGACGGCAAGCCCTACATGAGCTTCGGGGTCATGGGTGGCGACATGCAGCCCCAGGGACACGTCCAGGTGTTGATCAACATGATCGACTTCGGCATGAACGTGCAGGAGGCCGGGGACGCGGCGCGCTTCCACCACACGGGCTCCTCCACCCCCACCGGCAGCACCATGCTCGACGGCGGCGTGCTGCATCTGGAGTCGGGCATCGGTATGGAGGTACGGCGGGCGCTCGCCAAGAAGGGTCACACGATCAAATGGGCGATCGGCCCGTACGGCGGCTACCAAGCGATTCGCTACGACGCCAAGCGCGGCGTCTACATTGGCGGCTCGGAGTCGCGCAAGGACGGGCAGGCGGCGGGGTACTAGCGCCCGGGCAGCCTCAACCAAGGGATCTCCGCCAGGTCCTTCTTCGCCATCGCCGCGATGTGCGTCTCAGCCGAAGCCAGAAGGACGAGATTCGTGCGCCCATGCAGTCGGAGCGCCCTGGCCGTCGTGGAGGCAAGGACCCTCTTCAGGACGGTCGCGGCGGCAGCGCGGGCGGTGCCATCCGCCCACCCGAGCAGCGTCATCAACTGCAGCGTCGCGTCGCGTTCCGAGGCCGCCACCTTCGGCAGGAGCGCCCAGATCTCCCGGATCGCCTCGACGCGCGGCCGCAGCAGCTTCAGCGTGCGTAGGGCGTCCAGCGCCGACGCCGGCTCCTTTAGGCGATGTTGCCACCAGTGCGAGAGCAGCGCGCCTTGGGTCTCAGGGCTCCCCGACCGCATGCGGAACAGGGCTCGCAAGGCGAGCCGCCGAAGGTCGGGTGTGGCGACGTGCTTCACGACGAGTGGCGCCAACTCGACACCATCCGTCCCGAGGTAGGCGAGGACCTCGAGCATCTCAGCGACGTGCTTGCCCGCCAGCAGGTGGCGGCGGATGTGCGGGACGCGCCCTGGGCCGTAGGCCGAGAGCACGGTGACCCAGGCGCCACTCTCGGGCTCCTTGGCGAGCAACAGAAGACGCATCTGCTCGAGCGCATCCAGGTCGGTCGCGGCCTCACCGAAAACGCGCACGATGGCATGCCCGTCGCGCCCCGGGAAGCGTCGCAACTCGTAGACGAGGACGTGGATCAGGGCATCCCTGTACGCAGGCGCCGGATGCGGACCGAGGATCGCGCTCGCCAGGAGGTCTTCGGCCGCTTGGTCGCGGCGCAGACGGAAGGTGTGCGTGTGCAGTCGAATGACATCGGCGCCGCGGGGCGAGATCTTGCGCAGCGCCTCGCGCGCCGCTGTGCGCACGCCCTCGAACTCGTCCAGCAAGCCGCGGACGAGCAACACGGCCGTGGCGGGCAACACGTCGCCACGCACGCGCCCGAGCGCGGCGCATATCTTGGCCCGCTGTACCGGTGCGGAGTGCCCGATCCGGTGCAGGACGAGTGGCAGCATCGTCCTCGGATCTTCCGCGAGCAGGTCCGCCAACAGGCCGTGATCACGATCCCAGTACGCGGCGCGATACGCGATCTTGGCCAGATCCTCGTCGCTGAACCCCTCCGTGCGCAGGACGTCGATCCCCGCCGCGCGATCCTGAGCGTGCTCGGATGCGACGCGGGCGAGCGCCGCTTCGATCCGCTGCTCCCTTGGCGGCGGCGGAAGGATCTGGTGCGGAGGCTGCAGCGTCTTGGAGGGAGTGACTGTCTTGGAGGGTGTGACTGTCTTGGAGGATGTGACTGTCTTGGCAGGAGCAGGCTCCGGGTCCACCGCCGGCTTCGCACGCGAACCCGCTTGGTCCTCACCGCAGCCAGCGGTGAAGAACAGCAGTACGGCCATCAGCCAGGCGCGAACACGCCTCCATCTCGCTCTCATCGGACCCCCTTCGGGGAACGGAACTAGAGCGAGCCTACCAAGGGTTGACCCTTCTTGTGGGCCGCGCTGACGAATCGCACGTAGTGGATCCGACCGCCGTCGCTGTCAACCAACAGCACGCCGTCGGTGCCAAAGACACACGCGTACTCGAGCAGCTGGCGCCGGGTCGCGCGGTTGTGGATCGAGCTCGACACGGGGCCGCCCTTGAACTCGGCGACGTACGTGCGCCGCTTACGGCGCACCAACGCATCGGCACGCACGGTGAATTCCTCGAGCCGGCTGTCCACCTGCACGAGGCCGGGCGCCGTCACCTCCTCATCGAGCAACTCGAACCCGTAGCGACGCAGGAGCTTGAGGGCCTTGTCCCGGCCCCGGCGGCCGAGCTTGCGCGAGGTGGCTGCGTTGCCGGCGACGCGGCGTCGCGCGAGGGCCAGACCGACGAGCAGCCCGACGGCCAGGAAGAGGACGAGGCACAGCACGAACACCAACGGCGAGGTGTGCTGCATGAGCGCTTCAAGCCACTCGATCACGGAGCGGTCCTCCCTAGGCGGCGCTCCCCAGCGCACAACCTCCCTGCAGTCAGGTGAATCGGCTCGCGCGTCCGGTGGTTGAGCGGGATGTGTGTGCCGCCTCAAACCCTCGGTGAGGAATCCATGCCCGCCGGGGTCATGCCCCGGTCAAGCAGGGCGTGACCTGCCTCCGATCCCTCCCCTCGGGGCCAGCACGTCGGCATCCAGGCAGCGCTGGCGGGCCCCATCACCGGCGCTGAAGCCGTGCCCGGGCCAAGTCGTCGACCGGCCCGACTTTGTGACGCAGGCACTGGGGCTCAGCCGTACGAAAGCCAGCGTTCGGAGGTAATCTCTCGGCCCCCTGCACAAGCACGCTGGAGGTCGCACGATGACGATGTCTACCGACGCCCGGCTCGACGCATTCATGGCTCGCTTGGTGGAGCGCAACCCCGGCGAGCCGGAGTTTCATCAGGCCGTCCATGAGGTCGCCCAGTCGGTGATGCCCTACATCGAGGCCCACCCCGCGTACGGCAAGGCAAACATCCTCGAACGCTTGACCGAGCCGGACCGCGCGATCCTCTTTCGCGTCACCTGGCAGGACGACGACGGCAACGTCCGCGTCAACAAGGCCTACCGCGTCCAGTTCAACAACGCGATCGGCCCCTACAAGGGTGGCCTGCGCTTCCACCCTTCCGTGAACCTGAGCGTGCTGAAGTTCCTGGGCTTCGAACAGATCTTCAAGAACAGCCTGACGGGCCTGCCCATGGGCGGCGCCAAGGGCGGCTCGGACTTCGACCCGAAGGGCAAGTCCGACGGCGAGGTCATGCGCTTCTGCCACGCCATGATGTCGGAGCTCTGGCGGCACATCGGCAAGGACACGGATGTGCCCGCGGGCGACATCGGGGTCGGTGGACGCGAAATCGGCTACCTCTTCGGCCAGTACAAGCGGCTGCAGAACGAATGGGGTGGCACGATGACCGGCAAGGCCATCGCGTACGGCGGCAGCCTCATCCGCCCGGAGGCAACCGGCTATGGCACGGTCTACTTCGTGCAGGAAATGCTGCGTCGGCAGGGCGGCACGCTCGAAGGCAAGACGGCCCTCGTCTCGGGCGCCGGCAACGTGGCGCTCTACACCATCGAGAAGCTCCTCCACCTGGGGGCGAAGCCCCTGACAGCCTCGGACTCCAGCGGCTACATCTACGATCCCGACGGCATCAACGAGGACAAGCTGGCCTGGCTGGCTGAGCTCAAGACGGTGCGCCGCGGCCGCGTGAAGGAGTACGCGGAGGAGTTCGGCTGCGAGTACCACGCCGGCAAGCGCCCCTGGGGCGTGAAGGCGGACCTGGCCTTCCCCAGCGCTACGCAGAACGAGATCGATGAAGTCGCCGCCACGAAGTTGGTGAAGAACGGCGTCCTGGCCGTCGGTGAAGGGGCCAACATGCCGACCTCGCGCGAAGGCGCCGATGTGTTCCAGGCCGCGAAGATCCTCTACGGCCCGAGCAAGGCAGCCAACGCCGGCGGCGTCGCCGTCTCGGGCCTCGAGCAGAGCCAGAACGCCGTTCGTCTGTCGTGGCCTCGCGAAGAGGTGGACGAACGCCTCAAGACCATCATGTCGAACATCCACGCAAAGTGCGTCGAGTTCGGCTGCGAAGATGACCATGTCGACTACGTCAAGGGCGCCAACATCGCCGGCTTCGTCAAGATTGCCGACGCCGTGATGTCCTACGGCGTCATGTAGAGCCCAAGCCTCCGCGCCCTCCTACCTCATACGTCCGGAGACGTCATGACCCAGACCCACACGACCGGGGCCCACGCCGGTCTCGGCCATCCCGACCGCTTCATTGATCGCCATCTCGGACCGCGGGATGAGCACGTCGCTGCGATGCTCGCCACGCTGGGCTTCGACAGCCTGGAAGCGATGTCCGACGCCGCGGTCCCGGACGACATCCGCCTCGGGCGCCCGCTGGCCATCCCGGCGGCCCTCACCGAGTCCCAGCTGCTCGCGCGCATGTGGGAGCTGGCGTCGAAGAACCAGGTCTGGCGCTCCTACATCGGCCTCGGCTACCACGACTGCGTTACCCCGCCGGTGATCCAGCGCAACATCCTCGAGAACCCGGGCTGGTACACGCAGTACACGCCGTACCAGGCAGAGATCGCGCAAGGCCGCTTGGAGGCGCTGCTCAACTTCCAGACGATGATCGCGGATCTGACGGGCATGGAGATCGCCAACGCGTCCCTGCTCGATGAAGGTACGGCCGTCGCTGAAGCGATGCACATGTGCATCTCGGTCAACCGCAACGTGAAGGACGCACGCTTCTTCGTCAGCCAGGACCTGCATCCGCAGAGCCTCGCCGTCCTCGCGACCCGCGCCGAAGCCATGGACATCGAACTCGTCGTAGGCGACCACAAGACCTTCGACTTCAGCACGCCGGTCTGCGGCGTGATCGTCCAGTACCCCGCGACCGACGGCACCGTGCACGACTACGCGGCCTTCGCCGCGAAGGCGCACGCAGCGAACGCCATGGTCGCCGTGAGCGCCGACCCGCTGAGCCTCACCATGCTGACGCCTCCCGGCGAATGGGGGGCGGACATCGTCGTGGGCAGCGCCCAGCGCTTCGGTGTGCCGCTGGGCTACGGGGGGCCGCACGCGGCCTACCTTGCCACCAGCGAGGCCTACCAGCGGCGCATGCCCGGCCGCATCGTCGGTCTCACGCGCACGACAGACGGCGGCACCGCGCTGCGCCTCGCGCTCCAGACGCGTGAGCAGCACATCCGCCGCGAGAAGGCCACGAGCAACATCTGCACCGCGCAGGTGCTGCTCGCGATCATGGCCGGCGCCTACGCCGTGTACCACGGCCCGGACGGCCTCCGGGCCATCGCGGAGCGCGTGCAGCGCTTGACGGCCATCCTGCGGGCCGGCCTGTCGCGCCTGGGACTCGACACGGGTACGCACCCCGTGTTCGACACGCTCAAGGTGGACGCCGGCGCCCAACGGGGCCCCCAGATCCGTGCGGCGGCCTCCGGCAAGCAGCTCAACTTCCGCGTGTACGACGAGGCGGCCGGCATCGTCGGCGTCACGCTCGACGAGCGCACGGGCGAGCAGGACGTCGACGACCTGCTCGAGGTCTTCGCCGCCGGCGAGTTCCTCGACTTCTCGGCGGCCGACCTCGCCAGCGAGGTCCAGGGAGGCTTCGCGGCGCCCCTGGCGCGCACGAGCGAGTACCTCACCCACCCGGTCTTCCACAGCTACCGGTCCGAGACGGAGATGCTGCGCTACCTCACGCGCCTGCAGTCCAAGGACCTCTCGCTGACGACCTCCATGATCCCCCTCGGCTCCTGCACGATGAAGCTCAACGCCACGGCCGAGATGCTCCCCGTGACGCTGCCGGGCTTCGGCCGCATGCATCCCTTCGCACCGCTCGAGCAGACGCTGGGCTACGCGGAGCTCTTCCGTGACCTCGAGGCGTGGCTCGCAGAGATCACGGGCTTCTCCGCCATCTCGCTGCAGCCGAACGCGGGTGCGCAGGGCGAGTACGCGGGCATGCTGGTCATCCGTGCGTGGCACAAGGCAGAGGGCCAACCGCACCGCAACATCTGCCTCATCCCGCAATCGGCCCACGGCACGAATCCCGCCTCAGCCGTCATGGCCGGCATGAAGGTCGTCGTCGTCGCGACGGACAAGCACGGCAACATCGACGTCGAGGACCTCGAGGCGAAGGCCGAGAAGCACAGCGAGAACCTCGCAGCGATCATGGTGACGTACCCGTCTACGCACGGTGTCTTCGAGTGGCACATCCGGCGCGTCTGCGAGCTCGTGCACAAGCATGGCGGGCAGGTCTACCTGGATGGCGCCAACCTGAACGCGCAAATGGGTTTGTGCCGTCCCGGCGACTATGGCGCCGACGTCTGCCACCTCAACCTGCACAAGACCTTCTGCATCCCGCACGGTGGCGGCGGACCCGGCATGGGACCGATCGGCGTAGGCGAGCACCTTGCCCCCTTCCTGCCCAACCACCCGCTCGTGGCCGTCAGCGGAGAGGACGGCATCGGCCCCGTCTCGGCGGCACCGTGGGGCAGCGCGAGCATCTTGCCCATCTCCTACGCCTACATCGCGATGTGCGGCGGCGACGGCCTCAAGCGATCGTCCCAGCTTGCGATCCTCAACGCCAACTACATGGCCAAGCGACTCGACGGCTACTTCCCCGTGCTCTACCGCGCGGAGAACGGCATGTGCGCCCACGAGTTCATCCTCGATACGCGTCACCTGAAGAAGTACGCCGGCGTGAGCATCGAGGACGTCGCCAAGCGGCTGATGGACTACGGGTTCCATGCGCCGACGATCTCGTTCCCGGTGATCGACACGATGATGATCGAGCCGACCGAGAGCGAATCGCTCGCCGAGCTCGATCGTCTGTGCGAGGCGTTGATCGCCATCCACGGCGAGATCGAGAAGGTCGCCGACGGCACGTGGCCGAAGGACGACAACCCGCTCAAGAACGCGCCGCATACCGCGGCCGAGATCGCCACCGACGACTGGGACCATGCGTACTCCCGCGAGACGGCGGTCTACCCAGCGCCGTGGACGCGCAAGCACAAGTTCTGGCCGCCGGTCAAGCGCGCCGACAACGTGTACGGCGACCGCAACCTGATCTGCTCGTGCCCGCCGATCGAAGCGTACGAATCGTAGGGGCGCCCCTAGCGCCTACTTGCCCGCAGGCACCTTCTCGGGCTCGGCCTTCTTGGCCTCTGCCTTCTTGGGAGGGGCTGGGACCTTGTCGCCGAGTTCCATGCGCCTGACCTTGAGGCCGGCGTCCGTAAGGAGCTGGACCACGCCGTTCTTGCCGGGCATGTGGGCCGCGCCGACGGCGATGAAGAACGTCTTGTCCGGGTGGGCCTTCATCAGCTCCTGGACCTTCTTGGCCATGCCGACGTTGCGGTTGTCGAGCAGGCCCTCGACGAACTTCTGGGACTCCTCGCCGCCCTGCTTGCGCAGGTCCTTCTCGAAAATGTCCATGAAGCCCTGGTCGTCGCCGGCCAGCCACATGTCGATCATCTTCGAGAGCGCGTTGACATGGCCATCATCGTCCTCCTTGGCGTCGCCGTCCTTCTTGGCTTCGGGTGTCGTGGGCTTGGCGTCCTTGGCCTCGTCCTTCTTGGCCTGCGCGCGGATCTTCTCGATCTCTTCGACGACGCCCTCGACCATCTTCACCTGGGCCTCGACACTGAGGCTGTCGAAGACGTCGATCTGCGCCTTGATGGTCTCCAAGCCACCTACCTGCTTGCCGTCCTTCTCCGCCTGGGCGTAGAGAAGCGGGTCGAGCGCCACGCCGGCCACGCCGCCCCCGGAGCCACGGCTTGGCCCGGACTTCACGTCGGCGCTCGAGGACGCAGCCTTCGCCTTCTTGCGGGCCTCGGCCTTCTGGTGCTCCGCCATCATGGTCTGCATCAGGACGAACTGGATCAGCCACGGCTTGAACGACCCAAGAAACTGGATGGGCATCTGCGGGGGAAGCGCCTTGCCGACACGCTGATGGAGCGGTACGCCGAGCACGTCTTCCAACTTCTTGCCGTCCGTCATCACGCCCATGCTCATGACGACCTGCTGCATCTTCTGCTGGCCGGCGGCGTCCATTGGCAGCTCGGTGTAGAGGGCGGTGCTCTGGTCGAAAGCAGCTTGGACCACGGGCAGGTGCTTCGTCACGCGCGGGTCGGCAACATGGATGGTGCCGTAGAGGAACACCCGCGGGTTGCTCTCGACCATCCACAGCAGCGGTCGGCGCTTGGGTGCCGCGGGCTTCGCGGCGGCCTTCTTCGCGTCGGCCTTCTCTCCCTCCGCCTTCTTCTCCTGAGGCACCGGGCCGTCGTCGGCGACGGCGGTCAGGGGCAGGGCGGCGAGGCCGAGAACAGGCAGCAGGGCGAGCGCCCAGACGTGGCGGCGGTGGCGATGCATGAATCCTCCTGGGGGCCACGCAGCATAGCTGCCCGCGGAGGCCTGTCGCGCGCGAGGGCCGGAGAGAGGCAGGGCCCAGGGCCTACCCCCCCGAGACGAGGATCTCCGCGTCGGCGCCGGGAGGCGTGTCGTCGTCGAGCTGATCCAGGTAGCCGTCGGGCAGCGAGACCGTCTGCTGCCGTGAGGTCTTCCCGCGCTTCACGCGCATGCCTTCGGGCGGGAACGGCACGTCACGGTCGACCGAGGCGGCCATCTCGCGCAGATCGGCGAGCGTGTTCGCCGTCATCAGCTTGGGCCGGAGCGCCGCACCGCCGGGGAAGCTCTTCGTGTACCAGCTCGTGAACTTGCGCATCATGCGGATGCCGCTGTACTCGTTGAACCACGCACAGACCAGCTCCGCGTGCTCGAGCATCAGGTCCATGACCTCGCCGAACGTGGGTGGGTTGCGCGGCTCGCGTCCGTCGAACACGTCCGCCAGGTCGCGGAAGAGCCAGGGCCTCCCCAGGCAGCCGCGACCGACGATCACGCCGTCGCAGCCCGTCTGTCGCATCATGCGAAGCGCATCGTGCGCTTCCCAGATGTCGCCGTTGCCAAGCACGGGGATGGACACGAGCTGCTTCAGCTCGCCGATCGCGTCCCAGCGAGCGTCGCCGCCATAGAGCTGCGCGGCGGTGCGGGCGTGCAAGCCGACGGCGGCACAGCCCTCGGCTTCGCCGATGCGTCCCGCATCGCGAAAGGTCATGTGCTCCTCGTCGACGCCCATGCGGAACTTGATCGTGACCGGCACCTCGCCCGCGCCCTGCACAGCGGCGTGCACGATGCGCTGCAGCAGGCGTGGTTTCAATGGGATCGCGCTACCTCCGCCCTTGCTCGTCACCTTGCGGACGGGGCAACCGAAGTTCATGTCGATGTGATCGACGCGCCCTTCGTCGACGAGCCGTCGCGTCGCCTCCCCCACCGTCTCCGGCTCGATGCCGTAGATCTGCAGCGAGCGCGGCTCCTCATCCGGACCGAAGTCCGCCAGCTTCAGGGTCCGCGGATGGTCGTGCACGATGCCGCGCACCGTGATCATCTCGCTCACGTAGAGGCCCGCGCCGTAGCGCCGGCACATCTTGCGGAACGGGTAGTTCGTCACGCCCGCCATCGGTGCGAGCACAACAGGCGGCCAGACACGCAGCGGTCCGATCTTAAGGGGCTGGAACTCCCCCTCGGCGGCCGGCGGCACGTCGCGATTGATGTCGTTGCGGTAGATCTCGTCCACGGACCGCAGGGTAGCCGATTTCGAACGCTAGCCCGAGTTCGCATCCATGGCTGCCGTGATGGCCGCACGCAGTTCGGCCTTGGACTGCGCCCCCATCAGTCGCCTGCGGCCGATGTCGATCGTAGGCAGCTTGCGGATCCTCGCACGCTGGACCAGGCGCCTGTCGCGCTGGAGGCGCGGCGGCACCGCGCGCTGCTTGAGGCAGGCACGCAGCCGGTCGACGTCCACGCCGGCTCGACGCGCGGCTTCGAGGACCTCGCTGGTGCTCTCACGACGCGCCTTCATCAGCTCGGTGAACATGCGCTCTTCGAGGCCCTGGGTTTGTGCGAACGCGCACGCGCGCGCCCAGGCGGGTATCTTCTTGCCTGCCCACGTGTAGATGCGCCGGCGCCTGAGCGCGACGCCCGTCTCCGCGATGACCGCATCGAGGCGTTTGTGCGTGGCCCGGCAATGACCGCAGAACGCGTTGAGGTAGAGCACGACGCCGGGCCCCTGCTTCGCGACCGGCGCGGGCGTCGCCCCAGGGACAAAGCGCGGCGCGAAGCGTGGTGCCCGCCCCGGCTCGCGGCCGGCCCGGGCTGGCGACGCAGCAGGCGGCGCGGGAGCCACGCGAGCGGGCGCAAGCACGACCGGCGGCGGAACGACAACGGGCGGGCGCGACGCGGGGGGAGCGACAGCGAGGACCGCCCGCGGCGTGTCCGCCGCCGGCCGAGAGAGGGGAAGGGAGGGCGCGGGCGGCACGGGTGCGTCGACGCGCACGGAGGCCGGGGGCACGGCGGGGACGGCAGTGGCCCCACGTGGCGGGATCGGCTCCGCCACAACCTCGATCGCGTCCTGCTCGCTGAAGGCGCCGGCAGCCAGCGGCGTGATTTCGACCCACCCGGTGTCGACCGGACGCGGGATCGCGAACGGCACGACAGCAGCCAGGATCGCGGCCATCGTCCAAGCCGACCGGGCGCCCCCGCTCTCCCAGCGGATGAATCGCCCGGACGGTCGCAAGGGGAGCTGCGGCCAGAAGACGGTGAGCATGCCCGCTACGAAGCCGGCTCCGTCCGCCACGAGACATAGCGGGCAGTAGGTACCCAGCTCGACCCGCTGGTAGGCGATCAGGCCGAGTCCTGCTGCTGCCGCGATCCCGCCGACGGGCTTGAGCACGGGGCGCGAGATCTCGAGGGGCAGCAACGTGAGTACGATCAGGGCACCGAAGGCCACCATGCCGATCACCGAGGTGGGCACGCCACCGATGGAGCCCAAGGCGCTGTCACGCGCCGCGGCGCATGCTTCGGCCAACGGGCAGAACGCGCGCCCGGGCCGCAGGTGGTCGACGGTAAGTACGGCGCTGACACCGATGGCGATCAGCGCGGTCAGGCGCAGCAAGGCGATCCTGCGAACGAAGTCCATGACGGGTTCCCGAGTCCGCCACCGACACACCTCTCACGCCCGAGATCCTAGCCAAGGCCGCACGCCCAGGGTCAAGAAGTGGTGCGCACGTTGGAAGACCCCAACATTTGTTCAGGCTCGCAAGCGGATGCATTGACGCGCACCCGCACCTGACCAAGACTGCCCACGTGCAGCGGGTGTGGTGGTTCGGAGCACCACCAGCATGAAGCGCAACGCTCCCCTTCGCGTCGGCCTCGTCGGCGTGGCCCTCGCGGTCGCGTCCCTGATCCTCCCCCCCGCCTTCGCCGGTGACAGCGCCGCGTGGAAGCCCGAGATGCGCCGGGCGGAGCGGATGAAACGCTGCCCCTCCGGTCGCGTGCTCGGCTGGCGGCGCGGCGGCTGCTGAGGCCATCCCGGAACGTGGTCCACGTTCGCCAAGAGTCGGATCTACACGTGGTGCGGGCCTTGGAAGGCCTCCACGGCGCAGGTGCTACGAGGCATGAAGCTGCCCAAGGCCCGCAAGGCCGTGAAGAAGCTGGCAGCGAAGCGCGCGCCCGCGAAGGTCGTCAAGAGCACGCGTCGCGCTCGCACGAGCACCATCTCTCACGTGCAGCCCCGCGTGCGGCCCCGCGTGCAGCCCCCCGTGAAGGCGCGGGTGACGGCGCGCGCGAAACCGAAGCCCTCCTTCACGTCCTTCCCAGCCCCCGCCGTGAGACCGGTTGCCAAGGCGAGCAAGACCAAGAAGCCCGCCGCCAAGGTGAAGGTCGCGTCGGCGTCGCGCTTCGGTGTGGGACCGAAGGCGCCCTAGCGGCGCTCGCCTGCCAGCCTGGACAGTCGGGCGTGCAACCAGAACAGTCCCGCAAGCAACACGAGCGCGCCGATGGCAAACGCCGAGCCCATCTCCAGATGGCTGGCGATCCGCCGGCCGAGCAGATCTCGGGTCGGTAGCGTCAGGAACACACCCCCAAGCACGAGCAGGATCGTGCAACCCTTGCGTAGCCCTGCGGGCGTCTCCGGCGCCGCCCGCAGGGCCCATAGCAGCATGAAGGGCAGGAGCAGGACGACGAGGTAGGCCTTCCACGCAACCGGACCGCACGCGGCCCCGACCAAGAAGACGATGCTCCACTCCGCCAGCACGGCACGACTGCCAGGGCGCAGCGGTCCGCGGAAGCGCCACAGCGCAAGCGCCGCCAGCGCAGCGAGCGTGAGGAGCCCCAGGGCCCGCGCGAGCGCGGAGCCGGATCCCGGCAACGCGTGGACGGGCTCCGTCACGAACGGCACCACCCCGTGGCCGACGTAGCGATCCCACATCGCGGGCATGGACTGGTTCATGTGGCCGACGCCCCACGTGGTCGAGCTGCTCGTGATCTCGTACCACTGCTGAACCTGGGAGGCGAAGCCGTCCCAGCCAAACACCAGCGTCGGCGCCACGCTGAGCACGCCCGCGACGACGGTAGCTGTGCCGGCCGTCTTCCAGCGCCCCCGCCAGAGGAGGTAGGGCACGAAGAGGATCGGCATGACGCGTACGGCTGCGGCGACGCCAATCAGGACGCCCGCGGCACGCCAGCGGTCTTCCTCATCGAGAAGCAGGGCCCACAAGACCAGCGCGAAGATGATCGTGTTGATCTGCAGGTGGATGAAGTTGCCGATCACCCCGCTGGAGGCGAGCAGGAGTGGCACGACGACCGCCAGGGAGGAGAGCGGAACGCCCTCCGAGCCCAACGTGAGGGGCTTGCCGTGGATCCGCCGAGCCAGCAGATGCAGGCTCGCCAGGAGGCCCAGGAGGACCAGGGCCAGCCACACGCCGCGCGCGAGGTAGGTATCGACGCGATCGAGGAGGGCCCACGGAACGCAGACGAGCCCGAAGACCGGCGGCCAGGTGTTCATGCCTGGCGTGGTCTCGAGGTAGGGCTCGCCGCCGGCGAGTACGACCTCACCCACGGCGACGTAGCCGCCGAAGTCCTCCGCGCGCCGGATGCTCCGCACACAGAGCGCGACCAGGATCACCACGACGAGCAGACTGAGGTGTCGGACACGCATCCCTGGAGAAGGTACGCAACGGGCTGTGGATCTCCTTAGCATTCATGGAATGGAAACGCCCAATGTTGCTGCGGTCCGCAGCTACCTGCTCGACCTGCAGGACCGGATGTGCGCCGCCCTGGAAGCGCTCGATGGCCAGGCCACCTTCGATCGGCGTGACCTGCCCGGCGAGCGCGGCGGCCTCGCCCGCCCCCGCGTACTCAGCGGCGGCGACGTCGTCGAGCACGCGGCCGTGAACTTCAGTCATACGAGCGGAGCCCACCTCCCCGCCGCGGCCAGCAAGCTGCGGCCGGAGCTCTCGGGAGCGGCCTATGAAGCGACGTCGGTCTCGATCATCGTGCATCCCCGCAATCCCTACGCGCCGACGAGCCACGCGAACGTACGCCTCTTCTCCGCCGCGCCGCCCGACGGCGACACGGTTTGGTGGTTTGGCGGCGGCTTCGATCTGACGCCCTACTACGGCTTCGAGGAAGACGCGGTCCATTGGCATCGCACCGCCCAAGCGGCCTGCGCCCCCTACGGGGATGACACGTACGCCCGCTTCAAGCAGGCCTGCGACACCTACTTCTTCCTCCCCCATCGCGGCGAAGCGCGCGGCATTGGCGGCCTCTTCTTCGACGACTGGAGCGAGGGCGGCTTCGAGAACGGCTTCAACCTGCTGCGCAGCGTGGGCGACCACTTCCTCCGCGCGTACCTACCGATCCTCGAGCGCCGCAAGGCGACGCCCTACGGCGAGCGCGAGCGTGCGTTCCAGCTCTACCGCCGCGGCCGCTACGTCGAGTTCAACCTGGCCTACGACCGGGGTACGCGCTTCGGCCTGCAGGCCGGCGGACGCACGGAGTCGATCCTCGCGTCGCTGCCGCCGGAGGTGCACTGGCGCTACGACTGGAGCCCTGAGCCAGGCTCGCCGGAGGAGCGCCTCTACATCGACTTCCTGCCCGCGCGTGATTGGCTGGCCGATGAGCCGGCCGATAGCTAGCCGACCGCGACTTGTCCCGTGCGGGTCAGTCGCCCTTCGGCGCCTTGCTCGCGGAAGCCTTCTTGCCGGCAGCCCCCTTGTCAGAAGCAACGATCTCACCGAGAGCCCTGGCCATCGCGTCCACGTCGAATCCGCGCGGTCCGCGATCGCCGCGGTAACCGATCGTGCCGTCCGACTTCACGACGAACAGACGATCAGGCATCGCGTTGTAGGCCTTGGCTACCGAGTCCTGCATGTCGTCGACCAGGACGGGCATACCGAGCTTCAAGTCCTTGATGCAGTCTCCAGCGACCTCGTTGCGACGCTCGAAGGTCTTCGGCTGGTTGATCTTGATCTTGTTGTTGGGACGGCGACCGTCCTGCGGATGCGCCTCGCGGATGTAGACGAGGTAGAAGTCGGCGTCCTTCTTGTACTTCTCGTAGGTGGACTGGATGCGCCCGGCATCGCGGCCGAACGGGCCTCAGGTCCAGCTGCCGAAGATGAGCACGGTGGTGCGCTTGGGCTTGCTCAGATCGATCTGCAACGGCAGGTCGATCATCTTCGCGCTCACCTTCGGTGCCTTGGCGCCGACCTTCGGCGCATCGTCCTTCATGGGACGGCCGCCCACAGCCGCGTCCCACTCCTCCTTCTGGAGGATCGTGTCCTTGTTCTCGTCGTGCTTCTCGAGGAAGGCGGCCCACTCACGCTGGGACACCTTGCCGTCCTTGTCGAGGTCGAGCTTCTCGAAGGAGAGCCCCCGGGCACCGCCGCCACGCATACCTCCGCGCCCTTGGCGCTGATCACCCGGTTGGCCGCGGCCACCACCTCGGCCGCGCATGCCCTGGCCGGCCTTGTCCGCCTCCGCGCGCGTCACGATGCCGTCGCCGTCACCGTCCAGGCGCTGCCAGAACCGGTCCGGGCCGCGGAACTCGTCGCGGGAGACCTTGCCGTCGCCATTGGCGTCCATGTCCTTGAGGCGTTTCCACATGCGGCTCGCGGGCTTCTCGGCCTTCTTGTCGGCCTCCTTCTCGGCACGCGGCCCCTCATCGTTGGGCCTCTCGTCCTCTCCGAATGCGGGTAGCGCGAGAGATGAGGTCCCCAGGAGGGCGAGGCAGATCAGGACACACGAGGCGGGGGCAGGGATTCGCATGGGCCTTCAACCCGCCGGGTGCCGCCGAGTCGCGCGCGCGGCAGGACGGTCGACCTAGAGCTCGGGGATGTCGCCGTCGGCGCGCTCGGGGACCGAGCCGGTGCCGCGCTGGATCACCGAGCCGCCGAAGCGGTCCTGGAGGGTGTCGAGGGCCTGATCAAGCCGTTTGTTGCGCTGCTTGCTGGGGCCCGTGAAGAGGTCGAGCTGTTCCTCGGCCTGCTCCTCGAGGTTCGAGGCCCCCATCCCAATCAGGCGCACCGGCCGAAAACCGCGGCGCGCCCACCGATCAAAAAGCAGGCACGCGGCATCGAGAAGCTCGGCCGTCTCGTCGGTCGCCGCGCCGAACGTGTGGCGCCGCGTGATGGTCTCGAAGTCACCGTAGCGGATCTTCACGCCCACGGTGCGCGTCTTGTAGCCCCCCTGACGCACGCGCCGCGCGACCTGCTCGACCTGACCCCGCAGGACCTCGCGGACGTGCGCCGCATCCTCGACGTCGACCGGGAAGGTGCGCTCCTGGCTGAGGCTCTTCGCACGGGAGTCCGGCACGACCTCGCGGCGGTCCAGCCCTCGGGCCAACCGCCAGAAGTGTTCGCCGCTCGAACCGAACGCCTGCTGGAGATGCGCGCGTGACCACGCTCGGAGATCGCCGACGGTCTTGACGCCGCGCGCGTGCAGCTTCTCCTTCGTCACGCGGCCGACGCCCCAGAGGCGCTCGACGGGCAGGGGCGGGAGGATCCGGTCGACGTCATCGGGCCCGATCACCGTGAGGCCGTCCGGCTTCTCGAGATCCGAAGCGAGCTTGGCGAGGAACTTGTTCTCCGCGATCCCCACGGACGCCGTGAGGTTCAACGCGGCCTGGATGCGGTCCTTCAGCTCCTGGGCGACCTGGACGGCGGGTCCCATGAGCCGCTCGCACCCCGTGATGTCGAGGAAGGCCTCGTCCACGCTGAGCGGCTCGACCAACGGCGTCACGTCACGGAAGATCGCAAACATCTGCTCGGACACCGCGCCGTAGCGCCGGCCGTTCGGAGGCAGCACGACGGCGTTGGGGCAGAGCCTGAGCGCCACGCTCATGGGCTGGGCCGAGTGGCAGCCGAAGGCGCGGGCCTCGTAGGAGGCGGCCGCCACGACGCCCCGCAGGCCCTTGCCACCGATGAGGACGGGCTTGCCCCGGGTCTCGGGCCGGTCCCGCTGCTCGATGGACGCGAAGAAGGCGTCCATATCGACGTGGAGGATGGTCCGAGGCTCGTTCACCGGCTCAGTCTACTCCTCCCCATCCCCTCGCCCGCGCGGCGGAGGCGGGTACGATCTCCGGCCCTGCAGCAACGGGAAGGAAGCCGATGACCATCACGCTCACGAGCTACGTCCAGGGCGCCTGGCACGCCGGAACGGGCGAGCCGCGCATGCTCCACAACGCCACGACCGAGGAGGTGCTGGCGGGCTTCAACAGCGACGGCATCGACTTCGGCGGCGTCCTGGCCCATGCCCGCGATGTCGGCGGGCCGGCGCTGCGCGCGATGAACTTCCCCGAGCGCGGCGCGATGCTGAAGGCGCTCTCCGGCGCCATCCACGAGCACCGCGAAGAGCTGCTCGATCTCTCCGCCGCCAACGCCGGCACGACGCGCAAGGACGGCAAGTTCGACATCGACGGCGCGACGGGCACGCTGGCCTCCTACGCCTACTTCGCCAAGGAGTGCGGTCCGCGCAACTTTCTCTCGGACGGCGACGGCATCCAGCTCGGCCGCACGGCGCGTTTCTGGGGCCAACACATCCACGTCCCGCGCCACGGCGCCGCGGTCCACATCAACGCCTTCAACTTCCCGGCCTGGAACATGCTCGAGAAGGCGGCGTGCGCATTGCTGGCGGGCGTACCGGTCATCGAGAAGCCCGGCAGCGCGACGGCGCTGGTCGCATGGCGCATCGCCCAGATCGTGGTCGAGAGCGGTCTACTGCCCGAGGGTGCCTGGCAGTTCATCGCTGGATCGACGGGCGATCTCCTCGACAAGATGGGCCCGCAGGACGTCATGGCGTTCACCGGCTCCGCCTGGACGGCCAACAAGCTGCGCTCGAACACGAACCTCATCACCAACAGCGTCGGCATGAACATCGAGGCCGACTCGCTCAACGCCGCGGTCCTGGGCCCCGACGTTGAGCCGGGCTCCGAGACCTGGCGTCTCTTCCTGCGCAATGTCCTCCTCGACATGCAGCAGAAGACGGGCCAGAAGTGCACGGCCGTGCGCCGGGTGCTCGTTCCCCAGGACCGCCTGGCCGAGGTGAAGGACGAGCTGACGGCCATGCTCGCTGACATCGTGACGGGCGATCCCACGGACCGCGCGACGACGATGGGCCCGCTGGCGAGCGCCGCGCAGCTGCGCGATGTGCGTGCCGGCATCGAGCGCCTGGCCGGCTCGGGCAGCATCCTGTGCGGCGGCTTCGACCCCGTGCACGAGTCGGGCTACTTCGTGGCCCCCACCCTGCTCGAGGCCAACAGCGCCGACGAGGACGTCTTCCACCGCGAGGAGGTCTTCGGCCCGGTCGCGACGTTGCTGCCCTACTCGGGCACGGCGGCCGATGCCGCGGCGATCGTGGCGCGCGGCGAGGGCAGCCTCGTGGGCAGCCTCTACGCCAACGACACGCCCTGGGTGGAGGAGGCCGTTCTCGCGATGGCGCCTTGGCACGGCCGTCTTTGGGTCGGCAGCGACCGCATGGCCGAGCAGAGCCTGCCCCCCGGCATGGTGCTGCCGTCGATGGTGCATGGCGGCCCCGGCCGCGCGGGCGGTGGCGAGGAGTTGGGTGGCGTGCGCGGCATCCTCTTCTACATGCAGCGCTGCGCGGTGCAGGGGTTCAAGGGCCAGGTGCATGGGTGCTTCGGTGCCCAGGAACCTGCCAAGGCGACGTAGTCGCCTGGGCGAGGGTGCCCCGCGGGCAACCCACTCCAACTCCCACCCCAACTCCCACTCCCCCTGACGCACGCGCACTCGCACGAGACACACTCGCACGACCTCGCACCACCTCTCACGCGCACACGCGGGCAACGCGCCCGGCCGAAGGAATGCAGCCGGTCGCGTCACGCCATGGCCCAGGGCCGACCGAAGGCTGGTGTGGGCGGCCACCCGCTCAGGCTTCGCCTTCGCCAGGGCCGCCCCTACGCGGGTGCTGACGACGCCCGATCGGGCGAAGCGTCACTCGCCCTTGATCTTGCGGACGGCGACCTGCGCTGCGGCGCGGACCACCTCGACCTCGTCCCTATCGCCGGCGTTCGCGGCGACCTCGAGCAAGGGCAGCGCCTTCTTCGCCGCGGGGCCGATCAAGCCCAGGGCGCGGACGGCCTTCCAACGTACGTAGTCGTCCTCGTCGTCAAAGGCCTTGATCAACGCGTCGACGGCCGCTTCGTGTCCGTAGGCAAGATCCCCCATGGCGTGGGCCGAACACTCGCGCACCCAACGATCCGCATGCGACAGGTTGGCGATCAGCAGCTGCGCGTAGATCGGCGCCCGCGGCCGGAGGCGCTCGATCATCGCGTCGATGCGGGTCTTGTCGGTGCTCGCGAAGGCGGCGTTGATCTCGGCGTCCGGGACTGCGTCCGGGACGGCGTCCGGGACGGCGTCCGCGACGGTCACGTCCCGTCCGCAGCAAGGCAGGAGCAGGATCGACGCAAGCAGGAGGACGAGACGCATCCGCCCAGCCTACGTCAGCGGTGCGGCCGCCACAGGCCGCCCAGGACAAGTCGCAGCGGGGGATGCCGGAGGACCGGTGTGCCCAGCGAGCGACTTACGCGGCGGAGACGACGTGCCGCCGCCTCGATCTCGGCCCGGAGGGCCGTGAGGTCGGGATCGACGGGTCGAAGCACGTGCGGGGTCATCAGGCCCGTGGATCGGGGGCCAGGTCCCCATGCTTGAGAGAGGCGCGAACGCCTCATGAAGGCGGGCCAACCGCGCCTCCGGGCAACGCTAGACGTTGCTGTACTTGTTCCGAGCCACGAAGCGCCGGCCGTCGTGGTTGAGCTTCGACATCTGGGCCGGGTTGTTCTCCGGATCCCAGGCCTGGCCCTTCGACTCGAACTCGTTGCGAACGCGCGCGATGCTCGCCTTCGCCTTCTGGATACGACGGGTCTGCTGGCGATCGACGCGCCGCTTGCGATGCTTGTAACCGCCACTGCCAGACATGCTTGCTCCAACGAGCCCCGAGATGGGGAGCCGCAGATTCTCCCCCAGGCGTCGGGGGGTGCAAGTCCTTAGGGACAGCCCGCGCGGGGGATTCGTTTCCCCTCCAGGTCGTTCAGCGCTTCTCCGCCGCCCACAGACGCTGGACCACCGCCGCGGACCGCAGCCGCTCGTCGAGGGCGGCATGGCCCCGAGGCGGCGTGAACACGTCCTCTGCGGGCGAGGCGCCGACATTGAGGGTCGCACCGATGACCCGCCAGGCGCGCACACGGAGGGTGCGGCGACCGGCCTGGGCCAGCCTGAGGATCCTTTGGCGCGCCGTGGGGCCGAGGCGGCCGTGGAGGAGTTCGGCCGCAACCAGGAAGACGGACCTGTCCTCGTCCTCCAGGCCCCGTGCCAACATCCCGCTCAACTCAGCTGACGGCAGGCTGCCCTCGGCCCCGGCCTTGGCCGCCCAGCCGAGCGCCAGCGCGCGCATCCAACCATCGATGTCCTTCAGCGTCAGGCGGATCCGGTCCACGCCGGGCGTGCCGAGTCGATCGAGCAAGCGGCCTCCGGAGCGCCGTTGCGCGAGGGTGGCCGCAGCGCCATCCGCGTCGATGAGCGCTTCCGCCATCATGCGCAGCCCGGCCTTCGACGTCTTGCCCTCCAAGTACGCCGCCCACGCCCTGACGGTCTTGGGCAGGTCCTTGTGGCGCAGCAACTCGACGAGGCCCTTCTGCACCCCCTCGCGTTCGCGGTAGGGCTCGAGATGGACGAGCACCTCGCCCAGTTCCTCCGCACGCTGCCGCCACCGGTTGCGCGGCGGCGGCCGCGCCGCCAGAACGTCCCAGCGGAGACGATCGTCGTTCGGCTCGGCCACGATCAGGTGCGTACGCACGATCTCGCCAACCATCGACGGGAACAAGCGGAAGCGGCCCTCGCCGGCGTGCTCCTCGAGCAGGTGATCGATGTACTCCCGCACCGCGTAGATGCCCTCCGCCGGCGGCGCCATGGCAACGAAGCGGTAGAAGTAGACCTGGTTCCGCCAGCGCAAGCCGGGCGGCCGGTTCGGCCAGCGGTTGTCGCGGGCACTCTTCGCAAACTCGACGACCAGGGCATGCGCTTCCTCGAGTCCACGACCCGGCCCCGCTTCGATCAGGGCCTGCCACCAGGCTTCCCACAGGCGCGTCGAGTTGGCTTGCTCCAGCAACGGCACGAGTCCGGAGAGCGCGCGGCGGGCCTGCCGACCGCCGACGTGAGCGAGCGCGACGATCGCGGACCTGCGCACGCCGTCGTCGAATCGTGGATGACGCAGCACGTGCTCGAGGCAGGGCACGACGCCCTCGCCCAGTCGTTCGATGATCGGAGCCACCGTACCCGTCGGCGCCTCCCCCAAGCGGGCAGCGAGGACGAACGCGAGCGCGCGTGTCTGCACGCGGTCGAGCGCGTTGACCGGAACCCACGGCTCCGCGTCCAGCGGCAGGCGGGCGGCCATGCGCACGACGGCTTCGGCCGCTTCCCGGCACACCGTGGGCTGGGGATCGCCTAGGGCCTCGAGCGCCGCGCGCAGGTCGCGTGTCGTACCGACGTGGCCCAGCACACCCCAGCCGCCGGCGCGGACCGACGCATGCGACGACGTGACCCACGCGCGGGCCCACGTTCGGGCCGAGCCGCCGTGCCTCGCTGCGGTGCGCACGGCCTCGGCACGCTCAGCCGCGATGTGGGAGCGCATGCCTCGCTCCGCGCGGGCCTCCGGAGCCAGCGCGGGCTCCTCGTCGGCACGGGCAGGCAGCTGCAGCACCAGCGCGAGCAGGCCGGCGACCACGTAGCGAGCCGCCGAGCGGCCGACGTGCGGGGGGCGGTGTGTGGTGCGCGAAGGCTCCAAGGCGTCCATCCTACCGGGGGCCGGTACCCATCGTCCCGCACGCCAACCCGGTCCCCAGGGCCCGGTTCCGCGGGCGACGGCTGGGGCTGGTCCGGGGCAAGATGGCGCTCATGGACGCGCTACGGCCCTGGCAGATCCGACCCGAGCAGCCGGGCGACGAGGACGGCATCGATCTCGTCCTGCGGCGTGCATTCAGCGGGTCCAATGCGGCGGACCTGGTACGCACGCTGCGCCGGGAGCGTGGCTACGACCCGGATCTCTCGCTCGTCGCCGTCGAGCAAGCCGGCGGCGACCTGATCGTAGGCCACGTGCTCTTCAGCCCCATGGCGATCGTACACGGCGACGCACCCTGCCCCGCCATGGCGCTCGGTCCGCTCGGCGTGATGCCCGATCGGCAGCGGCAGGGCATCGGCCGGACGCTCGTCGAGGCGGGTCTGGCGGCTTGCCGCGATCGCGGGCTAGCGATCGTGCTCGTGCTCGGCGACCCGGCCTACTACGGCAGCCTGGGCTTCGAGCCCGCGGCGGCGGCGCGGATCGAGCCGCCGCACGCCGGCTGGAGCGAGGCCTATCAGGTCATCGAGCTGTTGCCCGGGGCCCTGCGCGAGACACGCGGCGTCGCCCGCTACCCCGCGGCCTGGGATGACGTGTAGCCCCGCGCCGCGTGCGAAGGGCTCATGACGTCAGGACGCACGCGCCTCAGGAAGGGCGTGTCAGGAAGCCACGACCTCCACGCCCCGCGCTTCAAGCCCCGCAAGGATGGCGTCCAACAAGGCCGTGTCGGCGCCGAACTCCTCCGGCGGGATCACGCCCTTGCGCATGGGACGACCACCGGCGAGTTCGCGCGCCATGAGGGTGCAGGGAAAGGCTGTCGTGCGCGCCATGCTCGAGAAGCCGCGCACCGTGTCGTAGTGATCGAGCAGATCCCACGTCAACGTGACGGGAGCGCCCCCGCGCTGGCCCTCGGCCTGGATGCGCATGACGGTGAGATCCTCCTCACCCTCTTCGTAGGTCCAGGCGGGGAAGAGCACGCGGGTCGTGAGATCGATCGGACGCACGCGCTGCCCGCCCACATCGACGGGCTCGCGCGAGAACAAGCCCGCCTCGCGGAAGGCGTGCATGAGGCGCGCGTGGCCCGGGTAGCGCAGGGTCTTCTCCTTCATCTCGGGTACCGCGAGCGTGTCGGCCAGGCTCCGGAGACCGTCGGTGAGGAACGCCTCGAGCGTCGGGACGCCGGGCAGATCCACCGGCTCGATCTCCGTGAGGGCTTCGACGCTCACGATCTCGCTGCCCGTCACGTAGCGCGCCGGCCGCACGTATTCTTCGATCACGTCGATCGGCGAGAACGCCGCCTTGTACTCGAACGGCGGCCGGGGCTCACGCGGCAGGCCGCCCACGAGAATCGTGAGGCGGTCGCAGCGCTCGAGCTCGGCTACGGCGTGCCCGCAGAGCAGATTGCTGAGCCCGGGCGCGACACCGATGTCGACCACGGCCGTCACGCCGTGCTCGCGCGCGAGCGCGTCGAGCTGGCGCGCGTCCTCCGGCATGAAGCTGATGTCGCAGCAGTTCTTGCCGGCTTCGATCACAGCGCGCAGGGTCGACAGGCCCAGGAAGCCGGGCAGGGCCCCCAGCACGATGTCCGCATCGGCCACGGCCGCAGCGACCTGGGCGGGGTCGGCGAGGTCGCGACGCTTCGTACGAATGCGGCCCTCAGCCCGCTTCATGGCGATCTCGAGGGCGGCCTCGGACGCGTCGAAGACGGATACGTCCCAGCCTTCGTCGGCCAGGTCGGTCGCGATGACGGATCCGACGATGCCGGCTCCGAGGACGACGGCGTGGATCATGCAGCCTCCGGGCGTGCCACCAGGGCGCTGTGGATGGGGTCGGCGAGGTCAGCGGTCATGTCGTCGTCCTGAGCCCGTCGCCCGGCGACGATTCCTGAGGGCAAGCCTAAGGAAGTCCCCGGTTCATCTGAACATCTCCCGGGTAGGCCGCTTCCCGGCACGATAGCCCGGGGGGTATCCTCGGCCGCGTGGAGCGATCGCAGGAAGAAGCCGCGCCCGAGGGGACCCTGGTGGAGGCGTCGCGGGACGCCACCAACCGTGCGCAACTGGTAGCGCGCATCGCCTCGCGCTTCATGTCGCTCTCCCCCGAGCAGTTCGACACGGGGATCGAGGAAGCGCTGCGGGCCGTCGGCGAGTTCTCGGGTGTCGATCGCAGCTATGCCTTTCGCGTCGACGCCGCAACCGGCATCAGCAACACGCATGAGTGGTGCGCGCCGGGCATCGAGCCCGAGTTGCACAACCTCCAGGGCATCCCGGCCGACAGCCACCCGTGGTTCATGGCGCAGATGCGCCGTGGTGAGGTCGTCCACGTGCCGCGTGTACGCGACCTCCCGCCGGCGGCCGCCCCCGAGCGCGTCGAGTGGGAACGGGAAGGCATCCGCTCGCTGATCTGTGTACCGCTCGAGTCCGCCGGTGAGCTCGTTGGGTTCCTGGGCTTCGACGCTGTACGGCGTGAACACCGCTGGTCCGAGCGGGACGTGGAGCTCCTCCGCTCGGTCGGGGGCATGGTCGTCAGCGCACTCGACCTCAAGCGGTCGCGGCGTGATCTGATCGAGAGCCGGACCCATCTCGATCAGGCCCAGGAGGCGGCAGACATCGGCCTCTGGACGTGGGACATTGCACGCGACGCCGTCACGCTCTCCGAGAACGCCTATCGCATCTACGGCATCGATCCGGCGACCTTCGAGGGGACGATGGAGGCCAATCTCCGCGCATTCCACCCCGAGGACATCCCTCGGGCCGAGCAGAAGATCGCTCGCTCGCTGCGCAACAAGCGCGGCTACCCGATCGAGTTCCGCGTGCGGCGGCAGGATGGCGAGCGCCTGATCCACTGCGAGTCGCAGCTCTCCCTCGACGCCGAGGGCCACCCCGAGCGCATCGTCGGCATGATCCAGGACATCACGGATCGCCGAGCCGCCGAGGAAGAGCAATTGCGACTGTCCACGGCGATCGAGCAGGTCGCCGATGCGGTCATGATCATGGATGACGACGGTGTGATCCAGTTCGTCAACCCGGCGTTCGAGAGCGCGACGGGGCACCATCACGCGCAGGTCGTGGGCAAGGATCGCCGCTTCCTCCACCACGAGCGCCAGGATCCGGACATCTACCGCGCCATCGCGGACACGGTCCACCGTGGTGAGGTGTGGAGCGGGCGCGTCTTGGTCCGCCGCCGGGATGGGACCGCCGTCCTCATGGACACCACCGTCTCGCCCGTCCACGACCGGAACGGCGCCATCGTGAACCACGTCGCGGTGCAGCGCGACGTGACCCGCGAGGCCGAGATCGAGGAGCAGTTGCGACAGGTCCAGAAGATGGAAGCGGTCGGCATGCTCGCCGGCGGCATCGCACACGACTTCAACAACCTGCTCATCGCCATCATTGGCCACAGCGATCTCCTGCTCATGCGCCGCGGCGATGACACGGAGCTCTGCCGTCACGTCCACGAGATTCGCAAGGCCGGGGATCGCGCCAAGGCGCTCACCACCCAACTGCTCGCCTTCAGTCGCAAGCAGGTGCTGCGGCCGCGCGCCCTCGATCTGGGCATCGTGCTGCGCGACCTGGGCGATCTTCTCCAACGCGTCATCGGCGAGGACATCGAGCTTGCCGTCGAGCAGCCCGATACCGCCACCGTGATCATGGCGGACCCGGGGCAGATGGAGCAGGTCGTCATGAACCTGGCGACCAACGCGCGCGACGCGATGGCGGCCGGCGGACGACTGCGCATCGGCATCGAGCCCCTGATCCCCACGAGCGATCACGACCCGCGCTTGGATGGGCTCGAGACGCGCCCGTACGCCGTACTGACCGTGACCGACACCGGCATGGGCATGGACGAGCCGACGCTGGATCGCATCTTCGAGCCCTTCTTCACGACGAAGGCGATGGGCAAGGGGACCGGGCTTGGGCTGGCCACGGTGTACGGCATCGTGCGCCAGACCGGGGGCACGATCAGGGTCGAGAGCGCCGTCGGCGAGGGTGCCTCCTTCCGCGTCTTCCTCCCCACCATCGACGCCGCGCCCGATGAGGCCCGGAGCCCGGCCACGCTGCACGCGGCAACGGAGGGCGATGAAGTCGTGCTCGTGGTGGAAGACGACACCTCCGTCGCGGCCATCGTGCGGAGCACGTTGCGGTCCCACGGCTACAAGGTGATCTACGCCGAGAATGGCCGGCACGCCCTCGAGGTGGTCGAGACGTTCGGCGGCCCCATCGACCTCCTCTTCACCGACGTCGTCATGCCCGAGATGGGAGGCGTGCAGCTCGCCGCGGTCATGACCGCCCGCAATCCCGACCTGCGCGTTCTCTTCAGCTCGGGCTACACCAACAGTGCGCTGCTCGAACGCGGGTCCCTCGTCGAGGGCGTCGAGCTGCTCCAGAAGCCCTACTCTCCGGCCACCCTGGTCCAGCGCGTGCGCGAGACGCTCGACGCGCCCGTCCGCCGCGCTTGATTCGAGCGCGCCGCGCACCCTAGGATTGCTTCCCTGGTCCATGGGGAATGCGCGATGTCAGATGACGAGCTCTGGATCCACGACGGCAACGACGAGGGATTCCTTTCAGGGTGGGTCCCCAGCCCGCCGGATCCACGCGACCACATCTACGAGCCGCCGAAGGCCGCGCTGGCCGACACGCGTCCCGACCTCGACCTGAATCCAGGCGACTGGCCCGTCTGGGACCAGCGGGACCTTCCGAGCTGCACCGCCCAGGCGCTTGCGGGCGGCATGAGCCTGCTCCTCCGGAATCATCCGAAGCCAGGCGACCACACGACCCATGACTGGGAACCGTCGCGCATGTTTCTCTACTACAACGAGCGCGCCGAGGAAGGCACGCAGGCACAGCGCCGGCCGGCGCACCTGCGGGACGCGGTGAAGTCGGTGAAGCAGACCGGAATCTGCCCGGACGCCCTCTGGCCCTACGACGTCAACCAGTACGCAACGAAGCCGCCGGAGGGCGCGTACGACGCCGCGAAGCCTCACAGGGAAATCGCGTACCGGCGGCTCAAGCCGCACGTCGAACACATGAAGGCGTGCCTCAAGGAGAAGCACCCCTTCACGATCGGCTTCCGTCTCTTCCAGTCCCTGGCCACACCGAAGATCAAGGCGACGGGTGACATACCGGCCCCCACCGAGCAGCAGCTCAAGTCCCTACCCAACAACGGGCACTGCGTCCTCGTGATCGGCTACGACGACGCGCAGCAGCACTGGCTGATCCGCAACTCCTACGGACCGGACTGGGGCAAGGGTGGCTATGGGACGCTCCCGTACCGCTACGTCACGACGCCGAAACTCTGTGCCGACATGTGGACCGTTCGGTGGCACGACGAAGCCGCGCTGGTCTTCCCCCTGGACGACAAGCAGGGCTGAACTCAGTCGCCCCGACCCCAGATCACCCACGCCGACCAGAAGTAGGGATGCTTCCACTTCGGCGTCGCACGCACGGCAGCCATCGCGCGGCGCAGGGCCTCCGCCGCGGGTACGCCCTTGGCGCCACCCTTGGGCGCGTACGCGGCGTAGAACGCACGCATGAGAGCGAGCGTTGCCGCGTCGTCGACCTTCCAGAGACTCACGATGACGCGCGGCGCGCCCGCGAAGAGGAAGGCCCGCGGCAGGCCGAGCAACCCCTCGCCCCGGAACACGCGCCCGCGACCGGTCTCGCAGGCGGAGAGCACAGCGAGGTCAGCGCGCACGCGCAGCTGCAGCACCTCGGAGGCCGTCAGCAAGCCGTCATCCGGCGCGGCACGTGTCAGGGCGAGCGCGGACCTCATCGGATGTTCGTCATCGGGGAGACCATGGCACGCGAAGTGGATCGCGCGCCATTGGCGCTTCTTGGCAAGTTCGACACGCAGCTCCGCCTCCGTGGCCTTCTTGGCCAGGAGTTCGGTCGTCGCGATCGCCTTCACCTCCGGCCCGCTGCCGTCGAGGTCAGAGAGCTTGGGACGATCGGTGTAGTCCACGGCGCCGAGCCCGAGCACGCCGCGCGCCTGGGGCGCCTCCTGATCCACGAAGAAGCGATAGGCGGTGCCTGACGGCACGAGGACCACGCGTCGCTTGGGCGCGAGCGCCGAGAACGGCGCGCGAAACAGGCTGCCGGTCGGGGAAACGAGCAAGCGCTTCGTCTTGGCGCCGAACTTCAGCTTCTCCAGGAGTGCGGTCTTCAAGGCAGCGAGCTGGGCCGGGCCCTGCGCCGCTTCGAGCGTCGGCTGAAACGCGTCGAGCTTCGCGGTCAGCTCGGCGGAAGGACCGACGTCGACGATGCGCTCGCCCTTCGGCGTGAGCACGAGCGCGTGCATGTTGGCGCCCGCCTCCAGATAGGCGACGTACACGTCGCCGCTCCGGAGCGTGGCTTGGATCTGCGCCAGCGTGGCCGGCTTCGGATAGAGCAGCCGCGCGCCGCGCGCTGCCTCGCGCTGGATTCGCTCCACGATCTTGGCCGTCGCGGTCCGGGCTTTCGCGAGGAGGGGCTTGCGCTTGCGGATCTCGGGCAGCCGCCTCGTGCGCACCGCGCGCTCGTAGAGAGCAAGTGCCCGGGTCTCCTCGCGCCGTGCATCCGCCTCGAGCTTGAGCAACGTGGGCCCGATCACCGCCTTGCGCAGTCGCTCCCGGCCCTCGAGCGACTCGAGCAAGGACGCGGCCCTTCCCTCCTCGACGGCATCGGAGACGGCCTTCGGATCGCCCAGGGCGACCGCGGCCTCGGTCATGATGCGGATCGCTTCCCCGTTGGCCTCGCGCGCCGAAGCGGACTGACTCGTCGCAAGCCCCACGAGCATCTGGGCGAGGTACCGCACGGCAGTCCGCGCATGCCGGAGCGCCTCGGTCGGATTCCCGGAACCCACGTGCGCGCGTGCCAGGCCGGCGTGGCCGTCGCGCATCAAGCGCAGCGAGCCCAGCTCCTTCGCGATCTCCAGCGCTTGGGCATGCACTTCGATGGCCTTCGCATGTCGGCCTTCGACTGTGAAGGTGTCTGCGTCGTTCTGCAGCGCGTGGCACGCGAGGTTCTTGTCTTTGAGAAGGCGGCTGACGTCGAGCGCCTTGCTGTTGTGCAGGTGCGCGGCCTTGGCATCCCCATCCCGCATCGCTTGGAAGCCAAGATTCTGATGCACGCGTCCCTGGTCGGGCAGACTCCTCCGCCTCACGAAGACTTCCAAGGCCGACAGCTGGCGCTGCCGTGCCTCGCTCTTGCGTGCGAGACGATGCAGACTCACCCCGCTGGCCGCCTCGCTCCGGGCCAGCCCGACCTCTCCCATGGCCGCCGCGCGTCCTCCCTGCTTGATGAGCTCGCGGAATTTCGCGGCGGCCACGGAGCAGGACGTCAACGCCTCTTCGTACCTGCCCATGCTGCGCTGTGCGCCCGCGAGGGAGAGGGAGACCACGCCGCTGCCGTACGGGTCGTCCTTCAGATGCACCAAGGCGGCTTCCAGACTGGCGTGGGCTTCACCGAATCGCCCGGCGCGCTCGCGCACGACACCCGTGTTCCACGCGAGCCGACCGAGCTTGCTCCGCTGCGTCTCCGCATTCTCCATGGGGTGCTTCGCAAGGACGCCCGCCGCCTCGAGATACAGCGCGACGGCGCCATCGTGGTGGCCAAGTTCCCCGCTCAGGCTGCCGAGGTTCGTCAGGGAACCAACCAGCCCCGGCCAGTTCTCTCGCTTCGCGTTGGTATCGGCGAGGAGGCGCCAGTACCTCTCGACGTCGTCGAACTGGAACGCGTGCCTTGCCGCAAAGCCGGCACGTTCCCATCCCGTGACGGCGCCACCCATCCATCCAATGCGCCACGCTGCCCGCGCGCCCGCTGCGTATCCGGTTGCAGCCTCTCGCTCGCGACTGAGAGCGTCCAAGGCGCGTGCACCGGTCAGCTGCGTGTGAGCCTGCTCGAAGGCATCACCCGCGTTCTGCACGGACAGGAGCGCCTCGATGGCGCTGTTCCACGCTTCGGCCGTGGCGGCGGCTTCGGCCCGGACGGCCGCCGCCCAAGCAGCTCGCACGGCCGCGTCGTGTCCGTCCGGTCGTCGCTGGCGCACGTAGGCGGGCAGCTTCGCGAAGTCGAGGCCACGCCCGGCGCGTGCGTAGGCCAACGCCGCATCCTTGCGCCCGCCGACGATCAAGGCGTCGACCACGAGCCAGGCATCCACGTCGCGGCGCGCGGCAAGGCGCGCCAATTCCTTCTCCTGCTTTCCATCGACGGCCTCGATGACGGCGTGGGTCACTTCGGCGTTGGCTTTGGAATTGGCGTGGGCGACCGGAAGGTCCGGTCGCCCAACAAGGCATGCCATGAGCATGCACCACAGGATTACGGGCGCGGCGCGGCGCCGCAGGGTGCGGGTCACGCCTTGGCCCCGCTACGTGGCGTTCGCAACGTTGGCCCAGCTACGCTGACACTGTGTGCTCACCTGCTGTTGCGCGTTCGGCCCCGTCGTCTGGATGCTGGCGCCCACGATGCACCATGTGGAGCCCGTCGTCGGCGTGCGCGTCGAAGGCGTGTCCGAGTACTCGGTCTGGTTGGTGATGGGTGACGTGGTCTCGACCGCGATCGTGAGATCCGTGACATAGGTCCAACCGGATTGATCATCTTGGCTGCTGGAGTCGCCGACCGCCGGATTCGCGAACTCGGAACCGTTCGTGCTGCTGCCAGACTGGCCTGCGTCGCCGGTCGGGCTGGTCCCCGTCACCGTGGTCGTCACCTTGGTGACTGCACCACTCTGGTCGTCGTAGTCGTACGAGCCGAAGCTCGCTTCGCCACCACCCGACATGAAGTCATCGTTGCTCGCATCGGTGTCGCCGCTGATGTTGCCAGTGTTCTCGATCTCAGACATTGCCTTGCTCCTGTCACAAGCAACCACACGTCTCCCCAGGAGCCCTTCAACAACAACGTGATGCGCTGGACTCGAGCGAGTGGCCGCGATTCCCAAAATCCCTATCAGGGCCAAGAACCGTACACGAAACGGAGAATCATCGTCAACCGAGGCTGCCTCAGGGCTGGACGTCCATGTCGCGGCAACGAGACATGCCCGCGGCAGATGGGGCTACGAGCCTAGAATCCGCCCTCTCGGCCGCTCGCCCTCCGCCGCCCCCTAGCATGGCCCTGCAGGACACAGCAGGAGGCCGCACCATGCCCGACCGCTCGCAGCATGAACTCATCGCCACCGTGTCATCCGAGTTCCAGGGCCAGCTGATCGCCGGCGCGCTCGGCTCCGAGGGGATCATCACGCACGTCGAGCACGATGATCACTTGATGGACGAGTTCGCCATGGCCCAGAAGCTGATGAGCCTGCAGGGTACCCGCGTCTACGTCCTCAAGGCCGATGCCGAGAAAGCACGCGCGATCCTCGCCAAGTTACCCAAGGCCGACGGCGAGACCATGCCGTGGGATGCGCCGCACCCGGATCGCGAAGTGTCCTGAGGCGAGCGAAGTGTCCTGAGGCGAGCTAGGAGCCTGTCTCCGAATGTCCGTCGCGAGCGTTTCGAGACCGAAGCGAGAGCCGACGGACGTTCGATTTCGTACCGGAGGCGGGCTTCCTGCCCGTTGAGGATGCGAAAGCTGATGGGCGTGGCTCGTAGCTCGAGGATCGAAAGGCGCAGCAGGGCATTCGGAGACAGGCTCCTAGAGCCCTTGCACTTCGATGCCGCGCTCGCGCATGGCTGCGAGCAGCTTGCGATCGGTCGGCGCCGCCTTGAGCAGCACCTCGGCCTCGCCGAGACGGCGGATCACCAACGCCTGCATCTCGGGGAAGTTGAGGATGCGCTCCAGCGCGACCTCGTCCGACGTCTTGAGCACGACGCCTTTCTCGAGCGTGGCGAACGCGACGGCGCCGGCCCACGACTTGATCGAGTACAGCACGTTCTGCGGCACGTCGCCGCGCGCTCGAGCTTGCAGGAACTCCAAGAACGCTTCGACGGAGCGTCCCGCGCCCGTCGCGGCCTCGATCGACTCCTTGGTCAGCCGGAAGTGCACGACGTCCTCGGTCTTCACGCGCTGCGCGAAGCTGTCGAGCGTGTGGATCACGTCGCTGACGTCGCCCTCGGGCAGCACGAGGATCTCGAAGTCGGGGTTCACGAGCACGGGCTTGAGACCCGTGTCGAGCTCCGCGACCTCGGCCCCCAGCACGCGCGCCCCCACCGGCGAGAGGCGCCATGCGACGACGGCATCGTTCTTGATGGCCGCATCGAGGAATCCGAGCACGTACATGCGCCGCAGCCAGTGCGTGTCCAACTCGTCGATGAGGTCGGCGGGCGTCTCGCGACCGCTGAAGTAGGCCGAGAAGAACCGGTCGCGGTGCCGGTCCTCGATGCCCCGCTCGTCGAGCGTGGCCAGGTACCGGTGGCGGCAGAGCGTGGCGAGCGTCCGGCCGTGGAACCAACGCTCCGGCTGTTCGCGTAGCACGTCGGCGACGAGCTTGCGCAGCTCGTGCTGGTGGAGGCTGCGGCCCCGCGGGCCGGCCTGCTCGATCGCCAGCGCGTAGAGCTCACGTACCTTCTCCTCGAGCGGCAGGAGCAGGAAGCGCTCCGCCTCCGGCTGCAGCTCCAGGAAGCCCTCGTCGTCCGTGCCCACGAAGGTGAGGTTGTCGGCCGCGCCGTACACCTCGCCCCAGATCTCTTCCTTGCCCGCAAGCAAGCTGTCGCGGAACACGAACCCGTCCTGGATCTTGCGCCGGCCGGCCTTGTAGACCTCGCCGGCACGGCTCACGCGCACGGGGTTGCGCCGGACATGCTCGAGGAACGCACACAGGTCGGCCACCAGGTCGCAGCCGGGCTTCAAGACCTCGGCGCCGTCCAGCCCCTCGGGCTGTGTCCGCTGGAGCCAGTCCTCGATGACCTCATCGAAGACGACCAGCGCCTCGTCGTCGCAGGCGATGCCGTAGTGGCTCAGCGACAGGCGAGCCACGGTGCCGACGCCGGCCTGCTCGAGCCCCTTGGACCAGCCCCGGTCCCACGTGATGTCCTTCAGCGAACGCCGCCGCGACCAATCCGCGCGCGTGACGAAGCCGGCATGACGGGCCATCACGTACTCGGTCACGCGCCGCTCGGCGTCGTCGAGGCGGTCCAAGAGCGCGGGCGCGCCATCGCCGCCGAGAACGGCCGACGCATCCTGGGGACCTGCCGCGGCGGGCAGCGCCGGGAACATCTGGCGCAGCGCCGCTCGCTCCGTGGCCGTGATGGCGGCGGCGTGCTGCGTCAGCGACATCACGCTACCGATGGTGCGCGTCTCTTCGCGAAACAGGCTGGTGAGCGTCGTGCCGAGCTCGTCCGGCACCGTGTAGACCACGCGACCGTTGGCGGAAGCCATGCTCTTGTCGGCTACCTCCGCCAGGAAGCCACGACGGAAGAGCGCCTTCAAGCCGGCTTCGGCCTCGTGGTACTCGAGGTGCACCCCCTCTTCCCCAGGCAGGCGCTGGAAGAGGCCCGGCAGATCCGAGGCGTAGCTCTCGCGGCGCAGCAGGAGCAGGAGGACGTCGAGCACCTTGCGGGTGAGCGTGCGGACGCGGCGGTAGACCGTGCCCTCCTCCAACATCAGGCGCTCGAGGTTGTCCACGAGATCGCGCTTGGTGCCGTTGACCTGCTCGACGCCTGTCCAGAACGTCGAGACGTCGCGCAACTCGGCGACGCGCAGGTGCTGGAGATGCTTCTTCAGGGCGATGCCGCGGGTGGACTTGCGCGCCTTGGGCGTTCGCTTGGGGGCCGACTTGCGGGTCATGCATCGCTCCCGGCACGCGACGCGTCCAGTTCGTTGCACGCGCGAATGACGGCCGCGGCGTCTAGGATCTCGTAGGCATAGCCCTGCTCGGTGAGGAACAGCTGGCGGTGCTGCGCGAAGTCCTGCTCGGTGGACTCGTCGGAGACGAGGGTGTAGAAGCGCGCGCCTCGACCATCGGCCTTGGGACGCAGGACACGGCCGAGGCGCTGGGCCTCCTCCTGCCGCGAGCCGAACGTGCCGGACAACTGGATGATCACGCGTGCTTCGGGGAGATCGACGGCGAAGTTGCCGACCTTGCTCACGATCAGCACAGGCTTCTCGCCCGAGCTGAAGGCGGCGTAGCGTTCGATGCGCTCGTCCTTGGGCGTCTTGCCCGTGATGAGCGGCGCGCCCGTGCGCTCAGCGACCAGATCGAGCTGATCCAGATACTGGCCGATGACGAGGACGAGGTCCTTCTCGTGCGTCTTCAAGAGCGCATCGAGCACGTCCATCTTGGCCGGGTTCTCGGCGCCCAGCCGGAACTGCTGGCGCTGGTCCGAGAGGACGTAGCGCTTGCGCAGCTCGTTGTCCATTGGCACCCGCACCTCGCGGCAGAGTGCCTCGGCGATCCAGCCCTGGCGCTCGAGCACCTTCCACGGCACGTCGAAGCGCTTCGGGCCGATAAGCGTGAACACGTCGTCCTCGTGGCCGTCCTCGCGCACGAGGGTCGCCGTCAGACCCAGGCGGCGCGTCGCCTGGATGTCGGCGGTCGCCCGGAAGACGGGCGCCGGCAGCATGTGCACCTCGTCGTAGATGATCAGGCCCCAGTCGTTCTTGCTGAACAGGTCGAAGTGCACGAACGGCTCGGTCTTGCGGCGGCGGTAGGTCAGGATCTGGTAGGTCGTGATCGTGACCGGACGCACCTCCTTGGCGACGCCGGTGTACTCACCGATGTCGTCCTCGGTGAGCTCGGTCTTCTCGAGCAGCTCGCGGCGCCACTGGTTCACGGCCGTGTGGTTCGTGGTGAGGATCAGGGTCTTGCGCCCGATGCGCGACATCGCGCCGATGCCGACGACCGTCTTGCCCGCGCCACACGGCAGGACGATCACGCCGCTGCCGCCGGCGGCGGCGCCGTCGCGGTGGAAGACCTCCACGGCGTCGTGCTGGTAGTCGCGCAGACCGAAGGCCGCACCCGAAGGCAGCTCGCCCTTGAGCACGACCTCGAGGGGGCCGCCGTCGACGTAGCCGGCGAGGTCCTCGACCGGCCAGCCGAGCTTGATGAGGGCGCGCTTGATCTCCCCGCGGTTGGCGACGGGCACCGGCAGGGAGCCGTTGTAGCGCGCCCCCACGAGATCGCGGGTCAGTGCGGCGTTGGCGACCTGGTCGAGCAGCGTGTCGTCCTCGGCGTGGAGGAAGAGGTCCCCGTCCTCGGCCTTCTCGAGCCGCAGCCGTCCGTAGCGAGCGTGCAGGTCCTCGATGTCGCGAAGGACGTTGCCGGGAATCTCGAAGCGGCTGTGGTCGGTGAGTGCCGCCTTCATCGCCTCCGCCGAGAGACCGGCGGCGGCCGCGTTCCACACTGACAGCGGCGTGAGTTGGTACGTGTGCACGTGCTCCGGGCTCTTGACGAGCTCACAGAACGGGGCGATGGCGTCACGCGCGGAGCCGTAGGCCTCACCGCCCACTTCCAGCAGGAGACTGCGATCGCTCTGCACGATGAGCGGGCGGTCCGACCGGTAGCTCATGCGCCTCCTGGCCTTCAGGCCATCGAGTTTGGACCCCGTGGAATGGCCTTCGGGGCCGTTTCGTTTGTGGTGGGAAACCGTGGGTGGAAGCTGTCGAGATTAGGCGTGCCCCGGCGCCGGTCAAGCAAAGGTCATCCCCCAAGGACCGCGGTCTCAGCACTCCCCCGACGCCTTGACAGGGCGGCATTTCACCCATGGCGGACGCAGCCGACGCGGCGTCCGCCTACCCTCTGGGCATGAACCGCGTGCAACGCCTCCCGTTGCCGCCATGGAGGCAGCATCCGTCCATGCGCCGTCCTCTGATCCTCCTCCTGCTGGTCGCCGTCGCCCTCGTCGGGTGGGCGCTGATGCCCGCGAACGAGGGGCCGGAATCGAACCCGACCCCCGAGGCCGGGAGCGCGGACGAGCCGGCCAAGGCCGCTCCTGGGCTGGGCCTGGGAGCCTCCCCGACGGCGGAGGACGCCGCGCTCTCGGTCGTCACCGGCCGCGTCTACCGCGGGGGGCGGCCTGTCGCCGCCTCCTTGGAGGTACTCCTGCCTGGAGCCGACGGCAAGCTGGTCTCGGTGTTCGATACCCAGGCGCCGCGCGTGACGATCGAAGCCAGCGCGGAGGAGGGCTTCCGCTGGACGCCCCCCGGCCCGGGCAACTTCCGCATCCGCACGGGCACGCCGCCGGCCATCGCGTCGGTCTACGTGCAGGTCAGCGCCGGGAACGCGCCGGCGCCCGTCGCGATCGTTCTTCCTGACGGTCCGCATGCCGTACGCGTGCGCGTCGTCGACGAGGCCGGCCAGGCCGTGCGGGCTCCCACCCTGGCGCAAGGCTCCGCGGTCGGCACGGGATCGCCGGCGCCCGTGCTGGGTCCGTTCGCACCGGACGCCGACGGTCGCTTCGAGGTGCCCGGTCTCGAGGCGGGCGTGATCAAATTTCGGCTCGACCTGGCCGGCGGCGCCACCGCCGGTTCGTACGAGGTCACCGTGCCGCGACCGGACGCGGTGACCCTCATCGTGCCGAAGGCTGAGAGAACCGTGCGCGTTCGGGTCCTCGACGCTCGTGGCGACAAGCCCGTGCTCGAGGGCACGCTGCGGGTCGACGTCATGCCACCCGGCGCGGTGGTCTGGCGCTCGGCCTCTCACAAGATCGAGACGGGCGCGGTCAAGGTCCTGTGCCCGGCTGGCCCGGGACGACTCCGGATCCGAGCGACCGGCTACAAGTTCGCAGGCTCGGACCTCCGGACCGGCGAGGACGAGGCGCTCGTCCGGCTCACGCGGTTGGCCCACGTCTCCGGCCGCGTGGTCGAACGCGGGACCACCACCCCCATCGCCCGCACGCACGTGCACCTCTACGCCATGGATGAAGGCGAGGTCGCCACGTCGCTGTTCCGCGGCGGCGGCAGCCGGGAGACGAAGGCCGACGGTACGTTCGAACTCACGGAAGGCCGGCTGACCTCCGCGATGGTTTGCGTGCACGGGGGTGGCTGGGTGAGCCCCGGCATGGGAGCGCTCAAGGACATCGGCGTCAATCCGTTCGTCCTGACCGACGTGCTCGAGCAAGGCCGCGGCATCGAACTCGAGGCCGTGCGTGCTTCGAGCTTGCGCGTGCTGGTCGTGGACGAGGCAGGCCAGCCCGTCCCGAACTGCCCTGTCGAAGCCGCGCAGGTGAGCTGGGTGCCGGACCCGACGGAGTCGTTCCACATGGGCGAGGGGACGCCGTTCACCGAAGAAGGCACAACCGACAAGGACGGCGCCGTTCACTTCGACACCCTCGTACCCGGGTGGACCTACTGGCTGGCCGTGCCCTACGACAGCCCCTGGGGGCTGAAGGACCGCGAGTTCATCACTATCGAGGCCGGCCAGGGCGAGCTGCCGCAGCAACAGCTCGTCGTCGAGAAGAACGAGGATCACGATGCCGAGCCGGAGGCCGTCAAGCCGACGGTGGCGCCGCGGGGACCGCTGCACGTGGCGGTCCGCGACGACGCGGGTCGGCCGCTCCGCGGCGCGACGGTGTCGGCCCACGCCAGGGCCAGCGGCTGGTCCTCCCTACCGACGCCGCGCGGCCTCCGAACGGCAGCGGACGGCACCCTCGTCCTCGAAGGGCTGCCCGACGCCGACGTCCACATCCAGGCCACGTGCTTCGGGTACGTGACACCGGCGCGCGCCCGGGTTCAACCCACGGGCGGCCGCGTCACGATCACGATGACGAAGGGGCTCTACATCACCGGCGTGGCGCGTCACGAGGACGGGCGCGCCGTCGCGCGCGCCTCGGTCCATCCGACGTCGATCAAGGAACCTTGGTCCCGCCGAAACTGGGGCGCGTCGACGACCTGGGAAGGGGACGGTCGCTTCCGCGTGGGCCCCCTGCTCGCGGATGACTACAAGCTCGACTTCGACCTGAAGCTCGCGGGCCGCAAGCACCGTGGGACCGTGGAGGCCTCCGCGGGCGACACGGGCGTGGCCGTCGTGCTCGTGCCCGACCCCGACAAGCGGGGCAGCGGGATCACCGTGCGCGGCCCGGACGGCTCGTCCGTGCCGTCCTTTCTCACGCTCCACCTCAGCGCCAGCAGGAGCCGCGTGCAGACCTCACTCATGTACTCGACACATCGTGGGCACCTGCGCATCCCGTCGCCGCGTCGACGCCTCTACATCGATATCGTGCAGGCCGCCCCAGGCACGAGTGGGACGCTGCCCTACGGCGCCAAGCGCCTGGGCCCGTTCGAGCCGGGGGCGACGTTCCCCTTGGACGACATCACCTTGCCGCACGAACGCACGCTGGAGGGGCGCGTCGTGGACGATCAAGGCGCAGCTGTCGCCGGAGTGCGCGTCGATGCCTACGCCGTGCCCCCCGACGGCTGGAAGCGCCAGCGTCTTGCGTGGAGCCACGCAGGGACCTTCACCCGGCTCGACGGCAGCTTCCGTCTCCGACGCCTGGGCGACCTGGCCTACGACCTCCGCGTGTTCGCGCCCCGCCGCCTGCTGGAAGGCGTGTTCTACAAGCTCAAGGGAGGCACGACGGGGCACACGCTGACGCTTCGGAGCGCCAGCACGGTGGAGGTGCGCGTCGTGGACGAAGCGGGTCGCGCCGTGGCGCGCGCCGCGGTGCACGCGAGGCCGACGAAGGTGAGTCCCTTCACGACCCTCGGCGAGTCCGACATGAACCCGGACACGGTGAAGACCGACGCCACGGGGCGCGTGGGCCTCGGACGACTGGACCCGCGCGCCGTCTACGACCTCTACGTCGATCCGCCCCGGGAGCGAAGCGACCTGCGCGATCGCAAGGTGGCGGGTTGGACACCCGCCGACACCTCCGTGCCGCTCGAGGCCAAGGCGACGAGCCAGGGCGTCGTACGCGACACGCAGGGCCGTCCGCTCGCGGGCGTCCGCGTGCGCGCGCAGGGTTGGGATACGCCGTCGCCTACGCGCTGGCATCGAAGCAGGACCCAGGACGACGGCACGTTCACGGTGCGCGGGTTCCCTGCGGGACGCGTGCGCATCGTGCTGCGGCTGCCCGGGTTCCCTGATGACGTCGCGCGCGAGGCGACCGCCCCGGCCAGCGGCGTCGCGTTCGCCGTGCAGGTGGGTACCACGCTGACACTCTCCGCACCTTCCCTGCGTGCGAGCATCGACGACTGCCGCTACACCGTCGTCGAGCTGCCGGTCGACGAGGCCAAGCCTCGGGTCTGGAAAGGCCAGATCCAGCGCGGCTCGCACGATGTGCTGCGGGGTGTGCGTGCGGATCGCGCGTACGCCATCCACGCAAGCTGCTACGACGACGGCGGCTACTACGTGGCGCATGTCCCTTCCGTGCCTGCCGGTACGCGGGCCGTCTCGCTCACGTTCGAGCCGGCGCACAGGCTTGTCGTGCGCGTCCAGACGCCTCCGGGGACATCCAAGGGCGGCGTGACGCTTCGTATTCGGCAGGGTGGCGTGCGCCTGCAGTCCCGGACAAGCCGGGAGGGGGTTGGTAGCTTCTGGAACCTGCCTGCCGGGCGCTACCGCGTCGAGGCCGAGAAGAAGACGGCCCAGGGACTCGCGCGAGGACACGCGGATGTCGAGACCTCCGGCGAGGGCGTCATCGAGTTGACGCTGGGACCACGCGAGACGAAGTAGGAACGATCCGGTACCACACGATCCGGTACCAGGTTTTTTCCCGTGGCGTTCGCGACCCTTCAGCACTCGCGCGCGAGTCAACCGCGAACGCTCCCGCATGTCGCAGCAGAAGCTCGACGACGGGCCGGGCCGCCGAGGTCACGCCCTGATTTGCGCGAGCGCCAAGCGCGTCGTCTTCCCCGATAGGCGGACTGACTACCCGCCCGGCTCGGGAAGACCTGTTGTGCCGAAGGCACGAAGCCGGCAAGAAGCGACGTGGCGCCGTATCCCGTAACAAGAGACCTGGCGCCGTATCTGTGGCACCGTATCTGAAGCAACTCCATTCCGAACCCTACCGGGCCTACTCCGTTACCGGTGGGAGGAGGGCCATGCCATGACGATGGGTTGGAACCGGATCCTGGGGTGTGCCTGCCTGCTGCTTCTCGTCGACGCGGCCGGCCTGGCGCGCGTCGCTGCCGAGGAGGAGGCGCCTTCCCCCACCGTGGCGGAGGCCGTGGACGCGTACATGAAGCCCCTCGTGGACGCCGGACTCTTCAGCGGCTCGGTCCTTCTCGCGCGGGATGGCAAGGTGCTCGTCCACAGGGCCTTCGGCCAGGCGGACATCGCCAAGAGCGTCCCCAACGCAACAACGACGCGCCACAAGATCATGTCCACCACGAAGTCCATTACCGCTGTGCTCATCATGCGCCTGGTACAGACGGGCAAGCTCAGGCTCGACGACCTCGTCTCAAAGCACCTCGCCGGGTGGCCGGCCGGTTGGAAGAAGATCCAGGTCAAACACCTGCTCGACCACACGGCGGGCCTGCCGAACCTGGAGAACGTCTGGGCCATGACGGCGCGACAGGGCAAGGACCGTGGGCTCGCTCTGTGGCGTCAGATGGCGCGTGCGTGGGCGGGCCAACACCTCGCGACCCCCGTCGGTACGCAGCATCGCTACTCGAATCTGAACTACGAGTTGCTCGGCGCGATCGCGGAGGTCGTCAGCGGACTTGACTACGCCCGTGTCGTGCGCGCAGAGGTATTCAAGCCGGCCGGCATGAAGGAGTCCGGCTTCGATGATGGAAGTCATCCACCGGGCCTCGCGCTTGGCTACTTCCGCGGAATGGCGGGACGGCCCGAACCGCGGGGGCAGGACATGTCCGTCATCAGGGCGGCTGGCGGTATCTACTCGACGACCGGCGACCTGTACCGATTCGATCGCGCATTGACGGACGATAGGCTGCTCACGGCCGCCTCACGCGAGCGCATGATGACCGCCGCTCCTCACACGTATGGCTACGCCTTGGGCTGGAAGGTATTCCCCGTTCAAGGGCACGCATGCGCGCGGCACTCGGGCGGCGCCAATGGCTACGTCGCCGATCTCATGCGGTTCCACAAGGACGATGCCTGCATCGTCCTACTGTCGAACTTCGCGTTCGCGCCTAGCCTCCTCATTGCCGACGGGCTGGCCGCCTGCCTACTCGGCCGTGAGGGGGACAGGCCGGCGTACGTGAAGCAAGGTGCGCTGGACCGCTACCGGGGGGCGTATCGGGGGCCCGAATCGACAGCTGTCGTACGTCGTTCCGGCGCGTGCCTGTCGATGTACGAAGTGAGGGAGGGACAGGCTCGCATCCTTCCGACCTTGCTCCTCGCGCTCGGCGAGGATCGGTTCCGCCGCCAGGCGTGGCCGTCACGGATGCGATTCGAGATGGAGAAGAAAGCCCCGACTCGGCTGTACATGGACGGCAATCAGACGATCGAGTTCGTGCCAGTGGCCACGGGCAAGGCGTGGAAGAAGGCCGTCGGACGCTATCAAACCAAGGCCGGCATCGACTACCGCATCGCGTACACCAAGAAGGCCTTCTACCTGCGCCAGCCGGATGGAAGGGGCGGGGAGCTGGAACTCCTCCCCGTCACGGTCGGCAGCGCACTTGCACTCCATGGCGAGGACTTCGCAACGCGGCTTGTCCTGAAGCGCGACGCCAAGGGGGCTGTTCGTTCGTTCCAGTTGGGGCTAAGCGACGGCAGAACCATCGAGTGCACGCGCAAATGAGATGGACCTGATCCTCTACCGGATCTCGACTAAGTCGGCCTCGGATCCTCGTGACACCTCCGTGCCCCAGCCGCAGCTAGGCTCTCTCCACAGAGGAGAACGCGATGCGCAAGCTACCCCTGGTCTTCGTCTTGGCCCTGGTACTCACCCTGGCCTTCATCCTGCCTGCCGCAGCCGACGAGCCCCCCGGCTACAAGCCCAAGGTGCTTGGCACGTCGCTGCGCGACCAGGCGCTCGCCGCCTTGAGCGCGGCCAAGCTCCCCGAAGCCGCCGCGCTCTACCGACGCTGGCTGCAGGCGGATCCGCAGGACGGCGACAGTTGGTACAACCTCGCGTGCGCGCTTGCCCTCGACGGCAAGAAGGACGACGCCCTCACCGCCTTCGAGACGTCGATCGACGCTGGCTTCGACGACCTCGGTCACGCCGGACGCGACATGGACCTGGCCTCCATTCGCGACGACAAGCGCTTCGTCGCGACGGTGAAGCGCGGGGCCGCCAAGAAAGCGGCCGCGGCACTGCCCGGCATGAAGCGCCATGCGCTCACAACGACGACCATCGGCTCCTACATCGTGTTGCTGCCCCCCGACTACGAGACATCGAAGGCGAGCTACCCGGTGGTGTTCATCCTGCACGGCAGCGGCTCGACCGAGGTGCGCCACGCGCGCGTTGCGAAGACGATGGGCCGCGAGGGCGTCATCTACGTGGCCCCGCGCGCGCTCCACCCCCACAAGGGTGTGTTCCTTGGCGCCGGTCAAGCCGGCTGGACGGCGTGGCCGCCCGAGCAGTCCCCGGCCGACGAGGCGAAGCCTGGAGCGATGGTGCTCTACACGGACTGGATCCTGCGCTGTGCCAAGGACGTCAAGCGACGCTACCGCGTGAAGGGCGCGCGCATCCATGCGTGGGGCCACAGCCAGGGGGCTGGCACGGCGACGTGCCTCGCGAGCCTGCACCCGAAGCAGGTCGCCAGCTACTTTGCCTACGCCGGCTACTACCCCGGGGACATCGTGACCGACGCCTCGATCGCCGCGCTCAAGACGCACGGCGTCCACGTGGAACTCTGCCACGGCACGAACGACCGGGTGGTCCAGCCCGGTCCGACGCTGGCCATGAAGGGCCGCCTGGCCACGGCGGGCGTGAGCAGCGCCGTCCACATGATCGATGCCGAGCACGGCCTGACGGAAGAGGTGGGCGCGCTCAGCAAGGCGTGGGTGGACAAGCACGTCCGGGCGACGTCGAAGGTCGCGGCGAAGAAGCCGGCCAAGGAAGAGGCTCCCGCGCCTGGCAAGTAGGGGATGGCGGCCCGTTCTCGATACCGACCCGTGTGCCTCACAGCTCGTTGCGCAGGCTCCCCGTTGCTGGTCACGAGGCGAGGGCCAGAGAGCCGGCCCTCAAGAGCGACACACGCACCAGATTCAGCGCGTCGAGCAGGCCAGAGTCCATCGTGTTCTCTCCGCGGCGCTGCTGGCGAACTCGATGGAATCGAGCCGGTCTCAGCAATCCGCGTCCCGTAAGCTGGTTGCGGAGGTACCCATGCGCATGCACCTTGCCGTCGCCGTGGTTCTGTTCGCCGCCGCCTGCGGTTCGGAGCGTATGCCGGAGAACGAGCGCGAGATCTCCCAGTTCTACGAGACCGTCGACCTTGCGGCTCTCCGGGCGGAGTTCGAGCCGCGCTTCCCGAAACCCTCGCTAACGGGATCGCGCACGGGCAACGGCGGCAAGGGCATCAGCTTCGACGGTTGGTGGCTTCAGGACTTCCGCTTTCGGGGGAAGCTACGCACAGGGGACGATGAAGCGCGCCTCGTGGAGGACCTCGCGACGCGCATCAAGGCGATCACCAAAAGCGCCGGCGCCTCGATCCAAGCTGCAACGACCGAGACGCTGCCCGAGGGCGGAAGCGTTCTCCACCTCCCCTACCGCCACGAGCGAAACGTCGGAGAGTGGGTGGTCACGCTGGGCCCCGGCGAAGTCGAAGGCGAGCAACTCCTGATCGTGACGATGCGAGAACGGCAGCCCGGCAAGTAGGCCTGCGCGGGTACGGAGCGGCTGCATCGCGTCCGTAGGAAAAGACCTGGTACCGCATTCAAGGAGACAGCAGCTAGGGACCGAGCCCGGGCCCGGAGTCTGGCAAGGTCAACAGCCCCCGCCGACCAGGGGACGGCGAGGGCTCGCGGATGGACCTTGTCTGTGCGGCTCTACGGAATCGTGTGCAGCTGCGTGTAGCCGGCGGGGATACCCACCAGCGGATCTGCCGCCAAGCAGAGCAACTCGCCGGCGGCAGCCTGTGCACGCGCACTCACGATGTAGAACCCTGCGGGCATGACCGGGCAGATCGAGGACTTGCACATGATCGACGTGTTGCCGGCCGCATCGGTCGCCGTCACACGGATCAGGTACACCCGACCATCGCCGCCGGGGAACGCACGCTCCATGCGCAGCCTGAGGAGCGCCGGGCTGGTCCCGGTCGCGTCGGGGCTGAACGGCGGCGGGCCGTTGGCTTCGTCGCTGAACACGGTGACCACGACACTCACCGCACCGTCGCACTGGTCCAGTGCCGAGGCGGACAAGCCGACGGGGATGATGCCCCGACGCGCAGGCCAGAGCATCGTGCGGATCAGGTTGCACGTGATTACCGGCGGGATCGTGTCGACGACATTGACCGTGCGGGTCACCTGGGCGGCCGGGTTGCCGGTCGAATCCGAAACGTCGTAGGTGATCACGTAGGTACCGGCCGTGTTCGGATCGACGGTGGCGCCGCCGACGACGATGCTGCTGGTGAGGTCACCCTCGCAGGCATCCAGCGCCGTGGCGCCGGCATCGACGTACGGACCCGAGCCGCACTCGTGGGTCACGGGGGTCGTGCCGAGCAGGCTGATGACCGGCGGCGTGGTATCCACGAGCGTGACGTCGAAGCTGCAACTGTCCGTGGCGCCGGAGGGACTTGCCGTGACGGTCACATCGACGGTGTGGACCCCGAGGCCGGTGTAGTTGAACGAGAAACCGACGATCGCCTGATTGCCGGGCGTGGACGCGGCCAGGTTCGTCGTCTGCTCCACGTTGCCGTCTACCTCGATCTGAACCGTGACGGCCTCGCCGCTGCACTGTTCGACCAGGAGATCGACGTTGTGGGGCGCCCCGCACTCGGCGAGTTGGTCCGCGGGGCACGAGACGGCGACGTTCGGGAACACGAGCTCCACATCCATCGGGCCCAGGCTATCGAGTCCAGGGACGAGAACGGTCAGCCCCGTGCCATCGAGATTGGCGCGGCGGATGTCGCCGCCTTGCGGATCGCCCGTGAAGAACACACCGCCGTAGCGAGGCGCTGCGGCCCAGTACATGTGACCGTTCGGAAGGTCCAACTCCAGGCCGCGCGGTTGACGCTCGAAACTGAAGCCGCTGCCCTGGAAGTCGGGCACCAGTTGGACCGTGGCGGGCGGCCCCGTCATGTTCGAACGGTGGACGCCGGCGTTGAGCGAGGACCAGTACACGTGGTTGTTGGCGGGGTCGAGTCCGACACCCGCAGGGAAGCGCGCACTCGGCGTGCTCGCCGGCCCGTGAAGGACCGACACGCTGCCGCCGGCAAGATCCATGGAAGCGAGCGTATCGGCTAGCGGGCCGCCACCCGGCGTGCCCGTTGCCACGAACATCCGGCTATTCGGAAGGTCAAGTGCGACGTCCATGCCGTAGATCGAATCGGCGTTCAGGAGGGTAAGGCCTGTCCCGTCCAGATTGAATCGGTGCAGTCCGACGAGGGCCGTCCCTGCGGGTACGTCGGTCTGCGTGAACGCAGACCGCCACTGGCTCACGTACAGGTGCCCGTTCACGGTATCGACCGTGATGCTCGACGGCCGATTGAGCGTGCCGTTTGGAATGATGGTCGTGAGATTGGCACCATCGAGATCGCAGCGCTTGACGGTGTGCTCGGAGCCGTGCTCCGTGAAGTAGATGTGTCCGTTCGCCGCATCGACGTCGAGGCCGAACGGCTCGTCCAACCCGGTCAAGATGTCGACGACCCCTGAGCCGTCGGCCTCAGCGCGTCGAATCGTCCCGCCGAGGATCTCTGTCCAATAGATCTGCGGGACGCACAGGCTCCAACAGACCTCCAGCGTGAGCCCCGGATGCGTCTTGCGGCCAACCTGCTGCGTCGTCTGGCGCATCAGGAAGCCGAGCAGGGCCGCCCCAGCGGAGATGCGACTCTCCACGAACGCCGTGACGTCCTGACTGAACCCGCCATTGTTCGCGAACGTGTTGATGACCGTGCCGGGGAAGAAGTCGCCGGTCGTGATCGTTCCCGGCGTGGAGGCGTCGGCGTCGTAGCCGCTAAGTTCGTACGTCGAGGAGCCCGTGGAGTTGAAGCCGATTCCACCGCGGAACGTGGCGGACAGCAGCACGGCCCCAGCCGGCGGCGTCGGCACGGAGAACTCGACGGCTCCGCGCTCTTCCTGGGCAGGCGGAACACGGTTCAGCACCGCAAAGGACGCTGCAGTCGAATCCGGGACACCATCGCGCACGCCACCAATCCCGTCATAGATGACGCCCGATGCGACCGCATTGCTGGTCTCAGGCACGGCGCCGGCGTCGACGTCCGCGGCCCCCATGAAGCAGGTAGCGACGAGCGCCACGAGGAGGAACAGTTTCCGCATCTCGATCTCCCACCAGGGCTCACTGCACGAACTGCACGCGGTGCAACCCCGAATTCCGAAGCGCCACACTAGTCGCCTACATTTCTCAACGCAATCTTGAGTGGCCTTTCGAGCCCAGGCCAGCGGTGTCTCTGGACCGTCCACAGCCAACAGATGGCAAACAAGATGCCAAGCCGGGAAGCCCCTTCGGTACGGGACGGTGTAGTTGTTGAAGCTACCCCCGGCGACCCCGCACCACCCCGGCCACGACAGTCCGCAAGGTCCCATCCATCTGGCCCACGTGCGCTGGTTCGCCACGGACCGATCGTAGTAGGCTGGGCCGCTAGCCCTGGGCGATGCTGTGCTTGTCGGTGTGGATGCGGTACCTGGATACGGTACCGTATCCAGAGCTATGGCCCACATGGACGCCGAACTCCAAGCACTCTGCGCGCTCGATCGTCGCCTGGTCGAGGTGGCCAAGTCGATCAAGGTCCTGACGTACCTGGCGTGGCCGTCCGACCGGCGACAGATCTTCCTGGACGCATGGCGCCGCGGAGAGCCCTCACTTCCCGAGATCAGCTACGCACCCGTCGACCTCTCGACCGAACGGACCGCCCTTGAGGTGATCCTCTCGGCGTGCGACCGCGCGCACCCCATCGGCGATTTTCTCTACCGGACGACGCGCAGCTACTCGCATGTCACCGAAATGATCGAGGTTCGAGGCAAGCCACGCTTCAGCGAACTCTCCAAGCGCCTCTACGGCTCGCCGTCTGACCCCGTCGCCATGGATCACACAACCACGGCCGCTGCCGCCGCCCGCCTGTTGGACGTCACGCGCGACTACCACACGAGTTGCCACCTCGAAGAGGCCGACTATTGCGTGACGCCGCAGGCCGTCGCTAGCGCGATCGCGCGCGAGGCGGCGCGTCTCGACGTCCACAAGGTGGCCGTGGTCGTCGACCCGGGGCTCTCTGCCAAAGCGGCGGCCGGTGCCACTCGGATTCGCATCCGCGGCAGCACCTGCTTCTCCGACGCCGACGTTGCCCAACTCGTCAACCACGAGCTCCTTGTGCATACGCTGACCGCGCTCAATGGCCAGGTCCAGCCCCACCTCACGTCGCTGGGGTTGGGGGCTCCCCGAACGACACGATCGCAAGAGGGTCTGGCGCTCTTCTCGGAGTTGATCACGAACTCGATCGACATCAATCGCCTGCGGCGCATCGCCGCGCGCGTGCTTGCGATCGACATGGCGACGAGCGGCGCGGACTTCATCGAGGTCTTCCGCTTCTTCATCGAGTGCGGACAAACCGAGTCCGAGAGCTTCGGCTCCGCGGAGCGCGTCTTCCGCGGTGGCGATGTGCGCGGCGGCGGCGCCTTCACGAAGGACGCGGTCTACCTCCAGGGCTTCGTCCGCATCCACAGGTTCTTGCGCGACTCGATTCACGACGGCCGTCTGGAAGACCCGCAGCACCTCCTCTGCGGGCGCCTCGCCGCATCCGACGTCCCTCGTCTCGAGGCTTTCTTCCGATCGGGGTTCATCGCCCGTCCCCGCTACCAGCCGCCGTGGGTCGAGAACCACTCGCGCCTCGTCGCCTTCCTGCTCCATTCGTCCTTCATGGCGGAGCTTCGACTCGAAGAGTCGGGGCGTCGTAGCTCTCAACCGCCGCCGTCCGACAGCGCGGACCGTCGGCCGTGATGAACGGAGTACGGTGCCGCGCGAAGCGTTCGCCACCTCGCGCCCGGTACCGCCCGTGGACGAAGAGACGACACGAGATGCGGGACTGGTCCTCTCCCATGGCGTGGGTACCCCCTCAGGATGCCATGCTGACTCTCTGGCGCCGCGCGCCCGAGGTCGCTCCAAGAAGAGATGTGGCACGGAACCGGGTGAACGTGCGTCGGAGTAGCTACCGGTTGGCACCAGGCACCAATCGCTTTCAACTGCGATGCACCTTTCCCCGGTTCGGCACTCGAGCTACTTCACCGACGCCAAGCGCTTCGGGAGCGGCGGGCTGACCGTGGGCCGGGGCGCCTGTCGCCCTGCCCGCGTCGGCTTCTTCGGAGCGGGGCTCTGCGTGTTGGTCGGCCTCCTCTTCGGGGGCTGTGTCTGGCCCGGCCTCGGGCGCCCGCCGATCTTGCTGCTGCGCTGCTTCGGCACCTTCGGCGGCTGACGATCGGGCCCGTGGCGCTCCCGGCGAACGATGCGCGTAGGCCTCCGGCGCTTCGGAGACTCGACCCGACGCCTGCCGATGCGGCCCTTCAGACGGCGAAGCAGATTCTCTGGCATGAGCTTGAGGCGCCGGACGCTTCTGCGTTCCCGACCCTTGTCGGAGCCTTTGCGGGCTGTCTTCGAAGCTCGCTCGAACACGTCGCCTGCAGTTGCGTCCGGGGCCGCCATCAACAGCGCAGCTGCCGCGAGGGCTAGGTGGGAGATTCTCATGGGGTCGTCCTTTCGGGACGGCCGTGCGCCATCCCTCTGCCATCGGAAGCGGCATACCGACAGCTCACTCTCGCGGTATTCGAAAAGCGTCGGGGAATCCGCCCTCCCCCCTCCCGGCGGCACGGCACACGGCTGCGGCTTCGGGGCACCAAGCCCGGGAACGCTCTTCGATACTCGAGCGGCTAGCCCGTCGCGTCCTTGAGTTCGACCAGCGCGCCGCGCAGTTCGTCGTGCAGCATGCCGTTGCTCGCGACCAGGTGGTGGCCGAAGAGCCAGTCCTCTCCGCCGTGTTGATCGGTGACCGTGCCGCCCGCGGCGCGGATCAAGGCCGCTCCCGCCGCGACGTCCCACGGCTTCAGGTGCAGTTCCCAGAACGCATCGAGCCTGCCCGAAGCGACGTAGGCAAGATCGATCGCGGCTGCACCCATGCGCCGGATGCCGCGCGTCTTCATGATCATGCGCTGGACGTTCTCGACGTTGTTGTCCGCTGTCTCGTCGCGCTTGTAGGCGAAGCCCGTCGCCACGATCGCGTCCGACAACATCGGCGTCGCACTCACGGAGACCGGGCGCTCCCCCTCGAAGCAGCCCGTGCCGGGCCCACCCCAGAAGGTCTGGTTCAGCGCCGGCAGATGCACGACGCCGAGCAGCGGCTTGCCGTCCTCGACGAGGCCGATCGAAACCGCGAAGAGCGGGATGCCCTGGACGAAGTTCACCGTGCCGTCGAGCGGATCGACGATCCAGCACATGCCTTCAGGCCGGGCGTCCGTGCCGCGGTCGCCCTCCTCCCCCAGCACGGGGATGTCCGGCCGCGCCGTGGTGAGGCGTCGCGTGATGTGCTCCTCCGCCGCGGTATCAGCGGCGGTCGTGACGTCACGGCGGCCGTGGCGTTCGATCTCCGTACCCGACAGGCGGCCGAAGCGCTCCATCAGGATCGTGCCGGCTTCGAGGGCTACCTTGCGTGCGAGGTCGATCATGGCGACAAGCTACTCGCCGCCGCCCCGCCCACGGAGCTTCCGCCACCATGCCCAGCGCTTCTTCGTCTCGCGCTCGGCCCCCAGCTCCTTCGGCTGGTAGAGCGCGAGGTCCGCGATCTCATCGGGCAGGTAGGCCTGATCGACGAAGCCCTGCGGATGGTCGTGCGGATAGCGGTAGGCCTTGCCGTGCCCGAGGTCCTTCGCGAGCTTGGTCGGCGCGTTGCGGATGTGGATCGGGACGGGCAGCTCGACGTGCTGCGCCGCCGCCTTGCGCGCCCGGCCCAGCGCCAGCGCTGCGCTGTTGGACTTGGGCGCCGTCGCCAGGTAGATGACCGCCTCGGTGAGCGGCAACTCGCCCTCGGGCTGACCGAGGAACTGGACCGCCTGCAGGGCATCGAGCGCGATCCGCAATGCCGCCGGATCGGCCAGGCCGATGTCCTCCGCCGCCATCGCCACCATGCGGCGCACGATCACCAGTGCGTCCTCGCCGCCCTCGAGCATGCGCCCCATCCAGAAGAGCGCTGCGTCCACGTCGCTGCCGCGCAGCGACTTGTGAAACGCCGAGAGCAGATCGAAGCGGTCGTCGCCCGAGCGGTTGTAGGCCTTGAGTCGGGTCTGCGCCGCCTCGCGCACGACGGCGGCTTCAATCGCACCGCCCTCGCCGGTCAGCTGCGCGGCGGACTCCAGGATGTTCAAGAGCTTGCGCGCGTCGCCGCCGGCCGCGCCGATGAGGATGTCGCGCGCCTCCTCGTCCAGCGTGTAGGTGCCGGCGAGCCCGGAGACCTTCTCAGCCAAGGCGCGATCCACGATGCGCGCCAAGGCAGCGTCGTCGATCGGCTGCAGGGTGACGACGCGCAGCCGCGAGAGCAGAGCGCCGATGAGCGAGAAGCCCGGGTTCTCCGTGGTCGCGCCGACGAGCACGATCGTACCGTCCTCGATGTGTGGCAGGAATGCGTCCTGCTGCGCGCGGTTGAAGCGGTGGATCTCGTCCACGAAGAGCAGCGTGCCCTTGCCGCCCGCGCGGTGTTCCTTGGCCCGCGTGATCACGGCACGGACGTCCTTCACCCCGGACGTCACCGCGGACAGCGCCTCGAAGACCATGTCGCTGTGGCCCGCGAGCAGCCGCGCCAGGGTGGTCTTGCCGGTGCCGGGCGGACCCCAGAGCACAAGACTGGTGACGACACCGGCGTCGAAGGCGGTGCGCATGAGGCTGCCCTCGGCCAGCACGGCCTCTTGGCCGAAGACGTGCTCGATCGACTCCGGACGCAGCCGGTCCGCCAGCGGCGCGCGGCTCACCGGCAGATCTCGCGCACCAGGTCGTCGATGACGGCATGCGACGCTCCCGGCCCATTCAGCAGGATGGCAAAGACCTTGCCCGTGCCCGGCCTCGGGCCGTCGACGTAGCCCGCCAGGGCCCGGGCGCGCGTGTCGTTCAGCGTGCCGGTCTTGGCGTGCACACGCCCCTTGACGCCCTTCTCGCGCAAGCGCTTGCGCAGCGTGCCGCTCACCCCGGAGACAGGCAGGGAGTCGTAGAGCACCGGCCCGCGCAGCACGTCCTGGCCGAGCGCATGCAGGACCTGCGCCAGCACCCCGGCGCTGACCTTGTTGTGCGGCGACAAACCGGAGCCGTCGCGCATCTGCGTGCTGCCCCCGTCGTTGATGTGCCGGCGCTCGAGCATCGCGCGCACGGCCTCCTGCCCGGACGCCCACGTGGCCTCGCCGGTGACGTGCGCGCCCGCCAGCTTGAACAGCAGGCTCGCGTAGACGTTCTGGCTGCGCGTGTTCATCACGGCGAGCGCTGATGGTAGGTCCGATTCGTGCAGGGCGACGACCCGGCCGGGCTTCTTGTCGGCCCGGTCCCGTGCGTGGCGTAGGGATCCGCCCACGCGCACGTTCTGGGTCTTCAGTGCTTGGAGCAACGCCCCGCCGAAGAACAGCGCGGGGTCGGGTACGGGCACGTGGAAGCTCGCCCTGCCCCCGGGCGGCAGCCGGCCGTGAACTTCGAGCGTGCGACCGTCATCGATCCAACGCCCCCCGGCGGCGGTGCGCGCTGCCCCGACGGTCTTCACGCTGTTCTTCACGCGCCACGGGCCGACGCCGGCCGGCAGGCTGAGCGCGGGACGCGTACCCGCCCGACCGGCCTTGAGCGCCACGTCCACGCAGCCGTCGTTGAAGGCCAGGCCGCCGACGGGCGCGCCGTACCAGCGACGCTTGTCGGCCGCGGACCACTCCGGATGCACGTACGCGCGGTCGAACGGCCCCTCGTCGAGAACCACGGCGCCCGTCACACGGCGGATGCCGGCGGCGAAGACCTGGCGCGCCAGCTTGGCCGGCACGGCCATGGGGTCGCCGTCGTGGAAGCGGCCTGAGATGTTGGGGTCGCCCGAGCCATGCAGGACGAGGTCGCCATCGAGCACGCCGTCGGCGCTCAGCTTGCCTCGAGCACTGAGCATCGTACGGAACACATAGCCGGTGCCGAGGTGGTCGAGGGCCGAGGCCGCCGTGAGGACCTTGGCGGCGGACGCGGGCACGAGGGCGGTCGTGCCGCCGGCCGTGTAGTTCACCATCGGATGCGCGCCGCGGGTCATCACGACGATGCTGTACTGCCCGGGCTTGAGGCGTGCCTTCTTGATGCGTGTGCTGAGCCGCTTGGCCAGGGTCTGGCGCTTGGTCGCCGCGCCACGCCCCTCGGCGGACTCCGCCCCCGTGAGGAGCGGCAGCAGCAGGAACACCAGCCAGGAGAGACGGAGACGCATGAGACCGAATCTACCGACGGATCGCGCGACTGCACGGACGGCTTGCCGGTGACCCGGGATGGTCTACAAACCTCGGAGCGACTCGGGCTTCAGCGGAATGTCGCCGGCCTGGGCCGCGGCGATGGCAGCCAGCAGCTTCGCCTTGTCCACGGGCAGCCGTCCGCCCAGCGGGAGGTAGTTGCTCGCGTGGTTGCTGCGGAAGACGGCACCTGAGACCTCCAGGTGCTCCACCAGGAGGCGCAATTCCTCCAGGGTCTCCTCGGGGGAGACCATCTCGAAGCTGCCGTCTTCGACCTGATCGAAGAGCGGCGTGCCCGGCACGGGCGTGACGCACAGGCAGGAGACGTAGCGCGGATCCATGCGCGAGAGCACCTCGCCCGTGGCGATCGCATGCTCCCGCGAGCGGGCGCGCCCGCCCATGCCGAGCAGGACCATGACGCTCATCTTGATGCCGGCGGCCTGCGCACGCTGCACCGCCTCGACCTGCTCGTCGATCGTCGCGCCCTTCACGATGCGGTCGTTGACGATCTCGTCGCCGCTCTCGAGCCCGATGTAGCCCAAGGTCAGGCCGAGTTCCCGCAGACGCACGAGGTCCTCGTGGCTCTTGTTGTTGACCGAGATCGCGTTCGCGTAGCTGCTGACGCGCTGGAGCTCGGGGAAGGAGCGGCGCAGCGCCTCGAGGATCGGCACGAGCTTGGCGGCCGAGAGCGTCATCGCGTCGCCGTCGAGCAGGAACACGCGCCGCGTCTCGGGCATCAGGTGCGCGGCTTGTTCGATGTCCTGCAGCACGTCATCCAGCGGACGCACCGAGAACTTCTTCGTGATGTACATCGCGCAGTAGGTGCACTCGTTGTGGCTGCAGCCGTCCGTGACGGGAAGCAGGTACGAGTTCGCCTCGGACGGCGGGCGGAAGACGGGTTCGCGGTAACGCACAGGCTCAGGATACGGCGGTCTGGATCAACCGCCCCCCATCCCACGTGATGACGCTGCCGCCGCGCTCCCAGTCCTTGAGTACGAGGATCTCTCGCTCCGGCGGGCCCGCGTGGCGGTGGTGGACGCCGGTGTGGACGTGGCCTGCCACGATCGCATCGGCCCCGTAGGCCTCCATCCAGCGCAGGGCCTCGCCGTAGTCGATGCCCATGGCGTACCTGGGCTTCTTGCTCGTTTCCTTCTGCGAGACGTTGCGCAGGCCCTCGCCCAACCAGCGCTTGGTGCGCTCCGGCATGCGCCGCAGCCATTCGCGCGCGGGGCCGTAGAAGATGCGGCGCATGGCCTGGTAGCCGTAGTCCGCGGTGCAGAGCTGGTCGCCGTGCGAGAACACGACGGCCTGCTCCCCCAGCTGGGTCCGCACGGGGTCCGGCCACAGGGTCAGGTCGACGCCGTCGGCGCCGTCAAAGGCCGAGTCCCGGTTGCCGAGCATGTACACGACCTCCGTGCCGGCGGCGGCGACGCGCTGGATCGCGGCCAGCACGCGCTTGGGGAGGGGATCGTGCTGCATCTCGCGCGCCACCCACATCTCGAACACGTCGCCCAACAAGACGACCGTGCCGCCCGTGCCTTCCTGCGCTGCGAGCCACACGAGGAACCCGTCGACGACGAGCGGCTCCTCGTCGCAGAGGTGGATGTCTCCCACCACGCGAAGCGGTGTCGCGGGCGTGGGGACGTCCTGGATCTTGGGAACCTTGCGCGGCATGCCTACAGCGTGCCCTCGGCCTGCCCCGGGAGCGAGACCGATCTGAGCCGCAGCGAGTTCGTCACGACCGATACGCTGGAGAGCGCCATGGCCCCCGCCGCGACCATCGGATGCAAGAAGCCCAGCGCGGCCACAGGGATGGCCAGCGTGTTGTAGGCGAAGGCCCAGAACAGGTTCTGGCGGATGGTGCGCAGGGTGAGGCGGCAGAGCGCCAGCGCCTCCGGCACGCGCCTCAAGTCACCCCGGACGAGCGCCATGCCGGCCGTGGCCGTGGCGACATCCGCCGCGCCGCCCATCGCGATGCCGACATCGGCCTCGGCGAGCGCGGGCGCGTCGTTGATGCCGTCCCCGACCATGGCGACGTGCTCGATGCCGGCCACGAACGACGCCTTCTCGAGCGGCGAGGTCTCGGCGGCTACCTCGTCGATCCCGGCCTCGCGGGCGATGGCCTCCGCGGCGGCCCGCCGATCGCCGGTCAAGAGGACGGTGCGGAAGCCCTCGGCCCGCAGGGCGGCGACCGCCTCCGCAGCTTCAGGCCGGAGTTCGTCGCGCACAGCGATCACGCCCGCCGGCTCGTCGCCCACGGAGACCAGCACCGAGGTCGCGCCGGCCGCGTCCGCCTCATCGCGCCACGCGAGCAGCGGCGTCACGTCGATGTCGGCGTCGTGGAGGAAGGCCTCGTTGCCGACGCGCACGAGCCGGCCCACGACGCGGGCGGCCGCGCCGCGCCCCGGCTCGGCTTGAAACGCCGCGGGCGCCTGAAGATCCAGCCCGCGCACCGCCGCCGCGCGCACGATCGCGCCGGCGAGCGGATGCTCCGACCGGCGCTCCACGGCGGCCGCGCGTGCGAGGAGGCCGTCCTCGTCCCCGTCGAGCGCGTGGAGCGACGTCACCTCGGGCCGCCCGACGGTGAGCGTGCCCGTCTTGTCGAACACGACCGTCCGCACGGAGGCCGCCGCCTCGAGCACCTCGCCGCCCTTGAGGAGGATGCCGCGCGCCGCCGCCCGGCCCGTGCCGACGACGATCGCCGTGGGCGTGGCGAGGCCGAGCGCGCACGGGCAAGCGATGAGCAGTACCGCGACGGCGGCCATCAAGCCCCGGGTCGCGTCGCCCTCGATAACGAGCCATCCGACGAACGTCAGCGCGGCAATGGCCAGCACCGCCGGCACGAACACGGCCGCGACGCGGTCCGCCAGCCGCGAGATGGGCGCCTTGCCCCCTTGGGCGCGCGCGACCCAGTCCGCGATGCGGCGCAGCGTCGTCTCGGGGCCGACGGCGGTGACCTCGATCTCGAGCGCGCCGGCGCCGTTCGTCGTGCCGCCCGTGACGCGGTCGCCCGCCGACTTCGCCACCGGGATGCTCTCTCCGGTCAGCATCGACTCGTCGATGGCCGAGCTCCCCTCGAGTACGCGGCCGTCTGCAGGCACCGCTCCGCCCGGCTTCACGAGCACGCGGTCGGCCACGAGCACCTGCCGCAGCGGCACGCGCTGGGCCTCGCCCCCACCGGCAGGAAGCAACCAGGCCGTCTCGGGCTCCAGGCGCGCGAGTTTCGCGACGGCATTGCCCGTCGCGCGCCGGGCGCGGGCCTCGAGCCAGCGTCCGAGGGCCACGAGCAGCACGATCATCGCACTGGTCTCGAAGTACACCGGCTCGCCCGCCGCAGCGCGTCCGGTGAGCGTGAGCCACGCACTGAAGCCGAACGCCGTCAGCGTACCGAGCGCGACGAGCAGGTTCATGTCCGCTCGCAGGCGCCGGAGCGCTGCGACGGCGCCTGTGAGGAACGGCCAGCCCACGACGAACTGCACCGGCAACGCCACGAAGAGCAGCACGAGAGGATCGCGGGCGCCGCGCGGCAGCGCGTCCGTCATGCTCGCGAGCATCAGGTAGAGCGCGCACGGCAGCGCCAGCAGCACGCGCAGGCGCCAGTCGCGTGCATCGGCAGCGAGACGTGCGGCCTCGGGGTCGTCCTCCGTCTCGGCACGCCCGCCGGCTTCGAGGTGAACTCGCAGGCGGTCCAGCACGTCCGCGTGATCGATGTGGGTGACCCGCAGGGCCCCGTCGTCCACGTCGACCTGGCGGACGCCTTCTTCGGCCTCCAGCGACGCGACGGCGTCCGGCCCGAGCCCATGGAGCACGGTGATGCGGGTGCCCAGGTCGAAGCCCCCCTTGTCGAGCGCCGAGGCGAGCTCATCCAGGCCCAGGGCGCTCGTGACGCGCAGGCGGCGGGTCCCGAAGTTGACGTCGGCCGCCTCCACGCGGCTCGTGTTCTTCAAGATCCGCTCGATGCTGTCGGCGCAGCTCGCGCAGTGCATGCCCGTCACGGGCAGCTCGCGGACGGTCGGGGCTGTCGAGGAGGTGGACATCGGACCCAAAAGGGTAGCCCACCGCCGGGATCTCGGCGTCGCCCGGATGTGGCGTTACCGTCTTGCCCGTGAGTGACAACAATCTCTACGACCTGCTCGGCGTGGCCGAGGACGCGAGCGAAGAGCAGATCCGGACTGCCTACAAGAAGCTCGCGATCAAGTTCCACCCCGACAAGAACCCCGGCGATGCGGCCGCCGAGGAGCGTTTCAAGGAGCTGACGCAGGCCTTCGAGGTGCTCACGGACGCCAAGAAGCGCCAGGCCTACGACATGCGCCTGAAGGGTGGCATGGGCGGCGGCTTCGATGGCCTCGAGGACCTGTTCGGCGGCTTCTCCTTCAACATCGAGGACATCCTCGGACGGCACGGCGACCTCTTCGGTGGCCACGGGGTGCCCTTCCATGCGCGCCGGGTGCAGCAACGCGGCCACGACGTCGAGGCCGAGCTCAAGATCGACTTCGCGACCGCCGCCAAGGGCGGCAAGGTCGACGTCCGTCTGAGACTTCCGACCGCCGGGAGCCTGCAGGGCGAAGTCAAGAGCATCTCGATCAACGTCCCCGCCGGTGTCGATGACGGCGCGCCGATGAGGCTGCGCGGACTGGGCCAGGCCGGAGCCGGCGGCGGTCCTGCGGGCGACCTCATCCTGCGCCTGGGCGTCGCCTCGGACCACCGCTTCACCCGCAAGGGCAAGAACCTGACGGCGGATTTGGACGTGTCGCCGGCGACGGCGGTACTCGGCGGCAAGGCCACCGTGCCCACCCTCGATGGCGAGGCGACCGTCACCGTGCCCCCCGGGACGTCATCCGGTGCGCGGCTGCGCTTGCGTGGGCTCGGCATCGCGGGCGGCGACCTCTTCGCGCGCATCATGATCCGCGTGCCCAAGGAACCGACGGACGAAGAGCGCGCGCTCTACGAGCAGTTGCGCGACCTCTCGTCCGAAGCCGAGCCCGCGGACGCCGCGCCCGCGGAGGCGCAGCAGGACTAGGCTCTGCCTGAGCGTGCTGCGTCGCGAGCCGCGCGAGACCGAAGCGAGCTGGAGCCAGGAGGAGGACTGGGGTCGGAGGCGTGCTTCCTGCACGTTGAGGACCACAGCCCGAGTTCGGGCCCAGCGCAGCGAGTGGATCGCGCGGCGCAGCAGCAGCAGGACTAGCCCCCCGGTGCGCAAGCCTTCGGACGCTTCGAGGTGACCTGCGCCCGGCCTCCGCTGTAGGGACTCGCATACAGCCGGTTGCTGCTGTCGGCGGCCCCCCAGATGCGATCGCGCGCCATCTCCACGGCCTGGCAGAAGGCAGCGTCGAACGTGAGCCCGTCGAGGCGGCCGGTGCCGCGGCAGAGGTCCCTCGTCTCGCCAGGGTCCTTGACGAGGTCGTAGGCCTCTTCGAGGACGGTGCCCTTGAGCTGGTCGAAGGTGATGATGTACTTCCAGCGGTCCGAGCGCACGCCGGTCAGCAGGACCTTGACGTCTTCGCCGGTGTTGTCCCGGTTGAGGATCTCCTCGCTGAACACAGGGCGGCCGTCGCTCGCGCCGGCAAGCAGCGGAAGCATGCTCGTGCCGTGCACGCCCTGGATCGGGGCGCAGCCCGCCACGTCGAGGAAGGTCGGCAACACATCGATGAGCCCGACGCTGCCCGCGACCTCGCGTCCGCCGCGGAACGGGCCGGGCCCCAGGATGACGAGCGGCACGCGCACGAGCTCGTCGTAGAGCTGACGGCCATGAGCGAGGATGTGGTGCTCGCCGAAGGCTTCACCATGATCGGACGTGATGACGAGCACGGTGTTCTCGAGCATGCCCCAGGCGCGGAGCTGGTCGACGGTACTCTTGATCAAGCCGTCGACCCAGCGCACGCCGCCCTCGTAGTCGGCGCGCAACTCCTCGGCGAGCTCGGGCCGCGGCTGATCGCGGTACCCCCCGTGCACGTAGCGCAGGACGCGCTGGACGATACTGGGACCGTAGGCCTGCAGGAGATCGACGCGCTCGCCGCCGTCCCGCAGGAAGTGCCGTGCGAACTGCCAGTCCTCCGTGACGGAGGCGACGTCGAGCTTCGATTGCCGGCCCGGCTGCAAGGGACGCGCAGGCCAGACGTGGCTGTCCTTGCCGTAGGGATCGTGCGCCTCGTACGTGTGCACGACCAGGAAGAAGGGCTTCTCGGTCTTTTCGGCCTTCTCGCGCGCGTGCCGTCTCGCGAAGCTGCCGAGGATCTTCTCCGTGCCCTGCAGCGCATAGCTGTTGGCCCCGCTGTCAAAGCCCTGCAGCACACCGGTCGTGTCGGCGAGCCAAGGACCGGACGTGTAGGCCGCCGTGCGGTAGCCGTAGCTCTCACGCAAGACCTCGGCGAACGTCGTGATGGCAGGAACGAGCCGGGGTCGCTGCAGCGGCGCGTCGCAGCCGTGCGCGCTCGGAAGGAGGCCGGTCAACAAGCTCGCGATGGAGGGCACGGTCCAAGGCGATGGCGCCGAGGCGTTCTGAAACGTCACGCCGTCCTGCGCCAAGGCGGCGAGTTCCGGCATCAGGCCGTCCGGGCCCGCGAGGCAGTCATGGCGCAGCGTGTCGACGATCAGCACGATCAGGTTCGGTCGCACCTTTGCGGCCGGCTTCGTGGCGGCAATCCAGCGCCCGTCGGCGTCGTAGGTCGCACGCGCTCCCGCCTCGGGCTGCTTCGCCGGATCCTCGGAAGGATCGTCGTCGCCGCAGGCGACGAAGACCGCCGCGGTGACGGCGAAGACAAGCAAGAGGCCGAGCAAGCGCATGGTCAAAGCCTACCGCTCACGTCTAGCACCCTCGATCGGAATCGGCCGTGACTCGCCGTGCAGCGGCGCGAGATCGATGCCGAAGTGCCGCATCACGGTCGCCGCCACGTCGCGCACGGTGTAGGGCTGTCCCTCGGGCGCGGCCGGCACCTTCTTGTTCACGAAGAGGATGCCGGGGACGAGGGAGCAGGACGTGCTGCAGTGATCCCCCGACCACGGCACGCGGTTCTTCGCGAAGACGTGGCCCTTGCTGCCCATGCCGCCGAGCAGCGCGGTCTGCCAGGAGATCCGGTAGCCCTCCTCGAACCCGATCTGCAGATCGGGGACGTGCGGTGCCGGCCCGCCGGGGCCGAACGTGTAGACGTCCTCGAGGATCAGGACCTCATGCACGGCCTTGGGGCCGATGCCGTCCTTGTCGACCTCGGTGAGGTAGGGGTTCGTGAGCGCCTCGAGCTTCTGCTGGATCTCAAGCATCAGCGCGCGCTTCTCGGACGCCTTCACGATGCCGGTCTCGTCGCGGCCTTCGAGGTTGATGTAGATCTGCCCCAGCCCGAGAGCGAAGGCGCGCGTCTTGGTCCAGTCGACGGCGTCCTGGCCTTCCGCAAACGTAAAGAAGGGCCCGAGACTCTTGCGCTCGGCGTCCTGGGTCAGCGTGAGGTAGCCGTTGTCGACCAGCCACTGATTGACGTGCACTTCCCAGCGCCACGTCATGAAGCCGTGGTCGCTGACGATCATCAACGTGTCGTCGTCATCCAGCGTCGTGCGCACGCGGCCGACGATCTCGTCCATGCGCTCGAACACGGTGCCGATCGGGTCCGTGCCGGCGAGCTGCGCGTTCGGATCGTGCTCGGGGTGACCCTTGTCGCGGTAGCGCCAGAAGCCGTGGCAGGCGCGGTCCGTGGCGGTGAACGTGTAGAACACGAGCCGCGGCGACTTGGTGTGCCCCTCGCGCACACGGCGCATCTCACGCATGAGCGTGACCACGCCGCGGTCCATGTCCTGCAGCAGGTCGCGCAGGAACCCCTTGTCGTCCTGGAACCGATCGTTGAGCGCAAAGGTCTGTTCCTGCCAGCCCACCGTCTCGAAGGGGCCGTCCAGAAGCCACAACGCCGCCCCCATCGACGCGGGCGTCGAGATGGGGAAGTACGCATCGCGCGGATCGATCTGGACGGGGTCGACCAGGACCTCCAGCGGGTTCAGCCCGCGTACTTCCATGCGCACCACGCCGGGGACGGCACGGCGCGGGATCGTGTTCAGGAGGAAGGTGACCGAGAAGAAGTCGCTGCGCTCTCCCGCACCGACGAACTGGGTATGTCCGCTCAGGGTGACGCGCACGCCGAGCTTGCCGTTCTCGGTCGCGCGCTCGAACCGCATGGGGATGTGCGCGCGCTGGTTGCCGCCGTTCGGCGCGGGCCCCAGGGAGGGATCCTGCGGTCCCGGGAGCCACGTCTCGTACGCGGGGGCCCCCGCGGCACCCTCGAGCGGGATGCGCATGCCGCCGAAGATCGTGTAGCCGGGTTCGAAGCGCAGACGATTCGAGTAGATCGTGTAGAAGCCCGCCGAGCCGGCAATGTCGGGGGTGCCGAGGCCGGACGTCATGCGGGCGCCCGGGCGATCCTGCACCGGGAACAGCAACGGCTGCCGCAACGACAGCACGGAGTAGCCCGCCTCCCATACGCGGTCGGTGAAGGTCGGGAACGAGAGCCGTGAGGTGACGCGCGGCGCCCGCACGGGCACGCGTCCGATCAGGCGGGCGCGCTCGACGGCGACCATGCCGTTGGCCGGACGGTTGCGCGGCCCGCGGAACACGAAGTCGTAGATCTGATGCCGACCCGGGTTGACGCCCGTGAGCATGCTCGCGAGTGCGACGGGCGACTCCGGCGGCACCTCGGAGCGCAGGGAGTGAAACGCACCCGTGGCCGCAAGGTCCTCGAGGTGCGGCATCTTGCCCGCCGCGATGTACTCCTGCGCGAGCCGGAAGTCGACGCCGTCGAACACCAACACGACCATGCGCGGGATGCGATCGAGATCCTTCGCGGCGGCGGGTTCGCGCGCCGGCAGGCTCCCCTGGAGCGCCTCACGGAACATGCAGAGGTTGAGCACGGCGAGCGGGAGCAACACGGCCAGGAACAGGGGAAGGCGACGCACGTGGATCTCTCGGGCTCGGAGGCCGGAAGGGTCTCGCCACAAGGTACTTGCGGCGGCCGCGAACAGCCGGGGCCTTCCTTGAGGGGGCTCGGGGGAAGCGCTCGCCTTCTCGCCTCGGTTGACGAGATGGGGCGCATGGCTCAGATGGCTAGAGTGCCTGCTTCGCACACCGTGAGAGGTTGAGAGGGGTAGGGACCCGCCCTCTCGGGACGCGGCGGACGGCGCCGGCCGCGCGAGACATCGAGCGCGGTGCTGGCGCCGCGACGCGGCACCCAGTCCGCGCGGGAGCGCGGAGGGGCCGCCCAAGGAGTCCTCCACCTTCGCTTGAGGGGTCCCCCGGCTGGTGCTAGCCTTCCCGCCTCGGATGACGAGATGGGGCGCATAGCTCAGCTGGCTAGAGTGCCTGCTTCACACGCAGGAGGTCACAGGTTCAAGTCCTGTTGCGCCCACCATTCCATCCGTCCATTCATTCACGTCTGCGCCGCTGTCGCCCCAGCGCTCCAGAATGCTGTTCCCGCTGAGCTGTTCCCGCTGGCGGAAACGGAG
>JAJDEN010000014.1 GCA_029259775.1 Planctomycetota bacterium | reverse complement strand
CGCGACGCCGATGGCGACGGAACCCGTGATGGCGGCGGTCTGGAACGCGGCGTCACCAGCCGGGCCGTTGCCCGTACCGGAGTAGTTGCTGTCCTCAGCACCCACGACGTCGCCGCCCTGGTTGGTGAAGAACGTGCGGTTACCGCTCTGGTTGAAGTTGACCGGCCATGCGTAGCAGCACCAGGTCGTCTCAGCGAGGTCGCCGTCGAGCGTACCGTCGTCAGCGTAGCCAACCTGGGGCTCGCCGATGCCGGCGCCGGCAGCGTCAGGCATGAAGATGCGGAAGAAGTAGCCCGAGCGGCTGACTTCACCGTTGCCGTTGAGCACCTTGAAGGCACCCGAGAGGACCTGCGGGACCAAGAGGCCAGCCATGCGGCCGGCAGCCTGTCCGGACAGCTCGATAAAGCCACCGTACTCGCCGGTGCCATCGCTGTCGGTGTCGGCCTTGCCGCTCTGCTGGAACTGCGCCTGGGCGCTGATGATGTTACGAAGCGTCGCGATCGCGGCCGTCTCGTTGGCCGACAAGCGCGCGGCCAGGAGGTTCGGAATAGCGATAGCAGCGATGATGGCGATGATCGCGATGACGATCATCAGCTCAATGAGGGTGAAACCCTTCTGTGTGCGGGACATGTGTCTTCTCCATGAATGCGAAGGTTTGGGATGGTCGACGTCCCGCGAGGGGCGCGGCCGACATGAGCCGAAGAGGGGTTATCTCCTCGATTCGGGGGCCCTATCGACGCGCCAGAGAAGGCGACTTGAGGACTTTCCCACCGCTGCGCTACGGCGCGCGGAGTCGCTTCTCGAGGGCCGCCAGGACGGGCTCGCGCGCGGCCTCGACACCAGCCAAACGTCCATTGATGGACCTCGCAGCACGCCAGGCCGCCAGGGCATCGTCGGAGGCGCCGCCCTGGGTCAGGGCCAGGGCTGCCGCTTTCTGTGTCTCGTAATCGTGAGGCGCAGCCGCCCGGAGCCGGTTCCAGGCACCTACGGCAGCGGCCGGCTCACCGACCGCGGTCAGGTACCCCGCCAACTCCACGGCCAGTTGGAGTGCGGACCAGGTCCGGCCGCCGACGTAATCCTGTTGTTCGGTACCGATCGGGACATCGACGCTCTCGAGGGCGCCGGCGACCAACTTCAGGCTGGCGGGGAGCTTGTCTTCCAAGCGCAGGCCCTGGGCCCGAAGCAGGGTGGCGAGCAACGCCTGGGGCACGGTCGTCAGCTCCTCCGGGCGGGGCAGGGTCTTGCGCGCGCGAGCCAGCTCTTCGCGCTCGAAGAGCGCTTCGGCCCACTCGAGTCGCAGGGCCACGCGCTCCGCCGGCGGCAGCTTGAGGGCGTCCGCCGCGGCGAGCGCCTTCTCGGCCGCCTGGATCGCGGCCTGCTTGGCGGCCTCATCGCCCTGGGCATCGGCATGCTGTGCGCCGCGACGCCAGGCCATGGCGCGCCAGCGGAGCGCGCGGGCCTGGGTGATCACGGGCAGGTCGGAGGCGCTGAACTTCTCGTCCAGCTGGGCGAGGACCGACTGGCCTGTGGGATCGGTGGCCATCAGGAGGCTGAGGGCGTCGAGTTCCTTCTGCAGCGCCTCGATGCGGACCCGCTCGTCGTCTTCCTTTTGATCGGTGAAGAGGACCAGCAGAAGCACCGCGAGGCCCAATCCCAGACCGTAGAGGATCGAGCGCGAGAGGACCGGGTGGCGCTTGCGCCACGGGCGCACGTCGGCCTGGGTCTCGGGCGGGGTAGGAGCTTCGGGCATCACACCTAGGGATCGGACTTGAGGGCGGAAAGCACAAGGGAGGACGGGCGGCGCGTTCACATTCCGGCGGAACGGGGGGCGTGCCGAGCGAGGAGGGGGCCCCGTAGGGGCGGGCCTTGTGCCCGCCCCTACATGGCACGCGCGCATGCACTTGCACCGTGGCCGCACGACCGAATTGAAAAGGGGCGGCCCAACGGCCGCCCCCTTCGTTGCCGGCGGGCTTACCGCGCGGCGAGTTGCTTCTGCAGCTCGAAGATCGGCAGGAAGACCGACAGGCAGATCGTGCCCACGACGACGCCCATGATCGCGATCATGATCGGCTCGATCAGGCTGGTGAGCTGCTTCACGGTCGCACGCACCTGGTCGTCGTAGAACTCCGAGATCTTCTCGAGAAGAACCTCGAGCGATCCGGTCTTCTCGCCGATGCCGACCATGCGCGTCACCATCGGCGGGAACACGGGGCTCTCGGCGAGGGGCCCCATGAGGCCCTCACCCTGTCGCACGTTCTCGCGAGCGTTCAGCACCGCGTCGCTGATGATCCGGTTGCCCGACGTATCCGCAACGATCTCCAGCGCACCGAGGATCGGCACGCCCGACTTGAGCATGGTCGAAAACGTCTTCGAGAAGCGCGAGAGGCCGACCTTCTGGAAGAGCGCCCCGAAGACCGGCATGTGCAGCATGATCCAATCCCATTGGTAGCTGCCCTTGTCGGTTCGCTTGTAGATGTGGATGAGCACGCCCAGGAAGATGAGGCCGATCATGATCACGCCCCACTGCTCCTGGCAGAAGTCGGACGTGGCAAGCACGCCCTGCGTGAGAGCGGGGAGCGCGATGTCCATGGAGGAGAAGACCTCCTTGAACTTGGGCACGATCGACACCATCAGGAAGCCCGTGATGCCGAAGATCAGCACGAGCGATACGACCGGGTAGGTCATGGCACTCTTGATGTCACGCTTGAGGCGCTCGCTGGCCTCCATGTAGTCCGCGAGTCGGCAGAGGATGTCGTCCAACTGGCCGGACGCCTCACCCGCTTTGATCATGCTGATGTAGACGTCCGAGAATATGTGGTCCCAGCGACCGAACGCCGAGCTGAGGTCCTTACCGCTGCGGACGTCCTCGATCACCTCGCGCAGCAGCATGCGGAAGTTCCGCGACGCGGCCTGTTCGCGCAGGATCTCGAGCGACTCGAGCATCGGGATACCCGCGCCGATCATCGTCGCCAACTGGCGCGTGAAGATGACGATCTCTTCCTTCTTGCGCACACCCGGCTTGCAGCCGCCGATCTGGATGTCGAAAATGCTGCCCTTGGGCTCCGCGGCTTCGGCAGCCAGGGTCTTGGCGGACGCAACGCTCTTCTTCCCCTTCCCGGGCTTCTCGCGCTTGGCGGGCTTGGCGGGCTTGGACGGCCCGGCGCTGCCGGCGCCCCGGCTGGCGCCGGCCTTCTCCTCGACCCGGAGAGGCGTCAGGCTGCGCTTGCGCAGTTCCTGCAGGAGTTCCCCCTGATCGGAGGCGTCGATGGATCCACGAACGGTGCGGCCGTCCGACCCGATGGCGCTGTACTTGAAGCTGGGCATGTTCGGTGACTCGCAGTCTTGGCCTAGCGGCCACTGGAACTCGGACGCACGTCGTCGCTGAGGGTGACGCGCAGGACTTCTTCGACAGAGGTGGTGCCGCGCATGGCGTTGAGGAGGGCGGCTCGTCGGAGCGAGATCATCCCTTCCTCGAGCGCCTTGTGGCGAATCTCGATGGCCGAGTGACCATCGATGACCATGCGCTTGATGGCCTCGCTGATGGGCAGCGTCTCGAGCAAGGCGAAGCGGCCGGCGTAGCCACCGGTGCAACGCGAGCACCCAACCGCGTGGTAGAGCTCGACGCCCGTCTTGATCTCGTCTTCCTGGTAGCCCATCTTGCGGAGCTTGTCGGGCTTGACGTCGATCTGCTCGCGACAGCGCGGGCACAGGCGCCGGATCAGCCGCTGCGCAGATACGAGCAGCGTCGCGGACACGACCATGAACGGGTCGACACCCATGTCCACCATGCGCGTGATCGTGCTCGCCGCGTCGTTCGTGTGCAGCGTCGATAGCACGAGGTGACCGGTCAACGCCGCCTTGATGGCGATGTCGATCGTCTCGGGATCGCGGATCTCACCGATCATGACCGTGTCGGGGTCCTGACGCAGGATCGAGCGCAATGCCGCGGCGAACGTGAGGCCGCTCTTGATGTTCACCTGCACCTGGTTGATGCCGTCGACCTGATACTCGACCGGATCCTCGACGGTGACGAAGTTGTCCTCCACCGTCATGATCTCCTTGACCGCGCTGTAGAGCGTCGTGGTCTTGCCGGAGCCGGTCGGGCCGGTCACGAGGATCATGCCGTAGGGCGAGCTGATGGACTCGCGGAAGTCGTTCAGGGCCTTCTCTTCGAAGCCGAGCTTGTCGAGCGAGAGCGCCAGGTTGCCGGCATCGAGAATACGCATCACGACCTTCTCGCCGTGCACGCAAGGCAGCGTGGACACACGGAAGTCGATCTGGCGCCCCTCGGCCTTCACCTGGAACTTGCCGTCCTGCGGCTTGCGGCGTTCCGCGATGTCGAGGGACGACATGATCTTGATGCGGCTGATGATCGCGTTCTGCATCCGCTTCGGCGGTTCCATCGCGTCTTCGAGCGCGCCGTCCACGCGGTAGCGCACGAGCACGCGCTTCTCGTAGGACTCGATGTGGATGTCGGACGCCTTCGCCTTGATCGCGTTGTAGATGACCAGGTTGACGAGCTTGATGACGGGCGCGTCGCCGTCCACGGCGTCGGCCGTCAGCTCGACGACTTCGTCGTCCTGCGACTTGGTGCTGTCGATCTTGAGCTGCGGGTCCTCGGCCTCGTCCAGGATGTCGGCCAGGTTGCTCGCGCTGCCACCCTCGTAGATCTTGGTGATGAGCGCCGAGATCTTGGAGTCGAGCGAGAGCGCCAGGCGCAGATCGCAACCTGTGGACAGGCGCAGGTCGTCGTGCTTCACGACGTCAAAGGGGTTCGATACCGCGATCGTGAGGACATTGCCCGTACGGCAGATCGGCACGCAGCCGGTCTCACGGGCCATCTCCAGCGGGAGCGTGTCGAGCGTCTCTTCGGGCACCTTCACGCGCTCGAGGTCGATCGGCGGCACGCCGAGATGCTCGGCCAGCACGCCCAGCAGCGGTCCTTCTTCGATGAGATCCTTCTCGAGCAGGTACTCGGTGACGGACTGCTCGCCTTGCTTCGCGACAGCGGAAGCGGCGGTGAGCACATCCATCTCGACCATGCCGGTCTCTTCGAGGATGCGGACGATGCGGCGGTTGAAACTGACCATGAGGCCCCCTAGAGACGCGCCAAGGTGCGCTTGAGGTCTTCGAGATCGCTGGAGTGGTTCAGGGCCTGGTCGTAGGTGATCACCTGGCTCTCGACCAGCTCCCCGAGCGCCTGGTTCATCGTCTGCATGCCGAGCTTGCCGCTCGTCTGGATGATGCTGTAGATCTGATGCGCCTTGTCGTCGCGGACAAGCGCGCGCACGGCGGAGTTCGCGATCATCACTTCCATCGCAAGCGCACGACCCGAGCCGACAGCGGTCGGAATCAGCTGCTGGCAGAACACGGCCTGCAGCGTGAATGACAGCTGCGTGCGAATCTGCTGCTGTTGGTGCGACGGAAACACGTCCACCACGCGGTTGATGGCTTGGACGCAGTCGCTCGTATGCAGCGTGCCGAACGTGAGGTGACCCGTCTCGGCGATCGTCAACGCCGCCTCGATGGTCTCCATGTCGCGCATCTCGCCGACGAGGACGACATCGGGGTCCTCGCGCAGCGCGCTGCGGAGGGCCGCCGTGAAGTTCTTGGTGTCCGAGCCGATCTCGCGCTGGTTGAACAGGCAACCCTTGTTGCGGTGGAGGAACTCGATCGGGTCTTCGACCGTCAGCACGTGGTCCGAGCGCGTCTCGTTGACGAAGTCGAGCATCGCGGCGAGCGTCGTGCTCTTGCCGGAGCCCGTGGCGCCGCAGACCAGGACGAGGCCGCGCGGGAGGCCGGCGACCTGCTCGCACATCGCGCGGGGCAGACCGAGCTCCTCGAAGCCCTTCACCTCGGCGGGAATCATGCGCAGCACGGCCGCAACCGAGCTCCGCTGCATGAAGACGTTGACGCGGAACCGGCCCAGGCCGTCGACGCCGAACGAGAGATCGAGCTCGCAGTCCTTCTCGAACCGCGCGATCTGATCGGCGGTGAGGAACGAGTACACGGTCGACTTGGTGTCGTCCGGCATGAGCGCCGGGTGCTCGGTGTCGTAGAGCTCCCCGTCCACGCGGACCTTGGGCGGGGACCCGGCCGAGAGATGCAGGTCACTGCCACCCTGGTCCACCAGGATCTGCAGCAACTCCTCAATGGGTACTGTCGCCATCACCACCACCTGTTCGGCGCCTGACGCACCGCATGCCGAGATTGGTGATGCCCTATCGGCTGGGTGGCGGCGGGATCTTGACCGTATGCCGCGAGAGCACAACGGTGCCAGAGCCCAGAACGGTGGGAACGGAGCCCAAAAAGAGCCGATGCCCCGGAGGACTCGCCTCCGGGGCATCGGCTGGATCGCTGTCCGCGGGCTGGCTATCAGCCCCGAAACATCGGGCGGAAGAGCCTGCTAGTTCACGTCGCTACCTGGCGAGACTGCCCTGGCGCGCCTTCCCTGGCGAGACTTCTCTCGTCTACGTCCCTACGAGCCCATCCGGATCATGATCTCGACGCGGCGGTTCGTCGCCTTGTCCGAGCGCGAGCGCTCCTGCGGGATCAGGGGGCTGCGGAAGCCCTGGCCGTCGATCGTGATGCGCTTCTGAGCGACACCGTTGTCACGCAGGACGCTCGCCACACGCTCGGCGCGGGCCAGGGAGAGGGCCGTGTTGTCCTTCCAGGAGGACTTCTTGATGGGGTCGCCGTCGCTGTGGCCCACCACGGACACATCGGCGCCGTCGTAGCGGCGGAGGGCGTCGGCGGCTGCGTTCAGGGTCGAGATCAGCTGGACGTCTTTCTTCAGCAGGTCGGAGCCCGACTTGAAGCCGTTCGTGACGCGAATGATGACCATGTTGCCGTCGCGCACGACGTCAGCCGAGCTGCGCGCGCGAAGCTCCTGGATCAGGCGGTCGATCTGCGTGATCTCCGGCACCGACATGTCGGGCTCGGGGGACACGCCGGCCGGCGGGTTCTCGAGGTCGTCGATCTTCCTGGCCATGTCCGCGATGCGCTTGTCCTGGGCACGACGCTCATCCTCCTCGGTGGCGAGGCGGCGGGCGAGTTCCTCGGACTGACGGCGCGCAAGATCGGCGCTGTCACGGGCAGCGTCGAGCTGGGCCTTGGAAACCGTCGGGGCCGGCTGGCTCTCGATGGCCGGGACGTCGCTGTAGGACGGCGCAGCCGGCGGGTAGCTCGGCTCGACGTCAGCGAACGAGGGGGCTTGCTCGGTCGGGGGCGCACAGTTCGGCCCCGTGCACTTGCTGCTGCTGCTGCGGCAGGCCGACAGGCCCGTTGCCAGCACCATGAGCGCGATCAAACCGAAGGTCTTCGGCATTCTGGTCATCTTTCCTCCTACGCGATCGCCGGATCCAACTCGGGCTTCTCGGTACGAGATGCCCCGGGAGGGAGGGTGCCGGATCGTTGCGGTCGCTGCCCTTGCTATGTCGTTGGTTCAGTCGTCGTGGGACGGTGTTGATTGGTTGTGGCTCTTGCTGTGAGGCGCCTTTCCGGGGCGCCTTTCCAGAAGATTGCCTGCTCAGCTACGCGGGGAGATGAAGATCTCGACGCGGCGGTTGCGGCTCTTGGCGCGCTTCGTGTTGCCCTGCGCGAGCGGACGAGCGGCGCCGAAGCCCTCGGTGCTGACGCTGCGCGCCGGCACACCGGAGTTGGTCAGCAGGTTCTCGACGGCACCGGCGCGGGCGCGCGAGAGGTTCTCGTTCGTGCCCCAGCCCGACTTGCGGATCGGGTCGCTGTCGGTGTGGCCTTCGACCACCACGCTGCTGTTCGGGTAGTGGTTCTTGATCATCTTGCCGACGCTGATGACCGCCTTCACGGCCGAGGCGTTGTAGGCCAGCGTGGCCTTGCCGCTGGGGAAGGCGTCGGGCAGGACGATCGCGACGCGCTCGGTGCCCGTGTTGTCGGTGCGCACCTCGACCTTGAGGCCGCGTACGCCGTAGCTGCTCAGCTGGCTCTGGAGATCGCGACGCATCGCCTCGGCCTGGGGGCTGGCGCCACCCATGCGCAGGCGCGTCGGGCCGCCGCGGGATGCCACGGCGCGGGGCGCGGGCTGCACCGGCTGGATGCGCTCGCGCTGAAGGGCCTCGAAGCGGCGGTTGCTCTCGATCAGGGCGAGTTCGGCCTTGCTGAGATCGTTCTGCGTATCGATGAGGCGCGTGCGCGCGGCGAGCGCCTGGGCGCGCGCCGCCTCAGCGGCCTCGCCGTCCTGACGGGCCGCCACGAGCTCGGCGCGCAGCTGCTGCTCGCGGGCGATCGTGTCGTCCTGGGCGACGTGGGCGGAGCGCATCTGCTGCTCCATCGTCGTCGCCTTCTGGCGCAGGTTGATGTTCTCGGCTTCGAGCACCTTCGCGCGATCGGTCGAACGCGAGCGCGTGCAACCGGTCATGAGGGTGACGGCCAAGAGGCCAACGAGAAGAAGTGCACCATTGGTCGAGATCACGCGACGCATACCAAACCTCCCTTGGGGTGCGCCGGCGTGGGGGCTGGACCGGGGCGCCAACGCTGACACCTCCCGCGAGCTAGGACCTCGCCTGGGGAGTCAACGTCGGGGCCATGGCGCCTCCACCTCCCTCGGCCCAGGGGCCAAGAACAGAGTGGAGACCTCCTCCGCGCGCGCGACGACACCGCGACAACAGCGATTCAACAGGGGTTTGCGGACCCGTCAAGAGCTAAGTACCACATCTGGGGGGAAAAGGTGCCAAGGGCTACCAGTCGTTGTTGTCGCGCAGCTTCGCCACGCAGGGATCGAGGCACCCGAGGAGGTGTCCGAGAGCGCCACCTCAGCTTGAAACGGCGGCTCGAGAGACGGCTCGAAACGACCGCTCGCTACGTGCCGAAGAGGCCGCGCGCCATGTGGGGGTACCACTCGGTGATGAACCAGTGGACCCACCCACCGAACAGCACGGTCAGCAGGCCGCCGAGGGCCAGGAACGGTCCGAAGGGGATGTAGCGGTAGGACTGGCTGAAGAAGTCGAGGCGCTCGAACGAGTCCTCGTCGGGCTCCAGGACCTCGATCCGCCAGAGGCGCGCCTCGCCGCTGCCGTGGGTCGTGTCGAGGCGGCCCTTGAGGGTCAGGTGGGCGTCCTCTTCTTCCAGAATGCGCGCCGCGGGCAGCACCATCTCGATCGCGAGATCCGCGCCGGCCTCCATTTCATGCCCTCCGCGGGCCTCGATGCGGGCGTCGCGGATGCGGGCGCGGTCGAACTCCGAGGTCTCGCCGCCGCCCGTCACCTTGAGCGTGCACGGCATGGGGCGCCGCTTGCCGACCGCGAACATGACGCCGCCGATGAGCGCGCCGCCGAGGCAGGCGAGGGCGAGGGCATAGAGCGCGTAGAGCCAGCCAACCATGGCGCCGATGAAGCCGAGCAGCTTCACGTCGCCGAGGCCCATGGCTTCCTTCTTGAGGATCCACGAGCCGATCGTGCGGATCAGCAGGATGACACCGGCCCCCACCAGGCAGCCTAGCCCCGCCTCCATCCAGGCGCTCAGCGCAGGCTTCACACCGCCGAGGGTGTGCGGAAGGATCAGGTTGAGCGGCGCCAGGGCGATGAAGAAGACCATGCCCGGCTTGGAGATCTTGTCCGGGATGATGCGGTAGTCGATGTCGATGAAGCTGATGGCCACCAGGGCGGCGACGAAGAGCGCGACGAGCACCGCCGTGACAACGTCGGGGACGTGGCCGTGGGGCGCGCTGTAGAGGCTGGCCCAGGCATCCGGCGCGCCGTGCGCCTGCCACGCGAGCAGGCAGAACACGCCCGTCAGCAGCTCCACGAAGGGGTAGCGGGCGGAGATGGCCGTCTTGCAGGTGCGGCACTTGGCGGCCAACATCAGCCAGGAGAGGACGGGGATGTTGTCATGCCAGCGGATCGGGGATCCGCAGCCAGGGCAGGCGGAGCGCGGCTTGGAGAGGTTCTCGCCGCGCGGGAGCCGCCAGATCACGACGTTGAGGAACGAGCCCACGACGAGGCCGAACAGGAACGCGACAACCGAGTGGAAGAGGTCCATCGAGGGGGGCTGGCTCCGATCCGGTGCTACGCGGCCATCCCAGGCCACCGATCCTAGGCCACCGATCCTAGGCCAGGTCGCCCGCCCTACCTCAGGTCGAGTCCGCCGTCGCTGCGGTGGGTGTAGCGCGCGCCGCAGCTCGTGCAGGCAAACGCTCCTCCATCATCGGTCGACGGGCCGCCCAAGGCCTCACCGCAATCGCAGCGGAATCCCGCCGGACGCGCGGGATTGCCCACGGCCTGGACCCGGGCCGGCACGTCCCGGGTCACGACCGCGCCGGCGCCGATGAAGGCCCCCTCGCCGATCGTGACGCCGCAGACGATCGTGCAGTTGGCCCCCAGGGTCGCGCGTCGCTTGACCAGCGTGGCCGCGAACTGGTCCTTGCGGCTGACGTGGGCGCGGGGATTGGTCACGTTGGTGAAGACGGCCGACGGGCCGACGAACACCTCGTCCTCGAGCGTGACGCCGTCGAAGAGGGAGACGTTGTTCTGCAGCCGGCAGCCCGCGCCGATCCGCACGCCCGGTGCGACGAAGACGTTCTGCCCGAGCACGGAGCCGGCGCCGACGGTGGCGCCCGGGCACACGTGGACCCAGTGCCAGACCCGGACGTCGGGCCCGAGCACGGCGCCTTCGTCGATGACGGCGGTCGGATGTACGTGCGCCTCAGCCACGGTGAGAGGGTCCCGGGCGGGCCTAGGCTGCACTCAGGACGTAGGCCTGGAGCAGGGCGGCGCTCTCTTCGCTGAGCTCCGGGAAGAAGACGCCTGTGTCGTAGAAGGCTCCGTCCTCTCCCTGCGGGGCGTCGGCCGGTGCGGCGGTCCGGTGGCTCCAGACGATCACGCCCACGGTCTCGAGTTGGATGTCGGCGTCTTGGCCGATCCGAGGTCCGGGGAGGTTCATCGCCACGTGGATGCGCGTCATGGCCCCGATGGGGTCGCTGCAGCGCAGTCGGGCGCCGCTCTCGGACAGGTCGATCAGCTCAAAAGGCCGCTCGGTCCCGTCCGCATCGCGGATCGTGCACGGTCCCTGGGCGGCTACGCGCTGATTTGTCCGGCGTTCGTCGGTCATGGGAGCTCCTGTCGGGGCCAAGGGCTACCATCATACGTGACCGCTAGAACCCTCGGGAGACGGGAATCACCGGTGCCTGAACAGGCTGCTTGCCTGAATCGCCGGAGTCGCCCTCTGCTCTCCCCGTGTCGGAGTTGAATCATGGCCAACCTCAACAAGGTGATGCTCATTGGGCGCCTCACGCGCGATCCGGAGACCCGCTCGCTGCCGTCAGGCGCTTCGGTCGTCCAGTTCGGCCTCGCCGTCAACCGCGTCTACAACAACCGCCAGAGCGGCGAGAAGGTCGAAGAGACGGCCTTCATCGACTGCGAGGCGTGGGGCCGGACAGGCGAGACCATCGCCCGCTACCTGAAGAAGGGCCGTCAGCTCTTCGTCGAGGGCCGTCTGAAGTTCGATTCCTGGGAGAAGGACGGCCAGCGCCGCTCGAAGCTCTCCGTGGTCGCCGAGAACTTCCAGTTCATCGACAGTCAAACGGGAGAGAGGCAGTCCTCTGCTGAGGGTGGCGGTGGCGGCAACTTCAGCAGCGGCAACGCTAGCGGACAGCAGCAGCCCCAGCGCGGTCAGGCCCCGGTGGGCGCCCCGCAGGCGGCCCCGCAAGGCACGCCGCAGGATGATTACGCGGACGACGACATTCCGTTCTAAGGAAGGCTTGGCCTTCCTTAGCAGTGTCTGCAGGGGGGGGAGGTATCCCCCCCCTAGCACGCAAGCGGCGCTACGCGCCGCGCGTGCCCCCCCTCTCTCATGAGGGTGGGATCGATCGCACCGGCCTTGGGCCTGTAGGGGCGGATCATGTATCCGCCCCTACATCGGTTCTGGACACGTTGACGTCGACTTTGACTTCCACGTCCCCTGGCTTGCCACGTGCACTTCATGGACACGGACACGACGCTCCGCCGCCCCTCGGCTACGACGAACTCGTCCGCTCCGTGTCCCGATGCCTGGCCAAGCGCGCCGCAAGGTCCGCCGGCTCGCCCGTCAACACCGCACGCGCCGCATCCTTGCCCAACGTGACCCCCGGCTGCCCGAACGGGTCCACGCCCAACAGGCGCCCCCACAACACGACCGCCATCTCGTAGGTCATCAGGAACGCGCCGACACACTCCGCATCCGCCGCCGCCAATCGCACGCGCACCGACGGTCGACCCGCCTGCGCCAACGCGAACTCCGTCGCGTCCCGCTCCGCCGCCAGCACGGCGCCCAGCGCCTGCCCCGCCGCATACGTCAGGTCACCCGCATCCGCCGGCACGTCCGGCCCCGCGTCGCCCGCCGCGTCCACGAACACCGTCAACTTGTCGTCCGGTCCCTCGACGAGCAGCTGCAGCAGGCTGTGCTGGTCCGCAGGACCGCTGGCGGCGACCGCCGTCACGCCCGCCGGCCCCGACGGTCCAGGCTTGCCCAGGCTCTCGCCGACCAACTGCGCCCACCACGGTCCCAGCGGACGGAGCGCCTCGCCGTAGGGCATCAACACGGCCGCACCACGACCGCTCGACTCCGCCGCCCAATGCGCCGCCGCCAACGCCAGCGCCGGGTTGTCCGCCACGCGCGGCTCCACGCACCGGGCCCGCGCGGCCGCGGCACCTGCCAGCAGAGCGCGCGGGTCCAAGCCGATGCACGCGGCCGGCAGCAGGCCCACCGGTGTGAGGGCGGAATAGCGACCGCCCACGGCCGTGGGGATATCGAACACCGCATAGCCGCGCTCGTGCGCGCGAGTACGCAGCGGACTCGCTGCGACGCCGCAGACCACAGCGATCCGACGGGCCGCCTCGGCCCCACGCGCCGCGTGGAGCCACGCCTCCAGGATCGGGAACACCGAGAGGGTCTCGAGCGTGGCGCCGGACTTCGACGCCGCGATCAAGCAGGTCGTGCCGGGGTCGAGCGTCCGCAGCAGCCCCTGCACGGGCCGCGGATCCACGGTGTCGAGCACATGCAGCCGCGGCCCGGCCACCTCCGCCGGACGGATCGCGTCGAACACGCGCGCGGAGAGCGCCGAGCCGCCGATCCCGATGAGGATCAGGTCACGCGCTTCGGGCGCCGCTGCGGCCCAGGCGACCGCGGCGTCGGCCGGCCCGGCATCCAGCGGCAGATCGAGGAAGGCGAGCCGCTCCCCCTCGCCGGCGACCCAGTCCGCCACGTCGCCCAGGCGCGTGGCCGCCTCCTCCAACGCGGCGAGCGACAGACCGCGGCCGTCACCGAGGGTGCGGTCGAGCGCATGCGTGAGGTCGACATCCAGGCGGGTGGCCATGGACGAAACTCTATTGGAGAGAGTCGATGTTGCGGACGTTCAACTCGAGTTCGCGCTTGGCGAGCGCCTTGATCTCCTCAGGCAGCGCTGCGTCGCCCGCCCACGCGCGCAGGAGGATGACGGCCCGGCGCAGCTCGAAGTCGTCGGTCCAGACCTTCACGGCCTCCGCCGCTTCCTTGGCGTCGGCCTTCTTCTCCCCGGTCGGCGAAAGGGCGCGGGCGATGGCGCGGAGGACCTTCAAGCGCGACATGCCGGGCTCGACCTTGAGCGCCTTGGCGCAGGCGGCGTCCGCCGCCGCCTGATCGCCGTCGATCCACGCGGCACACGCCGCTGTGAGGAGGGCCTCGCCCGGCTTGAAATCGGCGAGTGCCTTGTTCCGGTTGTTGAGGAACTCGATGAACGGCAGCTCGCCATTCTTCCGCGCGATCGTCTTGCTGTTGAACGTGATGCTGCCGCCCTGCTTCGTACCGCCGCAGTCGGCCTCGCCGTTGATCGTCGTAGCGATCGTGAACTTGTTGTCCTCGTCGATGTTGATGCTCGAGGACGAGCCGCGCGACCCCGCGCGCAACCAGATGCCGCAAGGAGCACGGAACCACGTCACGGCGCGTGCCGGCCAGCCGTCGGTCTTCGCCGTACCGATGTTCGTGCCCCAACTCCCGCCCTGCGGCAGGGGCTTGGCGCCCGCGGCGAAGCGCGCGTCCAGGAAGTGCTTGCGCATCGTGGCAGACTTCGACGGGCCGAGCTGCTCGAACAGCCGCGCCTGGAACCAGGCGATCAGCAGTTCCTCGCCCGACCTCGAGCCGGTGCGCGCTTCCTTCCCGACCAGCTTCTTCACGGCTTCGGCCTCACCAGCCCAGGCGTGGGCCAGGGCGCGGAGGCGCTTGGCTTCCTCGTCGGCGAGCGAACCCAGGCGCTCCTGCACACCGGCAACATCCCCCAGGTAGAGATCGACGCGCGCGGCAAACAGACGGCCCTGCGAGTCCATGCCAACGACCTTGCGCGCCGCCCGCTGCGCCTCGACCGTGTTGCCTAAGCGAGCATGCGCGATCGCCAACCCCTTCGCGCTGCTCAGGTCCGAGCCGTCCCCCACCTCGAGGCCCATGACCGCGCCGACGTAGTCTCCTGCCTTGAAGGCGGACTCCGCGAGCAAGGCCGCGAGCATCGGGTGCTTCGTGCGAGCGAAGTGCTCCTTGAGCGCCTTCGCGGCCGTTGCCGCGTCACCCGTGGCCTTGAGCAGTTCATCGAACAGCTTGATGTGCCGCTCGTTCGGCTCCATGCCGAGCGCTCGCACCGAGGCGTCGAGGGCCTTCGGCAGGACGTCGTTCTTCGTCTTGGCGAGCCGCTGCAGGCTGCGCGCCTTGAGGTAGTAGAGGCGCGCGCTGGGCTTCTTGCTGATGCCCTTGTCGAGGAACTCGATCGCCTCGCCGGGCATGCCGTCCGACAGGGAGAGCCGCGCCTTGGCCAGCAACGCCCCCTCGCAGGTGGCGTTCTTCGCGAGGATCGCCTCAAGCAACTCGTCGGCCTCGTCCTCTTCGTTCTGGTCGAGCCGGAACACGGCCATCGCGACCGAGGCGCGCAGGTCCTTCGTGTTGCGCTTCATCGCAGACGTCAGCCAGGCGCGCTTCGCGCCGGGCTTCTTCGCGAGACGCGCGCGCACGAGATCGAAGACGGGGTTGGTCGCGTCACGCGCCTGCCGTTCGTCGATCAGCGTCTTCAAGGCAGCCTCGCCCTTGTCGAGTCCGTGCCAGACGCGGGCGTAGAGCGTCCAGTAATCGACCGAGCCGAGCGCTTCGTCCTTGCGCGTGTCGAGCGCGCGGAAGGCACGCTCCAAGCTGCCGCGATCGCCCTTGGCCTGCAGGCCTTGGCCGGCCGTGAACGCTGCCTCGACCTCCGAGTTCACGTCGCCGGCGCGAGCAGGCGCGGGCAGCAGGAAGAGCACCGCCAAGAGAACGCATGCCCCGGAAGGCACGAGCGAATGTCGCCGGCTCATCGTCCACCCCCACGCTTGGCACCCATCTTGATGCGGGCACCACGAGATGCCGAGCGTACCGCCGAACGGACGGTTGGCGGGAGGGGGCAGTCGCTATTTGCCGTCGTCCTTGGCCGCCTTCTCGCGCGGCAGGAAGCGGAAGCGCGCGCCCGTAGCGCGCACCGTGAGGCCCCAGGAGCGCCACGCCACGCCTGGGAGGGCGTGCTTCAGCGTCACGCGCTTGCCACCGCGCGTCGCATGCACCTCGATCCCCGTCGCCGTGCGCCGCACGTCGAGCACGGTCTTCCGTCCCTCGGGAAGCTGCGCACGTTGCTCGCGCGTGAGGGCCGCGCCGCCTCTCGGCCGGAGGCCGAGGTCGTCGAGCAACACGACGTGATCCCGCTCGGCGAAGACCCGCACCGAGCGTTTGCGGCTGAACGAGATTGCCACGCCGGCCGCCGCCTTCGGCTCCGTGCCGGTGACGACCTCGACGACCGCACGCCAGCGATCGAGATGCGGCGTGCCCATGCGCCAGAGATCGCTCTTCTCGCGCTGGGTCACGCGGATCACGTCGTCCTGCTCGTCCCACCCGAGCGTCGTCGGCGCCCACTGCCCGAAGAGCGAGGCCCAGGCGTCGGCAATCGCGCCGCGGAGGTCCTTCTTGCGGTCGGCGAACTGCACCTCGAACGCACGGTGGTCCCCGCCCTTGGCGAGAATCTGCCGCTCCCAGCGCTGGAAGCGCGTCTTCAGCTCGCCGTCTCGCGACATGAGGATGCCGCCCACGAGCGCGAGGGCCTCGACGTAGCTTGCCTTGTCCTTGCCGATCCCGAGCCGCCAGGGGACGAAGGCGCTCTCCTTGCTGCGTGCCGCGGCGTACCGCGCCGTGCTGTTGAGGGCGACCGCATCCAACTGGCCGAACAAGAGCCCCTTCTTCGTGCGGCGGTGCCAGCCAAACCACTCCGCCAGGCCCTCGCGGTACCACCACGCGCCGCGGCCACGTCGCGACACGGCCTGGCACTTGTCGTGGAACTGATGCACGAGCTCGTGGAGGATCAACCGCCGCGTGTCGAACGGTTCCTTCTGCACCCAGACGTGCGACTCGCCGCGTCGCCAGGTGGTCCAGCCGCCGGCATGCGCCGCGTGGCCCTTGATGCCTTGCTTGCGCAGCGCGATCTCGTAGGTGCTGCGCCGCGGGTAGAGGATCAGCTTCAGCGGCAGCTCGTCGGCCTCGGGCTCACGCCCGAAGTGCGCCTTCAGGGCGGCGTAGAGCTGGGTGCCCAGGCCGGCCGCCGCGTCGATCCACTCCTCCGACACGTCGCCGACGATGCGCAGCTTCTCGCTGTCGTAGACGTGCCCGGCCGACCCCACGCGAGGCAGCGCCGGCAGGATCAGCAGGGCGAGCAGGAGGATCGGGAGGGCAGGACGGAGGCGCATGGGATCTCCGCAAGATAGCCGCGTCCGCAGCGAGAGGTCCGTCCCCCTACGAACGCCATCCGAAAGCAGGCGGAACCCGGCGTTGTCCTGCCAACCGCTTTGGGGTTCCATACGCGCATGAGCGACAACGCCCCGATCGTCTGGCAGCCGTCCGAGGAGGCCCGCACCACGGCCAACGTCACGCGGCTGATGAAGAAGGCCGGGGTGGAGAGCTACGAGGCCCTGCATGCCTGGTCGGTCGAGGACATCGGCCGCTTCTGGGACGTGGCGCTGGAGGACCTGGGGCTCAGCTGGTACCAGCGCTACGAAACGACCTACGACGACAGCCGGGGCTTTCCCTGGACGTCCTGGTTCCTCGGGGGCACGACCAACATCGTGCTCAACTGCCTCGACCGGCATGTCGACGGGGGCCGGGGTCACCACGACGCCCTCGTCGGCGAACAGGACGACGGCCGCAGCCGCACCTACACCTACGCCGAGCTCCAGGAGGAGGTGAACCGCGCCGCCGGCCTGCTGCGCGATCTCGGGGTGGGCCCTGGTGATCGTGTCGGCATCTTCATGCCCATGGTAGCCGAGGTGGTCGTCGCGCTCTTTGCCTGCTTCCAGGTCGGCGCCGTAGCGATCCCCGTCTTCTCGGCCTTCGGGAGCGACGCGCTCGCCGTGCGGCTGAACGACGCAGAGGCGGTCGTCCTCTTCACCGCGGACGGCGGCTACCGCCGCGGCAAGGTCGCGGCCGTGAAGCCGGCGGCCGACGCAGCCGTTGCGCTGGTGCCGAGCCTCCGCCATCAGATCGTGCTGCGGCGCACCGGCGAGGACGTCCCCTTCGAGGCGGGTCGCGACCTCTGGTGGCACGAGCGCGTGTCGGCGCGGGAGCCTGATCCGCGCACCGAGGTCCTGCCGAGCGAAGCGCCCGCAATGATCCTCTACACGTCGGGCACGACCGGCAAGCCAAAGGGCACGGTGCACACGCACGCGGGTTGTCTCGCGACGATGAACAAAGAGCTCGGCTACGCGTTCGACGTGAAGTCGGGGGACCGCTTCTTCTGGCTCACCGACATCGGCTGGATGATGGGCCCGTGGGAGATGATCGGCGTGGCATCGCTCGGCGCCACGCTGCTGGTCTACGAGGGCGCGCCCAACTGGCCCGAGCCCGACCGGCTGTTCGCGATGATCGAGCGCCACGGGCTGACGCATCTCGGTGTCGCCCCGACGGCGATCCGGCTGCTGCGGCGCGCCGGCGATGACCTCGCGGCGGGGCATGACCTCTCGACACTGCGGATCATCGGCTCGACGGGCGAGCCGTGGGATCCCGAGTCCTGGATGTGGTGCTTCCAGCACGTCGGCCAGGGACGCTGCCCCATCATCAACATCTCGGGCGGCACGGAGCTCGTCGGATGTCATTTGTCACCGCTGCCGACGACGGCGCTCAAGCCCTGCACGCTGCGGGGTCCTGGGCTCGGCATGGATGTCGACGTCTTCGACGAGGACGGGCAGTCCATCCGCGGGGGCCTCGGCCACCTCGTGCTGAAGCAGCCGGCGCCGAGCCTGACGAAGAGCTTCCTCGGCGACGATGCGCGCTACCTGGCGACCTACTTCGAGCGCTTCGGCGACACGGTCTGGTACCACGGCGACTGGGCGTTCGTGGACGAGGACGGCTTCTGGTTCCTGCATGGGCGCAGCGATGACACCATCAACGTCGCCGGCAAGCGCGTCGGCCCCGCGGAGGTGGAAGCGGCGATCGTCGAGCATCCGCTGGCCAGTGAGGCGGCGGCGGTGGGCGTACCGGACGACCTCAAGGGCGCCGACGTCGTGGCGTTCGTGGTGCTGAAGCCCGGGGTGGTGGAGTCGGAGGAGCTGCGTCGCGAGCTATCCGACAGCGTGGTGGCGCATCTCGGCAAGACGCTGCGGCCGAAGGACGTGCGCTTCGTCGACATGCTGCCGAAGACGCGCTCCGCCAAGATTGTGCGCGGCGTGATCAAGCGCCGTTGGCTGGGCGAAGACGTGGGCGATCTCGCGAGCGTCGAGAACCCCGACGCCGTGGAGGCAATCGCGCGCAGTCGATAACGCACCGATCGGCCGTCGTCATGCGACCAACGGCGGTGGGCGCCCGTAGGGGCGGCCTGAGCGAGGGCGAAGCCCGCTGCGGTTGGCCGCCCACGCGACCTCCTTGGGCAGCCAACCACGCCGGCTGCGCCGGCGTTCAGGCTGCCCCTACTTCGGAATCTGAACGAGCTGGTGCCCGATGTGCTCTTCCTCGAGGACTTCCTTCAGGCTTTTCCAGTCCGTCGCGTCCGTCCCGAGGAAGTCCGTCGCCGCGTCGCCGGCCACGACCAGTTCCTCGGCGCCGAACGCATGCGCCAGCTCGAGCGACTCGCGGCCGATGATCTGCCGCGCGCGCGGATCCGCCATGAACTCGTCGTAGTCGTCGGGACGGCAGAGTACGACGAAGCCGGGGAACAGGAGGAAGTGACCCAAGCGCAGCGGCACACGCACGCGCAGGATCTCCTTGTCGGCCTTGATCTTGTCGCTGAGCTCCGCAGGCGAGATGTCGTCAGGAACAAGCTCGCCCCACTCCTTCATGTCGACGTTGGTCAGCTCGACTTCGAACGAGCTCTCCTCGGGCGCGTCGATGTTCACGAAACCCGGGCCGAGCAGTTGCTCGACGACAGCGCGGGTTGCACCACCCAGGGTGCGTTCGGTAGGCAGGAGAATCTCGATAGGCACGGGGGGATCATGCCCGGGGTTGCCCGACCGGCCGAAGGATGCGCTAGGGCTCTTGGGCGCTGCGGCTCACGCCTCGAGACCCCGCGCCCCGCGCGATCAGACACTGCGGTCGAGATGCCTCGCGATGATGAGGCGCTGGATCTCGGAGGTCCCCTCGCCGATCTCGCACAGCTTCGCGTCACGCATGATGCGCTCCACGGGGTATTCGCGGGTGTAGCCCACGCCGCCCATCACCTGGATGGCCTTGTGAGCGCACCGCATGGCCACTTCCGAGGCGAACAGCTTGCACTTGGACGCGGCCAAGCCGTACGGCTGGCCCTGGTCGTGGCGCCACGCCGCCTCGTACACGAGGTTGCGGGCCGCGCTGATCTCGACCTCCATGTCGGCGATCTGATGTCCGATCGCCTGCATCGTGATGAGCCGCTTGCCGAACTGCTTGCGCTCGCGCACGTACGGCAGCGCGGCATCGAGCGCACCCTGCGCCAGACCCAGCGCCATGGCGCCGATGGAGATGCGGCCGGCTTCCAGCGTCTGCATGAACGCCTTGAACCCACGCCCCTCCTCACCGAGCTTGTTGGTGAGGGGAATGCGGCAGTCCTTGAAGACCAGCTCGCGGGTGTCGGAGCCGCGCAGCCCCAGTTTGTCTTCCAGCGTGCCGTACTCGAAGCCGGGCGTGCCCTGCTCGACGACGAACGCGCTGATGTTCTTCGTGTCGCCCACTTCGCCGCCGCCTGTGCGCGCGGTGAAGACGACCGTGCCCGCGTGGGTGCCGTTCGTGCAGTAGATCTTCGTGCCGTTGATGACCCAATGATCGCCGTCCTGGACGGCTGTCGTCTGGGTCATCTTGGCGTCGCTGCCTGCCCCCGGCTCCGTGAGCGCAAAGGCACCGAGCATCTCGCCGCTCGCGAGCTTGGGCACCCAGCGTAGACGCTGCTCCTCGGTGCCGTTCTTCAGGATCGGCGCGGTGCCGAGCGACGTGTGCGCGGCGACCGTGATGCCCGTCGTACCGCACACGCGGGAGAGCTCCTCGATCACGATGGAGTACGCGCGGTAGTCCATGCCCGCGCCGCCGACCTCCTCAGGCCAGGGCACGCCGAGCAGGCCGAGCTCGGCCAGCTTGGGGATCGTCTCGCTCGGGAAGCGCTTCTCCTCGTCGAGCTCGGTCGCGATCGGCGCGACCTCCGCCAGGGCGAACTCGCGCACCATGGCGCGCACGTCGAGGTGATCCTCCGTGAGGAAGGGCTCGGCTTCGCCGGAGAGGGTGTCCATGAGCGTCATCGTGGGGTCGATTCTATGAGGGCCCTCAGGCACTCCCGACCTCTCGACGGGCCGCCACTTCGGTTCGGATGTAGGCGACGAGATCGCTGAGGGGCGTACCCGGCCCGAAGAGCCGTCCAACGCCCATCTCCCCCAGCTTCGCCATGTCCGCGTCCGGGATGATTCCGCCCCCGGTGAGCAGGACCTGGTCCGCGCCCGCGGCCTTCAGGAGGTCGAGCACGCGCGGGAAGAGGGTCATGTGGGCCCCGGAGTGCAAGGAGAGGCCGATCGCGTCGACATCCTCCTGGAGCGCGGCCGCCACGATCATCTCCGGCGTCTGGCGGAGGCCCGTGTAGATGACCTCGAAGCCGGCGTCCCTCAGCGCGGCAGCGACGACCTTGGCGCCGCGATCGTGGCCGTCGAGGCCGGCCTTCGCGACCAGGATCCTGATAGGACGTTGGTCCAGGGCGTTCATGCGCTCTCCCCTCCGAGCAAGCGTGCGACGGCCTCGGCGGCGCTCGTCGATCCATCGGCGACGCCGCGCGCCGCCTCGCTGAGTGCCTGCGCCTGCGCGCCGTCGGCGGCGTTCCAGAACGCGTCGGCCCGGCGACGATCCACCGCCGCACGGATGCGGGCTCGGGCCCGAGCGAGGCGGCGCGCCGTGAGCTCGCCGGCCGCCGCCGCGGCGCGCCCATCGACCAGGGCGCGCAGCTCCGCCAGGCCCTCGCCGCGCGTCGCGACCGTCTTGACGATCGGCGGTGCCACCGCATCGCGCAGCTCGACCGCGCTCTGGAGCGCGGCGACCAAGGCGTCGGCCCCCTCGCGGTCGGACTGGTTCACGACCAGCACGTCGGCGATCTCGAGCAGGCCCGCCTTCATCCCCTGCACGACGTCGCCCGAGCCCGGGGCGAGGACGACGATCGTCGTGTCCGCGGCCCGGCTGATCTCGATCTCGGCCTGGCCGACACCGACCGTCTCGATGAGTACCGGGTCGAAGCCGGCGGCATCCAGCAGGTCGGCGGCGTCGTAGACGCCCGCCGCCAGGCCGCCGAAGGCGCCACGGCTCGCGAGCGAGCGGATGAACACGCCCTCGTCGTCCGCGTGGGCCAGCATGCGGATGCGGTCGCCGAGCAGCGCGCCCCCCGTGAACGGACTCGACGGGTCAACGGCCAACACGCCCACGTCGCGGCTGTCGGCCCGCCACGCCGCGACAAGAGCCGAGACGAGGGTCGACTTGCCGGCACCAGGCGGGCCCGTGATACCGACGCGGTGCGCCGATCCAACCGAGCCCAGTGCGGCGAGCAGCGCGGCGCCGTCGGCACCTTCGTTCTCGACGAGCGTCAGCCCGCGCGCGAGCGCGCGGCGGTCGCCTGCGCGGATGGCGGCGGCGTGCTGCTCGGGGGAAGGCTGCTTGGGAGAAGGACTGTCCATCAGGCCCGGAGGTAGCTCCGCGCGATGACGAGCTTCTGGATCTCGGTCGTGCCCTCGTAGATCTCGGTGACGCGCGCGTCGCGGAAGTAGCGCTCCACGGGGAAGTCGCGTGTGTAGCCGGCGCCGCCGTGAATCTGGACGGCTTCCTTCGCGCCGTAGTTGGCCGCGCGCGATGCCTCGAGCTTGGCCATGGAGGCCTCGCGCCCGTGCGGCTCGCCGGCGTCCTTGAGCCAGGCGGCGCGCCATGTGAGCAGCTTCGCCGCGTCGACGCGCGTTGCCATCTCGGCGATCTTCTCCTGGATGGCGCCGAAGGCGGCCAAGGGCTTGCCGAACTGCTCGCGCTCGCCCGCGTACTTGATGGAGGCTTCGAGGCAGGCCTCCGCGATGCCGATGCCTTGGCTCGCAATGCCGATGCGGCCGCCGTCGAGCAGCGACATGGCGATGCCGAAGCCCTTGTTCACCTCGCCGAGCACGTTGGCGGCGGGCACGCGGACGCCGTCGAGGTGCAGCTCGACGGTCGGGGAGCCGCGCAGACCCATCTTGAGTTCCTGCTTGCCGGACTTGTAGCCGTCCCACGCGGACTCGATGACGAAGGCCGTGATGCCGCGCGTGCGTGCGTCCGCGTCGGTGCGGGCGAAGACGACGACGAGGTCGCAGACCGAGCCGTGGCTGATCCAGAGCTTCGTCCCGTCGAGGATCCAGTCCTCGCCGTCCTGGGTCGCCTTGCAGACGAGGGAGCCGGCATCGGAGCCGCTGCCGGCCTCCGACAGGGCGTAGGCGCCGAGCATCTCGCCGGAGGCCAAGCGCGGGAGGTAGCGTGCCTGCTGCTCATCGTTGCCAAAGCGCGCGATGCTCTCGCACGCGAGGCTGTTGTGCACCGAGATCGTCGTGCCCGTGCTGGCGCAGGCCTTGTTGAGCTCGATGAGGACGAGGCTCGAGCCGAGGGCTCCGAGCTCGCTGCCGCCGTGCGCTTCGGGGACGGCCATGCCGAGGAAGCCCATCTCGGCGCACATGCGCACGGAGTCGGCCACGAACACCTCGTCACGGTCGGCCACGACCGCGCGGTCGACGAGTTCGTTCTGCGCGAACTCGCGCGCCGCCTGCTGCAGCATCTGCTGGTCTTCGGAGAGGCTGAAGTCCATGCGGGGGGGTGCTCCTTCGGAGGTGGAAGATACGAGCGAGGGGGGCCGGGCGCGTGGTATGGGAGGACCGCGTGAGCCATGAGGACCCCATCTGCGGCTGCTCCGTCTGCGGAGTGAACCTGCCGAGATCCGAGATGTTCGGGGCCGATCCCGATCTGCTCTGCCCGAACTGCGCCGACGCCGTCCGCAACCGCATGCAGGTCCGCTTTCGTCCGATCGCCCGCGAGCGCCGTCCGATCGTGACGATCGTGAGCCTCGCGATCGCCATCGCGCTCTACATCTGCACGCACGTCATCTGGCCCGGTGTCCAGCGCGGTGGTGGCCCGGCGTGGCTGGCCGCCTTCTACCAGAGCTCGGAAATCTGGATCTGGGAGCACTGGCGCCACGTGACGTGCATGTTCCTGCACGGCGGCTGGTGGCACATCGGCATGAACGGCATGGGCCTCTGGTACCTGGGCCGTGAGGTGGAGCGGGGCTGGGGGCCCTGGGCGCTGCTTGGCCTGACGCTCTTCACGGGCGTCAGCGCGTCGGCGATCTCGTGGATCTTCTCCGGCAGCGGCGTGGGCATCTCCGGCTACCTCTTCGGCCTGCTCGGCTTCCTCTGGGCCCTGCGCCGCGTGCATCCGATCGCCGCGGCCGTGATGACCGATCAGATGCTGCGCTGGATCGGCATCCTGCTCGTGATCGGCGTGGTGCTGTCGCTCTCGAACACGGTCGCCATCGGCAACTGGGCGCACGGCGCCGGTCTCGCGACGGGCTATCTCGCGGGGCTCGCCGTACGTCACGCGCGCCGGAAGCTCCTCGTGCCGCTGCTGGCGATCATCCCGATCCTGTTGGTCGTCGCGAGCACCTACATCGTGTTCGGTTCGGTGCCGCTCACGACGGACGAGGGCAAGACGTTCCAGGAGCGGCCGCGCGCGGAGTGGCGCAGGATCTGGATGTTGCAGAACGGCCACAAGCCGTAGCGGTCCCTAGGTGCGCGCTCGATCGTTCCGCTCGGGCGTCGTCAGCACCCGCGTAGGGGCGGGTCTTGTGCCCGCCCACACCAGCCCGATGATCGACCTTGGGCCATGGCGTGACGCCACCGGCCGCCCCCCCTGCGGCAGCGGCCTTCGGGACGCGGAAGCCGTCCTTACGAGTAGTCGTAGAAGCCGCGACCCGACTTCCGGCCGAGGAATCCAGCGGCGACCATCTTGCGTAGCAACGGCGAGGGCCGGTACTTGCTGTCGCCGAGGTCGCTGTGCAGGACCTCCATGATCGCGAGGCACGTGTCCAGGCCGATCAGGTCGGCCAGGGCGAGCGGCCCCATCGGGTGGTTCAGGCCGAGCTTGATGATCGAGTCGATGTTCTCGGCCTCGGCGACGCCTTCCATGACGCAGGTCACGGCCTCGTTGATCATCGGCATCAGGATGCGGTTGGCCACGAAGCCGGGGTAGTCGTTCGCGACCACGGGGATCTTGCCGATCGCCTCCGACGCGGCGTGCACCTTGGCGTACGTCTCATCCGACGTCGCGAGGCCGCGGATGATCTCGATGAGCTTCATCAGCGGGACCGGGTTCATGAAGTGCATGCCGATGAAGCGGTCCGCGCGACCGCTCGCCGCGGCCAGCTCGGTGATCGAAATGCTCGACGTGTTGCTCGCCACGATGGCCTCCGGACCGAGGATCCCGTCGAGCTCAGCGAAGATGGCCTTCTTGACGTCGCCGTTCTCGACGACGGCCTCGACGACCAGGTCGCAGTCCGACAGGCCCTCGAGGCTCGTCTCGGCATGGATGTGCGTCAGGGCCGTGTCCATGACCTCGCGCGTGATCTTCTCCTTGTTCACGAAGCGCTCGAGGCTCTTCGTGATGCCCATCAGGCCCTTCTCGACCGCGTCGTTGGACACGTCGAAGAGGCGCACCTTGGTGCCGTGGACCGCGAAGACCTGCGCGATGCCCGCGCCCATCTGACCGGCGCCGATGACGCCTACATGCTGGAAAGTCATGTCGTTCTCCGAGAGATGGGGCGTGGGACGTTAGCGCTGGACCGAGAGAGCGACGGCGTTGCCGCCGCCGAGGCACAGCGAAGCCATGCCCGTGCTCACGTCGCGCGCCTTCATGGCGTAGAGCAAGGTGGTCAGGATGCGCGCGCCGCTCGCCCCGATCGGGTGACCGAGCGCGACGGCGCCGCCGTTGACGTTCGTGCGATCGGCGGCGAGGCCCGCCTCCTTGCTCACGCCGCAGGCGGCCGAGGCGAAGGCCTCGTTGAGCTCGATCAGGCCGTAGCTGTCCGTCGCGTTGCCGGTGCGCTTCTGGAGGTTCTCCATCGCGACGACCGGCGCGTACATCACCCACTGCGGCTCGGTGCCGCCGGTGGCGTAGCCCGTGATCGTGGCGAGCGGCTCGAGACCGCGGTCGGCGGCCGCCTTCTCGCTCATCACGACCAGCGCCGAGGCGCCATCCGAGATCTGGCTGGCGTTGCCGGGTGTGACCGTGCCGTCCTTGCGGAAGGCGGCGCGCAGCTTGCCGAGGCTCTCGGCGGTGACGTCGGGCCGGATGCCCTCATCGGCACCCACGACGGTGACGTTGCCCTTGCGATCCTTCACCTCCACGGGAACGATCTCGTCCGCGAAGGCGCCGGACTCCGTCGCGGCCGCCGCGCGGCGGTGGCTCTCGGCGGAGAACGCATCCATCTCTTCGCGACTCACGTTGCAGCGCTCGGCGATCAGCTCGCCGGTCTCGCCCATGTGGTAGTCGTTGTAGATCTCCCACAGGCCGTCGTGCACCATCGAGTCGAGCAGCTTGCCATGGCCGAGACGCATGCCGTTGCGGGCCTGCGGCATGAGGTAGGGCGCGTTCGTCATACTCTCCTGGCCGCCGGCGACGATGATGTCGGCGTCGCCCGCGCGAATGGCCTGCGCGGCAAGCATCACGGACTTGAGCCCGGAGCCGCACACCTTGTTGACCGTGAACGCGCCGACCTCGGGCGGAACGCCGGCACCTAGCGCGGCCTGGCGCGCGGGGTTCTGGCCGAGGCCCGCCTGCAGGACGGTGCCCATGATCACCTCGTTCACGTCGGCCGGATCGAGGTTGGCGCGGCTCATCGCCTCCTTGATGGCGATGGCTCCGAGCTCGGGCGCACGGAACGTGGACAGGCCGCCGTTGAAGCGCCCGATGGGCGTACGGCAGGCGGAGACGATCACGGCGTTGGTCATGCGAAGGCTCCACAGCGGCGACGAAAGGGCCGCGGAGAGCGCAGTCTAGCGCCCGCGCGCGCGCCGACCGAAGCGAGGCGGAGCGTTCCAACCCGCTGTCATGCAATGGGTTGGATCGACCGGGAGTTCGCCAACGAGCTCTTGCTCGCAGGCGTCTTACTCGAAACCGGTATGAATGCGCGCCATGTCCGCTTCGGTCAGGTCGAGCACCTGCATGAGGTCGAGCACGACCTGATCGAGCACGATCAGCAGGGCCTGCTCGAACAGCGAGCCCAAGGGGGGCAGGGGTCGTACATCGGCCTTGGCGCGTTTGATCGGGGTGTCGTCAATCGGCAATACGACGTCGGCGTGGCTCGCGACCGGGCTGTCGGGCCGCGCCGTCACGACGGCCACAGACGCCTTGGCCTTCTTGGCGATGCGGATGTAGTGGCTCAGCACCTTCGAGCGGCCCGTACGCGAGCAGATGATCAGGAGGTCGCCCTCCTCCACCGACGGCGTGATGACGTCGCCCACGTGGAACACCCGCCTGCCGAGGTGCATGAGCCGCATGGCGAAGCCGCGCGCCATGAGTCCTGTGCGACCGAGGCCCGTCACGAAGACACGCTCGCTCGCCAGGATCGACTTCTCGAACGCCTTCAGCCGCCGCACCTGCACACGGCGGAGGACGCGCGCGAGATCGCGCGTCGCAGCCTCCATGTGGCGGCCGCTCACGCCGGCGTCCCGGTGTCATCGCCCTTTTGAGCATCGACGTCCTCATCGCCCTCGAAGACCAGGGTCTCGAGCGGGAAGAGGCAGCCGTCGACGCAGCAGAGCTTGTACTCGACGGAGCCGTCGGGCTGGCGCTGCTTGAGCGGGCAGCCGAAGCAGACGCCGAAGCCGCAGCCCATGTACTCCTCGGTGGCCGCTTCGGCGGAGATGCCGTGCTTGCCGAGTAGGTCGCGCACGGCGCGGAACATCGGTACGGGGCCGCAGGTGAAGACGTAGTCACCGGGCTGCAGCCGCTTGCCGGCGATCATCTCCGCGACGAGGTCGGTCACGAAGCCCTTGCGGCTCACGGAGCCGTCGTCCGTGCAGACGAGTACGCGGCAACCGTCCGGCGCTGCTTCCTTGACCGGAACGGAGTGGTCGCTGTCGCGTGCGCCGTAGCAGAGCGTGATGTCGCGCATGCCCATCGCCTGGAGGGCCTCGGCCACGAACTTGATCGGGCCGATGCCGACGCCGCCGGCGATGAGGACCGCGCGGCGCGCCTCGGCCGGCACGCTGATGGCGTTGCCCAGCGGGCCGATGAAGCTGATGCGCTCGCCCTTCTTCATGTGGTGCAGGTTGCGGGTGCCGGGCCCGATGACGTCGTAGAGGACACAGAAGCCGGAGGCGACGCCCTGGTGCTCCACGACCCGGTGGATCGACATGGGCCGCCGTAGCAGCGGGACGATCTCTTCGCTCGTGAGCAGGTTCACGAACTGGCCGGCACGCATGCGCGGCGCCGCGTCGGGGCTGTGGATCTTCATGACCCAGGTCACGGGCGTGATCTGGCGGTTCTCGAGGATCTCGCCGTACATGCAGACGGGCGGCTCGAGGTTCTGGGCGGTGGCGCTCATCGTGGGCAGAGCGTACTCGCTCGGGGCCACGACCCCCATTCCCGCCCCGGCCGCGCCCCGACGGGGGCTCCGGACACGTTGACGTTGCCATGCACTTCCCCTGGCTTGCCAGGTGCACTTCTTCACACCGACACGGACACCGACACGGACACGGAACGGGGCTCGGGCTCGGGCTGGGGCTCGGGCTGGAGACCGACACGGAAGAACTGCCTCGCCGCCCGCCGCCCTCAAGTTCAATGGCCCCATGCCGCACGACGACCTCCCGCTCCGGACCGCCTGCGGTTTCGTCCTCGCCCGGCGGCAGGCGGGTCGCTTCGAGTACCTGAACCTCATCAACAGCAAGCGTGGCGAGCCGGGCCTGCCCAAGGGCCACAGCGAGCCGGGCGAGACCGAGCTCGAGACCGCGCTCCGCGAGACACGCGAAGAGACCGGTCTCGAGATCACGGATGTGCGCGGCGACTTCCGCACGGTGCTCAAGTACGAGGCGACGCGCCGCGGCGAGACCTACCGCAAGCACGTGATCTACCTCACCGCGTTCGCGCCGCAGCAGGACGTCGAGCTCTCGAAGGAGCACATCGCCCACGAGTGGCTGCCGCTCGGGCGGATGATCGACGCGCTCTGGCACCTCAATCTGAAGGACGCCGTCCGGCAGGCCGCGCTCTTCCTGAAGGACCCGGCCACGTGCACCCTCGCCGGCCGCAAGGAGAAGCAGGCCGACGCGTACCTGCGCTCCTTGCCCGAGGCCAGCGAGCACCTCGTCGGTCACCTGCGCGGCGGAGCGCGTCTCGCGCGCACGTTCGCCGAAGCGCTCAAGAGCGCCGGTCAGGCCGTGGACGTCGAGGCGGCGGCGATCGGCACGCTCCTGCATGACGTAGGACGCGCGATCGGCGAGCACGACGACCACCCCCGCGCGGGCACCAAGCTGCTCCGGAAGGGAGAGTTCGCGCCGTACGGCTTCGGATGCATCTCGCACTTCACGAAGGGCGCCAGCGGCGAGGCGCTGATCGAGGCGGGCGTGGACCCGAGCCTCGTCGCCTCGTTCCGCAAGCTCGTCGACCTCCAGACGATGACCTGGGAGGAGCGCTGCTGCGCCCTGGCCGACGCCTGCATGAAGGGCACGGAGGCCGTCGTGCCCGAGGAACGCTTCGCGGACCTGCGTACGCGCTACGATGCGCACGACCTCATCGCCCTGCAGGAGGCCCGGACGGCCCTCATCCGGCGAAAGCTGGCGGACGCCCTCGATCGAGATCCGCTCACCCTCGTAGGCCTGGCCTAGGAACGCGGCAGGACGGTAGGCCCGAGGCCGACACCCGCGTTCGCCATTTCCGGAATCTCTGCACCGCTTTCCGTCTCGGCGGGAATCCAACTGCAGAGACCCATGCGTGAACCCATCGACATTCCCATCCATCGCCTCCTGCAACACCGGGCCTGGGTGCGCCGCCTTGCGCGCACGCTGGTGCGGGACGAGGCACGGGCCGACGATCTCGAGCAGCAGACCTGGATGGCCGCGCTGAAGCGTCCGCCGCACGGCGACACGCCCAAGGCGTGGCTCGGCCAGGTCATGCGCAACCTCGCAGCGCGCATGCGCCGCGGCGAGGGCCGCGTGGCCAAGCGCGAGCACGGGGCGGCACGCCCCGAGGCGCTGCCGGCCACCGGCGACGTCGTCGCCGAGGCCGAGCTGCACAAGCGCGTCGTCCAGGCGGTGCTCGAACTCGAGCCCCCCTACCGGGAGTCGGTGCTGCACCGTCACTTCGAGGGCCTGCCGCCGCGGGAGATCGCGGCGCGCATGGGTGTCTCCGTCGAAACCGTGAGATCGCGCGTACGACGCGGCCTGGAGCACGTCCGGGCTCGCCTCGATCGTGAGCACGGCGGCGACGGCCACACCTGGCGCCTCGCCCTCCTGCCGCTTGCGGCGGGTCCCGGCGGCGGCTTGGCCGGCTCGACCGTCCAGGGCGCGACGGGAACGGGCGGCGCCCTCGGAACGGGAGCCCTGCTGATGGCCGCCAAGTCGAAGTTCACGTTCGCAGCGCTCGCGCTGCTCCTCCTCGGCGGCGGCCTGTGGCTGGCGCTGCGCGACACAGTTCCCGACGGCGCGCCGGACGATCCGCCGCCCGCGGTCGAGACCGCGAAGAACGAGGCGGACGCTGCCAAGCTGAAGACGCGTGGCCAGGCGCAGCCCGCGGCGGATGAGACCGCGACGGCTGAAGGCGAGCCCAAGCCCCCCGCGCTGGCCGCCGGCGAAGCCGCCGTGCGGGTCGTACGGATGGTGGAAGGGCGAGAGCGCGCCGTCCAAGGCGCGATCGTCCGGCTGGCGACCCCGAAGGGCGTCCTGCTGGACTACGAGGTCGACGAGGTCGGCCGCGTCATCTGGCCGGCGACGTGGCACGGCGTGCCGAGCACGCTCTGGGTCCTCGACGTCACGAGCTCGGCGATGGTTCGGCGGGCCTACACGCCGATGCCGGGCGAGACGGTCATCCGGATGCCCAAGCGGGTCGACGTGCTGCTGGCGTTCGAGGACGAGCAGGGTCGCCGCCTGACCACGGCCGAGGTGAAGAAGCGCTACGAAGCCGCGGGGGTCACGCCGGTCGTGCAGATCGTGTCCGCGGATGCCCTGGCCGCGAGGGAACGCGCACGCATGCTCGAGAACATGCTCGGCCTCTCGCGCGGGCTCGCCTTGCGCACGAAGCTGCTGTTCAAGGACGGCCGCGCCGTGGTCGGGCTCACGCCGTCGACGGGCACCTGGCGCCTGCTTCTCGAGCGGCCGGGCGCCGCGCCGGATCTCTCGGACAGCTTCACGGCGCGCGTCGGTGAGCCGATCAAGGTCACGATGCGGATCCCGACCGATCCGGGCTCGGTGCGCATTCGCGCTGTGGCGAAGGACACGGGCGCCCCCATCCCCGGAGCCATCGTCACGCCCTACTTCGAGATCGGCGACGACGCGGCCTTCTTCGGCGGCACGCCGCGCACGACGGATGAACGGGGCGAAGTCGCGCTACCAACGTTCGACAAGCGTGACCGTCCATACCAGCGCCCGCCCACGTGGTGGATCACCGCGCCGGGCCGCGCGACCGCCGTCGACTCGGCCGTGTTCGCCACGACGAAGCCGCGCGACGTCGCGGAGGTCCACGTGTGGCGCACCGGGTTCCTCGAGGGCCGCGCCTACCTGCGCACCGGCGAACCCGCCGTCGGCCGCACCGTGATCGCCGGCACGAAGGGGCGCGTGATCCGCACGCAGGTTGGCGTCGACGGCCACTACCGGCTCGACGGCATCAGCGTGGCGCGGAGTCGCACCTGCCGGGTGATGTTCGTCGAGGACCTGGAGGCCGCCTCGCTCGGCATGGCCTCCGTGAGGATCGAGCCCGGCATGGGGGCGTACCACGACTTCGGTGAGGCGCGGTTGCCGTCGGAGGTGGCGTCGATCTCCGGCCGCTTCACGATGGCGGGTCGGCCTCTCGCTGGCGTGTTCCTCGTGGCCGCCCAGACCAAGGACAGGACCAAGGCCGCCACGGGGGAGACGAACGCGGAGGGGCGCTTCCGCCTGGCCGGTCTCACGCCGGGCACCTACGAGTTCCGGTTCCTCCTGGGTGACCTTCGCGTCTCGGATGACTTCGGCGGGCGCACGCGCGAGCCGCTGGCCATCAAGGCAGGCGATGCGCTGACCTACAACCTGGACTTCCCAACGGGCGTCCTCGAGGTAGTGGTCCTCGACGCGGAGAGCGGCAAGCCCGTTGGAGGCTCGCTCGCCACCGCGCGCCCGGTCGACCGCACGCACGGCGAAGACCGCTTCGAGGGCATCCGCCTCAAGGTGGGGAGCGGGGAGCACGCCAACAACAAGGACGGCGTGGTGCACCTGCGGGCGTTGCCGCTGAACACGGCCCTGGAGGTGCGCGCCGGCGCGCCCGGCTACAAGTTCGTCGTGCGCAAGGAAGTCCGCGCCGGCTCGAGCGACAAGCCGCCGCGCATCGAGATCAAGCTGACGAAGAAGCGCTAGGGTCTGCCTGAACGTCGCTGCTGCTGCGCCGAACGATCCACTCGCTGCGCTGGGCCCGAACTCGGATTGCGGCCCTCAACGTGCCGAGAGCACGCCTTGAGCCACAATCCTCGCATTGGCTCCAGCTCGCTTCGGTCTCGTCCGGCTCGCCACGCAGCGATTCCAGACAGACCCTGGCCCTACATCACCTCGACGGCGTCGATCCCGAGCAGGCCCAGCGCCTCCGTGAAGATCCGCTGCGCGCTGGCGGCCAGCTTCAAGCGCGCGTGCTTGAGCGCGGGCTCGGCCTTCACGACCGGGCACTCCTGGTAGAAGCGCGAAAAGCGCTTGGCGCCCTCGAAGACGTAGCCCGCCAGGCCCGACGGATCGCAGGTGCGCTCGACGCGCGCGAGGACCGACGGGTACGCCGTGAGGTGCGTCAGCAATGCTCGCTCGGCCTCGCCGCCGAAGCCGCTGTCCGCGGGTACGGGGGACGCGACGTCCACGCCGTCCCCGGCCTTGCGCTGGATGCCCGCGATGCGCGCCAGCGAGTAGAGCAGGTACGCGCCGGTATCACCCTCCGGGTTCGTCCACTCATCGATGTCGAAGATGACACTGCGCGTGTTGCCGACGTGCAGCATGCCGTACTTCAGGCACGCGATCGCGATCTTGCTCGCGGCCTCGTCGTCCACCTCACTGCCGGCCGCGGCCATCTTCGCGCGGATCGCGTCGAGCACGTGGGTGCGCAGCAGGTGGAACGGGATGGCCGTGCCCTTGCGGCTCGACATCTTGCCTTCCGGCAGCATGACGAGTTCGTAGGAGACGTGGCGGCAGTCCTTGGCACGCGCGTAGCCCATCTTCCCGAGTGTGGCGAAGAGCTGCTTGAAGTGCAGGGTCTGCTCGGAGCCCACGACGTACATCGACGTCTGCACATCGAACTCGTCGAACTTCGCGCGAGCCAGCGCGAGATCCCACGTCATGTAGAGGCTCGAGCCGTCGCTCTTGCGCACGAGCGCGACACCGCAGCCGTCCTCTTCGAGATCGCTGATGATGGCGCCCTGGCTCTCGACGAAGACGCCCTTGGCGACGTAATCATCGACGACCTTGTTGCCGGCTTCTTCGAGCTGGGACTCGAAGAACTCGTGATCGAAGCGCACGTCGAGCCAGTCGTAGATGCCGGCGAACTCATCCAGGCACCACTGGCGGGTCTTCTGGTACAGCGCGGTGATCTCGGGCTCGCCCTCCTCCATCGCCGTGAGCACGGCGCGGATCTCGGCCTTGATGGCGTCGCCTTGTTCCTTGCCGGCGGCCTCGGCGGCGGCGACGTGCAGGGTCGCGGCCGTGTAGGCCTTGCCGAGCCAGGCGGTGCGGCCGTCGGTCGGCGGTTCTTCCTGGGCGTGGCTGTTCAGCCACCAGAGGCACTTGGCGACGTCGATGCCGAAGTCGCCGTAGTAGTTGGCTGCGACCACGTCGTGGCCCCGTGCACGGAAGACGCGCACGAGGGCGTCGCCGACGGCCACGTTGCGCAGATGGCCGACGTGGAAGACCTTGTGCGTGTTGGGCTGGCTGAACTCGATCATGACGCGCGTGGACGTGTCGCTCTTGCAGCCTTCGAAGAAGCTGCCGTCCGCGAGGCTCATGTGCAAGCCGTCGAGCATCGCCGCGGGGTCCGCGAAGAAGTTCACGTACGGGCCGAGCGCCTTGACCTCGGCGATGGGTCCGCCGGCGGTGCCTGCTTCCGCGATGGCTGCAGCGAGCTCGGCGGCGATCTTCGGGGGAGCCGCTCGTCGGATCTTGGCCAGGGGGAAGCAGGGGAACGCGAGGTCCCCCATCTCGATCTTGGGCGGGGGCGTCAGCTGGGCGGCGAGGTCGCCGACGGCGTCGGCGTCTTCGCCCAGGGCTTGGCGCAGGGCAGCGAGGGCGGCTTCCTTGAACACGGGGATCCTTCCGTAGGGGCCGGAGGATCGTACCGGGCCGCTCTGGACACTCCCACTCCCACCCCACCTCCCACGCCCCCTAGCGCAGGCTCACTCACACTGGCAACACCTGCACTACCTCGCACCACGTCTCACGGACACGGACACGGACACGGACACCTGGCCCGGATGCGGTCGCGGCGGGATGCCGGGTGGCAGGGTTACTTGAGCGTCTTCATGTAGGCCTCGAGGGCGGTGAGGTCCGCGTGGCCGAGGTCCAGGGGCTTGCCGCCGCTCTTGCTCTTGATCATCTGGTTGAGCTTCTGCTGGACCGTCACGACCTGCTTCAGGGTCTTGTCGTACTTGGGGTACGCGTCCATGCGCCGGCCGGTCATCTTGTTCGGGCCGCGCGTATGGCAGCTGAAGCAGGCCTTGGCCCCCCGGCGCCAGGTCTTCTTCCAGAGGGCGGCGCCCTTCTTGACGACGGCAGCGAGCGCCTTGTCGGCGGCGGCGTCGCCGCGCGCCTCGGGGGCGTCGAAGAAGACGGCGGCTGCGAACGGCAGCGCCAGGAGCAGGGCGAGAATCGTCTTGCGGGGACTCATCGGTGGGAGGTTCTCCGGGATCGGGCTACTGTGCCGGTGAGCTTGGGTACGAGGAGTATAGGCCTCGCGCTCGGGATGGACGCAGCACGACCCGCCCATCTTGATACAAGCTCGGCCCGTCCGAGTTGCGCCCCCGGCCTCGGCGCCAGCCCCCGAGCCACCGGAACGACCATGTCCGCCAAGCCGCCCCCGTCCACTGCCAGCAAGATGCGCTTCCTGCAAGCGTTCTGGTCCGCGCTGCGTGACGAGGAGACCTACGACCTCCGCAAGAACCCGTCGCTGTGGATCGGATTCGTGTTGGCCGTCCCGATTCCGATGCTGACCTTCTTCGCGGGAGCACCTGGGTGGCTCAAGCTGGCGACACTGCCCGCACCGTTCTTCTGGGCGCTCATCATCGGCGCCACGGGTCGTGTCGGCATCGAGGCGCACGAAGAGAGCCTGCGCCTGGAAGGCGAGGTCTCCGTAGCGCACGAGACGCTGGGCGAAGAGGTCGTCAAGCGGCAAGCGCTCGAAGTCGAGCAGAAGGAGGTCGTCTCCGAGCTCAAGCTCGCGCAGGCAATCCAGGCCACGCTGCTGCCCGAGAGCATCTCACGCCCCGACTGCGAGGCCGTCGCGCGCTGCATCCCGACGCGCTACATCGGCGGCGACTACGTGCACTGCCAGGTCGTCGCCGGCAAGTGGCTCTACCTGGTCCTGCTCGACGTTTCGGGACACGGCATCTCGGCTGCGATGGTCGTCGCACGTCTGCACGGCATGGTGCGCCGGCTCACGCTCACGAAGCAGAGCCCGGTACAGATGCTGCAGCGCCTCAACACGGCGGCTGGGGAGCTTCTCCAACACACGTACTTCTTCCTCACGGCGGTCGTCGCACGCATCGACCTCGAGAACGGCGAGCTCGAGTACGCGACGGCGGGCCACCCGGCCCAGCTCCTGCTGCGCAAGAACGGCAGCATCGAAGAACTTCGCACGCGCAACCGCCTGCTCGGGATGGACGACGACATCCTGGCGCGCGACCTGCCCTCCAAGCGCGTCATGCTGCAGCCGGGCGACTCCGTCGTCCTGTTCAGCGACGGGCTCTTCGAGTTGCTCAAGGACGGCGAGGGCGACGTGCTCGGCGAAGATGGGCTGCGCGATCGCATCGCGGGCCTGGGCGAACTCCCCCCCCCGCTGCTCATTGGCGAGGTCCTGCAAGACCTCGCCCAGTACCAAGGCAGCTCCGGGTTCGATGACGACGTCTCGATCCTGGTCGCGCGCTACCTCGGCCGCGACGGGAGCTAGGGCAGCGCAGACGCCAGCTGGTCGGCGAAGCTGAAGAGACCGAAGATCCCGCCGGTGTGCAGGAACACCGTCGCGCCGTCGCCCTGCATGCGTCCTGCCTTCGTCTCCTCGTAGAGCGCCCGGAAGCCCTTGCCGGTGTAGACGGGGTCGAGCAGGAGCCCCTCGGTCCGTGCCACATGCCCGTAGAAGGCGAGTTCCGCGGGCGTGGCCTCGGCGTAGCCCAGGCCCTTGTAGCCTTCGAGGATCGTCCACGCGGGTCCGGGCGCATCGGAACCGACGGCATCGACGATACCGCCGACGACGCCATCGAAGTACGCGCGGTCGTCGCACACGGCGACGCCGATGACTTCGGTGGCCGTGCCCGCGAAGCCCAGCGCGAGGCCAGCCGTGGTGCCGCCGCTGCCCGTGGCGTGCACGACGCGCGCGATGTCGAGCCCGGCATCCTCCGCCTGGGCCCGAAGCTCGGCCGCCCCCTGCACGTAGCCCCAGGCACCGATGGCGTTGCTGCCGCCCTCGGGAATCACGTACGGCCTGCGCCCCACAGCGCGGAGGCTCTCCGCTTGGGCCGCCATCAGCGTGTCGCGCTCCGCCCACTGCTCGTGCGTGATGAAGCTCGTGCTCGCGCCGACCATGCGGTCAAGCAGCAGGTTGCCGTCAGGCACCGGGGGTTCGTCGCCACGCAGCACCAGGTGGCAAGCAAGCCCGCGCTGCGCGGCCGCGACCGCCGTAGCGCGGCAATGGTTCGACGTGACGGCGCCGCAGGTGATCAGCGTGTCGGCGCCTTCGTGCTCTGCCTCCCCGAGCAAGAACTCGAGCTTGCGCACCTTGTTGCCGGAGAGCGCGGCACCGGTGAGGTCGTCGCGCTTGACCCAGATCTCGGCGCCGAATTCAGCGGAGATGCGCGGCAGACGCTGCAAGGGGGTGGGCAGATTCGCGAGCATCACGCGCGGGGGCATGTCGGCGGTCATGACGATGAGCATACCCGTCGGAGGGCTCCGCTCCGCCGGGCCGAACGCTAGACTGACGGAGACGCGTAGGGAGAAGCCATGACCAGCCAAGCCGTCGCCGTGTTCTGGAGTGTGGCCGTGGAGGCGTTGGGCCTGCCGCCCACGACGCGGGCGCCGGAGGCGTGGGCCTTCGGCGACTCACCGAAGATGGCGGACGAGTTGCTGGCGCCGGTTCTCGCGGGCATCAAGACGGCGAGTGCGGGGGCGCGCTGGGAGTACGAGTCGCTGAACGAAGCGTTTCCCGTTCCGGGTCAGCTCTCGATCGTGCTCGATGGCGCGGGTGCGCCGGCGTGCGTGGTCGAGACGACCCATGTGGAGCATCGCTCGTTCTCGGCCGTCGACGAGGCCCATGCGTACGACGAAGGGGAGGGCGACCGCACGCTGGCCTCCTGGCGCGAGGAGCACGAGAACTTCTTCACGCGCTTCCTCCCGACGATCGGTCGCGCATTCGACCCCGACATGCCGCTCGTCCTCGAGCGCTTCGTCGTGCGGTACAAGCCGACGAGGTCCCCGTAGGGGCAACCCGAGCGACTGCGCAGCAGGCGCGGGTGGCTGCCCACGACCACCATCTGCGGCGGAACACCCTGTTGTGGTAGCGGTGTCCCAAGGCCCCAAGGGCCGCGTGGGCACCCACGCACCTGGCTGGGCGACCACCCGCCGCGCCTTCGGCGCGGCTCGGGGCGCCCCTACAGCAACCGGTGGCTACGACCGCGCCTGGGACTAGACTCGCGGCCAGTCGACACGTCCCCGTAGCTCAGCTGGAGCGAGGGGGACTAGACTCGCGGCCGGTTGACATGTCCCCGTAGCTCAGCTGGATAGAGCGCCGGTTTCCTAAACCGGAGGTCGCAGGTTCAAGCCCTGCCGGGGATACCACTCTCGCGCAGGTGGCTGGCGTTCCGCGCTCCCGCGCGGCCTGGATGTCGTGGCGCGGCGCCTCCGGCGCCCTCCGCCACTCCACTGGAGGGCTAGTCCCTACCCCTCCAGACCTCTCACGGTCTAAACCGGAGGTCGCAGGTTCAAGCCCTGCCGGGAATACCAACCTCGTGCTGCCCGCAGCCCATCACTGAACACGGGCCCGGAACACCCGTCGGGGCATTAGTCCGCGAGGCCCCACAGGACCCACGCTGCCCAGTAGTACGGATGCTTCCACTTCCGCTTGCCACTCTCGTCCCTGAAGTCGCGCACGTACTCTTGCGCCTTCTTGAGCGCGACGGCAACGCCCATGCCCTGCGTGCCGTCCTTTGGGTTCCACAGTTCGTAGAACCTGACCATCAAGGCCTGGGTGGCTGCGTCGTCCACCTTCCAGAGGGAACAGATCACGCGGGGCGCCCCGGCAAACATGAACGCACGAGCAAGGCCGACGATCCCCTCGCCCCGTCGGTTGCGCCCGCGGCCCGTCTCGCACGCCGAGAGCACGGCGAGATCGGCCGGAATGCGCATGCCCAGGATCTCGCGCATCGTCACGAAACCGTCCTCAGCGGCATCCTTGGAAAGTGCGAGGGAAGAGAGCATGGGCCTCTCGACGTCGACGAGGCCGTGGCAGGCAAGGTGGACGGAACGCCAGCGCGCGGCAGTGGCGAGCGTCTTGCGCAGACCGGACTCGCTGGCGTCCTTGCCAAGCAGGACCGTCGATCCCACCGTCTTGGCCTCGACCCGGCTCCCGGGCAAGGACGCAAGGCTGCGGCCACGGTGGTACACCGCCTGCGCGCCCTTGGAGGCGCCGGCGTAGTCGGGATCGCCAAGGGCCAGGATGCCCGTGCCGCGCTCGCTCTGCGCGCCGAGCAGGACCACGTGGGTCGAACCCGAAGGCGTCAGGGCCACCGCGCGGTCAATCAGCGCACCGAAGGGCAGGTAACAGAGCGGCCCCTCCGGCGAGATGAAGACCTGCTTGACCGACGCGTCGAGCTTCAACGGCGTGACGATCAACGCGCGCAACGCCGCAAGGGGTGCGGTGGCATCCGCGGCGGCATCGGACGCTTCGAGCGCCCTGCAGGCGGCAACGACCTTCGAGCGGCGACCCAGAGCAACGACACGCTCGCCGTCCCGGCGCAGCACCATGGCGAAGGCTTCGCCTTGGCACAACCCATAGAGCACGAGTGCCTGGTCGGCGCGCAGCCCACGCTGGATGGTCTCGATCGTCTCCGCGCGTGTGTAGTACAGGCCCGCCCGGTCCTTGAGTTCGCGCTCGATGCGACTCGCGACGCTCGAGCTCTCCGCCAGCGCTTTGTCCAAGACGACGAGCGCGTCCCGGGCGGCGGCGAGCCGCCGTAGCCGCACGGCGCGGTCGTACGCGCGGCGTGCAACGACCTCGGCAGACCGGGCTCGGACCTCGGCCTCACGCAGTTCAGACGATAGGGACTCCGCCTTCCAGCGAAGGGCCTCGCGACGTCCCAGCGCATCGAGGAGGGCGCCGGCGCGGCCGCTCTCCAGGAACGTCACCGCGGCCGCCGCGTCCTTCTCACGAATGGCCGCCAGCGCCCCCAGCGCGTAGAGGCTTGCGTGGCGCTCCCTAGCAGCCGCCCCCGTCTCTTCGCCCAACCCCCCGAGCAGACCCTCGAGGGCGTCCAAGGCGCGCTCCGCTTCGGAAAGAGCGCGTGCCGTCTCCCCGGTCTCGACAAGGAGGCCTACGAGGTTTCGCAGGCCGGCGACGAACAAGGCCGTGTCGCGCGTGCTCCGTCCCACACGTACGACCCGCTCCGTCAGGCGCAGCGCTTCCTTCGTGCGGCCCTGAGCCCTATGGACGTACGCCAGGGTCAAGCGGGTGTACGCCGCGTTCACACGCTCGCCGCCCGCATCTTGCGCCTTGAGTACGGCGCCGAGGCTCTCGCGCGCCCTGTCGTGCTGACCGAGCCTGTGCTGCGCGTTGGCGAGGTTCGCTGCGACCGTAAGTGCCTCCCGCGGGCGGGCGAGTTCGAGCAGCGTGGCGTGGGCCGCCCTGTAGTCCACGATGGCCTTGGCATCCTCCCCCCGCGATGCGCGCATCAGGCCGATGTTGCCGCGCGTGACGGCCGCGGCGGCGCGGTCCCCCATCTTCTCCTGCATGGCGTGGGCACGCTCCCCGGTCTCGAGCGCCTTGCCGTAGCGGCCGAGCGCCTGGTAGAGGCCCGCGAGGTTGCCAAGCGTGCGGGCGGCCCCCGGCAGGTCCCGCAGCTCCAGCTGGCGTGCGACGGCGCGCTCGTACGCGGAGAGCGCCTTGGCGTACTGCCCGAGCCCATGACGCGCCGAGCCGATGTCACCGAGTGACTCGGCCGCGCCGACGTGGTCGCCGAGGGCCGTGCGCTGCTCGAATACGCGCTGCTGTATGGACAGCGCCTTGCGCAGGTTGCCGAGCGTGTCGTGGATGGCCCCGATGTTGCCTAGCGTCACCGTGGCGCTGCCCTTCTCTCCGAGGGCAATCTTCTGCTTGTACGCCTCCTCATACGTGGCCAGCGCTTGCGTGTGATCCCCCAGGGTCTCGTACACGATGGCGATGTTGCCGAGCACGGTTGCGGCGAGCTTCTTTTTGTCGAGCGCCCGTGCGGACGCCAACGCACGCTGGAAGCGCGCGAGCGCCTTCTCGTGATCGCCCCGTTCGCGGTAGGCAAGGCCGAGATTGTTGAGCGCCCTGGCCGTCCCGAGAACGTCCCCGCGTTGGTCCCCCAGCGCGCGGCACGTCTCCCAGTCCGCGACGGCCTGCTGCCACGCAAAGCGCCGGGTGGCTGCGTGGCCCGCCCGGTGGTACAGCGCCGCGGCGCGGCGCAACCATCCGAGCGCCTGCGCGGCATCCGCCGCGGATCGCATGGCGTCCTCGCCTTCGCGCGTGCGACGCGCGGCGACCAAGGCGAGGGATCGCACGTGCAGCAGCCGGATGCGAAGGACGCTATCGAGTTTCACGGCCTGCGCTTCGGTGCCCTCGAGGATCTTCTTGGTATCGCGAGCCCGTATCGCCTTTCGCACCACGCGAAATGCCGCACGATCTGCCGGGCGCTCTTTCGCGGCTGCGACATACGCGGGCAGCTTCTTCGTATCCACGTGCGCGCCCGCGGCGGCCAGGGCCCGTGCTGCCACGACCTGCCCGCGCCCGCAGAGCTCGTCGGCGACGAGCCACGGGTCCGGCTGATCCGACCCGGCCAGGGCCCGCAGCGCGTCGTCATTCTTCGCCTTGATCGCCGCGAGGACAGCGTCGGCCGCCTGCTCCGCGGTGAGAGGCTCCGGCGGCTTCTTCCTGGCCTTGCCGTCCTCAGCTGCAGCAGGCGACAGAGGAAGCAGAAGGCAGAGGAGGGCCATGAAGGGTGTGCGCACAGGGCTCCCGGGAGATGCGGCGGATCGGGGCGTGCATTTCACCGGATGCACGCAAGCCAGGCAAGGGGCTGGCATCCTGCGCGACACGGAGCCGCGGGAGATCGAGGACCCGGGGTCGTTCGAACCGCCGCACCACACAGGCACCAGCGCCGCGAACGCCCCGGGCCCTCCGGACGTGTGCGAGACGTCGACGCCGGGGGCACGCACGGGGTCATCGATTTGGGTTTCGGACGACAGACAGTCAAGAGACTGCCCCGTGCGCGCCCTCCAGCAAGACTGGAAACGCCCGCCTCGGCAGCAAGTTCACCAAGATTCTCCAGGAAGGCTGCGAGCCGTTACCCAAGGGAGATAGGTAGGGAGCCGTCGATCGCCGCCGCTCGTCCAGACGTATCGGCTGCCGTCGGCGCCCTAGTTCCCGCGGCCGCCGACCAACGTGTGGTACTTCACGAAGCCGTAGTCGCGCAGCAGGTCGGCCTCGGTCCCACGCAGGTCCTCCGGGTGGTGGAACGTCCCCGCGCGATCGCCGATCACGCGCGAAACGATCGGGAACGTCGCATACACCCTCTTCGTGAAGTGGAACGTCGACGGCGGATGCTTCACCCCCAGCCGCGTGAACAACTCCGCCGACAGGAAGTTCGCACTCAAGACGAGCGGCTCGTTGCTTGGTTTCACATGCGGCAGGTTCGACCAGATCGCCAGCGGCGTGGAGTATTTGTCCAGCAAGCGACCCGGCCAACCGTCACGCAAGATGCCCGCCGCGAAGAACTCGTCCAGCGCCGGCTTGTGGTCGCCGTAGACAAACAGGATCGTCGGCCGCGAGCGGCTCTTGAGGAAGGCCACCAAGCGGCCCAGGTGCTCGTCGGCATGGTGGATCGCGTGGGCGTGATCCGTGGCCACCTCCACGACGTCGTCGGGCAGGTCCTGGGTGGTGAGCACGAAGCGCGGCGGCGACGGCACGTGCGCGCCGCGGTAGGGACCGTGCGTCGCATCCGTCGTCACGCTGAGGAACCACGGCTTGCGGTCCGGGCCCTCCTGGCTGAGCAGCTGGATCAGGTCGTCCACCACCGCCTCGTCCGAGACCAAGCCGAACTTGCGCGGCAGGCCCGGCACGTCACCCAGGGCGCGGAACTGCTCGAAGCCCAGGCGCGGGTAGGCCGTGACCTCGCCGAAGTAGCGATCGCGCGCGCCGCTCACCACCGCGGTCTGGTAGCCCCAGTCGCGGAAGACCCACGGCAGGGCGGCGGTCTTGCCGGTGATCCACTGGCGGTAGGCGTACGAGAGGTCGTAGGGCCACGGCCTCACGCGGGAGAGGCCCGTGAGCATCTCGAACTCGGTGTTGGGCGTGTTGCCGCCGAAGATTGGCACGATCAACCGGCCGCGTGTGTGCGCACGCTGCAGCGCATGGAAGTTGGCGAGCGGATCCGGCTCGAAGGCGAGCCCGTACTCGGCGTAGTCCGCCAGCGACTCGACCATGTAGAAGATCACGTCGGCCGTCGGCACGACGGTGTTCTTGCCACGCGGGTAGGTGCGCTCGATGCGCGCCATCGCCTCGTCGGAGTAGCCCTCGGGTGCGCTGTTGAGCGCGAAGTAGCGGGAACCGCGCAGCAGCGCGAAGTGGAAGCCCGTCTTGTTGTAGTGCGAGTTGTAGCTGTGCCGGTTCCACAGCGGGAAGTACTCCGACGGGTCCTCGTTCGGGCCCGTCGAACTGAGCGCCGTGACGATCCAGAGCAGCGCCGTGGCGATCAGGCCTCCCCCCACGAGGGCAGCGCGACGCTTCAGCGACTCCCCCTTGGCTTCCCGCCACGCGAGCACCGCGATGCCCACCACGAGCGACGCCGCCAGGACGAGCAGGGCGGTCTCGCCGCCCGCGCCGGCGTAGCGCGGCAGCACCTCGAGCATGTCGCCGACCAGCATGTAGTCCCAGACGTAGAGGTGCTGCTGGAGGATCAGGTACTTCGCAACGTGGAAGCCGTGCAGCAGGCCCGTGACCGTCAGGCCGATCGCGATCGAGGCCCACAGACGCTTCGTGAGCAGGTAGAGCAGGCCTAGCCCCAAGAACACCACCGCCGCGTTGGCGAAGAGGTACACGGAGATGCTGAGCAGGAACGCGCGCAGGTAGCGCTCCACCTCGTAGGTGTGCGTGAACGCCGCCATGTGGAGCAAGAACAGCAGCCCGGCGCTGCCCACCGTCGTGGCCAGCGCCGTCAAGAGGATCCGGTGGACGGCCGGGTGCCGCGTGCGCCAGCCCGAGCGCCGGTAGGCCCGCATCGTGAACACAACCCCGGCGCCGCCCACGAGGATCATGGCCCACTGGTAGAGGACTTCGAGCACGCCGTAGGCCTGCAGGTCGAACTGCAGCAGGCCGGCGAGGAGGAGCTGGCCGGCGACGAGGCCGAGGAACAGGCGCGCTGCGAGGTTCGGCTGGGCTGTGATCTCGCCGTTCACGACGTCGCTGCTCCCCCGCCCCGGCTCCGGAGCAAGGCGCGGGAGTCTACCACTCCCCGGCCCGCGGCCCTGCCGTACCATCGCGGCCCCCGGAGGTATCCCATGCGCCGCACGGCCCTGTTCCTGCTCCCGCTCCTGTTCGTTCTCGCTGGTCTCGCGTGGGCCGACGACGGCCCCAAGACCGAGGAGGCTCCGAAGACCGAAGAGGCGCCCAAGAAGGACGAGCCCATCTCGGCCGAGCAAGCGGCGTTGAACAAGATGGTCGCGGAGCTGCGCATCGAGGCCGAACAGATCCGCGGGCTCAAGTGGAAGTTCGACGTGCCCGGCAACAACATCCTCAAGAAGGACATCCCGCCGGCCTTCGCCGAGGAAGTCGACCACTTCATGCCCAAGATCAAGCGCGACCGCTACACGCGCGCGCTTCGTCGCCTGGGCCTGCTCTCGAGCACGCAAGACCCGTTCGAGCTGATGGGTTCGATGATGGCCGGCATGGCGGGCGGCTTCTACAGCCCGCGCGCCAAGGAACTCTTCGTCGTCGAGGGCTTCGAAGGCGACGCCGCGCGTCCGGTGCTGCTGCACGAGCTGGTGCACGCGCTCGAAGACCAACACTTCGACTTCCAGGCGCGCACCCTCCCGATCGGCATGGATCCCGACCGCACGTTCGCCGAGACGTGCGTCGTCGAGGGCTCGGCCGAGCACGCGCGCGTGACGTACCAAGGTCTGCACAAGGACGTCACGGCAGCGTTCATGCGCTCGCAAGCCGACCCGTCGCAGGCGGCCGCGCAGATGAAGGTGCTCCAGACCGTGCCGGCGTTCATGATCGTGCCAACGATGCTGCACTACCGGCACGGCCCGCTGCTCGTCTCGCGCGCCATGCGCGGCACCGAGAAGCAGGACTACAAGGAGACGATGCGTAAGCTCTACGCCGATCCGCCTGTCTCCACTGAGCAGATCCTGCATCTGGACCGCTGGTTCACGAAGACGCGCGACTACCCGCGCGGCATCATCTGGGCCGGCGACTTCGCCGAAGCCCTCGGTCGCGGCTGGGAGAAGCTCTACGAGCAGCGCCAGGGTGAGCTCGACCTGGCGCTCTACCTCGACCGCTTCCTCGGCGGTACGGACGGCAAGCTCAACTTCCGCAACTTCATCCACCCCGTGCCGGCGGAGGAGCGCTGCCGCAAGGCCGCCGCGGGCTGGGACGGCGGGCGCATGGTCTTCTACGCCAAGGGCGACCAGCCGGTCGTCATGATCCAGGCCTGGGTCTTCGACGACGTGGCTGAGGCCAAGGAAGCTGGCGCGGCGCTGAGCGACGCGCTCAAGGCCCAGCATGGCGACGCCTACGAGGCCACGGGCTGGGAGGCGACGGCGCCCAGCCTCGGTGCGCCGCTCGCGAGCAGCACGCTCAGCTACACCGGCATGTACGGCCCGGGTCGCATCGCGATCCGCGGGGACCAGGTGATCATCGTCGACGGCGCACCCAAGGAGAGCATGGAAACGGTCTGGCGCTGGGCGCTCAAGACCCGGTTCCTCCGGGACGACCGCGACACGTGGAAGCCGGCCGCAACGACCGAGACGAAGTAGCCTCCGGGCCCCACTCGAGGGAGGCGTCATGGACCTCAACCACCTTCATCTCGGGGCGCGCGACGTCGCGGCGTCGCGCGCGTTCTACGAACGCTTCTTCGGCTTCCGCCACAGGTCCGACCACGGGGAAGGCGTGTTCCTCGAGAACGACGACGGTTTCCTCCTCGCCATCGATCCCGTGGACGAGGTGCCGGAGCTACCGAGCTGGTTCCACCTGGGCTTCTGTCTGGATGGGATGGCCGAGGTGAAGAGCATCCACGATGCCATGGCGGCGGAGGGCACTCGCATCGTGAAGGACTACGCCGAGTACGACGGTGAAGCGGCGGCCTTCTACTGCCTCGACCCCGACGGCTACAAGATCGAAGTGAGCTGGCACAAGGCGTGACGGATGGTCCGCGGGCGGAACCATGATCCGGCCGTGCAGGATGGTCTTGGGGCGCCGCTACCGTTTGATCGGCAGCGCGATGAGGGACGGACGCCCGCGGATCTTCTTCGCGGCGGCCGAGCCAACGGGGAGTCGCTCGAGCAGCGCGCGCTGCATTGCCAGCATCTGGCGCGCAGATGCCCGCGCCAGGTCCAGCTTCGCCCAACCCGCGGCCACGCCCCCCGAGACCTTGGCCGAGTCGCGCAGCACCTGGTCGTCCGCGAGCTTCAGCTCGGCGTCGGTGAAGCCGTTCGCCCACGTCCGCGCGGCCTCTTCGGCCACGTCGCGCTGCTCGACAGGGACCTCCCATTGCGCCAGGAGGATCGCGGCCATGCGCGACGCGAGGTCCTCGCGCTTCTCGAAGTTCACGCCCCTGCTGAGCGGATGCCAGATCACGCCGCTGCTGAACAGATCGACGCCGAGCCGCCCGCGCAAGGTCGCCGGGCGCAGGATGTCGCGCTGCTCGGTGGTGAGCAAGGCGTCAGCGCTCTCGTAGAAGCGCTGCTTCAGCTCGGTTTCCCCGATGGTCCGCTCAAGCGCCAGCGTCTCCTCGTTGTAGCCGGCGGTCCGACGCTCGTCGTCGACGAGGAATCGATCGCCTAGCTCGGAGAGCATCGTGAGCTGCGCCTGGCTGACGGGCTTGCCGGATTCGGCGAGCGCCGAAACCAGGAGGTTGACGATCACACTCGGGTGCGTGAACGCGCCGTTGGCGCCCGTCCCCCCCACCTTCTGCTCCTCGAGCCGAAGCGCCAGGGCGAGCAGCGGGCTGTTCCACCTCGAGATGCCCGCGACCTCCGCGGCCTTCATCTCGACCTCGTCCCGCAGGGCGGCCTCGAGCTTCGTGAGCAAGGGCATCAGCTTGGTGATCGCCACGCCCGCCTCGGCCCAGTCGACGCCCTCGAGCGCCCTCTTCACCGAGGCTGGGGCGTAGGCGGCCTTCGCGCTGGCGCCGGGCTTGCCCGTCGTCGCGTCATGGCCCCCGGCGTCCTCCGCGCTCGCTTCGGCGACCTTCGCGCGCAGGGCTGCGAGCTCCCGCACGAGCTCATCGTTGCGGGCGACCTGCCCCTTCAGCTCCGACTCGACCTGCAGCCGACGCGTCGCCTCGGCTCCGAGCAGGGGAGCATCGGCGTTCGCGCTCTCCGTCGTCCCGTCCGCGACCAACGCCTGCGAACTCGGCTTCAGCTGCCAGCCCGCGAAGAATGCACCCACGGCGCAAACGACCGCGACGCCGACCATCGTCTTGACACTCATGATCGTTGCTCCCACGGCGGCGGCCGTGCCCACAGCGGAGGCGGTCGGCACACTCCCTTGGGCAGCTGTCGTCGCTGTTGATGTCGTGCCGGCGGCGAGCGCACTCGCAGACGCCGTGCCCCATCCCGCGACGGGCAGCAGCGCTGCCTGCCAGAGAATGCGGCCGCCGTAGTCGCCATCGAGGTCACGGCGCAGGGTCTCGCGCGCCCGACGCAAGCGACTCTCGATCGTGCGCACGGACACGCCTTCCTTCTCGGCAATCTGGGTGGGCGTCAGGCCGTCGAAGTAGCGCCAGACGATGGCACTGCGCCCAGGCTCGGGCAGGGCGGCCACCGCGCCGGCGACGCGCTTCTGGGCTTCGACGCGCGCCGCGACGTCCGATGTGGGCTCGACGGCTTCGGGGCGCGCGCCGGCTTCGTGCCGCCGGCGCATGCGACCCTCGGTGCGGCGTGAGCGCAAGGCCAGGTTGCGCGCGATCACGGCCAGCCAGGCGCGCAGGCGCACGTGGGCGGGCGGCGGGCGCTGGAGGACGGCGAGGTAGGTCTGCTGGACCACGTCCTCGGCACGCTGCTCGTCGACGACGAGGCTGCGCGAGAGGCCCTGCAGGAACGCACGGTGCTCCATGAGCAGTTCGGCGGAAGGGGGCGGGGGCGGCGTCACGATGTCCTCTACCCCTACGTTCCCGCAGGAGCGCGGGACCCTCCCCGGAAAATCGCCTTTCCCGCGCTCCATTGCGGCGGGGACTCGCACGCTCCCGGATTGCGGCATAGAAGGACGGGGTGAGCCAGACCCCCACCGCCGTCCAGGGCACCACCGCGCCGGGCTTCGAGCCCGTGCGCGAGGCGTTCGAGGCCAACCTGGCCAAGCGGCGCGAGCTGGGCGCCGCGTGCGCGCTGGTCCACCGGGGGCAGCTGGTCGTGGACCTCTGGGGCGGCGCGACCCGCCGGCGCGGGCCCGCTTGGGAGCGGGACACGCTCGTCTTGGTCTACAGCGTGACCAAGGGCGTGGCCGCCGCCGCGCTGGCCCAGCTCCACAGCCGGGGGCTGCTGGACTACGACGCGCCGGTGGCGAGGTACTGGCCTGGGTTCGCGGAGGGCGGCAAGGCCGACATCACGGTGCGCACGTTGATCGCGCATCAGGCGGGCCTCAGTGGTGTCGATGAACGCCTGGGGCCGGACCTCGTCGCGGACCATGACGCGCTCGCGGCGTTGCTCGCCCGTCAGCGTCCGGCGTGGACGCCCGGCGCGCGCCACGCCTACCACGCGATCAGCCTGGGCTTCTACCAGAGCGAGCTCGTGCGCCGCATCGATCCCAAGCAGCGCAGCCTCGGCGCGTTCATCCGCGACGAGATCGCCACGCCGCTTGGCGGGGACTTGCACGTGGGCCTGCCCGAGGACGTGGCACCGGCGCGCATCGCCCCCATCGAGACCCTCAATCCCCTGCGGCTGTTCCTGCATCCGCGTCAGCTGTCACCGCGCTTCGGCGCGGCGCTCGCGTGGCCGTGGTCGTTGACCGCGCGCAGCATCCGCAATCCGAAGCTGAAGGGTCCCGCCGCACTCGACACCGAGACGTGGCGACCGCTCGAGCTTCCCGCCTCGAACGGGTACGCCACGGCGCGCGTGTTGGCTTCGATGTACGGCGCGCTCGCGACCGACGGTGCGCCGCTGGGCATTGGTCAGGACACGCTGGCGTTGCTGCGGGAGCCGCCGCGCGTGCCGCCGGCGGGCGCGTGGGACAGGGTCTTCAAGCGCAAGACGGCGTTCGGCCTCGGCTTCATGAAGCCGAGCACCGATTTCCGCTTCGGGTCGTCGGACGCGGCGTTCGGCGCGCCCGGCGTGGGCGGCTCGTTCGCCTACGCGGATCCGGACCGCGGCACGGGCTACGCCTACGTGACCAACCGCCTCGGGTTCAACGTGTTCGACGATGCGCGCGAGCGAGCACTGCGGGCCGCGTGGCAACGGTGCCTCGACGCGCTGGCGTGATCCGGGCGCTGCGCCCCGCGCTCAGGCCCCGACGGCCGCTTCGCCGCGGCGCAGCCGCCGGCTGATGAACCAGCCCAGCATGCCCACGGCCGCGAGCGCGCACGCGATCCAGAGCATCGTGGCGTCCGTGGCTTCGGGCAGCGCGGGCACAGTCCCCTCCGCCCCATCCTCGAGCCGTCGGACGCGGATCGCGCGGCGCAAGATCGCCTTCGCCGCGAGGGTGACCGCAATCGCAATCCAGGACATCGTGACGAGGCGGCTCGCCCCACGTTTCCAGGCGACGGCCATGAAGCCGGGTACGGCGAGGCCTGCCATCACGCCCACCGCGAGCATGGCACCGGGAACCGCTCCCCCGACCTCCTTGGGTGCATGCAGCAGTTGCCAGATGCCAAACACCACGGCGACGGCGGTGCCGATCATGCAGGCGAACGCGGCGCGCTTCATCAGGGACTCGCCCCGCTCCGCGTCCTGGGCGCGTACGCGCAAGCCGACGTGCAGGAGCCAGATCGATCCGAGAGCAACGGAACCGACGAGGTGATGCAGGAAGCGGGGCAGCACGCCGCTCTCCAGCAGCGTGCCCGCCCACCCGGTGCTGGCGAGGTTCGCCACGAGGTGTGGATGCTCGGACAGGGCGAGATTCCACGTCAGGGTGAAGGCGAAGAACACCAGCGCGACGAACGGCAGGTACCGCATCCAGCGCGGGGCCGACACGCCCTGACGCGCACGGCGCTCCACGATGTGCGTGACCCCGATGCCTAGGACGAGCACGCCCAGCGCCACGGCCCAGAGCGACACCATGTGCCCTGCCGAGGTCTCGATCCGCGCTCCATTCTCCTGGCGCAGCAGGAGCAGCGCGCCCAGTCCGAAGAGTCCGGCCACGGTGAACGCGCGCGGGACGGCGGAGGCCATGCGCCGCTGGAGTCCGAGGTCGGTGGCCCGCGCCGACGCGAGGTGCCACGCGGAGGCAACCAAGACGTTCATCGCCAGCCAGTGCAGGACCACGGCACTCACGTGGATGGTGGGCAGGAGTCCGGCGAGCGGCGGGATCGAAGCGGGAAGCGCTGTCAGCATCGCGCGAGCGTACCGCCCGCAGCGCCGCAAGGGGACGACTTCGCCCATCCCTCACGATCGTGCGGGGGTAGGCCGGGCCACAATCCGGCCATGAGCACGAGCCACCGCGACGGCCGGGGACCGGGGGCGGGTGCCGCCGAGCAGGTGGCCGCGGTCGACCTGGGCTCGAACAGCTTCCACCTCGCCGTGGCGCGGGTCCACGGGGACGAGCTCTCGATGCTCGACCGCGTGCGCGACCAGGTGCAGCTCGCGCGCGGCCTGGGCAAGCGCAACCAGATCACGAAGAGGGTGCGCGCGCGGGCGCTCAGCTGCCTGCGCCGCTTCAACCAGCGCCTGCGCTACCTGCCCGTCGACCGGGTCCGGGCGGTGGGCACGAGCACCTTGCGCAAGGCCAGCGATGCGAGCGCGTTTCTCGCGGAGGCCGAGGACGCGCTCGGGCACCGGATCGAGGTCATCTCAGGCAGCGAAGAGGCGCGCTTGATCTACCTCGGCGTGTCGCACAGCCTGGCCGACGAGCCCGGCGCGCGCCTGGTGATCGACATCGGCGGCGGCAGCACGGAGTGCATCCTCGGGGAACACTTCGACGCGCTCGAAGTGCACAGCCTCGACGCGGGCTGCGTGCGCCTGTCGAAGCGGTTCTTCCCCGAAGGCGAGATCACGCGAGCGGCCCTCGACGCGGCCACGCTGCGGGCCGGCTCCGAGATCCAGCGCATCGAGCGACGGTTCAAGGAGACGGGCTGGACGCGCGCCATCGGCGCGTCGGGCACGATCCGGACGGCGGTGAACATCGCCCGCCTCAACGGCTGGAACCCGGGACCGCTGACGCCGGACGGCCTGAAGATGTTGCGCAAGGCGGTGCTGGCCGCGGAGCACACCTCCCGCCTGAAGCTCAAGGGACTCAAGAGCGAGCGCCGGGCGGTCTTCCCCGGTGGACTTGCCGTTCTGCTGGCCCTCTTCGACCGCCTGGAGATCGAGAGCCTGACCGCGTCCTCGGGCGCGCTGCGGGAGGGCGTGATGTACGACCTCCTCGGTCGCATCCGCAAGGAAGACGTCCGCGAGCGGACCATCCGCAGCTTCCAGGAGCGCCACCGCGTGGACGTGGCGCAGGCCGCGCGCGTGGAGCGCATGGTGCTGTCGCTCCTCTCCCACGCGCCCGCCGCCTGGGCGATGGACGCGGCGGAAGATGGTCGCTTCCTGGCCTGGGGCGCACGCCTGCACGAGATCGGACTCGCCGTGTCGTGGAACGGTTACCACCGTCACAGCGGCTACCTCCTGGCGCACGCCGACATGCCGGGCTTCTCCCGCGCCGACCAGGAGCTGCTCGCCGTCGTGGTCGCCTGCCATCGACGCAAGATCGACCTCGCCGTCCTGGACCACTTGAGCGAGCGCGCCTGGCTGCGCGCGACGCGCCTGATCCTCCTGCTGCGGCTCGCTGTCCTGCTGCATCGCGGACGCCACCCCGAGCCGCTGCCGCCGTTCCGCCTGTCGAGCGACGAGCGCGAGGTGCGACTGGAGGCGCGCGCCCGCTGGCTGAAGACCCACCCGCTGACGGTGGTCGATCTCGAGCGGGAGCGTGGCTACCTGAAGAGCGTGGATTTCGACTTCGCGCTGGCCCGATGAGCAACCCCCGACGATCTACAATGCGGAGCGAACGGAGCCCGGCCCGCGAGGAGCTCCATCAGGGAGACCGATGACACGACTCGGCGCGCTGCTGGACCGCGGGAGCAGCGCGCTAGGCCTCACGGCCGACCGCGCCGGCCTGCTGCGCACGGGCGTGCTGCTCGGCCTGCTCTACCTGGCCTACGCCGTGGCCTACCCCGAGCGCGAGGTGCGGATCCTGCGCTACGCCTTCGGCTGGGGCGGCACGTTGCTGCTGCTGCTGCTGTGGCTTCGGGGGGCGCAACAGATCGTCCAGCTCGAGCGCGACCGGGCGGTTCCGTGGAAGCTGCTCCTCGGCGCGTTCGTCGTCTTTGCGGCGCTCACGGTCGGGCCGATTCCCTTCCATTCCACCGACCTGTTCGCCTACACGAACACGGGCCACCTTCAGGCCCACTACGGGCTCAACCCGTATGTGAACACCGCCGTCGACGTGCCGGGTTGGGAGAACGACCCGCTGTTCTTCAGCTACTGGAGCGACACGCCGTGCGTCTACGGCTTCCTCTTCGCGCTCATCACCCGCGGCGTCGCTTCGCTGGGCGGCGGCGATCTCGCAACCACGCTGCTCATCTTCCGGCTCATGAACGTCTTCGTCCTCGCCGGAACGGCTTGGCTTGTGATCTCGACCCTGCGGCGGCATGAGCTACCGCGCGCGGGCCTCGCGGCATTCACGCTGCTCTGGAGCCCGCTCGTCCTGCTCCACGTCATCGCCAACGGCCACAACGACATCCTCATGGCGCTATGCATCCTGATTGCGCTTCGCCTGGCGCTGGACGGCCGCTGGCTGGGCGTGGTGCCCGCCATCCTCGTCGGGGCGCTGATCAAGCACATCGCGCTGGCGCTGCTGCCCTTCGTGCTGCTGTGGCTCGTGAGGCGCCACGGCTGGCGCAAGGCGGCGGTATCCACGGTGGTCGGCCTTGTGCCCGTCGTGCTTTGCGTCCTCGCCTACGCCGACGGCTTCGCCGACGCGCGCTGGGCCGACATCGCGGCGGACATCACGACGCCCCGCAACTCATTGCAAGCGGCGCTGGTCTACCCCTATGAGCAGCTCGTCGGGGACGCCGGCACCTTCCGCCACGTCGTGCGGATCGCCTTCGGGCTCGCGTTCCTCACGTTCTTCGGCCTGCGGTGGCTGCGCTCGGCGCGTCGCGCGACCTACACGTCAGAGGCCTTGATCGAGGACGCCCTCACCGTGCTCGTCGTGCTGATGTGCATCGCCAGCTCGCTGTGGCACCCCTGGTACGTGGTGATGTTCCTGCCGGCCGTCTTCCTGCTGCCACCCGGCCACCGCATTCGCCGTCTGGCACTGTGGATCGCCGCGTTCCAGATGATCGCGTTCACGCACCTCTCAAAAGCACGTGTACTCGACGCGGTGGTCATGCTGGCGCTGCCGATGTGGCTCGCGTGGCGCGAGCAGCGCGCGAAGGGCGGGCCTACTCAGGAATCCGAAGCTTGAGGTCGAGCAGCCACCAGGCGCCGCTCTCCCATTGCCAATCCGTCTGCATCACCTTGGACTCGCCTTCGATCGTCCAGAAGACCGCGATCTGGTGCAGCGCAGCGGTCTCCTTGCGCTTCGGGACGATCGGCGCGCGCTGCTTCACCCAGCCGCGTCGGCGGAACAGCTTGCCGAGCAGCCTGGCCTTGCGCACCTCGACGTCCTTGGCGAAGAAGGCGCGGATGTCCATCAGGGACTGCTCGTTCCACGCGGTCTGGAACGCCGTCAGCTTGGCGTCCACCGGCTCCGCCGGCTTGGGCGGCGGGCGCTGGGCCGTGTGCCGCTCCCCGTTTTCCGCCCCGTCGCCGCTGAATACGACGAGTGCGCCGACGGCGAGTACGAACGGCAGCACGCCGTAGAGCGCGATCTTCTTCCAAGCCTCACGCCGGTCCGCGCGCGCCTGGTCGCGCCACTTGCTGCCCATCTCGTCGCTGGAACGGCCCTCGCCCCGCATGTGACGCGCGGCCCACACGTCGGGGTAGGCCTTCAGCAGCTTCTGCGTGTTGAACGCCATGGCGACGGCGCCCCACAGCAGGAACGCCAGGGTGACGCACATCATGTCCGTGATCCCCTGCACGCCGAGCCAGAGCACGGGGATCGCGGCAGCGGTGTGGAAGATCGCAAGCGGAAGCGCGCAGAGAACCGGCTGTCGGACGACGAAGACGGCACCGAGGACCGCGGCGGCGAAGAGCCCTCCGAACGCGAACTTCCACAGCAGCGTGACGTCCGGGACCGAGAGCAGCAGCACGAGCAGGAGGCCGACCAGGACGGCGTCGACGAGGAACAGGAAGCGCATCGCCTTGAGGGAGCGCCGCGCCGCGCCGATGGCGCGGCTCGCGCCTTGGCGCATCTCCTCGTCGCTCGTGGAGCGCTGACGGGGGACGCTGCCGCGCCGCCGTCGGGGCGGGGGCTGGGACATCGATCCTCCTCCCGGGTCCTGCCGTCAGCGGCGGCGTCCCTGCGCGCCCGTCCGAGCGTGTGCGCCCCAAAACTGGGAAGACCCTCCGCGCTCACGGTAGGAACCGTGAGCGAGAGGGTCAACCAGCCTCCCGGGACGGGTCCCGGGAAGCTGCGAATCTGGGTCTGCGAGCCCGACGGGCTCGCTGCGTACTAGCCTCACCCCTTGCCGGAGCCGCCGCCGCAGCTGGTCGCCGGCTGGGCGCTGCTATCGGGGGCGGGAGCGGTCGCGCCGCTGTCACCGGTGGAGCTGGCCTGGCCGGCGCACGCGCCGACAATGCCGAAAGCGGCCACGAGGGCCAGGATGGCGAAGAACTTCTTCATGGTGTCCTCTGGGGCTAGGGCCACCGGACGAGTTCCGGCGCCATGGTTGCGCGAGCATCGGCAGTGAAGATGTCCGCTGCGTTGTTGATCGACTGAGTCTATCCATTGGGGTAGACGGCGCAATCCCCTAGGTCCATTGCCCCACATACGCGAAGTGCGTCGGGACCTTAGCCGCGGCTTAGACGGGGGCCTGCGCCGCGGCCGCTGGGGCCCGGACCCACCACAAACGTCGTACGAGAAGGAGGATCGAGCCGACCGGCTCGAACGTGAGGTCTAGCCTCACCCCTTGCCGCCGCCTCACCCCTTGCCCGCGCCGGGCGCGGGTGCGGGCTCCGGGGCGGGTGCGGGGGGCGTCCAGACCGGGGCCTGCTCGCCGGCCGGCGGTGCGCTGGGCAACCGCGGGGCCGAGGCCGCAGGTCCCTGGGCAGAAGGTGCCCGCGGTGCGGCGGGCTGTACGGCGTAGCCCGACGGCGCCGGGGTGGTCCAGGCGCCGCCCGCGGCGCGCGGGGCGCCAGCGATGCTCGTGGGCGAGCCGGACGGCGCGCCGCCTGCGGTCTGGGTGTCGCCGGCGTCGAACAGGCTGCAGCCTGCAAGGCCCAGCGCGGCACACATGAGGAACAAGACGGTGTAGCGAGACATCGGCGACTCTCCCGGGGCTCCGAAGGACGCTGGATTCTAGCGGAGAGCGCTCGATTCCGTCGAACCACCCTCCGCGCAGTTCCCGACCGCGGGGACCGCGCGCCGAGCTACTTCGCCCGGCGCGGCTTCAGGTCGTCCAGCCGCATCTGCCCCTCTTCCGCGCGCAGGCTGAAGTTGAGCACACCGAGGACGCGCCTGCCGCTCAGGACACTCGCCGTGCCGCGCTTAACCGAGATCACCACGCGATCGAATGCGGTCTGCTTCAGGCCGGCAGCGAACGCCTCGAGGTTGGGTCCGCCCCCACGGATCGAGGCGCCGAGGCTGCGGTGGGCCACGGCCGGGAAGTAGGGCAGCACGTTGGCACCGGTGGCCAGGGGAATCACCTTCATGCCGTACCTCTTGGTCCCGGCGTAGAGGGCCTCGATCCAGACCCGGAGCGCGGCGGCGTCACCGGCCGCGAACGGATCCACGGCGAAGGGCACGAGCGTGCCGCTGCTGGTCGGCTCGAGGGGGATCCACGTCGCGAAGATCACGCGCAGGCGGTCCCCGGCGAGAAGCAGCGTCACATCCGCCCGGCCGACGAGGCTGCCGCCGCGGAACAGAAGGCTGTTCACCTGCAAGGTCGCGGGAATCACGCTGGTGGCATCGGGGAACGCGCGCCGCGCGGGCGCCACGTACGTGGGCAGCGTCTCCTTGCGGCGCAGGCCGATGGTGAAGCGCTCCTTCAGGTCGCCGCCGCGCAGCCCCTTGGTCAGATCGGCGCCGAGGCTGGTCATCCAGGTACGCAGTTCCTGGTCGACGCCCTTCCAGATGCTGGACGGCACGCCGTTCGGCTGCGCCGCGTAGTTGGGCCGCAGCTCGGGCCGCGCGCCCTTCACGGGTCTGCTGCCGTCCAACGCGGGCAGCTTCGTCGGCACGAAGTCGACCCAGCCGGCCTCGGCCGGGCCGAGCAGGCCCCACGGCGCGCGGCGCGGCATGAGGGTCCCGGGCTTCAGCTTCTGCGGGATCCGCGAGGCCACGCCTCCCTGGATCTCGAGGATCGTGACTGGCTCGACGTCCAGGCGCGGCACCTGCATGCCACTGCTGACGCGCACGCCGGAGCAGCCGCCGCGGTAGAGCAGGTCGAGGGTCGTGAGCGCGTACTGCAGGCGCGCGTTGGTGGCGATCCAGACACTGGCGATGACCTTCTGTACGCCGAACTCGGCGCGCTTCTCGATCGCGCGCCGCGCCGCGGCGTAGGCGTGGCCGGCATCCGAGGACGCCTTGCGCTCCTTGGCGGAGACGGTGTTGATGCGCAGCTTCAGCAGACCGGCCTTGGGGCCCGGCACGCCGGTGGGCCCCGGCGGCAAGAAGAGCGGAAAGCCCATCACCTGGCCCGTCGCCTCGCTGCGCACGCGCAGGCCGGTGCGGTAGATGCCCGCGACGGCCGCGGCGTTGCGAACGCGCTTGGCGTGGACCCACGAGTGGCGGGCGGATGCGGTGATCCACACGCTGTGCTTGCTCGGCCGCGTCGCGCCGGCGCGCTGCCCCAGGACCTTGATCAGGCCGTTGAAGTCCACCGGGGCGGCGACGCCGCTCACCTGGAACCAACGCGCGTCGCTCGCCTTACCGACGGTGACGATGGACACGTCGGACCCGTCGATCGGCGCGCAGGTCCCGACCACCGGCAGGTCCCGGTCGGAAATCGCCGGTACGCGCTCGTCGGCGGCAGCCGGCCGGGGCGCGGCGGCGAGGATGAGGGCCAGGGCGAGGAGCAGCAGGTACGGGGCAGTGCGACGCGGCATGGAGCCTCCCAACCCCCAGTGTCCGCTCACGGCCCGGGAGCGCCAATATCGGAGGAGGCGGATTCGGTCCTCCGGCGGCGTGCTGCGCCCTCACGTACCATCCCCCGGTCACGGAGACGCCCCATGGACCGCAAGCCCACGTTCCTTCTCCTCGGCCTCGTGCTGGGCGCGCTGCTCGCGCTGCCTCCGGTCGCCGGCGCGGCCCCGGAAGCCGACGGCCCCCTGGACGCCACGACCCGCGACTTCGACCAGATTCACCTGGACATCTACGTGATCCCGGACATCGCGGCCGGCACCGTGAAGGGCAAGGCCCGGCTGCGCTTCGCCTCCCTGGCGGACGGCCTGAAGGTCCTCCGGCTGCACTGCAAGGACAGCGTGATCACCGCCGTCGGCGACGCGTCCGGCAAGGCACTGAAGCACACGCTGAAGAAGGACGTGCTCGCCATCGACCTGCCCGGGCCGCTGGCGGTCGGCGCCGAGAGCGCCGTGACGATCCACTACGAGAGCACTCCGAAGCGTGGGTTGCTCTTCCACAAGCCGACCGAGCGCCACCCCGACACGCCGCTGTTCATGTACAGCCAGGGCCAGGGCACGGAGAACCGCCGCTGGATCCCCTGCTACGACGAGCCGGACGATCGGCTGAGCTGGGATGTGCACGTAACCGTCCCGGCCGAGCTCCAGACGGTCTCCAACGGACTGCTCGCGAAGAGCACGCCGCTCGACGACGGTCGACGCATCGACCACTGGAAGTTCGCGCAGCGCTCCCCGACGTACTTGATCTCGCTCATCGTCGGCAAGCTCGAGACGATCACGAAGAAGCACGGCGGCGTCCAGCTCGACTACAGCGCCGTGCCGGGCCACCGCGCCGAGCTCGAGGCCTCGTTGCGCGAGACGCCGAACATGCTCGACTTCTTCGGCGACTACCTGCAGGCGCCCTACCCGTGGGCCCGCTATGCGCAGACCTACGTGTGGGACTTCCTCTACGGCGGCATGGAGAACGTCACGGCGACGACGCTCAACATGCGCGCGTTGCACTCGGGTGCGATCCGGCCGAACTACAGCGCGGACGGCCTGGTGGCGCATGAGTTGGCCCACATGTGGTTCGGCGACCTCCTGACCTGCCGCACGTGGAAGCACATCTGGCTCAACGAGGGCTTTGCGACGTACTTCACGGACCTGTTCTTCGAGCACCGCTACGGCGTCGAGGAGTTCCTCGTGCGCCGCCGCAGGCAGAACCAGGGCTACATGAAGGGCACGCCGAAGGCGAGCGAGCTGAAGCTCACGCCCGACCCGCGCGGGGACATCCCGCTGGAGCTCTTCGGGGGCAAGCAGTACAGCCGCGGTGCCGCGATCCTGAACAACCTGCGCCGGCACCTGGGCGACGACGTCTTCCGCGACTCGATCCGCGCCTACGTGAAGAAGTACCGCGACAAGCCCGTCACGAGCGAGAACCTGATGACGGTCTGCGAGGACGTGGCGGGCGAGGACCTGCAGTGGTTCTGGGACCAGTGGGTCTACGGACTCGGCTACCCGAAGCTCGACGTGCGATTCGACAAGGCGCGCAAGGAACTGGTCGTGCGCCAGACGCAGAAGCGCGCGGGTGGCCAGGGTCTGTTCCGGATCCGCGTGCCGGTTCGCTGGGGCAAGGACGGGCCTGTCAGGACCCTCACGATCTACAAGGGGCGGCACGCGTTCCCGTTCCCCATGATGGACGGCGCGAAGCACCTGCGCTTCGGTGTGGGCGGCGACATCCTGATGAAGGTCACGCAGCACCAGGCCTGGACGGCCTGGGGCGAGCAGCTGCTCACGGATCCGGACGCGACGGGGCGCATGGATGCGGCCGAGGCGCTCGAGGAGTTCGGCGGGGTGGCCGTGACCGCCCTACGCCAGGCCTTGGAGAGCGACATGTCCCACAACGTGCGCGCGACGTGCGCGGAGGTGCTCGGACGCATCGACGACGAGGGCGCGGCGACGGCCCTGGTGGCGGGCGCCAAGGACCAGGACTCGCGGGTACGCCAATCGGTCATGAAGGCGCTGGGCGCGAAGAACCGGAAGATCGCAGGCACTGTGGTGCTGCAGGCCGCCGCGAGCGATCCGCACCCGTCGGTGCGCTCGGACGCGGCGCGGGCCGTGGGCAAGGTCAAGGCGCAGGGCGCCTTCGAGGCGCTTGTGAAGCTGCTGGCGGTGGACTCGGACCAGAACGTCGTGCGCCACGGGGCCGTGGACGGCTTCAAGAGCCTGGGCGACGCGCGTGCGGTCGACCACGTGGTGCCGTTCCTCGAGTACCCGTGGGGCCGAGGCGCGAACCACCGGCTGCGCAACGCAGCGATCGACTGCGTGACGCATCTCACGCCGGACGACAAGAGCCTGCACCCGGTGCTCGTGGACCTGCTCAGCGACCCGTACCACGGCATGCGCTCGTGGGCGGCGGAGGCGTGCGGCAAGTACGCCGTGTCGTCCGCGATCCCGCGCTTGCGGGAGATGCGCGACGGCGACACGCACGGGGGCGTGAAGGCGAAGGCGCGCAAGGCCTTGGAGCGCCTCGGCTGGAAGGAACCCGCGAAGAAGCCCGCCAAGAAGTAGGCCGGGTAGGGGCGGGCCTTGTGCCCGCCCGAGCGCGTTCTGCCACGTCGGGACTTACCATGTAGGGGCGGGCCTTGTGCCCGCCCTTCTTGCACCGTCACACGGACACCGACACGGACACGCGCTCACGAAGCGCGTGGGCGACCACAAGGGTCGCCCCTACGCGTAAGGGCACACGACGGAGGTGGCGTCCCGGGCGACCACAAGGGTCGCCCCTACCACGGTCAGCCCGCGCAGCGGGCTGACCTAGTCCGCCGCCTTGCTCGGCTCGGCGATGTCCCAGCCCTTGGCCTGCTCTTCTTCCTGGATCTCTTCCAGCAGCTTGGCCGAGTCGAGGGGATCGGACCCCTCGGTGATGTTCTCGCCACTCTCCCAGGTGTCGGCGTTCTGCTGCTCCCACTCGGCGTACTCGGGGGGCGTCTCGTGGTCGGGCCAGATGGCGTTGACCGGGCAGGCCGGGATGCAGGCTTCGCAGTCGATGCACGTGTTCGGATCGATCACGAGCATGGCGGGATCCTTGATCTCCCAGAAGCAGCTGACAGGGCACTCGACGACGCAGTAGGTGTAGCGGCAGTCGACGCAACGACCGGTGACGACGTGGGTCATGTGGCTCTCCTGGGGATCGGCGGTGAGATCCGCCTCACCGGCCCGTGAGCATACAAAAGCGTTGCCCCAGACCTAGCCGGAATCTGTACCCAGTTCGTCCGACGCGCCCGGGGACCAGACCGACGCCGAGCGGCATTCCCCGTCCCCGCGCGCTGGGCGAGACCGAAGCGAGCCGGAGCCCACGGCTGGATCGGGACCGCAGGCGGGGTCTGCCCCGTTGAGGATCACGATCCGGCGGGGGGCCTGACGCAGCGAGAGGATCGACCGGCGTACGAACCCTAGTTCGTTTTGGGGCAACCACAGTCCAGCGCCTTGGGCGCGGGGCAGTTGCGGGAGCGGACGCGCTTGGTCGTGTAGTTCTTGGCACCGCGCGTGTCGCACGTCTTGCCACAGCCATCGCCCTCGACCCACTCGCAGTGGCCGGGGGTGTAGACCTCCTTGACCCACTTGACCTCGTACTTCGGCGGTACGTACGTCTTGCGCGTGCGCTGGACGGGCGTGCTCGTCACGACGGTCTTGTACTCAGCCGGCGTGTCGTAGCAGAACTTGATGCCCTCTTCCTGCCGCGTCTTGTCGCACCACTTGTACTCAGGCGCCCGGTAGACGTACTGCCAGCAGCCGTTGCAGTCCTTCTCCCAGCGGTTGCCGCCGGGCTTGACCTGCACGGCCGTCTTCTCGCAGCGGACGTCGCAGCCCTGGACGGTGCGCGTCGTGGACGGCTGGACGCAGACCTCTTCGGCCGTCGTCTTCATCACGGTGATGCACTCGGACTTCATCCCGCCGGCGTCCACCTTGCAGAGCTTGGGGACCATGCGGTACGTGGGCTCGACGTACTTCTTGCAGTAGCGCTTGTTCGGATTGGGGTTGTCCGGGAGATCCTTCGGGATGCCCCAGGCGTTGCCCGTCACCCGCTCCGTGTTCGAAGCACAGCCCATGAGGGCGATCGCGGCCGTCGCCATGAGTGCCAGTGCGATCGTGCGCATCCTCGTCCTCCTTTGACCGTCAGGTCCGGAATCGTCGCCCGCGGAGTCTCCGCGTTCCAGCGACGGTCCCATGGCCCCCTCCCAGGGGAGCCCGATTTCTACCACCTCAGCGACCCGGGCGGAAGCCCGCCCACGGCAACGGTTTGGGTTTGATGGGCATGCCGCCCGCCCTTCTGCGTCATCGCCGCGTCACGGACGGCTCGGGCGGGCTTCCCGCCCCACTCTGCGGTAGGATCCGCCGCGTCCCGCGGAGCGCCCGGTGCCCGCTTGAAGGTCCCGTCATGGCGAGCCAGGAATTGCCGAACGATGCCTCAGGCCCGCCCATCGATCCCCTCGATGAGAGCGGCTGCTACACGCTGCATCACGAGCTGACGCTCAAGCAGGTGTTCACCAACCGCGAGGTGGCCCTGATCGAGCGCCTGCAGGCCTTCTGCCGTCGTGGCAACACCGAGGTCACCCGCGACGTGTTCAACGCCCTCGCCCAGGGGTTCCGCGGCCTGGGCTCGATCGCCACGGCGCTGGACAGCTATCCGTCGCTCCACGACCGGGTGAAGCTCGGCGGCATCGTCCGCTCGGGCGAGACGCTGATGCGCAACCTGCTGGAGGCCGGCGAGCACGGTCTCGAGTGGACCCTCCCGACCAAGGCGCTCCTCTCGCGCACGTTCGGCATCGCCAAGGTGAACTTCTGGACCTCGCTGCGCTACGCCTTCGAGCGCGCCAACGACGAGCGCGCGGTGGATCTGCTGACCAGCGTGCGGGAGGCCATCGAGGAGGCCGTCTACACGCGGCTGGCCGAGGAGCTCTACGCCTCGTTCGTGACGTCCAGCACCATGGATCCCCAGGTGAAGCGCCTCGCGATCATCCAGATCATGGAGCTCTGGGAAGGCCGCGTGGGCTTCGCGACGTACCGCTTCTGCCCGCTCCTGCGCTCGGCCTGGGTCGCGCGCTGCCGTGCCCCGCGCGTGTTCGGCACGCTGATGGGCGCGAGCGAGATCGCGAGCCTGCTGTTCCAGGACTGCGACGCACGCTTCGTCGAGTGGTTTGCCGACGCGGAGATGAGCGAGTTCCGCGTGCAGGCGTTCGAGGAGTTCATCTTCGACCTTGCCACCGAGGATCTGGAGAAGGTGCGCCAGCAGATGGCGGCCGAAGGCAGCGACGTCGTCGGCCCGGATGAGGTCGCTCGCTACCTGGGCTTCGAGAAGGGCACGCTGCGCCCGCTGATCGAGGATCCGAAGGCGCTCTACTCCTCGTTCCGCACGCGTCGCGTGAAGGCGCAGTACCGCACGTCGCTGCGCATGCCGGGGCCCAAGCGCACGGCGGAGTCCTACGTTCTCGAAGGCCTGCTGCTGTCCGGCGAGGAACACTACCTGGAAGGCCAGGACGTCGAGGGCGGCGACATCAACGGCCGTGACAGCGAGGAGGGGGCGTAGTGGCGATCGAGCTCGACACCCTGCAGCAGCGCATTGTCGGCGCGCTGATCGAGAAGCAGCTGACCGTGCCGGACGGCTACCCGCTGACGATCAACGCGCTTGTGGCGGCGTGCAACCAGAAGAGCAATCGCGACCCCGTCATGTCCGTCGAGGACTACGACGTCGAGGGGGCCATCCGCTCGTTGATGGACCGAGACTGGGTCACGCGGCGCGAGTCGATGGGCTCGCGGACGATGCGCTACGCCCACGAGGCCAAGACCCAACTCGCCCTTGAGGTCGAGGATCTGGCGATCCTGAGCGAGTTGCTCTGCCGCGGGCCGCAGGCGCCGGGGGCGCTCAAGACGCGCTGTACGCGCATGCATCCGTTCGACAGCCCGGCCGAGGTCGAGGACCGGCTGCGGGAGATGGCTGCGCGGCCCGTGCCCTACGTGAAGCTGCTGCCGCGTGCGCCTCGCGAGCGCCAGGCCCGCTGGTGCCACCTGCTCGGCAAGGAGGCGGAAGCCTCCTTGCCCACGTCGCCTTCCACGTCGCCCCACACACCTGCTCCCACACCTGCACCCGCGACCCCACCCGCATCCGCACTCGCACCTCCGCCCTCCATCCCCACGGCCGATGACCTCAACCTGGAACGGCGCGTCGAGGAGCTCGAGCAGCAGGTGCTGGATCTCACGGACCGCCTGGACCGGCTCGAAGGTCGCTAGGTCGGCGTGGGCGGTCTCTACAGGGCGCCGTAGGGGCAGCCTGAGCGCGGGCGGAGCCGGATCAGTTGGCGGCCCATCCGGATCAAGCCCCCACGACGACCCGCAGTCGCTCGGCCAGCTCGCTCAACGCCATCGCCGTCGCGCCCCACACGAACAGGCCGCCGACGTCGAAGTACGGCACGTCCACCACGCGCTCGCCGATCGCCAGGTCCCGCCGCGCTCGCCGGGCCGGATCCAACAGATCGGCCACCGCCACGACCTCCACCTGCTCGACCTCGCCCGGGTTGGCCCGCAGGGCGCCCGGATCGGGACCGTGCGCCACGTGCACATGCAGGCGCGTGTGCGAGACCGGGATGTAGACCGGGGTCAGGACGCCGAGATCCTGCGCCCCCGTCTCGACCAGGCCGATCTCCTCCTGCGCCTCGCGCCAGGCCGTCTGCCGGAGGGACTCGCCCGTATCCGGACGCCCGCCCGGCAGGGCAACCTGGCCACGGTGCTCCCGCAAGTCCGCGTGCCGGAGCGTGAGCGGCAGGTGCAACCGGCCGCCACGCTCGAACACGAAGGCGAGTGCCGCCGCGTCCCTCGGCGCCTCGGAACGAACGCCGGGCCGCGGAGCGCCTCGGTGCAGGGGCTCCATGGGGCCCTGGGCCCCGCGCCCGTCGAAGGCTTCGAGCGCCAAGGCGGCGCACAGGTGCTCGTAGTTGATCGACGAAGGGTTCACGCAGGGGCCTCAGGTCGCGTCAGGACGTGCCGAGGGTACCCTTCGAACCGCGCGTCGCACGACGCACGGGAGGATCGTCCATGTCCGAACTGCGCTTTGCGCGGACCGCGTCCGCCGCCCTCAAGGGGGCCACGACCGCCGTCTTCATCGCCCCCGAGCGGCGCCTCCAGAAGGGCTGGCTGAAGCGGGCGGCCGATGCCCCCTGGGCACGGTTGCTCGCCAGGGCGGCGGCGTCCACCGCCGCCGGCCCGCGCGGCAAGGTGATCTGCGCCCAGAACCCCGACGCCGGACCCGAGGCGCTCTGGCTGGGCGTGCTGCCGAACGACGTCTCCCGTCACAACTGTCCGGCCCGCTCGGCCTTCGCGGACGACCTCATGCGCAAGGTCGAAGCCGGCGCCGGCACCATGGCCGTGATCCTCTGCGTCGAGAAGCCCGCCCACGCGCTGCCGCTCGCACGCGCGATCGGACGCGCCCTGCCCGAGTACTCGCGCGCCACGGGCAAGAACGGCGCCATGACCGTCCGCATTGCGTGCGTACGTGCCAGCGGCGCCCCGGTCAGCCTCAGTCGTCTCGATCAGCAGATCGTGCACCGCGGCCGCTGGGCGGCGCGTCTCTACGACATGCCCACAGCCGAGTTGAGCACGACACAGTTCGTGAGCGAGACGCGCAAGGCCGCGCGTGGCATCAAGCACCTGACGATCTCCGTCATCTCGGGCGCCAAGGTGCTCGAGAAGAAGATGGGCGGTCTGCACGCGGTCGGCCGGACGGCCATGCACCCGCCGAAGCTCCTGCTGCTCAAGTACAGCCCTCCGGGCGCCAAGCAGCTGGCCGCGCTCATTGGCAAGGGCATCGTCTACGACACGGGCGGACTCTCGATCAAGTCGAGCGTCGGCATGTATGGCATGAAGGGCGACATGGGCGGGGCCTCCGGCGTCGTCGGCGCCGCGCTGGCCCTGGCAGCGGCCGGCCACAAGCAGGCCTTCGTCTGCGCCGCTGCGCTCGCGGAGAACGCCGTGGGCCCCGACAGCTACCGCCCGGGCGACATCCTCGAGATGCACTCGGGCAAGACGGTCGAGATCAACAACACCGACGCCGAGGGCCGCCTCGTCGTTGGCGACGCGCTCTCCTTCGTCGCGCGCACGATGAAGCCGGACGTGCTGATCGACATGGCCACGCTCACCGGCGCACAGCTCGTCGCGACGGGCTACCGGCACGCGAGCATCGTCAGCAACCGCGCGGGCCTCGAGGCGCTCGCCGTGAAGGCCGGCCAGGCGTGCGGCGACATGACCCACCCGCTGCCGTTCTCGCCCGAGCTCTACCAGAAGGAGTTCGCCTCGAAGATCGCGGACATGCGCAACTCCGTTGCGGATCGCATGAACGCACAGACGTCGTGCGCAGCGCAGTTCATCTATAGTCATATCGAGGACTTGGATCTGCCCTGGCTCCACGTCGACATGGCCGGCCCGTCCGAGATGGCGGGACGCGGTACCGGCTACGGCGTGGCCCTGGGCGCGGCGATCCTGACGTCACTCACCACGAAGGCCCTCGAAGCGTAGCGCTTCCCCCATGGCAAGGCCCACATGCCCAGCGAATCCGCCAGCCTCACCGCGCTCGAGCGCTTGGTCCGCCATGGATCCAAGGACGACCTGCGCCGTTTCCTGGTCTTGCTCCAGCCGCCGGAGATCGCAGACCTGATCGAGGCCTTGAAGACGCCCGCGGACCGCGCACGCGCCTTCCAGGCGATCGTTGGCAAGGTCGAGCAGGCCGACGTGCTCGCCGGCATGGAAGAGTCGGAAGCGGCCGACGTCCTCGAGGACATGGCACGGGCGGAAGCGGCCGACGTCCTCGAGGAGATGCAGACGGACGACGCCGCGGACGTCTTGCAGGCCATGGAACAGGCCGCCAAGGACGAAGTCCTCGCGGAGATCGAGCCTGAGGACCGCGCCGAGATCCGGACGCTGCTCGAGTATCCGCCCGAGTCCGCGGGCGGCATCATGCAGACGGAGCTGGTGCGGGTGCGCCTGCGGCAGAGGGCCCGAAGCGCGGTCGAGGAGATCCGCCGGACGCGCGACGACGTCGGCGAGCTGCATGAGATCTTCGTCGTGGACGACGCGGGCCGGCTCAAGGGCTGGGTCAAGGAGCGCGCGCTGATCCTGGCCGAGGACGACACGCCGATCGCGGCGATCACCTCGCCGGTACCCATCCGCGTCGCCGCAGACATGGACCAGGAAGACATCGCGAGCCTCGTCCAGGACTACGACCTGTCGTCGGTGCCCGTGGTCGACGAGGAAGACCACCTGCTCGGCCGCATCTTGATCGATGACATCGTGGATGTCGTCGTCGAGGAGGCGACGGAGGACATCGCGCGCGCCGCGGGTACGGCGGCAGAGGAGATCTACGAGCCGGGCGTCGCGAACGCGCTGCGGGCCCGCTCGCCGTGGTTGCTCGCCACGTTCTTCGGCGGCATCCTCGCGGCCGTGATCATCAATGCCGGCGACGAGTTGCTGAAGGACGCGGGCAAGCTGTTCATCTTCATCCCCGTGATCATGGGCATGGGTGGCGGTTGCGCGACGCAGACCGCGACCGTGACCGTGCGCTCGCTCGCGCTGGGCCGCATCGGCCTGGGCGGCGTGTGGCCCGTGGTGCGCAAGGAGGTGCTGGTCGGCATCGTCTTGGCGGCAGGCACGGGCGTACTCGTGTGGTGTACGGCGGCGATCATGGACCACGAGAGCACGAATGTGGCGTGGATCGCCGCGTTCGCGATCTTCGGCACGATCTGCCTGGGAACGTTGTTCGGTGTGTTGACGCCGCTCTTCCTGGACAGGGTGGGTGTGGACCCGGCGGTGGCGACGCATCCGCTGCTCACGACGATGAACGACATCATCGGCTCGCTGCTGATCATCGCGTTCTGCTTCTTGGTGTTGATGTAGGTGTGCCTGCGGCGCAGGCACACCGGGTAGGGGCGATCCTTGTGGTCGCCCTCGGGCTTCGTGGGCGCGTGTCCGCGCGGACGGGTCGTCACACCAGGCAGGAGCGGAGTTGCCGCTACTTGCTCAGCTTCTTCAAGCGACGCTGCATGTCCTCGAGCATCTCGTGCACCTCGCGCATCTGCTGGTGGAGCTCCCGCATCGCTTGGCCGCGCTTGTCGGCTTCTCGCTCCTCGTGGTCCTCACGTTCGTGGACCTCGCGCTCGGCGCGACCCGCCTTCGAGCGCTTGGCGTAGAACTTCGCCAGCGCGGCGATCTTGTGGGCCTTTTCCTTGTCCTTGAACTTCATCCACAAGTCCGAGGCGAGATGGAGCACCTCGGCGAGCTCGCCCAAGGACGGCGTGCGCTCCAGCATCTCACGCGCCTCGTCGTCCTCACGCTTGGCGAGCATGACGCGACCTGCGTCGATGCCGCGCTGCAGGATGGCCGTCGCCTTCTCCCGCTCGCCCTCGCGCAGCGCAGGCAGCGCCATCTTCAGGATCCGGATGCGCTGGGCCAGGGCCTCGTCGCCCTCGCCCTGCCACGACGAACGCTTCTTGTCGGCGTGCTCCTTGAATCCACGCTCCTTCGATCCGTGCTCACGCTTCGCGCTCGCCTTGCTCTTCTTCAGCCAACTGCGCGCGATCTCCGCGAGGAGCCCGGCGTGCTTCTTGTCGCCGTGGTCCGCGAGCAGCTCCGCAGCCACGAACAGGGCGCGCGCCTGCTCTCCCCGCGCCGGGGCCGTCTTGTAGACCTTCATCGCCTCGTCGTCGCGGCGGCCCTTCAGGCGCAGCTCGAGCGCGTGCTTGCCGTGCTCGACGACCTCCGCGCGGTCGTGCTTGCCCGCCTTCACGAGCGTCCGAACGGCCAAGCCCATCAACTCGACGTAGCCCTCAGCGATTTGACGCTCGGCATGACCGCCGTGGGGCTTCGCCTTCCTCTTCGCCTTGGCGGGCCCGCCGCGCTTCACGGACTCGTAGATCTCCCGGAGATGCGCGGCCTCCTCCTTGCGTCCGAGCGCCACGAGCGCCTCCACGCCGTTGGCAAGTCCGCGCAGGACGCCGGCGCGACGCTTCTCGTCCATGCCCTGCTTCGCGGGCTTGGGCGCGCGCTCCTTGTGGGCGCCGTCCTCAGCGATCGCTGACTCCGGGGCGAGGCCGCCCCAGACGAGGAGAAGGAACAGGGCAACAGCCCCCGTGAGCACATGCTTGCGCATCGGTCGACCTCCGGATGCCCGTCCTCTGTTCGAGAACGGGCCCCCCAGGGTAGATCCGCTGCGGGGACGCGGGCAAGTCGGTGGTGCGGATCGGTGCGCGAGCGCTACTTGGCGGGCTCCTTGGCGGGCTTCTTCGCGGGCACGCCACCGGTCGTCGCGGCCAGCGGCTTCTTCACGTACGCGCTGACCTCCGTCACGGTCTTGGACTTGCGCCCCATCATCTCGGAGTTCGCGACCTTCTTGAGCGAATGGATGGGGAGCGCGTTCGACGTCACGCTGCTCGACTTGATCGTGCCCATCGAGAACGAGACGGTCGTTGTGATCTCGCGACCGGCGTACGTCTTCTCACCGATCTTGTGCGTGGCCGCGAGCTTGGTCGTCTGCTGGACCATGGTCCCCGCCTGGCCCATGACGCTCATGGTCGTCTCCATCTTGAGTACGCCGAGCTTGGCGTGGACGTAGAGCTTGCCCTTGCCCATCTGCGGCGCCATCCCGCCGCGCCCCCCACCACCGCTCGGCAACGAGCCATCCATGAGTTCCTTCATGTTGGCCACGACCATGATCTTGCAGGTGTAGTCCGTGCCGCCGATCTTCACCGTGCCCTCGCCGCCGTCGGTGAACTTGGGCTTGATGTTCTTGGCGAGCTTCTCGGTCTGGGTGCTCTTGATCGTGCGCCCCATCGACCTCGTCTCGACCGCGAGCACGTAGCCGTCCTTCGTGATCTTGCTGAGGGTCGTCTTGGTCGTGCTGACCATCTTGCCGTCCTTCGGCATGCCCGGGATGCTGGGCATGTTGGGGATGTTCGGCATGTTGGGCATGTGCGTCGTCGACGTCTCGGTGATCGAGCTGCCGACGCCGTGACCCTTCCAGCCCGACTCCTGCTTCAGGAAGGCTGCCAGGCTCCAGTCGTCGGCCGCCTCGGCGGGCAGGGCGGCGACGAGAGCCCCCACGAGGGCGAGCGATAGGGCAAGAACGATGAGCGACAGGCGCATGGCGACTTTCTCCAGCAAACTTCCGGTCCCCATCTTCTAGCACCCGCCCCGGGGCGGGCGCGAGCAGTCCCGGGACCGTGCCCCCTCGCCCGCCGGTGGTAGGCTGGCGGGCCTTGGCACCCGGTGCTCACCCGGCGAGACCCCGGGTCCTTTTGCGACCACGAAAGGACCTCTCCATGCGCACCCTCACACTATCGACCCTCAAGCGACTGTCCCTCGGCGCCCTCGCTGTCGGGCTGCTCGCCTTCGCAGCGGCCGACGACGCCCACGCGATGCCGTTCGCCGGCGTCCACGACGCCGTCGAAGACGGCCTCCAGGCCGACCTCGGCCTCAACGTCCGCGTCGACTTCGGCTGCCGCCAGCGGCGACCGGTCTACGTGCGGCGCGTGGTCCAGCCGCGTCCCGTCGTGCGGCACGTCGTCGAGCGGCGCCCGGTCGTCCGCCGCGTCGTGCGGCGGGTCAGCTGTCGCCCCGTCGTCCGGCGCGTCTACGGACCGCGCGTGTACTACCCGAGCTACTACCGCCCCTACTACGCGCCCCGCCTCCACCTCGGCTTCGGATACCACCACGGGCACGGACACCACGGGCGCCGTCACTACGGGCGCCACAGCTACGGGCACCGGAGCTACGGGCACGGGCACCACGGCCACCGCCACAGCGGCAGCCGCCGGGTGATCGGCCGCCGACGCTAGGCCGTGCTCCAGTGCGACGACGGCGCGAGCTCAAGCCGCCCACGGAAGATGACATCCCAAGGGTCTGGGACCCGCGGGTCCACCCTGCCGTCCCGGACCTCGCCGGGCTAGAATCCCCGGCGGCCTCCGGGCCGCTCATTGGGTGGGAGATTCCATGGGACCTTCGTCGAACTTCACGCTCAGGCTCTGCCTGCTCGTTGCCCTCATCGCGAGCTGGGCCTTCGCCGCGACGCCGGCCGTCGCGCAGGATGTCCGGGAGGAGATCGCGGCCGACGCCGCAGCGTCCACGGTGGACGCCACGCGCCGGCTGGACCGCCGCCCGCCGCGTGCCGCACCGTGGGACATCACCCTGGAAGGCGGGTTGTCGTTCTTCGACGATCCGGACGGGATCCTCGGCGTTACCCCGCCGGCCGGCACCCCGGGCGAACAGCCGGTCGCCGGCGGCGATCTGGATGCCGGCCAGGGCGTCGCCGCCAACCAGCGTGTCGAGGGCACGGCGTTGCAGATCCTGAACTGCGTCGGAGCGCTCAGTTTCGACACGGCGGACATCTTCCAGGCGGGCGGCGATCCCGCGGGGTTCTTCAACAACAACGCGGGCTTCACGCTGACGTTCGGCACGATCACCGTCGACGTGTCCCCCTAGCAGACGTGGCCGAGACCGCGCTCTACGATCCCGCGGCGTTGGTGCGCTTCGGGACCTCCTCCTTCTCGTCGAAGGACTGGGTCGGGCCGTTCTATCCGCGGCTCACGCCCCCGGGCGCGTTCCTGAGCGTGTACGCCCAGCACTTCGACACGGTCGAGGTCGACGCGACCTACTACGCGCTGCCGAGCGCGCGCCTCGTCGACGGCTGGAACGCCAAGACCCCGGACGACTTCCTGCTCTCGGCCAAGTTCCCGAAGTCGATCGTCCACGGGGGCAAGACCTTCAAGCCGGACGCGAGGCGCATCCTCGACCCGGACGCGACCTACGAGGACCGCGACGTGTTCTTGGAGACCATGCGCCGCATGGGTCCGAAGCTCGGCTACCTCCTGCTGCAGTTCCCGTACTTCAACCGCGCGACGTTCCCGTCGGAGGGGCCGTTCCTGGAGCGGCTGGACAGCTTCCTGCGGGATCTCCCGAAGGAGGGATTCCGGTACGCGGTCGAGATCCGCAACAAGGCGTGGCTGAAGCAGCCGTTCGTGGATCTTCTCGCGCGCCATGGTGCGACGCTCACCCTGGTCGACCAGGCGTGGATGCCGCACGGTGACGAAGTGACGCCACGCTTCGACGTGCGCACAGGGCAGGATTGCTACATCCGGCTGTTGGGCGACCGCAAGGCGATCGAGGCCGTCACGACAACGTGGGACGAGGAGGTCCTCGACCACACCGACCGCATGCTGCGTTGGTCGAAGTTGATTCGGGGGATGATGAAGCAGGGCGTGCGCAGCCTGGTCTACGTAAACAACCACTATGCGGGCCACGCCCCCACCACGGTCCGGCGCCTCAAGGAGATGTACGAGGCGGAGGGGTAGCCTTCGCGCGGGCAACACCGAACTTGGCACGTTGACCTTGACGTTGCCTTCCACGTCCCCTGGCCTGCCACGTGCACATCCCCACAGGCACGGGCTAGGGCTGGGGCCGTACCTGAGCCGTCGGAAGGCAGAGTCAAAGGTAAGGTCAAAGTCAAAGTGTGGGGAGACACGGACAAGGGCCGACCTGAGCCGTCGGAAGGCAGAGTCAAAGGCAAGGTCAAAGTCAAAGTCAACGTGACGGGAGGGGAAGGGAGACCGGCGCGACCGAGAGCGCCCAATCCGCTAGACTCCCGGCCCGCATGCGTCTGGCCGTACCCCTCCTCCTGCTGCTCCTCACGCCCTTCGCCCTGGCGGGCGACGAGGAGATCGTTACCGCACACCTGAGCTGGGAACCCGGCGGCGTCGGGTCCTTCAACGCGGGCCGGATCCCGTTCAAGCCGGACCCGCCCGAGGGCGTCACGCCGCTCAAGGGCCTCACAAACCCGTTCTACGCGCGCATCAAGATGGCCGGCACCAAGGGGCTCACGCTCGCGTTCGACGCCGTCGAGGGAGCGCCGCGGCTGTGGGTCGACCACGACTTCGACGGCGACCTGAGCGACGAGAAGCTGACGCACATGGAGAAGGCCGGCACCAACTGGTCCAGGCGCCAGACGGTGCTCGCCCGCTACGCCGACGAGAAGCAAGCCGTTCCCATCCCCCTCTACTTCTCCCACATCCCGTCGAGCAGTGCGACGCACGTGCAGGTCTTCGGCCGCATTCACCGGCGCGGCACCGTCGTGCTCGGCGGACGCTTGCGGCTGCTCGCGCTGACCGACCACAGCTTCGACGTCTGCTTCGATGACGAGAAGCGCGACAAGATCTGGATCGACCTCGATGGCGACGGCGCGTTCCAGTTCCGCGGTGACGCACCCGAGCGCGTGATGCCCGGCAAGCCCTTCCGTGTGGGCGCAGAAGCCTGGATCGCGCGCGTGACGAGCAGGTCGGGCGCCGCCATCGAGTTCACACGCTCCAAGGACGTGCCGCCGGCGAGGCCGCGCGTCTGGCCCGATCAGGCCTCCCCCGCCGCCGGCGTGAAACGCACGCCGCCGAGCGAGTCCTGCGAGGATCTGAAGCAGCGCTTCGAGACGGAGCGGTCCAAGCCCTACGCCGAACGCCAAGGGACGGTGAACCTGCTCGGCAACGTCGGCACGAAGTCGAGCTTCGACTTCCTGCTGCGCATCGCCAGTTCCGACAAGGAGATCAACATCCAGAACGCGGCGCTGCGCGCACTCGGCAACGCGGCGTACCTGGACGTGGGCGGTGCCAAGGTTGCGGCGCTCGCCCGGAAGGCGAAACTCGCCGCGGCCTCCGCGCTGGCCCAGGCCCTGCACTACATGGGGCATCCTGGGCGCGAAGCGATCTACCTCGACATGATGGACTCGGGGGACGCCTCCGCCGCCAACGGCGCGGCGCGCTGGCTCGCCGCCCTCGGTAGCGAGAGCGCACGCAAGGCCATCCTCGCCGCGGTGCACGGCGCGGCGACGCCCGCCGCGCGCTACGGCGCCTACACCCAGGGCGCGCGCTTCCTCCAGGGCGGTCCGCCGCTGAAGACGATCCGCCACGCGGCAGACGAGGACTACCCGAACCTCCAAGCCCAGGCGATCCGGGACCTCAACTCCCTCGGCCTGCCCGAAGCGCGCAAGCGGGCCTTGGCCCTGTCCTCGGTGCGCCCGGTGCAGGTCACCGTGGGTATCGCGCTGGCGCAGGTGCTCGGGGCCCAAGGTGACGCAAAGGCCGTGGCCGCGATCCTGGGCTTCCTCGAAGACGAGAAGTTGCACGCCAACGTACGCAAGACCGTGCTCGAGCAGCTGCGCTACATCCGCGACCCGAAGAGCGTCTTGGAGATCGTGCGGGCGCTGAAGTCCAAGCATCCCGCCATGCGCGCTGTCGCGGCCGAGGTGCTGGCCGCGATCCCCGAGCGTGAGATCACGGTGGCGCTGCTCAAGCGCGCCAAGAAGGAGAAGGACGAGACCGTCCTGCCGCTGCTGCTCGAAGCCCTCGGGGATCACGGCGACGAGGTGGCCATGCCGCTCCTGCTCAAGCGCGCGCGCCTGAAGAAGAACGTCATCGCGCGCCGCGCGGCCATCCGTGCGCTCGCGCGTCTGGGTTTCCACCATCCGAAGGTGAAGACGTACCTCCTCGGCCTGCTGCAAGCCCGCCGGGAGGAAGACCGGATCCTCGCGCTGGATGCGGCCGGCTCCTCCGGCGACCCGGGCCTGATCCCCAAAGTGCTGCTCTCCCTCCCCCACGAGGCGTGGCAGGTGCGCCTGGCGTGCGTCGAGGCACTCGACCGGCTGCGCACGAAGGCCTGCATCGCGCCGCTCATCGAGCGGCTGGTGACCGAGGATCAGGAGCGCGTGCGCGACGCGATCGCCTCGACGCTCTTCCGCCTGACGGCGATGAACCTCTACGACAACGCCACCATCTGGAAGCGCTGGTGGGACACCCACGGCAAGGGTTTCGCGGTGCCGGAGGAGATCCCCGAGCCGCCCGAGCAGCACGCGGGCACGCAAGCCGGCTTCTACGGCATCCCAGTGAAGTCCGAGCGGGTGATCTTCGTGATCGATCAGTCCGGCTCGATGAGTGCGCCGGGCCAGAAGCCCGACGCGTACGACAAGAAGGCGCTCAACCGCCTTGACGTCGCGGTCCGCGAGGTGTTGGGCGCGATCGCCAAGCTCAAGAACCGCGCGCGCGTGAACGTCATCCTCTTCCACACGACGATCCATCCTTGGAAGGACAAGCTCCAGAAGCTCAATGGATCGACGCGCAGTTCCATCCAGCGCGACTTGGCGTCGAAGAAGCCGACCGGCGGCACGAACCTCTACGACGGGCTGGAGCTCGCGCTACGCACGAAGGACGTCGACACGATCTTCCTGCTGTCGGACGGCGTGCCCGGCAGCGGCAAGTACGTCGCGACGCCGGACATCCTGCGCGCCGTCCGGCGCGAGAACCAGACGCGGCGCGTGGCGATCCACTGCATCTCGATCGGCATGGACTCCGAGCTCATGCGCCGGATCGCCAAGGAGAACGGCGGGCGGTACGCGCGGCGGTGAGCGTCAGGCTCGCGGCCGAGGACCTAGTCGTCGAGGCGAACGAAGAACTCTTGGGTCCACCAGGGACCGCCGGAGCCGGTGTGCACGCCGATGCCGATGTGCGTGACGTTGGGTGACAGGATCGCCGCACGGTGACCGTCGGACTGCATCCAGGCCTGCATCACGTCCGCAGGGGTCTTGTTGAGCATGGCGATGTTCTCGCCGGCGCAGTACGCCATGTCGACGCCGGCGGCCTGCATGCGCTCGCACGGGGTGACACCATCGGGGTCGTCGTGGGCATAGAAGCCTCGCAGGCGCATGTCCACGCAGTGGTCGTAGGCGACGTCCGCGGCGAGGTCGTCCCAGATCAGCGGCGCGGTCTCGCGCTGGGCGCGTTCGTCGTTCACCAACGCCAGCACCTCGAGCGCGAGCAGGCGCTCGCCGTCGGTCATGCTCTCACCGGCCGGCGTGTCGAACTCCGAGCCCATGAGGTCCTCGACGAAGCTCCCGACGCCGCAGGCAGGCAGCGCAGCCACGAGGAGGATCGAGAGGAGGGCCGCAGCGCGTTGCATATCCCTCCATTCGTCCATCCGGAGCCCGGACTGAAGCGCGGCCGCCCCAACCCCAGACGTCCGTTCGCGGCGTACGTTCCTACTCGAAGTCCGCGACGACCGGTGCGTGGTCGGACGGTTGCTGGCCCTTGCGCTCGTCGCGGTCGATGAAGCAGGCCTCGGAGCGGTCCGTCATCGGCTCGGTGCCAAGCACGAGGTCGATCCGCAGGCCATGGTTCAGCTGGAAGCCCAGACGCCGGTAGTCCCACCAAGAGTACAGGCCGTCGCCGCGCTCGTGCCAGCGGAACAGGTCCGCGAACCCCCAGTCGAAGAAGCGCGCCAGGATCGCGTGCTCCTTGGGGTGGAAGTGGACCTTGCCCTCCCACGCCGCGGGATCGTGGACGTCGCGCTTGTCCGGCGCGATGTTGAAGTCCCCCAGCAAGACGACCGGATCGTCCGGCGTGTACTGGTCCTCGATCATCGCAAGCAGGCGTTCGAGCCATCCGAGCTTGTAGGTGAAGTGCTCGGTCTCGGGGTCCTTCCCGTTGGGCACGTAGGCGTCGATCACGCGCACGCCGTCGAACGTCGCCGCGATGAGGCGCTTGTGCGCGTCCTCGTCGTCGCCCGGCAGGCCGCGCTGGACATCCTCGGCGGGCTGCTTCGAGAGCAAGGCAACGCCGTTGTAGGTCGGCTGGCCGAACGTCTCGACGTGCCAGCCCTTGGCCTCGAAGGCCTCCCGCGGGAAGCTCTCGTCGACGACCTTCGTCTCCTGCAGGCAGAGCACGTCGGGGTCGTGGCGCTCCAGCAGCGCGAGCACACGCTCGAGCCGCGTGCGGATCGAATTGACGTTCCAGGTGATCAGTCGCATCGGCCTCTCCGGGACGCGCGGGATTCTACGGCGGCCCAGGTAGCATTTCGCCGGAGGGTCGCGACTCGTGGACGTGCTTATCGGACTGACGGCCCTGCTCTGCCTGGGCATGGCTGCCCAGTGGATCGCATGGCGGCTCAAGCTGCCGTCGATCCTGCTCCTGCTGGTGTTCGGCTTCTTCTCGGGCCCCTACTGGTTCGATCTAGGCATTGCGGGCCTGCTGCAGCGCGAGTTGCTCTTCCCCGTGGTCTCGGCCTCCGTGGCGCTGATTCTCTTCGAGGGCGGCCTCACCCTGAGGATGGCCGACCTCAAGAAGCACGGGCGCGTCGTGATCCGCCTGATCACGATCGGCGCGCTGGTGACGTGGGCCCTCTCCACCCTGGCGGCCTACTACATCGCTGGGCTCGGCTTCGAGCTCGCGCTGCTCTTGGGCGCGATCCTCATCGTCTCGGGCCCCACCGTCGTGCTGCCACTGTTGCGGCACATCAACCCGCGCGGCCGCACCGGGCCGATCCTCACCTGGGAGGGCATCGCGATCGATCCGATCGGCGCGGTGCTGGCCCTGCTGGTCTACGAAGGGCTCATGTCCCCAGGCGGCTGGGGCCAGGACACGGGCCACGCCATCCTCGGGCTCGCCAAGACCGCGGTCATCGGCGGCGCCGGCGGGTTCGCCGGCGGGTGGTTGCTCGTCCATCTGCTGCGCAAGTACTGGGTGCCGGACCATCTGCACATCCCGGTCTCCGTCGCCATGGTCGTGGGCGTCTTCACGGCCACGAACGCCGCGCAGCACGAATGCGGCCTGCTCGCCGTCACTGTGATGGGCATCTACGCGGCCAACCAACACCACGTCTCCGTAGGCCACATCCTCGAGTTCAAGGAGAACCTGCGCATCCTGCTCCTGTCCTCCCTGTTCATCCTGCTGGCCGCGGGTCTCGGCACGCCCAAGGGCATGGACGCGCTCGGCCATCTCGACTGGAAGATCGTGGGCTTCCTCGCCGCGCTCCTGTTCGTGGTCCGGCCCGCGGCCGTCTGGGTCTCCACACGCGGCTCCAAACTCACGCGGCAGGAGAAGATCTTCCTCGCCTGGCTCTGCCCGCGCGGCATCGTCGCCGCAGCCGTGGCCTCGGTCTTCGGCTTCCAGCTCGAGCAGGCCGACTACGCGGGCGCCGAGCTCCTCGTACCGATCACGTTCGTCGTGATCGTCGGCACGGTGCTCGTCTACGGCCTCACGTCCAGCGTCGTGGCCCGTCGCTTGGGCCTCGCGATCCCCAACCCCCAGGGAGTGCTCTTCGTCGGCGCGAGTGGATGGGTGCGCGCGATCGCCGGAGCGCTGCAGAAGGAAGGCGTCACCGTCCTGCTCGTAGACGCGAACCGGGCGAACGTGCGCAAGGCGCGGCTCGACGGTCTGCCCGCGCGGCGCGGCAATGCGCTGGAAGAGAGCGTGACGGCCGAGCTGGATCTGTTCGGGATCGGTCGGGTGCTGGCCCTGACGCCAAACGACGAGGTGAACACCCTCGTCACCCTGCACTTCGCCCACCAGTTCGGCCGCAGCGAGACGTACCAGCTCCCCCCCGACACGGTGCCGGCGAAGGGCCGGATCCAGGCCCAAGGCGACGTGGGCGGACGTGCGCTCTTTGCGCCGGAAGCCGATTTCTATGCGATGAGTTCGCGCTGCGGCCGAGGCCGCGTCCGGGTGACCGGCTTGACCGAGCAGTTCGACTACGACGCGTTCCTGGCCCAGCATGCGGCCGGGGTCCTGCCGCTCTTCGCGATCAGCGAGGAGGGCCGCCTCACGATCGCCACGGCCGAAGCGGGCCTCAAGCCGGGGCCTGGGACCCGGATCGTGGCTCTCGTGGACGACGCTCCGCTGCCCGCCGAGGGCGCGGCAGGGCGGGATACCCGCGGACTCTAGGCTCTCTGCGTGGGGCTCCGGGACGTGGCTGGACCGGCACGGGCGCGGCGCTACCTTGACTCGCCCCGTCCCCAGTTGGAGAGCTTCCCATGTCCGACGCCACCGCAGCCGCGCCGAAGACCCTCTTCGAGATCACCGAAGCCCATCTGAACTCCGGCTTGCGCGGCTACCCCGTCGGCACGTGCCGCACGAGCGCGGTCAGCCCCACGCTGGGCGTGACCTACGTTGGGTACACGCTGCAGGACCTCAAGGACCTCGCCGCCGAGGAGGTCATCTACCTGCTCCTGCACAAGGAACTGCCCAGCGCCGAGCAGACCGCCGCGCTCAAGGCGGACATGGCCAAGCGCAGCGCCATCGACCCCCGCGTCTACGACGTCCTACATGCGCTGCCCAAGGAAGGCCACCCGATGGAGTGGCTGATCGCCGGCCTGTCGGCGCTGGGCATGACGGGCAAGTCGGAAGACAACGACTACCGCGAGGACTGCCTCAACCTGATCGCACGCATCAGCACGCTCGTCGCCGCGATCTACCGCATTCGCGAGGGCTGGGGCGACCCGATCGAGCCGAGCCACGAGCTCTCGTTCCACGAGAACTTCGCCCACATGCTCGGCATGGACGATGCGCCGCCGGTCCTGGCCGACCTCCTGCGCCTCTTCTACATCCTGCACATGGACCACGGCGGAGGGAACCTCTCGACGTTCGTCGGCAAGGCCGTTGCGTCGGGCAAGGCCGACATGTACTCGTCCATCGCCTCGGCGATGGCGGCGCTCTACGGCCCGCGCCACGGTCGCGCCAACCAGGAGTGCCTCGCCTTCGTGAAGTCGATCGGCACGTCCGACGCCACGGCCGCGGAGGCCAAGGTGCGCGAGATCATGGCGGCCGGCGGTCTCGTCTTCGGCTTTGGCCACGCGGTTCTTCGCCAGGAGGACCCGCGCGCGACGATCCAGTACGAGTTCGGCGCGCAGCACTTCCCCGACAACGAGCTCGTCAAGACGGCGCGCACGCTGCGTGAGGTCGTCCCGCCGATCCTCAAGGAGAACCCGAAGATCTCGAACCCGTACCCGAACGTGGATGCGGTCTCGGGCTCGATCCTCACGGCTGCCGGCCTGACGAACCCGGACTACTACACGCTGCTCTTCGGTTGGTCGCGTGTGGCGGGCATTGCCTGTCAGATCGTCGATGAGCGCAACTTCCCGGGCAAGAAGGACGGTCTCCCGATCTACCGCCCGAAGTACATCGCCGAGAACCAGCCGGCGAAGAGCCTGTAGCACGCCCTCGGGCTGAAGCCCAAGCGCCCACCTAACAATCACCCCCTGCCAGCCCTCAAGCCCTGCCCCCCATACGGCCGAAAGAAGGACGTGACCCGTGGAAGGGGCCGAGCATGGACCACGACAACCGCCGACAAGCTGTCCGCGTGGACTGCAATCTGCCCGTCCGGGTCGAAGGCGACGGCGGCACGTTCCACGTCCGCCTGCTCGACCTCAGCCGCACCGGCCTGCGCCTGCGCGTCTCCGGCGAGTTGCTCGGCATCCATCGCCTCTCGAGCCTTGCGCAGATCACGCGACGCATCGGTGAGACCCTCGGCGACACCTTCGCCGCCGAGCTGCACTACGAGATGCTCGGTCCGCTCGTTCGCAAGGAACTCCGTGCGACACGCATCGCGAAGCTCGACTGGGAACAGACCGATGTCGAGGTCGGCTGCCTGATGGTCGAGCCGCTCACGGACGAGGAAGCCGGCATGCTCGGCGTGCCCCTGCCGGCCATCGGCGCTGACAACGCGCCGGAGGTGCTCCAAGGCGCGGGTCCCCGCCATCGCACCCCCGCCATCACCCGCGCGCCCGCCGACCCCGCGGCACCGGAGCGCGACCCCTTCGTGGTGTGGCTCTACCCCGAGCCCGGCAAGAACAGCAAGCCGCTGCGGACGGAGAGCCTCTCCATCACGCGCGGCCTGGCCAAGCTCGGCGTCGGCAAGCGCCAGGGCTGGGACCTCGATCAACTGCCCGTGGCGCGCGTCGTCGAAGCGCTCGACGAAGCGTACGGGACCGGCATCCTGATCCGCATCGTCGATGGCGACGATGACATCTGGGCCGGGCCGGCGGAGATCCAGGAGGTCGACGTCACGCCGGCCAACTGCGACATCCGTCTCGGCGTGAGCTTCGGCCGCGAGCTGCGGTCCGAAGAGCTAGGTCGCCTGGGTCTGCCGACCCCCGCCTGATGGCCTCTGCGGCGGAGCCGCTCCAGAGCGGGACGTCCGGCTGCGGGTGCCCTTGACAGCGGCCGCCCTCACGGGTGCCATGAACGGGTGCGCACCTCCCGCTCCATCCCCTCGACGAGCCCGGTCGGGTCCGCCCTGCGGCGCGCCGGCTCGATCGGCCGCGAGGCGCTTCTGCTCACGGCGGGGATCGCCCTGCTGGAGAGCGCGGGCAGCTACGCACCGCACGACGGAACAGATCTGATCATCGTGGTCGGGGCCGTGCTGGGCGCCATGCTGCTCGCCCAGGCCGCGCGCCTTGGCTGGATGCCTGCGTCCCAGCGCCTCGTCCGCGGGGCGTGGGCACGCCTCCGCACACTCGGTCGCACGCTCTCGCCGCGCTACGCGGTGGCGTTCCGCCCGTCGCCCGAAGCCAACGCCCTTCCCGATCGGACGCTGGCCGCTCCGAGCCTATGGCTGCTCGGTGCACTCATCGTCTGCGCTGCGGCGGGTCCCTACATCTTCGATGGCCTGCTGTTCCTCAAGACGTCCGTCGCCTACGTGCCGTACCTGCTCGGCATCGCGCTGGTGTGGAGCGTGCTCTCCGTCGGCATCATCTTCGGATGCGTCGCGGCCGCGCAGTGGCTGCATCAGATCGCGCGCCGCCGCGGCGCCTCCGTCCTGCCGTTCCTGCTCTTTGGCGCGGGCTGGATCGGCGGGCTCATCGCGCTCAGCCTCCTGCCGGGGTGGGTCGCGCTCGTCGGTGTGCTCGTCGCCGGCTGGTGGAGCGGCCGGCACCTGGGCGACATGCCCGCGCAAGGCTACCTGTTCTGCCGACGCGACGGCACCGGCCGCGCGCGCACGATCCCCGTGCAGGAATACCTCAAGCAGGCGCACACCGTGATCGTGCTCGCCCTCGCGGTGGTCGTCACGCTCGGTCAAGCACACCGCCTGTGGTTCGCCGCCTGGCCCGAGGCGCCGTTCGCCTTCACGCACTGGCTCGGGCTGCTTGCGAGCATGTGCTCCCTGCTGCTCGTCGTGCGCGCGGGGGCTCACTTCCGGCGCATCATCGGCGGCGGCGACGTGCCCCCCGAGGTGCCGCTCACACCCACGCTCTGGCTCAAGCGTTCGCGCATCCGCGAAGAGGGCGGCGAAGAAGAGCGCCTCGAACGCTACTGGTATGACATCGCACGCGACAGCGGCTGGCTCGTGCTCCGCGACACCGACGAGCCGCGCCATGCCTACGACCTGGTCCTCGGGGAGGACGACAGCGCACGCCGTTTCCAGCCGCGCGAGGCCTTCGACGACGCCGATGCGCGCTTCCAGCTCGCCCGTCGCTTCCACGTGACCCTGCGGCGCCGGTTCCGCCGGAGCTTCCAGCTCCTGTTCAAGCAGCTGCGCCGCGAGACGCCGCCCGACGGCACGGGCTACCTGTTCTGTCCGCATGTGTGGCTCGTGCCGGGCGTGGTGCGCGACATCGAGGCGCGCGACCGCTCCTCGAGCCAGGTCGTGGGCCCGTCGTTCTACGGCCCGCCCTACAACCAGGCGTTCACGTCGCGCGAGAGGCGCTACATCGGCGCCGTGCTTCGCGATCTGCAGATCGACATCGTGTACTTCGAAGATGCGGTCACGTGGAAGGACATCCGCCGCGTGCTGACCATCGCCTACGAGATCCACGACCAGCGGCGCGCGCCGCTGCGCGAACGTCACTTCATGGGCGTGCCACGCGTGCGCGTCGTGATCCAGGAGGAAGCTGCCGAAGCCGAGGCGCCGGCGGCGATTCCCGCGAAGGATCCGGCCGCGCTGCCGGAGACGTCGCCCGGCCACGCGCGCATCCTCTTGATCCTGCGTGACCGCGGCACGCGTGAAGACGAACTTGTGCCCGATCCCGCCGACCACGGCATCCGCACGCCCCATCTTGTGGGCTAGGTAGACGGGTTATGCGGCCGAAAGAGCCGTTTCCGCGTGCATCGGACATGCCGTCCTAAGCGCGCCCGAAGATCGGCCGCGTCCCCTACCTGCAGCCAGTTTGTGCGTGAAACCCCTCCGGGCCTCACGTAGCCTTCCGGCCGTCTCGAAGCGATGCAGAGTCGTACGAGACCCCAACAGAATCGTCATCATCTGCATTGCAGAAGGAGAACATCACTATGCGCAGGATCATCCTGGCTCTCTTCGTCGTCGCCGCTGCTCTTGGTACCGCTGCTTGCACCAGTGGTGGCTGCTCCACCTGTGGTGGCTAGAAGCTACTGACCTTCGAGAGGCCACGGTTGCTCGCGCAGCCGTGGCCTTTCTTCGTTTTGGGGCGGCGCCGTGGGCGCCGCACCCACGCCCACGCCCACCCCAACTCCCACGCCCCCTAGCGCACACACACTCGCCCAACCTCGCACCGCCGCTCACCGACACGGACACGCGCCGACGAGGCTCGCGGGCGCATGTAGGGGCGGGGCTTGTCCCCGCCCAACGAGTCACCTGGCCCGCGGGCGACCACAAGGGTCGCCCCTACACGTAAGGGCACACGACGGAGAACGCGTCCCGGGCGACCACAAGGGTCGCCCCTACACGTAAGGGCACACGACGGAGAACGCGTCCCGGGCGACCACAAGGGTCGCCCCTACAGGACCCGCGCCACGCAGCCGCGGCGGTCTTCGTCGGCCCCTGCCGCGAAGCCGTGCGGGCTGTGCTCGACAACCTGGACGCCGCCGAAGAAGTAGCCGCACTCCGAGGTCAGCACGACCTCGCGCCCCAGCGGCCGCAACGCGTCGATCTGCTCCTCGGTGCGACCCCAGCCCTCGATGTAGAGCGTGTCGCCCTCGACATGCAGGCGTGAGCGACGCACGGCCTCGGCTAGATCCACCCCGCCGTCGACAAGCTGCAGCACGATCTGCAGCAGGGCCGTCTTGATGCGAGCGCTCCCCGCGGACCCCATCGCAATGCGCCGCCCGGCGCCCCCCGACAGCAGCAAGGGACACATCGACGTCATCATGCGATGGCCCGGCGCGCGCTGGCTGCCGACCGGATGGATGTCTTCTTCGCCGAGGAAGTTGTTGAGCACGACGCCGGTGCCGGGCGCTACCAAGCCCGCGCTCTCCCCCACCGTGGTCGTGTAGGCCACGAGGTTCCCATCGGCGTCGGCGGTCGAGATGTGCATCGTGTTGCCGCCCGGGCACGCCGCGAGCATGGCCTGGAGGTAGCCATCCTCGAAGAGTCGCTCCTCGTACTCGTCGCTGCGCACGTTTTCCATGTAGCGCATCGCGTCGACGATGCGGGTCCACGCAGGCACGTCGAAGTCCCTCGGCAGCGGGCCGCCGGACTCGAGGTAGCGGAGTGCGGCGAGCAGCATGCCGCCTGTCACGCTGGGCATCGCGGGCGCATGCACGGTCCAGCCCCGGTAGCTGCCCTCGAGCGGCGCGCGGAAGAGGGCCCGGTACGCCGCCAGGTCCTCCAACGTCAACCACCCCTCGCTCGCCTCAGCGATCGCGCGGGCGATGTCGCCCTCGTAGAAGGGCGCGGGCCCCTCCTCGACCAGGCACTCGAGCGTGTCCGCCAGGTCCGGGTTGCGGAGCGTCTCGCCGGGCTGCGCGACCTCGCGCCCGTTGGACAGCAGCCCCCACGTCGCCGGGGTCATGCGATAGATTTCCTCCAAGAGGGAGAACGCGCTCGTCTGCCCGGCGGTGACGGTGAAGCCCTGGCGCGCCGCTTCGATGGCGCGCCCGGCGACCTCCTTCAGCGGCATCCTGCCGTGGCGCAGATGCGTCTCCCAGAGGCCGGCCACGGTGCCGGGTACGGCGATGGAGGGCGCGCGCACGCGGAAGTCGACGTCGATGCCCTCGAAGCTCACGGTCACGACGTCGAGCTCACGCACGCCCTGGCGCTTCATGCCGATGCCGGGCAAGGTCGAGAAGAGGTCACAGGACGTGACGCGCCCGTCGACGAGCAGCGTCATCATCCCGCCGCCGCCCAGGCTCGTCATCGTCGGGAGGGTCACGGCCGCCATCAGGCCGGCCGCCACGATGGCATCGACGGCGTTGCCACCCTCGGCCAGCACGTCGGCACCGGCCGCGGCGCTGTGGACGTCCCCGGATGCGCAGGCTCCTCGCTTCATGCGCGTATCCTACGCCTCAGCCCCGCGCGCGGAGACAGCATGCAGATCGATCCTGCCACCCTCTCGGCCAAAGACAGCTACCTGCTCATGACCGCGTGCGTGGTCCCGCGCCCCGTGGGATGGGCGAGCACGCTCGGTGCGGACGGCGTGCCAAATCTCGCCCCGTTCAGCTACTTCGGCGGCGTCTCCTCGAGCCCCATGACGGTGATGCTCAGCGTCGGCCGGCGCGCGGGCCGCCCCAAGGACACGGCGGCCAATCTGCTGGCGACGAAGGAGGCCGTCCTGCACATCCCGACGCGGGCGCTCGCCGCCGCGATGGTCGCGACTTCGGCCGACGCTGGGCCGGACATCGACGAGTTCGCCCTCGCCGGCCTCACGCCCCTGCCGAGCGTGTCCGTGCGCCCGCCGCGCGTCGCGGAGGCCGCCATCGCGATGGAGGCCGTGCTCCGCCATCACCTGGAAGTCGGCGACGGACCGGTGGACATGTTCCTGCTCGAGGTCGTGCGCTTGCACTTGGACGACGACGTGCTCGTCGACGGGCGCCCCGACCCAGCGCGCCTCGCGGCAGTCGGGCGGCTTGGCGGCCGGAGCTACTGCGACACGACGGCGCCCTTCGAGATTCCGCGGCCGGACTAGACGCCGGGGCGGGCGTCGGTCAGCGCGAGGTCGTTGAGCACCTGCCAGAGCGAGGCGACCGCTTCGGCGACGCCGGCGCGCGCCGCCGGGGCAAGGTCTTCGTCGAGCAAGGCCATGAGCGTGTCGTACGCGGAGACCAGCTTCTGCTCCGTGTCCGTCATCGGCGTACCGAGGATGTCCGTCTTGTCAGACACGGCTGGCTCCCTTCACGACACGCTCGTCGAGCACGCGCTTGGCCTTGAGCTCGAAGCGCGGCAGCGAGCCCGCCTCGGCGCGCTGCACGTGGATCCCCAGGCCCTCGATGTTGTGCGAGAGATCGGCCTGCACGCGCTTGGCGACGGCATCCCATTGGTCCTCGTAGCCGTCGCGCACCTCGCAGCGCACGGCGATCTCGTCGCGGATGCCGTCCTTCGTCCACAGGTAGATCTGGAACTCGTCGACGCCGGGGTACTCGCGCACGATCGCTTCGATGGCGCGCGGGTACACGTTCGTGCCACGCACGAGCAGCATGTCGTCGACACGGCCACGAATGCCGCCGTCGTAGATGTCGAACGTGCGTCCGCAGGCGCAGCCGGTGTGCGGCACCTTCATGACGAGGTCGCGTGACCGGTAGCGCACGAGCGGAATGGCGGTGCGGCCGAACGACGTCACGACGCGCTCGCCCTGCTCGCCGTAGTCCACCGGCTCGCCGGTATCGGGATTGACCACCTCTTCGATGAAGTGATCCTCGATGATGTGCGTGCCCCCGGGCTGGTGCTCGCACTCGAACATCATGATCGTGCCGATCTCGGTCATCCCGGCCGTGTCGGCCGCCTTCGCCCCCCACTGCTCCTCTACGAGGCGCTTGGACGCGGGGATCGAGCCCGCAGGCTCGCCGGAGAGGATCAGACGCGAGACGGGGCCCTTCGGCAGGTCGACGCCCATGTTCTCGGCCTCCTGACCGAGGCGCAGCGCGTAGGTCGGCGTCGCACAGACGACGGTCGCGCCCAGCTCGTCGATGAGCTGCACGCGATTGGCTGTGTTCATGTTGCCGGACGGCAGGACGAGGCAGCCCATCTTCTCGGTGCCGTAGTGCGCGCCCCAGAAGCCGATGAACGTGCCGTAGCTGAAGGCGAAGAACACCTTGTCCCCGGGCCGGACGCCGAAGCCGTGAAAGCCGTAGCACCACATCTCGGACACCCACTTCCAGTCCGTCCGCGTGTCGAGCACCCGCAAGGGCGTGCGGCCCGACGTGCCGGAGGTGGTGTGGTAGCGGATGGCCTCGTCGCTGCTGACCGCAGCCATCTCGCCGAACGGCGGATTGTCGGCCTGGTTGTCCATCCACGCGTCCCGGGTGGTGAACGGCAGCCGGACGATGTCGTCGATGCCGTTGATGTCATGGGGTCCGACGCCGGCCTCGTCGAAGAGACGCTTGTGGAAGGCGCTCGTGTGGTACGCACGCTCCACGGCCTTCTTCAGGCGATGCCCCTGCAGCGCGCGCAACTGATCGCGCGGCATCGTTTCGGTCTTCGGGTTCCAGTACGGACTCACGCTCATGGATCCAGCCTCCCTCGCGGGCGGGCGACTCTAGCGGCCGGAGGCCCGGAGCGCGAGCCTCACGAACATCAGGAGCTGGCGGCAAGTTCGGCGAGCTGGCCGTTGGCCTGGGGGGCCTGGGCCGGGACCATGCCGTCGAGGGCGGCTCCGATCTTGGCTGCCAACCCCTTGTCGCCACGGGCCCGCGCGTGCTCGTCCGCAAGTTGGAGCCCGTGCGCCAGCACCTCGCGCTCCTCGGCGGCGGCCTCCGGCCGGACGGCCCAGGCGTGCAGCAGGGTCAGCAGCTCCTTGGACAGCAGGCCGTCCTCGTGCCGCACGGCCCGGTGGTGGGCCCCCACCAACAGGCCGGCGAGGCCAATCCGCTGGCGCGCGGAGGCCTCGACCTGGCCCGTGAGCAGCGCCAGGATCTCCACGAGCTCCTCGGCGAGGTCGCGGTTGCTGAACGTGCCGCGGATCCAGAGGCCGTCGCACACGGCCGTGGCCAGGGCCAGCCAGGAACCGATGTCGGCTTCCGGTCGCACGACGATCGTGCGCAGACGGTCGAGGATGCGGTCCGCGAACGCATCATCGCCCGCCCGACGCACCTTGCCATGCATGCGGACAAGCGTGTCGCAAAGCAACTCGCGCGTCCGGCGGCCGCCGGCCGACGCCGACTCCGAGGCGCGGACCGCGGTGATCAGCGCGTCCTGGCGTGCGCGGCTCCCGAAGAGGCCGGCCTTCCACGGCACGTCCTGCATCGCCTCGACCAGCGCGAGCCGCTGGGGCGGCGTCGCTTCGGCGCGCCGGGCCAGCGCACCGAGTTCCTCGACACGTTGCTCGGCACTCGAATCGCGGCGGGCGACGTGGTGCAGATCGAGCAGGGCGCGCGCCAGAGCATCGCGCTGTTCCTCCAGGGCGTGCGGCCGCCTGGCGAGCAGGCGCAGATCTTTCAGCAGCGGCTCGACGCGCGCGGCGTCGCCCCGGGGACCGCCTTGATGTCGGATCTCGTTGGCGAGCGCTTCCGCCAAGACGAGGCGCTGGCCCTCCGTGGCTTTCCCGCGCTTGCTGAGGTTGCGTAGCTCGCCCAGCAGGCGCGCGGCGCGCGGCGCGTCGCCGTAGCGCACGGCGTCCCAGTGGGCTGTGCCGAGGGCCTTCGCCAGCTCGAAGCGCTGGGCTTCGTCGGTCGTGGGACGGCGGCAGAGGGCGCGTAGTTCGTCCAGCAAGCTACGGGCGCGAGCGTCTTCGGCCCAGTTGCCGGCGTCCCAGTGCGCACGCGAGAGGGCGTGGGCCAGCGCGCGGCACGCCGTACTGTCGGCGCCCTCGCCTCCCAGCCCCCGCAGCTCCACCAGCAAGGCCTCCGCCTGGCCCCGCCGCTTGGCCTGCAGCGCCTTCCAGTGGGCGTCGGCAAGGGCAGTGGGCTGGGGCGGCATCGGTCCTCCGGTCGGTCGGCCCGCGCGTGCGGCCCGGTATGCTGCAACCGAACGCCTTCCGCGTCGAGGGAACATCTGCCCAGCATGGCCTTCACTTTCCGCATGCCCGTCCGCTACGGGTCCGTCGACTTCGCCCGCATCGTCTACTACCCGCAATTCCTGCACTTCTGCCACGTGGCGATGGAGGAGATGTTCGCGGCCGTCGTGGGCGTCTCCTACCCGGATGCGCTCCAGAAGGAGAAGGTCGGCTACCCCACCGTGAAGAGCGAAGCCGACTTCGTGAAGCCCGTCGCCTATGGCGAGGAGCTCGAGATGTCGGTCGCCGTCGAGCGCATGGGCACGAGCTCGGTGGTCTTCGTTTACGAGGGGCGCCGCTCGAGCGACGGGGAAGCTGCCTTCCGCGTACGCAACATCCAGGTCGCCGTGGACATGGATGCCTGGGAGAGCACCCCCATCCCGGACCACCACCGGGCCGCGTTCGAGACGATCCGCGTGGCGTCGAGCGCGTGAGGCGCGGAAGCGAGCGCGTGACGCACGGGCGGCCGCGTCGATAGGATACGCCGGTGCTGCGCGCCCGCCTCCTCGTCCTGACCCTCCTGCTCGTACCCGTGCTTCAGGCCGAGGCGGGCCTCGACGAGGACGTCGCGGCGCTGGGTGAGGCCGCGGCGAAGCAACTCGACGAGCTGGCGACCTGGTGCACGAAGAAGCGCATCTTCGGCAGCCGCGACGACGCGTACGTGGCGCTGCTTGCCTTCGAGCCGCAGAATCGCAACGCCCGCAAGCGCCTGAAGTACAAGCAAGGCGAGGACGGCGCCTGGCAGCAGGACCCCAAGTACAAGCGCGCGAAGAACTGGAACAAGGCGGCGGCCACGGAAGCCGCCGAGAAGCTCAGCGCCATCCTCGCCGAGCACACCGCCGCCGAGCGCGCCCGCTATGCCACGGCCGAGACGATCCCGGACCTGCTCTCGGCCCGCCGCCGCGTGGACGCCCTCATGCGGGCGGAGCCGGCCAACGAGGACAACGCCAAGCTGCTCCGTTCCTTGACGATGCGCTACTACGGGATCGTCCAGGAGCGCGGCCTCGTCCAGGAGATGGAGAGCGCGGCCAAGGAGCTCCGCGATCACCATCCTGAGGACATCGCGATCCGCCACCTGCTCGGCGAGGTCGAACACGGAGGCACGTGGGTGCTCCTTGAGTCGGCACGCACGCTGGACAACAAGAGCGGCCTCGCCAAGTCCGTCCAGCAGGGTACGAAGGACGTGCCCACGAAGGCCGCGACGCCATTGCCCAAGGAGACCAAGATCAAGCTCCCGTGGGCCGACGGCGCGGCAACAAGCGACATCCGCGTTCTCGGCACGCAGAAGGCCGAGGTCCTGGCCGACGTCGCGCGCCGTGCGCAGGCGGCGGGCGCCTTCTTCGAGCTCGCGCTCGGCACGAAGCCCGTGCGTCGAGGCGACCTCACGGCCTACCTGTTTGCGAAGAAGGGCGAGCTCGACACGTTCCTGGACGCCTATCCCACGGTCGACAACCCGACGCTGAAGTTCCGCTCGAAGCTCGACCTCGTGTATGCGAGCGGCTACGCGATCGCGCTCAAGGACAATCCGCCGCGCGCCCAGACCGACCTCGTCGTGAACGAGATCCTGAACATGATGTTTTCGGACACGCTCCTCAAGAGCGCGGCGCCGAAGGGCTGGCATGCGGAGGGCATCTCGCGCTACCTGGCGTGGAAGCTGACGGGCACACGGCTCTCGATCGCCGTCTCGGGCAAGTACGCCGGCCAGGGCGGCGATCGGCACGTGCCGGAGTCGGGTGACCCGTGGCTGCTGAAGGCGCGCGTCCACCTGCGCAAGGGCGCGGGCCTCCAGTTGCTGCTCGGCAAGGGCACCGACGTCTTCAGCGTGCGCGACTCGATGATTGCCTACGCCTTCGCCATCTACCTGATCGAAGGCCATGACCAAGCGGCGGCGCGCTTCGTCGCGGTGCACACGAAGACGGCGGACGTGGACCGCGCCTGCCGCGAGGTGCTGGGCATGCCGCGTACCGTCGTGGAGGCCCGGCTCGCACGCTGGCTCGACGAGGTCACCTTCCGCGAGCGCGCCGCCGCGGCCAAGAAGGCCGCCGCGAAGAAGAAGGCCGCCGCAAAGAAGAAGGCAAAGAAGGCGCCCCCGAAGGCCAAGTGACGCTTCGCTAGCGCGCGGCGGGCGCCTCCCAGATGCGCACGGTGCACGCGCTGGCGAGACCCGCGCCGCCGCCGGAAGCCAGGCGCGTTCCGTCGGGGCTCCACGCCACGCTCGTGGCGTAGATCGAGTGCCCCTGCAGCGTGAGCAGGGAGACACCCCACGCCACGTGCCAGAGCCGCACGGTGCCGTCCTGCGATGCGCTGGCCAGGCGGCTGCCGTCGGGCGAGAGGGCCAGGCCGTCGATGGGACCGGTGTGGCCGGTGAAGCGCGCCAGCCGCTGCCCGCCCGGGAGCGAGCGCACCTCGATCGAACCGTCGCTGCGTCCGACGAAGAGGCGCCGGCCGTCCTCGTCGGAGGCCAGCGCCGTCCCGCGCCGGGTCGAGAGGAACTCCGCGACGCGCGCCTTGCCTCGCCAAATACGCACGGCGCCCGAGCGGGCCGTCGTCACAAGGAGCCCACCGTGCGACGCCACGCGCACGATGGGCTCCTCGTGGGCCTGCCACGTGAGGGCTCCGGCGGCGCCCACGACACGGACGCGCCCGTCGTGATCACCGAGGACCGCGCTCCCGTCGAGGGGCGCGATCGCACGAACGCGGGCGGCGTCCACCGTACCCAGCACACGGACCGTGCCGTCCTCGGAGACGTGCTCGACAGCGCCGGACCGCGCGACCCGTAGATGCCCCCGCTCTGCGAGGCAACCGATCTCGGCGCCGGTGTCCGGACCGGCGATGACGCGGAGCGACGTCACGTCGGCATGCGCGACACGCCCCCCGTGCGAGGCGAGCGCCAGGTCGTGGTTCGTCCGGAACCGGAGGTGCGCGACTTGCGGCTCGAGGCCCGGCAGCTCCGGCGTCACCGCGCGTCGTTCGACGTCCCACACGTGGATCCGTCCCTCGCGCCCGTGCGACACGAGGCGGCGTCCGTCGGCCAGCCAGCCCACGCTACGGACCTGCCACTCGTGGCCGAGCAAGCGCAGCACGAGACTGCCGCCATGCGCATCCCAGACGCGGACGGTCGTATCCACCGAACCGGAGGCCAGCCACGGCTTGGTCGGGTGGAAGGCCACGTCCTTCACACCGCGCGCATGCCCGCGCAGGACGAGCTGGCGCGCACCGTCGTTCGCGCCCCACACCCGGATCGTCCCGTCCATGCTGCCGGAGGCGACGAGGGCATCGTCCGACGAGACACTCAACGCCTCGACGTTGTCATCGTGCCCGGTCGCACGCCAGAGCTGCGCTCCTGTGGCGAGATCCCAGGCGCGGACGTCGCGCTCCGTGCTCCCGCCCGTGAACAGCCGCTTGCCATCAGAGGAGAACGCAAGACCGTACGCACCACCGTCGTGCCGCAGCTGCCTCTGGATGAAGCCGTCCGCGTCGTAGACGAACACCGTTCCGTCGACACATGTCGCGCAGATCCGCGCGCCGTCGCGCGAAACGGCGAGGCGCCACACACGCGCGGTCGCGCGACGGGCCTCCCAAAGAAGCTCGCCGGAAGGCACGCGGCGGGCGTCCACCGCACCGTCGTCCCGCCCGGTGTAGAGGACGTCGCCATCCGGCGCGAGCGCGCAGCAGTAGCGCAGGAGGCCCTTGCGCGGCACGTCCAGGAGGACGCGGCCGCTGTCGATGTCCCGCACCCGCACGTTGCGCTTCGAGCTGGAGGTGTCCGCCGTCACAGGCGCGGATCCCGCGACAGCGGCGCCGTGCAGGGCCGTGCCCGAGCCCTCCAAGACGGCGCTCGGATCACGCACCTGCGCCACGAGATGGCGCCACTCCCAACCTCGAAGACTCTTGGGCGCACGCGCGAGCTGCGTGCGGGCCTCGCGCACGTCATGCAGGCGCAGGGCGCCCGCCGCGGCGGAGATCGTACCGAGGTAGGCCTGCCGCTCGGCATCGGCGCGTGCGCGTTCCGCATCCACCGCGAGCCCTGTGCTCACGGTGATGCCGGCGATCAGCGCGAGCCCCAAACTGGCGAGCAGCACGGCCACGGCCGTACGACGCCGGGCGAACAGAGCCACGTGGTGCCACCAGCCGGCGCGGCGCGCGGTCACCGGCTCGTGCGCCATGAAACGCCGCAGGTCGTCCGCGAGCGCGGCAGCCGACGCGTACCGATCGCGCTGGCGGGGCGCCGTCGCACGCGCGACGACGGCGCGCACGTCCGAAGGGGCGGCGGGGCCGAGCAGCTCGCCGAGGACGACCCCCAGGGCGTAGACGTCGCTGCGGGCGTCGAGGGGCTGCGTGGCGTCCCGCTGCTCGGGGCTCATGTAGGCGGGGGTGCCCGCGACGATGTCGCGGGCCGCGCCTTCGGCTTCCGCGATCCCGTAGTCCACGACCTTCACGTGACCGTCGCGAACAAGCAGGTTCGCCGGCTTCACGTCGCCGTGCACGACACCGCGTACGTGGCCGAAGTGCACGGCATCGCACGCCTCGGCCAGCAGCGTCAGGCGCGCGGGGAGGTCGAGCCCTGTCGCGTGCTCGGTCAGCGTGGCGGCGTCCGGAACGAGCTCCATGGCGATGTAGGGCTGGCCCTCGTGCAGGCCGGCCTCGTAGACATGCGCGATGCCGGGGTGCTCCAGCCGTGCCAGCGTCTCCGCCTCGCCGAGAAAGCGTGCCTGGGCGCGATCGGAGAGCACCCCGGCGCGCATCAGCTTCAGCGCCACGACGCGCCGCGGCAGGTCCTGCTCCGCCTCGTAGACCGTGCCCGATCCCCCGGCGGCCAAGGCGCCACGAATCGTGAAGCGGCCGACGCGCTCCCCCACGTCCCGGGTCGTGCGGCGCAGGCGTTCGCGTGCGGGCGTCTCCAGGAAGTCGCGCGGCGCGCCGGCGTGCAGCCCGAGCATCTCCTCCAGCTCACCGCGTAGCGCTCCCGCCTCGGCGAGGATCACGGCACGCTCCTCCGACGTCGCGTCGAGCGCGCGCGCGAGCAGCGCATCGAGACGGCGATCGCGCTCGCTCATGTCATCTCACGCAACAGCCAGATGCGCGCGCGCTCCCACAGGCGATACACCGTGCGCTCGGTGACATCCATCAAGCTTGCGGTCTCCTCCACCTTCAGGCCCGCGAAGTACCGCAGCTCCACCACGCGCGCGAGCTGCACGTCGATCGACTCCAGCTTGGCGATCGCCTCGTGGACCTGCAGGACCTCTTCACCGGGATCGATGGTCCCGTGGCTCGTCTCCTCGAGCGTCACGCGCTGCGCTCCGCCCCCGCGCTTCTGCGCAGCACGGGCGCGCGCGTGATCGACCAGGATCTGCCGCATGGCCCGCGCCGCGGCATGCAGGAAGTGGCGGCGGCCGTCGAAGCCGGCGGGGTCGCGCCCCACGAGCTTGACGAAGGCCTCGTGCACGAGCGCCGTGGGCTGCAGCGTGTGGCTCGGGCGCTCCCCGCGCATGCGGGCACCGGCCATGGCGCGCAGTTCGGCGTAGACGGCCTCGAACAGGGCGTCGCGCGCACCGTCCTCCTCCTGCTGCACGCCCTGGAGCAACTGGGTGACGTGGCCGGCGGGGGGCGGGTTCGGGTCCGGTGTCATCGGCGGAGGAGTCTAGCCACGGAAAACGAAAATTGCTGTCAGGTGGAGCGATCGCTTCGCGCATGGAGAGGTGGACCCCTCCGGAGCCCCACCATGCGCAGTCGAATCCTGGTCGTCACGCTCGCCGCCGCGTTCGTTGCGGGGTGCGGCAACACAGGCGCGCCCTTTCGAACGACGGTCCCGTCCGAGTTCCGCTCAGAGTCTCTCGACCTCGACACCGACGTGGACGCGAGTGAAGAGGTCGCCGGGGTGCCCCGTGATTCCCAGGCTGGGCAGCGGTGGCGTCACGGTGCCTGCTGGCAGGGTGGGCGGCTACTGACCGTGATCAACGTGGACGTGTACTGGGCTTCCTACATCCGGGTTCTCACGGCCGACCCGAACATGGAGCAGCACATCCGGCTGACCTACCGGCGGATCACACTGCCGAAGGACCCGGTTCTGTTCGACGATTCGAGCCGCTGGGACGATCCGGGCACGGGCACGGCGGTCAGGCTCGGCGATGACATCATGAGCGCGTCGCCGCCACACACCCGCTACTACCGGATCCTGGTCTGGGCGCGCGACGCCAGCTTCGTGGCCACGCGCTTCCGGATCGTCGCCTACGGCGAAGGAAACGACGGCCTCGACGATGAGCTCGCCGCGAGTCAGCACTACGTCGTCGTCGATGACTTCCGTTGCGCTGACGGCGGCGATCCGCCGCCTCCCCCTCCGCCGCCTGCGCCCGAGGCCGACGTCACCGTCGCGCTGCCGCCTTCGTTCCTGGACATTGCGGCCCTGATCACCAATGCGGTGCCAGGCGGCACCGGCAACGCCGGCGGCGTCTTGGCGCCGTTCACGCTGGAGGACAGCAAGCCCGGCGCTCCGACCTCCGCCGAGATCAACGTCGGCGGTTCGGTCGACCTGCTCTGGTCCAACACCGTCATCGAAGCGGTCGCCGTCGAACGTACCCGCAGCAGATCCCACTTCGCCTTCACCTCGCGTGACACGCGCTTCGTGGGCGGGCCGATCACGGACGCCAACCCCGATCTGTTCGTCGGCGTCTCGGCGACGGGAGAGGCGCGGCGGCTCACCACCTTCCGCGACAGCGGCCTCGGCGTGGGCTGGTTCGCCTGGTCGCCGGACGGTACCCGGATCGCGTGCACGGTGCACACCGCACTGGGCATCGTCGACATCTACGTCGTGGACGCGACCACGGGAACGGCGAGCAAGGTCGCCGGGCCCTACACCACCGCGCTTGGTCCCGTGTCCGGCATGACGTGGTCTCCGACGGGCGGCCGAATCGCCTACTCCATCGAGAGCGGCCTGTATGTCTTGGATCTCGCGACGGGTACCGCGATCGACATCTTCGGGGCGGCCGCATTCGAGGTGGACTGGCACCCGACGGACGAACGGATCGCCTACACACGCGACAACGCTCTCTGGACGATCAACGCCGACGGCACCGGGGTAACGCAAGTGCTGACGGGCTATGACGGCATCACCCTGCCGCGCTGGTCGCCGGACGGATCACGCATCGCCATGGGCTACAACGCCGACGCTCCCTTCCCAGGCTCCATCGCGATCTACGATCCCGCGGGCGACGTCCTGACGATCTACGACGACACGGGCTACGCCTTCTACCTCGACTGGTAGGTGCGACGGGAGGCTCAGCGCAGCTCGAGGTCCTGGGTCGAGGTCTCGCCCGCCGGCGCGGTGATCGACCAACGCGGGGCGTCGTCCACAAGCTTCATCGCACGCCGCAGCCGCGTGAACGTTTCGGGAGGCAGCGTGACGATGTAGTCGGCCGCGGGCAGGACGCCGGCGTCGTACCTGCCCTGCTCATCGGTGCGGACCTCGCGTAGCACGGCACCCCGCGCGAGCGCCAGCCGCAGCACGACGCCCGCGAGCGCCTTGCCCGCGACGCGCAAGGTTCCGCGTACGCGGCCGCCCGGCGCCAGTGCCACGACGCCGAGATCGAGCGATGTCGCCCCCACCCGCACGCGTCGCTGTCCAGCGTCCAACCCCGTCGCGGCCGAGACCACGACGGACGCGGGGCCGGCAGGCACATGCGCGAAGTGGAATGCGCCGTCCGCAGCCGAGGTCGTCTGGGCCAGGACGCGGCCGCCGACGACCAGCTTCAGGGCGGCGCCCGCTACGGGCTTCGCGCCGGCGCGCTCGACCCGGCCGCGCAGCGAGGCGCCGGGCACGACGAGATCGACGACCTGATCGGCGTCCGTCATGACGACCTGCTGCTCGTGCAGGACACGCCCGCGCTTGCCGTTGCCGGCGCCTCGGACGCGCACCTTGTAGCTACCAGGCACAACGAAGCGAAGCAGGAAAGCGCCGGCTGCGTCCGTGGTCACGAAGCGATCGAAGTCCTTCTCGAACGCACGCAGATGCAGGCGGTGCTGCGCGAGCGCGGCGCCGTCGGCATCGCGAACGACGCCGCCCAGGTCGGCGCCTTCGCCGAGCACGAGATCGATGCTGCGCACACCGTCTGCCTCGACCTCGGCCCGCCGAAGGACCGAGTAGCCCTCGGCGCGGCCGATCACATCCAGCGAACCGCTCGGTAGGCCATCGAGACGCCACGCGCCGCGTTCGTCCGCACGCGCACGCCCCAGGGTGGCGCCGGCGCGCCGCGCGACGACCTCGGCAGCCAGGGGCACCTCGCCGCTCTCGAGCCGCACGGTTCCGGTCAGACTGCCTCCGCGCTCGATCAGGATCTCGGCCGGACGGCCCCCGTCAGCGAGGACGATCCGCACCTCGCGCTTCAGGAAGCCCTTCGCCGTCACGACGACGGGGTAGGTCTCAGGCATGAGGTCGGCGATCTCGAACCTGCCGTCGGCACTTGTCGTGGCGCGACGGATCTTCATGCGGCGGTGAAACGCCCGCACGAGGGCGCCGCCCACACCGGCCCCGGTGGCATCGACCACGCGCCCGCGCAGCGGCACGCCCCGGGGCAGCACGAGCGGCGGGACCTCGGTGACCTTGCCGAGCGTGAGCTGCACCGTCTCGGGCAGGCTCGAGGCATGGCCCCGGGCCTCGGCAAAGACCGCGTGGGCCCGCGCGTCCCCCGCGAATGCATAGACGCCGCCGGCATTCGTCCGCACGCTGGTCTCGAGCGGCGGCACGGCGAAGGTCCGGATGTGTACGGTCGCACCGACCACAGGCCGTCCGGCGGAGTTCACCACCCGGCCGCGGAGGCCTGTCTCGCGCAGCCCGCGGCCCCCTTGCACAGACGGGATGGATCCGTCGGCGGACGCCGGCGCATCCTCGCGCGGAGGCGGGGCTCCCGGCCGGCGCGGGCTGTCCTCGGCAGGGTCCGGAACAGGGTCCCCGCTTGTCAGAGTGAGCCCAATCACCAGCAACAAGCCGAGCCCGAGCAGGATCCAGGGGGCTGAAGAAGGGCGCACGGCGGCATGCTACCCCAGGGCTCGCCTGCGGACGGCCAAGCACGTATATTGGAGGAATCACGCGAGGGAGATCGCCATGTCGACGTCGAGAACCATCTATGCCTGCGCGCTGCTGGCCCTGTTGGCTTTGCCCCTGGGAGCGTGCGGCGTCGGGGGTGTCAAGCCTGGGAACGGGCTGGTCTTCGCCAAGATTGCGTCCACCGGATCCTTCGATCCGATCGGCATCGAAGTCACGCTGCGTCGGGGCGGATCGACGATCGCCGGCGAGACGATCACGCTCGCGCTGGCGAACAACCCGGGCATGCTCCTCGTCCATGGCAGCCGCCAGTACGTCGAGCGCGTCGACCCGAACTTGCCGAGCATCCTGGATCCGCTCCCGGGCGCCTTCAGCAACACGGGCGAGATCTCCGGCCTCCACTACGACCCGGCCCGCAACGTGATCTTCGTGCAGGACACGAGCGACAACCTCTACAGCGGCGACAGCCTGACCGGCGCGTTGACGTTGGTGACCACCAACTCCTGCGAGTACGCGAAAGGGCTGGCGCTCGACGGCCTCGGCCGCCACATCACCGGCGAGGCGGATGAGAACGCCGACCCGACGATTTATCAGGTCGATCCCGACGACGGCACCTGCATCGCGCTCGGTGAGCTGGACTACGCGCACGGCATCGACAGCTTCAACGGCTTCGCCACCGACCCGGTGAGCGGCACGATCTACGCGATCATCGACAGCGAAGAAGACGCCGGTGTCGCCGAAGACGACGAACGCAACCTCGTCAGCATCAACACCGTCGCGCTCACGTCGTCGATCGTCGGTTCGGTATCCGAGGACGCCACGCCGGGCGGCGACGGTTGCGCGAGCATCGCGATGGGCGTGAACGGCCAGCTGTACATGATCTCCGGCGAGAACGACGTGTATGAGACGCTCTACACCGTCAACAAGGCGACGGGCGCCGTCGCGCCGATTCTCCAGCTGGGCTTCGACGACGACGGCGAGAGCCTCACATCGCAGCCGGCGCAGTTGCGCGGCACCCTCACCGCCGTCACGAACGCGAACGGCGTGGCGACCTTCCCCGGCGTCATGCTCGACTGCGTCGCGGGCGGCTACACGCTGAGCGCCACGGCGACCGGTGGCGAAGTCGCCGTCAGCAACCCGTTCGACATCGTCGCCCCCGACATGTCGGCCACCGTCTCGTTTGCTTCGGCAACCTCGACCTTCTCCGAAGGGGTCGCCGTCCAGACCATCGACATCACGGTCAGCGAGGCCCAGACGCATCCCATCTTCCTGCAGATCCACATCAGCGGCGGCTCGGCGCGCAACTCCGGTCGCCGGGATTTCCCGACAAACGACTACGACTTCCCGCAGGCGCCGGGCCAGGGCGGCAGCTCGGAATTCTTCGTCACGATCCCGGCCGGCACCACGACCTTCGCTTTGCAGTTCGTAGCCGTTGCTGACGGCAGCCCCGAGGGATCCCAAGACCTCGAGTTGACCCTCGGCAACGAAGAGGGCACGGGCGGCGGCATCGGCCTTGCGGTGGCCGGCGCGCAGACCACCCACACGATCACGATCAACGACTGATCGCATGCACCCTTCGGTGCGAACGCGGGCCGCCACACTGGTGGCGCTGATCCTCACTGCCGCCTGCGGCGAGGTGCCGTCAGGTGCGCCCGACGTCAACAACTCCCCCGTCAGGGTCCTGCGCAACGGCGCGCTCCTAGCCGAACTGCCAACCACGGAGTTGGAGAACATCCCGCACGCGGGCGAACGCTGGACCCTGGACGAGGTGTTCGCCCACCTCGGTGAGCCGGTGTGGTTCTACGCGCAAGTTGGCCCCCTGCGCCTCACGCCGCGCTCGGAGGCCAGCCTGGGCATCCTCGATGGCGGGGTGAGCCTGCAAGTCGCCAACGGTCGTCCCATGGCTTGCGTTGACATGCATCTGGCCGTCCCCGAGAAGAGGGCCGACGGTAGGCGCGCGGCGAAGGGTGCGACCCCTCGCGTCCAGGGCCTCGGCGATCCGTTCGACCTCGACTCCACGCAGCTCGGACGCGTTGAGCACGACACCGTCCTCCGGCGCGGAGGCCCTGTGACCGCGACCCCGCTTTGGGAGCTTCTGCGGGAGCTGGGCGGCGGGGAGCACGTCTACGGCGTGCGCCTTGCGGGGCACCGGGGGCACACGCTCGATGTGATCCGACCTACGGATGGCACCCCTCGCTGGTCCCGCGTCTACCTCATGCGCAACAACCGTGGCGGGTTCCACGTCCTGCTCGATGCCGCGCCGGCCGAGGAGGCTGCGTCCGATGGCAAGGCGGGCGGCGGCGGCCATGGCTCGAGCCGGGCGCAGGGCGGCGGCAAGGACCCGCAGAGCACGGGCGAGCTCAGGCATCTGACCGAGATCGTCGTCCTGCCGACGCCGAAGTAGCCGGCGGCTACTTCGGCAGCTTGACGTGGTACGGGATGATGTTGGGCTTGCCGTTCTCGACGCCTGAGAGCGCGCCGGGTAGTACGTCACCCCTTGGGCCGGGATCTAGTCCGGGAGCCCCCACAGCACCCAGGCCGCCCAGTAGTACGGGTGCTTCCACTTCGGGTGATCGGGATGGTCCCGCACGTAAGCCTGCGCCTTCTTCAGCGCCGCCGCCGCGCCGAGGCGCGTGCCCTTCTTGGGGTTCCACAACCGGTAGAACTCCACCATCAGCGCCTTCGTGGCCTCGTCGTCAACCTTCCACAGCGAACAGAGGACGCGTGGCGCGCCGGCGTACATGAACGCGCGGGTCAGGCCCACGATGCCCTCGGCCCGTTGGATCTTGCCCTTGGCCGTCTCGCAGGCGGACAGGGTCACCAGATCGGCCGGGATCCGCGTGCGCAGGACCTCGAGCGCGCTGAGGCTGCCATCGCTTCCTGCGCCGGGCGAAAGGGCCAGCGAGGAGAGCAGGGGCCTGTCGCTGTCGACCAGTCCGTGGCACGCGAGGTGGACGGCCCGCCACCGCTTCTCCTTACCTAAGGCCGCGACGAGGCCCGCCTCGGTGCCCTGGGCGCCGAGAAGGACCACATCCCCGATGGCCTCGACCTCGGCGCGCGTCGCAGGCAGGCGCGTCAGCCGACGGCCGCCACGTAACTTCGGCTTGGCGGCGACGGCGTAGGCCGGATCACCGAGCGCCAGCACGCGGCGGCCCGCCGGCGCGCGGTCTGTCGCCAGCAGCGCGTGCGTCGTGCCGGACGGCGTGAGCGCCACACGGCGACTCGCAAACAGCAATCCGTACGGAAGGTAGCTGAGCGGCCCATCGGGCGAGACGAGGACCTCCTTGACGTCGTCCCCCAGGGCGAGCGGCATCACGAGCAGCGCGCCCAAGGCGGCGAGCGGACGCTCGAGCTTCTGCGTGGCGTCATGGGCTTCGAGCGCGGCGCACGCCGATCGCATGGCTGCGGCCGGCCCCAAGCGGACGATCCGCTCGCCGCCGCGCTGCAGCACGAGCGCGACCACCTCATTGAGGCAGAACGCGTAGGTCACGAGCGCCTGGTCCTTCTTCAACGCGCCCTGGATCTCCTCCATCGGCGCGGCGCGCGGATAGAAGACGCCGGCTTCGCGCTTGGCCTCGCGCTGGATGCGTGCGGAGACCTCGCGCACGGCGCGCCTTGCCTCGTCGAGCTCGGCTGCACGCTGCCGCGCCGGCTTCAACGTCCCGCGTTGGATCGCACGCTCGTAGGCCCAGCTCGCGTGCGCCTCCTTTGCGCGCGCGGCTTGCTCGGCGTCACGTAGCTCGGGTGACAGGTCGACCCAGCGCATGGCGCTGCGTCCCCGCAGCGTCTCGAGAAGCGCGCCCGCGCGCCCGTTCTCGAGGAAGTAGAGCATGTCCGCCGGCGCATCCTGCCGTGCCGCCGCCAGGGTGCCGACCGCATACAGTTCGGCGAACTGCGCGCGTGCGCCGGCTGAGCCGGACTCACCGAGCCCGCCGAGGATCAACTCCAGATGCGGCCCTGCTTGGCGCGCCGTCAGCAGCGCCTGCTCCGACTCGCCCCGGGCGAGTCGTAGACGGGCGATGTCGGTCACGAGCTTGACCACCATGGGGGCCAGCCTTAAATGCTCCGCTTGACTGAAGGCACGCCGTAGCCGCTTCAGCGCCTCGTCGCCATCCCCCTGCTGATCGATCGACAAGGCGATGTTGGCCTCGGACAGCATGGTGAGACGGCGATCGCCGAGCCGTGTCGCGATCTCGTGCGCCTGTTCGAAGCGTGCCTGCGCCCCCGGATGGTCTCCGGCTTCGCCAAGCAAGGCGCCTTCCCCCATGAGAGCGTTCGCGCGGTTGGCCGAACGCGGCCCGGTCTCGGCGGGCTGCATGGCCTGCCGCAGCGCGGCCAGCGCTTCCTCGGACCTCCCTAGGTCCTTGAGCACGGCCGCCATGTTCACGAGGGTCCCGCCCACGGCGGCGGGAGGGTCGAGGGATCGCCGGGTCGCGATCGCCCGCCGAAACCAGACCAGCGCGTCCTCGAACTGCCCCGTCATGCCGTAGAACGTGCCGATGCCGTTCTGCGCCTCGCCGATGCCGAGGGCGTTGCCTAGCGCACGCTCGATCTTCATGGAGTGCTGGAAGTTCTCCAGCGCCTCGGCGTAGCGCCCCATCGCCCCTTGGACGAAGCCCATCTGCCGCAGCGCCATGGCCGCGTTACGCCGCTCCCCGCGGGCAGCGAAGGAGGCATGCGCGCGCCGGTAGTGCAGCAGCGCGCCCTCGAGGCTGCCGCGAGCCTGATGGACGCGCCCCATCTCGGCCAGGGTCCGTGCGATGCCCCCGTCGGCCTTCAGCTCGCGGTAGATGTCGTGCGCGCGACGCAGGAGGTCGAGCGCGTCACCGAAGTCCGCAAGGTCCGTCTGGATGATCGCGATGCCCTCGAGCGCGCCGGCGACACTCGCTCGCATGTTCAGCCGCCGGAACAAGTCGAGCGAGGTGCGGCGCGTCGCCAGCGCCGCGTCGAGATCCCCCATCTGGCGCTGGACGTTCGCTAGATCCTGCCCCGTCTCGGCCACGCGCAGCTCGTCGCCGTTGGCGCGGTGGATATCGCGGGCCTGCGTGATGAGCTCGCGCGCCTTCTCGGGCCGGCGCTGGCGCAAGTGCACGTACGCGAGGCCGAGGAGCACATACGCGCGCCGGAACTCCCGGCGCACGTGAGGGGGGGCCTCATCGAGCACGACGAGAGCCCGCTCCAGCACCTGCCGTGCCCGGTCGTCCTCGTCCAGCCGCTGATGGAGCCCGGCCTGCTCCGTCAGGATGTGCGCACGTCGGAGCGCCGCCCTGGAGCCGCGCTTTTTCCAGAACGCAAGCGCGGCGTCGTAGATGGCGAGTGCCTGCCGATGCTTCCCGCGCGCCGCCTGCATGCTTGCGGCGCGTTCCTGCATGTCCGCGACGCCCGGCTCGTAGCCGAGCCGCATGGACTCCGCAAGCCCCTCGCGGAATGCAGCATCCGCCGCGTCGTACGCCCCGAGGGCCTTGTGTTGGAGGCCGACACCACGGAGGCCCCAGATCACGTTCTGCGGTGGCCCGTGGGCCCGAGCGAACGCAACGGTCGCTTCGTACGCCCCGAGCGCGCGCCGCCAGTCCCCCAGGCTGGACGCCTGATACGCGATCCCGTGCGTCGCCCTGTTGGCCATTAGCAGCCAGCCCATGTCGCGAGCCGCGTCACGCAGTTGGGTGAAGGCCGCGACGCCCTCGGCCTGGCCGCGCAGCCAGATCAAGGCACGCGCTCGCCGCTGCCAGATACGCAGGCCAAGCACGGTCCGTGGAAGCTCGGTCAAGCCTCGGGTGGCCGCGAGCACCGCCTTGTGATCGCTCTTCTGAAACGCCGAGAACGCGCGGAGGTGGATTGCGTGGAGCCGAGTACGAAGCTCCGCGTCGGTACTCGAGGCCACATAGGCCGGGAGCTTCGCGGTCAGCGCGCCAGGCACCGCCTTCGCGACGAGCTGCGCCAGGTCCGCCCGCCCGAGAAACAGCAGTTCCTCGGCCATGACCCAAGGGTCGTCTTCCTGCCGCGCGATGATGAGGAAGCTCTCGAGGTCGCCCGCATCGTGGAAGTCGACTGCCTTGCGCGCCAGCTTGTCGTACGTGAGTTCATTGACGAGCTTCAGGACGTCGGGCTTCTCGTCCCCCGCCCACGCCGGCAGCGCGAGCAAGGGCAGAAGCAGCAGGGCGGGGATCCAACGCATGCGCATCTAGTCGGGGAGCCCCCACAGCACCCAGGCCGCCGCGTCGTTTCCATCCACCGCCTTCAGGACAGCATCCGCTACCACCTCGGGCGGCAGCCGCTTCGGCATCTCGTCCTTGGCCGCGACCGGGTCGGCGGAGAGAAGGCAGGTCAGCAGACAAAGCAGGACCGTCCGGCGCACGGCGTCCTCGCGCATCTCCCCCGCGCTGATGGCGCATCGTAGGGCAGACGCACCTCTCTCCGCCACCGGCGGGGGTGTACCTGCAAGAGCGCGGTCCACGGGCGGCTCTTTCGGAGGCGCTAGGAGGCAGGTCGACGGCCACTGGCAGCGAAGAGCAGCCAGCAGCCGTAGCGGGTCTCGTCCTCGACGGCCTCCCGCAGGGCGTCGAAGCGCGCCTCGATGTCCGCCGGCTCGAAGCCGCCGGACTTGGCGATGAACGCTGCGTAGCCGTCGCGCCAGAAGCGCAGCATGCGCGCAAACACCTCGCGGTCAGTGTTGAGCGTGTCCACGAGGATCGGATCCACGCGCACATCTTCGAAGCCCGCCTCCATCAACTCGCGCAGCACGGCGCGCCCGTGGAAGAGGTTGGTGCCATGCGGCGTGAGCGCGGCCTCGGCGTCGAAGAACAGCCGCTGCGCCGCATCGCCGGGCGTGTCGAAGATCAGCCCGGCGTAGTCCTCGGCCAAGACATAGAGCGTACCGCCCGGCGCGAGGATGCGCTTGGCTTCGGCGAGCACCTGACCGACGTCGGGCAGCGCGTGCAACACATGACGGATGCTCACGAGATCGATGCTGGAGTCGACCCAGTGCGTCGCGCGGGCGTCCCCGCGAACGAACGTGAGGTTGGGATGGCGCTCGACGGGGTACGCGGTGCGGGCCAGCTCGAGGTGCCCCTCGAACATGTCGAGGCCCGTGATCGCGAGGTCCGGCCACTGCGCGGCCGCGCGGCCGGCGAACTCGCCGGTGCCGCAGCCAAGATCAGCAAGGGACGTCGCCTTGCCAAACCCCAAGCGCTCGAGCAGCGGCATCTCCAGCGGCCAGATCATCTCGGCCTGCGCGCGCAAGGTCCCCACCATCGTGGGGTCCTCCATCTGCTCCTGCTGGCCGTACTCGAGATCACTCATGCGCGCAGCATACCCAGGTGCGAGCGGGGCCGGAGTCCGTGTCCATGCCGGACGCTCGTCGGCAGCCGTGCCGTGGCGGGTGGGCGGCGAGCGCGCGGGTCTCCCCACACTTTGACTTTGACGTTGCCCTTGACCGTGCCTTCCGCGGGCTCAGGTCGTGTCCGTGTGGAAGTGCACGTGGCAAGCCAGGGGATGTGGAAGTCAAAGTCGAAGTCAACGTGTCTAGATGCCCCTACGGACGCTCGTCCGGCAGCGGGGGCGCTCGGTACACGCGGCTCGCGAGATCGTGACCCACGTGCGGCTCGATCAGGGCCGAGGCCGCGCGCAACTTCGTGAGGCTCACACCATGCTCGATGCCCAAGCCGTCGAGCAGGTACACGAGGTCCTCGCTCGCCAGATTGCCCGCCGCGCCGGGCGCGAACGGACAGCCTCCGAGGCCTCCCGCGCTCACGTCGTAGCTCGCGATGCCCCGCAGCAGGCCTTCATGTGCGTTCACGGCCGCCATGCCGCGCGTGTCATGGAGATGCAGTGCGATCCGGTCGGCATCGACCTCGGGCAGGACCGCGTCCAGCACGGCCGCGACATCCGCCGGCGTCGCGGCGCCGATCGTGTCGCCGATGGAGATGTCGTCGCAGCCCAACGCGTGGAGCGCCTTCACGACCTCGAGCACCTTCTCCGGGGCCACCGCGCCCTCGTACGGGCAGACCATCGCCGTGCTCACGTAACCGCGCAGCGCCAGGCCGGCGGCCTTGGCGCCCTCGGCCACCGGCTCGAAACGCTCCAGCGACTTGGCGATCGACGCGTTCACGTTGCGTCGATTGAAGGTCTCGCTGGCGGCGGTGAACACGGCGACCTTCGAGATGTTGCCGGCCTCGAGCGCGCGATCGAGGCCGCGTCGGTTCGGCACCAGCGCCGTGTAGCGCACGCCATCCGGCGCGGGACCGAGCAAGGCACAGAGCTCGGCCGCATCGGCCAGCTGCGGAATGCGATCCGGCCGGACGAAGGACGTGACCTCGATCTCCGTATGCCCGGCCGCGACGAGCGCGCGCACGAACGCCGCCTTCGCTTCGGTCGGCACGCGCCGACCCTCGTTCTGCAGCCCGTCGCGCGGGCCGACCTCGGTCATGTGGACGCGCGGAGGGAACCTCATGCCGGCTCCTCGAACGCCACCACGACGTGGCCCTGCTCGACCTGCTCCCCCACCGCGCCACGCGTCTCCGCGACGGTCACGTCACGCGGGGCGCGCACGACGTACTCCATCTTCATGGCCTCGACGACGAACAACTCGCTGCCGGCGACGACCGCTTGGCCCGCCGCGACGGAGAGCTTCGCGAGCGTGCCTGTCATCGGACTGATGGCCACATCGGCTTCGCCCGCGTGGTGGGCGGCCCCGGCACCAGGCTCCTCGATCGTCAGCGCGATCGTGCGCCCTTCGATCGCGACCCAGACCGTGTCGCCGTCGCGGGCGACCGTCGCGCGCACCGTGCGCCCGTCGAGATCGAGACGCACACTGTGCGGATCCAGCCGCCGCGCCGCGACGTCGATGGGCTGCTCGTCGTCCCCCTGGGTAGATGACCCAACGAGGCGGCCCTCCGTGATCCGCAGGTCGCACGTGAACGCTTCGGCGCCCGAGCCATACGTCTGGCGCCGTGCGCGACTCATGCGCCCTCCCCCAGCCGGAAGCCGTAGAGCGTGTCCCAAGGCGTCGGCTGTGCACCGTCGGACGCGGCCGGCTCGGTCACCGCCCGGGCGCCGCCCGGCAGCAGGTCGTTGGCCGCGGCAGCCAGCACCGCCTCGAGGCCGAGCGGCGGCAAGGCGGTCAGCTCGTCGACGCGTCGGTCGAGCGCGTCGGTGCGGAGCTTCCCCGCGCGGAAGTCGTCGTCGGCCAGCAGGGTGCGCAGGAACGCCACGTTCGTGCGTACGCCGAGGACGACGGTGTCCTTCAGCGCCTGGTCGAGCCGCGCGATGGCTTCCTCGCGCGTGCGGCCATGCGCGATGATCTTGGCGAGCATCGGATCGTAGAAGGGCGGCACGTCCATGCCGTCGGCGAGGGCGGAGTCGACGCGGATGCCAGGCCCCTCCGGCTCGCGCGCGATCAACACCTTCCCGGGCGAGGGCATGAAGCCGTTCGCCGGATCCTCGGCATAGACCCGCGCCTCGACCGCGTGGCCCTGCGGGAAGTAGCTCTGGTCGTCCGCCGAGAAGCCTTCGCCGTCGGCGACGCGTAGCTGGAGTGCCACGAGATCGACGCCGTAGACCATCTCGGTGACG
>JAJDEN010000013.1 GCA_029259775.1 Planctomycetota bacterium | reverse complement strand
GAGATCTGGGCCGGTTCGGGGGGCGATCTCAGGGGCGTCTCAGGATCCAGCCGGTTGCGCACTGACTGTCGCCATGCGCTGACCTACGCTGCGAACACTGGGGGGGAGGCGTGACGTCGTGTTGCCGCAGAATCTGCGCGTGCTCAACGGGCTCTTGGATGACGTGAGGCGCCTTGCGATGGTGTTGCCGCCTCTGCCCAGCGACATCACCGAGGTGTTCGTGGCGGTGGAAGATGCCCGTGCCGCCGCCCTGGCCAGCGGAAACAGCCTGGCCGCTTCACAGCTTGCCTCCGTCTCCCGGTGTCTGCATGTCTCATCCCGCAACCCGCACGAAGGCGTCCGCAAGCATCTTAGGGACCCCATGCACGCTGAACTCGGACTTCGGGTTTCCGGTCCCACGCCCCCCGCGAAGCAGCGGGATTTCTCGCGCGCCTTTCTAGAACTGCTGGCTGAGAACGGGATCGGCGTGCTCCCGCTACCGGACACTCATGACGAAACCGTTGCGCGCGCGATTGCGAAACGCACGCCCTTCAACGACGGCGCGAAGGGTTACCGAGACGCTCTGGTCTGGGAGGCGGTCCTAGCCGAGACTCACAGGAGTACGGCCGAAGTGGTGCTCGTGACCAAAGACGGAGGGTTCTGCCACCAAACAAGCGGGCATCCCTCCAAGGGCACGCAGCCCCAAGCGGCTACTGCGGATGACGCAGCCAAGGGCCCGCAGATCCCATGGCACGCTACTCTCGAATCCGAGCTCCGCGAGTTGGGATTGCTATCGCGCGTACACCTTGTCCGGTCGCTGGGCGCGGCGCTTGAGCTGCTGCCTCCCGACAAGCTCCCTCTTGAACGCCCACCGGACGAGGACATCGCTGAATTGATCGAGGCGGAGGCAGGCAGGTTCTACGCTCGCGTCTTCATCAACACTCTCGCTGTTGATGGCATCGACGTGACGGATCTGACTGCTGAAGCCCACGACGGTGCCGAGGTACTGGACGTAGATTTCGTGGCTGAGCACACTGACGGCACTCAGAGCTACAGAGCAGAGGTGGATCTTTCCTGTTCGCTCGTTGGCTTCACACACAAGTCTGATCTCTACTCACAGTCAGGCGACCGCCTGGATGTACTGGACTGGAACTGGAACAACTGGGTTGCGCAGGTCTCAGTGGAGGCCGATGTGAAGTTGGAGTTGATGGTCGTACTCGTGCAGAAGAAGCACGGCTGGAGGATTTCGGACGTTGATCTCGAGGTTCTAGCAGTTGATGGAAACGAGGCCGGTGGCTGGGAGTAGGCGACGTGCACAGTCCTGCGTACTAGTTGCCGTGTGATCCGTTCTCGGTCACGCGCCCGCGATCCGGGCGACTACCTGCACATGCCACCCCTTCCCTTCCGCGGTGCGTGCCCCTCCTCGACCAGCGCCCCAGCGATTACCCTCGGACCCTCCCCTGTGAGGGCGCGGTCGCGCGGCCATTTCACGCACGCTTCACAGCCTGGGGATCTCTACCCGGCCTACTACACGACGAGCCTGGCGAGAACCGCAACGTGCCACTTCCTGGCAGTCCTCGGCGTGTGGCCGCTCGCGACCAGTCTGCGCCCAATCGAACGCAGACTCTCGCCCTCGGCTCGTAGTGCTTTCGCCTGTGCAATCGTCGCTTGTTCCCCGGGATGCTCCTCCAGTCGCTTCCCATCCACCGCGAGCCGCTTCCCGTAGGGGATCCCCCCGACCCGCTCACCCTTGGCCTTCTTCACAGCCAGCGCGGCCTTCGTCCTGCTGCGGATCAACGCCCGCTCGTACTGGGCGAAGGCCGCGACCATGTTGCGCATGAGCTGCGCCTCCGGGCTGTCGCCGTTGCCCGTGCCGTCTGCGCTGGCGAGCACGGCGCCTGCTCGCTCACACAGCCGTTCAACCATCGCGTTGGTCAGGACGTCGCGTGCGAGCCTGTCGCGCTTGGCAACGACGAGGACGCCGGCGTCCTCAGTTCGCAGGGACTCGATCGCGGCCAGCAGCCCGGGGCGCTTGTCGATCTCCGTGCCGCCCGAAACAGCGAGGTCTTCGTGCCAGGCGACGACTTCGATGCCGTCGCGCTCAGCCCACGCGGTGATCGCGGCTCGTTGCGCTTCTGGCGACAACTCCTGGCGATGCGTCGAGCAGCGCAGGTACGCGACGGCCTTCGTCGGGTCGCCGGGCTTGGGTCTACGGCGTGCCATGGGGTGTCCTCCGTGGAAGGACATGAGGGCTCCGGTGGCCACAGATGCAAGGGCGAACCGGCACACACATCGCCGCGAAGGCCCTCGGGCTCGGGCTGATCGACGCGGTTGCATCGGAGGACGAGGCAGTCTGCGGGACAGTGAAGGCGGCGAGGGAGCACCGGCCGGCGCGGCGTGAGCGCGCGCGCGCCGCGATCCGGCTTGCGGACTGCCGGTCCGCTACGCGCAACTGGGCGTCCCACTCCGCCCCGACCGAGCCTCCCGGATGATGCGTAGGCCGCCCCACAGAACGACGAGCGTGATCACGGCGCCGACGACGAGATCCGGCCAGCGAGAGCCCATGAGGAGTACCAACAGGCCACCCCCGATCACGCCCAGGTTGGCGATCACATCGGTGACCGAGCAGATCCAGCTCGCGCGCATGTGGATCTCTCCCTCTCTGTGCTTCGCGAGGAGGGCCAAGCAGGTCACGTTGGCGGCCAAGGCCAAGCCACCGATGGCCATCATGGGAGTAGAGACCGGGTCGCTACCCACGAACGCGCGGCGAACTACGTCCACCCCAACCCCAACGGCGAGGCAGACTTGGAGGACGCCGATCAGCATGGCCGCCCGCGATTTCGCGACCATCGACCTTCCCACGGCGTACAGCGAGACGCTGTAGACCGTGGCGTCCGCAAGCATATCCAGCGAGTCCGCGATGAGGCCCGTGGAGTCGGCCAGCCACCCGGCCACGATCTCGACGACAAACATCGTCGCGTTGATGGCCAGGAGCACGCGAAGCACGGACCGCTCCTCGCGGGTCTTGGGTTCCAGATCGGCGCCGCATCCGCTGCCCGCCACGCGTTACTCCTTTGCGGGTCCAAGGGATCGAGCCTACCGCGGCCTCAGGGGGATCGAGGTCTATGTGTCGCATCCGGACAGCCCCGATCTCGTAGCGTGATCTGCCCGCAAGCGAGTCGGGGCGGAGTCGTAGTGCTTCTCGACCATCCGGTGACTCGGCCAGCCCACCGCCGCATTACCCTGTCCGAGGGCAAGTTGCGAGCGAAGATCCCGCCCCGCCTTAGCGCGCCAGAACCCAGGAGGCGTCCATGTCCATCTCGGTTCTCGGGCTGCTCGTCTTGGGGCTGGCCCTGCTCGTCGTCGGCGCGGACCTGCTCGTCCGGGGCGCAGCGCGATTGGCCGCTGCCTTTGGCATCCCGCCACTCGTGATCGGCCTGACGGTCGTCGCGTTCGGCACCAGCGCGCCCGAACTGGCCGTCAGCCTGCAAGCCGCCGCATCGGGCAGCGCCGACATCGCGATCGGCAACGTGGTCGGCTCCAACGTCTTCAACGTGCTCGTGATCCTGGGTCTGGCGGCCGTCGTCGCCCCCCTCTCGGTCCACCTCAAGGTGACCCGCTTCGACGTGCCGCTGATGATCTTCGTCAGCGTCCTCGCCTGGATCCTCGCGTCCGACGGGCGCCTCGGGCGCCTGGATGGGGCGCTGCTGCTGGGGGGCGTGGTCGCCTACACGATCTGGTCGATCCGGGCCGGGCGCGCCGAGGGCAAGGCGCTGGCGGAGGGCGTGCGGCCGGCGCGTTCCCGGCGCGCCGTCGCCCGCAACGTGTTCCTGGTCGTGGCCGGTCTCGTGCTGCTCGTGCTGGGTGCCCGCCTACTGGTGGAGGCCGCCACGGCGACGGCGCGCGCGCTGGGGCTCTCGGAACTGGTCATCGGCCTGACCATCGTGGCCGCCGGCACGTCGCTGCCCGAGCTCGCCACCAGCGTGGTTGCCGCCATTCGCGGCGAGAGTGACATCGCCGTGGGCAACGTGGTTGGCTCGAACATCTTCAACGTCCTGTGCGTGTTGGGCGGGGCGTCGCTGTTCGCCCCGTCTGGGATCGAGGTCGCTCCTCAAGTCCTCGCATTCGACTTGCTCGTCATGACCGCGGTCGCCTTCGCCTGCCTGCCCGTGTTCCTGACGGGACACGCGATCGCACGCTGGGAGGGCTTCCTGTTCCTGGGGTACTACGTCGCGTACACGACCTGGCTCGTGCTCGCAGCCGTGGGCAGCGCGGCCCTGCCGAGGTTCAGCGGGGCCATGATCGGCTTCGTGTTGCCTTTGACCGTCGTCACGCTCGCCGTGACGACGGTACGCTGGATCCGGCGCAGGACGTGAGGTTCGGGCCCCGTGCCGTTGCCGACGCCGCAGGCGCTGACAAGCCGTGCGCCGCTGCGTTCGCACAGGCGCTCCACCATGGCGGCCACCATCACGTCGCGGGCGAGGCGGTCACGTTTGGCTACGACGAGGATGCCGGCGCCCTCAGCTCGCAGGGACTCGATCGCCGCGAGTAGGCCCGGGCGCTTGTCGATCTCAGTACCGCCCGATACGGCGAGGTCCTCGTGCCACTCGAGGACGGTGACGCCTTCGCGATTGGCCCATTCCTCGATGGCCGCTCGCTGCAGGTCGGGTGACAGGTCTTGGCGAGAGGTGGAGCAGCGGATGTACGCGATAGCTTGCTTCGGGTCAGGGGTGGGCTTGCGCGGCATGGGGCCTCCTGTGGGAGGTCCATGTGGGCTCGGGAGTGTGAAGATGCAAGGGCAGGTTCCCCATGCACTGGCGTCAGGGAGCCAAGAGCGGACGAGCTTGGTCAGAGGCGCCGTAACGTGAGGGGGCTAACTGGCTACGAGTTGCTGAAGTACCTGCACATGCGACTGCTTTCCCCTACGCGGCCTGTGGCCCTCGTCGATCAGCCCTCGCCCGATGGCGCCTAGGATCAGGCTCTCGGCGACAGTTGCGGAGCCCGAGTACGGTGGCGGGCATGTTGATCCATGGCCACCCGACTCTCCCCGATCAGCGAGGGATGCCCCATCCCGAGATCCTGTACGCCCTCGTCGTCCCGACCCCGGGAGCCGGCGACCCTGAACTGCACGCCACCTCGTGTGCTGCCCTCGGAGTGCCCACGGGCAGGGATGACGTGCGCGCAGCCGAGACGGTGTACGCCACGACCTTCGACGAACTTCTCGACTACGCCATGCACCAGTACGGCGACGAGGGCGAGGGACGGTGGACCACCTGCCAAGTCTGCGGCGCCATCCCCGACGACGAACTTGACGCGTGACGCGCCGGGGACACTCGCCCTCGCTTTCGCATGGCGGAGTCGTCGTGCTGGTTCATGTCAGGTTGTGCGCGGTGATGCGAGGAGGGGAATCAAGAACACCATGTAGCAGGCCGTAGCTACTCGATATCGAGTGAATACGGAGAGTGCGCATCCGAGCCGCACGTATCCTCGGGTGTGCGCAACGCGCGCACAACCTCGGGTCGCGGGGCCACCGGCATCGATGCGCCGGTCGCCCCCGGCCTGCATCCCGGAGGATGCGATGCATCGACGCCCCAACGCCGACCACCCGGCATTCAAGCTCCGTGTGCGCGACGGTTTTGCGCTGCCCGACGACGTCCTCGGCTACCTCGCGCGAACCTCCGTCGATGCGCTCTCCGGTCAAGGCACCGCGTACCGCAATGCGTGCCGAAACCTCTCCGAACTTACGCGGATCGTCGGTGAGGTCCTGCACCGTGCCCGGGCGCGCGCGGAGAAGGCCGCGCAGTCCTCCGGCCCGGCCCGCACGAGGCCGGCCCCGTGATCGCCGGCCCCATCGACCCGCGCGTACCGCCGAATGACCCCGAGGCAGAGCGTGCGGTGATCGCTGCCGTACTGAATGACGCCCACGTCATGCCGCAGCCGGCCGCTCCCGTGGCGCGGGCGCTCGACACGGACACACTGTCGCCCGACGACTTCTACTTCACGCCGCGCGGGAACCTCTGGCGGGCGATCCAGCGAGCGCACGTACAGGGGCTGCGTCCTGACGTCGCGACCCTCAAACCCGACTTGAACGAGCGGGAGCTGGCTCAGGCGGTCGAGTGCGTACGGCTCGGCGGCACGGGCGCCAACGTCGAGCACTTCGCCGATCGCGTCCGGGATGCCGCGCATCGCCGCAGGGCGCTCCTGCTCGCGCAGCGGGTCACCGACATGGCCCACGACGGCACCGACATGCGGCGCGTCGAGGCGTTGGCGCTCGAGGTCGCGCAGGTCGCCAGCCATATGGGCGCTGCGGCGTCGAATGTGGCCCATGCATGGCGGCCGATCGAGGACGCGCTTACGGAACCCGATCCTGACCTCGCGGCGTTGTGGCCGGGACTCGTGTTTCGCGGCGCGCTCTCCCTGTTCGCCGCCATGCCGAAGACCGGCAAGACCTGGCTGCTCATCGCCTGGATCGCAGAACTCGTGCGCGGTGGCACATGGCTCGGATCCCCGCCGCTCGGTCGGTCCGCCCGCGTACTGCTCGTCACCGAGGAGCCACTGTTCATCCTGAAGGCCCAGGCGCGCATGTTCGGGATCGAGCACAATGTCGACATCCTTACGCTGGACGGCGTCGCGCCCGGAACGTCGTGGCCGGCACTCGTCTCCGCCACAGCCGAACGAGCAGTAGAGACGGGCGCGGAGGTGCTCATGTTCGACACCATCTCCACGCTCGCGGGCATGGAGGACGAGAACAGCGCTAGCGACGTGAATGCGGCCCTTCGTCCCTTGCTCCTGGCAGCGCGTACGCACGACCTGGCCGTCGTCGGGGTCCACCACGCGGCGAAATCCGGCGGCATCCGGGGCTCCACCGTGTTCGAGGCCGTCCCCGACGTCCTGGTCGAGGTCGGCCACGGAAAGACGAAGCGTCAGCGGGTGCTCACCGTCCGCTCCCGGCTCCAGGACGCGCCCGAGGACCCGGTCACGGTCGAATGGCTGCCGCCCATGGGCGAGGTCGTGGCTGCCTACCGCATCGTCGGCGAAGGGCCGGTGGTCGCTGCGGAGAGGGAGACGGAGCGCGACGCGAGGTTGGACGAGCAGATCGTGCGCGAGGTCGAGCAGGCCGTGGCTGAGCGGGGCGAACCGATCGTCGCCGCTCGCATCGTCGAGCGCATCGGGAGCGCGGCGGGGCGCATTCGCGGGCGGCTGGCGGCGCTGGTGCGGGAGGGACGGTTGGCCCGGACGGACGGACCGGGGAGCGGGTCGCCCTACCGCTACGGCCTGCCCAACCACGCCACCGAATCTGTCCCGGAGGATGAAGCTGTCCCAAACCTGTCCCGTGAACCTGTCCAACCTGTCCCAACCTGCCCGAGCCCTGTCCCATGCGGATCTGGGACAAGTTCCCCCAACCTGTCCAACCTGTCCCGGGGGGCTGTAAGCCCCCGGGCAGGGACAGGGGCAAGTTCCGGGACACTACCGCTTCGGGCAACCGAGCCCGAGGCCCCGCGCGGAGAGAGTCTGGGCCTCGCGCCCCCCGCGCCGGCCCGGGACGTGGACCCGGCTGTGGTTGGCCGCAACCCAGACGGGAGCCGCCGCCGCCGGTCGCCGAGGTCGGCCACGTGACGGTGCCGGGCGGATGGGCGGATTCCCCGGGCTGCGGACGCGATCTGGGGCTAGGCCGTCACAGTGACGGTGGGCGGCGAACGGCGGGGTGTCACAGTGACCAACGGTGAGTGACTTGATGGCCATTGGGGCGCTGTAACGGCTGGGAGACGGTGGCCAGGAAGTACCTAACATGGAGGGCCGTGGTAGGATTGGAGCGGCGAAAAAGCCCATTCTGGACCCCGGGCAGCTCGGGGATTATGGGCAGCTTTATGCGCTTTGGGCGATCGCCTGGGCCCAATGGCCCGCCGAGCCAGCCTGTTAGGCAGGCGATCCGCGTAGAGGCCCCTGTGGGCCCCGTGGGCGCGTCCACATCGCGGGCGCCTGGATCGTCGCTTGAGGCCCCGCGCGCCGCCGTGGGGCGCCCTGAGGGCGTCCGGCGCGCGTCCGCTGCCTGTCCGGTGAGCGTCCGGTCCACCACGGGGAATCCCGCGCTGCGGCCTAGGTCCGGCCGAGGGCGGACATCCGTAGGCGGGCCAGCGCCGTGGCCGCTCGGAGGCGAAGCCGGGGCGTGAGGCGTGCGTCCTCCGCAGCC
>JAJDEN010000012.1 GCA_029259775.1 Planctomycetota bacterium | reverse complement strand
AACTCCGTTCGCACCAGCTGCCGAACGAAGTGCGCCGCGTGACCTTCCGGCACCAGATCCAACACCGACGGCGGGAACAGCCACGTCTGCTCCACGTCCCACGAACGGAATCGCTTGCTCATGCCCGAGCCTAGCAATTCGACCCCACATCGCGCAGAACGAGATCTACGGGATTCCGGGACAGGCTCCTAGCGCTCAAGTCCGAGCGCTGAGCAACGAAAGCGATGAAGGCAGCGGGAGAGGTGCGCCCGCAGAACGCCTTCGAGACCAGGCACCAGGCTGGAGTGACGAAAGCAGGATCAAAATGGCGCGCAAGGAGAATCAGATTCGTATGGGGTACAGAGTCAGTGAAGTGGCAAGCCTATTCGGCGTCAGCCGCCAGTTGATCTACAAGAAGATTGCTGCGGGTGAACTCCCGGCGTTCGCCCTGACGCCTAATCTCCTCATCGTTCGCCACCGCGACCTGGAGCGCCTCATGCAGAAGAGGCGGGCCTAGAAGTGGCACGTCGTCGAGCACAGCGCCGTCGCCCGATCGGAGGCATCGAGGAGATCCCTCCCAAGCCGGGCTACTACATCGCGTTCACGGTCAATGGGAAGACGAGACGCCGCAAGGCGTCCAGCAGCCACCTCAAGGCGCGGCACATGCTCGCCGACATGCGGGCGATGTTCGATGACGGTGTTGAACTCGATGACATCCTAGCCTCCGTGTTCGGAGACAAGCGCGGCAGCGCGCTCACCTTCCAGGACATTGCGGATCTCTACAAGAGGCACAAGACAACGTGCAAGAAGGCGAAGACGCGCAAGCCTCAAACGATCCGAAACGAGAACTCTCGCATTGATGGGGTTTGCCGCGCCGAGTGGGCATCAACCCCGATCAAGAGCCTCCGGAAGGGCCCCATCGTGCGATGGATGGACAGACGACAGAGCACAGTGGCTCCATCAACTGTCAATCGGGACCTAGCCATGGCGCGGCAGATCATCAACTGGGCTATCGACCGCGAGTACTGCGCCTCGAATCCTATGTCACAAATCAAGGACTGCGATGAGAGCGGTCGCGCACGCACGGTCTACCTGACGCCTGACGAATGCCGGGCGCTCATTGAGGCCTGCTGCGACGACATCCGTCTCATCGTTACCATTGCGATTGGGACCGGACTGCGCCGTGGGGAGATCCTCTCTCTTCGCTGGAGCGACATTGACGAAGACTCTCAGTTCCTTCTCGTCCGCAAGGAAGTGTCGAAGAACCTGAGCGAGCGGCGCCTGCGGCTCGGGCATACGATCCGCAGAGGTCTCGACGAACTGGCCGAGACCGTCGGTGCAGAACCTGGAACATCCGACACGCGCATCTTCCCCCTGACGGCCAACCAACTGCGGTGGCGCTACGACAAGGCACGCTTCTCCTGCCCGGCATTAAGTGCGGGGAAGAAGAAGGCAGCCTGTTTTCACGTCCTGCGCCACACCGCCGCCTCAATCATGCGACAGCGTGGCCTGTCACTCGGCGACATCATGGGCGTGCTGGGACACCAGAGTTTCAAGATGGTCACGAGGTATGCACACCTCGGCCCCGAGGTCGGGGAGAAGGCGGCATCCCTCATGGAGCAGGTCTTCAGCGGGGCCGACGAAGTGGGCTAAGGCGTCGGGAGCGTAGCCTGGCGGCTACCGCTCTCCGAGTCCCGCAATCCCCATGGCCCATCGGTAGATCCGCCTTCGTCTCTCTTCCGTGAGGCCCCTCGACCTGTGCTCCCAATTGAAGGCGGTGAGAAGGTCGTCGAGTCCTAGATGGACCCAGTCCCACACGAGGGAGTTGTAGCCGAGGATGTGCGGGCCAACCCGAGCCCTGATCTGCTCGATTCGCCTCGCGGGAATTCCCACTCGCTCCAATGTGGCCGCAGTTCGCTTGTCGTCCTCTGTTGTGAACTCAGTGTCCAAGAAGGGCTCTAGCAACAATCGCCACACATCAACACGAGGAGCGTCCTCAATCCCGACCGCTCTCGCCTGCGACAGCAACTCATGCTTCTGGGGGAAGGGGACAAAGAGCGTCTCGCCGTCGGCGGTCCACACCTCCGGAGGAAGGCCCCCTGAGTCCAGGTGCCGCACGTCCCTCCATGCCACGAATCCGCTCGGATAGACGGATGCCCCTATGAAGGGGTAGTTGCTCCACTGGACGCCGTCGGCGGAGATGGTGACTGCTTCGGCCATGGACCAAGTCTAGGGCCTGGTCGGCGGCTGCCTGCTGGACAGCCACACCACTCAGCCACACCAAGAGAACAAGGGCCACGCCGAGCCCAGTTTGTAGACGCCGCCCTAAGTCCTCGCCCGGTTTTCAAAACCGGTGCCGTCGACCGCTTGGCTATCCCTCCACGCGGGCGTCGGCGTCAGACTAGCGGCGGGCGCAGGGCGCGCGCTACTTCGCCGTCAGCGACGTCCTGTACTTCTTGATGAGCCCCGAACCAGGTGCGGAGCCACCCGGCTCGGACCGGAGTATCTTCAAGCCAATGGTGCCCGACGAGATCTTCGCGAACCCTCGGCTCGCCCAGATCTATGACCATCTCGACTGGGATCGCCGCGACCTCCGTGCCTACCGGGCCATGGTCCGCGAGTTCGGAGCGCGCTCGGTCCTCGACGTGGGCTGCGGAACCGGAACCTTCGCATGCCTGCTCGCCGCAGCAGGGATCGACGTCATGGGCGTCGATCCAGCGGCGGCCTCCTTGGACGTAGCGCGGCGCAAGCCCGGCGCCAGTCTCGTCCGCTGGCTGCTGGGCGACGCGACGATGCTTCCCTCGACCGACGCGGACATGGCCACGATGACGGGGAACGTCGCGCAGGTCTTCGTGGACGACCGTGACTGGCTCGCTGCCCTCGCGGGTATCCGCGGGGCCCTGCGGCCATCAGGTCGACTGGTGTTCGAGGTCCGCGACCCGGCGCGGCGCGTCTGGGAGGACTGGAATCGCACGACGTCGTTCGCTCGCACCGAGCTCCCGGACATAGGCACGGTCGAGTCGTGGGTCGAGGTGACGGACGTCTCTCTTCCGCTGGTCTCGTTCCGTTGGACGTACCACTTCGAGAAGGACGGCACGGTTCTGACCTCCGACTCGACCCTGCGCTTTCGCGAGAAGGGCGAGATCGAGGCGTCCCTCGCCCAGACCGGGTTCGACGTGCTGGACGTACGCGACGCGCCGGACCGGCCGGGTCTGGAGTTCGTCTTCGTCGCCACGCGGGCGTCCGCGTAGCCGCGTCAGCTCACGAGGTCCGGAATCGCGCAGACGATCTCGCCGTCGCCCGCATCCACGCAGAGCGTGCGCACGTCGCGGTGGTCCATCGTACTGAGGGAGAACTCGCCGAACTCGTTGGTCTCCGCGCTCGAGCCACTCGATCCCAGGGTCACGCACGAGGACGTCAGCGGCTCGCCCGTCTCGTGATCAAGGACCTGGCCATGGATGAGCTGCAGCCGGCTCTTGCGGCAGGTAAGCAGCACGTCGACGCTGACACGCTCGGCCTGGAACCACAGGCTGCGGTCGCCCGTGGCGGGCGAGGGAAGACTCGGCACGCCCCCCTCAGACCGCGCCGAGTCGTACACAAGCGTGCCTTGATGTCGCATCGTTCACCCTTCCTGAGGTGATCCCCAAGACCGCGACCTGGGTCGCGGCGATGCGTGCAGACTAGGGCTTGCGGCGCAGCGCGCACACCGGCAACAGCCCCGAAACAGCGTCGACCTCAGAAGACACGAAACGTCCACATGGATCGTCGTAGCGCGCCCAGTTGAAAGGGCGCTGCGGCCAACTGTCGCAAGGCGAGGCACTGTTGGCATGCCGCCAAAAGTGCTCAAGTGGCGCGCCCTACTTGGCGACGAGCGACTTCTTGTACTTCTTGATGTGGAAGCTGATCTGCCCGCCGGTGGTCTTGCGACCCAGCAACTTGGGCTTCTCCAAGTCGGGCGTCCATAGGACGAGGTCGGGCGCCGCCTTCACGCCGAGCTGCTTCGCGAGCTTCTCGTGTTCGGGGTTGCTGAGGTCAAAGCGCACCAGCACCCAGCCGTCGGCATCCTTCGCCGCGGCCTTCGAGTTGAGCGTGACCTTCTCGAACTTGCGCGCGGCCTTGTTCTCCTTCTTCTGCAGCTTGTTCTTCGCGTCGAAGTGACCGCGGCCGAAGTAGAGGAGCATCGGCTTCTTCGCTTCGCGGGCGTCGGTGATCTCCTTGGAGACAGCCTTCTCGTCGGTGCCGTCGCCTTCGATCTCGACGTGCCCCGGAATGAAGGGCATGCGCGTGCTGGGGAACTGCTTCTCGTAGGCGTCGAGCTGCTCGGTGGCCCACTTCACGAGGGACGACGCCTGGTACTGCTGGTTGTTGGAGAGCAGCGAGAAGACCTTGCCGTCACGGCCGACGATGTAGGCCAGCAGGCTCGGATGGTCCTGCGGCGTGCCGTCGCTCTTCTTGGAGCCGTTGTCCATCGTCCACTTGATGGTGCTGCCGCCGAGGCCGTTGTAGCACCACTCGACCGGCTCGACGCGGCCCAGGAGTGCGGTGAGCTTGTCGTTCTTCTGGACCTGGTCACGCCAGGTATCGCACGGTGCTCACAACGTTCGTTTCCAGGCCGTGATCAGGAGGATTGGCTTGTTGCTCTTCGCGGCCGCCTCCACGCCATCCTTCAAGGAGCCGTGCCAGCCCTCGGGCTGGGCGGTGCTGTGGTTCGCGAGCACGCCGAGCGTGAGCAGGGCGAAGACGAAGAATCCGGCAGTGCGCATGGAGGCCTCCTGAACGACGCAGGATAGCCGACGCGCGGCCTGGAGGCGGCCTGCGCTCACGCGGGGCCGGGTCGCCCGTCCCGGCGTTCGCGCCGGAAAGGCCGCTACTCGACGGATGCGGCTTCCTCGAGCACGTCCTCGGCCACGAAGATCGGCACCTGCAGGGCCGTGGCGACGGCGACGGCGTCGCTGGGTCGGGCATCGACCTCGGCAATGCTCCCATCGGGCCGGATGAGGCGCACCAGGGCGTAGAACGTGCCGGCGCGGAGCTCGGTCACTTCGACGCGCTCCACGTGACAGCCGCTCGCCTCGATCAGGTTGGCAACCAGGTCGTGCGTCAACGGACGCGGCGGGCGCTGGCTCTTCACGAACCGGTCGATGGCCTGCACCTCGCTGTAGCCGATCACGATCGTGAGCGCGCGCATGCCCCCCACCTCGGCGAGGGCGATGTACTGCCGATCCCCGGTGTCGTTGATCTTGATCTGTTGGAGGCGCATTTCGATCACGGAGCGAATCCTACCAGGGCCGAGGCGGCGGCGGTTTCATGGGTGCATGCCGAGCTCCGTACCCCTCCTCCATGTCTGCCGCGGCGGCCTCGTCGAGTCCGTGCATCACGGCTCCTTCGTCGTGATGGCCGGCGAGGAGGTCGTCGAGTCCGCCGGCGATCCCGAGCACGTCGGGTTCTACCGCTCCACCTCCAAGCCCTTCCAGGCCATGGTTGCGATCACGTCCGGTGCGGCGGATCGCTTGGGTCTGACGCCGGAGGAGTTGGCGCTCGGCTCGGGCAGCCACAATGCATCGCCGCGTCATCTCGAGGTGGCGCGCAGCATCCTCGCGAAGGCCGGCATCGACGAAGGCGCGCTTCGGTGCGGCGGCCACTGGTCCATCGATCCCAAGCTCGCGCGCAGGCAGGTCGAGCAGGTCGGCGCCGAGGCCGATCCACTGCCGCGCGTGTGGTCCAACTGCTCGGGCAAGCACGCCCTGATGCTGGCGGCCGCGCGCGCCATGGGCGCGCCACTCGACACCTACCTCGAGCGCAATCACCCCGTGCAGTTGGCGATCACGTCGATCATCGCGGCCTTCTCCGGCGTCGCCGAGGACGACATTCCGCTCGGCACCGACGGCTGTGGTGCGCCGGTGCACGCCGTCTCCGCCCGAGCGATGGCGCGTTCCATGATGCGGCTCGGCGACCCGACGGGCATGGACGCCGGGTACGTCGCGTGTGCCGAACGCGTGGCCGCGGCGATGGAAGCGCATCCGGGAATGGTCGCGGGCGAGAACCGCTTCGACACGGACCTCATGGAGCTGAGCGCGGTGTGCATCCTCGCCAAGGCCGGCGCCGAAGGCATCCACGGCCTGGCCGTGCCGTCGCGGCGGCTCGGTCTGGCGGTGCACGTCGACGACGGCAGCGACCGCGGCTACCGCCAAGTGGTCATCACGCTGCTCGAGCGCCACGGCGTCTTGACGAACGACGAGGCCGCGGGGCTGCGCGCGCGGCACGGCGCGACGATCAAGAACTGGATGGGCGACGAAGTCGGGCACCTCGAGGTTGTTGCATGAGGGTTGTTGTATGAGGGTTGTCGTCGGACGTTCGTCATCTGATCGATACGGACCTCGGTGCCGGACATCCCCGGGCCGCGTCCTCCGCGTACCTTGACGGGGCATGGATCGCACCACGACGCCGCCTCGCATCCCCGCGCGCCCGACGGACGCCAACAAGGTCACCGTGGGCCGCGTGCTCGTCGTCGGTGGGAGCGTCGCCATGGCCGGTGCGCCGGCGATGGCCGGTCTCGGCGCGCTGCGCGCGGGCGCAGGGCTCGTCAAGATCGCCGTGCCCGGACGCATCCAGGCGACCGTCGCCGCGTTCCGGCCCGAGACCACGACGCTCGGCCTGCCGCAGAACCGCCACGGCGGACTGGGCTCGGCGGCGCAGCCGATCCTCAAGGACGTCGCGCCCGACTGGGATTGCGTCGTCCTCGGTCCCGGGATGGGCAGAACAGCGTCAACCCTGCAGCTGGTTCGTACGTTCACCCAGGACGTGAAGCGCCCTCTCGTCCTCGACGCCGATGCCTTGTTCGCCTTCGGCGGCAAGCTCGAGATGATCCACGCGCGTTCGACCACGACCGTGCTCACGCCCCACGAAGGCGAGGCCGCCCGCCTGCTCGGCACCACGTCGGACGACGTTCGCGCCGACCGCGAGGACGCCGCGGTGCGTCTCGCCGCCGCGACGGGCGCTGTCGTCGTCCTCAAGGGGCCGCGCACCCTGGTCACCGACGGCACGCGCATGTTCGAGAACACGACCGGCGGCCCGGCCCTCGCGACAGGTGGCAGCGGCGACGTCCTCGCGGGGGTCATCGCGGCGCTGCTCGCCAGCGGCCTCGACGCCTTCGACGCCGCGTCGGCCGGTGCGTACGTGCACGGCCTCGCGGCGGACCATGTCGCCGATCAACGTGACCGCGGCCTGCTCGCCACCGAGTTGGCCGGCGGGATTCCCGACGCGCTGCTCGCGCTGCGGGAGGATGCGGAATGAGTCGGGTCGGCCTGGCGCTGCTGCTCCTCGTGCTCGCCGCGGCTCCGTTCGCGGAGGCCGAGGAACGCGTCACCTACGAGGTACCGCCTGACATCGCCGCCGTCATCGCCGACGAGAACGAGCGGACGCTCGCCACGACCGCCCTGGCGACGCTCGAGCTGCACGGCCCGCATGTCGAGAGCGCGCGCGCGCTGCTTGTGCAGCTGGGCGACGTAGGCCTCAAGGCCGTCGCCGAGCGCCTCGCGCGTGGCGACGTGCCCGCGCGGATGCTCCCGCCGTTGATCGACGTGATCGGGACGAGCCGACATCCGGACGCCGACGCGCTTCTGGGCACCGCTGCGCGGGAGGCACGCCCGCTCGTACGCATGGTGGCCGCCGATGGTCTCGGCCGTGGCCGCTCGCCGCGTGCGGTGCCGCTGCTCGCCGCGCTCGCGCGCGACGCCGTGCCGGGCGTTCGCATTGCTGCCTTGCGGTCGCTGTTCGCGATCGAGTCACCTCAAGCCATCGCCGCGCGCGTTGCGGTGCCGGCCGACCGCGAGGTGGCGCTGCTCGCCAAGCGCCTGCGCTGGCACCGTCGCTGCCGGGACGCCTCGCCCGCGCTCCGCACCGTCGCGCAGGAGGCCTACCTCGCAAGTCGCTCGGTCCCCCTCCGCACGGCGGCGGCGCATTACCTGACCCTGCCGCAGGTGGACGCGCCCATCGACCTGCTCGAGACGATCGTGACGGAGACCGGGCAAGGCCCCTTCTTCGCTGCACACATCCGCAGGCAGCGCGGCGTCCCCGTAGAGGGCTACGACCACGTCGCCATGCGGCAGATCGCGATCGATGCGGTGCTGACCCTGCTCGATCGACCGGCTACGACGTCCGAACAGCGGGCGCGCTGGATCGAGCGCGCCGTGTGGTGGGTCGCGCGTCCCGTGGCGCTGAACGCGCGGCTGAGAGACCCGACGCCCGAGAACGTGCTTCGACGACGCCTGCCCGGCCTGGGTGCCGAGATCATCGCGCCCGTGGTGCGGCGGCTGAAGCAAGGGCACTTCGCCGAGCCCCGTCCGGGTGTGATCCTCCTGCGCGAACTGGGACCCGAGCTCGCCCTGCCGATCCTGCACGACTTCCTCGAGCCGCGGGCCGAGCGCCCCGCATTCGAGTCGCGCGCCGAAGCCGAACAGAGGCGCTATCTGCGTAACGCGGCCGCGGGCGCGCTGGATGAGCTGGCGCAGGTCGGGGACGAGGCCCTCGCCCGCGCGCTGCTGCTCGGCGACGAGTCGAGGACGCTGAAGACCGACATCGTCTACGCGCTGCGTGGCGATCCCGGCAGCTGGGCCATTCCGCTGCTGAACGCCGTCCGGAAGGGCGACGACCCTGACCTGCGCTCCACGGCGATCAGCATCCTGGAACGGCGGAGCGACGAAGCGGCACGCGCCATCCTGGTCGAGGATCTCTTCGAGAAGGTCGAGAACCCGCATCAGCGCCTTCAAGCCCTGGTGCGCCGGGGGGACGACCCGGCCTATGAGGTCCTCGAGCGCGCGTTGAAGGATCAGCGCGTGTTCCTCCGCAAGGCGGCGCTCTCGAGGTTCAACAGGAAGCGGAACCCGCGCCTCAGCGGCACGCGTGCGCGCAAGGTGCTGGCGGGCTTCACGCCCGACGCGACGAACCGCCTCGAGATCCAGGCGTACGTCTATGCCCTGCTCAACGTCGACGCCGCGGCTGCGGTGACCTACGTCCGCGAGCGCTGGGACGGGCTGCCGAGCGACGGTCTGCGGATGACGCTGCTGCGCATCCTCGGTGAGGCGCACGGCAAGGAGGCGCGCGAAGGCGCCATCGATCTCGCCCTGGCCAAGGCGAGCGGCCAGGTCTCGGCGCCCATGCAGCACGCAGCCGCCGCGGTGTTCATGGGCCCCGCCGCGGAGATGCGCGGCGCAGGCTACGAGTGGAGCTACCGCAGCAAGGAGGTCGGCGCGTTCTGGCGGGGCCTGCTCTTCTCCGACGACTCCCAGCTTCAGCGTGAGGCGATCGCGGCGTACACGCAGCCCAAGGCCCCGAACGAGACGGCCCGCCTGCTCGCGCTGCTCGATCGCGCGCTGGAGGGCAAGGCCCTCGGCGAGCGCGACACGACGCCCGAAGGCGAAGCGAGCTACGCGAGCGACGTCATCGACGCCCTCGCGCTCCAGCCCTGGGAGGCCGTCGAGGAGAAGTTCATCGACGTGGCCACCGCGACCTACGCGGCGCCGGACGTGCGCGTCCGGGCGGCGCACCAGCTGATGGGTCGCCTGTCGGAGCCGAGCCGGGCGCGGATCATGGACTGGCTCGCCTACACCAAGCCCGAGCCGCAGGACGGGCCGCCGTCGGACGGCTTCAACTCGCCGGACATGACGCAGCTGTTCCTTGCCGCCGCCGTGGGTGAGGGTGCGAACGAAGCCACCGCCGCCACGCTCTTCGCCGCACTCAAGCGGGAGCTGTTCGGCTTCTACAGCCCGCAGGTGCTGCAGCGCCTCCTGCGCAACAAGCCTGCGGCCGTCGGGGAAGCGAACGTGCGACGCCGCGTCGGTCCTCTGGCCCGCGCGATCAGCCGCACGAAGCACGTCCCCAGCGTGCTTGCGATGCTCGACCTGGTGTTCGACCTGCGGTTCGCGGTGTACGCCCAGGTGTGCGCCAAGCGGCAGGCGGAGGTTGCGCGCGCGGCCGACGCCGGCGCTGCGGCCTCGGTGCCCTCCCCTCGTCTGGCCCTCTCGCACGATGACGGCACCCCCTACTGGGGCATGCCCTTCGCCGTAAACGACATCATCCACGAGGTGAAGTACCTCGATGACGAAACGCTGGCGGCGGGCTTCGAGCGTGTGCTTGGTGCCGCGCGCGACGACGGGCGACTCGCGAGCTTCCCGGAGCTCTTCCTCTACCGCGTGCATCAGAAGTTGCTCGACGCCCCCACCGGACGGAAGCCGGCGTCGGCTGCGGTGGTGCGTCGCTTCGTGCGAGATCTCGGCACGCCGTACAGCGCCATCAAGCTGCAGGTGCTCGAGAAGGGCGCAAACGATCTCGCATCGCGGAAGCGCTTCGCGGATGCGGCGGCCGTGCAGCAGGAGGTGCTGCGGATCGTGGCCCGCGGCAGCCACGATGAGCGGCAGCCCGGACTGTGGACCTACCACCGTGCGCTTCTCGACGCGCTCGAGGGCGCCGCCGCCGTGCAGCGCAACGAGACGGCCGACGCGTCAAGCCGCTTCCTGCGCGCCGTGTTGCGCGCGCCGAACGACCCCGACGTGCTCAACACCGTCGCGTGGTACCGGGCGCGCGTGGGCTTCTCGCTTGACCAGGCCGAACGTGAAGCGCTCTATGCGACGACGCTCGAGGCGCGCGTCGACAACAGGCCGGGGCCGAACGCCGCCGACACCTTGGCGTATGTCCTCCTGCGCAGCGGGCGTCCCGAGGCGGGACTGCGCGTGCTCGCGCCGCAGATGAACAAGCGCTCGACCCTTTACAACGCGTTGCTGCATTACCACATGGCGCAGTTGCAAGCGGCGACGAAGCGTTGGCGGTCTGCACGCGACTCGCTCGTCCATGCCCTGACGTGGGACCGCATCCTGATCGACGAAGCGCGCGTCGAGCCGCTCTTCAAGCCGCTGTTTGCGAAGCAGTCGCTGGCGTCGATCTCGAAACTCGCCGAGGCCGCGCGGCTCGAGCAGAGGCTGCCGCCGTAAGCGTGCCGCCCCGACGCGGCCGCGGACGGCTACTGCGTCTGGCCGGCGAGCCAGACGAGCCAGTGATTGACGAGGGTCTTCTGGATCGCGTCCTTCGAACGGACGAAGTGCGTGCGCGTACTGAAGTCGATGTTGCCCATCCACAGCACGCGCTCGGTCGCCGACGGGGCCGTCGCGATCAGCATCGGGAGGGAGGTCGCCGCCTTCAGATTGACGAGTGCCTGCGCGCCCGGGCGGATGTCTTGCACCGGGTAGCAGAACTGCGATCGCAAGGCGCCGTCGCCCTCGCCGGCGGCGGCCCACGCCTCGGCGCTCACGTCGGGGTCGGCGATCAGCCGCGAGGCGGGATGCCTGCGTCCTTCGTCCGTCGGCTCCATGGCCACGGGCTTGCCGAAGACGCCGGGTACCGGCTGTCCGGTCAGCTGCGCCGCGCGGGTCACGGGCAGGAGTTCCTTGACGACGGGGTGGCTCAGCATCGGATGCTCGGTCAGGGCACCGCCCTCGAACGTGGCGGGGATGCCCGGGCGCACGAGGAGCCCCATCCTGCCACTCGTCACACGTGATTGCACCGCCGCCCAGAACTCAGCGCTGAAGGCGTTGGGATCGAAGAGGTCGAGGATCAAGACTCGCACGTCCTCGTCCTTGAGGTAGTCCGCCGTGGGCTTGGACTTGAGCTCCGACATGCCGCGGGCTTCGCCGGCGTGCTCGCCGCCCTTGCCACCGACCGAGTGCATGAACCAGCTGCTGTAGTTGAGGCTCCGGAGACGATCGCACTCCATGAGCAGCAGCTTGTTCCACGTGCCTTCCCACTTGCCAATCAAGAGGGCGGACGCCGGGCTGCGCAGGGTGAGGTGGACCGGCTCGGGCGACGGGCGCGGGCCGCCCGCCTTGGCCTTCGGACCCATGCCACCGTCGGTGTCTCCCCCCTTCTTGGGGCTGGTGCCGTCGTCGGCGTTCAGATCCGGACCCGGGCCGGACTCGTCCTGGCTGACGACGAAGAAGACGCCGCCTGCAACGGCCAGGATCAAGATCAGTATGGCGATGCGCTGCACGGCAGAGCCTCCTTCGGGTCCCCAGTCAGGGATGAACGCGCCCCGCAGCGTAGCCCTTCCGGCGGGGATCGTCCCCACGCGCCAGAGAGCCTGCGGCCCGCGGCCGGGCGCAGCGGTACCTGAGGCGATCGGAAGTGGCATGCGCGAGGAGCTACGTGGGGGCCCTCGGCGCGGCAGGAGCGCTCTTCAGACAGAGCTTAGGGGACAGGGCCTAGGGGACCAGGGCCTAGGGGACACGGCCTAGGGGAACGTGCCCCGCAGGCGACGACGGCGGTTGACGATCTTGCGACCCGCCTTCGTCTTCATGCGGGCCCGGAAGCCGAGCTTGCGCCTCTTCTTGGAGCTGTTGCGAATCTTGAGATGCATGGTCGATCCTTGGGGAGCCCCGCATGGGCCAAGGGGGATGTTCGGTGCAGAAACCGCTGCGTCAAGCGATGGACGTGCTGACGGCCAACGGACAGCTAGAATCGTCGCCCCATGGAACTCGGCCTCTGCCCCCGCTGCGCGACCCCGTACACGGCCTCGGAGGTCGTCGGATTCGGAATCCTGCGCCCCAGGACCGAGACCTCGGGCGGTCCGCGCGTGGAGTACGCCTGCCAGGCCTGCAGCCGGCAGATCCAGCTGATTCCGTACGGGGAAGGCCGCTACGCGCCTCCCGGCCAGCCGCCGCCCGCCCACGTCCCTGAGGAGCACCGGCGCCCGCCTTGGTTGGACAAGGTCCCGCCCCGAGACGAGCCCGCGCCCCCGCCGCCGGCCCGCGACGCCACGGCCCCACCCCAGGAAGGGCCCGCCGAGGCGCCCCCCGAAGGGCCGGCGGGAGCACCGACCGACGCTGAATCCGTGGCCCAGGAAGGGCCGTTGGGCCCAGTCGAGGCGCTCCAGATCCTGGGCCTCGAGCCCGCCGCGGACGGCAGGGCCATCGATCGGGCTTTCCGGGAGCGCTCGCTCACGTGCCACCCGGACAAGGTCGCGCACATGGACCTGGAGTTCCAGGAGCTGGCCGAGCGCAAGTTCAAGCGCCTCCAGAAGGCCTACGACCTCCTGCGCTCGTAGGGGAAGAACCGGACGGCCGCGGACGAGAAGGCCGACCCCCCGCGTTCTGTTCGGAGGGTCCCGCCTTGGCGACACCCCGGGAGCCTGCTGAAATGACCAGCCGATGAGACGCTCGCGCCCCCCTGCCGTCGAAGCCTCGCCCCTGACGCCGACGCGGGTGTCGCCGGCGCTTGCCGTGACGGGCTTCCTCATGCTGGTCACCATCTTCCTCATGGCGAACCCGTGGTTCGGCGTGAAGGAGAGCGTCTGGCCATGGGAAGCCCTCGTCCTCGGACAAAGCGGCGCGCTGCTCGAGGTCATCCTCGTCACCTGGGTCGTGACCGCCTTCTGGTGCCTGCTCACCGCCTTCACCGAAGCCCGCTACCTGCGCGGCCTCGTCACGACCGCGCTCGCTGCGGTCCTCCTGGTGGAGTGCAGCGGTGGCGGCGGCGGCTTCGTGATCGAGGACTACAACTTCAACAACATGCTGCCCATGATCGCACTCGGCGCGGGCTTCCTGCTCGCACGCCGGGAGGCGACCCGCGGCGTCGGCACGCTGCTCGCCGGCGCCGGCGGCGCCCTCCTGATCTGGGCGCTCGCCATCGGGTTCACGAACAGCACGTCGCGCCTGGAGAGTTACTTCACCGACATGGGCATCGTGCTCGCTGATCCGGGTCATGAGTTCCCGGAGATGCTGCACCACTTCTGGTGGAACCTCCTCCCGCAGACGCTCGTGCTCGTGGCGGCCGCCCTGGGCCTGCTGGCGGCATGCGGGCTCCGGCACCGTCACGTGCTGCGGGCTGCGTTCATCATCCTGCTGGCCGGCATCGTCCTGCCCATGGCCGTCGGCGTCACGCTGACCATCAAGGAGAGCGCCGGCGCGCGCGACATCCTGGGTCAGGTAACGAACAACATGGTCGGCCACGGCCTCATGCTGTGGATGTTGGGCGTCTTCGCCCTCAGCGATCTTGTGCTCAGTCGCGCGGAGGCCGCATGAGCGACGACGGCAACTTCGATCTCAAGCCTGCCGGCGACGCCGCTGAAGCCGCGCCGACGCCGCTTCGGCGCACGGCCCGCGGCCGGTCCACCGGGAAGCGGCGCGACGCCAAGAAGGCGCGCCGAGGCGACGCAGCCAGTACGGCGGCTCCGACGGGAGGCGTGCTCAAGTTCCTCGGTTGGATCGTGTCGCCGACCTTCTACTACGCGGTCGGCTTCGTGTTCTCGGTCGTCCTGCTGCTCTCGCTCTACAACCCGACCTGGGGCGTCCTCGCGAAGGTCTGGCCGCACGACGTCCTCGGTGCAGGCCCGTTCGCCTTCGAGTGGAACGAGCACACGACGCGCATCCTCGCGCTGCTCTCGCTGACGGTCGCGACGTGCCTGGCGCTCTTGATGAAGCCGGGCCGCACCCGAGGCATCATCGTCTTGGCGGCTCTCACCCTGGTTCTCAGCCGATTCCAGCCCTTGGCGTCGAACCTCTACGGCCACATCCTTCCGATCGCCATCGCGCTCACCGCCGGAGCCCTGCTCGTCCGCCGCCGAACAGGACGCACCGTCCTCTTCCTTGGCGTGGTCCTCGTAGCAGGGCAGATGCTCATGCCGTGGGACTCGGCCCGGGCGATGCGCAAGAACCAGGTCTCCTCGGCCTACGTCTCCACCCTCCAGACCACGATCGACTACTACGGGAACCCGCCCGAGGAGTTCCTGCAGGACGGCGGCTGGCCGCGCGTGGTCATGCAGCTGCTCCCGCAGACGATCGGCCTCGCGATTCTCGCCATCGGCCTGCTGGCCTTGCTCGGACTGGGTGGGCGCTGGGCCCGCTGGACAGCCGGATGCCTGATGCTGCTGGTCTTCGTCGGCCCCCTGATCCACATGTGGCTGGCCGGCCTGGATCGCGGCAATCCAGACGATCTCAGCGCCTGGCAGCTCGGGCTTGGCCAGATCGCCCGGGAGCTGCACGCCTCGGCCATGGCGTACGCGCTGCTCATCGCGGGGGTCGTGGCGGACATCGGCCGTCCCCGCGCTGGCTCGGACGCGGCCTAGGGGCCCCTATCCCGGGCGTATCCTCGGGGGTTGAGCGCTTCTGAAGCCGAAAGCCCGCTTTCCCAAGGCTGTGTGCACCCCTGCTAGGCTTGCTGACGTTAAGAGGTAGAGCGTCCCGCGCCGGGGCGCCCGTAGCCCTCTCGAGGAGCTCGCGTGCTCGTCCTTCGCTTCACGATCGGCCAGACGACCCAGGAGATCCGCACGCCGCGGTCTGATGTCGTTGTGGGCTCCGATCCGACGGCGGACGTCACCCTGCCCACGGGTGGCCTCGCCCCGCGCGCGCTGCGGCTCGTCCAGGACGACACCGAGGTCCACCTCGAGGAGCTGGGCACGGGCCGGCGCCTGACCCTTCGGGTAGGTGACGTGGTCGAGGTGGCCGGGGTCGAGGTGGCGCTGATCGGCCTGCTGCCAGCCGATCCCGCGGCGAACGCCATGTTTGGCGGCTATGACGATCACGCCGAGGACCACGCAGAGGGCCAGGCGCCGGCGAGCAACACCTTCGAGTTGAGCGATCCGACCCCGGCGCCCACGATCGCGGGCATGCCCTCGCCGCCGGCGAGCTTCGGTTCGACGAGCGCAACGCAGGAGAGCTCGCCCCCAGCCGACTCGACCCCGGCCGACAGGTCCCGCGGGCGCGGACGCCGACGGACGGCCGCGGGGGCCGCCGCAACAGCGGGCGCGGTCGCCGGAGCGGCCGAGGCCGCCACGCAGGGCCAGCAGCGCCCCTTGACGCCCCAGGAGCGCGCCGCCCAACTCAAGCGACTCAAGTTTCCTGACCCGAACTTCGGCGCAGGCCTCGTCGCGCAACTCAAGCGCAGTCCGTTCTTCGCGCTCTCGGCCGGCTTCCACCTGCTGATCTTCTTCATCATCTTCCTGTTCGACACGACGACGGTGGAGCCGCCCATCCGCGAGGGCCCGGGGGCCATGGTCGCGTCGCTCTCCGCCGACGAAGAGGAACTCGCAGCGGACGTGCCGCTGGACGAAGAAGGCCTTCCGCTCGACGAGATGACCCTGCCGGACATTCCGGAGCTCGAGTTCGACGAGACGCCGCCGACGGCCAAGCCCCCTACGGCGCCTTCGCCCTTCCGGGACGAGGAAGAGAACGACGAGCCGGAACCGGCGGACATCGGCATCATGCCGGGCCTGCGCGTCACGCAAGTGCGCCCGCGCAAGCACAAGCCCAAGATGCCGAAGATGGACCTCAAGCAGAAGTTCACGAAGGGCGCGGCCGGCAGCACCAACCAACGCAGCGCCGACGTGGTGCGCGCCGCCCTGGGTGCGGGCCGTCGCGGCAATGGCGCCAAGCTCGACGACCTCAAGAAGGATGACATTCTCGTCGTGTCGGGCTCGTTCGATCACATCCACAAGGTGCTCGACGCCCTACGGCTCAAGTACGTGCGCAAGGCGCCGTGGTCGCTGACGTCACCCAAGCCCCTCGACTTCAAGAAGTACAAGATCGTGTTCTGGAACTGCGGCGAGTCGCTCGGCCGCCGGCGCATGGCCTCGATCGGCAAGCGCCTGAAGGCGTTCGTTCGTGACGGCGGCTACCTCTTCACGACCGACTGGGGCGTCGCCAACGTCCTGCCCTACGCGTTCCCCGGCTTCATCCGCACGAACGGCAACAAGGCACACCTCCCCGAAATGGTGCTGTCCATCGAAGCGGCGCGCTCCGCGCGCAACCACCCGCTGCTCGAGGGCGTCTTCCACAAGGACGTGCAGGGCAAGTGGTGGCTCGAGCAGGCTTCGTTCGACATGGCCGTCGGCCGCAAGGACCGTGTGACGGTGCTCATCGAGTGCCCGATGTTGAAGAGCACGTTCAACCGCAGTCCGGCTGTCGCCGTGACGTTCCACGACGGACGCGGGCGTGTGCTCCACACCATGGGGCACTACTTCCAGGAGGCGGGCAACCTCGCCGGCACGATGTCGGCCCACCGCCTGGCGTTGAACTTCGTCCTGATGCGCCTCGAGCAAGACCGCAAGGCCAAGGACCGCTAGCCCTCGGCGGCGTGGGCTGGGGCCGAGTGAGCCCTTCATCGCACTCGCGTGGCAGACCACGCCACGTGCTCTTCATGGCCCACTCGACGCCCATCCACACCGCCGATGGTGTTCGACTGGCTTCCGATCCTGAGTTCGAAACGCCAGGGGAGGCCAAGATCGTGCTCTAGAGGCCTAGTTGGTACACAAGCGCGGTGCCTGCGTGCGCGCCGAGCAGCAGGATGTACATCAGTGCCCACGCGGGATGATTGCCGCCGCGACGCGCGAGGTCCGCAGGATCGCGTAGAAGCAGCCAAGCGGACACACCACCGACGATCGCAAGGACACCGCCGAGGCCCGCGAGCCAGAGCACCGACGGCGACAGCAGCCCGAGCAGTCCACCGAGCGGGTAGAGCAAGAACGGGATGACGAGGAACGGAGCCGTGAAGCGTGCGGCACGCTGGGCCCCCCACACCACGGGGAGCGTCTGGCACGCGCCTTGGCGATCCCCCTCGACGTCGGCGAAGTCCTTGGTCACCGCGGCGCCGAAGACGAAGAGTCCGCCCACGAGGCCCAACATCCACGGTTCGGCTCCCGTCGGCGCGACCACGATGGACCACCCGGCGACGGGCACGAGCAGCCCGCGCGGAATCGAGATCGTGAGCAGCGCGCCCCACGTACGGCGCTTCGTGCGCAAGGGCGGCGCGCTGTAGATCCAGGTTGCGAAGACGCCGGCGCTCACGCACGCGAAGAACCACGGGCCTGTCATGTACGCCGCGAAGAGGCCCAACAGGGCGCACACGTGCCCGAGGACGATCGCATCGCGTTCGCTGGCGTGCCCTGCGGGGATGGGACGCGACGGCTTGTTGATGCGGTCCAGGGCGACGTCATACGCCTGGTTCCACGCATTGCTGGCACACGTCACGAGCAAGGCCGAAGCGAGGCCCAACGCGAGCGTCAGCGGGCGCAGCAGCACACCGGTCGCGGCCTCGGCGACGAGGGCGCCGGCACCTGCGCCCACGGCGGGCGCCAACAACGTGAACGGACGTACGAGCGCCGGCAGGGCCGCAGCTCGCATCGGCTACGCCGACTTCACGCAGCGGAAGCCAATGTTCTCGAACTTGTCCTTCGGGACCGCTTCGAGGCGCATGTCGCCGCGCAGCAGATCCTGCCCGTCGTTGTAGCAACCACCCTTGATGACGTGGATGGTCTCGGTGTCGACCACGGACGTCGCGGTCCACTCCCACACGTTGCCTGCCATCTCGCAGACGCCGTACGGGCTGGCGCTCTTGCCGTGCGCGTGCACGGGGTCGGTGCCGCCCTTGGCAGCGTCGCGGCCGAAGCACGCGTGCTCCTCCGTGACGTCGTCATCGCCCCACGGGAAGGTACGGCCGTCGACGCCGCGGCACGCCTTCTCCCACTGCTCTTCGGTGGGCAGGTGCTTGCCGACCCAGCGGCTGTACTTCTGGGCGTCCGCAAAGCTGACACCGACGACGGGCGCGTCGGGATGCTTCAAGCGCTTCTCGCTCCAATACTTCGGAAACCGGTAACCGGTCGCGCGGCAGAAGGCCTCGTACTCGCGGTTCGTCACCGGGTACTTGTCGATGTAGAAGGCGCTGACGTTGACCGTGTCCTTCTCGTGGCCGAAGAGGAAGCTGCCGCCAGGGACGAGCATCATCGGACCGTGATCCTCGATCTCCTCGACGACGACCGGCGCCATCGCCTGCTCGGCGGGCATGTCGGCGTCCTCGATCTCGATGCCGTGCTCCGCGAAGAACTCGTTCAGGTCGACAATGCGGTCATCGACCGCGTCCCACGCCTCGCCGGTGAGCGCCTTGTGGCGATCGAGCCAGGTCTTCGACATGGTGAAGTACTCGACCTGCTTCTCTTCGACCTCGTAGCCGAGCTCGAAGGCGAGGATGCCGAGGTAGACGCACTCCGGGTCGTTGGCGTTGCCCGGCTGCTGGAACCACGCCTGCATCTGGGCGCAGGCTGCTTCTTCGTCGATGTCCTCGACGCGCATGCCGTCCACGTACTTGGCGTACACGTACTCGTTGAGGTGCCGGATCTGCTCGTCCACGCGACGTCGTCTCCAAGGTTCGCCGCGGGATTCCACAGGCGAACCCAAGAACATAGCCCCCGCGACCACGGGGTCCACCTGCTGCAGGGGCTCAATGGGAAGCAGGCGGGGCCCCCGTCCGAAGTTCCTACGTACGTTCGTGCTCCGTTCGTATGGCAGCGGGCGGCCGCGTGAACACGATGCGCAGGCCGCTGTCCACGCGCGGGGACCAGCTCGGCGCGATAGCGCTCGGACAGCGCCCTGGCGCACGAAACGACCGCCAACGGCGGTTTGGCGCCAACCTTCAGAGGCAGGAGACGTATGTACTTATGTGCAAGAGCTTTACGACAATCGAACGGGGCCCGCTGGCCCTCGGATGGCTGAAATGCCGACAGGGTGCCCGCGGATACGTGCTTTTTACGTATCCGGCACCCGTTCGAGAGCGTCTAGAGAGGTAGAGCCCAGCCAATCCGACCCGCGACGGTGAGCGACCCCCGCTCACCACAGCAAGACAGCCAAGAGAGCCAGGAACAGGAGACACGTCCGGAACACCAGTTGCGGATACCTGCCCAACGGCCCCCGTCGACCCAGGACAGGCCGTCACCAGGAGCAAAGCCATGCGAGGCAAAATCTTCACCACAGACGAGGCCAACAGGATGTTGCCCCTCGTGTCCCGAATCGCCGAAGACATCGTGGCTACGTACGCGAACGTGAACTTGGCCCTCCAGGCCTTCGAAGCCGAGAAGACTCGCGCCGAAACCGGCACCCGTGCCGAGAAGGAAGCCCGCCTGCCGATCCTTCGGCAGTGCGATGCGGATGTCGCGAACACGCTCGACCGCTTCCAGAGCCTCATCGAGGAGATCGAGGCGCTCGGCGGCACGGTCAAGGACTACGAGCGCGGCATGATCGACTTCTACGGCGAGGTCGAGAACGACATCGTCTACCTCTGCTGGCAGCGCGGCGAGGTCGAGATCACCCACTGGCACAGCCTGGACGAGGGCTTCGGCAAGCGCCGGCCCCTTCCGGTGTCAGCGCCCGCCGCCTGAAGAGAGGCTGCCTGAGGAGGCACCCCCACTTGGCCTTGATCCCGCGCCCTCCCGGGCGCGGGGTCACGAGCCGCTCCCGACCGCGATTCTCGTGATCCGGGGCGCCCCTTGCACCGCTTAGGCGGTACAGGACGGGCTCCTATACTCGCGGGCTTCCGCTGGCGCTCCGACGCCACGAGCGCGGATGGGAGGTGCCCTCTGGATCAGCTCTTCACTGCCGAGAACCTGCACTGGCGTGACAAGGCTCGCGACATCGCGGACCGTATCGTCCGGCCCCTCGCAGCCAAGTACGACCGCGAGCAGGAGTACCCCTGGGAGATCCGCGACGCGCTGGCCGAGGCCGGCCTGTTCGGTGTCTGGATCCCCAAGGAGTTTGGCGGCCACGGCGGCGGCGTCATGGATCTGTGTCTCGTCGTCGAAGAGCTGTCGCGCGCCTGTGGCGGCGTCGGCGTGCTGTTCGCCGTCAACGCGCTCGGCTCGTTCCCGATCCTGCTTGCCGGCACCGACGAGCAGAAGGCCGCCTACCTCCCGTCGATCGCGAACGGTGAGAAGCTCATCGCCTTCGGCCTGTCCGAGCGTCCGGCCGGAAGCGACGCCAGCGGCCTCCTCACGAACGCCGTCGAGGACGGCGACCACTGGGTGCTGAATGGCTCCAAGAAGTGGACGACGAACGGCGGCGCCGCCGACATCTACAGCATCTTCGCGGTGACGGACCCGGCGTCGAAGAGCCGACGCATCTCCGCCATCATCGTGGAGAAGGGCGATCCCGGATTCGAGATCGGTCGCAAGGAAGACAAGATGGGCATCCGCTGCGTGCCCGTCGTCGAACTGCACTTCGACAACTGCCGTGTCCCCAAGAACCGCCTGCTCGGCGGCCGCGCGGGCCTCGGGTTCAAGCACGCCATGATGACGCTCGACCGCGCGCGGCCCGGCGTCGCGGCGCAGGCCATGGGACTCGCCGCCGGCGCCCTCGAGCTGGCCACGGTCTACGCGACCCAGCGCAAGCAGTTCGGCGCGCCGATCTCCAGCTTCCAGATGATCCAGCAGCTTCTGGCCGACATGGCGTCCAACGTCGAAGCTGGCCGCCAGCTCGTCTACGCGGCCGCCCGTGCCTGCGACGCCGGCGCGCCCGAGCTGACGAAGATGGCCGCCATGTCGAAGCTCTTCGCGACCGACATGGCCATGCGCGTCACGACCGACGCAGTCCAGGTCTTCGGGGGCTACGGCTTCATGAAGGACTACCCCATCGAGAAATTCATGCGTGACGCCAAGATCACGCAGATCTACGAGGGCACGAACCAGGTCCAGCGCCTCGTCATTGCCCGCAACCTCATCAAGGAGGCGGGAAGGCTGGATCATCTGGCCGCGTTCATTCCCCTCCCTGACCATCCGAACACCCTCGAGGATCTGGCGCGCGCCGAGCGCGCTTCCGCCGACGCGTAGCGCAGGAGCTCGACGATGACATCCGCCGACATGAAGAGCACGGACTCCCGCGGGGGCGATCCGGCCAAGCGCTTGCGACTGATCATCATTTCAGTCGTCGTCCTGGCCGTGCTGGGCTTCGCCCTCGCCCTGTACCTCGCAATCGAGAAGGAGGGCCAGCAGGAGCGCTGGGACGTCTTCGAGCAGTTGCGCAAGGACGGCGAGCCGACGCAGGATCCGGTGTGGGAGAACCCCTACAGCGTCTACAACCCCGAGCGCGCGGCCTATGTGCGCAAGCTCGAGTTGTTCCTCGAATCCAAGGCCAAGGATGGCGACGACGCCCTCGAGCCGCACACGCGGTACCTCATCGCCAAGACGCTCGCGGATCACATCCTGTCCAACCCCGGCATCCTCGATCAGAAGGAGCGTGGCGCGTTCTACGAGAAGGCGGTCGCCCAGCTCGAGACGATCCGCGACAGCCACCCCGACTTCCCCATCAACTGGACCATGCTGAGTGACGAAGGCTTCCCCTCGCTGACGCGCCAGTTCATCCAGTGGCTCAAGGACAACCAGGCCTGGGAGAAGGAGAACATGCTCCGCCCCAGGGACGTGGCCGACAGCGTTCGTGTCCTGTTGCGTACCACGCGCGGCGACATGCTGCTTGGCGTCTACACGGAAGACGCCCCGACGTGGACCACCGCCTTCCTGGAGCGCGCCGTCAACGGCTTCTACGACGGGACGATGTTCGTCTCGAAGCGGGCCATCGGCGACATCTCGCAGCCGGAGGAGCACTCGATGCGCGCCGCCGGCAGCCTTTCGCGCGGCCTTCAGGCCTTCGATCAAGACGGCCACAAGAAGGCCACCGAGGTGGCGTCGCGCTCCGCGATGCTGCCCGACGAGGCGCGCAACCGCATCCCCCACACACGCGGGACCATCTGTGCTTGGCACGCCGGCAGCGATGAATACGACAACGGGGAGCAGTTCATCCTGCTCGCGCGGGATTCGCCGCTCCTCGACTACAAGTTCACGCCGGTAGGCAAGATGCTCGACGAGCAGGGCATCTCCTCGTTCGCAACCCTCGACGAGATCTTTGGCGGCACGACCTGGAGCGAGGACAAGAGCGTCCGCGACGACACCGACCTTCGCAGCCTTCTCGACTGGTTCCGCGCGCCCGTGGAGATCGTCAAGGTCCTCGTCTACGAGAACGGCACCCTGAAGGAGCCCACCGGAGGCGCCCTACCGACCAAGGCGAAGACCGAGGCCAGCGAGAGCACCCTCGCAAGCCTCAAGGCGGACCGCTACAAGGCGGACGCGCCCAACCCCCCGGCCGACGACGACACGCCTCCCAAGAAGGACGGCGACGACCCGAAGGACGGCGAGAAGAAGTAGGCCGCGGCTCGGCCAACCAAGAGACGCCCATTCCATGGGCCAGGAAGCGCCTTGTTCGCGTATAGTTAGCTTCCGCTAACCTGCTCCGAAAAGGTCCAACAGGCGGTCCAACTCGTTTGCATCGTGATACCCGACAGAGATCGTGCCGCCGCTACCCCGCGGCTTGAGACTCACGCGCGTCCCGAGCGCCTGGCGCAAGCGCGACTCGAGGTCCGCTACGTACGGGTTCTCATCCTTGGGCTCGGCGGCACCCCCACGCTCGGCCTTCGCCAGCGCTTCGATGCGGCGAACCGTGAGGCCTTGGCGCGCAGCTCGCTGGGCCAACGCGATCCGGCGCTCCGTTCCGTGGGCCAGCAGAACGGCCCGGGCCTGACCGCCCGACAGCTCCCCCGCCGACACCATGTCCTGGATCACGCCGGGGAGATCAAGCAGTCGCACGAGATTCGAGATGCTCGTGCGGGCCTTGCCCACCCGGGCGGCGACCTCTTCCTGAGTGAACCCGAAGTTGCGCATCATCGCCTTGAGGGCCTTGCCCTTCTCGATGGCGTTGAGGTCGACCCGCTGCAGGTTCTCGACCAGGGCGAGGGTCTGCATCTCCTCGTCTTCGGCGGGCCGCACCACGGCGGGGATGTTGTCCCACCCCAGGGCCCGAACGGCCCGCAGGCGCCGCTCGCCGGCGATCAACTCGAACCCGGCACCCCCGCGCCGCACGACGACGGGCTGCAGGATTCCGTGCTCGGCGATGGATGCCTGGAGGTCCTTGAGATCGTCGGCCCCGAAACTGCTGCGCGGCTGGAACGGGTTCGGCTGGATCTCGGCCACGGGCAGCTCACGAATACCAGCAGAGACGGGCTGGGCCACAGGCAGCGCGCCCGGAGCGGCGGCAGGAGCGGGCGGCGTAACGGCCGTCGTGGGCTCCGGGCCCGCGGGCGCCGGCGTCGCCGGGGCCGGCGCGTTGGCGCGCGACGGCGGCAGGGTCTTGGGCTCGCTGGACTTGATCAGGCCGCTTAGACCGCGACCGAGGCGCTTGGGCTTCACGTGAGGCTCTCCATGGATCTCTCGACTGGATCCCTCAACTGTACGGGCATGGGCGGACGCTGCACGGGGCACTGCGACCCGTCCGAGCCAGCGCGGGAGCTGGCGAGCGCGCATCGGCGTTCGACTTCCTCCACGGGGCCCCGCGCGACCGAAGGTCGTGTGGGAGAGCCGGGCGGCCGCTTGAAGCACATGCGCGCGACTCAGGCGCTGGGACTTGGACCACAGAGACATGAAGGACACAGAGGCCACGGAGGGCCGCCGGAGATTTGGTCAGGTTGACTCCTGGGAGTCGGATTGCGCGCGAAGCCCGGTGGGGCGGTGGGGTCAAGCGCATGGGAGCGGCTCAGGCGCCGGAGATTGAACCGCAGAGGCGCAGAGGGCGGGCCGCGATCAGGCTGGGCCCGCGCAGATCGACGGCGCAGAACCACAGGGCCACAAGGGTGAACATAATGCGGAGAACGAGGGGCCCAGGCCTCGCTCGAGCCAAGCAGGTGCAGCGCACCCCCACCCAGGCGCCCGGCTGGTTTGGCTGGCCGACTCCCGGGAGTCAGACCTCGTATACGCAATCGGGCCTCTGCGCTCTCTGCGCCTCTGCGGCTCATCTTCTTCTGGATTGAGCGGGCAGGCGGCTTGGTGGTGGGTCGGCCGACTCCCGGGAGTCGGGGTGGGATGCGCGCCCCTGAACGGCTCAGGCCTTAGGGCGGCGCCCTGCGGCCTCTGCGGTTCTCCTCTTCATCGCCGGCACGGGCGACGGATCCGCGTGCTAAAGAGGGGGTATGTGGCCGTACGCCTCCGCAACGCTGAAGTCCGCCTGGCGGTCGCCCGTCTCGTGGGTGCTGCTCGCACTGGGGGCTTTCACCGGGTGGTTCGCCGCGACCGCCGCCATCCTGGCACTCAGCGACGTAGGCAGCCAATCGGGTCCACTCACGATCAGCACGGCCCAGCTCGTAGGGGCCCTGCTCACCCTGTGGCTCGTGGGGCGAGCCATGGACGAAGATCGCCACTCCGGCTTCGCCCAAGCCGCGGACGCGTCCGGGCCGGGCGTGTCCGGTCGACTGCTCGGGCGCTGGGCCGGCGCTTCGGCCGCAGGCGCAATCCTCGCCGTCCTCACAGCGCTCGTCATCTCAAGCTCCGCGGCCGTCAATCGCCCCGCCTCACTATTATTGCTATCTACAAGTATAATGAGAGCCGCCCATGTGGGCGCGTGGGCTGTCCTGCTAGGCAGCACCTGGCGGGGGGGCGGGGCGACACTCGCTGTGTTCCTGATGTGGGTCCTGGGCCATCTGCCGTGGGGCGTGGACCCGTTTCTCGGGGGCGCGCACGGTCGCGTCCTGGGCGCTCTACTTCCGGGGCCGGCGACTGCCGGTGACGCGGTCTCGCTGGGCTATACTTCCGCCGCCGTGGTCGGCCTCTTGCTCATCTCGCTGGCCTTGAGCCGGCCCGCGGACTCCTAGCCCGTCACTTCGACGCGGCAGGGGCCGCCTCCGGCTGGCCTCGGTAGGAGCAGCCTCGAATTGCGGTACGGCGTCTTCGGTGACATCCACAGCAACCTCGCGGCGTTGCGCGCCGTGATGGATGGCATGCGCACGCAGCGCGTGGAGGGGCATCTCTGCCTCGGCGATATCGTCGGCTACGGAGCCGACGCGCGCGAGTGCGTCGAGATCATCCGCGATCTCGATCCCACGGTGATCGCTGGCAACCACGACTGGGCCGTCGCAGGCAGGCTCGGGCTCGAGTACTTCAACACGCAAGCGCAAGCCGCGATCGTGTGGACCCGACGCGAACTACCGGCTGACGACATCGAGTGGCTGGGTGCACTCGAGCTGCGTCGCGTGCGCGGCGGCGTGACGCTCTCGCACGGAACGGTCCACGATCCGCAACAGTTCCAATACCTGCAGACGCCGCACGACGCGTTCCTCTCGTTCCAGGAAATGAAGACCAAGACCGCGTTCGTAGGGCACAGCCACATCCCGGTCACGTTCTTCGACGGGCTGCCCATCACATACTCGTTGGAACAACGAATTGAGTTTGGTGACCGCATCGCGATCGCGAACCCCGGCAGCGTCGGCCAGCCCCGGGACGAAGACCCCCGGGCTTCCTTCGCGGTCTACGACAGCGATGCGCGGGTTCTCGAGATCCACCGCGTCGAATACGACATCGGCGCGACCGTAGGCCGCATCTTGCGGGCCGGCCTCCCGGTCCTGCTGGGGGAGCGGCTGCGCATCGGCCGCTGAGGCGACTCGGGCCCAGGACGCATTCGGACGCCAACAGCCAGGGCGCAGGCGCCGTAGTGTCCATCGTTCCGCGCCTCGCAGTTCTTCGGGAGACCCAGCCATGTTCCGTTCGCGACGACTTGTCCAGCTCTTGACCGCATCCCTCGTGGTGGGCGTTGCCCTCCTCGCTCCGACACTCGCGTCGGCCGACGACGAGGACGCCGTCAAGGCGGCCCCGAAGAAGACGGTGGCCAAGAAGACCGTGGCCAAGAAGACCGTGGCGAAGAAGATCGTCATCAAGAAGCGCGACGCCCAGTCAGACCCGATGCAGGTCATGCACGAATGGCTCAAGAGCCACATCGACACGGTGACCCCCGAAGGCAAGGGCCTGAAGGACGGTCTCGAGGCATGGTTCTCCGCGGGCCAGGACGCGCCGCTCGCCGGTCTGCGTGACGCATTTCGCCACAGCGGATGGAACGCGCAGAAGCTCGATCAGTGGATGGTGGGCCACATGATGATGGGCCGCATGCAGCAGGGGATGCCCGGCATGGTGCGCAGCTTCACAACGCACGGCCGCCTGCCCCACGGCTTCACGACGCCGGGGGCTGGCTGGGGCCAGATGGGGCCGTTCGGGCGCGGGGCGCGTGGCTTCACGCCGGGTCATGCCACCTGGGGCGGCGTGCATCCTGGTCACGGCAGCCGCACCCACACGAGCAGCCGAGCCACGGTCATGTGGAACGACGGCACGGGCTGGCGCCAGATGGAACTCCCCGCGGGCGCGGCGTTGGGTGGCATGCCCTTCGGCAGCGTCCCCTTCGGCGGCATGCGCGGCTCCCACTCCCACGGCATGCCGGGCATGTCCGGTCGGAGCCAGCACGGCGGCATGGGTCACGGGTTGGGCGGTGGCCAGCGCAGCCTGCGGCAGGAAGTGAACGAACTGCGGGCGGCCGTCGAGTCGCTCAAGTCCATGCTCAGCGGCATGCCGCGTGGCGCGGGCCATCCGCACATGGGTAGCGTTCCGCACGTGGGCGGCTGGCAGGGCATGCCCGGGATGCCGGGCCTTCCGGGTCGTTCCGGCAAGGCGGGCCAGCCGGGCAAGGCGGGTGCGCCGTCAGGCATGAGCCTGCCGCAGATGCTCGAAGCCTTGCGGAAGATGCAGCCCGGCGCCGGTGGCGGCGCGCCGAACGCGGACCAGCTCCAACAGTTCCTCGAGATGATGAAGCAGCTCCAGGGCGCAGGCGCCAACATCCAGGTCCATGGCATGCCCGGCGGCGACGCCGCGTCGTTCCTCGAGGCCCTGCGCAAGATGCAGCCGGCTGCGCCTGCACCGGCGGCACCGAAGCGCGTGCGGATCAAGAAGGCCGCGCCCGGCAAGCTCGAGAAGATCGACGAAGAAGTCGTGATCGTGAAGTAACGCGCTAGGCGCGATCGGCAGCTCCCGCGCGCCGCCGCCCGGGGCGTCCCAGCCACGGATGTACGGCGTGCCGTCGTTTTGGCGGCCCTCGACCAGCTCGTCCCGGACGACCCGCGCAACCGGGCGTAGAATCCGCCCGAGCGGCCCCGCCTGGGCAGGCAGGCGCGGTGAGGAGAGCCGATGGACGAGACCCCCGAAACCGTCTTCAAGTTCACGGCCGAAGGCGTGGACCTCGAGTTCGCGGGCTCCGAGGCGTTCGTGGAGCGTCAGGTCCAGCGCTTCCGCCACTTCCTCGAAGGCGCCGCCGGGATCGAGCCCACGGCAGCGACAGCCGAGGAAGCGGCCGACGTCACGCCGCAGACGTTCTCGGAGTTCTGCGCCAAGCGTCCGCCGCGAAGCGGCCGCGGCGCGATCCAGGACCGCATCCTGCTTGCCGTCTACTTCATGAACGTCGTGCGCAAGAAGCGCGAGGTGTCCGCCGACGACATCCTCCATCGGTTCCAGAGCGCGGAGTGGGAGCGCCCGAAGAACCTGCACAACGCGCTCGGCGTTCTCAAGCGCAAGGTGGGGCATCTGCAGGAGGGCAGCCGGCGCGGGCTGTACCAACTCTCGCCCGTCGGTCTGCGCTACCTCGAAGGTCGCTACGAGCCGGCCTGATCGGCCGGGCTCGGCATGCCGACGCCGCGTGGCGAGTGGATCGTTTGGGGCAGGCGCGGGGCTTCTCAGGCAGAGCTCATGATCGTCTCGGTCGTCGGTGCGTCGGGGACGAACTCCGCGATGACGGCGTTCGCGACATCCAACCCGTCGGGCGTCAGCATGAGACGCGCGCCGTCGCGGCGTAGCAAGCCGAGGTCAGCGAGCCGGGCGATGGCGTCATCGTGCGCTGCGCTCACATCGATCCCGTGGCGCGTCGTCAGCTCGTCGAGATCGACCCCCTCGACGAGACGCAAGCCCATCATGAGACTCTCGAAGAGCTGCCAGACGGGCTCGACGGACTCACGCCACACGACGGCCTCGCCCGCGGCCTCGACGCCACGGGCGTAGACCGCGGGGTCGTCGATGTTCTTCCAGCGCACGCCACTCAGATGGCTGTGCGCGCCGGCGCCGATGCCGAGCCACGACGCGTTGCGCCAGTATGCGAGGTTGTGGCGGCTCGCTTCGCCGGGGCGCGCAAAATTGCTGATCTCGTAGCGCGCGTAGCCCGCCGCTTCGAGTCCGTCACGAACGAGATGCAGGTGCGCGAGCTCGCGCTCGGGGCGCGGCGCGGGCAACAGCCCCTGTCGCATGCGCTTGGTGAACACGGTGCCCTCTTCGAAGGTCAGGACATAGGCGCTCACGTGGTCCGGCGCCAGCGCGAGGACGCGAGCGACGTCCTCGGCCTGCTCGGCCAGGGTCTGGTCCGGCGTCGCGAGAATCAGGTCGAGGGACATGCGCGGGATGCCGCCCGCGCGCACAACGCGCGCGCTGCGCTCCGTGTCCGCGGCGACATGAATGCGCCCCAACCTCTCCAGGTGGTGGTCATGAAAGGACTGCGCACCCATGCTCACGCGGTTCACCCCGGCAGCGCAGAGCGCGGCGACCTTGGCCGGGTCGACGGACCCCGGATTGGCTTCGACCGTGATCTCGGCGTCGGGCGCAGCGAACATCGTGCACAGTTCGCCGATGTAGCGCGCGAGTTGCTCGGCACTGCAGTGGGTCGGCGTACCGCCACCGACGAAGATCGTCTCCGCGTGGACGCGATCCGCCCAGCCGCGCGCCTCGGCGAGCAGCGCATCGATGTAGGCGTCGGTCTCGCCTTCGCGGCGCGCGTGCGAGTTGAAGTCGCAGTACGGGCACTTCGCGGCGCAGAAGGGAAAGTGCACGTAGACGTGGCGGATCGGGCCTGCGTGCGGCGTCGACTTCATGCGCGGGCGTCGTCGCCCCCGAGGCTCTGGCGAAGCCGCTTGACCGCGACATGCTCGAGTTGGCGCACGCGCTCCCGTGAGAGGTCCAGGTCCTTGCCGATCTCCCGCAAGGTCATGGGCCGCTCGACCGCGCCGATGCCAAAGCGCATGCACACGATCTGGGCTTCGCGTTCCGGAAGCTTCGCGAGGGCGTCCTGCAGGCCCTCCTTGTCCCAGGAGGAGAAGTCGATGAGGTCCGGACGGCTCGCACGCGGATCGACGACGGCCTCGACGCTCTCGAACAGGAGGTCCAGCGAGACGGACGCATTGCCAGGCGGCGTGCTCCGGAACAGGCGGAGCAGGAGCTTGCGACGACCGGGCGCGGGCTTCATGCCTGCGACGAGTTCGTCCGGCTCCGGCGCGCGGCCATTCTGCTGCTCGAAGTCGCGGGCCCACAGGCGCCAGCGGTTGAGCTCCTCGGCCAGGTAGGACGGGATCCGAACCGTCTTCACCTTGTTCATGAGCGCGCGGCGCACGGCCTGCTTGATCCACCAGGTGGCGTACGTGGAGAAGCGCGTCTCCATCGTCGGGTCGAACTTCTCGACCGCGTGCATGAGACCTACGTTGCCCTCTTCGACGAGGTCCGCAAGGACCATCCCGCGGCCCGTGTAGCGCTTGGCCACCGAGATGACGAGTCGCAGGTTGGCGAGGATCATTTCCTCGCGCGCGACCATGGCGTCGATGTGATCCACGTCCTGGTTCTGCACGCGGATGGCAAGCGCACGCTCCTCCTCCGCGGTCAGCAGATCGTGCTGCTTGATCTCGTGCAGGTAGGCATCGAAGTTGGAGCGGGGCTTGCGTTCGGCCATCGGTACTCGGGTTGAGTTGCTGGTGCGTGCCACAGCGCGGGCTCCGAGGATGCTATCCGCCCGGCCTAGGCCCACCAACGACCCTGCCCGCGGCGAAGCGGGGACCCCTCCTATGTCGGCTGGATCACGTCCCGATACACAGCCTCATACCGCGCCACGATCGCTTCTCGGGCGAACCGGTCGACCGCCGCCAGGCGTGCGGCAGCGCTCATGGCTGCGAGCCGTTCGCCATCTTGGAGCAGCGCCACGGCGCGGGCACCCATCGTGTGGATCTGCTCCTCCGCGACGAGAAGCCCGTCCACGCCGTCCTGGATGACCTCCGGGAGGCCACCGGCGGCTGTCACGATGGGAACGACGCCTGAGGCCATCGCCTCGAGGGCGGCGAGGCCGAAGCTCTCATGCTCGCTCGGCAGCAGGAAGACGTCGGCATTGGGCAGGAGGTGTTCGACATCGGTCTGGGCGCCAAGGAAACGAACGCGGCTCTTGAGCCCCAGCGCCTGCGCGCGAGCCTCGCAGGCCGATCGATCCGGTCCGTCGCCGATCATGACGAGCGTCGCCGGCATCGCCTTGACGATGTCGGCAAAGGCGTCGACCACAAGCGCCGCGCGCTTGACGGGTCGGAAGTTGCTGACGTGCATGACGACGCGCTCGTTCGCGCGCGAGAAACACCCGCGAATGCTGCGGTTGCGTCCCGGCTTGAAGCGCTCCGTGTCCACGAAGTTCGGGATCACGATCATGCCGTTGTCGAGGCCGAACACCTCCTGGGTGCGACGCTTCAAGTACTCCGAGACGGACGTGACCGCGTCCGAGTTCCGGATCGCGTGACGGGTGACACGACGGTACGACGGATCCTGCCCGACGACCGTGATGTCGGTGCCGTGCAGCGTCGTGACGACCGGCACGCGGCGCGGCCGCAGCAGGTCCTTCACGAGCAGCGCCGCCATCGTGTGGGGGATCGCGTAGTGCGCGTGCACCAGATCGATGTCGGCGTCCTCCACGACCTCCGCGAGGCGCGAAGCCAGGGCGAGGTCGTAGGGCGGATACTTGAAGAGCGGGTAGCTCGACACCTCCACCTCGTGCAGGTGGATCCGCTCGTCGAACACATCGAGGCGCGCTGGCGGCGCGTAGGAGAAGAGATGGATCTCATGGCCGCGCTGCGCCATGCCCTTGGCCAGTTCGGTCGCCACGACACCCGACCCGCCGAAGGTCGGGTAGCAGACGACGCCGATCTTGAGTGGGCGCCCGGCTTCGCTCACAGGACCGCCTCGCCTCGCTTGGAGAACGCAGCGACGGGATCGTCGAGCGGCACCATGCGATCGACCCGGAACGGCTCGCCGTAGCGCGCGCCGATGCGCGCACCCCAGTAGGCGAAGCGCGTCTCGTAGCGACGCCGGAACTCCGGCGACGCGAGGTTCGTCGTGGGCCCTTCGGTGCCGTCGAGTCCAAGCTGCGATGCGTAGCACGCGGCCACCGCCATGCGCCGCTCCCACACATCGCTGACGTCGACGATGAAGGACGGCGGCGGCTCGAGATGGCCGAAGTACTCGAGGAGCGCGTCCGGGCGGTGGGCGGGAAGCGTCGTGCCCTCCATCTTGCCGATCGTCGCGCCGTAGTACGCGCGCCGCACGATCTCGGCGGCCGCGATGTGATCAGGATGCCGGTCCTCACGGCACGGGCTCAGCACGATGCGCGGACGCCAGCGGCGGATGGCCTCGACGACCGGGTGGATCATCTCGGGACACACGTCCAGATTGCCGTCGGGCAAGGCGAGGTTCTCGCGGCCGACGAGGCCGAGCAGCTTCGTCGCCGCAGCCGCCTCCTGCTCGCGCGTCTCGGGGGTCCCACGCGTTCCGGCCTCGCCGCGGGTGAAGTCGACAATCACCGTGCGGTAGCCGGCGTCCGCCGCGCGGAGCATGAAGCCGCCGGCGCACAACTCGACGTCGTCAGGATGGGGGCCAAAGGCCAGGACGTCTACCGGCTCGGTGGTGCCGGTCGTGGGCAGGTCGGCTGTCATCGCGGGGACTCCAAGACTTCCTCACCCTTCCAGATGCAGGAGGTGATGCACAGGTAGCAGGGGATCGAGGGACGCAAGGCCTTGGCGGACAGCGTCGACGCCGTGGCGCGCGATCAGGCTGAGCGGACTCAGCACGCGGTCTTGCGGCTTCCCCGTGGGCTGGATCAGGTTGAGCATGCGCGCCCAGCGGGCGCGTCCGACGCCGGCGTCCGCTTCGAACGCTGCTCGAATGGAGGCTTCGGCCTTGGACCAGGTCTGCGCGGTGCGGTCCAGCGCCCGGCGGAGCGCCTCGGCGCCGCGGCCCCCGCGGTCGAGCAGGCCGGCGGCGCGCTCTTCCAGCTCGGCCATCTGGGCGGCGAGGCTCCGAAGGGCCTCGGCCAGCTCGTGGTCGTCCGCCGCGGGGGGCTCGATCGCCCCCGCGAGCACGTCGGCGGGCGTCCTGCCGAAGGCCTCGAGCACGTCGCTGGCACGGGTGTCGAGCCACGTCCCTTCGGGCCGCGGCAGGGCGAGCGGGAAGAACCTGCCGAGCGTCTCGTGCGCCGCGCGCAGCTGCGCCTGGTAGGCGATTTCGGTGGGGCCGGCGATGTAGGCGACGACCGGCAGGTGGCGGTTCTGCACGAGCACGCGGCCGGCGACGTTGCCGCTCCCGCGCATGGGATCGGCCAGGAGCGTAGCGCGCAACTCGTCGCGCGACATGGACGACGGCTCGCCTCGAAGCGTGAGGGCGCCATCCGGCGTGAGTCCAACGCGCAGGCGCGGTCCGCCCTCCCGCTCGCGGAAGAACAGGGTGGTCTCGCCCGGCTTGGGCGCCAGGGGTGCCGGCAGCCCGGCGTCCTCCAAGGCGGTTCCGCGTGTGGCGATGGATTCCTGGATCGCCTCCGCGTTGTCGAGCAGCCACGCGTAGGTGGGCCCAACGTCGGGCGCAAGCACCGGCGGCTCGACCATGACAAGGCCCGCATCGCCGAACACGGCGAGCAGGGAGCGAGCGCACCAGGTCGCGAAATCCTCACCTGCAACGGGCGCAGCCAGGGCCTCGGCGACGTGGCCGCGCTCGGTCTCTGGTAGCGACGCGCGCACGTCGGCCATGAAGGCGTCGAGCGTGTCGCTGGGGACGTGCACATCCATCACGCTGCGGCCGTCGGCCGCCAGCGGGAGCCTGAGCTTGCGAAGCTGCCCCTGGCGATCGAGCAGGCCGGCGCGGTTGGCCTCGTCCAGATCGTGGTCCTCGGACGCGAGCCAGAAGACCGGCACGACCCGGCGGCCAGCAATCCCGTCGAGACGTCGCGCGAGCGCGATGGCGCCGGCGGCCTTGTGGAACGTGAGCAGCGGCCCGCCCAGCAGGCCCGGCTGCTGGCCCGTCACGACCGCAAGCGCTCCGTCCGCGAGCGCCCTCGCGTTCGCTACGGCCTGGCTACCGGCGCCAAGCGCGTGCTGGCGGGCGGCCAGGCGCTCGGCGAGTTCGACGGACACGTCCGAAGAGGCCTCCGCGGCCCGGTCGAGGTAGGACCTCCACCCCGCGTCGTCGCCCGGCGCCGCATCGAGGAACCGCAGCGCATCACCCTTGCCAGAGCGCAGCGCCTGCGCGAACGCACTCATGGCCGGGCCCTGCCCCATCGGCAGGGTCTCGTGTCGAACGGCCGCGTGGGCCCTGGTCACTACCTCTGCGCCACACGCACGAGGCGCGGCGCCTGGTCGTCGAAGGGCGCCCCCTGCACGTTGCCGAGGCGCTCGCCCACGGGCGTGAGGCCGGCTTCGGTGAGCAGCGCGTCGACCTCGTCCGCGGTGTAGAGCCGCACGCGCTCTTCGAACGAGGCCTGGGGCAGCCCACTCACCGCATCGCTGGCCTCGACGCGCTTGAACACGCAGGGACCGAACGGGCCGTCGGCGATGCGGCGCTCGATGTGCACACGCAGATCGCCATCGTCGCGTGTCTCCTCGGGCGTGAGGTCGGCGCGCACCTGGGCCTCGTTCAGGAAATCGAGCACGAAGCGGCCACGCGGGCGCAGCGCGCGACGCACGCCGGCGAAGACCGCGACGTCGTCTTCGCGGCGATCGAAGTAGCCGAACGAGGTGAACATCGAGATGGCGGCGTCGAACTGGCCGGCGAACGGCAACCTGCGGATGTCCCGTTCGAAGTAGTCGGGCTTGCCCGGCAGCATCGGGCTGCGCTCGCGCGCCACCTCGATCAGGTCACCGGAGAGGTCGACACCCGTGACGCGCAAGCCGCGATCGGAGAGCGCGCGTGAGTAACGACCCGCGCCACAAGCGACATCGAGCACCTGCTTGCCGGCGCCGACCTGGAGGAGCTTCAGCAACGCGGGGGCGTCAGCGCGGGCCTCGGCATCGTCGCGATGGGCGTAGAGACGCAACCAGAAGCGGTCGAACGCCTTGAGGAACCACGGGTCTTCAAGCAGGGATGCGGGCGCCATGGAGATCCTCTCGCGCAGCCTTCGCCGCACGCTCGACCGCCGCGCGCCAGTCTTCACCGTCGGCGACCGTCGGGTAGTTGATGCTGCGCGAAGCGTTGACGACCGCTCCGCTGCCATCGGCCCGGAAGGCCGGAGCGATGCCTGCTGCTGTGCCGCCCTGGGCCCCGTAGCCGGGAACCAGGAAGGGTGTGTCGGGCATCTCGCCGCGCAGGGACTCCAGCGCAGCCGGGGTCGTGGCGCCGACGACGGCGCCGACGCAGCTGAGTCCGGTCTCAGCGCTCGTATGCGGCGCGCCGAGGCTCCGAACCATCGCCGCGACGCGCTGGAAGACGCGGCTGCCGCACTCGGCGACACCGAGCTCCTGCAGGTCCGCGCCACCGGGGTTGCTCGTGCGGACGAGGACGTACAGGCCCTTCTGCGCCGCCGCGGCCGCCTTCACGAAGGGGTCGAGCGAATCGGCTCCCAGGTAGGGGTTGATCGTGATCGCGTCGACCTCGAGCTCCCCGCCGGGGGTCAGGAACGCCTGGGCGTAGGCGGCGGCCGTCGAGCCGATGTCGCCGCGCTTGACGTCTCCGATGATCGGCAGCTCGAGCCGGCGCGCCTCGGCGATGATCGCGGCGAACGCGCGCAGTCCGGCGAGGCCATGAGCCTCGAAGAAGGCGATCTGCGGCTTGAAGCACGCCGCGTACGGGCCCGCGATCTCGAGCAGCTCGATGCCGAAGCGCGTGAGCATGGCCTCGACGTCGTTGTCGCGCCCGGCGGTGATTTCTGCGGGCATGCGATCCAAGCGCGGATCGATGCCCACGCACAGGAGGCTCTGCTTCTCGTGGCGGGCCGCCTCGAGGCGGTCGAAGAATGGCGCTTGGTTGGTCATCTCTGCGGATCCTACCGCACGACGCGAGCGACGGAACGCGCGCGCAGACCGGTCCGGGCCAGGAACGCGGCCAGGAGGGCCGGCCCCCCAGGCGAGAGGTAGCTCTCGGGGTGGAACTGGACTCCCTCCACGGGGTGGCGCACATGCGCCAGGCCCATGATCTCGCCTTCCGCGGAGCGGCACGTCACCCGCAGGCCGCGGCCCGGCCGCTCGGGGTCGACGACGAGAGAGTGGTAGCGCGCCGCCTGGAACCGGACGGGCAGGGCGCGGACGAGGCCGATGCGGCCACGGCGCACCTCGGTGGCCGTCCCGTGGAGCGGGCGCTCGGCCCGCACGATCCGCCCGCCGTAGGCTGTCGCGATCGCCTGATGGCCGAGGCAGATGCCCAGAACCGGGATCCGCGGCCCCAGGCGACGGATCAGCTCGACGCAGACGCCGGCATCGCGGGGTCGCCCCGGGCCAGGCGAGAGCACGATGCCGCGCCAGGGGCGGGCTGCAAGCTCGTCCACGGTGGCCTCGTCGTTGCGCACGACCACGACCGACGCGCCGAGCTGCGTGAGCAGATCGACAGCGTTGTGGGTGAAGGAGTCGTAGTTGTCGATGACGAGGAGATCGGCGGGCACGGCAAGAGCCTCCCATGAACGCCGCCGCCTGTCCCCCGGGAGCGTCGGCTGCTGTGGAGTGGTGGCGGAGAAGCAGTGCAGTCGCGCCCATGCCCCCCGCCAATCGGGCCGCGGCCACGTTCGTGCGATTGGGGACAGTTCTCGCGCGAGGTGAGCCGGACCTACGATGTCGCCGTGGCCAGGAACCGCATCTACCTCGATCATGCCGCCATGGCGCCGCTCTCCGAGGCGGGGCGCGCGGCCATGCTGCCGCTCCTGGACGCTACGTACGGCAACGCCGGATCGCCGCACCTCGAGGGACGCGCCGCGAAGGATGCGCTCGAAGACGCGCGCTCGCAGGCGGCGAAGGCCCTCCAGTGCCGGCCCCGGGAGCTGGTGTTCACCTCCGGCGCCACGGAGGCCGCCACGATCGCCCTCCACGGTGCCGCCCGCACCATGGCGACCGTCGGCCGCCGTCGCATCGTCCTGTCCGCCGTCGAATACCCCTCCGTCCTCGACACCGCGACGTTTCTCGGCACCCAGGGCTTCGAGGTCGTCACGGTCCCCGTCGACGCGCGCGGGCAGGTCGATCCGGCCGAGTTCCTGGAGGCCGCGGGTGACGATGCCGCGGTCGCGGCGCTGATGCTCGCCAACCACGAAACGGGAACGCTGATGCCCGTTGCCGAGATCGCGCCGCAGCTCCGGGAACGGCGCATCCCATTGCTTTGCGACGCGGCTCTTGCGCCGGGCCGACTGCCGCTCGACCTGCGCGCCCTGGGCGCCGACATGGCACTGCTCTCCGGCCCGAAGTTTGGGGGGCCCCCGGGCAGCGGAGCCCTGTTCGTTCGGCGCGGCACTCGCCTCACCCCGCTACTCCAGGGCGGCGTGCAGGAAGAGGGGCTGCGCCCCGGCACCGAGAACGTCGCCGCGTGCGTCGGCTTCGCCGCCGCGCTGCACGAAGCATGCCGCTCGCAGGCCGCGCGCGCCGCGAACTACGCCGAGCTGCTCGCAATCTTCCTCGACGGGCTGGCCGGGCTCGACGGCTGCGTGCGCGTCGGCCCGGAGGACGGCCTCCCCGGCCTCGCCACGCTGGAACTGCGCGACGTAGAGGGCGAGGCCGTCATGATCAACATGGACCTCGAAGGAATTGCGCTGGCCACCGGTAGCACGTGCGCCTTGGGCAGTAGCGACCCGAGCCCCGGTCTATTGGCGATGGGTTTTTCGCGTCGTCGCGCATCGTCGACCGTGCGCGTGAGCGTCGGCGAAGGCAACGATCGAGATCAGATGGAACGCGCGGCGTCAACTTTGTGTACGATCGTTTTGCGTTTGCGTTCGCTCGCGCATCGGTGATCGAAACGCAAGCAAGGCGGCTCGAAAAACCCATTGTCGGGTCTCTTCGTGAGACAGGTTGTTCGTCATGCTTGCATTGCGCGTGCGAGATCGTGCGTTGACGCTTCGTTTTCAAGGGCGTACCTTCTCCCCTTCGCGACGGAGACGGAGCGAGCTTTCGCTAGCCGACCCTGTCGCAAGACAGCGTCGTTCATCGAGAGCACGCCGACGAGGTCGCGAGGGGCTGACGAGCCGTGAGCAACGAGGGATGTTCATGGGTCGTCCAACGCGCAGTCATGGTGACGCACGGCTTTCCGTGTGCCGATCCATGCCGTGCGGAGGGAAGGACGTTGCGCGCATGAGCGACGGCGTTGCGATCGAAGACGTGAAGACACAGTTCGACAGGGTCATGGATCAGGTACGGGGGCGCATCAGCAAGCGCCAGTACCAGACGTGGTTCGAGCGGGCGTCCCTGATCCGGTGGGCCGAGAACCACCTGGTGGTCGGGCTCCCGAACCGCTTCTACCAGGTCTGGTTCCAGAGCAAGTTCAGCGACCTGGTCCGCGAAGCGGCCGAGTCGGTCGCGCATGCGCCCGCCCAGGTCTCCTTCGAGATCGTCAGCGAGGCGGCCGAGGGATCGGAGGTGCCGCTCGCAGAGCGGGCCCCCGAGAGCTCCGCCGGGCATGACGAGAGAGCCCCCGAACCCCTCACGCCGCGCGCGCACACCGCGCCGCCGGCGCGGGCCCGCGAGGCCTACCCGGCGCCGTTCGCTGGTTCGGGAGCGGACGACCTGCCGCTGCGCCTGAACGAGCTCTACACGTTCGACAACTTCATCATCGGGCCGTCGAATAGCGTGGCCCACGCCAGCGCACGGGCCGTCGCGCAGAATCCGGGCCGCGCCTACAACCCGCTCTTCATCCACGGGTCGGTCGGGCTCGGCAAGACGCACCTGCTCCACGCGGTCTGCCACGAGTTTCTCCAGCGCTTCCCGCAGGATCGCGTGTGCTTCCTCTCGTGCGAGGAGTTCACGAACGAGTTCGTCCGCAGCCTGCAGCGCAACGACGTGGACAGCTTCCGCGCGCGCTTCCGGAACGTGCACCTGCTCGTCATCGACGACATCCATTTCCTCAAGGACAAGGAGCGGACCCAGGAGGAATTCTTCCACACCTTCAACGGCCTCTACCAGTCCAACCGCCAGATCGTGCTCTCCTCGGATGCCGCGCCGAACGAGATTCCGACGCTCGAGGATCGCCTGGTCTCACGCTTCACCTGGGGCCTGGTCTCGCAGCTCGAGCAGCCTGAGATGGAGACCCGCATGGCCATCGTCCGCCGGAAGGCGGAGCTGATGCACATCGACGTCGGCAACGACGTGGTCGAGTTCATCGCGAGCAACTTCCGGAACAACATCCGGGAGCTCGAGGGCGCCTTGCTCAGCTCGAAGGCGTACGCCGACGTCACCGGCACGCCGATCAGCCTCAAGCTCGCAGCGGCCGCCCTGAAGCAGAACCTCCAGCCTGCGGGCATGGGCGTGACCCTCGACAAGATCACCCAGCTGGTCTGCGACCGCTACCAGGTGAAGGCCTCCGACCTCCGCTCCAAGCGCCGCGGCCGCAGCATCTCCGAGCCGCGGCAAGTGATCATGTTCATCGCCCGGAAGCTCACGCGACTCAGCCTCCAGGAGGTGGGCGATCACTTTGGCGGCAGGGACCACTCCACGGTCCTCTACGCCGTCCGCCAGGTGGAGAACCGCTACAAGACCGACCCCGCCTTCGCTGCCTCGATGGAGCGCATGGTGGACCGGCTGGGCGGCAACCTGCGCGAGGACAGCTAGGCCGGCGCGCCGTGGCTCCTGGCCCCCGCTGATTCCACAACGCCCATAGGACCCGAAGTGCTGCTTTGACAGCGACTTACCGGCATACCCCAACGTTCTTCCACAATCTCGTCGAGGGTGCTGGTCCCCAGGCCATGTCGCATTCCTGTGGGAAGCCGGGGCAGGCAGCCTGGGGCCGCGTGGGCAGTCTTCCGAGTGGTGCCCGGGGCGTGGGAAACGAGCCTCTCACAGCCCCCTCGACAACGTTGAAAACACTCCGTTTCGGGGTGCCCGATCCGTACAATATGGACCGGAATCCCGAGCACTTTCCACGTCCGCACAATCGGCCTAAGTTCTTGTTTTCCAACACGTTCCCGCAGCGCGGCCGGGCAGGGAGTCGCGAATGCGACAGGCTCCCATACGGCTACTACTACGATCAATTTCAATTCTTCTAGAGTTCATAAGAAGGCCATGAGGGGCAAGCGTCAGGACCCACCTCAGGACGTAGCACCCAAGGCCCTTGTGAGAAGAGCTCGACGAGAAGCTATCTAGACGAGTTCCTTCCTAGAAGCACAGCCCTGACGCAAGCCAGGAGAGACGGTCTCCATGAAGGTCACCCTCCCTACCCAGTCCCTGATGGAAGGCATCGGTCACGGTGCGCACGTTGCGGCATCCAAGAGCCCGAAGCCCATCTTGGAATGCGTCGCGCTCCGAGCTGACAGCACCACAGGCGTAAGCCTCGAGGCGACCGATCTGGACGTAGGCATCCGGTTCCATCTCGGAGAAGCCTCGGTCTCCGAAGAGGGGTCGTTGGTCGTGCCGGCGAGCCGGCTTCTTTCGATCGTGCGTGAGGTCGATGAGGACGAGACCACCCTCGAAGAGACGGGCGGCAACCTGGCTGTCGACACGGGCCGCAGTCACTTCAGCGTTCGCGGCGAGGACATCGAGCAGTTTGCGCGGCTGCCGTTCTTCCCCGACGCAGCGGCAGCGACGATCCCTGCGGATCTCCTGCGCAACATGATCCGCCGTACCCGGTTCGCGGCAGCGACCGAGGCGGGCCGCTTCGCATTGCACGGTGTGCTCATGAACATCAGCGGCAAGAGCATCGAGCTCGTAGCCACGGATGGGCGCCGCCTCGCGCGGGCCAGAGGCGACCTCGACACGAAGGCGGCGCGGGACATCAAGGTCATCGTGGGGCCGAAGGGGCTGGGTCTGCTCGAGAGGGTCCTGGGCGCCCGCGTGGCGGATGCCGACGGGGGCGACGTGTCGATAGCCGTCGAGGACCGTCAGGTGCTCTTCCGGGCCGGTGGGGCGCTTGTGGTCTCGCGCCTGATCGATGGGACGTTCCCGGCCTACGAGGACGTTATTCCGAAGGCCCCCAAGCACCACTTCAAGGCGGTGGTGGCTGATCTGGCGGCGGGGCTGCGACGGGCATCGCTCATGACGACGAGGGACGCCCTTTCGGTGGAGTTCCTGATTGATCCCGACGCCGTCACCATCAAGAGCCGGGCGATGGAAGTGGGCCAGGCCGAGATCGAGGTCCCGGTCCAGTACGACGGGCCGCCGTCGCGCATCGGCTTCAACCCCGTCTTCATCCAGGACGCGCTGAAGATCATGGACCCGGCGGCCGAGATCCGGTTTGCGTTCACGGACGCCAAGGCCCCTGCGACGATCTCCGACACACCCGCGGGCAGCGACGGCTACGTCTACGTCGTGATGCCCGTGGCGCTCGAGTAGACAGCGCCCTTAAGAGACAGCGCTCCCAGAAGACGGCCAAGAGAGAACAATGAACGATCCCCGTTCCGTGCATGCCTCCGGCTCCGATAGCCGACCGAAAGGACCCCGCCCGTTGGCGGACCTCGTCGGGGGCGCCATGCGTTCGTTGGGCATGCCGTCGGCCAAGCTGACGGACAGTCTGCGACGTGCATGGGGCATGGCTGCGGACGAGACGTGGCACGACAAGACAAGCTTGCGGCGCATCGAAGGCGGCGTGCTCGACATCGGCGTCACGTCCGAGTCGCTGCGGGCAGAACTCACCAACTTCCACCGGGACCGCTTGCTGGCCGTGCTGCGCACGGCCCTTCCCGATGTACCGCTGATCGGATTGCGCTTCGTGACCGATCCTGCGGACGGAGAGGGCGTATGAGCTCCAAAGATGTGACCCCCGAAGACGTGACCCCCGACGACGTGACCCTCAAGGAGGAGACGATCGCAGCTGCGGTTGCTCCGAAGGCGGAAGATCGCGAGTACACGGCGGACGACATCCAGGTGCTTGAGGGCCTCGAGGCCGTGCGTCGCCGTCCGGGCATGTACATCGGCGACACGAGCGTCCGCGGCATGCACCACCTCGTCTACGAGATCGTCGACAACTCGATCGACGAGGCGATGGCGGGATTCTGTTCCCTGATCACGATTCGCGTGACGGCCGACAATGCCATCATCGTCATCGACGATGGCCGCGGCATTCCTGTGGGCATCAACAAGGAGCAGGGTGTCTCGGGCGTCACCGTCGCGATGACCAAGCTGCACGCCGGCGGCAAGTTCAAGAAGGACGTGTACCAGGTGTCGGGCGGCCTGCATGGCGTCGGCGCGAGCGTCGTGAACGCCCTGTCCGAGGTCTGCGAGGTCGAGGTCTATCAGAACGGCCACATCCACTTCCAGGCGTTCCAGCGCGGCGACGAGGTGGCCCCGCTCGAGACGCGGGGCAAGACAGACCGCACCGGGAACAAGACCTTCTTCAAGCCCGACCGCCAGATCTTTGGCGACATCAAGTACGACGCGTCCTTGCTCACGACACGCTTTCGCGAGCTGGCCTTCCTCAACAAGGGCATCACGATCCGGTTCGTCGACGAGCGCAATGACCCGGTCGTCGAAGAAACGTTCCACTACGACGGCGGCATTCGCGAGTTCGTGGAGCGGCTGAACAAGAGCCGCCAGTCCCTGCACGAGGGCGTGATCTACGTGGAGCGCGAGGAGGCCGGTGTCACGGTCGAGATCGCCGCGCAGTTCCACGACGGGTTCTCGGAAACGGTGCAGTCCTACGCCAACAACATCCGCACGATCGAAGGCGGCACGCATGTCACGGGCTTCAAGAGCGCCCTTACGACGTCCTTGAATGCCTACGCGCGCCGGCAGAACCTATTCAAGGCGGCCGACAAGCCCAACAGCGATGACTTCCGCGAGGGCCTGACCTGCATCATCTCCGTCAAGGTTCCGGAGCCGCAGTTCGAGGGGCAGACCAAGACGAAGCTCGGCAACAGCGAGGTCGAGGGCATCGTCAAGAAGGTCTGGGGCGAGGCCCTGAAGAGCTACCTCGAGGAGCAGCCGAAGGCCGCTCGCACGATCATCGACAAGGTGATGCAGGCGTACCAGGCGCGCGAGGCGGCGCGCAAGGCGCGCGACCTCGTGCGGCGCAAGAACGCGCTCTCAGGCGGGGGCTTGCCCGGCAAGCTGGCGGACTGCTCCAGCCGCAACCCGGATGAGAGCGAGCTGTTTCTCGTCGAGGGTGACTCGGCCGGCGGGTCCGCCAAGATGGGCCGCGACCGTGAGACCCAGGCCATCCTCCCGCTGCGCGGCAAGATCCTCAACGTGGAGAAGGCACGCATCGACAAGATGCTCGGCCACGAGGAGATCCGCGCGCTCATCACAGCCATCGGCACGGGCATCGGCGCGGAGGAGTTCGACGCGTCGAAGTGCCGCTACGGCAAGTTGATCATCATGACTGATGCGGATGTCGACGGCAGCCACATCCGCACGCTGCTGCTCACCTTCCTGTTCCGGCACATGCAGCCGCTCATCGAGACGGGCTTCGTGTTCGTCGCGCAGCCGCCGTTGTTCAAGGTCACGCGCGCCAAGAAGGAGCGCTACCTCTTCGACGAGGGCGACCTGCAGACGTACCTTCAGGAAGCCGGCGCGGCTGGCCAGCTTGTCGAGGGCATCGGCGAGGGCGCCATGCCGCCCGTCGAAGACGCGCGCTTGCGCAACCTCATGATGGTGCTGGGGCGCATGGCCGAGCTCGAGCGCGCCCTGCATCGCCGCGGCGTGACGATGGTGGAGTACCTGGCCGGCGCGAACCCGGAGGGCATCCTGCCGACGGCCGCCGTCTACGCGACCAGCAATCCTGGCGGCCGTGCGTTCGTCCACGGCGAAGACGGGATCACCGAGTTCCTCCACCAGCAGGAGGCCCTGCGCGGCGGCGAGGAGGTGACGGTGTACGAGGTCGGTGACGAGACGGGGGATGCCGATGCCGCGGACGTGGTCATCACGCGCATCTACGAACAGACCGAGCTGCAGGAGACCGTCTCCAAGCTCCGTGACTTCGGCGCGGATCTGACGACGTGGTCGGCGGACAGCCCGGAAGCCCCGCCCCGCTACCGGCTCTCCCAGACGGGCGCCAAGGGCGCCGGCGCGGAGCCGATCGAGCTGCCTTCGCTCCTCGCCGTGCTCGACGCCGTGGCCCAGTCAGGCCAGAAGGGCGTCGACGTCCAGCGCTACAAGGGACTGGGCGAGATGAACGACGACCAGCTCTGGGACACGACGATGGACCCCGCGCGCCGCACCCTGCTGCGCGTGACCATGAACGACGCCGCGGAGGCCGACCGCCTCTTCAGCCTGCTCATGGGCGAGAGCGTCGAGCCGCGGCGCGAGTTCATCGAGAAGCATGCCCTCGAGGTCTCCGACCTGGATATCTAGCGCGCGCGGCGATCTCCTCGCTGCGCTGGGCCGATGACTCTCGCCGCATGGGCCCCCAGTTCGGCCGCCCTGGCCCCCCAAGCCCAGAAAATGGGGTGCTGCGGAAATGTGAAGGGCTGCCTGGGAACCCCGTTCATGCCGCGCCCATCCGTGGTCGATAGTGCGCCGGAAGGATTGCGTATGGACCGCTACGAGCGCTTTTATCGCCGGAGTCTTCGCGACGTTCTCGTCGGACAGGGTGTCCTGTCTGCGGAGCAGGCGGACGAACTTGCCGAGTCGGCCTACCAGGCCAACGAGGCGTTCGCCTATGCCGTCGTCGACGCCGGCCACCTCTCGCCTTGGGAGCTGGCCAAGGTCATCGCTGGGCACTACCAGATGCCGGTGTTGCCTCTCGTCGGCTACGACTACGACGAGACGATCCTCGATGGCATGTCAGCTGCCACGCTCTTCCAGTACCAGGTGCTGCCTGTTGGCCGCTTCGGCCGCAGTTGGTCCTTCGCCGTCGCTGAGCCCCCCACGCGGGAGTGCATCGGCGCGCTCAAGGAAGCCTTCGGGTCGGCGCTCTTCTTCTTTGCCGCCGACGCCGAAGCCGTGAAGGAGATGATCTCCGAGCACGTGAAGGTCGTCGATGCTGCATCCGATCAGGGTTGGCAGTCGATGTTCGACGATGCCGACGAGAGCATCCAGGTGGAGCTCGGTTCGGACGTGGGCGAGAACGGCGCTGAGTAGCGCGGCGCAGGGCCTAGACGGGCGGCGGTTCGTCGAGCTCGGGCATCGATGACGCAGAAGACGAGGGCGGCGAAGCGTCCGTCTCGTCTTCTTCCTCCTCGTCGTCTCCGTACTCGGGGTACGTAGGCACGGCCTCGTCGTCACCGCGCGGCACCGTCAGCTCGTCCGGCAGTTGCGTGACCTTACGCATCTCTTCGCGCACGGGCCGGCTGAACTCCTGGAGTCCGTGGCGGAACTTCCCGTAGGCCTGCCCCAGGGACCGCATCACGTCTGGCAGGTTGCCGCCGAAGACCAGCAGCGCTACGACTCCGATGACGAGCATCTCGAGAAACCCGAAGGTCATGAAGGCGAGTGTCATCGGTCCTCTTGCGGCTTCGGCATCGCCGGCGGCTTCCGGTTCTGCGGGGGCCTCCACAGGATACGGCTGCCGGAGATGTACACCGGCAAGTTCGTCTCCATATCGATCGTCACGTTCGTGTAGGAGCTGTGCAGCCCGGCGCCCTTCTTCATGGTGACGTCGCGCTGGGGCGTACCGGTCAGCTCCGCACGGCTCTTCACGACATCGAAGTCGAACCTGTGGCCCCAGACTTGGACGAGGTTCCTGCCCGCCCCGGACTGAAAGTGCGCCTCGTTGTGCCGCTGGGTGGTGCCCGCGCGGCCCTGCGCGATGATCCGGAGGATCTTGCGCTCGCCTGCCTGGGTCGAGAGCAGGCGCTGACCAGTCACACGGAGCGTCGGGGCGCGGAGAATGGACGGGGCGCTCCAAGCTGCCGCGCGGCCCTTGCGCAGGCGGCGGACGACCATGACGCGGCCCGCGGTGAGCTCGCTGTGCGTGATGACCACGGCACCCTCGTAGGTGACCTTGAACCACTCCACATGGCCCGGCTTGGCGGGCACGTCGCGGTAGAGGTGGACATCGCTCGTCTGGCCGGTCGGGGCGTGGGCCTCGAGCCGGGAAGGCGCGCCGTCAACGATCTGGAGCGCCAATCGCTCGGCTTGGACCTCGCTGCGCTGATCCGTGGCGCCCAGCAGGGCAACCGCCGGATGCCGGCGCGTGCCATGCACGTCGACGCGACCGGTGGCGTCTTCGTAGGTGATGCGATCGCCACGCACGTGGCCGTCGCGGCTCTTGAGATCGACACCGCCCGTGCCTTCGACGCGCGAGACGTCGCCGTCCTTGAGGTCGATGCGCACGGCGCCGGCGCGGACATCGAATCGGTCCAGCGTCCCCGGCGGCGGCAGCGGCGCGCTCTCGCGTGTGCGAGGTCCGGAGGCGGCGGCGCGTGCGTTCGGTGCGGAGACCGTGGGCGCCGCGTCAGCCGGGGGCAGGAAGACCAGCGCCACCTCGAGCGAGGCGGAGCGCATGCGGTCGACGACCCGTTCGGCCGAGCGCAGCTCCGTCGTGACGGGCCCGGCGATGCGGATGACCTGCTCTTGGCCTGCTTGCGGCGTCGTGGACGTGCCGCTGCGAAGGATGCGGATGTCGATCCGTTCGTCGGTCGCGACGCTGAGGGCGCCGCCGCGGAGACGATCGCCGGAGAACTTCGCGGGCATCGGCAACGCGGCTTGCCGCCCGCCCTTGCGTGCGACGTAGAGCTCGCCGCGTACGGCACCCTTCGCCGTGATGCGCCCCGCGGATCGATCCAGCATGAGCTCACGCGTCTCGACGCTGTTGGTCTGGGTGCGCGAGGCGCCCCACGCGATACGGGCCGGCGCCGGACCGGTTGCCATGAGGCGGGCGCGGCGGGAGATGCGGTCGTAGCTGACCTCGTCGCCCGTGAGATGGGTCGGAATGCCGACGGCGGGCCCGCCCAAGCTCGTGCTGATGTCAACGTCGCCGCGGGCCAGCAGGCGGTTGAGCACCCAGCGTCCGGAGGCCGGCGTGGCCTCGCCGACCGCCCCGCTCTCGTCACTTGCGGACTTTCCGGTGTCGGGGCCGAGTAGGCGCTGCCGTGAGCCGAGCTCAGGGAACTCGAAGCGCGTGCCAGCGCCTTCCGCCGTGATGTGCGGACGCTCTGTGTGCAGGTCGTCCGCGATGAGGCGGTGCGTCGCGCCGCGGATGCGCGTGCCGCCGATGCGTACGTTGCCGAGCGCGGCGAAGTGTACGGCCGTCATGCGTGACTCCGCGATGGCAGCCCCATCCGTGCCGGGCTCGCTCTCGTCGGGCCGCACCACCAGATCGATGGCGTCGGCCTCGAGCACATCGTGCTCGCGCTGGGGGCCGGCCGCGTCGCGTTCGATGCTGGCCAAGCCCCGGAGGCTGATGAGCTGCAGCTTTTCCGGATCGAGACCGCCTGTCGCCGTACCGGCCAGGAGCGGCCCGATGGAGGCGCGGTCCCGGCACGTGAGGATCATGCGCCCGCTGGGCGCAAGCAGGGGGATCTGCCCGCGCAGCACGATCTGGATGTCGCCGAGGAGTTGCGTGACCGCCGGTCCCTCCGCGTGGACGTCGTGTACGAGGCGGTCGGCGGAGGCTGACGTCAGGTACTCGGCGCCCTTGCTGGTGCGCCCCGGGTAGGCGAGCTCGACGTGCTTTCCGGCGTGGAAGTGCTGGAGCTCCCAGCGGCTCTTCTTACGCAGCGCCGGTGCGCCCTTCTGCACCGCGACGAGCTCGGCGCGTCCGGCTTCGAGGGAGCGGCCGCCCTCCTGCACGGCGGTCAGGCCGTTCTTGAATGTGATGGTCAGCGCGGTCTCGCGGCGGCTCTCTTGCCGGACGAACACCGCGCCGCGATCCGAAGAGATGTTGGTCGGGCGGAAGTCGCCGGGGCCGAAGTCGAAGATCGGCTTGCCGTTCTTGTCGCGGCCGGCCGCCTTGATCTGGAGGAGCGTGTCCTTGGTGATCGTGATGCGGCCCCAGCCCTTGGCCTTGTCGCGCTGCATGTCCAGGCCGTTGCCGCGAAGCGTGAGCGCCTCGTGCACCAGCGTGAACGCGCCGATGCCCTTGGCGTGCTCTTGTTCGGGCCAGACTCGCACATCCTCGCCGCGGATGTCGAGGCCTTGATCGCGATCGATGATCACGACGTTCTTGCTGAGGCGCAGCAGCGTGTCGCCGAGGGAGCGTTCCTCCTGGCCTGGGCGCCGCCGCGCGAGAACCTCGCCGAGCCGTCCGGAGACGCGGGCTTCCTTGGCTGTGAAGCTCTGATGCAGCAGTGCGTCGTAGGCGCCGTCCTCGTTGCGAGCGAGCGCGAGAGCTTCGCCGCGCGTGCGCGGCTCGCGGTAGAGGAGGAACACGACGTCGTGGCAGAGGACGCCCTGCTTCTCGTCGTCCATCGTGCGCAGCGGCTTGGCGTCCTTGGCGCGGAAACGCCAGGCTGTGAACGTCGCAATCTCAATGCGCTCGTCCGAGAGGCGGTCGTGCCAGACGATCGCGCGCGGCGGCGCCGGCTGGGTGATGCCCGTGATGCCGGTGATGTCGGCTTCCGGCATGTCGATCTTGGGGCCGGTCCCGGGCCGTGCCGTGGTCTCTCGGACCACGGGATCGGGGCGTCCGCTCTGCGGTCCCTCCAGACCGCCGCCGTACATCACCAGTCCGGTGACGCTCGCGCCGGCGACCAGGAGGAAGAGGAAGACGCGTTTCATGCAGGCGTCCCAGGAAGACCCAGGCTCTCGAGGATGTCCTGCCATACGCCCATGCGCTTGAGCATGTCCTCGATCGACTGCCGCACGGCGCCCGCGCCGCCCGGCAGGTCAGATGTGAACGTCGCGGCGGCGCGAACCTCGGGGGCCGCGTCAGACGGCGCTGCGCTGTAGCCCGCGAGCAACATGGCAGGCAGGTCGCTGAGGTCGTCGCCGATGAAGGCGGCCTCCTCGAGCTTCACGCCGAAGTACTCGCAGATCTTCTCGAAGGCTTCGGCCTTGTCCTCGACGCCCTGCACGACCTCATCGATGCCGAGCTCTTCGGCGCGTTGCGCCGTGGCTGGAGATGAGCGCCCGCTGATGATGACGGGCATGATCCCGACGCCAGGCAGCAGCTTGATGCCGGCTCCGTCCTTCGTGCTGAAGGTCTGCTGTTCCTCCCCGCCCGTGTGGATGGTGACCATCCCGTCGGTGAGGGTGCCGTCCACGTCCATGGCGACGAGACGGATCTGGGGTGACGACGACTGCACAAGCTCTCCCTATCCAAGCTGGACCCATTCTACGAATTCGGAGCTTCGGAACCCCTTCTGTGCCCTGGGGGGCCGGGGGGTTCATGAGGTAGGATCCGGACTCGCCAGGGTCGCACGCCTTTCGATGTGCCGGCGATGTAAGCGACTTTCACAGAAGGAGTTAGGGCCTCTCCCATCCAGATGGACGAACTTCGTGTCGATCTCGCCAGCTTCCAGGGCCCCCTGGATCTGCTCCTCTACCTGGTTCAGCAGGAAGAAGTCGACATCTACGAGGTCTCGATCGCTCGTATCGCGGACCGATTCCTCGCCATCTGCCGGGACGACGTGCGCAGTCTCGACGTCGATCAGGCCGGCGAGTTTCTCGTCATGTCGAGCCAGTTGCTGGTCATGAAGAGCCGCGCCCTCCTGCCTCGCGACGAGGTCATGGACCTCGAAGAGGTGGACCCGCGCCTCGACCTCGTGCGGCAGCTGCTCGAGTACCGCCGCTACAAGGGCGTCTCCGCCGAGCTCCACGAGCGCTTCGAGCGACAGAAGGGCAAGTCCCCTGTGCATGTGCGCAAGCCCGCGGCCCAGCCGGTGCCGCGCGACGAGGAAGAAGAGCTCGAGCTCGACCTCTACGGACTCGTCGCCGCGTTCCAGCGCTTGCTTCGGGAGACGGGCGACGAAGAAGAAGCCGTGCATATGGCGAAGGAGCGCCTGCCGATCACGCACTTCGTCGGCACGATCTTCGACGAGCTGATCGAGATGGGTGGGCGTACGAGCTTCCGCGGCCTGCTCGGGAGCCGGCCCGATCGAACGTACGTGATCGGTGCTTTCCTTGCGCTGCTCGAGCTGCTCAAGCTGCGCAAGGTCCGCGTGCTCCAGGACGGGATCGGCGACATCCAGATCGAGATCCGGGAGGACGTCGCCCATCCCCGCCAGGGGGGCGACGTAGACGCTGCTGCGCAGGTGATCGACGACATCGAGGTCGAGGAGGCCGAGCGCTCCGGTCCCGCGATCGTCTACATGGGCTCGCCCGAGTTCGCGGTGCCCGCGCTCCGCTCCCTCTGCGGCGCGGGCTTCGAGCCGCGTCTCATCGTGACGCCCCCGCCCCAGCGTGCCGGCCGCGGGCGGCGCATGAAGCAGGTGCCGCTGGCGCGCGAGGCGCAGACGCTGCAGATCCCGCTCCACCGCACGAACGACGTCAATGGACGGGCGTCGCGTGATGAACTCGAGCACGTCAAACCCGACATCATCATCACCGCCGGATTCGGGCAGAAGCTCGGCTCGGCGATTCTCGAGATGCCGCGCGTCGGCTGCATCAATCTGCACACGAGCATCCTGCCTGCCTACCGCGGCGCGAGCCCCGTGGCGGCCGCCCTTCGCGACGGCGCCAAGGAGACAGGCGTCACCATTTTCAAGATGGACGAGCAGATGGATCACGGCCCCGTACTCGCCACGCGCAAGGTCCCCATCGAGGACGACGACGTGACGGACACCGTCACCGCGAAGCTCGGTGACGCTGCGGCGGATCTCCTCGTGCGGAGCCTTGCCGCCTTCTTGGACGGGACGGCGGAGCTGACCGAGCAGGACCACGAGGCGGCGACCTACGTCGGTCGTTTGAAGAAGACCGACGGGGTCATCAACTGGGACCAGCCTGCGACGGCGGTGCGCAATCTGATCCGCTCCGTCACGACCTGGCCCGGCGCGCAGACGGCCTGGCAGCCCAAGGTCAAGCACGCGCCCTTCCCGTTCCTCGTGCTCGCGAGCGAGCTCGTTCCGTCCGAGGAGATCGCACCGCCTGCGGAGGGGGTCGAGGTGAAGCCGGGCGTCGTGTTGGCTGCCGAGAAGACGGGCATCGACGTAGCCTGCGCCGAGGGCGCGCTCCGCATCACACGGGTCCAGCCTCAGGGCGGGCGTGGCATGGCGGTGAAGGACTTCCTCAATGCCCGGCGTGTGGTGGCGGGCGACAGCTTCGTCGCGCCCAAGCCTGCGCCCGCCAAGGCGCGACGCTAGCCTGCATTTTGCATGAACGTGTGTTGATCGCGCGGTCCTCACTCGTCGTCGCGAGGACGCCCTGACGACGAACGCGGCCATGGCCGGTGACGCCATCGGCCGACGAACGGCCTCCCCGACGCTCCACGCCGCGCGCTTCATGCAACATGCAGGCTAGAGACCTGCGCGGGCCGTGCGGGGTATCCTGCGCGCAACGGGAGAGCGTCCGTGAAGGGCTTCCAGAACATCCTCGTACCGATCGACTTCGCTGAGAACGAGCAGGCGATTCTCGCGGCGGCGCTGCGCGTGCTGGCGTCCGGCGGCAAGCTGACGATGTTGCACGTCGTCGAGTACATGCCGGCCGTAACCCAAGGCACGTTCGGCATCTACCCGCACCGCAAGGACATCGACAAGATCAAGGAGCTCTCCATGGCGAAGCTCCACGAGATCCTGCGTCAGCACGAAGGCGAGAAGCTTACGCCACTAGTGCGCGAGGGCAAGCCAGCACACGTCATCGTCGAGACCATCGGCGAGATCGAGCCGGACCTCGTGGTGATGGGCACGCGCGGCCGCAGCAAGCTGGACCAGCTGCTGATCGGCAGCGTGACCGAACGCGTGATCCGCCAGGCGCCGTGTGCGGTGTTGACCGTTCGCGTCTAGGTGCGGCGGGCGGGCCAGCGGCGGCCGAGCGCTTCGCGACGGCTGCGGCGCCTTGCCTTCTTGATGCTTGCGTCGGCGCTGTTCCCGCTCTTGGCCGTCGTGCTGCGGCGCACGACGTTCGCCGAGAGCACGTCCCTTGCGCGCATCTTCTTCTGGCTCGTCTGCGGGGGCTTCTGCGTCTTGGTGGCGGCCGGTGCGGCCACCGCGTGCGAAGACCGTCGGGCGATTCGCCGGCTCAAGGCCAAAATGAAGCAGAGCCGAGGCCCGTAGGCCCCGGCTCAATCCCAGTCTTCACAGTCACCTCGGTTGGCTCCGGCCGCGGGACCTGACCCATCCCCCCCAGGCGGGTCGAGGTCGCTCGCGTCCTTCGCCGCGGTGGCTCGCGCCACCGCACACAACAATAGGAGATGCCGGGTGTAGTACACGCAGCGTGCCGATTCGGGCCTCTGGCGAGCCAACCGCAAAAAATGGGCCTCTGTGGGCAATGCGCGCGGGACGGCTCGCTCCCGATGTCGATGCATATGCACAACGAAGCGTTTCGTACGTCGCGCAAGATCGCCGCGATGGACGCTGGGGGCGGCCCGCAGCGGGCCTACGATGCGCGGCCGTGATCCGCGCCCTCCTCCCCATCCTGCTGGCTGTCTCCAGCATCGCGCTCGGGGCTCCCGATGCGTGGGCCGGAACGGATCGTAGCGAAGACGGCCACCTGATCCGCTGGGATGACGGCCTCGAGAGCATGGCGAAGCGCGCGGTACGCAACCTCCCGCTGATCAGCAAGCAGGTCGAGGCCGCGCTCGGCTTCGAGTTCCGCGGTGGGCCCGCGGAGGTGATCTTCGTCTCGGGCTACCCGCGCATGCGCGCGGCCTCGGGCGTCGAGGTCCCGCAGTGGGCGGGCGGCGTGTGCATCGGCCAGCAGTCGCGTATCGTCATCCGCGCGGACCTCGTCGAGAACGGCAATCCGCTCAGCTCGATGATCACCACGCTGCGGCACGAGTGGGTGCACCTCGCCTGGTCCCGGCGCTCCAGCTCGAACCGCAGGCGCCTGCCCCTCTGGTTCGAAGAGGGCCTTGCCGAGGAGGTCGGCGGCGGTGTCACGGTCGACGGCGGTCTGCAACTCGACTTCGCTGCGACGTTTGGCAACCTCATCCCGTTCGACGAGATCACGAAGGACTGGCCGCACGATGGCGGGCGCGCCGCGCTCGCCTACCGTCAAGGTCGGAGCTTCGTGCGTTTCTTTCGCGACAAGAGCGGATGGGATCACATCCAGCGCATCCTCGCGGCGCTGGCCGACGGCGGCGGCGTCAGCGAGAGCCCGGCGGCGGGCGAGCCCTTCGACGAGCTCGTCCTGCAGTACAGCGGCTCGTCGCTCAGCCACTGGACCTCCATCTGGAGCACGCAGATCGAGGAGGAGGCGGAGCCCTGGTTCAAGCTGATCGCGCGCGACTTCATGGGCACGATCTTCTTCCTGGTGGGCCTGATGGCGCTCGTCGCCTATTGGTTCATGCGCAGCAAGCGCAAGCGCCAGATCGAGGCCTTGCCGGACCACCCCATGCCCGACGGCAGCCTGTCGGACGAGGAACTCGCTGGGCAGGTCTGAGCGACGAGAAGGTGGGGCAAGGCACGCGCCGGTCGGAGGCGTGGTGGAGACCGTGGTGAGGCAACCAGACGCGCGCCTGCCCCTGAGGTCCCCCGGCGAACGGCGATGGAGAGCGACGCGTTGTCGCAGGCGCCGAACGAGGGATCCGAGGGACTTCATGCCGCGCTAGTCACAAGCGGCGTGCCACGAGCGCCATTGTGGAGAAAAGCGCGTAAGCGCAGGGCCTGGTGGGAGTTCGGATTCCACACTCGAGCCCCCATTGTGGAGAACCGGTCGAGATGGGGCTGAGCGTGCCCTCATCGCGACGAATCGCGACGCCCGTCCACGGTGCCGCGATAGCGGCGGGCGCGAGCCTCGCCGACGACCTCGACCAAGCCACGGGCCGCGAGCCGGCCAAGTTCCCGGTTCATGGTCCGCGTCGAGACGCCCACGCGTTCCGCCAGGTGGGGGGCCGATCGCCATCCACGCTGAAGCAGGCGAAGGACCGCGGCAGAGCGAGGGGGCATGTGATGTGGCGTCGGCTTGGCTCGGCGGCTGCGGCCGGCCAGCACCTGCTCGACGATCTCGGGCCCGACCGTGTCGCCATTGCTGAGAAGCGCCGCAGCTTGCAGGACGTTGTCGAGCTCTCGCACATTGCCCGGCCAATCGTGACTCGCAAGGGCGGCCAAGGCGTCCATGTGTAGTGACTTCGGCTGTGCCATGCGTGAGAGGACATGATGTGCGAGCGCAGCGAGGTCGGGCAGGCGTGCGCGGAGCGGGGGGAGGTGGATGTCGACGACGTTGATGCGGTGGTAGAGATCCTCGCGGAACGTGTCCTCCTTGACCATGCGCTCGAGGTCCTGGTGCGTCGCGGCAACGATGCGGACGTCGGCCGGGACCTCGCGCGCGGCTCCGAGGGGCCGTACGGCGCGCGCTTCCAACGCGCGCAGCAGCGCCACCTGCATGGGCATCGGCATGTCACCGAGTTCATCGAGGAAGAGCGTGCCACGGTGGGCCTCGCGCAAGAGCCCGCGACGGTTACGGTCGGCGCCGGTGAAGGCGCCCCGGACATGACCGAAGAGTTCGGAGTGCATGACCTCCGCGTGGACGGCTGCGCAGTTGACCGTGACGAAGGGGCCCTTCGCGCGGTTCGACGCGAGGTGGATGGCCCGCGCGAGCAACTCCTTGCCAGTGCCGGTCTCACCCTGAAGGAGCACGGAGCAGCGCGCTGGCGCGACACGCCACACCTGCTCGAGCACCCGCCGCCACGGCTTGCAGGAGCCGACGAGTCCCTTGATGCGATGACGCCGAGGGACTGCGGCCTCCGGAAGCAGGGGCGGCGCGCCCGCCCCGGGCGCATCGTTGCGCGTAGCCAGGAATCGAAGCACGGTGCGCACGGCGCGCGCTTCATTCCTGCGGAAGGGAGCGGACCGGGCGAGGCAGGCGTTGCCGTTGCCAACCGGAAACGTGATCACGCCGCGCGGTCGGCGTTGTTCAGGTCGCCAGAACTCAGGTCGGCGCTTGATGCGCCAGGACCGGACGGTCTCACAGCGTGCGAGGCGCCGCATCGTCCAGCTCGAGAGGGTGTGGACCTCCTGGGACTCACGGTCCACGTACTTGCCGTCCAGGCGATGGAATAGCACGCGTGCGCGGAGCATCCTGGCCAGCTGCCGGACGACGCGCCTCTCCAGCGCCGACCCCGGCGCCCCACGCCCCGCCGTGATCACAGCGTCCAGGGCGTCGAGTGCGTGGCGGGTGCTGCGCCGATCGGGAGTCCTCAGCGTGCGTGCGATAGCCGCTGCTTGGCGGACGGCGTCGCCAGTCGCGCGCACCGGAGGGACCAAGGCCGCCAACGCACGAGCGCAAGTACGCGCGTACGTCGCAAGGAGGTCGGAGTTGCCCTCCGTGTTCCTCGCCCTAAGCCGCCCGTTGCTAGATGCGGCGACGGCGCAGGCGGACAAGGCGCGGTGCGGGAGGCCGCGAGCGAGTTCGGCCGCACACAGAAACGTGGCGAGAGCCACTTTCCTGCTCCACGAAATTTCCTGGCGCGTCGCCTGACGTAGCTGTCGTAGCCCACCCCTCCAGAGAGGCGCGGATGACGCGATCCTCGCGCAGAGTGCGTCGACGGCCTCTGCTTGGCTTCGCGGCTCGCGCGCCGGCGTGACGTTAGGCCGCCCGGCTACGAGGAGCTCGAATGCATAGGTGTGCGAGCCCGGCGTGGCGCCTCGCTCGCTGAGAGCGTCCGCCGGTGGCTTGCCGAAGCCTCCGGAGGCGTAGTGGTAGAACCGGCGAACCCGCGGGTGAAGTGCCGCCACACCTGCGCGCAGCTTATCCAGTCGATTCGCCTCGATCTGGCCGACTTGACGGTGGTACACGCGTCTTGATGCAGAGAGGTTTCGTTGGCGAGCAGCAGCTCGGTGCCCGAAGAGGGCCGCCATCGCAGAGGCCGGTGGCTTGCCCGTAGCTGAACCGCTCGCCAGAATGCGGGTGGCCAGTCTTGATGACGTGCCGCGCGCCCTGCCGGCCTCGTAACCTGCCCAGGTCATGGTGCCGCAGACAGCCCAGAGTCGGTCAAGCCGCCCACTCAGAACTGCGCGCCTCAGACCGGCCAGAGGCACATGGGCTGCTCGGTCGGCTCCGGCGCTCCATCGGGCGCATGCACGAATGACGCGCGCCTGCTCGGCGATGCGCCGGGCGCCCAGCCTCTTGGCCCGGCACTCGCACGCGACTAGCGCGCGGGTGAGGCGAGGATAGGCGTCGTGCCGTTGGAGCCTCACGCGCACACGATGCACTGAACGTGCGAGGAGAACTAGGCCTGCATCGCGGCATGCCATGGAGGTTCGGATCAGACGCCAGTCTTGCAGGGGTGCTCGCTCACCTCTTAGGAAGGCCGCGTAGACACGCGCTACAGACTCATCCGCCGACTTCGCCATTCCGAGTGCATGAAGTGCTGCTTCCGGTGTGGCGGATGCCTGGCTTCCAACTGGGGGCGGCGACGTCAGCAGAAGCTCGAGAGCGGCCATTGAGCGCCACCGACTCTTCCGGCGCTGAATCGCGCCAGCCATTCTTTGGTGTAGCGCCCTCGCCAGCCGCGCGTCGGATAGATCTCTGAGACGGCGGATCGTACTCGCGGGAGCTAGATTCCCGCGAGTCACCAGCGTTCGGGCCGCTCGCTTCGCGGCCGGCGTGGGGTCGCATAGAACAAGCAGGGCGCTGATCAGGAGCCGATGGCTCCGTGACGTGGGGCTTACGGCCACAGCGACGGTACCGGGTGCGGGCCCACGCGCAGCCCCTGCACGCGCGAGCGCCAGGAGGAGCCACGGTCCCTCCGCCTCCAGGCGTTCCGCATCTACGACAATGCGCTCCTGATCTCGAAAGCCTGCCCGCCACGACCTCGCGGCTCGGCGAGGTCGTGGCGAGGCGGCGTGGCCTTCCAGGGTGCGAAGGACCAGAATCGGCCTAACGAAAGCCATGCACACCATCGTTGATCGGGCGATGTAAGCGAGTCAATGGGCTTCCATTGCACTTCGTAAGTCTCAGCGATGTCTAGAATTAGGCACATGTCATGTTGATTTCCTTGAGCAGATGTTTAGGATTCTCAACACCTGAGAAGGGGCAGCTGCCTGAGGGAGGCACCTGCTAGGGGACACGGAGACCTACTGAGATGCGCAAGTACCTTGCTCTGACACTTGTTCTGGCCATGGCCGTCATGGTTGGCAACTTCGCGGACGCCAGCGGCGCCGCGGACCTTGATCCGGCCGACGCCACTGCCAGCGGCGTCAAGTACGACTGGTACGGCAGCCAAGGCGATCTCTCGATCGTCGGCACGCCCGGCACCAAGTACGCCGTCTACGACAGCACGGGCGCCGAGGTCGCTGACGGAGCGCTCGGTGACTCCGAAGTCACGTTCGTGGCTGGGAACAGCGGGTACGGCCCGGATGGGGTGATCGTGTACGTCGTCATCGGCGACGACGTGTTCGCCAGCACCGATCCGGACTGGAGCTGGTAGCAGGAGCTGTCTCTCAGCTTCCAACTGCCTTAGGCCGTGCGTCGTCATCACGATGCGCGGCCTTTGCAATTGTGCCCAGCAACTCGGTGACCTGCTGCAGCGCGAAGGGCTTCGCCAGCAGTGCTGTCGCCCCGGCGCGGCGCGCGCGGGCCGGATCGACCCCGGACGTCCAGCCGCTCATGAGGATGACAGGCGTGTCGGGCATGTCGCGGCGGAGCCGTCGGCAGAGCTCGAGCCCATCCATGCCTGGCATCGACACGTCGGTGATCACGACGTCGGGGCTGCGCTCACGTGCCTGCTCTTCGCCTTCCGCCCCGTCTTGTGCTGACGTGACCTCGTAGCCGGACTTCTCGAGGAAGCGACACAGGGGCTTGCGTACATTGTCGTCATCGTCCACAACGAGTACCCGCAGGGAGGGCTTCAGCGAATTGAGGTCCTGTTCCCGGCGGCTCGCCGCATCCTCCGCCGCGTCGGCTCCCGGCATTTCGATCGTGAAGCGCGCACCTTCGCCCAGGCGCGAAGTCAGGACCATCTCGCCGCCGTGCCTCTCGACGATCTGCTGACTCAGGCATAGGCCCAGCCCGGTGCCGCGCTCCCCCTTCGTGGTGAAGAACGGGTCGAAGATCTTCGACTGGATGTCCTCGGGGATCCCGGGGCCGTCGTCTTCGATGCGCAGCTGCACGAGGCCGTCCTCGGCGTGAGCCGAGATCTGGATCTCGCCCCCGTCGGCCAGGGCGTCCAAGCCGTTCTTGAGCAAGTTGGTGACGACCTCGCGGAGTTCGGTTGCGTTGCCCTGGACGGCAAGACCCGGCCCGGTGCGCAGCCTGACGTGGATGTCCGGCCGCCCGTGACGCCGCCGTGTACTCCACAGCGGGCGGAGGAACTCCACAGCGTCGCTGCAGATCTCAGCCAGGTCCACCCGCTCGAAGTGTTCCTGACGTTGCTTGCGCGTGAAGCTCTGCAGACGCCGGACGACAGCCGCTGCGTCAAGACACGCCTTCTCGATGAGGTCCAGGTCTTGCCGGAACTCGTTGCCGACGTTGTTGAGGCTGATCAGCTGGACTCGCGCCAGGATGGACGTGAGCAGGTTGTTGAACTCGTGGGCGACGCCACTGCTCAGCTCGCCCATGGTGCGGAGGCGCTCGCCCTTGACGAGACGCTCCTGCATCGCCTTCAGCTCGGCCATCGAGTTCTGGACGTCAGCGACGAGCCGGTGCGTCTCGAGTGCGGAGGCGGCCTGTTCGGCGAAGAGGGAGAGGACCTCCTGATCGACGCTGTCGAAGGAGCCTGCCGCCGAGGCGCTGTCCGCGTAGAGCACGCCGTAGAGCGTTTCGCTTCGCAGCATGGGCACGCAGAGGATCGAGCGCAGGGAGAGGCTGGTGATGCTCGGCCGACCCATCAGCTCCTCGTCGTCGAAGACGTCGTGAAGCAACAGGGGGGTACGAGAGTCGATGACGCGCTGGATGACCGTCTGCGAGAGGTCTTCGACGCCCACATCCGCATTCTCGGCCGTGGCGCTCGTTGCGATGCGCATCTCGAGGGCTGCGTTGGCATCGACGAGGACGAGGCACGCCCGCTCCGCCCCGGTGATCTCGATGGTGTCCTGCGTCATTCCCTCGAGGAGGGAGTCCAGCCCGGCGCCGGCGTTCATGCGTCCCGTGGCAGCGAGGACGCGACGCAGGGCGGAAGACACGCGGCCGTCCGGGGCTGCCGTAAGGCCATGGTGGACTAGCATGCGATGCGCGAGAGCATGCTGGTCGGACGTGCGCATCTCGTGGCCGGGGTGGGATAGCCCAAGGTTGGCCGAGTGCGCAGCGTGCGCACTCCGGTGCTCATCAGGGAGGGGCCACCCCGTCCTACTCCCGGAATGAGCGACGTCCGTCAGGTCGACTGCACGAGAGAATCGCTGAGCCATCACGGTTCCGCTGGCGTCGTTCTCACAGAACGATCTGAGGGCGAGGGCTCGACCCCGCAGGTACTGCTCGCCCGTGTGCGCAAGATGCCGTTCAACGCGAGCGAGGGCTTCGCGCGCTTCAAGCGACTCAACGAACGGCGTTGCTTGCAGAAGAACCTCTACGATCAGTCTGCGTTCGCGGCCGGCAAGGGCTCCGGCGGTGCTCGTGACCATCTCGGCAGGGGGGCACTTCTGGGCACGAGCGACGGTGGGGCTCCTCCGCATGCGGCCGGACCAGATGACGGCGCGGTAGAGGTCGCGCAAGCCGCTCCCCGGAATCGGACGATCCGCACTCGGCTTGGGGAGAGGGCTCTGCGATGAGGCCTGTTCCAGGATCGCTAGCAGGTGCGAGTTTTCGACGAACAGACCATCCGCTTCTCTCCGAGCGCGCACCAGGGAGACGTTCGCACGCTGCGAGCAGCCCAGGTGGATGTTCGTGATGGCCGAGACAAGGTGGTGCGTCGCTCGCGCGTAGCCTGTCGTGCGCAGCCGGGCGAACCGCACACTTTCTAGGAGCATCTCGTGACAGAGCGCGTGTTCGCCGGTCGCGGCCGCAAGCGGCGCAAGTTCCCACGCTGCCAGCATGAGTTCCACGTTGTTTGTCACGCGTCGCGCGAGGTGCACAACGCGCATCAGCGTGGTCATTGCCAGGCGGGTGTTCAATCGTTGGTCGTACGTACGCGCCAGAAATCTGAGAGCCATGGCCAGCGCGCCGTGATGGGCGTACCGCTGAGCCGAGCTTGCGGCTGCCTGAAAGAGAGAGGCACCCTCGACGAGGTTCCCATCGAACACGTGTACGCGCCCAAGGTTGAGCGTCGTGCTGATGACCCCCTCTGCGTCGCCGAACAGGCGGCGTAGGCGCAATGCTCTCCCGAGGTGCTGCCTTGAGCCGTCTCGGTCGCCGAGTTGTTGGTGCACGATGCCGAGGCTATTGAAGACCCGCGCGCGGAGTAGCGGTGATTCCGCGGCCCGCGCAGTCTTGCGCGCCATGGCCAGAGGCCGGAGTGCGCCTCTGGTGTTTCCACGGAGAAACTCAGATTGCGAAAGGAGAAGGAGGTACTGGGTTAGGAGGGAGGGGTTTGACGCCCTCTCTGCACGCGCGGACCGAAGTGCGCTAGCTAGGTCCCTGATGGCCGTTCGCGCGTCGTCCTCCCGATGCAACCAGAACAGTAGTTGCCCTCGCCAGGCTAGGTGAGCCGCGCGTTCCATCGGGTGATCTGGCGGGGGGAGCCCCACAGCCTCTAGGGCCTCGAGTGCCTCTTGGTAGCCTCGGGCGGCCCAGAGGGTCTCACACACGCGTACGGCAGAGTGTCGATCGGTCGCCGTGTCTTCGTTCACTGCTTGCGAGATGAGTGTGGCTACGCGAACTGCGTAAGGACCGCTCTCCAAGAGCTGAGAAGCCTTGCTGCGGATGTCTGGGTCTTGGAGGAGGTCCGGCCTCTGCTCAAGCGCCTCCGAGAGAAGACGTTGGACCGCCGCGCGTACCTGCGTGGACAGTTCCGTCCACCTCGCCGCAAGAAGGTAGATTGCCGACGCCGGATCGCCAGCCTGGGCCATCAGCCGCGCGCGGTCCAGTGCGGTGTCAGGACTGTCCTGCTTGTCGAGGGCTTCGAGGAGTTCCTGGGTGAGGTCGTTGCGTAGGTCGTCGTCGAGCTCGGCGAGGACGGCCTTCTTGATGGCCAGATTCGACGTCGTGAAGTGTGTGTCCTCGCCGCGCGCGACGCTGCGGACGAGCGGCGTCGCGGGAAGGGGTGTGATGCAGTGCTTGGCCCACAGGTGACGCACGATCGTGTCTTCGATCGGCGCATCCACCAGGCTCAGATAGCCGAGCAGACGCAGCAGGCAGTCGTCGGCCGACCGCAGGGCGTCCGCGTGCACCGGACCCAGGCCGCGTCGGACGTCGTAGGCGTCGAGCGCGTCGACGTTCCAGTTCCACCGGCCCGACTCATGCCGCAGGTCGCCGCGGCGGCAGCCTTCGGCGAGCAGGCCGATCAGCGTGCCAGGAAGGCTGTCGGAGGCGGTGGCGATCCGGTCGAGATCCGCCTGCGTGGGCTCGAGGCCGGGGAAACGCTCGGCGCAGAGCAGCGCGACCTCATCGGTATGCAGGGCCGCGAGTGTCGATACGGCGCGCTCGGGCTCAGGGGCGTCCGCTACGAGCATGGAGTCCGGCTTGTCCGCGCCGATGTCCACCAGCAGAAGCACGGCCGGTGTCGTAGTCGAGCCGCCGCCCTCGCGTCGGGCGAGGAGGTGACGTGAGAGAACGCGGATGGCTTCCTGCGCCCGCTGCGGCAGATCGGGGAAGTCCTCGACCACGAGGAGGAACGGTGTGCGTTCCGCCGTCGTTTCGACGCCGCGGACGAACTGCTCGACCGCCCGCGTGAGCGCGTGAGCGCGTTCCTCCAGGCCGAGGTCCTTGCGCGCGCCCAGATCCAGCCGGATTTCGGTGTACGGATCATCCGGGCCGAGTGCGAGCCCCGCCAGGCCGTCGACGAGGTGGCGCAGCGGCCCGCGCCGATCGCCTGTTGTTTCGCGGCCCGACATCAGCACGGCCGGAATCCCGGCCTCCCGCGCCTCGGCAAGGCAGGACTCGGCCAGACGGGTCGCCCCGCCGCCCGGTTCGCTACGCAGGATGTGAACGGGGTCCTTGAGCACCGGAGCGCGCGCACGCGCCAGGCGCCCACCGCCCGCCGACACGCGAGCCTGCAATACTTCGAAGCTCGCGCGGAAGCGCTCGCGGTAGTCCGCGCGCCCCACAAGAGAGCCGCCCTCGGCCGCAGCGATGCCTTCCTCGTGCAGGAATGCGGGTACGCTTCGTTCGAGCGCCGCATCGATGCGCGTGAGCAGAGCGAGTGCGTCGTGCGGCCGGTTGTTGGGATCGCGCTCGAGGAGATCGGCGATCAACTGATCGAGCGCTTCCGGCAACTCCGGGCGGAGCGAGGAGGCGCGCGGCGCATCTTCGCGACGGCGCGTGCCGAGTACGTCCCCGGCCGAGCCCTCCACGGGATCGCGCCCCGTCGCGAGTCGGAACGCCACGAGGCCCAACGCGTAGAGATCGGAGCGGTGGTCGTGACCTGCGTCTTCGGTGACCTCCGGGGCCATGTACTGCGGAGAGCCGCGCGCGACACCCTGCACCGGGCCCAGGTTGGCCAGGCCGCCGTCCGTCAGGACGAAGTGCGGATCGCCGCCGTCGTCGCTGAGCATGACGTTGCCCGGCGTGACGTCGTAGTGGATGAGGCCCATGCGGTGCAGCGCACCAAGTACGCGCGCACCGTCTTCGAGAAGACGCCACACAAGTTCGACGGGTTGTGCTTCGGTCAGGTGATCGAGGCTGGTGCCGCGCACGTAGTGGACGGCTTGGAACCAGGTGTCCCCGCCGACGCGCCCTTGGTCGAGCACGGCAGCCCAGCGCGGATGCCGGAAGTGGCGCAGGACCACATCGGCCGAGCCTTCCGAGGCGGGGCCTACGAGACCTTCGATGAGCTTGAGGGCGACGTGGCCGCCGCCGCGACCGAGATCCTCGGCGAGGTAGACCCGACCATGCGCACCGGTACCCAGGACCCGGCGCATGCGATAGCGCCCGGCTACGATCCGGCCCAGATTCCTGTCGGTCCGCATGAGAGGTCCTGCCACCAGCCGCTCTGGATGCAGAGCGGTCCCGGGGACCTATCGACCGGACGATCAGGGCTTCTGTAGGGCGTCGGCCTTCACGATGAAATCGCGAGGATCTGGGCTGTGTGCTTGGACCCAGGCCTTTGTCTCGGCGATGGAGGCCATGACGCGGTCGGCAAACTGCTGCTCTGCCGCCCTGTTGGCGAGCGTGGGATCGCCTCCCCACACGATGGGCCTACCGAACGCCACACGAACCCGGGCCTTGCCGGGGCCGCCCGTGCCCTTGCCCCAGGCGTGCCGCGCACCCGCGATACCGACCGGGATCACGGGGACGCCGGCCCGGCGGGCCAGCCGCCCGATGCCGCGTTGGGCTCGATTGAGATGGCCGTCGGTCGTGAGCCGGCCCTCGGGGAACACCACGATGGCATGCCCGCGGCGTACGAGCGCCATCGACCGCCGCAGCCCCTTGCGGGCGCTGCGCCCGCTACCGATCGAGACAGCGCCGACGAGCTTGAAGAACCAGCGGCCCCAGGAGAGCCGGTAGAAGTTCTCCGTCATCACGAAGATGAGCCGTCGGCGCACCACGAGTTGGACGAAGGCCGGGTCCAGGTAGCTCGCGTGGTTCGGACAGAGCACGACGCCGCCGGAGGGCACATGCGCCCGCCGCCCCACCCGGCGCACGCGCCAGATCGGACCGAAGAAAATGGCGACAGCCGTCTTCAGGCAGACGTAGCCGAACTCGAACGCCGGCATCCAGAGCCGGTTGATGCGCGGATGGCGGTTCAGCCAAGAGGAGGCGGACATGGAGGTCAACCTCCGGGCAGATGGGAGGTCAACCTCCGAGCGGATCGAGGGGCATCCTCCGAGCGTTCGACGCGCTTGTCCTACTTGGCGGGCTCGTCGGCCTTGCAGGCTTCGTCGCGCTTGGCCAGGAAGCGCTTCACCTCGCTGGTGAGCAAGCGCTTGGTCTCGCCGCGGGGCAGGAGCCTGTGCGCTGCGAAGAAGTACTTTGCGGCACGCTGGGCCAGGCCGCAGTCGTTCTCGCCGTTGATCGTGAACTGCGTGGCCCACACCCGGGCCGCGCCGATCGTCGCACCGAAGAGGTCGTCGCCGGCGTTCTCGACGTAGAACTTCGCGACGCGCACGTAGTCGAGCGACGCGTCGATGAGCGCCTCCGTCACACGCGTGAGCTGGTCTTCGGGCACGTTGCCCCCGGCCAGCTCCTTCTTGATGGCCGCGTACTTGACGTCACCGCGGCCGGTGTAGGCCTGGGCGAGGACGGCCTTGTCCTCGAGGCTCGTCTTGTCGCTGATGACCTGATCGAAGAAGGGGCGCGCCTTGACGAAGTCCTCTTCGTAGACGAAGCACTTGCCGATGCCGACCTTGCCCTTGAGCCACTGGGCGCGAGCGGCACTCTCCGCGGAACGGGCTTCGATCTCGCGCACGACGCGCTGGTAGTCGGCGCGCGCCGCGGCGTAGCGCTTCTTGTCCTTGCCGGCCGTCTTGAACTTGAAGAGGTAGATCTTGGCGAGCTTGGCCTCGAAGTAGTCGCGCGAGTTCATGCCCGGCGCGGCGATGACCTTGTCGAGCGCCGCTTCGGCGCCCTTGCGGTCCTTACGGTTGACCAGGATGCGCGCCTTCATGTCCTGGACGTTGGCGTAGAAGTAGGTCTTGGGGAACGCGTCGAGCAACTGCTGGAGGGCGTCGAAGGCCTTGGCGGCGTCGTTGAGGTTGGCGAAGCACCGCACGCGGTAGTGCAGCGCGATCTCCTTGCCGGCACCCTTCAGGTTCTCGGCGGCGTCGCCGAAGCTCTCCGCGGCCTCGCCCCAGTAGGCCGAAGCGCCCTGGAGTTCGCCGTTCTTGAAGGCGGCGTTCTCGTATGCGGTCGTCGAGAAGATCTGGAGGATGTCCGAGGGGCTGAACTTCTGGCCCTTGAGCTCGACGGAGTCGTAGCCGAGATCGAGGTTGTTCTTGCCGCTCTTGCGGAGGACCTCGTCGGACGGCGCGTCCTGGCCTTCCATGTCCTTCTGGATGCTCTTCGGCCACCACTGGCCGTCGCGCGTCTGGATGACGTCAGCGTCGGCCGTCGCGGCGGCGGCGCAGAGAAGAAGGAAAGCCGCTGTGGCGGCCCCAATGGTTCGGTGGATCATGATGTAGGTGGCCCCTGGTCTGGTTGGACGGGTCGTCGTTCTCAGGCCTGATCAAGCAGCGTAGCCCGGTGTCCGGGAGCGGTCAACCCGGCCCGGGGCGGGCGCAGGCGGCTGAGAATGGCCCCGGGAGGGGGATGGCGCCCTACAGGAGGCCTCGATGGCTGAGAGCCAGGAGGTCCATGGTCAGCGCGACGCCGAAGTGCAGCGCCCATCCGTACATGATCGTGCCCGTGCGGTAGCTCAGGGCGCCCAGGACGAGGCCCGCGCCGATGGCGCCCATCGCCTCGGGCATCGGCTTGTAGTAGTGGATCATGCAGTAGGGCGCCAGCATGACGAGGACGGAAGCCCAGCCGATGTAGCGCTTCAGGCCGAGCACCATGAAGCCGCGGAAGAAGAACTCCACCGCGAAGAACTGGCTGCAGTAGATGATCTCGAAGATCAGGAAGTCCGTGCCCAGCTTGCCGCCACGCGGCTTGTAGAAGGGGTAGGTGTTCTGGAACGCCGGGTCGCGCGACACCAGGTAGATCACGGGCAGGAAGATCAGGTAGAGCAGCAGATACGTTGGCGCATCGCGCCCCGTGCCTTTGAAGCGGAGGCCTAGATCCCGCGGCGACTTCTTCGCGAAGAACCATGCGACCAGCATGGGCAGCACCACGAGGAACAGCAGGCAGCACACGCCCCACCACATGTAGTGGCGCACCGGCTCGGGGCCGGGCATCTCGATGCCTTCCAGCAGGCTCGCGAGCGGCGGCTCGGTGGTGCGCATCTCGCCGTGGGCGTGCATCGGGCGCCTGGCGTCGTGCTTCCCGTAGTGCCATGGCATGCCGTAGTAGTCGAGGAGCGTCATCGCGATCGGCACCATGGCCAGGATCGCAAGCGCGCCCTTCTCGAGTGACGTGAGGTCGCGGATCAGGCCGCGTAGTCCGCCTCCGTGCTGGACGTCGTCTCCCTCCGGGTTCGTATCCGGCGGTGCACCCGGTGTCGTCGCGGGCTCGGGCGTTTCGCTCATTCCTCGCCCTGCACTTCGGCGGCTTCCGGCGGCACCTCGCCGGCAGCCTTGACGCGGCCCGTCACAGCGCGCATTTCCTGCGCACTGATGCGCTTGGTGCGCAGGCCGTCAAGGAAGCCGCGGCGCCATGCGATGAGTTCTGCCACGATCGACACAGCGATCTCGCCGTGGGCCCCGCCGCCGAGATCGATGCCGATGGGGGCGTGCAGACGCTCGAGGTCGACGCCCTCGAGTTGCCCGCGGCCGGCGAGGCGCCGCAGGATGTTGCGTACCTTGACCCGCGAGCCGATCAGGCCCACGTAGCCCGCGCGCGTGTGCAGGGCGTGGTCGGCGCACTCCATGTCGTAGGCGTGACCTCGCGTGACGACGACGCACGCCGCCGACGGCGGGATGTCGAACTGTGCGAAGCAGTCTCCGAACGTATCGGCCGCGATGATCGACTGCGCGGCGGGGAAGCGTTCGCGGTTGGCGAAGTCGGCCCGATCGTCCACGACGGTGACGCGGAAGCCTGCGCGGACCGCGATCTCGCACAGGTCCTTGCTGATATGGCCGGCCCCGAAGAGCACGAGGTGCGGCGTGGTGAGGGGCTCGATGAAGACCTCGAGCTCGCCCCCGCACATGAGGCCGGTCTGGCCCGTCGCGTTCTCGGTGAGCCGGAAGGTGAGGCGCTGGGGGCGATCCGTCTCGATGACGTCGAGGGCCGCGTCCACCACGTCGGCCTCGACGCAGCCGCCGCCCACCGTGCCGTGGAACTCGCCCGAGGCCGTGACGAGCAGGCGCATCGTCTCCTTGCCCGGGGTGCTGCCTTTGGTGCCGATCACGGTGGCCAGGGCGGCGGGCTCGCCCGCCGCGCGCAGGCGAGCGATCTCCTCGAAGAGATCGGGCGGGCCGGAGGGTGTCTGGGCGTCGTTGGGCATCAGGTCACCAGTTCGTCAGGGGCGAATCCTAGCACCCACCGCCGCTCGTCTATCAAGCCCCGCCCGGCGTTCGTATTCTCCCTGTCATGCCTATCCGAACTCCCGCTCGTCCTGTGTCCGTCCTGGTCCTCCTTGCGCTCGCGGCGCTGCTTGCGCCGCCGCCCCGCCCCGCGTCCGCGGAAGGCGAGGTCGAGGTGCGCCGCAACCAGATCGTGAAGGCGGTCGAGATGCGTCGCGACGCCATCGTGTCGATCCGCACGAATCAGATCGTCTCGCGCACCTGGTACGACATCTGGACGCACCGACGCCAGGAGAAGCTCTACGAGCGCGACGGCGGACTGGGCTCGGGCGCGATCTTCCATCCCGACGGCTACGTCATCACGAACGCGCACGTCATCTCACGCGCCAGCAACATCTTCGTCGGCATCCCCCTGAAGGGCGCCGCCGGCAAGAGCGGCAAGTCCGTGGAGCGCAAGGCGCTGCCCATGGCCATCGACATCGAGAACGACCTCGCGATTCTGCGCTTGCTGCCCGATCCCGAGAACCCGACGGGCAAGTACCCCTTCATCAAGCTCGGGCGCTCGAACGATCTCATGGTCGGCGAGGCGGTCATCGCGATGGGCCATCCGTTCCGGCTCGGCTTCACGGTGACCACCGGCATCGTCAGTGGCGTCAATCGCAGCTTGGAGCTCGGCGGCCGCAAGTTCGACGACTTCATGCAGGTCGACGCGGCGATCAACCCTGGGAACTCGGGCGGACCGCTGTTCGACGTCACCGGCCGCTGGATCGGGGTGAACACCGCGATCTACAACCGCGCGCACAACGCGGAAGGCATCGGCTTCGCGATTCCAGCCGACCGTGTGCGCTCGCTCATCTCGAAGGCATTCAAGCGCCGCGTCGTGAGCGGCGACTGGCTCGGCATCGAGTTCACCGAGGGCAAGGGCGGCGTGGCCGAGGTCCAGCACGTCTACCCCAAGGGCCCGGCGGCAGATAGTGGGCTGCGCGGCGGCGATGTCGTGGTCGGCATCAACCGAGGTCCGACAGCGACGCTCTACGACCTGCGCATGGCTCTCGTGGCCCGCCCGAGCAGCGAGCCCATCAGCTTGCTCGTTCGTCGCGACGGGAAGCTGCTGCGTGGCGGCCCGATCCGGGTCAGGCTGAGGCCGTTGCCGACGGGGGCGCTCAGCGCCAGGCACCTGGGCTTCACGGCCAAGGACACCGGCGTGGCCGACGGGATCGTCGTCGAGTCCGTGCGCCCGAACAGCCCTGCCTCGCGCATGAAGCTCAGGCCGACCGACCTGATCTACGGCCTCGGTGAGTGGAAGATTCGCAACACCGAGGACCTCTTGATGTTCCTGCAGTTCGTCGAGAAGGGCGATCTTGTGGACGTGAAGATCCAGCGACTCGGCCGACGCGGCGAGACCATCAAGTACGCAGGCAGCATGCGCGCGGAGTAGTCACGCCGCGCGCGTCGTTACTTCAGCACGACGCGTTTGACGCCCAGGATGTCCGCGACCTTCTCGTCGATGCGGTTGATGCCGAGCACGTGCTGGATGACGATCGGCGTGGGCTCGCGCGGCGTCGTCAGGATCATGCGGCCGGCGCCACACAGGACGCGCTCGAGGACGTCAGGGACTTCCTTGAACCAGCGCAGGTCCTCGGTGCTGTAGCGGCGGATGTCGGCAAACACGCCGCGGCGATGGATGACCTCGTTGTTCCGGAACTCCCAGTAGTCGAAGCGAGTCTGGATGAACACGATCGTGTAGATGATCGTGAACAGGCCGAACATCGTGTAGTAGAACGCCGAGCTCATCGCGAGCTTGAGGTCGCTGAAGAAGTTCCCGATGAACGGTAGCCAGCCGAAGTACAGACCGGCGAAGACGACCACGCCGATGACGGCGAGCATCATCACGGAGATCACCTCCGAGAAGTCGAAGCCGATCACCAGAAGGTTGAAGGCGAAGAACGCCATCCAGATGGTGCCCAGGTGCTCGCCGCCGCCGCTGCTCTCGATGATGCCGGCGATGAGCGAGACGATCCACGTCATCCAGAAGAAGATGATCTTGGGATAGGCCCGCACGATGATGCGGTCGGCGCCCGAGGGGCGATCGTCTGCGGCGGAGGGCTTCTGGGTAGGGGCGGCGGCCGGGGTCTCCTCAGACACGTGAATCTCCTCCGATGGCGGCGGCCCGGGTCGGGTGCCTGGTTGCGGGGCTCCATGGTAGCGACGCGGCCCGGGCTGCGCCCTACGTCGGTCCGCCCGCCCGAATGGCATCCCGCGCGAGGCGGTCCGCCCGCTCGTTGCCCGGCACGCCGGCGTGGGCCGGGACCTTGATGAACTCGAGGTCCTCGAAGCGGCCCATCTCGGCCTGGATCCGGCCGACGAGCTCCACGTTGACCTTCACCCTGTGCCCCCCCACGAGGACGCCGATCACGTACTCGGAGTCGGTGTGGAGGCGCACGGGCAGGGCGGGCCGCTTCACGGCCTGCAGGGCGTCGAGGACGGCGTTGAGCTCGGCCTCGTTGTTGGTCGCCTCGCCGAGAAAGCGCCGGATCTCCCGGCGGCGGCCCCGCCAGAGGAGGACCGCGCCCAGCCCCGCCGGGCCGGGATTGCCGCTCGAGGCGCCGTCCGTGTAGATGACGAGGTCCTCGGAGGTGCCTTCGCTCGCCTCCGGGGCCGCCCGCCCGGCCTCCTCGGGCCTGGAGGCATTCCTGGGGGGAGCGGCCTCCGGAGGGAGCTCGTGGGCATCCGGCTCAGGGGCGTCCACGGCCCGGATCTCGTTCGCGCGGACCGTGTAGGTGCGCTCATCCTCGGGCTTGTAGCGCAGGGAGGCCAAGCCACGGTCGTCCAGGACCGGTGCCCCGGCTCCATCGACGTCGATCCAGACCTTGTTGCCGCGGTAGCGGCGGCGCTCCCAAGCCATGCAGCCATCTTAGGCTCTGCTTGGACACTCCTCTGCTGCGCCCGCAGATGCTCTCGCTCCGCCGGCACCCAACTCGGAATCGCGCCCTCAACGTGCAGAGGCACGCCTCAGGCGCAGTTCATCGTCGTGCTCTCGGCTCGCTTCGGCCTCCACGGGCTCATGACGAGCAGTCTCGAACCAGAGCCTGGATGAGGGGGCCGTCTGGCCGCGCCCCCCGTCCCTGCTTCGGACCGTTGGAGGGCCCCGGTATCTTTCGGGCCGCTCTGGAGTTGCGATGCCGCGCAGGGATGACATCCACCGGATCCTGATCCTCGGTTCAGGCCCTATCGTCATCGGTCAGGCTGCTGAATTCGACTACTCGGGCACGCAGGCGTGCAAGGCGCTCCGCGAGGAGGGCTACGAGGTCGTCCTCGTCAACAGCAACCCCGCGACGATCATGACCGATCCCGAGATGGCCGATCGCACGTACATCGAGCCGGTGACGGCCGAGGTCGTGGAGCGCGTCATCGAGCGCGAACGCCCCGACGCCATCCTGCCGACGATGGGCGGGCAGACGGGGCTGAACGTCGCGTTGGCACTGCATGACAACGGCGTGCTCGAGAAGTACGGCGTCACGATGCTCGCGGCGAAGCCCGACGTCATCAGGAAGGCCGAAGATCGCGAGCTGTTCCGCACCGCGATGCTCAAGATCGGGCTCGACCTGCCCAAGAGCCGCACGGCGAAGACCTACGACGAGGCGCTCGCCGCCAAGGACGAAGTCGGGCTGCCCTGCGTGGTCCGGCCCTCCTTCACGATGGGTGGCACCGGTGGCGGCATCGCGTGGAACATCGACGAGTTCCAGGAGATCTGCCTTCGCGGCCTCGACCTCTCGCCCACCACGGAGGTGCTCATCGAAGAGAGCATCTTCGGATGGAAGGAGTACGAGCTCGAGGTGATGCGCGACAAGCACGACAACGTCGTCATCATCTGCAGCATCGAAAACATCGACCCGATGGGCGTCCACACCGGCGACTCCATCACGGTCGCGCCCGCGCAGACGCTCACGGATCGCGAGTACCAGGCCATGCGCGACGCGGCGCTGCGTGTGATTCGAGAGATCGGGGTCGAGACGGGCGGCAGCAACATCCAGTTCGCGACCAATCCCGCGGACGGCCGGCTCGTCGTGATCGAGATGAACCCCCGCGTGTCGCGCAGCTCGGCATTGGCCAGCAAGGCGACGGGTTTTCCGATCGCCAGGCTCGCGGCCAAGCTCGCCGTCGGCTACACGCTTGACGAACTCGTGAACGACATCACGCAGAAGACGCTCGCCTGCTTCGAGCCGACGATCGATTACGTCGTCACGAAGGTGCCGCGCTTCAACTTCGAGAAGTTCCCCGAAGCCTCGCCCGTGCTGACGACGCAGATGAAGAGCGTCGGCGAGGGCATGGCCATCGGCCGCACGTTCCGCGAGAGCCTCCAGAAGGCATTGCGCAGCTTGGAGACCGGCCGCTTCGGCTTCGGTGTCGACGCGAAGGAGGCCCAGCAGGAGTTGCCTGAGAAGGAAGAGCTCCGTCGCCGCCTGCAGACGCCCGGGGCCAACCGGATCTTTCGCCTCCGCGACGCGCTGCGCACCGGGTGGACGGTCGAGAGCTTGCACAGCCACACGAAGATCGACCCGTGGTTCCTCGAGCAGATGAAGCTGCTCGTCGATCGCGAGCAGGAGTTGCGCGGCTACGCGACGCTCACGGAGGTGCCCGACGACCTCCTCCGCCGCGCCAAGCAGGACGGCTACGCAGATCACCAGCTCGGCATCATCTTCGGCCTGCCCGAGGCCGAGGTGCGCGCCAATCGCATGAGCCGCGGCATCAAGCCGGTGTTCAAGCTCGTCGACACGTGCGCAGCCGAGTTCGAGGCGGCCACGCCCTACTACTACTCGACCTACGAGGAAGAAGACGAGCTCCGGCCCGCCACGAAGGACCGCATCGTGATCCTCGGCGGCGGCCCGAATCGCATCGGCCAGGGCATCGAGTTCGACTACTGCTGCGTGCAGGCGGCCTATGCACTGCGCGAGGCCGGCTACGAGACCGTGATGATCAACTCCAATCCGGAGACGGTCTCCACGGACTACGACACGAGCGATCTGCTGTTCTTCGAGCCGCTGACGCACGAGCATGTGCTCGACGTCATCGAGCGCACCGGGGCCAAGGGCGTGATCGTCCACTACGGCGGCCAGACGCCCCTGAATCTCGCGCGCGGCCTCGAGCAGGCGGGCGCGCCCATCATCGGCACGAGCCCCGATGCCATCGACCTGGCGGACGATCGCAAGCTGTTCAAGGAACTCGTGGAGGCCCAGGGCCTGCGCCAGACCGAGAATGGCATCGCCACCTGCTACGAGGAGGCGCTCGGCGTCGCCCACCGCATCGGCTACCCCGTGCTCGTGCGTCCGTCGTTCGTGCTCGGCGGCCGCGCCATGGAGATCGTCTACGACGACGAGACCCTCAAGCGCTACATCGAGGAGGCGGTCGACGCTTCACCCGAGCGCCCGATCCTCGTAGACAAGTTCCTCGAGGACGCGGTCGAGGTCGATGTCGATGCGCTCTGCGACGGTGTGCAGTGCGTCATCGGCGGCATCATGGAGCACATCGAAGAGTGCGGCGTGCACTCGGGCGACTCATGCTGCACGCTCCCGCCGTGGAGTCTGTCGGACTCCATTCTGGATGACATCCGCGACGCCACCCGCAAGCTCGCCTTTGCGCTTGGCGTGCGCGGGCTGATGAACGTGCAGTACGCAGTCAAGGGCGGCCTGCTCTACCTCATCGAGGTCAACCCCCGCGCAAGCCGCACCATCCCCTTCGTCTCGAAGGCCACCGGCGTCCCGCTGGCGCGCCATGCCGCCCGCATCATGGCCGGTGAGACGATCGAGAGCCTCGGCGTACCCGACGAGGTCATCCCGCCGTACTTCTCCGTCAAGGAGCCGGTCTTCCCCTTCAACCGCTTCCCGGGGATCGACATCATCCTGGGCCCGGAGATGCGCAGCACGGGCGAGGTGATGGGCGTGGACCACAACCTCGGCGCCGCGTTCGCCAAGGCCAAGCTCGGCGCCTACCTGGAGTTGCCGCGCGAAGGCGCGATCTTCATCTCGGTGAAGGACGACGACAAGCGTGCCGTGATCGACATCGCGCGGCGTCTCGCCCAGCAGGGCTACGACCTCGTCTCGACCGCTGGCACGTACAAGCTGCTCAAGCGCTCCGGCGTGCCGTGCGAGATGGTCTACAAGATCGCCGACGGCGCGCGTCCGAACGTGCTCGACATCGTGAAGAACCGCAAGGTGCACCTGATCATCAACACGCCGAGCGGTCGTGGCGCGCGCACCGACGAGGGCCGCATTCGCGGCGCGGCTTCGGTGCTGAACATCCCGTGCATCACGACCATGTCGGGTGCCACGGCGCTGGTGCAGGCGCTTGAGGCCTACCGCGCGCAGGCCATCACGGTGCGCAGCCTGCAGGAGTATGTCGAAGAGGCCCAAGCACCACTAGTGTGCTGATGCCAGGTTCCGTTGCATGAGACCGTGCTGCGGCGTGGGCTGGGGCCGACCTGGCCCCTTCATCGCATTCGCGTGACAGACCACGCCACATGCTCTTCATGGGCCATTCGCCTCCCATCGACGCCGCCGATCGAAGGCGGGGGGGGCGGATCCGGAAGTCGAGGCGCCTCCGGAGGAGCGAACTCGGGCTCACGGAACTCTGGGGCGGGTCGCTACGTTGCGATGGGCGCTAGCGAGAACGTGTAAGGGGCGAGCGGTAGCCGACCCGGATCACGGGCTTCGTGACCTTGAAGAAGGGGCGCTCCGTGTTGACGCGCTTGTCCGCCAGCTTCCAGCGGATCTCGGAGACGCGGTAGCGGCCCAGCGCCTCGATGTTCCAGCACAGCTTCGTGAGCTGGTCGAGCGTGGAGAGCCCGTAGGTGAACTCGCGCGAACGCGTGCGATACCCCTTGGAGCGGTTCGGGTCGTCCTGCTCCTGGCCCGCGAAGGTGTAGACCATCTGCACGTCACGGCCCGAGCGCGTGATCATCTGCGTGGAGATGCCGATGCCGATGTCCTTGCCGGCCTCGCCGTCCGCGCCACCGAGACTCTCCTTGTAGCCCTCGACGAACTTTTCGACCTCGACGGCAAGGTCACCGACGCCGCGCGGGCGGCCGTCTTTCGTGGTGCCCTTGGCCATGAGGAGGGCCCGCGTCTGCTTGGTGGCGAGCTTGTAGGCGTTGAGCTTGCTGCGCTGCTGGAACGCGACGACGGCGATCACGACGACGAGGATGCCGAAGACGACGCAGTAGTACTTGAGGTGGTCGCCGCTGCCGCTGGGCGCCAGATCCTTGTTCTTCTTCTTCTTGGCCATCATTCGTCCCGGAAGCTGAAGGTGAAGCTTTGACGGAACCGACCTTCGACCGTTTGCTCGGCCCCAGGTTCGACCACCTTGGTCTGGTCACGCGCCCGGTCCTTGAAGTACGGACTCTGGCTCAATAGACGACGGACGACGTCGAACACCGACCGGTTGTCGACGACGATCTTCACGACCGCGCGGCGTTCCTGGATGATCATCTCGCTGATCTGGAACCAGGTGCCGAGCTCCTCGCGCTTCTTGGCAGAGAGCGCCTTGTAGATCTCGTACATGCACTTCACGCCGCTGCGCAACTGTGGGATGTCGCTGCGCAGGCCGAGCCGGTCCTGCAGGAACCGGTGGCGTCGCATGAGTAGGTTGCGCATCTTGCTGACGCGCTTCTCGTCCCGCGTAAGACCCTTCACCCAGCCGCGGGCGGTCTTCTCGGCGACGTCCTTCGTCTTGTTCTCGAGGCCCTGCTGGTAGGCCAGCTCGGCCTTGAAGGTCATCAACTCGACGACGGCGGCCATGTCGTCGTACTTGACGCGCTCGGCCTTGAGCTGCTCCTTGATGGAGTAGGTCCAGATGCCGATCACGAGGAAGAGCAGCGTGATGGCCGTGGCCAGCGTCGTCCGCACGACCTCGAACACGTTCCGGGGGGCGAACTCGTCCTTCAGCAGCTCGACGCCGAAGGGGTTGCGCCCCAGCATGCGCAAGCCTGCACCCACGGCCGCGCCAATCGTGGCGCCCGTGAACTCCGGCTCGTTGCCGGGGCTCTTGCAGTCGAGGTGATCGAGCAGGTTCAGGCTCTCCGTCGGCAGGCCGAAGCGCTCGCTGAGCGCCTCCGGCACGCCCGAGAGGAGGGAGCCGCCGCCAAGCAGGAGGATCTTGTCGGGCGGGGAGTCGGTGCTGACCGACGCGAGCGAACGCACGGCTTCGCGGTGGAGCTTCGTGACGAACTGCGTGCGGCTGTCCGCGACCACCTCCGTCTTGAGTTGGGTGTGCGACTTCTCGGTCTCGGGCGTGTCCGGGTCGAGGTCCGCCGAGGGGACGAGCAGGTCGCCCGCATCCGCGCGACCGAGCCGCTGCACTTCCGCCGCCGACTCGCCGGCGGCGAGGCCGAGTTCATCGCCGACCTGCTCCTCGAGCTTGCCGACGCCGAGACGGAACGAGCGCATCACGCGCGGTCGGCCGTCCACGAGCATGATCAGCGTCGAGGAGCTTGCGCCCACATCGACGATGATGCAGTTGGGGTTGGCTTCGATGATGCCCGCCGCTTCGAGGCACGTGTAGATCGCCGTGGCATCGAGGTCGATCGCCGCGGGATCGACGCCTGCGCGGCGCATGACGGCGACGCGCTCGGCCAACTCCTGCTTGGGCGAGGCGAAGATGGTCAGGCGGCTGCCGTCCTTGGTCTCGCCCGTCTTGATCCAGTTCACGACCACGTCGTCGATCGAGTGGCTGTGGAGATGGTTCTCGGCCTCGAACCGCACGACCTTGCGGATCTGGTCGTCCTCGAAGAACGGCACCTGGATCTCGCGGTTGACGCTGACGTGCGACGGGAACGTCGCGCAGACGTCTTCCTTGGGGAGCTTGAGCTCGCGGAAGACGTCGGCCAGGCACTCCGAGACACGCTCGTCGCGCGTCTTGGTCGGCCCGTCGTCCTCGTCGACGTGGTGAAGCTCGCCCGACTCCTCGATGACGAGGTCGTCGGTGAGGTCCGTGGAGCCGCCTTCGTCGTGATGCCCGGCCTCGCCGGGGATCTCGCGGATGGCGACGCGCTGGACACGGAACGATCGCCCGGAGCCGCTGAGTTCAACGACTTTCAGGAAGCGTTCTCCGATGTCGACGCCAATGGCACGCGCCATGGGTTGTGTCTTCTCTCCGCCTTGGGCGGGCTTCGGCCGGCACGAAAGGCGGGATTATAGGCTCACTTGCGGCCCCGCTCGCGCCCCTTTCGGGCGCGTCGCATCATCCTGTCATGCAGCCTTACTTGCCAGGTGCCTCTGTAGTGCTCTCGGTGATGGCTCGGATACGACGCTCCGTGCCGGCGACGAGATCGCTGAACTCGTTCTGGTGTTCGCTGCGTAGACGCAGAAGGAGCGAGCGGACCTCGCTCCGGTGGCGGCTCAGCTCACGCCGGACCTCGTCGGTCTTGAGGTCATCGAGGCCGTAATACTCGCGGTAGAGCTTCACGCGCTCCTCGATCTGGCGATTGAGCTGGGGCCGCGGATCAGGCTTCTTGTTGGCGACCAGCGTGCCGGCGAAGACGCCGAGGCTGACACCTGCCGCGAGCATGAGCAGGGCGATGGAGCGCAGACTGTAGAGCATCGTTACTTCCCTTCCCGGCCATCCGGGCCGGGTGCGCGGCCTTCCAGGCCAGGTGCGTAGGTGGGGTCGTCTGCTACCACGTCGATGAGGACGGTGGCATCGAGGTCGGCCCAGCGCGGCGCGCCGGAGAAATCGGTGGTGGCGCCGGCGTCCCGGGCCATGAGGGTCCCGGAGATGCCGATGGCCATGAGGAGGACGGCGGCGGCCGCGTACCAGCGGGCACCGGCGGGGGCGATGGCGAGGGGGCGGCCCTCGCGGGCGGCGGCGACCACGCGATCGGCGAGGTCGCCCGTCACGTCGATGCGATCGGCGGCACGGCCGGCATCTTCGCGCCAGAGGTCGAAGGCCTCCTGGAGCCCATCCTGGGCGCTGTCACCACGCGGCGGGGTGTTGTCGTTCTGGCTCACGCTCGTACGTCCTTTCCGAGGTCGTCACGGTCGAGAAGCACCTTGAGGCGCTTCCTGGCCCGGAAGAGCCGGCTCTCTACGGTGCCCAGGCTCAGGCCCAGCACCTCCGCGATCTCGTTGTAGGCCATGCCCTCGATCTCGCGCAATGCCAGCACGGTGCGGAAACGGTGCGGCAGACGGTCGATGGCCGCGCGCACCATCAGGCGCAGCTCGCGGCGCTCGAGACCCTCGACCGACGGAAGCTCTTGTGCGGGCAGGCTGGCGCGGCTCGCGAGATCGTCGAAGGAGGATGCGGGGCGCCGCTTGCGGGACTTGATGTAGTCCTTCGCGGCGTTGACGGCGACACGGTAGAGCCACGTGTACAGGCTCGACGTGCCCTTGAAGGAGTGGATTCGGTAGAAGGCCTTGGTGAAGGTCTCCTGGACGACGTCCTCGACGGCGTCGCGGTCCCGCAGCACACCGGAGACGACGGCGGTCAGCCGCTCTCCGAAGGCCTGCACGACCTCGCGGAGCGCCTCGGCGTCCCCCGCCCGGAGGCGGTCGACCCAGAGGTCCTGGAGGGCCCGGTCCGGCGAGCGCTGGCCCGGCGAGCGCTGGGCTGGTGACCTCGAAGGGGTGGCGCGCGTGCCGCTGCCGACCGCGCGCAGCGGGCGGGGGCTACCTTGAGCTGCGGCGGATGCGGGCACGGGCGTCTCCTGGGCTTCGTCAGGCGGGCCCTCCTTGGACGACCCGGGGATCCTCGCCTTCCCCTCCGGTCCGGCGGGATCCGTCTCATTCGGCTTCTGCCCGTCAGCGCCCATCAATCGGCCTCCGGAGGCGATCGGCGCGCGTCCACCCTCAGGGCGTCCACCCTCAGGGCGTCCACGCTGTCCCGGCAGACGCCCAGGGGCAGCCACGGGCACGTCGTGCACAGGGCGGGGAGGTCGGCACCCTCGATCCGCGTGGCGATGCGGGCCAGGACGTCGCCCCAGGAGGTGGTCTCGCCGGCTGCGAGCTCGAGCCGCTCGAGGACCGCGCGGTCGTGGGCTCGCATGTGGGCCTCGTGTTCAGGACCGCCGAGGGTGCAGCCCTGATCCGCGAGGTTGGGGCACGCGTCGCAGATCCGGTCCGGGGCGTCGACGAGGCGCAGCTCACGGGCTGGATCGGCCGCCAGATCGGCTTGGATGGCGGCCATGGCCTCGACGAAGTCCGGGGAATAGCCGGATCCACGGAATCCGAGCAGGCAGAGGGCCATGTGCGCCCGCAGGGGGAAGGGCTCGGCCGCAGCGCGCTCCTCTTCCATGCGTCCTCCCACCTGTCCTCTTGCCGGCGAATCCGCCTGTCATCAGGCGGGGACAGCCCTCGCGCGCCCTGGCCGACGATGAGGACATAACTCATTGTCCCATAGGGCTTTGGGGGATTCAGGTGGAAACTGGCACGGAATGCGCGTTGGTCCCCCCATCAACACCCGGCACAGGCCGGGGCAGCCCGCAAAGGACATCACCATGAACGCTCGCCTCCTCTGGATCCCTGTCGCCCTCCTGGCCGCCGGGGCCTTCGTGGCCACGGACGACGCCGAGGCATCGCCCCTCAAGGCGATCCAACGCGCCGCACAGGACGGCACGACGTTCGGGCCGCGCATTTCGATCGGCGCCCGCATCGGCGTGCCGATCAGTCATCGCAGACATCGGCACCACGCCCATCGCTCGGGCGGGTACTACCGCGAGGAGGTCTCCTTCGCGGGGGGCTACCACGTGAACAGGACCCGCGAGGTCGAGGTCCCGGGCCGCCAGATCGGCTACGACTTCGAAGGCCAGGCGATCTACGCCGCTTCGACGGTCCAACTTCAGACCTACAGGGTCTGGATCCCGCGCAAGCGCATCGTGCGCCGGGTGTGGGTGCCGACGCGCGTTGTGCACCACCGCCGCTCGCACCGCCGTTCCCACGGACACATCTCCATCGGCGGACGCTTCCGCATCCGCTGATCGCTCCCGCCTTCTACCCAGGCACCACAGGCGCCGGACCGCCGCAAGGCGGTCCGGCGTTCTCGCGTTTTTGGCGCAGGGCCACGGGTCGCGGTGCGCGAGTCGTTACGGCGATTTTGCACCGATTCGTGAAACACCCTTGGGTGCGCTTGCGTCAGTACCAGTGACTGGCCCAACGGCCTTTCGCAAATCGGGGTTGAGCTCGACTCTGCCCTACCCTCCCTCCCCTCCCCAACGAGCTCCTCCGTACCGCCAGGGACCCACGGGTCTCTGGCGGTTCCCTTTTTTGCTCCGGTCCTCGTTGGCATGGCGGGGCTTCGGGCGCGCTGTGAAGCCGCGGGCGGCGTCGGCCTGCTTCGGCGATGCTCGGCATCGCCTGCATCAGCCTCCTGGCCCTCGACTCCACAGCACACCCTCGGGCCCTCGCCCTGCCGCCTCGGACCTACGCGGCTACGGGGCGCCTCGTCCCGTTCGCACCTCGCACGGGAGCCTGACTCGATGTCATCAGCTTTGCTCCCGTGGCCGCCCTTGATTGCGGGGAGCGGCCCGCAACGTGATGACATCGCGAGCCTGGCTCCGTATCCCGCGTCTCCGCGGGTCATCCGCTCCTCAGCGGGTTCCGAAACGGCCCCCGAGCTAGATCGTCGTCGGGCGTAGCTTCTCGGCGTCGAAGTCGAGCGCTTGAATCGCGTCGGCCACGAACGCGGGCTTCACCTTGCCCTCGAGCTGCAACGCGTGGAGCGTCGCGATGACGATCGACTCGGCGTCGACCTCGAAGTGCCGGCGCAGCGCCACACGCGTGTCGCTCATGCCGAAGCCGTCCGTGCCGAGCGACACGTAGCGCCCGCTGATCCAGCGCCGGATCATGTCGGGGAGGATCTTCATGTAGTCGCTGACCGCGATGAAGGGGCCCTCGACGCCGTCCAGCACCTCTTCGATGTAGGGCTTGCGCGGCTCCTCGGTGGGATGCAAGCGGTTCCAGCGCTCGACCTTGACCGCGTCGCGGCGCAGCAACTGGTAGCTCGTCGCCGACCAGACGTCCGCGGCCACACCGAACTGCTCGCCCAGGATCTGCTGGGCGCGCAGCGCCTCGTTCAGGATCACGGCCGAGCCGAAGAGCTGCGCGGTGAGCTTGTGGTTGGTGTCCGCCGCCTTGTAGCGGTAGAGCCCCTTGAGGACGCCGTCCTCGACACCCTCGGGCATCGCCGGCTGCGGGTAGTTCTCGTTCTGGATGGTGATGTAGTAGAAGACGTCCTGGTCCTCCGCCACCATCCGACGCATGCCGTCCTTGATGATGATCGCGATCTCGTAGGCGAACGCCGGGTCGTAGGCGCGCACGTTCGGGAACGTCGCTGCGAGGATCTGGCTGTGGCCGTCCTCGTGCTGGAGGCCCTCGCCGTTGAGCGTCGTGCGGCCCGCCGTCGCGCCCATGAGGAAGCCGCGGCCGCGCGCGTCGGCGAACGCCCAGGCCAGGTCGCCGATGCGTTGGAAGCCGAACATCGAATAGAAGATGTAGAACGGCAGCATCGGCTGGCCGTGTGTCGCGTAGGACGTACCGGCCGCCGTGAAGCTGGCCATCGAGCCCGCCTCGGTGATGCCTTCCTCGAGCACCTGGCCGTCCTTGCTCTCGCGGTAGTAGAGCAGCTGCGCCTTGTCGACGGGTTCGTAGAGCTGGCCCTTCGATGCGTAGATGCCGACCTGACGGAACAGCGGCTCCATGCCGAAGGTGCGCGCCTCGTCCGGGATGATCGGGACGACGCGGTCGCCGATGTTCTCGTCCTTGATCAGTTTCGTGAGCAGGCGCACGAAAGCCATCGTGGTCGAGACGCCGCCGGGGTTCTTCGTACCGGCGTAGAACTCCTCGTAGAGCTCCGCCTTGGGCGCATCGAACTCCACCGTGAACGTCGACTGCCGCCGCGGGACCGAGCCGCCCAGCGCCTTGCGGCGCGCCATCATGTACGCCACCTCGGGGCTGTCCGGGCCGGGGTGGTAGTAGGGCGGGTCGTTCATGTCGGCGTCGTCGAGCGGCAGGCCGAGGCGGTCGCGGAAGCTCGAGAGCTGATCGTCCGACATCTTCTTGATCTGGTGCGTGACGTTCTTCGACTCGAAGCCCTCGCCGAGCGTCCAGCCCTTGATCGTCTGGGCCAGGATGACCGTCGGGCGGCCCTTGTGCTCGACCGCGGCCTTGTAGGCGGCGTGCACCTTCTTCATGTCGTGGCCGCCGCGTCGCATGGCCCAGATCTCATCATCGCTCAGGTGTGAGACCAGGTCGAGCAGCTCGGGGCTCTTGCCGAAGAAGTGCTGGCGGATGTAGGCGCCGTCGGCCGAGCGGTATTTCTGCAGCTCGCCGTCCACCACCTCGTTCATGCGCATGCGCAGGAGCGCTTGGTCGTCGCGCTCGAGGAGCGCGTCCCACTCGCTACCCCAGAGCACCTTCAGCACGTTCCAGCCAGCACCGCGGAACACGGTCTCGAGCTCCTGCACGATCTTGCCGTTCCCACGCACGGGTCCGTCGAGACGCTGCAGGTTGCAGTTGACGATCCAGGTCAGGTTGTCGAGCCCCTCGCGCGCCGCGACGGACAGCGCGCCGAGTGTCTCGGGCTCGTCGGTCTCGCCGTCGCCGACGTAGCACCACACCCGCGAGTTCGACGTATCGGTGATGCCGCGTGCCTGCAGGTAGCGGTTGAAGCGTGCCTGGTAGATCGAGTTGATCGGGCCAATGCCCATCGAGACCGTGGGGAACTCCCAGAAGTCGGGCATCAAGCGCGGGTGCGGGTACGACGAGAGTCCCTCGCCGCGCTTCACTTCCTGACGGAAGTTGTCCATCTGGCTCTCGGTGATGCGCCCCTCGAGGAACGCGCGGGCGTAGATGCCGGGCGAGGCGTGGCCCTGGAAGTAGATCTGGTCGCCGGAGCGGTTGTCGTCGCGGCCCTGGAAGAAGTGGTTGAAGCCGACGTCGAGCAGTTCGGCCGCGGAGGCGAAGGTCGAGATGTGGCCGCCGAGGCCGTTGTGCTTGATGTTGGCGCGCGTGACCATCACGGCGGCGTTCCACCGGATGATGTCGCTGATGCGCTCTTCCATCGCCTCGTCGCCAGGGAACTCGGGCTCGCTGCGACGCGGGATGGTGTTGACGTAGTCCGAGCTCAGCAACTGGTCGGGGACGTAGCCACCTGCACGGGCGTGAGCCAGCAGCCGCGCGAGGATGAAGCGCGCGCGGTTGGGTCCGCTGAAGTCGAGAACGGACTCCAGCGACTCGATCCACTCCTGGGTCTCGAGCGGATCGCTGTCGCTCTGGACAGTCGGGAACAGCTTCACGGTGCCGGCTCCGGGGCTAGGGGGGCGTGCAGGGGCGCGCCACTCTACGAGACCGGAGCCCGGCCGGGAGTCTTGTGTCCTAGCGTCCCTTGGGAGGTGTGCGGGCCCGGCACTGACAAACGCAGACGCCACCGCCGGGTGCGCCGCTCTTCTGGCTGGCCGCCTGGGCGCCCGTGCTCTTGCCGGCGCCCGGCAGGCCGCTTTGGAGCGCGGTGACGTCGTCGCTCGTGAAGGCGTAGGTCGCGGCCGGGCTGATGAGGGCCGAGGCGTTCATGATCGAGCCGGGCTCGGACGGGCTCGTGTGGCTGAGGCCCAGGCTGTGGCCCACCTCGTGCGCCACCACGGCAGCCACCGTGTACGCGAAGCCACGGCCGATGCGGCGAATGAGGTTGTAGCGGCCGCCCGGACTCGGCAGCCCGTAGAGGAGTGCCTTCAGCGCGTCGATGTCGGCGTTCGTGATCGGGCTGTTGTCGAGCGTGTTGCCCCAGGCGTTGTTGAAGATCGGCGTGATCTGGTTGGTGAAGACACCCAGCTCGACGCCGCCCGAGGTGGTGTCGTTCTCGTGCGAGTTGTTGTTCGACCCGTCCAGGAACGCCGTGCCGATGACGCCGTTGTCGCTGCCGCGGGTGAGGGCCATCTGGCTGTAGCGCGTCGGGGATCCGTTCAGCCAGTCCGCGGGCGCGGGCTTCGTGTAGCCGGCACCCGGCTCGACGTAGGGGAAGGTGATCGCGAGGCCGCTGCCCTCGGAACCGTCCGCGTTGCGCAGGAACATCGGGTTCACCTGGCGCAGGAGCTCCACGCGAAACCATACGGCCGCGATCTCATCCGCCTCGGTGCCGACGGCGCCCGTGCTGGTCGTGGCACGCAGGCCTACGTCGACGAGGGCCTTGTGGTAGTCCGTCGCGTAGGCGTGCGAGCCGAACTTCGTGCTCATGTCGATCCACCAGACGTCGCTGCTGCCGAACGACGCCGTGTGTGAGACGACCGGGTTGGGCATGACGTCGATGTCGAGGTCGAAGGTCTGGCCGTTGCCCGCGTCGGTGGCGCGCACCCGGTCGGTGACGCCGCTGCCGCCCGTGGTGCCGGGCGTGTACGTGGCCGTGCCGGCGCCGCCGTTCTGGTTGCTGAGGCTGCCGCCGCTCTCGTTGACGACGATGCTGAAGCTGACGCTGCCCGTGGCACCATCCGCGCTGAGCGAGACCGCCTGGCTGGTCCACGCGTCGCCGAACACGAGACCGGAGGTCGCGCTGAGTCCGACGTTGCCGACCGAGATCGTCAGCGCCTGCGTGTCGGTCGCGGCGCCGTCGTCGGCTTCGATCGTGAAGCCGTAGGTGCCGGAGTTGGTCGGCATGCCGGAGATGACGCCGGACGTATCGTCGAGATCGAGCCCCGGGGGCAAGCTGCCCGCTGCGACGCCCCAGGTCACGTCGCCTTGGGCGTTCGTCACCTCGAGCGGGGTACTGAAGCTGCTGCCGACGCTGCCGCCGGGCAGGGCCGCAGTCGTGATGGTGAGCGTGACCGGCTCGCCGCCGCCGCTGCCCGCCGCCGTGCCGCCGCCGCCGCCGCAGGCGGCAAGCGAGAGCGCAGCCAGGGCGATCAGGATGTGGAGCGGCTTGAAGATGTCGGGTGCGCGCATGATTGGATTGCCTGTAGGTGTCGCTGCACCGATTCCCATCGTGGCCCGTAGGGCCGCCTCACGAAGACCCCATCGACGTTATCCCTCGCCCTGCTGAAGGCCATCTGAAGCGGTGTCCAGAACTGGGACGACTTCCCGGGGAGGTGCATTTCATCGGGCGTGGCGATTCGGCCGTTACCGGCCATGGAGCGCACGGATGCGCCGCTTGTCGTTGGCCGAATGGGCGTGCTGGGCGGCGCGACCGGTCGGCCAGACAGGCCGTCCGAGAGCCACGTCCATGGGTACCAGGCTTGCGCGATCTGGCCCGAATGGTTGGTCCGTGCGTAGGTGACGACCACCTCGCCGCGCGTCGCCCTGTCCGTCGCACGCCCATGCGGGCTTGGTAGGCCAGGAGGCCCAGCTCCATCGCCTTATCGAAGTGGCTCAAGTCTTCCGGCGACGTGGGCGTCACGGGGCGCAAGCCCAGGGCCTCGAGCTGCGGGGGGTCTACGGGCGCCGCCTCGCGGACGGAACCTCCGTGGGCGCGGCTACTTGCAGTGGCCGCAGACGTGCACGCCACCGGCGGGCATCGCCAGGGCGGCGACGCCGCGAGCGGCTGCCGTGCCGCGACCCGGGCCCGGCAGGCCCTGACGCAGGATGTCGAGCGAGCTGGGGAGGAAGAAGTAGTCCATGCCCGGGCCGACCAGCGCGACGCCGTTCATGATGCCGCCCGGCGTGAAGTCGTGCAGGTGGGGCAAGCCGAGGCTGTGACCGACCTCGTGGGCCGCGATGTAGGCGAGGCTGCGGGCGAAGGCCATGAGGTGGTAGCGCAGCATGTCGTAGCGGCCGCCGGGGCTCGGGCGCTCGTAGAGCAGGGCCTTGAGCGCCGGGATGTCGTTGGCGTTGACCGGCGTGTTCTTGAGGTCGTTGCCGTGGAGGCGGTAGGTGCGCTCCACGCTCTCCGCAAGGTAGTTGAGGAAGACGCCGAGCTCACCGGCGCCGCCGCCGGGCGCGTTGTGCTCCTGGCTCGGGTTGCCGATGGCGTCCTGGTACGCGACGCCCAGCGCGCCGAGGTTGCCGCTCTGATTGCAGAGGGACATGATGCTGTAGCCGTTGGCGATGCTGCCGCGCAGGCCGCCCGGGGCCGGAGCGCTGTAGCCGGCGCCGGGACGATCCAGGGCGAACGAGATCGCAAGGCCGTTGGCGCCCTCGGTGCCGTTCGAGTTGCGACCGAAGAGCTTGCTGAGCTCGCGCAACACCTGCACGCGGATCAGGAGGTCGGCGAGGCGATCGGCCTCGCTGCCGAGGGCGTCGGTGCCCGCCGCGCTGCGCCAGCCGAGGCGAGCGTAGGCGGCATGCAGGTCGCTGACGTAGGGGTGGGCGCCCTGCTTGGCGTCCCAATCCAGGTACCAGACATCTGTCGAACCGAAGCGGGCGATGTGGTGCTCGGCGGGGTTCTGCACGACAGGCAGGTCCATCTCGATGATTTCACCGCCGGTCGCGTCGGCGACGCGCACGCGGTCGACGGCGCCGCTCGTGCCGACGTCGCCCGGGACCCAGGACGCGGTTCCCGCGACGGCATCAACGCTTTCGAAGCGGCCGCCGCTGCGGTTGTCGATGATGGCGAAGGTCACGGCGCCTGCGGCGCCGGCGGAGCGCATCTCGATCGGCAGGCCGCTCCAGCCCTCGCCCATGTGCAGGCCGCTGACGACGCTGACGCCGAAGATGTCGACGGCGATGGCGAGCGGGCGCTCGTCGATGGCCTCGCCATCGGTCGCCTGCGCCGTGAACTCGTAGAAGCCCGGCGCGTTCGGCATGCCGGTGACCTGACCGCCCTCGGTGAGCTCCATGCCCGGGGGCAGCGTGCCGCTCCCGACCGTCCAGACCACAGGGCCCTGGGCGCCGGTGGCGGTCAACTGGGTGGCGTCATAGGCGACGCCGGGCGTGCCCGCGGGCACGCTCTCCGTCGTGATCTCGAGAGCGCCCTTGCTCTCCGTGCCGGTGATGTCGTTCCAGGCGTCTTCGATGGCGCCACCTGCGCCGCAGGCGCTCAAGAGGAGCGCGAATACGACGGTGGCTGCGAGTCGCAGCTGGCCGAGCTTCGGTGTCTGTTGGTTGAGGAACATCGCTTCACATCCCGCGAAGTCCCACCTGCATCCCTGAAATCAAACCCGACGATGGAGTCCACCCATCCCGGGGCCGTACGGACCCATCGACCGCCGCCGGGCGCTGTCTGAAGGGCTTTCCCCTTCTGTGTTCGCCCTTTCGAGAGGCTTGGCGCGCCCATGACCCTTACAGGGCTAGAATCCGCGGCCATGGAGCCCAGTGAGTCGACGTCCGCAGACGCGCCTGCCCTGGGCAGCAGCACCTCCATCGGCAGGATCCGTGGGGGGCTGAGGCGGGAATCCGTCGGATTCGACACCGAGCTGCGGGGCTATTTCCAGCGGCGGCTGCGCCTGCTCAGCGGCTTCATTTTCGTCGCCGCGACGTCGATGCTCGCGGTCGCGCATCTCGCGCAACTCGTCACGGGAGGCTGGGAGGCCGAGACCCTGACGGCGCCGTGGCACCTGATCCATGTGGGCGCCTGCTTCGTGGCGGGCAACTCGTGGCGGTGCCTCGGCCGCAAGCCTCAGCCGCCGCGCTGGCTGCTGATCCACGACGCGGTCCTGTTCGCGGTGACGCTGGGTACGCCCCTGGCGATCTACGCCTGCATCTACGAGCGAGCGCTGCCCGTGATGAGCGGCATCCTGGCGCTGTTCATGCTGGCGCGCGCGCTGATCCTGCCGAGCACCGTGCGCCGCACGATCCTGTTCGCGATCCCCGTGCCGTTGGTGTTCCTCGCCATCCAGCTCGGCCACGGCACCCTCTACGCGTGGCCGGATCAGGAGCTGCCGCGCGATACGTCCGTGATGCATGGCATCTGGAACCAGGTCGTGCTGTGGATGGCCGTCGTGATGTCCGCTTTCGCGTCGCGCCTGAACTTCGCGCTGCGCAGGAAGGCCTACGAAGCCAAGAAGCTCGATCAGTACGTCATCGAAGGCAAGCTCGGTGAGGGTGGGATGGGCGAGGTGTATCGCGCCAGGCATGCGCTCATGCGCCGGGCGACCGCGGTGAAGGTCCTCCGCCCGGACCTGATTGGCTCGCGCGCGCTGCAGCGCTTCGAGAAGGAAGTGCGGCTGACGAGCGCGCTGACGCACCCGAACACCATTCGGATCTACGACTACGGCCGCACGACCGAGGGCGACTTCTACTACGCGATGGAACTGCTCGACGGGGCCGACCTCGAGCGTCTCGTCGACGAAACGGGCCCGATGTCCGCGGCGCGGACGATCCACGTGCTCGCCCAGGCGTGCGCCGCGCTGCACGAAGCTCACGAGACCGGGCTGGTCCACCGCGATGTCAAGCCGAGCAACCTGCTACTTTGCATCCGCGGCCTGGACCACGACATCGTGAAGGTCATGGACTTCGGTCTCGTGAAAGACGTCGGCTCGGGTAGCGACACGCTTACGGGCGCCGAGGAGATCTGCGGCTCGCCACAGACCATCTCGCCCGAGGCGCTGACGGGCGGCGACGTCACGCGGCAGTCCGACCTCTACTCGCTGGGCGCGGTTGGCTGCTTCTTGCTGACGGGCTTGCCGGCGTTTGACGGCACGACGATCATCGAGCTGGCGACGGCGCACCTGCACAAGGAGCCGATCCCGCCCAGCGAGCGGCTGGACAGCGTGCCCAAGGACCTCGAGGCCATCCTGCTCCGCTGCCTGGCGAAGGACCCGGCCGAGCGCCCGTCCACCGCGGACGAGGTGCGCACCGCACTCCTCGCTTGCGCTGACGCCGGCGGCTGGGGGGAGCCGGAAGCCGCGACGTGGTGGGCGCAGCACGGCGACACATTCGCGCCTCCTGCGCCTGACGCGGCGCCTGGTCCCGATCGGACACCGCCCCCGTGACCGCCTTGCGCTTCCGAACTGCTACTGTCGTGGGCAGACCGCATGGGGGAGAACGCTGTGGACAAGACCTTGGGCATGGCCGCGCGAGAGATCATGACAGAGGCGCTGCGGTGCTCCGGCGGTGCGCCGGTGGCCCTGTTGATCGGGTCGGCCAGCTCGCTGGACGAAGATCCCGTCAAGCTGGGCGTGACGACAACCTCGGATTGCCATGTCGAGATCCCTCGAGATGCGATCTACCACTCGTCGCCAGGTGACGGTGGAAACGTCAGGCTCTTCATCAACCGCGACGCAGCGCTGGTGCTGACGCGCAGGGAGACCATCCGAGCGGGCGACATCGTCGGGGGCGATCCCGGCATCGGCGTTGCCGAGATGATGAACCTCGCGAGCGTCATCAAGGGATGGGCAGCCGCGGGCATGCGCGCCATCAGCCAGACGGCCGAGTGTCTTGCCATGCGCAAGGAATACGACGAGCTCGAGGAAATGGTCGAGGACATGCGGAAGAGGGGCGACAACAAGGAGCGGAGGCTCCTGTTCGAGGAGGCGCTCCTTCGCATGCTCGTCGACATGCAGGACTGCCCGGATTGGATCCACCCGTTCGGCACTCCCTAGGAGCCTGTCCCCGAATGCCCTGCTGCGCCTTCCGATCAGACGTTGATGTCGACGTCGCCACCCAGCCCTGCGAGGTAGGGCTCGAGGGCGGGATCGATGTGCTCGGCGAGGAAGCGCTGCGTCTGGCGTGAGGCCAGGCCGGTGAAGCGCTCGGGCTGCAGCATGTCGTCGAGCTCGTCCTTCACGGATGCGAAGGCCTCGTCACCGCGCATGCGCTCGATGAGGTCGTTGCTGTCCGCGCCGCCGACGATCTTGTCCTTGGCCGCGAGGCTGTGCACGCGGATGCGCTCGTGCAGGACCTGGCGGTCGCCGCCCGCCCTCACGGTGCGCATGAGGATCTCCTCCGTCGCCATGAAGGGGAGTTCCTTGACGAGGCGCGAGCGCGCCACGGCTTCGTTGACGTGCAGGCCCCGCGCGACATTGATCACCAGGCGTAGGACCGCGTCCGTCGAGAGGAAGGCCTCGGGCAGGTAGATGCGCCGCGCGGCTGAGTCGTCCAGCGTGCGCTCGAGCCACTGCGCGGACGCCGTCGACGCGGCCTCGGGCACGAGGGCCATCAGGTGGCGTGCAAGCGCCGTGATGCGCTCGCTGCGCATGGGGTTCTGCTTGTAGGCCATCGCGCTGGAGCCGATCTGCTCCTTCTCGAAGGGCTCGGCCAGCTCACGCAGACCGGAGAGCAGGCGGACGTCGTTGGCGAAGCGCGTCGCCGAGACGCCGATGCCGCCCAGCACCGCGGTGATCGCGTAGTCAGCCTTGCGTGGATACGTCTGGCCCGAGACGGGCAGCGGCTTGAGGAAGCCCGCCTTCTTGGCCGTCAGCTCGTCGAGCTGCTCGCACTTCTCGGCATCGCCCTCGAAGAGCGTGAGGAAGCTGGCCTGCGTGCCGGTCGTGCCCTTGGACGAGAGGAACGGTACGTTGACCTTGGCGTGGGCCACGGCCTTGAGGTCCTCGAGTAGATCGTGCAGCCATAGCGTCGCGCGCTTGCCGACGGTGGTCGGCTGTGCCGGCTGGAAGTGCGTGTACGCCAGGCACGGGATGTCCTTCGTGCGATCGGCGAAGGAGCGCAGCGCGGCGATGGCTTCCGCGAGCCCGCGTTCGATGTGCTCCAAGCCGTCGCGGAGGATCATGGCGTCGGCGTTGTCCGTCACGAAGCAGGACGTGGCGCCGAGGTGGATCACGCCGCGGGCGACCGGGGCCACGTCGCCGAACGCGTGCACGTGGGCCATGACGTCGTGGCGGAAGCGCGACTCGTACTCAGCGGCCTTGTCGAAGTCGATGTCGGGGAGGCCGGCGTGCATGGCCTCGATCTGCTCGTCCGTGATGTCCAGCCCGAGGTCCTTCTCGGCCTCCGCCAGCCAGATCCACATGCGGCGCCAGCACTCGATGCGGTGGCGTTCCGAGAAGAGGCGGCGCATTTCCTCGCCGGCGTAGCGGGAGCAGAGCGGGCTGCGGTACTCGTCCTGGGGGGCGCTCACGCGGATCCTCCGGCGGGCTCGCCGGCCTCGGCCGTGACGAGCTGCAGGTCACCGATGCCGTCCTCCCGCACATGCATGCGGCCGGGGGAGACATCGGGGTAGTTCGGGTCGGACAGGCGGTCGTCGATGTACTGGGCGAAGTAGTAGAGGGCCCGCTGGATCGTCGCGCGGATGTAGCGCGTGCCGGGGTTGACCTCATCCAGCTCGCCGGTGATCTGCAAGACCTCAAGACGGCCCGCGAGCTCGGCCTTGGCCGTCGCGGCGCGGTTGAGCTCCGCCTGATTCGTCCACGGCTGGAGCCTCAGGCGCAGGTCCTCGAGCCCGTGGTTCAGGAACTCGTACTCGAGCGGCTCGCCCGCCTCGAGTCGCCGGTAGTTCTCGCGGATCAGTTCGAGGTTGTTGAGCAGGTACGCCTGGGCCTTGGGGAGCGGCCAGTCGGGCTTCGCGTCGAAGTCGCGGAAGCGCGGCGGGATGAACGCGATCGCCGCATCGTCGCTGGCCCACGTCCTTTGCAGGTTCAGGAGGGCGGTCCAGAAGCGTTGCTGGTCGGGGTACACCCCCAGAGAGTACGAGCGACGTAGAAGGCGGGGAAGCCGTGGCCCGCAAGCGGCGCCTTATGGCGGCCCTTCATTCTTCTTCTGTCAGGCTTCTTCTGTCAGGCTTCTTCTGTCAGGTCGTCCGGGCTCGAGCCGTGGGCCCCCAGCGCATCGAGCAGCTTCTCGGCGTCCGCCTGCTCGAGGGTGCCCTTGCGACGGGCGACCTCGATCGTCTTGCGTGCCAGGTGCCGGTAGAGATGGCCCATCTCGCTGGGCATGTCCTCGAGGGCGCGCAGGTGTCGGCGCACCGTGCCCACGTCGCCGCGCGCGATCGGCCCCGTGAGGGCGTTGGGCAGACCGACTGCTTCCAGGTTGCCCACGGTGCCCTTGATGAGCGGGAGGAGCGCTCCAAGTGCCGTCTCGCGTCCGACGCCCGCATTGCCGAGCAGCGTGACCGCGAAGTCCACCAGCGTGACGAGGAAGTTGGACGCCACCGACGCGCCTGCGTGATAGAGCGCCTTGTCGCGCGCATTGATGCGGATCGGCCGTCCGTCCAGGGCCACGACCAGCTCGTGCATTACGTCGACCGCCGGCTCGTCGCCCTCGATGAAGAAGTGGGTCTCGGGGAGCATGCGCACGGCCGCTTCCACGTCGGCGAAGCTCTGCAGTGGATGCATCGCACCGCGGTGGCCGCCCGCGGCGCGCACGCCCGTCAGGATGCCCGAGGGCAGACCGCCCGCCAGATGGATGACGGCGGCGCCGCGCTTGACCGCGCCGCCCGCCGCGACCTCGATCGCCACGGCAGGGATCGCTCGGTCCGGCACCGCCAAGATCACGGCGTCTGCCCCCATGGCCGCGAGGCCGGGGTCGCCGATGACGTCGCCGGCGCCGATCCGCTCGGCCGCGATCTGCGCCGAGCGCCGGTTCAGGCTGCAGACGGCGGCTATGTCGTGGCCGGCCTGCCGCAGCAGGATCCCGAGCGACGTACCGAGGACGCCGGCACCGATGATGGTGACCTTCACCTGTTCGACCCCTCCCGTCGATGTGGCGCGCAGCGTACTGCCGTCGCGCGGTGGGAGAAAGGGTGCTTGATCAGGCGGGCAGGCGCCCCGCCCCCGTCGCCAGGGCGGCCGCGATCCGGCCGTGCAGCCAGTCCCCGGCGCCCCCAACGGCCTCGACGAGACCCTCGCCGCGGCCAAGGCGGGCGGCGATCGCGGCCGAGAGCGCGCAGCCGGTGCCGTGCACCGTGGGGCCCGGGAGGCGCTCGCGCTCGAAGCCGTGCTCGCCGTCTTCCGTGAACAGGAGATCCACGGCGGTGGCGCCACGGCCATGCCCGCCTTTCAGGAGGACGGCTCGCCAGCCCCTCGACAGCAGCGCACGCCCCGCTTCGGGCTCGTCGCCGGCCTCGATCGAGGACCGGCCCAGGAGGCGGGCGGCCTCCGGCAGGTTGGGGGTCAGGAGGGCCGCGTAGGGCGCGAGGCGCGGCGCCAGCAGATCGACGGCCTCCTCCTCGAGCAGCGGCCGGCCCCCCGTGCCCGCCACGAGGACCGGATCGACGACCAGCGGAGGCGTCGGCTCCGTTCCGAGCCCCTCGGCGAGGCCCTCGGCAAGGATTTCGGCGATGGCCTCCAGGATGCCTCGCGTGGCCAGCATCCCGGTTTTCAGCGCGCTCGGTCCGGTCGCGAGGGCGGAGCGCAACTGGGCCCCGACCAGGGCCGGCTGGACGGGCTCGACGGACTGGACACCCGCCTCGTCCTGGGCTGTGAGCGCCGTCACGACGGCCGTTCCGAAGCCTCCGTGGGCGGCGAAGGTCCTTAGATCGGCGGCCACCCCGGCACCACCTGTGGGGTCCAATCCAGCAATGGTGCACAACACCGGGTAGTCCGACCGATAGATAGGGATAGAGTCGTCCCGGGTGGGCGCCCCCGCTGCGTTCGTTCGGCCTGTGGATCGGGAGGAAGTCATGAACTCACGACGTGCATTGAACCTGCGTGCTGGAAAGCCTGCTGTCGCCCTGCTCGCCCTGGCCCTGGCCATGGCGGCTTGCAGCAGCGCCCCGCCCTTGGCCCAGGACTCCAACGTCCTGCTGGGCGACACCATGCACGGTCGCATGATCCCGGGCCGGACCCACCAGACCTTCACGTTCGAGGGCGTCGAATCGACCATCCTCGACGCCTACCTCAAGACAGATGACAAGGACGCGGCCCCGCTCATCGTCATCCACGACCCCGAGGGCCAGTCGCTCGACGTCGCGGCCCACACGACGAGCGAGGAGGGCTCGCACGAGGTCGTCATCCGCGGCCTCGTCCTGCCCAAGACCGGCAAGTACAAGGTCATTGCGCGACCGGGCGACCCCGATCGGCAGGTCTTCTACCGCTTCACGCACGCCATCCGCTGGGCGCCCATGCCCGACCGCAAGGTCCATCTTTCCGCCTCGAAGAGCCAGCCCGTCCACATCGCCGCGCCGCGCGGAGGGGTCATCACCTTCAGCATCAAGCCCGATCGCGGCTCCGACATGGTGCCTCAGATCCAGGCGGTCAAGGATCCGTGGGGCGGCCCGGCACTCGATCGGAGTCAGGTGCCGGCCGGCGCACCCCTGCCCCAGGTGACCCACAGCCGGGACGGCAAGACCGTCCTGACGTTCACCGCGCCCAAGCCGGGGATGTACACGATCCTCGCGGCCGCCAAGCCCGGCAAGGAGGGCGTCGGCACCCTGCACGTCGGTCTCCAGGAGCCCGCCCGCGCCAACCGGCTCGTCTATCACAACGACAGCGCCGCGCGCGGCTTCGGGATCCCCGGCCGCACGATCGACACCGGAGCCTCGGCCGCGCCGGTCCACCCGCAGATGGGCCCCGGCACGCCGCCGCCCCCGCCGCCTCCCTCGGCCGCGATCCTCCGCAACACCGCGGCGCCGCTGCCGCCCGTCGATCCGGCGATCGCCCAGCGGTAGGAATCCGTCTCGCACTCCCGACCCAGCCCGAGGTGTGCCCTCCGCCACCGTGGCCCGGGGGCGCTCCTTCGCCGCTACACTTGCGCCCCCTCGTGGCCTTCTGGGAGGAGCAAGATGCTTCGACTTCGCCGGATCCTCGTCCCCAGCCTGCTTGCCGCCTTGCTGGCCTTCAGCCCGTCGACGGCCAGCGCCGAGAAGTCGTCCGATGAGTTGCGCAACGCGGTCTCGTACGCCAAGGCCAAGGTCTACCCCTGCCTGGTGAACATCAGCGTCGTCGCGCGTCAGTTCCGCCAGGGCCGCGAGACCCGCGGATTGGGCGCCGGCAGTGGCGTGATCGTCAGCCCGGCTGGCTACGTCGTCACCAACTTCCACGTGGCCGGCGACGCCAGCCGCATCACGTGCAAGCTGCCGACAGGCGAGTCCATCGACGCCGACATCATCTGCGCCGACCCGCTCACCGACCTGTGCATCCTCAAGCTCCGCATGGACCAGCGCTCGGACCCGACGAAGCCCATCCCCTTCGCCACCATCGGCGACTCCGATGCGGTCCAGGTCGGCGACCACGTCATGGCCATGGGCAACCCCGGCGGTCTCAACTCGACCGTCACGCTCGGCATCGTCTCGAACACCGAGCGCGTGTTCACCAACTTCACCGGCAGCGCCATCCAGACGTTCGACTTTGGTGGCGGGCAGCTGACCGGCATCTTCAACCGCTGGATGCAGCACGACGCGCTGATCCTCCCCGGCAACAGCGGCGGCCCCCTGGTCAGCCTCAAGGGCGAGGTCATCGGCATCAACACCCGCGGCGGCGGCGGCACCGGCTTCGCCGTCCCGGCCAGCACCGTCAAGAAGGTGCTCAACCAGGCGCTGACCTGGGGTGAGGTGCGCCGCAGCTGGCTCGGCATCTCCGTGGTACCCGTCAACAGCATGGACCGCACCAAGGGGGCGCTCGTGTCCTCGGTCTTCCCCGGGGGCCCGGCGGACAAGGCCGGCATCAAGCCGGGCGACGTCGTCATGCGCATCGGCGAGGAGAAGATCGCCGTCAAGGGCTTCGAAGACGTGCCGGTGTTCCTGGCCAAGGTTGCCGATCTGCCGCGCAACAAGAGCGTGGCGATCGAGTTCGAGCGCGACGGCGACCTGAACGGGGTCGAGGTCATGGTCGCTCCGATGGAGAAGTTCATCGGCGAGGAGAAGGCCTTCCGGGCGTGGGGCGTCAGCGCCATGGCGATCACCAAGCCCATGGCGTTCACGCGTCGCTACCCCGATACGAAGGGCGTGGTCATCACGTCGATGCGTCCAGGTTCGGCGCCCGACAAGGCCAAGCCCTCCCTTGCCGGCGGCGACGTCATCATCGAGATCGGCGGCAAGACGGTCGAGGACCTTGCGAGCTTTGGCGAGCTCATGGCGGCCAACAGCAAGAGCAAGGCGCTCTCGGTGCGCTTCCGGCGCGGCAAGCGCGACATGGTGACGGTGCTCGACATGTCGAAGCCGCCGCGCCCGCCGCGCAACACCGAGTTGGCCAAGGCCTGGATGGGCATTCGCACCCAGGTGCTGACCACCAAGGTCGCCAAGGCGTTGGATCTCGAAGGCAAGAAGGGCTTTCGTGTCACGCGGATCCTGCCCGGTACCGAGGCCGCGTCCTCCGATCTCAAGGTGGGCGACATCCTCACCGCGTTGAATGGCGAGGCGCTCGACGCCTACCGCCTGCAGGACGCCCAGGTCCTGACGCGCAAGGTCGAGGACCTCGAGATCGGCTCCGAGGCGAAACTCAGCGTGATTCGCGCGGGCAAGCCGATGGAGATCACCGTCAGCCTCGAAGAGACGCCCAACACCGCTGCGGACGCCCGCGGCGCCGAGGATCCCGTGCTCGAGTACAAGGTCCGCGAGATGACCTTCCTCGACCGTGTGAACAACGACCTCCCGAAGGACTACCAGGGCTTGATCATCTCGGCGGTCACCTCGGGTAGCTGGGCGCAGGTGGCGAACCTGCGGGCGGGCGACATCCTCCTGAAGATCAACGACGAGACGGTGGACAGCATCCGCACGTTCAAGAAGCTCGTCCGCAAGTTGGCCAAGGACAAGCCCAAGCGCGTGAAGTTGTTCGTGCGTAGGGACCGCTCCACGGCGTTCGTATTCATGCGTCCCGAGTGGCCGCGCGACTGATTGCACCTGCCCCCACGAAAGAGACTCCCATGCGCACTTCCATCCTTGCCGCCGTTAGCCTCGCGCTCGCGACGTTCGTCGCCACGCCCTCGGCTTTCGCCGATGAAGCTGCGGTCTACCAGAAGCTGATCAAGGACAAGGCGAACACGATCGTGTCCGTCAAGTTCGTGCTCAACGTCAAGATCACGCAGAACGGCGCCCCTGTGGCCCCCCCCCGTGAGCAGGCCGGCAACGCCAGTGGCGTCGTGGTCGACAACTCGGGCCTGGTCATGATCCCTGGCTCCGCGTTCGGCGCCGGCGGCATCCCCCGCCAGCTCCGTCGTCGCTTCGACATATCGGCCGTGCCGTCCAACATCCGTGTCGTCTTTCCCGGCGACACGCGCGAGTACAACGCCGTGCTCGGCGCCAAGGACAGCAAGCTCGGCCTGGCCTTCGTCCTCGTGAAGGATCTTGGCGAAAAGAAGATCCAGGCTCTCGACATGGCTACCTACGTCGAGCCGAAGCTGGGCCAGCGTCTCTACGGCGTCACGCGCCTGGATCAGGGCTTCGACCACGCACCCATGGCCATTCGGATGAGCATCGCCGGCAGCGTCACGAAGCCGCGCAGCATGTGGATCATCCAAGGCGCGGGAAACCAGATCGGCAAGCCGGCCTACGACGCGGCCGGGGCCGTGGCTGGCATCATCGTCTCCCAGGAAGGTGTCGGCGAAGACTCCGTCATCCGTCCGTTCCTGCTCTCGCTGAAGGTCGCGGGCCCGACGGTCGCGACGGCGCTCAAGAAGTCCAAGGCCGAGCTCGACCGCATCCTCGAGGAAGAGGAAGAGGCCGCCGCCGAGGCAGCCGATGCCGATCCGAAGAAGGACGAGACGAAGAAGGATGAGCCGAAGAAGGACGCGCCGAAGGACGAAGGCGACGCCAAGATGCCCAAGGAGGAGGCTCCCAAGAAGGAGACTCCCAAGAAGGACGCACCCAAGGAAGAGGGGCCGAAGAAGGACGATGGGAAGCAGGACGGCGAGTAACGCCTTCGCGGCCACCGTCCTCCTGCTCTGCATCGCAGGCCGGGCCCACGCTGCCGATCCGGCAGAAGAGGCCCGCGCCCGCGAAGCGGCGAACCTGATCACGAAGATCGAGGGCTTCGTCGCCGCCAAGAAGAAGCCCGACATCGAGCGCGCGCTACCGCGCCTGGTGAAACTCCACAACGAGCTGAAGAGCGCGACGGTGCGCGCGAAGCTGCTCAAGGCCGCCGCGGGCGTGATGTCCAAGGATGAGCTGGGCGCGACGCGGACCGCCGTGGCCACGGCGCTGACCAAGGTCAACGACCCCAAGGCGGCGTGGAAGGAACTCAAGCGCTTCGTTCCGAGCGTCAAGGTCACGGCGGCTGGGCCGTTCCCCCTCAGCGTGGTCCAGACGGTGGGGGCGCTCGCGCCGGCGGCGGCTGTTCCGACGCTGCTCGGCCTCATGTCGAAGGCGAAGGACGCCAACGTCTCCCGCTACGCCATCCAGGCGCTGGGCAAGTACGGCTGGTCCAAGCAACGCGTGCGCGTGCTCCAGGAGCTGCTCAGCTACCTGAAGAAGCTGCGTCCTGGCGGCACGAACGCCAAGCAGGGCAAGGGCGGCGGGGCCGCGGCCCGGGAACGCTACAACTTCCTGCGCCAGACCCTCGTCGTAGCACTTGATGAGCTGACAGGCCAGAAGTTCGCCGACATCGACAAGTGGCTCGCGGCCTACAAGGAGCACAAGAAGAAGCTCCCCAAGCTGTTCACCTTCGAGCGCTGACCTCGGCGCGGCGGCATACTCAGTGCCCCCCACGCGGTCCTTCCCCGAGACCCCATCCCTCCCCAAGACCATGCCCCAGGAGATCCTCCCATGTCCGAGTCCACCGGCATCCCGCGCATCGGCGACACCGCGCCTGACTTCACCGCCGTGACCACCGACGGCGAGATCACGTTCAGCGAGTGGCAGGGCGACAGCTGGGTCGTACTCTTCTCGCATCCGGCCGACTTCACGCCCGTCTGTACGACGGAGCTGACGGCGTTCGCCAAGAGGAGCGACGAGTTCACGGCGCGCAACACCAAGCTCATTGGGCTATCGATCGACTCGATCCACAGTCACCTGGCGTGGCGCGAGAACATCAAGGAGAAGCTCGGCGTCGAACTGCCCTACCCGCTCATCGCCGACCTCGACACGAAGGTCGCGCAGAAGTACGGCATGATCCACCCGGGCGAGTCGGCCACCGTCACCGTCCGTGCGGTGTTCGTGATCAGTCCGCAGCGCAAGGTCGCGGCGCTCATCTACTACCCGCTCAGCAACGGCCGGAGTGTCGACGAGATCATCCGGTTGATGGACAGCCTCCAGACCTCAGCCGAGCACGGCGTCGCGACGCCCGTCAACTGGCAGCCCGGCGAGAGCGTCGTCGTGCCGCCTCCGAAGACGACCGCGGACGTCAAGGCGCGCGCGGGCAAGGACTACCAGCACGTCGACTTCTACCTGGCCTTCCGCGAGTTGGATCAGCCCCCGAGCGCGAACTCGTAGAGCGTCTCGACGGGCTTCAACGCGCCCGGCTCGAACAACACGGCCAACACGGACACGAACCGCCCCTCGATGGGGAGCGGTGCCGCGCGCGCCATCTTCACGGCGCGCGGCACCTCGTCGTCATCCAGCAGCAGGCCGACCGTCGCATGGGGGACCCAGGCGTCGGGTCGGTAGTGGGCATGGGACGTTGACTCCAGATCCGAGAACTGCTCGTGGAAGCGCGTGTGCAATCCAAGCAGCGCCGGCGTCACCACGGGGGCCAGGAACACCGGTCCCATCTCACCGGGAAACGTGCCGGCGCTGGACAGGGAGAGCCCGATTGGCGCCTCCGCGCGAAAAAAGGGCTCTGCCCGCACGCGGAACGCTGCCGCGTCGAGATCGTCGTAGACGGCCAGCGTCACGTGCGGCCGCGCCTCGATGTCGAGCATCGTCGAGCTCAGGCCCGTATCCCTGAGTTGGGTCCAAGTCTCCAGGACCTGCGCTTCCGCGCCCGGGTCCATTAACAGGACGATTGCGGTGCGCATGCCCGTCGGGGTAATCGTGTTTGCCGTTCGTTTGAGGCCTGGACTGAACCTCTCTGCCATTCGTGGCGTATCCTAGACACGTCATGCCGCGCACCGCCCCCCGCTTCTGGGTCTACCTGCTCGTCAGCTTGCTGATGACGTGGGGCACGTGCCCCTGTGTCTTCGCGAAGATGATCCGCAGCGTCACGTCCGCGGCGACAGTGGCATCTTCGGACGCGGAGACGCCCGCATCCCGCGCCCCGTGCTGAGCCAAGCCTGCGGCGTCGGTGACGTCGAGCGATGACGCCCTCGAGGGGGCAGCGCCCGCCTCCAAGAAGCCGAGCGAGGACTGCCCCTGCTGCAAGCGTGGTGGCTGGATGCGCGACCTGCCGCCCCAGGCGCAGGCCATCGTGCTCCAGCATGCTGAGCTGCTCACCTACGAACTGCCTGCGGCCACGTTCCTCCTGAAGTTCCTGCCGAGCGTGTTGCCCGTGGCGACGACCGATCGGGCCGAGGCCGGCCCACCTGGCGGACTGTCTGAAGCCGAGCGGCCGCACGCCGCGCCGGTGGGCATCGTCCGCCTCTTGACCTAGCGCATCGGAGCCGCGGGCGCGACCTCCTAGCGAGGCCGCGCTTCTTCTCGTTCCGGTTCTGTCGTGAGGTCTCGATGTGCATCGTTCCGTATTTCTCCTGCTAGCGCTCTGCGCGCTCGTCGTCACGGGCTGCGTGGGCTACCGCACGCAACTCGTACGCATGGACGCGTCCGCCGCGGCCTTGCCTGCCGCACCCGTGGGCCCGCTGACGTTCGAGGACGCCGTGCAGTTGCTCGTCGCGCGCCATCCCGAGCTGAAGGCGACGCGTGCCGCCGCCCTCGCCGTGAATACGCGTCCGGGCCCGTCGCCGCTCGTCGGCTCCACCCAGGTCCTCGACGGCACGCTGACCGAGACGATGCTGCGCACCGACGTCCTGTCGCTGCTCGGCATGGGACCGCGTCAGGCCGAGACGGCACTTGCCCGCGCGGTGCGTGACGAGCGCGTACGCCGGCATCACGAGCGCACGCGTGATCTCGTGGCGGATCTCGCAGAGGCCTTCGCGGTCGAGGGCGTTCTGTCCGAGCTGCCCACGCCGGCGGCCGAGCTCGACATCAAGCCCTTCGAAGACGCCGGTCTGGCCTCGAAGTCGCTGATCGCCGCGGCGCGGTCCGTTCGCGCGGAAGGTGATGCGGAGGCCGAGGTGATCGCCGCGCGCCTCGCGGAAGCCCGCCGACGTGTGGCGCACCTCGTGGGGGCTGCGCCGGGCGCCGGTGTCCTGCCCCAGGGCGTGGACGAGAGCTGGCCGAAGCTGCCCGCCGGTGACGCCGATCGCCGTCGGCTCTTGCTCGCGCGCGGCGATCTGCAGCACCTGCTCGCGGCGTGGCGTGTCGCCGATCGTCGCTACCGCTACCAGGTTGCGCGCCAGAACCCGAACCTCATCATCGGCCTCGGCGGGAACCTCGACATGAGCCTGCCGATGCAGCTCATCCAACTGGAACTCCCGCTCGACGCACCGGCCGCCGCGCGCGCTGCCGAGCACGGCCGCAGCGTCGCGTTCCACGAACTCGAGGCAGGCGTCCTCGGGGCGCTGCATGACGCCGCCTCGACGCGCTTCGATGTGGACGCGGCGGAGGCACGCTTGCGTGCTGCGACGGAGCGTCGCAAGGCCGCCGCCATCCTGCTCACGGCACGGCGCGCGCATGTGGAGACCGACCCCGCCGGCCTCGAGAGCCTCGTGCTCGTTGCGGGTCGTGTCGTCGACGCTGCCCGGCAGTACCGCGAGGCGGCGGTGGCCGCCGCGCGCGCGCGTGTGAGAGCCGCCCGCGCTGCGGGCTGGCCCACACCCAAGATCGTGGGAGGTGGCGTATGAGCACCGAGAACCAGACATCCGCCCACCCTGACCTCGAAGCGCTGCGTCGCACGGAGCCTGCGGCCGGCGATACGCCGCGCCGGCCCTGGTTGCCGCGCCTCACGGTGCTCGTCCTGGTCCTTGGGCTGCTCGGCGCCGCCTACGCGGTCCTGCATCCCGTGCTGTTCCCGCCGCGCGTCGTCGCGGTCAGCTCCGTACGCCCCATCTCCTCGAAGGATGGGGCACGCCGCGCCGCGAGCTTCGTGCAGGCGGCCGGCTGGATCGAGGCCCATCCGTACCCCGTGACCGTGCGTCCGCTCGTGAAGGGCGTCCTCGGTGAGGTGACGGTGCTCGAGGGCAGCAAGGTCGAGAAGGACGTGACGGTCATCGCCCGTCTGCACAACGCCGACATCGAGAATGCCCTCCCCGTGGCGCAAGCCGAGGTGGCGCTCCGCGCCGCCGCGAGCGCGAAGGCGAAGACGTCCTTGGACGTTGCCGCCTCGTTGCTCGAGCAGAAGCTGCCCCTGCGCGCGGCCGTCGCCCAGCGCGGTGGCGAGCTGGCCACCGCGCGCGCCCAGGTCGATCGTGCGGGTGCGCGTCGCAAGGCGGGCGAAGCCGCCCTCGAGAAGTCCGAGGTCGATCTCAAGGCGCAGGAGGATCTTCTCGCCGCCGGCCACGGCACGCCGACCGCGCGGGCGTCGGCCAAGGCGCGTGTCAACGAAGCCGAGGAACGTGTGACGGAACTCCGGTTCGATGAGGTGCGCTTCGTCGCGGACCTCTCCCGCATCCAGTCCCTTCTCGATCTTGCCCGCGAGGCCCTGAGCGATCCGCGCGACCTGCAGGGGCAGGTGGACGACGCACGGGCTGAGTTCGTGCGTGCCCAAGCGGCGCATGCGCGCGCCCAGGCGGATCTCGACGTGGCGCAGCGCAATGTCGGGCTGTTGACCATCAAGGCGCCGATCACCGGCACCGTCCTGCGACTCGAGAGCGCGCCCGGGGCGCTTGTCGGCCCGCAGGGGGAGTTCAAGGGCGCGGGCGAGGGCGTGGGCTCGACCGGCTTGCTCAACCGCCTGACGGGCACGGTCTGCTCGCTCTACGATCCGGCGCAGCTGCAGGTGCGTGTGGATGTCCCGTACGCCGATCTGCCCGGCATCGCCAAGGGCACGGCGGTCGAGATCGAAGCGAAGGCCCTGCCCGGCAGGACCTTCGAGGGCAGGGTCGACCGCTTGGTGCGCGAGGCCGACATCACCCAGGCGAAGCTGCAGGTGAAGGTCAAGCTCATCGATCCGGACCCGGCGCTCACGCCGGAGATGCTCTGCACGGTGCGCTTCGTCGTGAAGGCGGGCAAGTCCGCTGGCGACGGGGGACCGAAGGTCGTGGGCCGCGTGCAGGTGCCCTCGGGCGCGCTCCGCGGCGAGGCCGTGTTCGTCTACGACCCGACCGGCGGCGGGCGAGCCCGCCGCGTGCCCGTGCGCATCGTGCGCAAGGGCGATACATGGACCGAGGTCGAAGGTGACCTCGGTCTGGCTACGAAGGTGATCCTCGACGATGTCGCGGACGGCGAAAGCGTGAAGGTGCAGCGATGAAGCAGGACGACGCCCTGATCCAGGTCCGCTCCGTGACGAAGACCTTCGCGGGTGCGGGCGAGTCCGTCACACCGCTCAAGGACCTCGATCTCGAGATCCAGCGCGGCGAGTTCGTGGCCCTGATGGGGCCCAGCGGCAGCGGCAAGACGACGTTGCTGCATCTGCTGGCCGGCATCGACACCCCGACGTCGGGTGGCATCGTGGTCGCTGGCACCGATGTGGCCCGCCTCGGCGCGCGGGCGCTCGCCAAGTGGCGCAACCAGCACGTCGGCTTCGTGTTCCAGCAGTACAACCTCGTGCCGGTTCTCACCGCACGCGAGAACGTCGAGCTGCCGTTGCTGCTCACGCGCTTGAGCCAGGCGGAGCGGGCGCGCAAGGTGCAGGTCGCGCTCGAGGCCGTGGATCTCAGCGACAGGGCGTCGCACCTGCCGCGGCAGCTCTCGGGCGGTCAGCAGCAGCGCGTCGCTGTCGCGCGCGCCATCGTGGCGGGCCCCGAGCTCATCCTCGCCGACGAGCCCACCGGCAATCTCGATGAGAAGGCCGCCTACGGCATCCTCAATCTGCTCAAGGAACTGCACGCACGCTTCCAGCAGACCCTCGTCATGGTCACGCACGACCCGCGCGCCGCGGCCGCCGCGGGCCGCGTGATCCACCTCGACAAGGGGCGCATCTCAGGCGCCGCGCAAGCTGAGGTACAGGCATGAGCGCGTTCTTCCGACTCTTCACCTACGTCCGGCGCACCGTCATGCGGGCGCGGCTGCGCAGCTTGCTCACGATCATGGGCACCGCGCTCGCCATCGCGCTGTTCACGTTCGTGCGCATGCTCGAGGGCGGTGTCGACCGCATGAGCGAGCAGGCGGATCAGCCGGTGCTCGTGGTGTTCGAGACCAGCCGCTTCTGCCCGCTCACGTCCTTGTTGCCCGAGCGCTACGGCGAGGACATCCAGCGCCTGGACGGCGTCGCTTCCGTCCTGCCGACGCTCCTGTTCATCAACTCCTGCCGCGCCAACCTCGACTTGGTGACGCTGCATGGCGTCATCCCCGACGATGTCGATGAGATGCATGACTTCCGCGTCATCGCGGGCGACGCCAAGACCTGGCGCAACAAGAGCGACGGCGCCCTCGTGGGCAAGCGCATCGCCGAACGACGGGAGCTGAAGCCCGGTGATCGATTGCGTGTTGGCAACGTGGACCTCGAGGTCGGCGGCATCATGGAGTCCTCGGGCGCGGGCCTCGACAACGTGGTCTTCATGCAGATCGACCAACTGCAGCTGGCGCGCAAGCAGCAGGGCATCGCGACGCAGTTTCTCGTGCGGGTGAAGGATGGCCGTGACCCGGCCGAGGTGGCTCGCCGTATCGATGAGCACTTCGCGGGTGACGAGCGCCAGACCGACACCAAGTCGATGCAGGCGTTCGTGCAGGGCGCCGTCGGCGAGGTGACCGAGGTCATCGACTTCGCTCGGCTCGTCGGCTACCTGGCGGTGCTCGTCGTCGTGATGATCCTCGGCAACACCGTGTGGATCAGTGCGCAGACACGCCGCTCGGAGCTGGGCGTCATGGAGACGCTCGGCGTCACCAAGCCCCTGTTGGTCGGACTGCTTGCGACGGAGAGCCTGCTGCTCAGTGTGGTAGGAGGCGTCCTCGGGGTGGGAGCCGTTGTGCTTTGGCTCACGTTCTCGCCTCTCACCCTCGGCGTCGAGGGCTGGGGCATCGACATTCTTCCCGACGCCACGCTGGCCCTGACGGCGGTTGGCACCGCCGCCCTCATCGGCATCGTGGCGGCTCTGGGCCCGGCCTGGGAGACGCTTCGCCGCTCCTTGGCCGAGGCCGTGAAGGCGGACGGCTAGATGCTGCCCTTCTCCTACGCCCTCCGCAATCTGTGGCGCCGCCGGGCGCGCACCGTCATCACGCTGCTCGGTGTGGCGCTGATCTCCATGCTCGTCGTACTCATGGGCGGCTTCGCCCAGGGCCTGAGCGGCACGGTGCGGGATAGCGCCGCGCGCGACGTGATGATCCTCACGGGGATCAGCGGCGAGCACGACATGGTGCGCTCGGTCATCACGCGCGGGCATGCGGAGGCCGCGGCGGCGGGCGTACCCCACGCCGCCGTCGTCGGCGGACGTCGCGCCGTGTCGCTGGAGCTGCACATCGCGACGCGCAAGGGCGATCGCATTGGACTGTTGCGCGGCGTCACGGACGGCGCCTACCTCGTCCACGATCGCATCACGGTCATCGAAGGCCGGGAGCCGCGCGCGGATGGCGAGCTGATGGTCGGACGGTTGGCCGCCTCCCGCATGGGCCTCGAAGATGCGGAGCTCGCCGTGGGCAAGCTCTTCGTGCTCGAGGGCATCGAGTGGACGATCACCGGGCGCTTCGCCGCGCCGGGCACCGTGCTCGAAGCTGAGATCTGGGGGCGCTTGGATGACATCGCGCTCGCCACGCGCCGGACGGATGTCTCTTGCGTCGCGATCCGCGTCGAGGACGTGGGCGACATGGGCAAGGTGGCCCTCTGGGTCAATCGCAACGGCGTTGCCTACGAGATCGCCGGCGTGCCCGAGGCGAAGATGTTCGAGACGCTGCAGAAGGCACTCGATCCGATCGCGACCTTGGCGTGGTTGATGGCGCTGCTCGTGCTCGTGGGTGGTGTCTTCGCGTGCGCCAACACCATGTTCGCTGCGGTGCTCGCGCGTACGCGCGAGGTCGGCACGCTCCGTGCGCTTGGCTACGGTCCCTTCGCCGTGGGCCTCTCCCTGTTGACCGAGGCGCTCCTGCTGGGGCTGCTCGGCGGACTCCTCGGCTTCTGGATCGCGGGCCTGTTCGGCGAGGTGCCGCTCAAGTTCCCGATGGGGGCCTTCTACCTCGATCTTTCTCCTACCATTCGTCTGGCAGGCTTGGCGTCCGCGCTGCTTGCCGGTTTCATTGGAGGCATCGTGCCGGCGTTGAGAGCCGTGCGCATGCCGCTCCCTGACGCCCTCGGAGGCAAGCTATGAACCGTTTCATCACCATCATGTCCACTCTTCTCCTCGTCGTCACGCTGGCGGCCTGCGGGGGCGACACGTCCGACAGTGGCGCGACGCCCACCGACGGTTCGTCCGCCAAGGTCTTGCTCGACAAGGACCCCGCCGGTGCCGTGTCGATCACCGATGCCCGGGCCAAGCAGGAAGGCGATGAGGTCACTGTGTTCGGCCGCATCTCCAAGTTGCCCGGCCAGTACGTGGCGTTCACGCTCACGGACGAGACACTCGACTACTGCGGTCGAGGCACCGAGTGCGAAGGCACGTGCACGACGCCCTGGGACTACTGCTGCATCCAGTCAGAGAAGGTCTCGGCGGGGTCGCTGCCGGTCGAGATGCGCGATGCGTCGGGCAACCCCGTCGCACTGAGCGACACGGAGATGTTCCGTCTGCTCGACCTCGTGGCCGTGAAGGGCACGCTCCAGAAGACCGAGAGCGGTGGCATGATGCTGGTGATCAAGGAAGGCGTCTTCCGCCGCGATCGCCCGATCCTCGCCGATCACGTCGTCTGGCCGAAGCCGTAGGACGCCGCGAGGAGCCATCGCGCGCACGGCCGACGCATGGCCGTGCGCGTTGGTTGCCCCTACAGGTCCAGGGCTTGATCGATGCGCTCGAGGCACGTCGCCGGGCCGATGAGCTCCATGCTCTCGAAGAGCGGCGGGCTGACCTTGCTGCCCGTGATCGCGACGCGGGCCGCCTGGAAGAGCTCGCGCGGCTTCCAGCCGAGCTCGTCCACCAGGGCACGCAGCGCCTCCTCGACGCTCGACGTCGTCCAGTGCTCAAGGCCCGCAAGCTTGGTGCGCATGATGCGCAGCACATCCTTCGTGGCGTCGAGCTCGCGCTTCTTCGGCACGAGGTCCTCCGGGCCGTAGCCCCGGATGTCGTCGAGGAAGAAGCAGCGCGTCAGAGGCGCGTACTCCTCGAGCGTCTTGATGCGCGTCTGGACGAGCGGCATCGTCGCGCGGATGAGCGTTTCGACGGAATCGCTCTCGAAGCCGCCGTTGCGTGTGATCCAGTCATAGAGCGCGCCGTCCACGGCGGGGTCCGGCTCGTGGCCGGTGCTCGTCCGGTAGGCCCAGTGGGCGAGCAGGCGGCGCGCGAGGTCGTCCTCGCTGTCGGCGCGGATGTACTCGCCATTGAGCCAGCCAAGCTTCTCGAGGTCGAAGACCGGTCCGCTCGTGCTCATGCGCTTGGTGTCGAAGTCGGCCAGCATCTGCTCGCGGCTGAACATCTCCTCGCCGTCGGCGCCGGAGTAGCCCATGAGGGCCAGGAAGTTGACCAAGGCCTCCGGCAGGTAGCCGTTCGCCTTGTACCAAAGCAGCGACGTGGGGTTCTTGCGCTTGGAGATCTTCGAGCGGTCCTTGTTGCGCAGGAGCGGCATGTGTCGGAAGCGCGGCAGGTCCCATCCGAACGCCTCGTAGAGGATCACGTGCTTCGGCGTGGAGGTGATCCACTCCTCGGCGCGCACGACCTCGTTCACCTCCATGAGGTGATCATCGACCACGTTGGCGAGGTGGTAGGTGGGGAAGCCGTCGGACTTCATCAGGACCTGGTCGTCGATCTCCTTGCCGTGGATCTCGACCTTGCCGCGCAGCTCGTCGATAAAGCCGATCGTGCGGTCCTTGGGCACCTTCAGGCGCACGACGTAGGGCGTCGCGTCGGCGACCTTCGCTTCGATGTCTTCGGGCAGCAGACCGCGGCACAGCCCGTCGTAGCCCGGCGGCGCCTTGCGGGCGCGCTGGGCGTGGCGCATCTCCGTGAGGCGCTCCGACGTGCAGAAGCAGCGGTAGGCCTTCTCGCTGTCAAGCAGCCTCTGGACGTGCTCACGGTAGATCTCGGTGCGCTCGGACTGGCGGTAGGGGCCGTTGGGGCCGCCGACGTCAGGGCCCTCGTCGTAGTCGAGGCCGAGCCAGTGCAGGCTCTCGGTGATCTGGCTCTCGGAGTCCGCCTGGTAGCGCGTACGATCGGTGTCTTCGATGCGCAGGATGAAGCGCCCGCCCGTGGTCCGGGAGAGGGCGAAGCAAAACAGCGCCATGTAGGCGGTGCCGACGTGCGGGTCCCCCGTAGGGCTGGGGGCGACGCGGGTGACGAGCGGCTCGGACATGACCGGATCTCCGGGGTAGGACGCACAACGTACGCCCGCGTATCGTGGGGGCCATGTCTTCGCCCGACACCCCCTCGGATGACCTGGATCGCCCGCCGGAGGTCGAGGGTGAGATCATCTCGGGCTGCGTCTCCGACTTCCAGGGCGAACCCCTCGTCGGCGTGCGCGTGGAGGCGGCCGAGTCGGGGGGCGCCGACCTCGATCTGCTGCCCGTCTTGACCGACGGGCGCGGCGACTTCGCCGTCGAGGGGCTCATCCCGGGCGGCCGCTACGACCTCCGCTTCCAGCTCGGCACGGTGAAGGCCAAGGTGCTGGCCGTGCCCACCGGGACCGACCAGCTCAAGGTCAAGCTGGCTCGTCCGCAAGGGATCCTGCTCGTCGCCAAGACCGAACCCGGCCTGGCCCCACCGCCCGTCATCCACGTCGTGCTCGATCGCACCGGCCCCAAGGGCCCCGTGCGCGAGTACTTCGGCCGCACGCTGCGCTCGCGGCTGATGCTCTGGAGCATCCGGCCCGGCAGCTACACCGTGACCGTCTGGGGCGGCTCGTACCTGCCGGTGCAGGCGCACGGCGTGATCGTCACGGAGGCGCAGCCCGCGCCGGAGGTCGAGATCCTGTTCGGCCCCCTCGGTGGTTCCGTCGGCGGCGAAGTCGTGGACGGCTCCGGGCACGCGTGCCCGGCGCTGCTCTCCTGGCGGCGCGTCGACAAGCCGGGGCACGCGCCGCTGCACATGACGACGTTTCCGAGCACGCCGCACGGTGACTTCCTGCTCCGTGGTCTCCCGGCCGGTCGCTACCGGATCTCGGCGTGGTCCGAGGAGAAGGGACTCGCCGACACGGAGGTCGACGTCGTCGAGGAGCAAGCCGCCAGCATTACGCTCGCGCTCGGCTAGCTCGAGCTACTCGGAGATGCGGCCGATCGCCTGACCCATGCGCACCTTCGTACCGGTCGCGAGAGCGTCGATCGTGCCGGTCTCCGTCGCAAGGACGAGCACGACGGTCGAGCCGAGCTCGAACCAACCGAACTCGTCGCCCCGGCACCCCCACCGCGGGCGCAGCGCAGGCTCGGGCGCCTTGCGCATCGGGTTCGTACGCACGCGCGAGAACGCGAGACGGATCGAGCCGACGTTGAGCGCCCCGACGGGAACGTAAGCGAAGGCGCCGCCGTTCGCGGCGGTGCCGAGGCAGGCGGCGCGTTCGTTCTCGGCGAACAGGCCGGCGACGCTGCGGACCGAGCGCTCGTTCACAGGCCAGAGGTCGCCCGGTAGGCCGCGCGCGGACTCGATGATGCCGTTCAGCGGCCAGTGGTAGCGGTGGTAGTCCCCCGGCGCGAGGTAGAGCACCGCGTACGTCCCGCCCTCGAAGCGCGCGGCGTCCTCGGCGCTCCCAAGCAGCTCGCCGAGGGCGTAGGCGTGCCCCTTCACCTGCAGGAGCATGCCGCCCTCGACCGTGCCCGCCATCGACACGGTGCCGTCGCACGGGCAGGCGAGGGCGTTCTCGTCGTCAGGCAGGGGCCGGGCACCCTCCTTGAGCGTGCGCGTGAAGAAGTCCACGAAGCTCGTGTAGTCCTCGAGCGGGCGCTCCGCGTCGGCCAGCACCGCGCCGTAGCGCTTGGCGTACCAGCGCAGCAGCGGACGCAGCATCCAACCCGGCAGAGGGCGCCTGGCGAACCAGCCCGTCATGCGTGAGACGAACGCGCGCGGAATGAGGCGCACGATGAGCGGTGACCTCTGTTCCATCACGCGGCCTTGCAGCAAGCCAGCAGCTGGGTCCAGATGTCGTAGGTGACCTCGATCGTCCCGTCGCCTTCGCCCAGCTCCAGGTGCGGCTTGTTGGCACCGTGGAAGTCGCTGCCGGCGGTGACGACGAGGCCGAGCTCCGTCGCCAGGTTGGCAAACATCCGGCGGTGATTGCGGTCGTGGCTCGGGTGATGCGCTTCGATGCCGCCCAGGCCGACGGCCGCGAGCGCTTCGAAGACCTGCTGATATCCGCGCCGGCTGCCCATCTTGAGCGAGCGAGGATGCGCGAGCACGGCGACGCCACCCGCGGCCACCGCCTGCGTGATGACTTCTTCGGCATTCGGTACCTGCGCCTCCACGTAGGCCGGGCCGCCGTCCTTCAGGTAGCGTTGAAACGCCTCGCGCAGATCGTCGACGATGCCGGCCTCGACGAGCGCCTGGGCGATGTGCGGCCGCGCGACGATCGTTCCGATGGCATGCTTCGTCACATCTTCGAGCGTGATGGACACGCCGAGTGCATTCAGCTTGGCGAGGATCGCCGTGTTGCGCTCGTCGCGTCCCTTGCGCACGCGCTTCAGCATGGCCTGGAAGCCGGCGTGCTCCTCGTCGAACGCGTAGACGAGTACGTGGCAGATCCCCGACGGCAAGAGCGCCGTGACCTCACAGCCGGTGAGGATCTCGACGCCGAGCTGCGCGCCGACGCGGCGGGCCTCCGCGAGGCCCTCCGTCGTGTCGTGGTCGGTGATCGCGAGGGCGGCCAAGCCCCGCTGCTTGGCACGGGCGACCAGCTCGGCCGGCCGCAACGTCCCGTCGGAGTGCGTCGTGTGGGCATGCAGGTCGATACGCATCACGGCGCTCCATGGGCGTGGCGGGCGGCGGTGAATTCGTCGTCGGAGCCATCGGCCGCGGCAAACGAGACGCCGATCTCCCGGGCGGCGCGCACGAGGGGGCCCTTCTTCGGCACCTTGCGAATACCGGTGACGACCTTCTCGAGCTTCGTCGAGTTCATCAGGCTTCCCCGGAGTGCGACCATTTCACCGAAGGCGCCGTTCGCGACCAGTCGGACGGCGTGGTTGCCCATGAGCGAGCCCAGCGTGCGATCGATCGGTGTGGGCGAGCCGCCGCGCTGGGTGTGGCCGAGGACGATGTTGCGCACCTCGAGGTCGATGCAGGTGCGCAGCTCCTCGGCGACGCGGTAGGAGACGCCGCCGAGCTTGTCGACGAGATGGTCGCCGCCCCCGCCGGCGCGGTAGACCTTGCCGCCCTTCGGTCGCCGGGCGCCTTCGCTCACCACGACGATGGAGTACCTCCGACCCTGTTCGATCCGCGCGCGCACCTTCGTCGCGATGCGTTCGGGGTCGTAGGGGATCTCGGGAAGCAGGATCACCTCGGCACCGCCTGCGAGACCGCCGTGCAGGGCGATCCAGCCCGCGTCGCGGCCCATGACCTCGACGAGCATCACGCGGTGATGGCTCTCGGCCGTCGTATAGAGCCGATCGATGGCTTCCGCCACGACGCCGACGGCGGAGTCGAAGCCGAAGGTGCGATCCGTGCCGCGGACGTCATTGTCGATCGTCTTCGGCACACCGACGACCGGGACGCCCATGCCGTGAAGCCGGTGCGCCATGCGCATCGTGCCGTCGCCGCCCACGGCGATCAGCGCCGAGATGCCCATGGACTTGAACGTTCGTGTGATGCGGTAGGACTCGTCCTTGGGCGGACCCTTCTTGCGCGGGATCGCGAAGATGTCGCAGCGGTTGCTTGCGCCGAGGATCGTCCCGCCGCGTGTGAGGGTGCCTGCAACGTCGTCGCGTGTGAGGAGCTCCAAGCCTTCGCCGCGCGGCGCCAGGAAGCCCTCCACGCCATCGCGTACGCCGTAGACTTCCCAGCCGTGGACGTTTTGTGCGCTCCGGACGACCGCGCGGATCACGGCGTTGAGACCAGGGCAGTCGCCGCCTCCGGTCAGGATCGCGATGCGCGTGGCGCGGGGCATGTGCGTCTCCGGGACGTGGTGGCTGGGGCGTGGCCTCGAACGTGCGGAGTCTACCGCCGGTTGAACACCGCCACGCGCACACCCCACGAGCGGTTGAAGAGGATCGGCTCGACGGCCTGGAATCGGGCCGCGTCGCTCCAGCGCTGCTCGAGGAGGTCGCGCAGGACGTGGAAGTAGTGGTCCGGGTCCACGGTCTCCTCGTGCGCGAGGACGAGGAAGACGCGCGTGCGACCCTCCAGCGCGTCCCCGAGGGCCTTGGCCGCCTCGTGCGCGCTGACCTCCTCGCGCGGGAGCGACGCGAGATCGATCGCGCCACGGTCGTAGTAGTCCCACGAGAGGTGGATGTAGGGCGGGTGCAGCACGACCAGGTCGCCCTGGTCCGCGAGTTCCTTCACGAACCGGTGGGCCTGCCGCCACGGCTCCTTGCCATAGGGGTGGCCGTGGTGGAGGAACCGCGGCATGTCCTCCGAGGAGGGTTCGTAGGAGGTCGGCACGGCGCCCGTACCGAGGGCTTGCCTGCCCGGCGACGGCTCGAGGTGGATGTCCACCGTGTGGTAGGCGACGGCGCCCAGTACCAGCAGCAGCACGAGGCCGAGGGTCGCGGCCCTGCGCACGGAGCCCACGGCCTCGCGCGCGCCGAACACAGCGATCAGCGCCAGCCACGGCGCGAGGAACACCAGGTAGCGCTCGTGGATGAGAGGGAACACGGGAAAGACGAGCAGAAGCAGCACGATCGGCAGCGCGAGGTTGGCGACCACGAACGACGCCACGCCCGGGCGCTTCTTCAGGCGCAGGAAGCCCAGCACGATCGGAGCGAACCAGAGCAGCGCGATGACGGCGGAGAGTACGAGCTCTTCCTGCAGCACGCTCGCGACGCCCTCCTCTTGCCGAGGGCGATCGACGACGACCACGCCCGGCCCAGCGCCGATGCGCCAGAGCACGTAGAAGAGCCTGCCGAACGGCTCGAACGGCTGGCCTGTCGAGATGCCCTCGTAGTTGCGCAGCATGAACACGAACCAAGGGACGAAGAGCAGGCCCGCGCCGAGGCACGCGAGGACGAACGGGCGGATGTCGAGCGGCTCGCCGCCCCGGCGTCCACGGTGCCACAGCCAGAGCGCGTGGCCGCCGTGGCCCGCGATGATCCAGATGGCGAAGTACTGCGTGTACAGCGCAACCGCCGCGAGCAGCGCGTAGCCGACCAGCGAGACGCGGTCGTTCTTGTCGAGCCAGCGCAAGTAGAGCAAGGAGAGGCCGAGCGCCTCTGCGATGAGCGCCGCGTACATGCGCGCCTCTTGGCTGTACTCGGTGAAGTAGGTGCTGAGCGCGACGAAGGCCGCGAACCAGAGCGCCGTCCCGGCGCCCCGGCCGTCATCCGGCTCGCGATCGAACCCGCCGCGGCGCGGCCGATAGCCCGGGTCGAACAGCCGCCGCGCCAGGAGCCACGCGAGGAAGACCGAGGCGATGCCGAGCAGGGCCGCGGGTGCGCGCAGCGCGGCTTCGCTGTCACCGAAGGCCTCGATCCAGAGGCGCGTGACGATCCACCAGGCCGGCGGGTGGTTGGCTTCGGCGAAGACCGTCCCGCCCCAGGTGGCGCGCGAGGCCCAGGACCAAGTTGCGCCCTCGTCGAGCCAGAGGGCGTGCTCGCCCAGCCCGATCAGGCGCAGCAGGGCCGCGGCCAGGAGCAGGTTGATCAGGATTCGCCAGTGGTTGCGGGGTGTCGGCACCCCCGGATGGAACCACCCCGGGCCGCAGGTGTCCAAGCATGACGGACATCCAACGGGGGGGAGCGTCTGCCACCAGATGCGCCTGCCGGGTACGGTGCCCTCGGATCCACCTTGTTCGGAGATGCGCCATGACCCTGCGCCGTGTGATCGTTGCCTCGCTCTTCACCGTTCTCCTTCTGGGCAGCCTCAGCGCCTCCGCTGACGAGAGGAGCGAGATCCGCCTTGCCCTGCGCCGCGCGCAGGAGCCCCTGCGGGACCGCGACTGGAAGACGGCGGTCGTCAAGCTGAGCGAGTTCCGGGCGGTGCACGACGGCACGCCCGAGGCGGTCGAGGCCTGGGTCCTCGAGGCCGATGCCCTGCTCCGCGCAGGTCGCGCCCGCGAGGCGTTGGCCTCCACCAGCGACTTCCTCAGCGAGCACGGCAAGGACACCTGGGCTGCCCGCATGCGCCACACCGCGGCGGCCGCCTACGAGAAGCTCGCCCAGCCGGCCAAGGCGGCCGAGGTGCTGCATCAGCTCGTCGACGCTGCGACGGCGCCCAACGCGCGCGAGCGCATCGCCACGCTGCACATCACGCTCGCCGACAAGGACTTCGACGGCGTCGAGGTGACGGACGATCTCGGGCGCACGACGACGCGCCGTGACATCGCCCAGGCCTTGGGCGGTTACGACCGCGGTCTCAAGATCGGCGTGGGCCCCGTCGAGCGCCGGCGTGTGCTCGCGCGCATCGCACGCATCCACGAAGAACGCCGCGCGTTCAACTACGCCGCCGGCACGTGGAACATCCTGCTCACCGAAGCGGGCCACACGAAGCGCCCCGACCTCAAGCGGCTGCCGGCGGAGGAGGCCAAGCGCGTCCACGTGTGGCTTGTCGGTCGCGGCCGCTCGTGGCTGCGCATGGGCCAACTGCCCAAGGCGCGTGCCGATCTGAAAGCGGCCCTGGCTGCGCCGTTTGCCAGCGCGCAGCACATGGAGATCCTCCTCCTGCTCGGTGAAGAGCGCCTCGCCAACGGCGGGACGGGCCCGTTCGAAGAGGGCGTGGCCTACATCCGCCGCGCCATCCTCGAGCACCGCGGCGATCCCGGCGCCGTTGCGGCGCAGCGCAAGCTGGCCGAGGCCTACGACGCCCGCGGCCAGGCCGAGAAGGCGGCCGCCGAGTGGCGGTCGCTCGTCGAACGCTTCCCCAAGGCCGAGTTCGTACCGCAGGCGCGTGATCGTGCCGCGCAAGCGCTCGTGCGCGCGGGTCGCCACGACGACGCCATCGCGGAGTGGAAGCGCTTCCTGCAGGCCCACCCGACGCACCCGCTCTGGAAGACCGTGCGCGCGCAGATCTCGCGCGCCGCATTCGACAAGGGCGCGACCCTCAAGGCTCGCAAGGAGGTCGATGCCGCGATCGCAGCCTGGCGCGGCTTCGCGGAGTTGAACGAAGACGATCCGCGTGCCCCCAACGCCCTCTACCTGGCGGCGCAGGCCCTGGGCGAGCGCAAGGACCACGAGGCGGCCCTCACCTTGCTCGGCGGGCTTGCGGGCCGCTACGCGAGCACGGGCTGGGCGCCCGCCGCTCGGCTGCTTGCGGCCACCACCCTCGAGGACGATCTCCAGCGCCTGGGTGAAGCGATCGCCGCGTACGAGACGCTGATCAAGAAGTATTCGCGCTCGCAGCAGGCCCGGCAGGCCAAGGCGCGCCTCGATCGGCTCAAGCGCAAGCATCTCGAAGTGCGCATGGACCGCGTGCAGGGCACGAGCGCGGACCCCGTCCTGCGCGTCGAAACACGCAACATCGAGCAGTTGCGCGTGCGGGTCTACCGGCTCGGCATCGAGGAGTACTTCCAGCGCAAGGGCACGCTGCAGGGCGTCGAGAACCTGCAGCTCGAGATCGTGAAGCCCGACTGGACCTCGGAGTGGACCGTTGGTGGCTACAAGGCCCACAGGCTCATGGAGGCGGACCGCAAGCTGCCCATCACCGAGCGGGGCGCCTACGTCGTCGTGGCCGGCGATGACGACCTGACCAGCACGACGCTCTTCCTGCGCAGCGACCTCGAGGTTGTCGTGAAGAAGAGTGAGGGCCGCCAGCTGCTTGTCTGGGCCTTCGATCGTGCGACCCACGCGCCCATCGCCGGCGCACGAGTCCTGGCCGCCGGCCAGGGCGAGGTCGGCACGACCGGCAAGGACGGCGTCTGGATCGGCACCAGCGACAAGGCGTGGACGCGCGCCAAGAACGTGCTGGTGCTCTCCGAGCAGGGTGCGGCGAGCACCGAGATCAAGCGCGGTGGCACGGCGTCCTCCGGCTTCCGCAGCAAGGCCTACCTCTACACCGACCGTCCGGTCTACCGCCCCGGAGCCAAGGTGTCGTGGCGCGGCATCTTCATGCAGGCCTACGGCGGGGCGTACGCCGCGCCGGCCAAGCGCGACGGCCGCGTGCGGATCTACGATCCTCGCGGTCAGCAGGTGTTCGAGGAGAAGACGACGTCCTCGGACTTCGGCACGTTCCACGGTGAGTTCCTCGTCGACGGCGCGGCGCCCCTCGGCGCCTGGCGCGTGCAGTTGATCATCGACAAGCGCGGGGTCTGGGAGGGCACGTTCGAGGTCCAGGAGTTCCGCAAGCCCGAGTTCACGATCAAGCTCACACCGTCGAAGCCCGTGTACCTGACGGGTGACAAGGTCCAGGCGACGATCGACCTCACCTACGCGTTCGGCGGTGCCGTGGCCGATGCGCCGGTGCGCTACGAGGTGTGGCGCCGGTCGAAGGTCTATACCGCCTCCGCGGCCGAGGACTACTCGTGGTACTTCCGCGACGATCCCACGGCCCGCAACGATCCGGCCGCGCCCCCGTCTGGGTTCCCCCCGGCACCAAGCGCACGCATGGCCATCGTCACGCGTGGCGAGGTCCGTACCGACGGCCGCGGCCGTGCCGAGATCATGTTCGAGACGCAGGAGCGCGATGACGACGCCGAGTACGTCGTGCGCGCGAGCGCGATGGACGTCACGCGGCGCTGGATCGTTGCCGAGGACCGCATTCCGATCACCCGAGCCGATCACATGGCCGTCGTGCGCGCGGATCGCAAGGTCTACCGCCCGAAGCAGCAGGTCATCGCCCGCGTCCGTACGGTGGACGCGCGCGAGCGCGCCGTCTCCCGCTCGGGCACGCTGCTGCTCCTGCGTGTACGCCGCACAACGTCCGCCGTGGAGCGTCGCCCCTCGCCGCCCGCTCCCGGCGGACGGGGTGGCGGCTGGCATGGTCGGTACGTCAACGAGGAGGAGGTCGAGGTCGGCTCCTACACCCTCACGACGGACGCCGAAGGCGAGGCCGAGATCCGCCTCAGCCTCGACAAGCCCGGCCGCTACCGCCTGCGCTGGCGCAGCAAGAGCCGCGGGGAACTCGTCACGGCCTTCACCAACCTGGAGGCCAGCGGTGAAGCCGAGGACCTCAGCAAGGACGCGCGCCTCCTCGCCGCGCGCACGTTGCACAAGGAGGGCGAGACCGCCGAGGTGCTGCTCCACAGCCCGGTCAGCCGCGGCAAGGCGTTGCTCACCTACGAAGGCGAGCAGGTGCTCGACTACCGCTTCATCGACCTGACCAGCGGCAGCACGCTGCTGGAGCTCCCGCTCGAGGGCAAGCACGCCCCGAACGTGTTCTTCAAGGTCGCGATCCCCGGCACGGACAAGCTGCTCGAGGCCCAGACCGAGGTCGTGGTCCTGCGCCATCTCGACGTCGGGGTCGAGATCAACCCCAGGGTGGCCCTGCCCGGCTCCGAGGTCGAGGTCACGCTGACGGCCAAGGACGCCAACGGCAATCCTGTCGAGGCCGCGCTGGGCGTGGCCCTGGTGGACGAGACCGTGTTCGCCGTGGCGCGCGACAAGGCACCGCCGATCCGGCCCTACTTCTACGACAAGCGTCGCGTGAACGTCGTCGTCAGTGCGTCCTCACTCGGGACGCGCTTCTACGGAACCACGCGCGAGACCAGCAAGGACCTGCTGGCCGACACCGCGGCACGCGGCGGCGACGCCAAGCGTGTGTTCGCGCGTAGCGCCGTCCGGCTTGCGCGTGAGGCGCTCCGCCGGGGTGACGCGAACGCGGCCGTTCGTCAGGCCCTGCTTGCCTTGCAAGCCGACCCGCGTTCGTGGGACGCGCGCGCGATGCTCGGTGAGATGCGGGTGAAGGCCGAGGCCGACAAGAGCCTCGACGCTGCGCTCAAGCGCCTGGCGAGCAACGAGCCGAGCGATGCGCCCATGGCGGACATGGCGGAGGCCGAGATGGACGGCTTGTCCGACGCCAAGTTGCGCTCTCGTAAGAACAAGAAGCCCGGTGCCGCGGACCGCCGTGCGGGCGAGAAGAACGCCGACATGCCTCCGGCTCCGACATCGCCGGGCACCGTGGGCATCGGTGGGGGCTCCGGCGGAAGTCTCGGCGGTCGCGGCGGAGGCGGACAGTACAGCGGACCCGGCGGCGCCGTGCCGCCCGGCATGCGGCGTCCGTCCCTTGCGAGCGGTTCGACGGACGAGTTCTCCAAGCGCGCCGAGATGCAGGTCTTGATGGATCGCTTCCAGGCCGCCGAGGGCCAGGCGAGCTTCGCGGCGGTGCGGAAGGTCGTGGCATCCTTGGGGTTCGAGGCCTTTGGTTCCTTCGAGATTCGCAAGTCCTTCGCGGATACCGCGGCGTGGCAGCCCGACGTCGTCACCGGCAAGGATGGCAAGGCCACGGTCAAGGTGAAGCTGCCCGACAATCTCACGCGCTGGCGCGCGACGGTGCGCGGCGTCTCACGCGCCGCGCTCGTCGGCGCGGGCCGCGGCTCCGTCGTCGCTCGTCGCAACCTGCTGGTGCGGGTCGATCCGCCGCGCTTCCTGACGCAGGGCGATGAACTCGTCATCCCTACGGCCGTGCACAACAACACGGGCGACGCGGTGGAGGTCACCGTGCGCGTCGATGCCGAGGGCGTGGATCTAGGCGGCAAGGACGAATCGCTCTCGATCCCGGCAGGCGGCCGCGCAATCTCCGATCGCACGTTCGCCTCGCGCACGCCCGGCCCGATCCGCATCGAAGCGAGCGTCGGCGCGGCGCCCGTCGGAGATGCTGTCGAGGTCAAGCTCGGCGCGCTCGCCCGTGGACTGAAGGTCTTCGACGCCCGCAGCGGCAGCAGCAACACGAGCCAAGGCGCGCTCCAGGAGACGTTCCTCGACGTTCCCGAGGGCGTCGTGCCCGGTACGAACAAGCTGACCGTGATGCTCTACCCCGGTGTGAGCGACGCCGTCATGGACGCGATGCTCTACCTCGACCTCTTCCCCTACGGATGCGTCGAGCAGACGGTCAACCGCTTCCTGCCTGCGCTCCAGGCTCTAGCCGCACTCGAGGGGGCCGGCAGCTTGGAGGCGGGTCGCATCCAGGCCCTGCGCGCAGGCGCCAAGCGCGGCGCCGCGCGGTTGCGCAACCTCCAGAACGACGACGGCTCGTTCGGTTGGTTCCGCAGCGGGAGCGATCTGCGCATGACCGCCTACGCCCTGCGCGGCCTCGTCGCCGCGCGCGACAGCGGCGTGCCGATGCTGAAGAGCAACATCGACCGCGCACGCACCGCGCTCATGCGCTTGATCGTGGGCGGCACCGAAGATGCACGCGCCCTCGGTCATCTGGCGCTCGCTGAAGCCGGCACGATCAACACACAGGCCTACGCCACGACGTTCCGGCGACGCGGCGAGGACCTGAGCGTCAACGGCCTCGCATGGCTCGCCCTGGCCGCGCACCGGCTCGATCGCGGCTTCGACAGCGACGAGCTCGTGCGTCTCCTGCTCGAGCGACGCGTCGAGAAGGATGGCGTGACCTACTGGAAGGCGATCCAGGGCCACTGCTTCACCGGCAGCGACGCCGAGGCGACGGCGCTGGCCGTCGAGGCGCTCCTGGCGAACAAGGTCGCCGGCCCGCACGCCGAGCGCGGCATGGGTTGGCTCCTCGCCAACCGTCCCAAGGGTGCGTTCGGCTCCACCAAGGCCGCCGGCGCGTTCGTGGGCGCCGCTGCGCGCTGGGTTCTCGTGGGCCGCGGGCAAGGCTTCGGCGGCACCGTCGAGGTGCTGCTCGACGGCCAGGTCGTGCGCCAGGTCAAGACGGGCGCCGGTCCGTTGGCCCTCGCCGACCGCCGTTTCACGCTGGTCGAGGCGGCCGGCCTGTCGGCGGGCCGCCACCGCGTCGGCTTCCGCCTCGCGGGACAAGGCGATCTGCACTGGTCCCTACGCCTCGAGAGTGTCGTGGCTTCGGAGGATCTCCCCGCAGACACGCACGGCCTCACGCTGGCCCGCCGCTACCTCGACCCCGAGGAAGCCCCCCTGCCCGGCAAGCCCGTGAAGGTGAAGCCGGGCTTCACGATCTTGCGGGAGGGCATGCGCCCCAAGATCGAGCCCGAGGACTTGGAGAGCGTCGGCAGTGGTGACCGCATGCTCGTGCGCCTCAAGGTGACGGCGCCGCGTGATCTCGAGTTCGTGCTCGTCGAAGATCCGCTGCCGGCGGGCTTCGAGGTGCTTGCCGCTACGACCCGTGGCCCGTACGCGTGGCAGGAGCGCCGTGACAATCGGCAGGTGTTCTTCTTGAGCAGCGTCAAGCGCGGCACGATCACGCTGGAGTACGTGCTGCAGGCGACCCATCTCGGCACCTTCACGGCGCTGGGCACGACCGCCTACGCGATGTACACCCCCGAGGTCCATGGCCGCGCCAAGGGCCGCACGGTGCGCGTGTTGATGCCCGACGCGGCGCGGGCCCCGGCCGCCGAGCAGGGCCCGACGCCCGACGAGCTCTACGGCGAAGCCAAGCGGCTCATCGCCGCGAAGCAGTGGTCGGAGGCGCGCAAGATGCTCCGCGCCTTGCGCAAGGACCAGCCGCTTCGGGACGTGATCATCGAGGAGATCGAGGCCCATCTGTTGCGCGCCGCGATCGAGCAAAAGGATCACAAGGAGATCGTGCGTGCCCGTGAGGAGCTCGTGCGTCGCAACCGCCAGCGGATCCCGGGTGACATCGACACGGCCCGTGCGATCGCGTTTGCCTACGAGGGCGTCGGCGAGCCCGAGGTCGCCAACGGCTTGTTCCGCGAGCTGATCGCTCGCGGGTTCACGCTGGAGGGAGGTTGGCTGCAGGCTCTCGCCGGTCGCGGCCGTGAGGTCGAGGGACTCGACCACCTGGGCGAACGCCTCAAGGCCTTCCCCATCAGCAACGCCACCGCCCAGGCCGCGTTCCAGCGCGCACGCCGCTACCGCGAGCTGCCGCGGCCCGAGGGACGCGCTGGCGAGACGGGTCGGCCCATGGACGAGGAGACGCTGGATGCGCTCTGGAGCCTGACGGCCCACTTCGCAGGTAACTCGATGGCGGATCCCGCGAGCTACGCGCTCGTCGAAGCACTGAGCCGCGCGGGCGACCTCGATGGCGCGGCGACGTCCGCCGAGGCCTTCCTGCGGCGTTTCGCTGACAGCCGCTACCGCGACGACACGTGGTACTTCCTGGCCGACACACGCTTCCGTCGCTTCGAGGAGAAGCCGACAGAGGAGGCGGCGAAGCAGGTGCGAGCCGCGGCCGAACCGCTCGTGAGCAAGAAGTTCCGCGGCAACGGCCACTCGTACGACTGGAGTCCGTTCCGCAGCCGCGCCTACCACGTCCTGGCGCGCGTCCACCATGTGCAGGGCGACTTGGACAAGGCCATTGCGATGTACCGCAAGGCCTCGGGCGTCGAGGACGCCCGCGAGGCGCTCGCGTTCCTGACGGAGGAACGCCTGCGGCTCGAGGAGACCGTGATGCGCCCGCTGGCGGCGGGGACGACCTTCCCTGTTCGCTACCGCAACGTCCGCAAGGTCGCGTTCAAGGCCTACCCGGTCGATCTCCAGGTGCTGTTCGCCGTACGAAAGACGCTCGAGGGGCTGCACAAGATCGATCTTTCGGGCATCGTTCCGGCGCACGAGTGGACGGCGGAGTTCCCCGCCCATACGGATCATGGAGAGCATGCCGCCGACGTCGCGCTGCCCGTGAAGGGTGCCGATGCCGGCGTGTGGCTCGTCGTGGCCAAGGCCGGGCGGCACGAGACAAGCAGCCTTGTGATCCGCAGCGACTTGAAGGTCGTGCTGCAGCGTCTTGGCAAGAAGGTGCGCGTCTACGTGACCGATGCCAAGGGCCAGGCCGCCCGCGGCGCCTACGTGACCGTGTCCGACGGCTCGTCGATCCGCGCACGCGGTCTCACGGACGGACGCGGCGTGTTCGAGGCGCCGGGGGTTGGGAGCACGCCCTTCGTCGTCGTCTCGGCGGGCGATCGCTACGCCATCGGCCGCTAGGGGCCGACCACGAGCAGCGCTTGGGAATCGGCCGCAGGGGCGGGTGTCTACATATGCGTAGTCCATTGGAAGGGCCCGATTCGGGGCTAAAGGAGCAGGGCCGCTCTTACGATGATTCTTCCAGCGCTTCGTGCGCTTCACCGTCTCCCTCCAGCGGGCACCCCATGCAACAGGCCGAGCTCCTCCACAGCATCTTCAGCGACACGAACGATCTCTTCGTCATCGTGCGCGCCAACAGGACGCTCGAGGCCTACAACCCGGCGTTTGGCCGGATGGTCTTCGGTGCCGAGGTCGGCGTGGATTTCATGGACCTCGTGCCGCTCAAGGCGCAGAGCCGCGTGATCGGCGAGTTGGTCAAGGCCGCCGGTGGTGGTGAGGTGATGCTCGAGGTGCCGCACACCGATCCGGACGGACGCGCGCGCATGGTCGAGTACCGCTTTTTCCCGCTCGAGGGCGGCATGGTCGCAGGTATCGGACGCCCCCGCGGGGGCCGCCTGTCAGACAAGCACGCGCTCGAGCGCGTCCGTGCCGAGTTGAAGTCGCAGACCCGCATGCTCGACGAGATCACGCTCGAGCTGACCCAGGTCCCCTTCATCGATCCCGTCACGGGCGTCTGGAACCGCATCCAGGTCTTCGAGCGCTTGACCTCCGAGTGGAGCCGCTGCGAGCGCTTCGCGAGCCCACTGACGCTGCTCCTCGTCGACGTACCCGGCCTCGACGAGGTACGCACGACGCACGGACCGGCCGTCGCCGACGGCGTGCTCAAGAACGTCGCCCGCCGGTTGAAGACGACCGTGCGCGATCACGACATCGTGGGTCGCTCCACGGGGGATCAGTTCGTCGTCGTCGCCGTCCACGCGGACTACGAGGGGGCGATGTCGCTCTCGCGCCGCATCCGCGACGCCGTGACCCTCGACCCCATCGCCGTCGAGCAGCTCTCGATGAACGTGACGCTCCACATTGGCGGCGCGACGAGCCGCTCGGAGGGCGTCGAGATCCTCGAGGACCTGTTCCGCGTGGCCGAGGCAGCGCTGCAGGACGCCCGCTCGAACGATGACCTCGTCAAGGTCGTCGGCGAGGGCTCGGTCTAGGCTGGGCCCGCTGCGCGTAGACTGCGCGTATGTGCTTCCTCCTGCTCCACCACCGCATGAACGCGGAGCATCCGCTCGTTCTGCTCGCCAATCGTGACGAGTCGTTCGAGCGGCCCTTCGAAGCACCGACCCTGCGCACCGGTGGGCACGGGATCGTCGCGCCGCGTGACCTGCAGGCGGGCGGGACCTGGCTTGGCGTGAACTTCGCCGGCCTCGTTGCGGCGATCACGAACCGCCGCGGTCCTGAAGGCGGCGACGGCTTGCGCAGCCGGGGCCTGCTCGTGTACGAGGCGCTGCAGCATCCCGACGCCCGGTCCGCCGCGGCGTGGGTCCAGGAGCACCTCGCCGGGGAGGCGTACGCCGGGTTCAACCTGCTGCTGGCTGACGGGGAGCACGCGTTCGTCGTCCGTCACGACGCGTGCACCCCCGGCCACCCGCGTGAGGGTGTCTTGCTGCCGCTGGCGCCCGGCGCACACACCGTGACGAACCTGCACGAGCTCGATGAGGTCGTCCCGCCGCCCGACGGCCTTCCGGTCGTCGATGAGCCGATTGCCATGACCCTGATGCGTCTCGAGATCCTGGCGCGGGACGACACCACCGTATTGCCCGGCGACCATCGGATCCTCAAGCGGGGCCAGGGGCGAGGCACGGTGTGCAGCGCCGTGATCGCGCATCCCCAGGATGACACCCAGGCGCGGGTGTTCCGTTTCGCAGACGGGGTCCCCGGCGAGGTGCCGTTTCGCGAGGTCGGGACACGCGCGTAACGGACGACGCCCTACGTTCCCGTGACGTGACTTCGCGAGGCGGTACTCGTGGGCACGGGGCCGGGCGGCGCTCCGGTACGGCCTTCGCTCTGCTGCGGGCGGAGGTTGATCATGCGCACCACCCTGCTCGTCGTACCTGTCTTCTTCGCGGCACTCCTGCTCTCGGCGGCCGACGCCTTGGCCCACGGCGGTACGTACCGAGGCCCGGGCAGTTGGCAGCCGCCTTCCCTGGTGTGTGACTGCGCCAAGATCGAATGCCCGCATTGCACGTCGCGCCAACTCGTCGAGTCGCGTGGGATCTCCCGCCGCGTCGCCGATCACCGCGTCGTCAAGCGCTGGGACGACCTGATCCAGGTTCGGAGCACCGTGCGCTTCGAGTCGTCACGCAAGCAGTTCGTCGAGGGGTACGCGACCCTCCAACATGCGCCGCTCTTCGCCGCCACCGCCGGTCGCATCCGCGTCGGCAAGGACGAGTTGAAGGGCGTGATGAAGGCGTCGGTCAAGGCACGCCGCGACTACCTCTGGGAGCGCCAGGGCAACCGCGATCCCCTGCTCGTCTTGCGCAAGGATGCCTCGTCGGTGACGTTGCGCGCCTTCCCGATCAGCAAGAGCGCCAGCACGTGGGCCGTCGTCGAGGGCTTCGCGCTCTCGGACGCGATCGGCGGCCGCGGACTCAGGCTCTATCGCACCAAGGACCGGTACTTGGCGATCGTCTCCACGGCCGACGTAGCCAAGGGCGTGAAGCCGGACTTCGTCGATGTCGGAGGTCAGCGCGCGCTCTTCTTTCTCGACGCGAAGGTCGCCCAGAAGCGCTACGGCGCCGCGACCACCAAGGCTCGTGAGGTGCCGTGCGTCGCGGCCCTCGAGAGTGCCGTGCGCAATCACGGCGTCGACGCGGTCACCAAGCACGCTGGTCTCGTTGCGATCCCGCGTGGACGGGGCGCACCCAAGAACCTGACGGTGGGGCACGGCGATGATCCCGTGCCGCCGCCGCCCCCTCCGTCCCCCACGGCGCCTGCCGTGCCTCCGGAGGCGGTCACGCCGCCCACCCCGCCGCAGGGGTAGGGCCTAGAGTTCGTAGTTGAACTTCGGCTGCCAGTCGCCGATGCCATCGGGCAGCAGACCGAAGATGTGCCACACCGAGCAGTATGGGTCGCCGGGACCGAAGGGTGCGTGCGCGACGCGTGTGATCGAGCCGTCGTCCCGGCGTCGGAAGGTCGAGTAGCCGGGCAGCATGTAGGTCCGGCCTTCGTGCTCGGTCGTGAAACCCATGGCCTCCGTGAAGCCGGATTCGGCGTTGGAGAGCATGCGGAAGCGCCAGCCGCGGCGCATCGCGAACCGCATCTGGAGTTCGGGGTCGTCCGGCGAGACCACGACGAACGCCGCGCGGTCCTCGAGGTGGCGCAGGACGCCGTTGAAGCCATCCGCCCACAGCGTGCAGTAGGGGCACTGCGAGCCCATGTTGTGGATGACGATGAGGTCGTTCTTCGCGCCGAAGAGGCTGGAGAGCATCACGGCCGATCCGGCCTCACCGCGCAGCTCGAAGTCCTCGACCGGCTCCGGCTCGACGTTGCGCAGCAACTCGCCCAAGCGTTCCTGCTTCTTGCGGATCTCCTGCTCGAGGGCCTGGATCTCGCTGGTGGTTTCGACGCTTCGGCGCATGTACGGCCGCTCCTTGACCTTCCGCGGGGAGTGTACCCCATGCTCACCGCTCAGGATGCCTGAGGCGCGTCGAGCTTCACGATGTCGCGAGCATCCAGGGTCAGGGAGCCGTGATCGTCGCGCACGATGCCACGCACGAGGAACGGGCCCGCACCCGAGAGGCGGTGCCCGGCCCGGGCGTAGGCGTCGGGGAACAGGGTCACCTCGACCGTCCCGTGCAGATCCTCGAGCATGAGGAATTTCATGTAACGGCCCTCGGGCCGCTGGGGACGTTCGCCCCCCGCCTTCGGGCGTACACGCACGCGCCGGTCCGTCACGATCCAGCCGGCCACCTTGACCTTGCGCCCGACCCGGCCTTGAAGATCGGTCGTCGGGATCGCCCCCGCCTCCTTCGCCGCCTCGGCCCACAACTCCTGCGGATGGCAGGTGGCGGTCAGCCCGAGCGCTTCGACCTCCATGGCGAGCAACTCCTCGGTGCGGTAGCTGGGCGGCACGGGGATGCGTCGGGGCGGCGGCAACATCGACGATGGGCCAAAGAGCGAGGAACGTTCGCGCCGCTCCGTGCGCGCGCGCACGTAGCGCTTGAAGTCGAGCGTCAGGAGCCACAGCAACTCGCCGCGAGGACGGTCGAAGACGTCGAGTGCGCCGGCCAGCACGAGGCGCTCGACCTCGGCTTTCTCGACGTCGGTGCGCAGCAGCAGATCGGTCGGCGAGAGGTACGGCCCCTGGGCCTCGCGGATCCGTACCACCGCCTCGGGCGTGCCTTGGCGCAGGCTCTTGATCTGGTCGAGCCCCAGGCGCAGGACACCGAGGCGCCCGAGCGCGCCGACATCGGAGCGGTTGACACACGGCAGCTCGATGCGACAGCCGAGCCGGCGGGCCTCCTCGACGTAGGCGCGTGGTGCGTAGAAGCCGCCGCGGTTGCGCAGCACCGCTGCGAGGAACTCCGCCGGGTAGCGCGACTTCAAGTAGAGGCCCTGCCAGGAGATGCGGCTGTAGGTCGCGGCGTGGGCCTTGTTGTAGGCGTACGCGGAGAAGCGCCGGATGTCGTCCCACACAGTGTCGATCACGTGCTGGGGCACGTTGCGTTCGCGGGCACCGCCGCGGAAGGCCTTCTCCAGCTCGGGCAGGTCCTCGGGCGCGCGCTTCTTGCCGAGTGCGCGCCTGAGGAGATCGGCCTGCGCCAGGTCGAAGCCGGCGACGGCCGAGGCCGCGCGCAGTGTGTCTTCCTGATAGAGCATCACGCCGTAGGTCGAGGTGAAGAGCGCGTCGATCGCGGGATGGAGCGCGGGCGTCTCCTCCTCGCCACGGCGCCGACGGATGTAGGCGTCCTTCATGCCCGAGCTCGACGGTCCGGGACGTACGAGGGAGAGCGCGATCATCGCGTCTTCCTGCGAGTGGGCGTCCATGCGCACGACGAGGTTGCGCATGGCGGGCGACTCGACCTGGAAGCAGCCCAGCGTGCGACCTTCGCGCAGGAGCTTGCCGGCGGCCTCGTCGTCCTCGGGCACGGTATCGAGATCGAGTGCGTGATCGTGGAAGGCGCGCGCGTCGCGCACGACGTCGGCGATCACCGCCAGCCCGCGGTTGCCGAGCAGATCGATCTTCACGAGGCCCGTGTCTTCGACGCCGTGCATGTCGTACTGCGTGACGACCAAGCCCTTGGCCGAGCGCTCGAGCGGCAGCGAGTCGTCGAGGCGGCCGTCGCCGATGACGATCCCCCCCACGTGGATCGAAAGATGCCGCGGCAGGCCGTGCAGCGCTTGGGCTGCGCGCAGCAGGCTGCTCCACGGCTTCTCATGCACGGGAATGCCCGCCAGCTCGGGCGGCAAGCGGCGGAAGTCGAGCTCGCCCGCCAGTCGCCACGGCAGGTGCTTCACGAGCTTGCTCACTTCCGGCGGCGGCAGGCCCAGCGTCTTGGCCGCCTCGCGCACGGCCGAGCGCGCTTGGAAGGTGATGTGCGTGGAGATCATCGCCACGCGCTCGTCGCCGTACGTATCGTAGGCGTGCTCGATGACGGTGTCGCGGCCGCGCCAGTCGAGGTCCAGATCGATGTCCGGGCAGTCCCGCCGCGCCGGCGAGAGGAAACGCTCGAACGGCAGGTCGAAGCGCAGCGGATCGACGGACGTGATGCCGAGCGCGTACGCGACGATCGAGTTGGCGGCCGAGCCGCGCCCCACCGCGGGGATGCCGCGTGCGCGCGCGAATTCCGCAAGGCCGTGCACGATGAGGAAGTAGTCCGAGAAGCCGCGCATCTGGATCACGCGCAGCTCGCGCTCCAAGCGCGCGAACACGTCGGGCCGGATGCGTCCGTAGCGCTTCGTCACACCCTCGAGGCAGAGGTGGGCGAGGCGTGCGTACGCCGCATCGGTGGTGATGCTCGTCTCGGTCTCGCCCAGCATGGCGGGGTCGAGCGCCGGCAGGCGTGGTCGCTTGGGTTTGCGGAAGCGGTACGTGCAGCGTTCGGCGATCTCGACCGTCGCGCGGGCGGCCCCTGGGATGTCGCGGAAGGCGCGTGCGGCTTCTGCCGGGGAGGCGATGAACGCTTCGGGGGGCGCCACGTCGAGCGGCCGGCCGTGACGATCGACGCCGCCGGGTTGGATCTCGCGCAGGAACTTCAGCTGCCCGATGGCGAGCAGCATGCGGTGCAGCCCGTGGCGGCGCTTGTGGTCGAAGAACACGCGATGCGTTCCCGCGAGCGGCCGCTCGACGCCGCGCGCCGTCTCGAGCAGGTGACGGCGCGCGGTTTCGGGAGCGGACGCGATGACCTCGGCGTAGAGCGCGTCGGGTGCGAGGTCCTCGGCCCACTGCCGGAGCAGCGTGGGGGAGGGTGTGAGCACGATCAGCCCTTCGGCGTGCTGCGGTAGGTCGTCGATCAGCGAGAAGCGCTCATCCAGCCGACGGCGGGTGAGCAGGCGGCAGAGGCTGCGGTAGCCCGTATCGCCTTGGGCCAGGACGATCGCGCGCTCCCCTTCCAGGTGCGGGTCGTGGATCTCCGCGCCGTGGATGGCCTGCATCTCGACCGCGTCGCAGCAGGCCTGGAAGAGCGGCAGGCCGTAGGCGCCGTCGGTGTCGGTGAGTGCGAGGGCGGCGTGGCCCTGGGCCGAAGCCCGGGCGACGAGCGACTCGATGGAGCTCGCCCCGGCCAGCAGGGAGTAGGCCGAGTGCACGTCGAGGTGCACGAAATGCTCCCGAACGGCCCGTTTCTTGGGGTTTCGAGGTGATGGCGTGGGCGGTCTGCTGGCGGAGTTGGACATAGGGTCTCGCGGTCTGGACCCCTCCTGCCAATGCGAACAATATGCGTACAGAAGCCTAGCGTCAATCCCCTAGGCAGCCCCGTGCGTAGAGCCGACGGTTGGCGGTCCCCAGCACGTCTACGACTCGACTCGAGAGGCAAGTCGATACCCATGCCCCCGAATCGTGAGGAGGAGATCGCGCTGAGAGCCGAGCTTCTTGCGGATCTGCGACAGGCACTCATAGAGCGCCCCGTCGCTCCCGGCCGAAGCCTCAGGTTCGAGTCGGGCGAGCGCCGCCAACTCCTGCTTCGGCACGATCCGGTTGTGATTGCGGGCGAGATGCGAGAGAACGCGAAATTGAGACGGCGTGAGTTGGAGTTCTCGGCCCTTGAGGCGGACGGACATGCCTCCCGCGGACAGTTCCAAGCCTTCAGGACCGTCAACGACGCCGCACTCTGCTGACCGCGCAGAACATCCGGCGACGACTTGGCAGCCCAACTCTCCCATGAGGTCGCCTGTCAATGAGATGCATGCGTCCGAACCGGCGGCGTACAGAGATGACCAAGAGTTCTTGAGTTCAAGAGGGGAGACGACGACGCATCTTGTGAGATCCGAGCGCCATGTGCTGCGGGACCACTCACAGAATCTCTGAGCGCTAACGATGTCGAAGTCGTCGATGACATACACGGAGAGGTCGAAGCTCGCGGAGGACGAGAGGTCGACGGCGTCGCCTAGTGTCGAAACCGCGTGGACCCTCTCGACATCCCCGCGACTCGCCAACTGATCTGAGAGTCTTCCGCGTAGAGCGGCTTGGCTTGCAACCAAGAGCAGGCTGAGACGTACTTGTTCCACGGCACTCCATTCCCCCGAATGCGGTACATACACGAAGTATACGTGACTCCGGGCCTCATGGATGTCTCAGCCGAGTCTCAGTGCGGACGCGCGGGGGCCGTCTGCCCCGGGAACCGCTGCTGACAGTCGTGCTAGCGTGGGCGCTCCTGTGGTGGCAGGAGTGGGGTGACCTCGCCGGTGGCCAATCGGCGCCGGCTCTCTTGAGAAGGAGGAAAGCGTCGTGACGAGCGTAGTTGGGTCGCTCCTCCGCTCCCGCACCCTATGGCTCACACTGGGCCTCGCCTGCGCCGGCATGGTCCTCCTTTGGGCGAGCCAGGACCAATCGACCGATCGTGAGGGGCGCGATACGCGCGACCGATCGCATGAGCGCGACCGTCAGGTACAGCTCGGGCGACCGCCCGGCGCCCCGGCCCCAGGCGGCCCCATCGTCAAGGATGGCGATGTCGTTGTAGGCAATCTGCGCATCGAACTCGGTGCGGGATGCAGCGTCGAGGTAGTCGATGCCGCGTCGAGCCGCCCGGTCGTGGGTGCGACCGTGTTCGTCAGCTTTGTTCCATTTGAGGGTGGCCCTTCGAGCAAGGTCGAGCTCTATACAAACGAGACTGCGGACGGCAAGGGCATTGCGACGTTTCGGAAGCTGCCTCGTGGCGCCGTCGTTCGATTCGAGATCAAGTCCGAGGGCTACTTGGCATCCCGCTTTCGGCGGCCGTACGACGATGTCGTTGGCCGGCAGATCAAGGTTCGATTGGCGCCGGCGCTAGGCACGGCAGAGTCGACCTGCGTAATCGATGTGAAGAGCGACGACATTGCCGCGCGTGACGAAATGAAGATCGCGGTGCGCGTCGGGGCCGCGGGAGTCATTCAGATCGTCCGACCCGGCGATCGCGTCCTGGTGAGCAGGGATCCATCCGCTCATGGGGACGTCGAGGCGAAGATCTCCGTGATGCACGCCGGCTACGCCACGCCCTGGCGGTCGATCGCCTTGCGGCGGGGCGGCAAGGTGACCGCTCCGTTCGAACTCAAGCCTGCACGGGTCACGCTGCGGCTGGATCCGCAGGGCGGCGACATCAGTTCCCCCGTGAAGTTGAGCATCGTGCCTCACGGCGTCGGGGGATTGGCGCATCACGGCACGCTACGGGTCGTGACGGATCCGAGCGGGCGCGTGACGTTTGGCACGATCGTGGGCGCGAAGTTCGAGGTCCAGGTCGAGGATGGCCCTGCTTGGATCCCGCCGCGGCTGCCGGCGATCGAGGTGCGAGAAGCAGAGCAACGAGCCTTGATCCCCGCCTTCCGACTCGTCCCGGCACGAATCGTCGCGACGTCCGATGTTCCTCGGGCCGGCAAGGGACTGACGATCGCGTGGCACGAGTTCATCCCCGACAAGAAGTTGAAGAACTCGCTGTCGGCCCTGGTCGGAACGAGCAACGCAGCCCGAGCGCTGATGAGGTATCCAGAGAGCCTACCGGCCTTCGTTACGATCGAAGACGCCGGCAAGCCGATCACGAGCACGCTCCACCTCTTGCCCGGCTCCTACGTGGTCAGCGGCCGGACGAACACAGCAGCCTCGCTGCCCGTCAGCGTCGACGTCTCCGGGCGAGACGCCGTCATTGATCTACTCCTTGCACAGACGTCCCCTCATAAGTACGAAGTCGTGGCGGAACGCGGTGCAGACGACGCGAGCCCGATTCCTCCGCTGGTGCTTGCTGCGGTGATCGGCCACCGCTCCGGCTGGCAGGAGCGATTCGCGATCCACCAGTGGATGGGGAGACTCTGGCAAGACAAGGCGACCGTGGCGGTCAAGTACGACCAAGCGGCCATGATGGTGCGAACGACGCGCTCCCATTACTTCAGTCTCCAGCGGAGTCACGGGCGCCTGCCACACGATGTGGGGTTCCTGGACGATCAAGGCCGCGTCACCCTTGCGGCCGCCGGCGATCCGACGGAGCTCACCATCATGTGGCCCGGTGGCCTCATGGCCATCGTGCCTATCAAGGCGGGACAAGTGCGCGTGCAGGTTCGACCCGAGCACCTCGCGGCGCTCGTCGTCGAAGTGTTTGAGTCGTCCGGCAAACCCGCCGTCGACTTCAAGCTCTGGTTGATCGGCGTCGACTCGCTCGAACGAGGCGAACTACAACTGGGCCGCATGTGGAAGACCGACTCGCATGGCCGATTCCGACTTGGGATGTTGCCTGGGGAGCGGGCCGGGATCTACTCCCCCACGGAGTCGTCACTCGTTGTCCAGAATGCGAAGGGGGAGACGATCCCCCCCACCGTGGATGGTGCGACAGGCCGCAACGCCTACACCCCGGTGACCATGCCTTCGTTCGGGATGCGGGCGGTGTCTGTGCACAAGCAGGGCAGCGGAAAGTAGATTCGGCCTAGCCGGCCCTCGCTCAGGCGTACCTCTGCCCAATCTCAGAGGAGCCCGCCCTGGCCCCACGAAGATAGGCCCTGGCTACCGCACTCTGCTGCGGAACGTGGTACGCCAGACGTCTGGGCCCTGAAGGGGCAGTTCTTGCCCCTCCCCGGCACATGCGCAGGAGGACTTTGATGAGTGGAACCGAGACGACGCGGCGCGGAACGCTCCAGACAGTCGTGCGATGGTTCGGCATCCCTGTCGTACTCGCCGTGGCCATCGCGCTTCCCGTCGCACACGCGACCGAAGGTGAGACCTATCCGGCGGTCGACAGCCAGGCGATCGAGGATCTAGTGGATGCCTTTCGAGCGGTGATCCCGGACACTGCCCCCGTGACCTCGTGCGGTCCTACGGCCGTGACGTCGGGAACGCAGAGCTGGCGCAAGTTCAACGACTCCATCAGCGCCGCCAGCGGGCCGTATCACGCCCTCTCGACCTTCCCCAAGCTGAAGACGTCGGTGCCGTTGATCACCGAGAGCCATGCAGTGGAGGGCGTTGCGGCCTCGGGTGGCGACACGGACGACATCGGCAACGACAGCTACATGATCGTTCGCCTTGTCGGAATCCGGGCCAGTCTGTTCCTCGTCGTGAAGATGGAGGCCGAGGACGGCGACGTCGTCGAGTGGAAAATTCGCTACCTAGGTCAGGGGCAAGTCACCGTTACGGCGTCCACGACGGTGCGCGCGGATCAGGTGCGAATCGAGAACGTATGGGACTACGGGTACACCTACGTCGCGAAGGACTTCGACTCCATCCAGGACAACGACTTCAGCGAAGACAAGTGGATCCTGCAGAAGTTCAAGTTCGTGCTTCAGCTCATCGACGGGAAGTCGACTGCAGGTGGTCACAGTATTGAGGTCAAAAAGCCGCAGAGTACCGTGGAGTCGTTCACGTTCGGTGTGAAGGCGAGCACCTCCGCATCCACGGGGTCCGATGGCACCAGCACGACCGACGGGATGGAGCTTGGGTTCGGGTGGACTTCTGCTGACTCGTACAAGAACTGGAAGACAGACGGCGACACTGAGAGCGCGCCGGCGGACAACCCGCAGGATCCTCCGAGTGTGCCCAAGCGAACGGTCGTAGTCGACTCCGATGCGCCCTGTCCCAGCAAGAAGCAGTGGTGGTGCAACACCTTCTTTGACGGTGAGTTCGTGATCCGGGACTACACGGGCAGCCTCCTCGGCCTCGGCAGTGGAGACCAGGGCTCGCGTCAAGATCTTCAGCTTTCCATCCACAACTACATCTCGAAGATCGAGATCACACAGTGTCATGCCTGCGAAGAGCCCCAGGATCCGCCGGTGGAGGAGCCCCAGGACCCCACGCCGCAGTCAGGCGGGAACGCCCCCGTGATTACCCCAGACCCCTCCGGGCCCCCGGTCACACCCAAGGAGAAGCGCATCGTCGGCTTCCGCTCCGGGAACGGCCTTCGCGATCTGACGGGTGACGGCGAGCGCAACGAGCTGCTAGGCGGGCAGATGTCACCTGATCTCGGCAACTGGTGTGGGACTCCGCCCTTCTTCCTCGGGGTCGCGCATAGGCCCCTCGGGGCTGTCGCGTCGGATGGCTACGACCGCGTGGATCGTTGGTCGATCGGCGATGCCGACGATGACCGCATGTCCGCTGCTCTTGTGGATCCCTGGGATACGCAGGATGGTCGCCGCGCGCTGGTCGTCCTCAAGAATGTGGATACGGGGAACTGCCGCCTTAGTCTCGTTCTCCGGGATGCGACGGCCACCACGACAGGAACTGAGGCCTGGCCCGACAGGTCGGCTGCCATGCCGGTGGATGGCTACACCACGACCGTAGTGGACTCCGTTGACCTCTCGGTCCTGTTCTCCTCGGACGATGTCGCAGGAGCCCTTCTCCGGGAAGTGGAGCTCGAGAACAACGATCGTGAGGTCTGGGTCGTGCCGTTGCTGGTCCACGTCCTGGAGAACGACGAGAACTCAAGTACCTACGACGGCGAAGCTCCCGGCCAGGGCTACAAGGTGACGGTTGATCCCGTAACCGGGGACCTGGTACTCGACGCGCTGGTGTACGGCAATGCTGACGATCCGAGCGAGGACGACGACTAGCCTCTCGCGTGGTTGCAGGCCAGATCAGGCTGTGGGGGCTCCGCGAACTGCGGGGCCCCTTTCCATTCTTGCGCTTGGCCGGTCCGCGCCGGCGGCGCGCTCAGGCGCGGCGACTTGGAAACGGAACCTGTCGCCGCCGTCCGGCGTCCTGTACTGTGCTCACGATCCCAACATCACGTGGGCAGGAAGGAGGCGACCTATGAGTGCAGTGCAAGTCATCAGCCGTAGCACCGGACCCGCCTCCAGCTGCGCCGCCTAGCGATTCGTCGCGGCGCCGCTAGCCAACGACTCCGTCCCGGAGGCGGTTCCCTCGGCGCGTACGAGGAAGCCTCCTGCTGCGCCCATCCATGCCCTCGCTACGGCGGGCCCCGACTTGGAATTGCCTCCTCGATGTGCAGTCGCACGCCTCCGGCGCGATTCCTCGTCATGGCTCCGTCTCGCATCGGCCTGGACGGGCTCACGACGGAGTTGCCTCGAGCGCGCCTCCCCCCAGGAACCCATCCATTTTCGGAGATCTGTTTTGATCCAGCTCGAAGACTGGGGCTGGGACGCCGGCCACGAAGGCGCGTTCCAAGCCCTGCCCCCTCACGAAGACCTGGCTCCCGCGCGGGTCATCGAGGAGCAGCGTGACGGCTACACCGTCGTCTGTACCTCTGGCGAGACGCGCGCCTACGCGGCGGGTCGCCTGCGTCACCACGCCGACGGCAAGGAGGCCCTGCCCGCCGTCGGCGACTGGGTGGCGATCGGTCCCGTCACCAAGGGAGGACGGACCGTGATCCACGCGGTCCTGCCACGCCGCACCGCGTTGGTGCGCAAGGAAGCCGGGCGCACAGCGACGGCACAGGTCATCGCCACCAACGTCGACATCGCGTTCCTCGTGACGTCGCTCAACTCCGACCTCGAGCCACGCCGGCTCGAGCGCTACCTCGCTGCGATCTGGGACAGCGGCGCCCAACCCGTGCTCGTACTCAACAAGGCGGACCTCTGCGAGGATCCGCAGGCTGTGCTCGATGAGATCGGCCCCGTCGCGCTCGGCGTGCCCGTCGTGGTGGTCAGCGCCTTGCACGGCCAGGGTGCCGAGCAGCTCGAAGCGCACCTCGCGCCGGGGAGCACCGTTCTGCTCGTCGGTTCGTCCGGCGTCGGCAAGTCCACGCTCGTCAATCGCCTGGCCGGTGAGAGCCTTCAGTACGTGCACGTGATCCGGGAGCGCGACGAACGCGGACAGCACACGACGACGGCGCGGCGCCTTCTGCGGCTGCCCTCGGGCGCGCTGCTCGTGGACACGCCCGGCATGCGTGAGCTTGCGCTCTGGGATGCGGACGAGGGTCTCGACGAGGCGTTCGACGATCTGACGACGCTCTTCACGCAGTGCCGGTTCACGGACTGTGGCCATGGCAATGAGCCCGGCTGCGCGGTCCAAGCCGCCGTCGAAGCCGGGACGCTCGACCCCGGGCGGTTGGGATCGTGGAAGAAGCTGCAGCGGGAGCTGGCCCACTTGCGTTCCAAGACGAACAAGCGTGAGCAGGCCGCGCGCAAGCGTGAGTTCAAGACCTTCACGAAGTCCATCCGTCAGAACACGAAGGACCTGAAGCGTCGGCGCGGACTCGATCGCTGAGGAGGCCAACGGTAAGTCGGGCGACGAGGTCTTTCACGGCTACCTCGCGCGTTACAGAAGCTTTGCGCGCCTTGTACGCACTCTTGGCAACCGGGGTGCCCCGCGTTCCGTACCGTATTCGTGTCGGGTACGGAGCCACGCGCACATGACCACACACGCCCTCGCAGCACGCATTGCCAGGCCCGCGCGCACCGTCTGCGTCGCGCTGTTCTGGCTCGCGATGACCGGCCTGTCGGGCCTGATCGTCGTCAACGTGCTGCCGTACTTCGAGCTCGGCGGCCTGCATCCGTTCTTCTTGGAGAAGGCGCGTGTGTTCGAGGACGTGCTCTGGCGCGTCAGCTTCTACATCCACATTGCCGGCGGCGGCGTCTGCCTGGCGAGCGCCCTGCCGCAGTTCAGTGGGCGCCTGCTGCACGCCGCGCCCGGACTTCATCGTGCGCTGGGCTGGACCTACGTCGTCAGCGTCCTCGTACTCGTCGCGCCGACGGGCCTCTACCTCGCGATCTTCGCCAAAGGCGGCATGGCCGGCCGCTTCGGCTTCCTTGTCCTCGGCCTGGCGTTGGTCTACACGACGGCGCGCGGCGTGCAGCACGTACGTGCGCGCGACTTCCGCGGCCACGCCGCCTGGATGGTCCGTTCGTACGCCATGACCGCGAGCGCCGTCAGTTTCCGCATCTTCTATCTTGCCCTGCATGAAGCCGGGGCGAGCGATCCCTACGTCGCCGGCATCTGGCTGAGCTTCTTCGTGAATCTTGCGATCGCAGAGCTCGTCATCCGCGGCAAACGCAAAGGAGCCCTCGTATGAACCGCCTGTCCACCTTCTGTGCCTTGGCCCTGGCCGTGCTGACCCTCGCCGCCTTCGTCGATCACGTGCAGCACCACGAGCTGCCCGGGAAGGAGCCGGACGCGGCGCCTCTCGCCGCGACGCCGACACCGGAGAGCACCCCCGCCATCGTCGAACAGCCCGGCGTCGCCGCCGCCTCGACGGCGATCATCTCCAGCTACGCCTCACCGACCGCGAGGGGCGACTCGCCCACGCAGGAGCCCCAACTCACCCCGTCGCCCAGGCCGGCCGTCGACACCAAGGCGCTCAAGAAGCGCATCACGGGATTGATCCTGCAGCCGCTGCGCGATCACCGCATGCACGCCGGCACCTTCAGCCGGGTGCGGCGACGCGATCCGATCGTGGAGCTCGAGATCGAGGAGTTCGTGCGTCCGCCCAGCGAGGCGCCGCCCACGTTCATCGCGTTCCGCGTGACGGAACGCCGTGATCGCATGGGCGCCAAGAGCGTTGCACGGCAGCTGGCTGCCGGACGTCTGCATGTCGCCACCGGCGTGATCCAGCTGGCACCCGGCGCCACCAAGAAGCCTGCCGACAGTGCGTTCGAAGACGTCGCCAAGGCCCTCGTGCGGCTTGGCGTCGACAAGAACGCCAAGAAGTTCCCCTGGTAAGGCCCTCCGCCCCGCATGACGCACGGGCCGGCGCGCCAAGCCGGCCCGTGCGCTACCTTCGTGGCCATGCGACGTACGTTCCCGATCGTTCTCGTGGCCGCCTGCCTGGTCGCCGCGTCCGCCCTGCTCTGGGCCGAGGAGGCGGAGCCGGTGAAGACCCCCGTCGAACTGGGCGCCGTCCCGTGGCTGCGTGATTTCTACGGCGCCATCAAGAAGGCGCGCGCCGAGAAGAAGCCGCTGCTGGTGTTGTTCCAGGAGGTGCCGGGCTGAAGCACGTGCGTGACCTACGGTCGTACGGTCCTCTCGCATCCCTTCATCGTCGACGCCGCGCGCGAGCATTTCGTGCCCGCCTGCATCTACAACAACACCAAGGAGGATGCGCCGCTGCTCAAGCTCTTCGAGGAGCCGTCCTGGAACAACCCTGTGGTGCGTGTGCTCGATGCGGACCGCAAGGACCTCGTGCCGCGCGTCAACAACGACTGGACGCTGCGTGGGCTCGCGAGCGCGATGGTCGAGGCATTGAAGGCGATCAAGAAGCCTGTGCCGCTCTACCTGGACCTGCTCCTACGTGAGCAGGCGGCGCGCAAGCGGGGCGTCGCGAGCGCCGCGTTCGGGATGACCTGATTCTGGGTGGGCGAGGCCCGGTTGGGCCTCATCGACGGTGTCATCGAGACGCGTCCCGGCTGGTTGGGCAAGATGGAGGTCGTCGAGGTCAGCTACGACCCGAAGACCGTCGCGCTCGAGGCGCTCATCGCCCAGGCCGAGCGCTGCGAGTGCGCGCTCAAGGTGTTCACGCGCACGGACGCGCAGCAGAAGGTCGCCAATGCCAAGCTGGGCAAGCGTGCGGTACGGAGCGACGACGTCATCCGCCTCGACGACGACAAGTACTACACGTCGCGTACGCCGCTCGCGAACCTGCCCATGACGCCGCTGCAGGCAACGCTCGTCAACGAGCGCCTGGGTGCGAAGAAGGATCCCTCGGACCTGCTGTCCCCGAGCCAGCGTGCCTTGTGGACCCGCCTGACGAAGGAGCCCCAGCTCGCGTGGCCGCGCGCGATCGGCGTGCCCTTCGCCAAGGCCTGGGCCGCTGCCATGGTGCATGGCGCCAAGAAGCCGGTCCGCTAGCAAACCGAATCCTCACGGTCGGGGCCGCCCAGGTGTATCCCTGGTCGTGTGACCGACCTCGACCGCCGCCTGCATGCCTTCCGCCCCGACCTCGCCGATGCTGCGCTTGAGGGCCAGATCGAGGCCGAGCGCCTCACGCAGGGCCAGCCGGCGACGGTTCGCACTGGCTGCGCGGACCTCAGGCGCGCACCCGATATCGACACCGGGATCGATACCCAGCTGCTCTTCGGTGAGGACGTCACCGTCTTCGAGGTGAAGGACGACTGGGCGTGGGTCCGTGCGCATCGTGACGGCTACGTCGGCTACATGGCCGCGGAGGCCCTCGGCGAGGCGCTCGACGAGCCCACGCATCAAGTCGCCGCCCTGCGCACGTTCGTCTACCCCGAGCCCGACATGAAGACGCCCGTCGTCGACGTGCTGTCCATGACCAGCCTCGTCCGCGTCGGGGAAACGCGCGACGGCTACGTCGAGATTCCCGGCGGCTGGGTGTTCGCAGCTCACCTCGCCGAGTTGGGGAGCCAAGACCCCGAGCCGACCGAGGTGCTCTGCCAGACAGGCCTGCGGCTGCAGGGGATGCCTTACCGCTGGGGCGGCAAGACGAGCCTCGGGCTCGATTGCTCGGCGCTCGTCCAGGTCGCGCTCCACGCAGCCGGCTACGACTGCCCGCGCGACAGCGACATGCAGGCCGCCTCCGCGGGCCGGCTCCTGGGTGAGGACGCCTCCATCGAGCGTGGCGATCTGCTGTTCTTCCCCGGCCACGTTGCGATTGCGCTCGACGGGGAGTTCGTCGTGCACGCCACGCAGCAGAGCATGGACGTGTGCGAGGAGCCGCTCGAGGACGTGATCGAGCGCGTGATCGCCGAGTACGGCAAGGGCATGACCGCGCATCGGCGTATGTAGTCGTTTCCAGCAGGCCTACTTCGAGCATGCCTACTTCGAGCATGAAGGCGTGCGCAGGGTGAAGCCGCGCTGGGACGCGGGCACGTGCGAGATCAGGCCGATCGCACGGCCGCGCACGACCGCGCCGAAGCCGTGGCGTTCGCGGATCACGTCCACCGCATCGTCGATGTGCTTCTCGGCGTCGACCTGCTCGAGAAGATCGAGCTGCTTCTCGGCCTTGCGCTCGAGGCCGTGCAACGTGACGCCGACGAGGCGGACCTTCACGCGGCGCTGCCAGCACGCCGGCCACAGCGCGCGCACCGCCATGAGCACATCCTCGACGCGCTGGCTGCTGGTGGGCAGGCGCCGACGCATCTCGGCTGTCTGGAAGTCGGCGTAGCGCAGACGCACGCCGACCGAGCGCGCGAGCAGACCCTGATCGCGCAAGGCACGGCAGGCGCGCTGCGCGAGGTAGGACAGCATGCCGTCCACCACGTGGGGGTCGTTCGTGTCGCGGGCAAACGACGTCTCGCGCGAGATCGTGGGGGTCTTCGCTCGCCGCTCCCCGACGACGGCCGCGTCGAGGTCGGCGTCGAGTCCGCGCGCGCGGCGGGAGAGCGTGACGCCCGTACGGCCGAACGTCTCTTCGAGCACGGCTTCGGGTACCGCACCGAGATCGCCGATCGTGCGCAGGTTGAAGCGCTCGAGTGCCTTGCGTGTGCGCCCTCCCACTCCGGGCAGCTTCTGCAGCGGCAGATCACCGAGGAACGCGGCTTCTTCGCCGCGCCGGACCTCGACGACGCCACCGGGCTTGGCGAGATCGAGTGCGACGCGCGCCACCGCGCGCGTGCCGGCGATGCCGATCGAGACCGCGAGCCCCGTCGCTTCACGCACCGCGTCGTGCACCGTCGCGGCAGCGATGAGCCAGGAGCGGTGGTGGCGGTCGCAGCCGCTGAGGTCGAGGAACGCTTCGTCGAGCGAGAGGGGCTCGACCTGCGGGGTGAAGCTCCCGAGCACCTCCATCACGCGGCGCGAGGCGCGCTGGTAGGCCTCGTGGTCGCCGCGTAGGAACGCCGTCTCGCCGCGGGGGCAGAGCCGCTCGGCTTGGAACAGGGGCATGCCGGCGTGCACGCCGAAGGCGCGCGCCTCGTAGGAGGCCGAGGCGACAACGCCGCGTTCGTGGGGCAGGCCGCCCACGATCACCGGCCGGCCGCAGAGGCTCGGATCGCGGACGCGCTCCACGGCGACGTAGAAGCAGTCCAGGTCGACCAGCATGAGATCGCGCGGGCGGGTGCGCAGGCGCAGGGAGGTGGCAGTCTTGGGCATCGAGGCCTGACAGTACGCATACAACATGCGAACAGCAAGGCCCGTGAGCCCCGGCGCCGCCATGCCATCGACCTGCAAACCCCAAGGACTGGCTTCATCCCGCCGCGGCATCCGGTCGATACGTGCGCCATGGGGAAGCGAGTGATCAACGTGGACGGCTGTCTGGCCGGGAAGGCGAGCTGATGGGCCAGTACTTCCCGTCCGGCCCCGGCACGCCGAGCGCCTTCTTCCGCAAGAAGCAGCCCTACCTCTTCAAGAGCTGGACCGAGCCGAAGCCCGAGCCTGAAGAGCCCGCGGAGGCGCCCCCCCGCTCCGTGCTGCTGACCGGGCGGCCGCGGCCCCCCATCGACGAGGCAACGGGCAGCGCGGCGAAGAAGCGCTGATCGTTCTGGGTGGCCTCGCCGTCGATTCTGAGTATCATTCTCAGAATGAACGTTCCGGTTCCGCTTCCCCAGGGTGCCCACGCCGCCGCTCGCGATGCGGTCGGCGCGACCTTGGCCGAACTCAAGCCCGGCGACTCCGCCGTGGTGCGCGCGGTCCGAGGGAGCGGCGACTTGCGTCGTAGGCTCCTCGAGATGGGGTTCGTCTCCGGGACGAACCTGCGCGTCGTTCGCTTTGCTCCCTTGGCCGATCCGATGGAAGTCCAGCTGCATGGATACCACCTCTCCCTCCGACGCTCGGAAGCCCGAACGGTTCTCGTCAAGCGAGAGGGTTGAGGGAGCGGCCCGGTCCGGCGATGCCCTCCCGGTCATCGCCCTGGCGGGCAACCCCAACTCCGGCAAGACGACGGTCTTCAACGCGCTGACCGGCTTGCGCCGCAAGGTCGGCAATTACCCGGGCGTCACGGTGGAGCGCGTCGAAGGGCGCATGCGGCTGCCCGACGGACGCGAGGCGCGCGTCATCGACCTGCCCGGCTGCTACAGCCTGACGTCGAGCTCCGAGGACGAGCGCGTCGCACGCAACGTGCTGCTTGGGCTCGACGTACGTGTTCCGCGTCCCGACGCCGTGGTGGCGGTGGTGGACGCGTCGAACCTCGAGCGCAACCTCTACTTCGCCTCGCAGCTCTTCGAGACGGGGACCCCCGTCGTGATCGCGCTGAACATGGTCGACGTCACCGAGCGTCGTGGTACCCCGATCGATGTCGCCAAGCTCGAGGCCGAGTTCGGCGTGCCCGTGGTGCCCATCGTGGCGCGCAGCGGTCGCGGGATCGAGGCGTTGCGTACAGCGCTCGCTCGCGCAGCCTCGCCAGGTCGCCTCTGGAGTCTCTCGCTCATGGGGGAGGAGGCGCTCGATGCGCTCACCACGGCTGTGCGCGAGGCTGCGACCGTGCCCGCGGACGCCGCGGCGTCCGAAGCCTTGCGTCTGCTGACCTCGGAGGTCGCTGCCGAAGAACTTGCGGCGGATGACACGGACCTCGCGTCCGCCATCACGGAGGCGCGCCAACGCCTCGATGACGCGGGCGTCGACCGCGAAGCCGTCGAGGCCGAGTGCCGCTACGCCTGGGCCGGGCGTGTGGTCGGCCTCGTGCGCGGCGCGGCCCCGTCGTCGGGACCGCATCGCTCCGAGCGCGCGGACCGCCTGCTCACGCACCGTGTCTTCGGCCCGATCATCTTCCTCGCCGTGATGGGCGCGATCTTCATGTCCGTCTACGCCTGGGCCGAGCCCTTCATGGGCTGGATCGAGGAGGGCACCGCATGGGTCCAGCTGAAGGTGGGCGCGTTGCTGGGCTCGGGGATGCTCACGGACCTCCTGGTGGACGGCGTGGTCGCCGGCGTGGGCAACGTCATCATCTTCCTGCCCCAGATCTGCCTGCTGTTCCTCTTCCTGTCGATCCTCGAGGACCTTGGCTACCTCGCGCGCGCCGCCTTCCTCATCGACCGCCTGATGCGGGGGGCCGGGCTCTCCGGCAAGGCCTTCGTGCCGCTGATGTCGTCCTTCGCCTGCGCCATTCCCGGCATCATGAGCGCGCGCACGATCGAGAACCGGCGCGACCGCATGGTGACCATCCTCGTCGCGCCGTTGATGTCCTGCAGTGCGAGACTGCCGGTCTACGCGCTGCTCATCGCCGCGTTCATTCCGCATGGCTACCAAGGCCTGACGTTGCTCTCGATGTACGTGCTGTCGGTGACCGCGGCCTTGGTCGTCGCGTGGATCCTGCGCAAGACCATGTTCCGTGGGGAGTCCTCGACCTTCCTGCTCGAGCTCCCGTCCTACCGCATGCCGGTGCCCTCCCAGGTCCTCCGCACCGTGCTCTCCCGCGGCGGGGTGTTCGTCCGCGAGGCGGGCACGATCATCCTGGCGATCTCGATCGTGCTCTGGTTCCTGGCCTACTTCCCGAAGGACGACGCGATCAGCGCGCAAGCCGAGCAGCGCGTCGAGGCCGGTGAAGATGCCGGTGAGGTCGCCGACTGGGAAGCGGGTGAGCAACTCGAGCAGAGCTACGCCGGCCGCCTGGGCAAGCTCATCGAGCCGGTGATCGAGCCGCTGGGCTACGACTGGAAGACGGGCGTGGCCCTCATCGCGTCGTTCGCCGCGCGTGAGGTCATGGTGTCGACGTTGGCCATCGTGTACGGCGTAGGGGATGCGGACGAGGAGTCCGTGCCGCTTCGGCAGAAGCTGCGCGAGGATCGGCGCCCGGACGGCAGTCCCGTGCACACACCACTCACGTCGATCTCGCTGATGGTGTTCTTCGTGCTCGCGTGCCAATGCATGTCGACGCTCGCCATCGTGAAACGCGAAACGAACTCGTGGCGCTGGCCGATCTTCATGCTCGTGTACATGACCGTGTTGGCCTACGTCGCGAGCCTCGTCGTGTACCAGGGCGGCATGTTGCTGGGGTTCGGACCATGAGTGCGCAGGAGTGGGCGGCGATCGGCATCGGTGTGCTTGCAGCGTCCTACCTGGGGTGGCGCGCGCTGCGTCGGCGCCTGGCCGGAACGTGTTGTGGGGAACGTGAGTGCCCCGCGGCGAGGGAGATCGTGAAACGCATGCAGGACGCCTCGTAGCGCGCTCTCCGCACGCCTTGGATTTACAGGCGTAAATCCCGGCTTACGCCGCCGCATCTCCGTTTCTGGATTGCCGCAGGACTCGAAATGCCTGTTGCAGGGGCTTTGCGGAGCGTCCGCGCTGAAACGTGCGGATTGGTACTCAGCTTGCGATGTGGGTACACCTCGAGGCGCCCCGGTCGTGGGAGTGTCGATGCGGAGCGAATGCGCGGACTTCGTGCGTGCTTTTGCGCCGGGGTGTCCTCGTCATAGGTGCCGGGGCCCGTTCGGCTTGCGAGAGGAACACACATGGACACTCGAACGATCGTCACAGTTCTCTGTCTCGGACTCGTGGGTGTGCTCTGTGGCTGCGGCGGTTCGGGAGGTGGGGGCCTTCCCGTCGTGGTGCCGGGCGACGGCGGCGTTCCCGCGCCGCCCCGCGATGGCGGTCCCTATCCGCAGACCCTGACGGAGGTCTCGCCGATCACCGGCACGACCTTGGGTGGAACGATCGTCACGCTCAAGGGCACCGGCTTCCTGCACGAGGTGTTCGAGATCCACGCCGTGCTGTTCGGCGAGAAAGGGTCGCCCAACTGGGAGATCCTCGACGACGAGACGATCGTCGCGGAGAGTCCGCCAGGCCTCCGCGGTGATACGACGATCTACCTCATCGGCGACAACGCTCCCGAGAACGACGGTGTGCTGTTGCTCTCGGGCTTCACCTACGTGGCGCCCATCGTGTACGTCGCGCAGGGCGCCGGCGCGGCTGCCCCCCGGCTGTGGGAAGTGGACCTGGCGACCAACCTCGTGACCCTCGTCGGGACGATTGGCTTCGAGATCGACGGCATGTCCATGGCCGCCGATGGAAATCTGTACGGCGTCGAGTCCAGCGCCCCGCACCGGCTGATTCGCATCAGCACGGCGACGGGGGCCGGCACCGCCGTGGCGCTGCTGCGCGACAGCGTGACGGCCCTCCCGGTCGAGATCCGCGACGTGACCTTCGTGGCCGACGAGCTCTACGGCCGGACCGCGGGCAACGCCCTCGTGCACATCGACATGGCCTTCGGGACGGTCACCGCCCTCGAGGATCCGCTCCCTGCGCCATTTGGGTCGGCGCTGGTCGCCGTCCAGGGTGGGCAGCTCCTGCTCTCCTCGGACGCTCCCGACGGCTTGCTCTACGAGCACGATCCCATCAGCGGCGTGACGCGCGCGGGGCCCAGCGTCCCCTTCGGCGTGGCCTTCGACTCGCTGGCCGCCGTCGACGCCCTGCTCTACGGCATCGACGCCGAGCCGTCGGACCCCGCGGAGGTCGATCTGTTCCGGATCGACCTGGCGACGGGCGAGGTCCTCGCCGTCGCCGTCCTCCCGCCGTTCGCCTCAGCCATCGCCCGCGAGCGCTAGGGCTCGTCCCCGGGAACCCAGTCGACGTCCGCGCTTCCGCGGACGGAGAGAACGAAGCAAGTAGCCCCCCCCTCGCCGCCCCGGGTCCGCAGCCCGGGGCGGCACTTCGTTGGAGCGGGTGTTCAGACGTCTTAGGCCCTGCCGGGGCGCATTTGCGCGGGCAGCAAGGCCCTGGGAGGATCAGGGGCTCTCCCCGGAGGACGTCCCCATGCCCAAGCGCTTCCTGCTCTCGCTGCTCCTGATCCTGGCCGTCGGCCTGACGTTCGGCGGCTGCGGATCGGCCGACGGCATCAACGACGGCGCACGCCTCGGCGCAGTCGAGTCGGTGCTCCCGTTCCTGAGCTCGGGCGAGCAGCTCGTGTTGGCGCTCAAGAACCTCACGAGCCAGGCGGCGCCTGTCTACCTGACTGCCTACGACTCGGCCGGCGGCATGTATGGCGCGGGCAACACGCTGGTCACCGTGCCGGGCGAGGGTGAGACGCAGGTGCCGCTCAGCACGGTCACTGGTGGGGCGAGCATCAACGGCGGCTACGTTCGCGTCGAGACGCGGGACGTGATGACGCTGGATGCCGTCACGGGCCTGCCCACGCAGGTCCCGACGAGCGGCTTCGTCCTGCCCTCCATCCACCGCTCCGTCGGTGGCGGCAGCCCCGAGGAAGATTCGAGCGGTGGCATCGCGCCGCGCGCTTCGGGCGTCAGCCTCGCCCTCACGCCATACACGAATCGCGCGCAGCTGATCAACTTCTCGACGCTCGAGAATGCCGGCGGCGCCATGGCGCAGCCGCTGCAGTTCGACATCCGCACGTTCGACGCGAGTGGCGCGCAGGTCGGCGTGACGCAGCAGCCTGTCGTGGCGGCCAACGCCACGTTCGAGTGGACGCCTACGACGACGACCGGCTACGTCAGCATCGAGCCGACGCCTGCCGTGATCCCGGCGGGCTTCCACGTCCAGTACGCACTGGCCGGTCGCGAGAACACCATCCAGACGAGCGTCGAGAGCCGCTTCTTGGAGCCCAACACCGGGCACTGGCCGGGCATCCTCGACCTCGGCTTCGAGATGGCGTTCGGTTCCGACCTCGCCGGCAACCTCCACGACTTCGGTCTCGTGATGTCGAACCCGACGACCTCGACCGAGACCGTCGTGCTGCAGGCGATCTACCGCAAGGGCGGCAACCCGATCCTCACGTCGCCGCGCACCTTCGTTCTCGGCGGTGGCCGCAGCGTGATCATGAAGTCCAGCACAACGCTGTCGCGCGGACTCGAGCAGGGTGAGGTGAGCTGGTTCGATGACCTCTTCGGCGACGTGTTCCAGGCGCAGGACCTCGACGAGTTCACCCTGGTCGTGCAGGCCCCGAACACGCTGAACGTCTCGGCACGGCACTACGACCCGTCGTTCAACGCGTTCTATCAGGTGCTCCGAGCCATCCCCCGCACGAACCGCGCCTGCATCTACGGCTTCCCGATCGAGACCACGGCGTCCGGCGGGTTCCGTAACTACGTTTCGATCACGAACACGACGAACGGGCCTCTCAAGGTGCCGATCCGTGGCTTCACGCCGATGCTCGGCACCGAGTACATCCTGCCGACGGTCACCGTGCCGGCCCGGAGCCGGCTCGACTGGAGCCCCGACGGCATGATCTTCCGCGAGCAGCCGTCGGATACCGTTGGCCCGCCCGTGACGAACCTCCGGCTCGAGATGGTGCCGCTCACCGGCGCTCTTTTCCGCAGTCGCAGCGAGGCACGCGACCAGAACGAGCTGCTGATCTTCATCACGCCCCGCCTGACGCGCGACTAGGCGGCACCCTGGACAGCACTCTGGATGGGGCGTCCGTGCTGGGGCGCCTCCGTATATACCGGCGATCATGCGCATCCTCAGCGGCGTCAAATCCACGGGTCGACCGCACCTCGGGAACTACTTCGGGGCGATTCGGCAATTCATCGGCCTCCAGCCGAAGGGGGAAGGCTACTACTTCGTAGCCGACCTGCACGCGCTCGACACGGTGCGTGACGCCGACACGATGCGCGATCTCAGCTTGGGCGTCGCGCTCGACTACCTGGCGCTCGGCCTCGACCCGGCGCAGTGCACGCTCTTCAAGCAGTCGGACGTGCCCGAGGTCAGCGAGCTGATGTGGATCCTCGGCACGGTTACGCCGATGGGTCAGCTCCAACGTGCGCATGGCTACAAGGACGCGGTCGCCAAGGGCAAGGACGTCGACTTCGGCCTCTTCTCCTACCCCGTCTTGATGGCCGCCGACATCCTGCTCTACCGCAGCGATGTGGTGCCCGTGGGCAAGGATCAGGCGCAGCACCTGGAACTCACGCGCGACCTCGCCGTGAAGTTCAACATGACCTACTGCAAGGACTTCGACCCGGAGACCGGCGAGGGCGGCGCCCTCAAGTTGCCGGAGAGCATGATCCTGGAGGATGTCGCCGTCGTGCCTGGCACCGACGGCCGCAAGATGTCGAAGAGCTACGACAACACGATCAAGCTCTTCGATACAGACAAGCAGATCAAGAAGTCGATCATGCGCATCGTGACCGACTCCACGCCCGTCGAACATCCGAAGGATCCCGACAGTTGCAACGTCTACGCCCTGCTCAAGCTGTTCTGCGATGAGGCGGAGCTGGCCGAGGTCGCCGCGCGCTACCGTGCCGGTGGTACGGGCTATGGCGACTTCAAGAAGCTGCTGCTCGAGAGATTCCATGACATGTTCGGCGCCGCCCGCGCGCGTCGCGCCGAGCTCGAACAGGATCCCGACTACGTACGTGACGTGCTCGCCCAGGGCGCGGCCCACGCGCGCCAAACGGCGCGCGCGGTCCTCGACGACGTTCAAGAGGCGTGCGGCCTGCGCTGAGCGCGCGGAGCCCCCCGGCTCCGGTTCTCCCTTTCGCTTTCCTTCCCGACCGGGCACGATCCCCGGGTCAGGAGTCCCCCCATGTCCTCGCGACGAATCCTCGTCACCGCCGCCCTGCCCTACGCCAATGGCCAGTTCCATCTGGGCAACATGATCGAGCACGTCCAGACCGACGTCTGGGTGCGCTTTCAGCGGTTGCGTGGCCACCGCGTTCTCGCCGTCTGCGGCGACGACACGCACGGCACGGCCACGATGATTCGCGCGCGCCAGGAGGGGCGTCCCGAAGAAGCGATCCTCGAGGAGATGAACGCGGCCCACCAGCGCGACCTCGCGGCGTTCGATGTCGCCTACGACCACTACAGCCACACCAACACCGAGACCAACCGCAAGCTCTGCAACGAGATCTGGGCCTCCATTCGTGAGGCGGGCCTCGTCACCGAACGGGAGGTGACGCAGCTCTTCGATCCCGTCGAGGGCACGTTCCTCGCTGATCGGTTCGTGAAGGGCACATGTCCACGCTGCAAGACCCCGGACGAGTATGGCGACAACTGCAACAGCTGCGGCGCCACCTACACGCCCGCCGACCTGATCAATCCCGTCAGCGCGCTATCGGGCGCTGTGCCTGAGACGCGCTCCGCGAATCACCTGTTCATCCAGATCGCGCAGCTGCAGGACTTCCTCGCGACCTGGACGACCAGCGACGACAACCTCCAAGTGGAGGTCGCGAACTACCTCAAGGGCAACTTCCTCACCGAAGAGCTCTGGGACTGGGACATCTCGCGGCCCGCGCCGTACTTCGGCTTCGAGATTCCCGATGCGCCGGGCAACTACTGGTACGTCTGGTTCGACGCGCCGATCGGCTACATCGCGGCGACCCAGGAATGGTGCGAGGCCAACGGGGAGCAGCTCGACGACTGGTGGCGGAACGACGACGTCGAGATCCGTCACTTCATCGGCAAGGACATCATCTACTTCCACTGCCTCTTCTGGCCTGCCATGGTCAAGACCGCCGGCTTCAACCTGCCGGACCGCGTCCAGATCCACGGCTTCCTCACCGTGAACGGCGAGAAGATGAGCAAGTCCAAGGGCACGCACATCCGCGCCGCGACCTACGCCGAGCATCTCGACACGCAGTACCTGCGCTACTACTTCGCCAGCAAGCTGACGGACTCGCTCGCCGACATGGATCTCGTGCTCGATGACTTCGTCGCCAAGATCAACAGCGACCTGGTCGGCAAGGTGGTCAACCTCGCGAGCCGCACCGCCAAGTTTGCCAAGGCAAGCGGGCTGTCGGCCGTCTACCCCGAGGACGGCGGACTGTTTCAGGACGCGGCACGTGAAGGCGAGGCGATCGCTGCGGACTACGAGAGCTGCAACTACCGCAAGGCGATGCAGCGCGTCATGGGGCTGGCCGACCGCGCGAACGAGTACGTCGAAGAGGCCCAGCCCTGGGCGCTCAAGAAGCAAGAGGACAAGGCGCAGGAACTGCAGGACGTCTGCACGATCGCGCTCAACCTCTTCCGCCAGATCGTCGTCTACCTGACGCCGGTGCTTCCGCGTCTGAGCGAGCAGGTGGGCGAGTTGCTTGGATCCGCCGTGATCCACTGGGACGACGCCCAAGCACCACTGACGGGAACGCCTGTCGCCAAGTTCAAGCACCTGATGCAGAGGGTGGATACCGAGGAGCTCGCCGCTGTGATCGAAGAGAGCAAGGAGAGCGTGCCGGAGGCGGTGCCCGCCCCCGCCGGCGCCGACGACGACGCTGCGCTGAAGGCGGAGCCGATTGCGGACGAGTGCACGTTCGATGACTTCCTGAAGGTCGATCTGCGCGTGGCGCGGGTCCTGAAGGCCGAGCACGTCGAGGGGGCGAAGAAGCTCCTGAAGCTGACGCTCGGTCTCGGGGGTGACGAGACGCGCAGCGTCTTGGCCGGCATCAAGAGCGCCTACGAGCCGGAAGCCCTGCAGGGCCGGTTGGTCGTCTGTGTGGCCAACCTGGCGCCCCGCACCATGAAGTTCGGCGTCTCCGAAGGCATGGTGATCGCCGCCGGTCCCGGAGGTGAGGACATCTACGTGCTGTCACCCGACTCCGGTGCGGTCCCCGGCCAACGTGTCCGCTAGAATCCCGGCTCTTCCGCCCCGGCCCACCCGCCCCGGAGCTCGCGCCATGAGAATCCTGACACGTGCTGTGTTGATCTGCGCCCTCGTCCTCGCCGCGCCGCGCGTGCATGCCGAGGACGCGCCGTACCCGGCAGGCCGCAGCTCGCAGACCATCGACGGCTTGAGCGTCGAGCTCGGGATCCCCGAGAAGCTGAGCAAGGAACGGCCGGCGTCGCTCGCGGTGATCCTGCACGGTGCCGGCGGCTCCGCGACCGGCATGGCCGCGGCGCTGCGCGACTGGGTGCCTGAGAACTACGTCGTCTGTGCGCCGAAGTCGAAGGGCGACATCTGGTCCGCTTCCGACGTCGCGTCGGTGAAGCGGGTCATCGCGCACCTGCGCAGGGTGCTGCCGATCGACGCCACGAAGACGCATGTGCTCGGGTTCTCCAACGGCGGCTGGAATCTCCCGACCCTTGCGTTCGATGACGGCGTGAGGCCGGCCAGCGCCACGTGGGTCGCGTCGGGATGCCGCGGCGCGACGCCGCCCAAGTGGGCGAAGGCCGGCCTGGGCGTCCTCGCGCTGGCCGGCACGAAGGACGCGAACGCTGTGTCCGCGCAGGAGACCGTGAGCTTGCTGCGCGACAAGGTGCGCAACGTCGAGGCGCGTTTCGAGTCGGGGCTCGGCCACGAGTGGCCGAGCAAGCTCATGCCGTACCTGCGCTGGTGGATGGGCGCCCAGGAGGGCCGCTTCGTGCCGGGCGACGACATGAACCTCGCGTGGGGTGCCAGCATCGAGAGCGCTGTGGCGAACCTGAAGAGCGTGAAGAAGGGCGGCATCGTCGTCTACGCGTTCCACGCGGACGACAAGGACAAGCCGCACGCCAAGGTCCTCCAGAACGAGGTGCTCATGAACGGGCTCGCGCGGCACTACGGGAGCCAGCTCCAGGCCGTGAAGCTCGATCAGGCCGAACACGCGGAGGCCCTGGCCGCGCTGGGCGTTACGGAGACGCCGGCGCTCGTCGTCCTGAAGAAGGATGGAAAGCCGAAGACGCTTCTCATGGGCGCGAAGAAGCTCAAGCTTCGCAAGGTCGTTGGCGCCTTGAAGTCGTTGGCGGTCAACAAGAAGAAGCCCGAGTAGCACTCGGGCTTCGTGGGCGCGTGTCCGTGTCGGTGTCCGTGTCCGTGTCCGTGTCGGTGTCAGCGTCGGTGATCGCGTTCCATGCGCGGCCAGCGCCGCGGCCGCTAGCCGAAGCGCCTGATGACCGCCACGACCACGCCCATGGGCTCGACGTTCGCCGTCGGCACCGTCCAGCGCGCTCGCCCGTTGGACAGGTGCATGTGCGCGCCCTCGGGATAGACCTTCCACAGGGTGCGGGCGCCTCCGTCGACCGAGAGCGCGACGAGGTCGCCGAACTCGGGCACGCGGCCCTTGAGGACCACGACGTGATCTCCGTCGCGGACGTCCAGGGCCTCGAGGGCGTTTCCTACGACGCGGACCGTGACCGTCTCGCCGTCGGGGCGGAACGCGCCCGGGACCTCATCCAGCAATAGAGCAGCAGCGAACATAACAAAAGACTAACGAAGGGTACCCCCAAAGGGCCGTGTTGCGCCTGGGGGGCTGTTCTTGGATAAGGGCTCTCCATGCGCCAAGCCCGATTCCTTGCCCTTCTCGCCCTCCTCCTGGCGCTCGCCGCGCCGCCGGCCGTCGAGGCGGACGAGAAGGCAGCCCCGTCGAAGCCGCAGATCACCCTGAAGGACCTCCATGGGGGCGGCCGCCGCTTCACGAAGGGCATCCCCAACTGGGGCTGGCGCCCCGGTCACATCCAGCTCGTCCGCCTGGACAACCGGCGCGGCGCCAAGGACGCCAAGGGCAAGGGCCGCAACAGGCAGCGCGTGATCCAGACGATGGATCCCGCGACCGGCAAGACCGCCGACCTCTTCAACCTGAGCGATCTCACCAAGCTCGTCCCCGGCAAGGGCACGCGCATGCGTGGCGTGGGCCGCGCGGGTGCGCCGCCCTTCACGTGGCGCAAGGATGGCAAGGCGCTGTGCGCCGTCGTGAAGGGCGACCTCGTGTGGGTGGACCTCGAGGCGGGTACCCAGCGCCGGCTGACGACCACCGACGCGCCGATGAGCGATCTCAACATCTCGCCCGACGGGTCGTACGTGTCCTACAGCTTGGGCAATGAGCTGTGGGTCTGCGCGACGAACGAGGGCAAGCCGTATCCCGTAACGAAGGGGAGCAGCGCGACGTTGCTCAACGGCACGCTCGACTGGGTGTACCCGGAGGAACTCGGCCACAAGACGGCAGCGTGGTTCTCGCCCGACAGCAAGCAGATCGCCTACCTGCAGATGGATCAGTCCAAGGTGCCGCGCTACCGCGTGCCGGGGATCCTGCCGCTGCGCTCCGAGGGGCGCGAGATGTTCTATCCCAAGGCCGGCGATCCGAATCCGAAGGTGCGCGTCGGCGTCGTGCCGGTGGGGGGCGGGGAGACCGAGTGGGTCGAGCTCCCGGAGAAGGCGGAGTACGTCTTGCAGGTCAGCTGGGCGGCCCACAAGGACGGCGGAGGTCATGGCACCTACGTGCTGACCGCCAATCGAGCTCAGAACACGATGTGGTCCAGCGGCTCGGCCGGTCTCATGGGAGAGACCACGACGGACGATGGGTGGATGGAGCGCCAACTCCCGCCGCGTTGGCTCACGCCCTATCGCCGTCTCGGGCGATGGAAGCCCGACGCCACGCAGTGGTACATCCAGGACACGGAAGCCACGGTGGATCAACTCGACCGCTTCCACGTCACGATCACTCCTGAGGGCGTCGACGCGAGCGCCATCCTGCACATCGATCCGGCGTCGGGGGCCTGCTTCTACGCGGGACGCGAGCACGGCAGCACCACGCAGGGCGTCTACGTGGGCGGTCCGGGTACGAAGCGCGCGCACCGCGCGCCGTTCGCGAAGGACGCGACCCAGTGGACGACCGCGAGCCTGGACCACACGGGAACCTACGCGCTTGTCACGACGTCCGACGCGGTCACCCCGACGAAGCGCGTGCTGGTCGAAGCGAAGAACGGCAAGCTCGTGCGCGAGATCGGCAACGCGCACACCCCGCTGCTCGACAAACTCAAGCTGGCGACGCCCGAGTACGGCAAGATTCCCGTCGAGGGCATGACGGGGAAGATCAGCTGGCGGCTCTGGAAGCCGCACGACTTCGATGCGCAGAAGCGCTACGGCCTGATCGTGCACGTCTACGCGGGCCCCGGCTCCAACATGGTCAAGAACAGCTGGGGGCGCGGTCCGCTGATGCAGACCATGCTCTGCGACAAGGGATACCTCGTGCTGCAGGTCGATGGGCGGGGTACGGGCGGTCAGGGCGCTGATTGGCTCTACAGCGTCTACGGCAAGCTGGGGCTGCTGGAGCTCGAGGATCAGGTGACGGCGGTGAAGGAGATCCTGAAGCGCGGCTACGTGGACCCGGAGCGGGTGGGCATCTGGGGCTGGTCCTACGGCGGGACGATGGCCTGCAATGCGCTCACGATGCGTAGCGACGTATTCAAGGCGGGCGTGGCGGTGGCGTCGGTGACGGACTGGCGGCTCTACGACACGATCTACACCGAGCGCTACATGGGCCTGCCGAAGGACAATCCGAAGGGCTACAAGGAGACGTCCGCGAGCACGCACGCGAAGAAGATGACGGGCCAGCTGTTGCTGATGCACGGCATGGGCGACGACAACGTGCACGCGCAGAACACGTTCCGGCTGGTCGAGGCGTTCATCCGGGCGAAGAAGTTGAACTACGCGGTGCACCTGTACCCGCGGCGGGGGCACGGGATTGGCGGCGCGTCGCTGGACGTGTTCACGCGGCTCGTGAACTGGTTCGACCGGCACATTGGGCCCGGTCGCTGAACCTGTGGGGGCGGCCTGAGGCGCGAAGCGCCGGTTGGCCGCCCAAGCGGGGGGTGCAGGCGCAGTGCGGCCACGAAGTGGCGGCACTGCCTGCCTGCGAGGGGGGCTGCAAGCCCCCCTGGAGTTGTAAGTAGGAGCGCTTCGCGCTTCGGCGGGGGGTGCAGGCGCATTGGGGCCACGAAGTGGCGGCACTGCCTGCCTGCGAGGGGGGCTGCAGGCCCCCCTGGAGTTGTAAGTAGGAGCGCTTCGCGCTCCTACTTCATGAACTCGACGACCGCCAACATGTTCGTCTCGAACGGGCGGAAGATCTCGTCGGGCTGGGGCGTGCGCGTGACCGTGCACTTGAGGCCGTCGACGTTGATCCACTGCGGCATGATGTTGCCCGAGTCGACGGCGTCGGCCATGGCCTGGACGGCCTTCTGGCTCTTCGCGCGCACGGCGATCACATCGTTCGGCTTCACCATGAAGCTGGGGCGGTCCACCTTCTTGCCGTTCACGGTGATGTGACCGTGGACGACGACCTGGCGGGCCTGCCAGATCGTGCGGACGAACGCCGAGCGACGCACGACGTTGTCGAGACGACGCTCGAGCAGCTCGCTGAGCTTGTCGCCCGTGTTGGCGCGCGAGCGCTTGGCCTCGGCCATGTAGCGCTTCATCTGCTTGCCCGACACGTGATAGAAGAACGCCAGCTTCTGCTTCTCGCGCAGACGCTCACCGTAGATGGTGAGCTTGCGGCGACGGCTGAAGCCGTGGACGCCGGGGCCGCGATCGAGATCGGCCTTGAGGTGCTTCGTCGTGTCGGAAATCGGCGCGCGGACGCGCTTGCTCTTCTTGACCTTCGGTCCGGTGTAACGACCCATGGGTCATTCTCCAGGCTACTGGGTCCCTCCAAGGGCGACGCCGGGGCACGTCCCGACGGACGGCCGACGCCGGCTTCGGGCACGTGCACCCGGAGCACCAGCGAGCCCAGGAGGTTAGTCGAAGCCCGCCAGGGCGCAAGCCATGCCGGAATGGCCCTCAGGCGCCTCGCGTTTGGCTCGACGGGCCTGCACAGCGGGGGACAATAGCCCTACCCGCCACCGTCCCGAGGAACGAGAGCCATGAACCGCGCCGGGGCGCTGCCCCTTCTAGTCCTGACCCTGTTGGTTGCTGCCTGCGGTGATGCGGATCGCAGCTACGAGGTCGAGGATGTCCGGACGTATCGAGGCAAGGCCGAGCGTGTTCCCATCGGGACGACGTCTGCCGAGCGGTTCGGCTACACGCGGGCGGAGCCCCCGGCGAAGCCGACCTTCACCTGGACAACGCCTGATGGGTGGAAGACCTGGGCCGGAAGCGACATGCGCGCGGCCAGCTGGCGGGTCGAGGGCGAGCCGGAGACCGATTGCTCGTTCACCCTGCTGCCAGGTCGCGCGGGCGACGCGCTCAGCAACATCAACCGCTGGCGCCGGCAGATGGGGGTCGCTCCCGTGACCGCCGAGGAAGTCGCCAAGCTGCCCCGCGCCAAGCTCCTCGACCGCGACGCTCTCTACGTCAACATCGTCGGCCGCTATGACGGGGGCATGGGGGGCGCGCCCATCGAAGAGGGCCGTCTGCTGGGCCTCCTCCTGGAGTTGCCGAGCGGCGGTCTCTTCCTGAAGTTCGTCGGGCCGGCCGGCGTGGTCGCGGCCCAGCAGGGGGCGTTCGAAGAGCTCGCGACGTCGATCAAGATGGCGTCGCCCGGGGGTACGAAGGATGAGGGCACGCCTCGACGCGCGTGGCCGCCGAAGATGCAATGGACGCTCCCCTCGACATGGGAACAGCGTGCGGAGCGGCGTGGTCGGGTCGTCACCGCCGGGCCCAAGGGCGCAGCCAACGTCGAGTGCTATATCTATCCCCTCGTGGGCGATGGCGGCGGGCTGGACTTGAACGTCAACCGCTGGCGACGACAGATGGCCCAGGAGCCGCTCAACGAAGCGCAGATCAGAGAGCTCGAGCGGGTCACCGTGCTGGGGAAGCCTGCGGTCCTCGTCAAGGTCGATGGCTCGTTCGACGGAGGCATGGGCGGTGAGGGCGTGGAGACCGCGCAGCTCTTCGGTCTCGTGTCGGCCAACGACGGCTGGCTTCTGACCGTGAAGATGACGGGGCCTGCGAAGGCCATGGCCAGCGAGTGGGACAACTTCCGCGCGTTCTGCGCGTCGCTGCGGGATTGACGAAGGGCTAGCAGGACTGCCATGCAAGCGTTGCTCAAGAAGATCATCCATGTCCTCGGCTCGCAGTCCTTGGCCTTCGTTCTGCTCATTCTCCTGGGCGTGCTCACCTTCGTCGGCACGCTCGAGCAGCAGCACATGAACCTGTTCGACGTGCAGGTGAAGTACTTCGAGTCCGCTGTACTCGTCTACTGGGTCGGCGGAGCGGTTCCTGTCCCCATGTTGGGCGGCTACCTGCTGCTCACGATCTTCGCTGCCAACATCCTCGTCGGCGGCATCATCCGCATGCGCAAGGGCCTCTCCACCGCGGGCATCCTGGTTGCCCACATCGGCATCGTGACGCTGTTGGTCGGCAGCTTCGTCGAAGCGCAGTTCAAGACGGATGGGCAGATGCTCCTTCACGAGGGCGAGAGCGGCGCTTCGTACCAGAGCCTGCAGGAGTGGGAGGTCGTCCTCCGCGCCGTGGAGGCCGATGGGACTGCGAAGGACTACGTCATTCCCGAGGAACGCTTCAAGGGTGTCGAGGATGGCGGCTCGGCCCGCTTTTCCCACAAGACGCTGCCGTTCGATCTCGTCCTGACCGGCTACGCCCGCAACGCGGAGCCGAGGCCCGCCCGACCGCATGAGCGGCGCGCAGGCGTGGACGCGGACGGTTTCCTGCTCCAGGTGCTCGACGATGTCGGGGCGGAGAGCAAGAGCATCAACGTCCCTGGGCTCACGGCCACCGTGCATCCGAAGAACGGCGGCGCTGCGCAACGCGCCATCCTCCATGGGACGCAGGCGCTGCCCTGGGCCCTGTCCTTCGACGCGCAGCAGATTCAGATCCATCTCCGGCGTCGCTCGTGGGACCTGCCCTTCACCATCCATCTCAAGCGCTTCGTGCACAAGCGCTACCCGGGCATGTCGATGGCCAAGGAATACTCCAGCTACGTGACGAAGACGCAGGACGGGAAGGCGCGTGACATCCACATCACGATGAACGAGCCGCTCCGCCACGACGGCGTGACCCTGTATCAGTCAGGGTGGGGCCCCGAGGGCGGCAAGCCAGGCGCGAAGCTGTACTCGATCTTCTCCGTGGTCGCCAATCCGTCGGACCGCGTACCGCTCATCGCCTGCATCATCATCGCCGCGGGCCTGCTGCTGCAGTTCCTCTTGCGCCTGTTCCGTCACCTGGAAGCAGAAGGCCGCCGCCGGGCCCGCCTGACCGAGACCAAGGAGATCGCATGAGAACCCCGCGGCTCCTGTCTGAAGTCCGGTTCCCCTTCCTTCTGATGGCCTTGGCCCTCGCGGTCGCGAGCGTGTTCGCCGTCGGCGTGATCGCCGCCCCCGAGGAGGCAGCCGCACCGCAGGCTGCCCCGGCTTGGACGGGCCGCTGGTCCGAGGACGTCCTCCGTACGGTCGCGCGCATCCCCGTGCAGGACGAGGGGCGCGTGAAGCCCCTGCACACGTGGGCCGGCTTCGCCTTGCTCGCCTCGAACCATCGGCGCTCTTGCCTGGACCGTGACGAAGAGAAGCTGACGCCGCTCGAGTGGTTCATGGACGCGCTGTTTCGTCCCGCGCACGCCCGGGGCCACCGCTGTTTCCTGATCGAGACCAGCGAGGTCCTCGATGCCATCGGACGCACGGACGCGCGCAAGAAGAAGCGCGACCGCTACAGCTACGACGAGGTGGTGCCCACCGACGCCGCTCGAGCCAAGCTCGCGACCCTGGCTCAGCGGCTTGCGAAGGTCGCCCCCAAGGAGCGCACGCGCGTCGAGAGCGGCATTGTTGATCTGAGCAACACCATCCGGCGCTTCGAGGGGCTTCTCGGCTTGCTCGACTTCGCACGCCTCGAGCTCAAGGTCGGCAACGACGTGGCGTTGAAGGCCCGGTTCGACGGCAAGGAGTCCATTCGCTTCACGGAGCTTCTGGCGCAGGCTCCGGAACTGGCCACCGAGGTGCGCAAGGCGATCGCTGCCGCAGGTGGGGGAGGGCACACCAGTCCGCCGGCGCCGCTCGCGCCTGACGTACAAGCCAAGTCCGATGTGCTCAATGCAGCGTTCCTCGCCACGCAGAAGAGCCTGCCGCTCGGGATGTTTCCGCCCCCCGGCGCCGCGGAGCCGCAGTGGTTTGCCGTGCGCGACGTCACATCGGTCGCCATGCTGCACGGTGCGCTCGCCGACGTTCACGTGGATGCCATGCGCTCGTTCGAGGCCATGGCGGCCTCGGTAGGCGATGCCCCGCAGTTCTCGAAGCACCTCGACGCCTACTCTCGAGGTGTGCGGGAACTGGCCGAGACGCGCGGTGAGCTCGGCAAGATCGATCAGGAAGTGTCCTTCTACGAGCTCGATCCATTCGGCAAGAGCAAGGTGTTCTACCTCATCGCGTTCGCGCTCATCGCCATCACATGGCTGCGTCCGCAGCTGCGCTGGCTCGAGCTCGTGGCGTGGGGCATGCTCTGGCTGGTGCTCGGCCTGCACACCTACGGGATCGTGCAGCGTTGCCTGATCCGCGGACGCCCCCCGATCAGCACGCTGTATGAGACCGTGATCTTCATCTCCGCCGTGGGCGTGTTGACGATGCTGCTGATCGAGCACCTGAACCGCCGGCGCGTGGCTCTTGCCCTGACGCCGATCGTCGGTGCACTGGGCCTCTTCATCGCCGGCCGCTACGAGATCCTGAACAAGAGCGACACGATGCCGCAGCTCGTGGCGGTGCTGGATACCAACTTCTGGCTCGCCACGCACGTCACGTGCATCTCGATCGGCTACTGCGCCGGTCTGCTGGCGGGCCTCATCGCGCACGTCTACGTCCTCGGCAAGGTCTTCCGGTGGAGGTCCGGGGATTCTGCGTTCTATGGAGCCGTAGGCCGGATGGTCTATGGCGTGCTCTGCTTCGCCCTGCTCTTCTCGCTCGTCGGGACGATTCTCGGTGGGATCTGGGCCAACGACTCCTGGGGTCGCTTCTGGGGCTGGGATCCCAAGGAGAACGGGGCGCTGTTGATCTGCATCGTTCTCTTGGCGGTCCTGCACGGCCGCATGGCGGGCATCTTCGGGATGTTCGGCGTCTGCCAGGGAGCGATTCTCGCGGGGGCGGTCGTCACCTTCTCCTGGTGGGGCGTCAACATGCTTGGCATCGGGCTGCACAGCTACGGCTTCACGAGCGGGATCCACTCGGCCCTGTGGAGCTACTACGCGGCACAGTGGGGCGTCGTCGGCCTGGGCGCCGTCGCGTGGGTGCTCGAACGGAGGGCGAGCGCGCCGCAGGGCTGATTCGGGAGTCTCTCTTCAGCCACGTCGGCCTCGGGGCCGAAGGACGTATTCGACGCACTAGCTGTCGATTCGTTTGAGACCCCGGCCCCAGGATCCAGAAAAGGAACCGACGTGAGCTTGCAGAACTTTGCCTCGATACCCGCCGCCCTCGCACTCCTGACAGGACTGACAGCCTGCCAGTCCGGCTCGAAGTACAGCGAGAGCCTCCAGCAGGCTGACGACATCGTGACGCGCATCGAGCGCGTCCATGTGGAGTGCGAACTCTCCAAGGACAGGGCGCGTGAAGCGTCCGAGTGGCTGCGGGCGATCGTCTCGGGCGACTTCGAGGGCGATGCGCTGACGGCCTACAACGGCTTCGTGGAGGCCGTCGATGCGTCCGAGAAGCAGTCCAAGATGCTGAACAAGGCGGTCAGCCCGATGGAGCGCGCGGCGGAGCCGTACTTCGACGACTGGTCGAACGACCTCAACGCGTTCACGAGCCCGAAGCTGCGTCGGCGCAGCCAGGTCAAGCTCAACAGGGCACGCCACCGTTACGAGACGATCGCGCTGGCCGTCGAGCCGACCCAGGCCAGCTACGATGCCTACAACCATGTGCTCAAGGACATTGCGTTGTTCCTGAGCCACGACCTGAACGCTGCCGGCGAGCTCAAGCGTGACGTGCGTTCCGTGGTGAAGCTGCTCGAGGAACTGAACGAGGGCTTCGACGAGACGCTCGAGGCTGCCCAGGAGTACGTGCAGAACTCCGCGCTGCCGTCGGGTGTGCGCGTGATTGCTGAGGACGAAGACTTCGACGAGGACACGGACTCCTAAGAGTGCCACCCACCGCGGCCGGTCTCTGGAGCGGAGCCCGGCCGCACGTAATGGCAGGGAGGGGAGCGTGGTGACGAAACACGGACGGAGGCTCGCCCGGTGAGCTGGGCATTCCTACTGGGCCTCGTCGTGGTCCTCGCGATCGCCTTGTTCGCCGCCCTCTCACGTCGGGCGGAGTTCCTGCGGATGCAGCGGACGCTCGGCGAGCGCGAACGC
>JAJDEN010000011.1 GCA_029259775.1 Planctomycetota bacterium | reverse complement strand
AACGTCGGGCTCCCGATTAAAGAAGCACTACCGGTCGTGATTGGGATACTTAAACACCATGGATTGCGCGATCGGATCAAGGTCATTGCATCGGGCAAGTTGATCACCCCGGCGGAGGTCGCTTGGGCCTATTGCGCCGGCACGGATTTCGTGGTGTCGGCGCGCGGTTTCATGTTCGCACTTGGCTGCATACAGGCACTCAAATGCAACAAGAACACATGCCCGACCGGTATCACAACACATGATAGGAGACTGCAACGTGGCTTGGACCCGAAAGACAAGGCGGTGCGTGTAAAAAACTTCGTTGGAAAAATCGAATATGGCACCGGTCTGATAGCGCACGCATGTGGCGCTCGCCACGCTCGGGCTTTGAAGGGCAAGCACGTTCGTATCGTCCAAGCTAACGGCAGGTCGATCGCTATGGATGAGCTGTTTCCCGAGCAGGATATTGCAGCCACATATCAGCACATCGCGCAGGGGGCAGAGTAATGAACCAAATAGCACAGATCAAATCATCCGACCTATTCATCAAGGCGCTGGAAAACGAAGGCGTCGAATATATTTTCGGAGTGCCAGGGGAAGAAAACCTGGATTTCTTAGAATCTCTTCGAACCTCAAACATCAAGCTCATCCTGACACGACACGAACAAGGTGCTGGATTCATGGCGGCCACATATGGCCGTCTTACCGGACGAACAGGCGTATGCTTGGCAACACTTGGCCCCGGCGCCACTAATTTCGTCACGCCTGCGGCTTACGCCAAGTTGGGTGCGATGCCCATGATGATGATCACCGGCCAGAAGCCGATCACCAAGAGCAAGCAAGGTAGATTCCAGATTGTCGATGTCGTTGCAATGATGAAGCCGATTACAAAATTCGCCCGGCAGATCGTTTATCCTTCTACTATTCCAGCTCTGGTTCGCGAAGCGTTTCGCATTGCAGAAGAAGAGCGCCCAGGGCCGGTTCATCTTGAGCTTCCTGAAGACATCGCCGAGTTAGACGCTCATGATGTGCACTTGTTTGACCGGTCACTGACCAGGCGTCCAGACTGTGATGCCGGTATGGTCGATCGGGCTATCGAGATGATCGGCAACGCAAAACGACCGCTTTTGCTGATAGGAGCGGGTGCGAACAGAAAACGAATTGTCGAAGCGCTCGGTGCATTCGTTGATAAGACAGGTATCCCCTTCTTTAACACCCAGATGGGAAAGGGCGTCCTCGGTGGCTACCACCCCCTCTACATGGGAACCGCAGCACTATCCGAGGGTGACTACCTGCACTGCGCGATCGACCGAGCCGATCTGATTATCAATACTGGTCATGACGTTATTGAGAAGCCGCCATTTTTCATGGAAGCAGGAGGCAAGAAGGTTATCCACGTCAACTTCAACACGGCCGAAGTCGATGATGTCTACTTTCCACAACTTGAACTCATCGGCGACATCGCATCAACGTTGAAACAACTGACTGAAAAGATCAAACCCTCACCCTCTCATGATTTCACTCATTTCATGGAAGTCCGAAATGAAGTCTCGAAGCACATGCTTGAAGGTTCTGGAGATCCAAGGTTTCCAATCGTACCACAAAGAATCGTCGCTGATGTACGCAACGTCATGCCGTCCAACGGCATTATTGCCCTTGATAATGGAATGTACAAGATCTGGTTTGCGCGCAACTACCAGGCACACGAACCGAACACGGTGTTGCTCGACAATGCACTCGCCACCATGGGCGCGGGGCTTCCGGCCGCCATTGCTGCCAAGTGCGTGCACCCCAGCCGCAAGGTCGTCGCCATCTGTGGCGACGGCGGCTTCATGATGAACTCCCAGGAGACGGAAACCGCCGTCCGACTGGGGCTTGATCTCGTGGTGATCGTGCTGCGCGACAATGGCTACGGCATGATCAAGTGGAAGCAGGCGAGTGCGGGCTTCCCCCTCTTCGGGCTGGACTTCGGCAACCCGGATTTCGTCCAGTACGCCGTGAGCTACGGCGCGAAAGGCGTTCGGATCGAACGTACGGGCCAACTCGAAGCGGAGTTGGAAAGCGCCTTCGCGCAGGGGGGCGTCCACCTCATCGAAGTGCCCGTCGACTACTCAGAGAATGAAGCCGTGTTCCTTGAGGCGCTCAAGCAGAAGACCTGCGTCCTGTAGATCCGGCGGCCATCGCCACCACGCCCTGGGGTACGCATGAGCACAGCATCCGACACGACCTTCGACGTGAGGAGTCCCTTCGACGGGGCCCTCGTCCAGACGCTCCCCCACACCGATGAGCCGGCGTCCTTCACCGCGCTTGAGAAGGCGTACGGCCGACACCGCGACCGCGGCGGCTGGCTGGACGCGTCGAGGCGCATCCTGATTCTCGAGCGGCTCGCCGCGCTGGTTGAAGCCGAGGCCGACGCACTGGCCCATCAGGCTGCACGGGAGGGTGGGAAACCGCTCCAAGACTCCATCATCGAGGTGGAACGCGCCATCAACGGAATCAAGGTCGCGACCGGAGAGATAAGTCGCCTCCATGGGGCCGAGGTCCCGATGGGCCTGACGCCATCATCGGCCCAACGCTTCGCCCACACGTACCGCGAGCCGCGCGGGGTTGTTCTCGCAATCAGCGCGTTCAACCACCCGGTCAATCTCATCATCCATCAGGTCGTCACCGCGGTCGCCGTCGGCTGTCCGGTGCTGGTCAAGCCCTCGCTCGCAACGCCCCTGTCCTGCAAGCGCATCATCGAGTTGCTCGGCGAGGCAGGCTTGCCGGATGGTTGGTGTCAACTCCTGCTGTGCGAGGACGCCATCACCGAGAAGCTCGTCGGCGACCGGCGTGTCTCGTTCCTGACCTTCATCGGATCAGCCCGCGTCGGGTGGTATCTGCGCTCCAAGCTTGCGCCGGGCGCCGCGTGCTCGCTCGAGCACGGCGGAGCGGCGCCTGCAATCGTCGACCCAACGGCGGACATCGAGGAGAGCATCCCGCTACTCACCCGCGGCGGCTTCTATCACGCCGGTCAGGTGTGTGTATCCGTGCAGCGGATCTACATACACACGTCCGTCGCTGAGCAGTTCACACGCGCGTTCGTGGATGCGGTCGCCGCCCTGAAGACCGGCGATCCGCTCGACGCGACCACGGACGTCGGCCCGCTCATTCGGACATCCGAGGTCGACCGGGTCGATGCCTGGGTTGCCGAAGCCCTCGCTGGAGGCGCCGAGCTGTTGTGCGGCGGACGCAGGTTGTCTGACACGACCTATCTGCCCACCGTCTTGCTCGACCCACGGGCCGAGGCGCGCGTTTCTCGGGAGGAGATCTTCGGTCCCGTCGTGGCGCTGTACACGTACGAGGATCTCGATGAAGCCATCTCTCGAGCGAACGCGCCGGACTTGTTCTTCCAAGCGTCGATCTTCACGCGTGACCTCGACACCGCGCTCTCTGCCTCGCGGCGACTCAAGGGCATGGCCGTCATGGTCAATGACCACACCGCCTTCCGTGTAGACTGGATGCCCTTCAGCGGGCACAGCCAGTCGGGCCTTGGACTCGGTGGCATCGGCCACACCATGCGGGACATGACGTTGGAGCGCATGGTCGTCTTTCGCTCACGGATGCTCTGATCGGGCGAGGCGGCCATCACGAACGACGCGAGGAGCGTCCGGGAAACGAACACGCATGAACGACCAAGACCGATTCGCGCGACTGGCAGCTTGCACTCGAAACACGCAAGGGTGCTCCGCCTCACGGCATTCTGCAAGATCTCGACGAGTTCCGGACGCGCGGCCATCCTCGCTCGACTCCTGATCCCTGACTTGCGCCCGGGCGAGCGGCGCCGAACCTCCGGCCATATCAGGACACCGCCGTCAACAGGTCTACGATCACCGCCTCGTCGAGCTCGTGCAGCGCACACGCGACATCACGCACGCCACGGGCTGCGGAGTCCCCGCATCTACGGCCCGCGGATGGCTGGTGCGTAAGCCGGTCGAGGTGATTTCGCACCCCCGATTCGACCTCGGCTATGACGACTTGCGCGTGTACGTCGCTCGTCTCGAACGCAGGCTGACCCGCTTGGCGGCGCTGCTTCGCATCGCCCTGGCACTCCTGAGCGTCCTGCGCCCGGACTTCACGCGCCTACGGATTCCCGATGGCCGCGACAAGCTCCGCCTGCTACGTGCTATCCAACGAGGCCGCGCCGTCCCCAGTCTCGCCCGGATGCTCCGGGCCATCGGGTTGTCGCCGTCGCGGCTGAGCGCGTGGCGCAGGGTGGCTGCGGGATGCGAACTTGACGACGCTTCGTCGTGCCCGGCGTTCTCCCCGCACGCCCTGACCAGGGAAGAGATCGCCACGATTGAGGACCTCGTCACCTCGCCCGCCTACCGCCACATCCCGACCGGAAGGCTGGCACTCCTGGCCCAGCGCCTCCGTCGTGTCTTCGCCTCGCCTTCGACTTGGCACCGATTAGTGAAGCAGTTCGGTTGGCGTCGGCCGCGGCTGAGGTTGCACCCTGGCAAGCCGCGGGAAGGTATCCGCGCCGAGAAGCCCGACGCGCTCTGGCATGTCGATACCACGGTGATCCGACTGCTCGACGGGACCAAGACGTTCCTGCACGCGGCGATTGACAACTTCTCCCGCCGGATCCTCGCTTGGCGCGTAACCACAGGTTCGATCCGGGCGTGACCGAGGAACTGTTGATCGAAGCTGGTGCGGAGAAACTCGCTTCGGCTCCGGACCTGCTCGTGGACGCCGGCGTCGAGAACATGAACCGTGGCGTGGACGGCCTCGTCGAGCGCGGCCTGCTGCGCCGCCTCCTGGCGATGGTGGACATCAGCTTCTCGAACTCGCTGATCGAGGCGTGGTGGCGATCGTTGAAGCAGAACTGGCTGTTCCTGCACCCGCTCGACACCGCGGCCACACTGCGGCGGCAGGTTGCGTTCTACGTCGAGGAGCACAATAGCGTCATGCCCCACTCGGCCTTCAAGGGGCAGACGCCTGACGAGATGTACTTCGGTAAGGGCGAGGAGATCCCTGATCAGCTTGCGGAGGCGCGAGCAGAAGCCCGAGCACGTCGGATGGAGGAGAACCGAGCGCGGCAGTGCGCCGTGTGTGCGTGAGAGCCCCAGCAGCGGCGCTGGGAAGTAGTTCGAGGAGGCTCGTGTGCCTTGAGCACGATCCGCGCGGTCGTGCGGGGACGTAGCACCTAAGGCCGGGCCGTCCCGTCCAGAGCGCCCCCAGGGGTGTAGGCCTGGGAGGCGTCGGCATCGTTCGCGGCACATCGTCGGTGACGAGTACTCGTCGTGACTTGCCTGAATGTCCGGAGACAGAGCATGGATGATGGCACCGGTGACCAGGATGATCAAGCGGCCCGCACGCGGGAGCCCAGGAGGAGCAGGTCCCGATAGAGTCCGCGAGCAGCTATGGCACGGTGGCGCAGGTCGAGGATGCGCAGGCCCACAGTGAGGGGGATACTCGCATCCACTACTCGCCATGGGGAGGCACGGGAACACTACGCTCGCCGACAGGGGACGAGGTGGTGCCTATGAGACGGCCAGGGCGCTGGTCATGCCTGTCCGATCTTCCCCGTGATAGGCTTCCCGGCGGGGAGGCGATTGCCCGTGCTGCAGAAGGTCCAGCTACTCAACTATCGCTCGTGCATCGACACCACGATGACCCTGCAGCCCGACCTGTCGGTCCTGATCGGACCCAACGGGAGTGGCAAGACCAATCTGCTGAGTGGCCTCGTACTTCTACGCCGCCTCGTAGAGCATGCGCCGGGGTACCGGTACGAGCAGCACACCGCCACAGGAGAGTGTGTCCTGAAGGCGTGGTTCAAGGTCGACGGGAAGACGGCGATTCTCACAGCCAAGATCGGCCTCTACACCGATGAGAAGAACCAAGATGCCGTAGTTGGCTCGTCGCAGTCGTGGTACGTGAAGGACTTTACCGGCAGCGCAAAGCGGGTGCACTTGCCGCTGAACTCTGCGGCCAGCATGGGCCCGCGAGGCCACAAGCATGGCAGCTACTTCCTCACGATGAATGCCCGGGGCGAACAGGTCATGCACGAGCTGTATGGAGACCCAGATCCCGCATCCAGGGCGGCATATCCCGTACTACGAAAAATCGCGAATTGGACGCAGGGCATTACGTACTACTCCGCCTCGCAGTTCACCAATCCTTCTGCGTGCCCCGTCTCAATCGAAGTCGAGACCGGCGGCGAAGCCCGTCCCATGCGCCGTGGGGGCACCGCAAAGCGCTTTCTCTACGACCTCTACGACGCTCACAGAGAGGGGGATGCGAGCTACAAGTCGTTCAAGCGGGTCATCGGACCGCAGGGAATCCACCTCATCGATAAGCTGTCGTTCAAGGAACTGAAGACATCCTCTATTGACTACACGGTCCGGGTTGGCGGGCAGACCCAGGAGCGCCGCCTAGAGAGGACTCTCGTCGTGCCGCAGTTCCGGATAGGGAGGAACACTCTCTCTCCGAACCAGCTATCGGAAGGCACATTCAAGACGATCGCACTTTTGTTCTACATGCTCACGAAGACCAGAACGCTCCTGCTCCTAGAGGAGCCGGAAGTGTGCGTGCATCACGGACTACTGGCGAGCATTCTCGACCTCATGACGGTGGAGTCCGAGACACAACAGATTGTCGTGTCCACCCACTCAGACTTCGTAGTCGATCGCGTAGAACCCCGCAGCGTCTTTGCAGTTACTCGATCTGCGGACGGAGACACCGGAGTCTCGAGCTTGACAAAGTCGATGTCCAACAAGGAACGGGCCGCGCTCCACAGCTACCTGGAGACAGAGGGCACGTTGGGCGAGTACTGGAAGCATGGAGCGCTTGACTAGGTGAGCAAGAAAATTGGGGTGATCGCTGAGGATGTCAGCGATGTGGAAACACTTTACGAGTTCACCTGCAAGATCGCCCCAGAAGCGTCTTTCAGGTTCATGAAGTTCGTCGGCCACGGATGCGGCAAGCTGCGCCGAAAGTGCAAAGCGTGGGCGGGCAACCTAAAGGACAGAGGATGTGAGTATCTCATCGTTGTTCACGACCTGGATGACCGGGCCGAGCCGACGCTTCGCGCTGAACTGGAGGCGCTCATTCCAGAGTCTGAGTTCAGCGGTCATCTGGTGCTCATCCCCGTCCGCGAGCTTGAGGCATGGCTGCTCTGCGACTCGCCAGCACTGAAGACCGTGTTCGGCAGCCGCCTGCTACCAAAGATTCCCGCGCACCCCGAGACGCTTGCCGACCCGAAGAAGGAGCTCCGAGTGAGGGTCCGAAAGGCCGAGGGATCCCAGTACTTACACACGATTCACAACAAGAGGATCGCCAGCGCGTCTCAGGTCGACCTTGTTGAGAAGAAGTGTCAGTCGTTCAAGCCATTCGTGGCGTTCATTCAGTCGGCACTCTGCTGACGGAGGACACGTGGCCCAGCCACTGTGTCTGACGTTCTAGGCCTTGCGATCCAACTCAGGCGGCTCCCGCCTTGCCCTCGTCGGCCCGCTCAGCGGGGATCGACTTCACCGAGATCACGGCGCAGCTCGGCTACGACATCAGCCTCCGTGTCGGAGTCGATCACATAGCCGAGGCCGTGCCTGGCAGTCCCTGGAGGAAGACAGAACTGACACCACACCATGGCCTTGCTGCTCTCTGCGTACAGCACAAGGAGGTCGCCGTCGCGCTCAAAGCGGTAGTGCTCACTTGCCATGGTGTTACTACGCCTCCAAGGACGACCCACTAGTAGCGGCCTGACGGATGTCCGAACCGCAGCCGCATGTGTCTTGCCAGGTGGCGCGGAAGGCTGCGAACTTCGCCGCCTCGACGCTCTCCAGGTTCCGGTCGTCTATCCAGACCCCATGCCCTCGTCTCCAGACGCGGGCACCCCAGCCGACGTCGCCGTGGTGGACCTGCAGGACGTACTCCCCGACGAAGGCGATGAACACGCCGCCGGAGACCTGTGTCCAAGCGCTCTCCGCGAGGATGAACGGGTTCGACTCGGGCGGTGCCGGCTCGAAGAACACGTCCGTGTCGAACAGTGTGCCTTGCGCTTCGGCGGAGGGACTGCGGCCCTGGCCTGGCTGTTCGGCCATGTCGCAACCCTTCTCACGTCCGACGCCGCCGGGGGAGTAGAAGCGCGCGTGAACGGTCTCGGCAGTCTAGCGAAGAGCGCGCGCACGCGCGAGAGCCCCGCCATGCGCAGCTGCGGCCTGCTAGACAGAACGGGGATCTGGCGGGCGGGCCGTGAGGCTGGTGACCACGACGCATCGTTCCATGCCGGAGTCCCGGCGCGCGCGCCTCCGTCGCTCTTGCCCCGCCCGCGCCGGACGGGCAACATGGGCGGCATCGTGAAGCGCGTCACCACCGCCGTCCTCCTGCTTGCCACGCTCGGCGTCGCCGCGTGCGGTGGCGACCAGCCCGAGCCCGCCGTCGAGGTGCCGCCGTGGGCGAAGGTCGCGCCCGAGCAGATCGCGGAGGCGAAGAAGCTCGGTGTGCGGGTGGCCTTCGAGAACAAGGTCGGCATGCGGTTCGTGCTGATCCCGGCGGGGACGTTCGTGATGGGGGCTCCACGGTCAGAGTGGAAGTACTATGCGCATACGGAGAAGCTGCATCGCGTACGACTGACCAGCGCGGTCTACATGCAGACCACTGAGCTCACCAATGCCCAGTACCGTCGTCTCAACCCCGACCACAGCAGCGGAGAGCTCTTTGGACGCTCGCTGGACGCGGACGACCAGCCCGTGCAGGGGTTGAGCTGGGACGATGCGTCGGAGTTCGCGCTCTGGCTGTCTCGCGAAGACGCGTCCCATGAGTACGACGTCCCGACTGAGGCTCAGTGGGAGTACGCCTGCCGCGCGGGGACCACGACAGCGTTCTCGTTCGGCGAGAGGGTCTCCCCGGGTTTGGTGAACAGTCGATACGGCGGGCCGCGTCCATCACGGCCCCGGCCCTTCGAAGATCCGGAGGCGGTGCGGTCTCCCGTGGAGTCAGCCTGGTCCGTGCCCGTCGGGAGCCTTCCGCCGAATCCCTGGGGCCTTCACGAGATGCACGGCAACGTCGAAGAGTGGTGCCAGGACTGGTACGCGGAGGAGTACCCCGCAGGCCTCTCCATCGATCCGTCCGGCCCGCCGACCGGAGGACACTTTTTCACGTTGGATCCCGCACCGTGTCGGGCCGTCCGAGGTGGACATCACGGCGTTGGTGTCTCCCGATGCCGCGCTGCCAGCCGCCAGGGCATCCCGCACGACTCGCGCGGTGGCAGAATTGGGCTGAGGCTCGTGTCTCCCCTCCCGGGGAAGCAGGACGCAGAGTAGCCACGTCTGAGCGAGCCGCGCCAGCACTGCTGGCCCTGCGAGGTGGCCTGACCCCACGCGGGCTCCCGGAACGGGCCTCCGACGCCCAGGCTGTGGGGCCGGTGAGGCCGAGGAAGCGGTGCGTCAGGGACTCCGGCGACCTGGCTGAGGAACTCGTGCCGACCCCGTCACCTGTTGCGTCACCTGTTCTCGCGATTCCGGACGCTGGCTGGCACTGACCCCTGCAGTCCTGGCTCAGCTGGCCCACGCGGCGAAACACCTCTCCAGCCGCAAGTACTAGACGATCTGGGGCGAGTTCGTACGGGAGAGAGTGGTGGGCCCGGGAGGACTCGAACCTCCGACCAAAGGATTATGAGTCCCCTTGACCGCCGCTCGAAACGCCAAGAAGTGGCCCTCTGTGGTCGATGGCCATTTGCGCTTTGGGAAGAATCATGCCGTCCTGGTGACACGTCCTCGCACGTCGTTGCACGAACGGCGGCTGCGCGGGGCCATGTGAGTAGCGGCAGGCACGCTGGCGAAGGCGCAGACTTGACCACATCGGCGCCCACGTTGCGCCGTGTTGGCGCCGGTCGCGGGACACGCCGCGTCCGTCGTCTCGTGTCATGAGCGCCCAAGGACGCCCACGGCGCCCTTGCTGCAATCGGCGTGATGAGATCTCGTCACAAGCGTGCCGAGTGTCGTGACGCACTACCCCCTTCCCCCCGCAGCCGCGTGGGTAGTGGTGGGATGGCACGGTGCCAAGCCGGGCCAATACTTCGCATTCCGCTAGCCCCGCACGGCCAGCTCACAATTGTAGTGCACGCGAATTCGGTTCGGCACCTAGACGCGGGCGCATCCGCCGGCTTGCGCTGCGCCCCGTCAGGGCACCGAGGAGTTCGGCCGATCGCCCGTCGCCCTGTCTCGAGGGATCCGCACGACACGCCTCCGGCGCGGGCATCTTCACGGAAATTTGATGTGCCGTTCATCCAGATCTAGCAGGAGGGGCATAGGATTCCCGCCAACAGAAGGAGGAACCTGATGCGAATGCACCTGATTCTCGGTCTAGGGCTCGTCTTGGCGATGGCCGTACTGGCTACGCCCGCCCAGGCTGACGATGATCTGAGGGCCACCGTCCGAGACGAGATCTCGCACTGGGCCGAGGCCAAGGACGACAACTCGTTCAAGGTCTACTGGAAGAACGGGCTGAACCTGAAGACCGGCAACGGCGATGTCAAGATGAAGATCGGCGGTCGCATCCAGATCGACCACTACTTCGTCGACGACGACGACTTCGTCGCGCGCGGCGTGGCGGACGCGGCCTTCGAGAGCGGCGTGCAACTGCGCCGGATGCGCCTCTACAACTCGGGTGTGCTGCACGGCCACGTCGAGTGGAAGCTGCAGATGGACTTCGCGGACGCGAACGATCCCGTCCTCAAGGACGGCTACATCGGTCTCGTCGACATGGATGACTGCTTCGGCTGCCTGATGCCGAACATCCGCGTCGGTCACTTCAAGGCTCCGTTCGGCCTCGAGGAGCTGACCAGCTCGAAGTACATCACGTTCATCGAGCGCTCGTCGGTCACGAACACGTTCGGCATCAGCCGTCGCTACGGCGTGATGCTCCACGACGTGTTCCGCGGCGGTCAGCTGGGCTACGCCTTCAGCTACTTCAGCGAAGACGGCAGCCTTGAGGACGACGGCGAGGTCGAGTTCGACAACGGCTACGGCCTCGCGGGCCGCATCTGGTACACGCCTTGGTACGACTGCGAGTGCAGTTGCCGACGCCTCCACGTGGGTGTTGGCGCCTATACGCTCGAAGACATCACGTCGGTACGCTTCAACGACGACGGCCTGGTGCGCACGGGTACGGATCCGAACCTGATCGACACCACCGCGATCGCCGCTGACGGCGCGTTCGTCTGGAACGTCGAGCTCGCGCTGGTCTACGGCCCGTTCTCGCTGCAGGGTGAGTTCTTCAGCGCCACCGTGAGCGACACCGCGAACACGGACCCCAGCTTCACCGGCTGGTACGTGCAGGCCAGCTACTGGCTGACCGGCGAGTGCCGCAAGTACAGCAAGGGCGCGTTCAAGCGCGTCAGCCCCTGCTGCAACTTCTTGGACAACGACTGCTGCTGCTACGGCGGCGTCGAGTTGGCTGCGAAGTACGAGGTCATCGACCTCAACGACGGCGCGATCCAGGGTGGCAAGATGACCAACTGGGTCATCGGCCTGAACTGGCACCTGAACCCCAACGCCCGCATCCAGCTCAATTACATGAACGTCGGCGTCAAGGGCGGCCCCCTGGCCGCTGCCGCACCGTTTGACGAGACCCTGACCGCTCTCGCCATCCGCTGGCAGGTGGACTGGTAACGAACTCCCTCCTGCACGCACGACGGAGGGCATGGCGCGCCTCCATGCAGGATGTCACTCCGGGGCGAGGCCGCGAGGCCTCGCCCCGGTTCTCGTTTTGGAGATGCGGAGGCGCAGGCCGGCGACACTGGAGCTTGGCGTCGGGCGAGTATCTGAAGGCCTCATGACATCGTCACGAGGAGTTCGAACAGTCGCCCGACGCCCTGTCTCTACTCCGCTGACGCCACGGCGTCGCCATACGCCGGATGCGCACGAAGAAACTCCTCGAGGACGCTTTCGATCCGTCCCTCCAGCTCCGTGATAACGTCCCTGTCGCCCTTCGCCTTCGCCATCTCCAAGCGATGGTCGTGCACGCCGAGGAGAGCCAAACGGGCGTGCGCCCGCGTCATCGGAACCCAGAAGTAGTAGGTCCGTGAGTGACTCGGAGCGTACGACTTCCTCCCGGAGTGATCGGGGGAACCCGACACTTCGACCAATCCACGGTCGGTATCGAGGAGCAGCTTCTCGACGCCAGCCCCCCCCCCCACGTCTCGCGGTGCATCTGACCGCGCACGTTGCGGTAGTACTTCTGTGCGGCCTGTACAGGCGTCGAGGCAGCGACCGCAGTCTACAACGCCACCACGCGGCGATTACCCCGACCGCGCCGCAGGTGCAAGATGGAGCGCATCGTGAAGCGCGTTGCCATCGCCGTCCTCCTGCTGGTCCTACTCGGCGTGGCCGCGTGCGGCGGGGACGCCTTCAGCCGAGATCGCCTCGGCTAAGGTGCTGGAAGGACATCGTGTCGGGCTCCGAAGTTGTGACTTGTGATGAAGCCTCGACCTACAGACCCGATGCGGTGTCCCCTTCAATCTCACCCCGCTGCACTTCGGGAGTGAATCCGCCACTCATTCCGAGTAAAGCGCATGCCCTCCTCAGAAAACTACACCCACTTCATTCTGGCTTCACTTCACGCCGCTTCAATGCGGTCCATGCGGATGGCCACCCGAAGTCTCTTGCTGTCGCTGTTGTTCCCTCCCGGATGCTCACCCTTGTTGCCCTTCCGCATGTAGTCCTGTCCGCCCCCGCCGGCGATCGCGCCGGCGGGGGCATTTCTTCCGGGAGCGAGAACGGAAATGCGACGACCGATCGCGGGGCACTCACTGGGGAGCAGCTTCGATGACGAGGACGCGCCGTACGGCCACGAGGGCGTCACTCTACGCAGCCCCAAGACGCTGTACCGTCTGTTCGAACGGGTCTTCAAGGCCGCGAATGACCAGCACGGGGGCCGACGCCTCCTCGCTTGGTGCCTACGCGAGTTCCACGTGGCATTTCGTGACGAGCTCGGCCTGCGCGGCGTCTGGCTCTACAGCGCACACCGGAGCCGTTTCCACCTAGTGGAACAGATCGGGCAGTGCGAGGGTACGCCTCCTGCCGAGTTGGACGGCGCACGGCCCGCGGTCCGCTACTTGATCGAGAGGGGGCTGGTGTGCAGCCGTGATCCAGGTGCGCTCCGCGCACTCGATGATCTGTCCGTTACCGGTGCTCACCCGGCCGTTGCCATGCTGATCGCGGAGCCGCGGGCGCGACACCTCGTGCTCGTGTCATTTCGCGGTGCCTTCGAGCCGGCGACCGTCGAGTTCGTGCTCTCGACGCTGCGATCCGTGCTATCCGCTCGCATCCTGCAGAACCGCTGGGGCGATTCGATCCGCGAGGCTGCCGAGATTCAGCGGGGGCTGCTTCCCGAGAAGCCGCCTGAGTTCCCGGGTTTCGACATCGCGGGACGCTCTGTGCCAGCGGAAGACGTCGGAGGCGATTTGTACGACTTCTTGGAGATCGGGCCGACAACCCTGGGGCTCGCGGTCGCCGACGCCAGCGGCCACGGACTCGGAGCCGCGCTCGTGGCACGCGACGTTTCCGTGGGCCTGCGGATGGGCGCAGGCGGTAATACGACGGCGACCCACCTTCTCTCGCAGCTCAACCGCGTCGTTCACGCGTCGGGCATGGCCAACTCATTCGTCTCGACGTTCTACGGCGAGCTCGATATGCACGGCAACCTGCTCTACGTGAACGCCGGTCATCCTTCGCCGCTGCTACTACATGCGGGCGGAATCCGAGAGTTGAGTCAGGGCAACGTTGTGCTCGGTCCCAAGCTCGATGCGCGTTTCCAACACTGCTTTGAGCACATCGAGCCGGGCGCGATGCTGATGCTGTACACCGACGGGATCATCGAACGCCAAAACGCGCGCGGAGAGATGTTTGAAACCGGGCGCCTCCAAGAAGCAGCCCAACGCACGCAGCACAAGCCAGCCATCGAGATGGTCGATGCGATCTTCGCCGCGGCGGACACATTCGGTAGCGCCATGCCTTGGGACGACGACGCGACGGTGGTGGTGGTGAAACGGGACGGGGCCGCACCGAATCAACCCGGCAGGACTCGCGGGCCGCTGGGAAGGTCGTGATCACCGAATAGGACGGCTGTTTGGCACGGCGTGCCTTGGCTGCAAGAGGATGAAAGTGACCTGGAAGCTAGGGACCCACCTTCACGGGTTGGCCCGCCATGGCGAGCTACTGGTTGACGGGTGAGTGCCGCAACTACAAGAAGGGCAAGTTCGACCGGGTCAGCCCATGCTGCAGCTTCCTCGCGAACGACTGCTGCTACGGCGGCTTCGAGGTCGCGGTGCGCTACGATTGCATCGACCTGACGGACGGTGCGATCGTGGGTGGCGAACTCTACTACCTGGTCGTGGGCATCAACTGGCCCCTGAACCCGAACGCGCGGATGATGCTATCTGGTTCACGTCCAACACGAGTGGCAACGCCGTCGCCCTGAACAACGTCCACGAGTCCTACACGGGCCTCGGCGTGCGCTTCCAGGTGGACTGGTAGGCAGCCCTGCACTCGAAGGGGTGGCTCGGGCCACCCTGTCCGATCATCGCTTGGGGGCAAGGCCATGTGGCCTTGCCCCCGAGCAGTTCGGGCCGGGCTATCGAGATCTTCCTGGGAGGTTGGATGCGGCGACGCGGGCGCGGAAGACGACCTGGCGACACAAGCCACTCCATGATAGTGACTTGCGTCTTCACACAAAGATCACCACCGGGATATCAAGCGTTCATCCGGGCTTGCTCCACTATGCGCCGACGGAGGCATCTCGCCTCCGGACCACACCTGCGAGGAGTCAGTCCCATGATGAAGAAACTGGTCGCGATGGTCGCCATCGTGCTCCTGCTGACCGGCGGTTTCGCCACGGCAGACGTCGACAAGAGCCTCCCCGACTACAAGACCGTGAGCGGCGTCTCCGGCAACATCAAGAGCGTCGGCTCGGACACCATGAACAACCTGATGACGTTCTGGGCCGAGCTGTTCAAGAAGAACTACCGCCGTGTCGGCATCGAGATCGAGGGCAAGGGCTCCTCGACCGCGCCGCCCGCGCTGATCGCCGGATCGAGCACGTTCGGCCCCATGAGCCGCTCGATGAAGAGCAAGGAGATGGACAAGTTCGTCGAGAAGTTCGGCTACAAGTGCGTCCAACTGCGCACGTCGATCGACATGCTCGCCGTTTACGTCCACAAGGACAACCCGATCGCGAAGACCGGACTCACCCTCCAGCAGATCGACGCCATCTTCTCGAAGACCCGCAAGGGCGGCTACGCCAAGGACATCAAGACCTGGGGCGACGTCGGTCTCACGGGAGCCTGGGCGAGCCGCCCGATCGCGATCTACGGTCGCAACTCCGCGTCCGGGACGTACGGCTACTTCAAGAAGCACGCCCTCTTCAAGGGTGACTACAAGGACACGGTCAAGGAGCAGCCCGGCAGCTCCGCCGTCGTGACCTCGGTCGCCAACGACGTCGGCGGCATCGGCTACAGCGGCATCGGATACAAGACGGCCGACGTGGCAACCATCCCGCTCGGCGTCCGCCCGGGTCAGTTCGTCGGCGCCGTGCCGGCCAACGCCTACAGCGGCCGCTACCCGCTGGCGCGCTTCCTCTGGCTCTCGGTGAACTACAAGCCCGGAAGCAGCCTCGAGCCACTCCGTCGCGAGTTCATCAAACTGATCTTCAGCAAGCAAGGCCAGAAGATCGTGGCGAAGGACGGCTACTTCCCCGTCCCGAGCTCGATCGCGCGTGCCGAGCTCCAGAAGGTCGGCATCGCGGTACCCGCGGTCACCAGCGGCCCCTAGCTGGGCAGGTTCGCATTGCACTTCGCGGTAACCGGTCACTCCGTGGATTGCCTTTCCGCGGTGCCGGCGGCTCCGGCCGCCGGCACCTCCTTCTTTCCTGCTACGCACGTGACCCTTCCCTCCGGTTGACTTCCGACGATCAGGGTGGCTGACAGGCATGGCTGACAGGACGTTCACGGGTCTCTCGCGCGCTCGCACGACGCCGCGCAGCGTGAAGACCTCCGAGAGGATCGCGCGTACGGCCATTACCGCCGGCGGCATCGGCACGATCATCGCAGTCTCGCTCATCTTCGTGTTCCTGCTGTGGGTCGTCATCCCGCTGTTCACCAGTGCCGAGGTCGAGCCGCTGTCCGCCGTGCAGCCGAAGGCCTCCGCTGGCGAGACCCAGGTCGCCGTCATCCAGGCCGGCGTCGACGAAAAGCAGTCGATGGGCTGGACGTTGCGCGCCGACGGCCGCCTGCGCGTCCGCCGACTCACCGATGGCGCTCTGCTCGACGACCGCGACCTCTTCGACGGCAAGCGGCCGACCTGCTGGTCGTGGTCGCCGGACGAGCCGCCGGTACCCGAGCCCGGTGCCCCCGAGGTGCCCGGCTGCGTCTTCGGCTTCGCGGACGGCAGCGTGCGCTCTGCGAGCATCCGCTTCACCAGCGTCTACCTCGAGCGCGACGCCGTTTCAGAGGAGGCGCGCGCGTTGCGCGTCGGCGGCGCCCTCCGGCACGAGAACGGCATCGTCTCACTGACGCCTGAGAAACAGTGGCGCTTCGTGCGCCTCCAGGTCGAGGTCAGCGAGCCGGAGCAGATCGCTCAGGCGGCGATCCGGCTCATCGACTACGCGCTGCCCTCCAGCGGCCGCGCGCTCGCCTTTCTCACGGCAGACGGCAAGCTGGCCGTCCGCCAGTACTTCCGCCGTTTCAACACGATGGTGGACGCATGGGTCGAGGACCCCTTCGACAAGCCTGTTCAGTTCGACGGGGACGCACGACGTGGCCCGCCCGCGTTCCTGCGCCTCGGGGGCCAGGCCACCATGGCCTTCCTCATCTGGGCGGACGGCCATGCCGAGCGCTTCGATGTGCGTGAGGAGGTGCTGGCGACGGGCGGAACGCTCGAGTCCGTTGAGCAGGTCGAGCTGGTCACCGAGGGCCGTACGTTGGACCATGCGTTCTTCCTGGTCGGCAAGACCACGCTGATCGTCGCGGACGACCGGGGTGCGCTGGCCGCCTGGTTCCCGACTCGCCCGCGGGGCGCATATGCGCGCGACGGAATCCAGATGGCCAAGGGTCACGTGCTCGGATCCCGCGACGGCATTGGCGTCCGGGTCAGCGCCTACGCGACCTCACCGCGCCTGCGGCAGATGACGATCGGGTTCGAAGACGGCTCGATCCAGGTCTGGCACGTCACGACGGAGCAACTCCTCGTGGACGTGAAGGGAGACCAGAAGCTCGCCATCGACGGTCTTGCGCTGGCGCCGAAGGTAGACGGCGTCGTCGCGTGGTACGGCGGTTGGATGCAACGCTGGCGTATGGACGCCGGCCATCCCGAGGCGACCCTGGTGTCGCTCTTCACGCCTGTGTGGTACGAGGGCCAGGCGAAGCCCGAGCACACGTGGCAGGCGGAGGGCGGCTCCGACGACTTCGAGCCGAAGTTGGGGCTGATGCCGCTCGTCTTCGGCACGCTCAAGGCAACGCTCTTCTCGATGATCATCGCAGTGCCGATCGCATTGCTCGCCGCCCTGTACACGAGCGAGTTCCTCACGCCGCGCTGGCGTTCGCCTCTCAAGTCCGTCATCGAGATGATGGCGAGCCTGCCGAGCGTCGTACTTGGCTTCCTCGCGGCGATCGTGCTCGCGCCATTCGTCGATAGCGCACTCATCACGGTCCTCTGCGCGTTCCTCGCGCTGCCACTGACCGTGATGCTCGGAGCACGCCTGTGGCAGTTCCTGCCCACGGGCCTGGCGATCCGCTGGCAGGGCATGCCGCGCTTCGCCAGCATCTGCGTGACCCTGCCCGTGGCGATCCTGCTCGCACGCCTCATGGCGCCCGGCGTGGAGAGCCTGTGCTTCGCCGGCGACGTCGAGGGATGGCTGAACCGCGGCGAGGGTTCGAGCGCGGGCGGCTGGACCTTCCTCCTCATCCCGCTATGCCTCGTCGTTGTCGCACTCGTGACCGGACGCTTGTTCGGGCCCTGGCTGCGGAAGGTCTCCACGTCGTGGAGCCGCGCGCAGTGCGCCGCCGCCGATGTCGCGCGCTTCGCGATCGTGATCGTCGGCGGCGTGCTGTTCGCGTGGGGGCTGGGTGTGCTCCTCGGTGGAGGCCTGGATCCGCGCGAGTCGATAGTCGGCCAGTACCAGAAGCGCAACGCCATGATCGTCGGCTTCGTCATGGGCTTCGCGATCGTGCCGATCATCTACACGCTCTCCGAGGACGCGCTGAGCAGTGTGCCCCAGCAGTTGCGCGAGGGATCGCTGGGTTGCGGTGCGACGCCGTGGCAGACGGGCATCCGCATCGTGATGCCCGCCGCGATGAGCGGGCTCTTCTCCGCGATCATGGTCGGCCTGGGGCGCGCCGTCGGCGAGACGATGATCGTGCTGATGGCGGCGGGCAACACGCCCATCATGGAGTGGAGTGCGTTCAACGGTTTCCGCACGCTCTCGGCGAACATCGCCACCGAGCTCCCCGAGGCAGTCAGGGGCAGCACGCACTACCGCGTGCTGTTCCTCCTGGGCTTCGTGCTCTTCGCGATGACCTTCGTCATCAACACGTTCGCCGAGCTGGTGCGGCGGCACTACCGCAAGCGGTTCGCGGATCTCTAGGTGGAGCCCATGGCCGACACGACCGGCACCAAGATGAAGCGCCGCCTGACGAAGAGGAAGTCCTCGCTCTTCGCCCGTGGCGAGTCGATGGTCTGGCTCACAGGCGCCGCCCTCGTCGTGAGCATCGCCATGATCCTGGGGCTCCTCGGGATCGTCCTTGTGCGCGGCAGCAAGACCTTCTGGCCGCAGGAGCTCAAGAGCATCCAACTCGTGGACGGCCGCTCCCTAATGGGGGAGCTCACGCGTACCGAGGAGTACAAGCCTGAGAGGCATGTCTTCGAGTCGCTGCGCGAGGGCGATCGCGAGGCGGCCCGCAAGCTCGTGAGCGGCAACCGTGGGCGCAGCACCCGCTACCTCTGGCGCACGGGCAACCGCAGTCCGACCCGCCGGGAGGGCTTCACCGAGGTCAGCGACTTCCACATCAAGTCAGAGACGTTTCCCGAGTGGGCCGTCACGATCGAGCGCTCCGAGTGGGGCCGCTTCTACGGCGAACCTGTTGCGTTCCTCATCGGGGACGAGAAGGCTGCGACGGATCCCGCAGCCGCGTGGGCGCTCTTTGAGAAGCACCACGACGACGCCACCGAGTTGTGGGAGGAAGCGGCGCAGCTCGAGGAGGACGAAGTCGGCGGCCTCGATGCGTTGTTCGAGGAGCAGCGGTTGCGCGCCAAGAGCGTCGAGCTCGAGCACGGCAAGGACTCGCCGCAGCACGCCAATGCGCTCGAGACGTTCGCGGCCTTCGAGGCGTCCCAGGGGGCCGAGCGCACGCGCTTGCGCGCCGTGATCGAGAAGATGCGCGCAGAGGCGGGCATGTACAGTCTGGCGATGCGGACGTCCGACGGCGTCGAGGAACAGGTGCGGCTGGTCGACATCACCCGCGCCTACGCGGCCAACCGCCTGGGCTTCACGCAGAAGATCGGCATCTACATCGCCCGCTGGTGGGAGTTCCTGACCGCCGCGCCGCGCGAAGCCAATCTCGAGGGCGGCGTCTGGCCCGCGATCCTGGGCACGATCGTGCTGACCATGTTCATGACGTTGCTCGTCGTGCCCTTCGGCGTCCTCGGCGCGCTCTACCTGCGCGAGTACGCCAAGCAGGGCACGCTCGTGAGCCTGGTACGAATCGCGGTCAACAACCTTGCCGGCGTGCCGAGCATCGTGTTCGGCATCTTTGGACTGGGGTTCTTCTGCTACGCGATCGGCGGGAGCATCGATCAGGTCTTCTTCCAGGAGAGCTTGCCCAATCCCACCTTCGGCAAGGGCGCGATCATCTGGGCCTCCCTCACGCTGGCCCTCTTGACACTGCCAGTCGTGATCGTGGCCACGGAGGAGGCGCTCTCGGCCGTGCCGAACTCGATGCGCGAAGGTAGTTACGCCTGCGGCGCGAGCAAGTGGCAGACGATCCGTCGCATCGTGCTTCCGCGCGCCATGCCGGGCGTGATGACGGGCATGATCCTGGCGATTGCGCGCGGCGCAGGCGAAGTGGCGCCGATCATGCTCGTGGGCGCGGCCAAGATGGCGCCCGACCTGCCGGTGGATGCGGCGTTCCCGTTCTTCCATCCGACGCGGGGCTTCATGCACCTTGGGTTCCACATCTATGACGTGGGTTTCCAGAGCAACAACGCGAAGGCGGCGGAGCCTCTGGTGTTCACAACTACCCTCCTCCTGATCGGGATCGTGCTCCTCCTCAACTTGGTTGCGATCTTGATCCGCGCGCGCCTGCGGCGCGCCTACCTCGAGGGGGGCTAGTGATCGAGGATGGCGATATGCAAGACGACAGCACTCAGGCTCCGGTTGAGAGCGAACTCGTGGCATCGCCCGAGCCGAGGCCGGCCGCCGCAAGGAGCGAGGAACGGCCGTTGGCCGATCTGCCCGCGGGCCAACACGGTGCGCGCATGGGCGGCGTGTTCGAGGCAGTATCCCGTGGCGTGGCGTTCGACACCGAGGTGCACGCGACCATGGCGGGCAAGGACTGCGTCATCGAGATCGAGCAGTTCAACCTGTGGTACGGCACGGCCCAAGCGCTCCACTCGAACAGCATGGGCGTACCTGCCGGGCAGGTCACCGCGCTTATCGGCCCTTCGGGCTGTGGCAAGTCGACGCTCTTGCGGTGCGTCAATCGCATGAACGACCTCATTCCCACCGTCACGACGAAGGGCGACATGCGCCTGAGCGGCGACGACATCTACGGGCCGGGCGTCGACGTCATCGAGTTGCGCAAGCGCATCGGCATGGTCTTCCAGAAGCCCAACCCGTTCCCGATGAGCATCTACGAGAACGTCGTCTACCCGCTGCGCATCGACGGCCTGCGCGACAAGCGCATCCTCGACGAGGTCGTCGAGAAGAGTCTACGCGGCGCAGGTCTCTGGGAAGAGGTCAAGGACCGCCTCGAGGACAACGCGCTGCGCCTGTCGGGCGGGCAGCAGCAGCGTCTGTGCATCGGACGCGCGATCGCCGGCGAGCCCGAGGTGCTGCTCCTGGACGAGCCCTGTTCCGCACTCGATCCGATTGCGACGGGCCGCATCGAGGACCTGATCCAGGAGCTCAAGGGCCACTACACGATCCTGATCGTGACCCACAACATGCAGCAGGCGCAGCGCGCCAGCGACTACGTCGCGTTCATGTACCTGGGGCGCATGGTCGAGTACGGCCCGACACAGGATCTGTTCTTGAACCCGCATCTGAAGGAGACGGAGGACTACGTCACCGGCCGCTTCGGCTAGCCGGGTCTTCCATCTGCACTCACACCCCAACGAGGAGGACCGGGATGAACCCGTCCGCAACGATTCGCACCATCACCATTCTCACCCTGGCGTGCACGCTCGTCGCCTGCGCCTGCGCCGGCGCCCCGCGCTCCAAGGCGGTCGTCGTCAAGTCCCCACAGGCCGCGCCCCGGGCCGTCGCCTCGCAGCCTGCGTCCCGAGCGCAGCCCAGGCGGGTCGCGCAGCGCGGCGGCGAGTCTGCACCGGCCGCCATGCCTGCACCGGCCGTCAGGCCCGCGCGTGCCGCCAGGCCTGCGCCCCAGCGCGTGGGCCAGCCCGCGCCGCGGGTCGTGGCGCCCCGTGGCGAGACCCGGATGCCCTCGCGCGCCCACGCCCTGCACGGCTTCAACGTCTACGAAGCCGAGGGCGGCCGCCTCTGGGTGTTCCGCAGCGGCAGCGAGGGCCTCACGTCCTTTCTCACGAAGGGCGAACCGGCCAAGCGCGTGACGCAGATCGGTACCGGGCCCGACGGTCGCACGCTCATGGGCTCCGACACGGACGCGCTCACCGACTACGCGAACTCGCTTCGCTACCGTGCGGACGGCTACAGCGTCGTAGGCAAGGACGGCCGCCTCTGGGTGTTCAAGACGGGCAGCGAGAACCACCGGATGTTCTCGATGAAGGGCGAGTCCGCCAAGCGCGTGACGCTCATCGGCGAAGGTCCCGACGGATTGACGCTGCTGGGTGCCGACCAGGGCGTCATGCGCGCGTATGCAGTGAGCATGCGCTTTGGCCTGCCCGGCTACGCCGTGCACGCCGCCGAAGAGGGCCGCCTCTGGGTGTTCAAGCGCGGCAGCGGAGACCACAAGACCTTCAATACCAAGGGCGAGCCCGCCAAGCGCGTGACCCTGATCGCCGAGGGCCCCGAGGGGCGCACGCTGCTCGGCTCCGACAAGGCCGTCATGCAGGACTTCGCGGACTCTTGGCGCTACGCGGCCTCGGGGTTCGTCGTCATCGCCGACGACGGTCGCCTGTGGGTCTTCCGCGCAGGCAGCGAGGCGTTCGCGACCTTCAAAGCTAAGGGCGAGCCCGCCAAGCGCGTGACGCTCATCGGGCGCGGCCCGGGCGGCCGGACCCTGATGGGCGCAGAGCGCTCGACGCTCGAGGATTACGCACGGGCCGCCGGTGGGATGTAGGGCTCTCCACCCTTCTCGCTTCCCCCCCTCACGGCTCTGCGCGTGCGCGCGCCCGTGAGGGCGATGGCGTGAGTGCGGTGCGAGAGACGCGGTCCCTGAGCGAGCGGAGCGAGCCGCTCAGTTTCGGCGCACCTCGTGGCGAGCTCGGGGAGACCGAAGCGAGCCGGAGTCTCGACGAGCGGTTCCGGCCGCAGGCGTGCTCTGTGCATGCTGAGGACCGGGTTCCGTGTCGGGGCCCGGCGCAGCGAGAGGATCGCCGAGCGCAGCCTGCTACGTGTAGCTCTCGGGCTGGTGCCGAACCACAGTGCCATCGACCATGAACACGACGTCCTCGGCGATGTTCGTGGCGAGGTCCGCGATGCGCTCGAGGTGACGTGACGCCGAGAGCAGATGCACAGCCCGCTTGATGCAGGCCGGGTTCTTCTCCATCGCCGCCTGCAGCACGCCGAACATGTCGCGGTTGATGGCGTCGACGTGATCGTCGTCGGCCATCACGCGCCGCGCGACGTCGACGTCGCGTCGTACCAGCGCATCGAGGCAGTCGCTCACCATGCGGCGTACCAACTCGCCCATCCTCTCGAACTCGAGCGACACCCCGAGGGGCTCCTTGGCGGCCAGGTAGAGCGCTCGTTCGGCGATGTTCACCGCCAGGTCGCCCATGCGCTCGAGCTCGGCATTCACCTTCAAGATGGCGACGATGTAGCGCAGGTCGGCCGCAACGGGCTGGTGGAGCGCGAGCATCTTGAGGCAGTCGATCTCGACGTCGACCTCGCGGCGATCGATCAGGTCGTCGCCTTGCACCACCCGTTCGGCCAGCTCGGGGCGCCGGTGCACGAGGGCCTCGATGGCGTGGTTGGTGGCTTCCTCGACGAGCGCACCGATGGAGAGGATCTCCTTGGCGAGGTTGTCGAGATCACGGTGCAGGTGGATCGGCATGGGGTCGGGCGGCCAGCGGACGAGTTGCTCGGTGAACTTCACGGGGCACGGGCCACCGCGTGCGGTGGCCAGCAGAGCGTAGGTGCGGCGGGTGTACCCGCCGTGATCCGTGAATGAAGGTCAGGTAAATATTAACGGCGACCCTCAGGGCGCGGGAAAGACGACGCGGAAGGTGCTTCCCGCGCCCACGGCGCTCTCGAGTTCGATGCGCCCCTCGTGCGTCTGGACGAGGTGCTTCACGATCGCCAGCCCCAGGCCCGTGCCGCCCAGGCGACGCGAGCGGTGTTCGTCCACGCGGAAGAAGCGCTCGAAGATCCGGTCGTGCTTGTCGCGCGGGATGCCGGGACCGTCATCCTGCACCTCGAGGACGACCTCGCCCGCGTCCGGGCGCAGGAGGACGATCACCCGGCCGCCGCGCCCGCTGTACTTGATGGCGTTGTCGAGCAGATTGTTCGCGATGCGGTGCAGCGACTCCCGCTCGGCCCGTACCCAGACCTCTTCCTCGGGCAGGTCGCTCTGGATGGTCACGCCGTGCTCCGCCGCGAGCGGGCGCGCGTCCTCGATGACCTCGCCAAGTGACGTGCGGAAGTCCGTCTTGCGCTCGGCCACCGGAGCCGCTTCCGACTCGAGCCGCGACAGCGCCAACATGTCCTCGACGAGGTCGCGCAATCTGCCGACTTGGCGCATGATCCGCTCCAGGAAGCCCGTGCGAGTGTCGACGTCCATGTCCCCGTCTTCGAGGATCGTCTCGGCCAGGCCGCCGATGGAGGCGATGGGCGTTTTCAGTTCGTGCGAAGCGTTGGCGATGAAGTCGCGCCGCATGGCCTCGATCTGCTCGCGCTCCGTGATGTCGGCGACCACGAGCACGGCGCCCCGATAGTCGCCGTCTTTGCCCAGGATCGGCGAGACGTGCAGGCGCAGGGCGCGCTCCGATCCGCTGCGTGCGATGCGCATCACGGCGGTGTGCGTCGTGCCCGCGTCCTTCGCCCGCTGGAGCGTCTCCGTCACGAGCGGCAGCCGCAGGGTCTCGTGCAGCGGCTTGCCTTCCAGGGGGACGCGTTCGACCTGCAGCATGCCGTACGCGGCGTCGTTGACGAGCACGGTGTGGTCGTTCGCATCCACGGCGACCACGCCTTCGGCCATGCCGCCCAGGATCGCGCGCAGGTCCTGCCGGTCGCGTTGGATGGTCGCGACCTCGTGCTCCAGGCGGTCTGCCATGTCGTTGAAGTGCCGTCCGAGATCGCCGACTTCGTCGGCCGAGTTCGCTTCGACGCGTCGCTGCAAGTCGCCGCCTGCGATGGCCGTCACGACCTCGGTCATCGCGCGCAGGGGGCGTGCCAGCCGTCGCGCGATGAGCAGGGCACCGATCAGGCCGAGCAGCAGGGCGAAGCCGATGCCGCCCAGGATCATGCCTCGCAGGGCGGAGAGGCGTTCCTCGAGCCGCCCCAGGGGCAGGGCGCCGCGCACGTACGCGCGGACCGTCTCATCCTCCGCGCGCAGGGCGTAGGCGACGTAGACCATGCGCATGCCGAGCGTATCGCTGTCGCGCGTGGAGGCGCCGAATGGCGCCTTGCGACTGGCGAGTACTTCCGGGCGCCGGCTGTGGTCGTCCATGGACCGCGGGTCCTTGGACGAGTCGGCGAGGACGAATCCGTCGGCTCGGATCAGGGTGATGCGGGTCGCGGTGCGCGCGCCCAGGTCGCGTACCTCTCTCTGGAAGCCCTCGTCGTAGGCCGCGGGCAGTCGCCCGCGCACGACGGCCGTGACGAGATCGACGCGCGTTCGCAGGTTGGCACGCGTCTCGCGTTCGACATCGTGTACGATGCGTCGCTCGGCGGTCCAGCCGGCGACCACCGCCGTGATCACGATGAGCGCGAGCGAGGAGCCGAAGATCTTCCAGAAGAGGCTCGGCCGCATCACGGCTTGCTCCCGATCACCGGGCGGGTGGCTGGTCGCCCGCTTCGCGATTTAGCACGTCCCTGAACTTGTAGCCGACGCCACGCACGGTTTCGATCATGTCCCGGTGCGCCCCGAGCTTCTTTCGGACGGCGCGGATGTGGACGTCGATGTTGCGGTCCATGCGGATGGTATCGTCGCCCAGCACGCGTCGCAGCAGCTCATCGCGCTCGTACACGCGCCCGGGCCGCGTGGCGAGGAACTGCAGCAGGCGGAACTCCGTCGCCGTGAAGCGCACGGGCTCGTCCTCCACGAGGACCTCGTGCCGCGCGGGGTCGATGCGGATCGGACCGCGCCGTATCGGCTGACGCACGTTGCCTTCCTGGACCTGCCCTCCGCGGCGCAGGACTGCCTTCACCCGCGCGACCAGTTCCTTCACGCTGAAGGGCTTGGCCAGGTAGTCGTCCGCGCCTATGCCGAGGCCCAGAACGACATCCGTCTCTCCGCCCTTGGCTGTCACAATTATGATGGGCGTCGAGGCGATCGTGGGGCTTAGGCGCACACGGCGGCAGACCTCCAGTCCGTCGACGTCCGGCAGCATGAGATCGAGCAGGATCAGGTCCGGCTTCTTGTCGAGCGCCTGGCGCAGGCCGTCAGCGCCGTCGCGCGCGGACAACACGTGGTAGCCCTCGCGGCTCAGGTTGTAGGCCAGTACCTCACGGAGATCCGACTCGTCTTCGACGACGAGGATGCGTTCACGTGACATCGGTCGGTTGCCTCGCGGAGGGGCCGGTCAGCTCCCCCTCGAGCCAAGGATAGGCGGACGACCAGTCGAAGGCGAAGACGTATCCAGCGCGTACCGCCGCTGATTCGGTTGACAACCTGGGTAGGAAGTTCCGAGAGATCGCGAAGGAGCTGACGGAAGACGACTTGAGACCGGGCTGGCTCCAAGCTGGATCATGCCCAGTCCGTTGATCCCGGGGCAAGTCGTGCGAGCACCTGCACGTGCCACTGCTTGCCCGTGCGAGGCGCGTGCCCCTCTCGAAACAAGGCTCGCCCGATCGCACGCAGGGACAGTCCCTCTTCTCGGAGTTCGCGCGCCCTCGTCACCAGCACCTGCTCTGCCTCGTCCTCCACGAGCACGCCACCCTCGGATCGGTAGCCGTAAGGCACCCCCCCAACCCGCTCGCCCCTGGCCTTCTTCACCGCCAGCGCCGCCTTCGTTCTGCTGCGAATCAGCGCTCGCTCGTACTGGGCGAACGCGGCCACCATGTTGCGCATCAACTGAGCCTCAGGGCTGTCACCGTTGCCTGTGCCATCGGCGCTGGCGAGAACCGCTCCGGCTCGTTCACATAGGCGCTCGACCATCGCGTTCGTGAGCACGTCGCGGGCGAGGCGGTCGCGCTTGGCTACGACCAAGATGCTGGCGCTTTCGGTTTGCAGGGACTCGATCGCAGCCAGCAGCCCCGGGCGCTTGTCGATCTCCGTGCCGCCCGATACTGCGAGGTCTTCGTGCCAAGCGACGACGGTCACGCCCTCGCGATCAGCCCATTGCTCGATAGCGGCTCTCTGCAGTTCCGGTGACAGGTCCTGGCGCGAGGTCGAGCAACGGATGTAGGCAACGGCTTGGGTCGGGTCAGGCGTGGGCTTGCGCGGCATGGGGCCTCCTGTGGGAGGTCCATGTGGGCGGGACTTGGCGCAGAGATCAACGCGATTCGGATGAAGGCTGGATTCGCCCGGCATGGTGCCGGATCCTCAACGTGATGTACTTGGCGCCAGGCGTGAAACTGCTCGCGGAAGAGCCCGGCGAAGGGCCGGCGGCCGCGAAGGGCGACGAGGTAACGATCGAGTGCCAGGTCGCGTTGAGTCGCGGAGAGGTTGTTTCCGAGCGCCACTCATCGACGGCGCTACTTGCGAAGCGCCGCCTCATCGCCGGCATTGAGAAGGCGCTGCTTGGGATGAAGGAGGGCGGATACCGGCAGGTTCGGATCTCGCCGCACCTCGCGTACGGGAGTACGGGCTTGCCTGGGCTCGTGCCGCCCGACGCAGTGCTAGTCGTTGACCTCTGGCTGTGCAGGATCGAGAAGAGTCCCAGTTAGTCCTGAGTCCAGCCGTGATGCGACGTAGAGCAGCGAGTGTCGGCGATGGCCCGGTTCGGGTCGGGCGTGGGCTTGCGCGGCATGAGACCTCCGGTGTGGGAGCCGGTCACTTGAGGCGCCGGGGGTCTACGGCCCCCCTTCAGGGGGCATGCCGAACCCACCCGGCCGCCGACGTATGCTCGTGTGAGCGGAGGGCGCATGTCGAAACTCCAGGGGTTTCTCGTCGTAGCGGCTGTCGTCGCGATCGCAATCTTGATCCTTGTCGTCGCGACCCGATCCGATTCGTCGCTGACCGCGGACGCACCGGAGGCCCTTCCCGGAGGCGAGGAGCTTCTCGACACGGGAGTGGGTCGCACGCCAGAGAAGGCCGTCGGCCTCGAGCCGACTGCGCCGGCGGCGCTTGCAGAGGAGGACGCGGAGGCGTTGCCCGACCCGGTGGATCTCGAGAAGGCGGATCGGGAGCGCGACCTGCACGGCATCGTCGTGCGCAAGGACGGCTCACCCGTCCCCGGCGCGTTGCTCGCGTCGGTGTTCCAGCCCTGGCGCTACGGGCGACTGCTCACGGACGGGCAGCACAACGTTGCGCAGGTCAAGGCGAAGACGCGCAGCGCCCGCGACGGGACCTTCTCGATGCGGCTCAAGCGCGGCGACCACGTATACCTGCACGTCACTGCGCAGGGGCTCGTCTCCACCGAGCTGACGATGATGCGGGCCGGCGAGCGTGTGCGTGTCGTCCTTGAAGAGCCCGTAAAGCTGACGGTCAACGCGAAGACGCCCGCTGGTGAGCCGGCGCAGGGGCTCAAGCTGCGCCTCTTCCGCGGCGGCCCAGCCACCGTGTGGTTCGAGTACATGGGCGAGACCGACGCGGGAGGCTCCTACACGTTCGCCGACCTGCCTCCAGGCGAGTCGATCTACCTGGCCCCGCGGCCGCAGCGCGATGGCTGGGGCGATCCGAGTTGGATCCTCCTCGAGTTGCCGGCGTCGGGGGCGATGACCCACGACCTCACGCTGCTCGCAGGGCGCACGCTGCGTGGCACCGTGACGGACAAGACAACCGGGAAGCCGATTCCCGGCGCGCGCGTGGGCATGAGTTGGGCGCTCGTCCCCAAGACGGAGACCGACGCCCAAGGGCACTTCGTGCTGCACGACTGGACCGGCAGCGGGGTCTCGGACGTGCACGTGCTGGCCGCGGGCTACGCGCGCGAGCAGGTGGAGGTCGAGAAGAAGGAAGTGCTCGACTTCGCTCTCTCGCCCGGCCTGCGCGTGCGTGGACGCGTCGTCGATGGGAACGGCAGGGGCCTCAAGAGCGCACAGGTGACGGTCGTAGGCGACGAGCGCAGCCCTGCGAGGCTCTCCATAGGTCACGCCTGGACCGACGAGGACGGTCGCTTCGCACTCGACGGCCTGAGCCCGCTCCTTCCCCACGTGCTCATGGTCAACAAGCACGGCTACGCCCAGGGGCTTGGCGACATCCCGTCTCCGGGCGACCGCGGCGAAGTGGAACTTGGCGAGGTCGTGATCGTCCTCGAACCCGCGATCGTGACGAAAGGCGTGCTGCTGGACCCGCAGGGCAAGCCCCTCGCATGGGCTCAACTCCAGATCCGGGTCGCCGGAGAGCAGACGACCTGGCTGTTCACCGACGGAGACGGGACGTTCAGCGTCACGACGAAGATGGGCGCCGTGCTCGACATCGAGTTCGCAGGCAACGTCGGCCCGAGCAAGAGTCAGCGCTACCGCACAGAGCAGAAGCCCATCGTGGGGAAGCTCGAGGGCGCGCGCGCCGGTGCCGACGACGTCGTGATCCGGTCCACGGCCCTGCAGTTGGACGGCAGCGTCATCGTCCGCGTGCTCGACCCTAAGGGGAACCCGATCGAAGGCCTGGCGGTGAACGTGTATCCGGTCACGGTGAGAAGGGCGTCCCCGCGAACGGATGCGGACGGGCGCGTGAAGATCGAGAAGCTGCTCGTCAAGGAGCTCAACTACAGCGTCGGGTTTTCGGCCACGGCCAGGCAGCCGTGGTTCGTGCCGACAACGAAGCCCTTCGTGCCGGAGGGCCAGGAGATCGTCCTGCGCCTGCGCACCGGCACCAGGATCGAAGGCACGTTGCTGACCGCGGAGGGGGCGCCCACCCCCGGCCACATCAGCGTGCTGCGGGGCAAGAAGTCTGTGGGCAACGCGCAAGCGGACAAGGACGGGCACTTCGTCGCCGTCGTCGATCCAGGCCAGCCCGGGCCCTACAGACTTCAGAGCACAGTTCATCAGCAAGGCGCGAAGCCCGTCACCGCGCTGGTCGACGACGTGCAGCCTGGCGATACCGGCATCGAGCTTCGCTTCCAGGCGCCGAAGTAGCTCAGCGAACGGCTCCGCCCCACGCCGCGCACGGCGACCGACGAGTCGTGCCCAATGGGCGGGCCGTCACATTGACCAACGGTGGGTGACAGCGAGGCCAGTTGGGGCGTGTAGCGTGTGGGAGACGGTCGGCTCGGGACACCTAACATGTGAGGCCGTGGTAGACTTGGAACGGCGAAAAAGCCCATTCTGGACCCCGGGCGGCTCGGGGATTATGGGCAGCTTTATGCGCTTTGGGCGATCGTCTGGGCCCAATGGCCCGCCGAGCCAGCCTGTTAGGTCTGCGGGCCGCGTAGAAGCTCCTGTGGGCCCCGTGAGCGTCTCCACGTCGCGGGCGCCTGGATCGTCGCTTGAGGCGCCCCGCGCCGCCGTGGGACGCCCTGAGGGCGTCCGGCGCGCGTCCGTTGCCTGTCCGGCGAGCGTCCGTTCCATCACGGGGGATTCCCGCGCTGCGGCCTAGGTCCGGCCCAGGGCGGACATCCTCAGACGGGCCAGCGCCGTGGCCGCTCGGAGGCGAAGCCGAGGCGTGAGGCGCGCGTCTTCCGCTGCCTCCGCCAATGCTTGGGCGTGCTCGAACGCTGGGCGCCCCTCGGCCCCACGCGCCCGCACCACCATCAGCAGCAGCCGCGCGTCCTCACGCGCCTGGCGCACCTCGGGATCCGGGCGCTGGGGCAGCGAGCCACGGCGCGCCTCCCACGGCTCCCACCCAGGGGCGTAGCCAACCACGGGACCTAGAGCCCGCCCTGGCCGCTGGGCCCCATGCCGCGGAACATCTCGGAGACAGACAAGAGGTTCCCGCGATCGTCGAAGGCCGAGGCGGGCATCATGTCGGCGAGGGGATGCCGCTCCCGGAACGAGAGTCCCTCCGTGCCGTCGTCCAGCCACCACGTCCCCGCCGCCGTCCGGGCCACCTCGACGGCGTAGCTCAGGACGTCCACCTGGTCGTCGTGGCGTCCCACAGGGAACGAGAGAACCTCGTCCACGAAGTCCCGCACCCACGGCGCCGTCGTCGGAAGCAAGACGCGCCCGCCTTCCAGAGCAGCCGTCGCCGGCATCGCGCGCGAGACCTTGTCGCGGTCCGGCTGGAGCTCACGTACCGGGAGTCCCTCACGTCGTGCCTGCTGGATCAGCGAGAGTTGGAACCCAACCTTCTCGACCCAGATCACGGGCAGGCGGTGACGCTCCACCATGCGCTTCATCGCGGGCACGATGTCGGGGCCTTCTCGCCGCTTGCGGTCGATGTCCAGGATGAGGATCTCGTTCTTGGCCGTGACGCCGAACGCGCCCACCACGGTGTAGTCCGCGGTTGTCTTCGTGCTGACGGCCAAGTCCACGACGCCGAAGCGCCGCAGCCGGTCGCGGTGAACGATCTCGCCGTCCGGTAGTCGGTAGTGGTGTTCCTGCATGACGGCGTAGCGATGCTCGAACCAATCCGGCTTGAACAAGCCAGCGCCCGCCGTAACGAACTCCGCGAGATGCTCTTGCGCAAACTGAAGCTCGCCCATGTCGCGGCGCGCGTCTTCCATCTCCTTGGCCGGGATGATCGGATTCTCACTCGTAGGCCTCTGCCACCTGGCCCAACCTTCGCTCGACTCAGCCGTCTCGAAGATGCCGTGGATCCAGTTGGTGCCCGAGGGCGTCGTGAGGAACATGGCCCAGCCCTGCCGGTCCGCCAACGCGGGGCGGATGCCGTTCACCCATGCCTCCTCGGAGAAGAAGGCAGCTTCGTCCATGACGACGCCGTCCAACCCCACGCCACGTAGCGCATCGGGATCGTCGGCTGACTTCACCGTGATCGAGCCGCCGCCGGGCAACTCGATGCGCATCTCTTTTTCCTTCTTCTCGGTCCACGCACCGTGCAGCGCCTTCTTCAGGTCGCGCCAGATCAGGACGCCCTGAGGGAACGTCGGCGCGACCCACCAGACCTGCCCGCCTTCAAGCGCGCCACGAAAGCCCGAGCCCGGCGGGCCGTGGCCCTCGACGCACGCAATGAGTCCGGCGAGGGACTTGCCCCAGCGCCTGCCAGCGATCACGACCTTGAAGCGCGCCGGGTGACGCAGCACGTCGAGTTGGTGCGGCAGCGGCTCAGGAAGCAGGATCTGCGGCATCGCCTTGCCCCTGCTTCTCGTGGCCGTTGGTGTCGGGCTCGCCAGCGGGAAGCACCTCGGCCTCGATCTCCGCGCCCTGCTCCAGCGGCGCGGCGTTGCGCCAGTCGGTGGCGCGTACGACCTCGATGCGCTGATTCAGTTGAGTCAACGCGATCGTATGCGGGCCGGTCTTCAGGCCTAGCCTGTCGAGCGACTGCTCGCGCGTGCCCGTGAGCTCAGCCAGTCCCTGCATGGCTTGGAGGCGCAACTTCGCAAGCACCTCAGCCGCGCGACGACGTTCGCGGATATCGGCGCTGTCGTCGCCTGCGATCTTCACCAGCACCATGAGATCGACGCTGTGCTGGAAGGCGGGCGAGTTCAAGTACGCGCGGTAGGCCTCGATCGTGGCCTTGGCCTCGCGCTCTAGGTCGGCGGGCTCAGGTCCCACGGAACGGGCGTCTGTCACGACGCCTCCAGCGGCACGTCATCGAGCGCGGCATGGCGCACGGGCAGGCCCAGCGAACGCGCGATGGCGAGCTCGGCCCGCACGCCCTCGCTCTCCCGCCAGCCGGGAAGCAGTAGGAGGAGGAGCGAGGTTGAGCGCGAGAGCATCGCGTGGTTGTGCTGCTCCCAGAACGCCCAGTCACCGGGCAGGCCGCGCTGGGCGAGCGCGTGGCCGTACACGACCGGGCTGTAAACGAGCCGCCCGCCGGCGAGCATGAGCGCGGCACGGGCGCACGCCGCTTCGTAGCGTGCCTTGCGTACGACTGGGTCCGGATCGGTGTACGGGCTCGCCAAGTAGATCACGCTGCCGACTCCGCCGGAATGCGCTCCGCCGTATTGCCGCCCGCGGCTTCCCAGCGGGCAACTGCGACATCCACGAACGCGGGCGAGAGTTCCATAGCGAAGCAGCGGCGCTCCAGACGCTCCGCCGCGATGATCTGCGTGCCGCTGCCAGAGAACGGTTCTAAGCAGATCTCGCCCCGCAACGTGTGCCAGCGGATCGGGCGCAGAAACAACTCCACGGGCTTCTGCGTCGGGTGGATGCCGTCCTGCTCGCCCTGCTGGTTGATGTGCCACACGGTGGTTTCGTTCGGCGGGGGCTTGAGCGTCGGGCGGTTGCCCTCGACCCAGCCGTACATGCACGGTTCGTGCTGCCACATGAAGTCGCAGCGCGTGAGCACGGCGCGCGCCTTGGCCCAGACCAACTCCTGGTGCGGGAGCAGTCCAACGGCGCGCCATGCTGCTTCGACGATGTCGTGCCGCTTCGTGGCGAACCATTGGTAGACGGCGATGTGGTCCTTGCAGTGCTTGAGACCCACTCGCAGGTAGGACTCGAAGAACGCAGCACCCGTCGTGGGATCGGTGTAGTCGTCCCAATGCTTGTCCTTGACGTCGGGACGGTTGTGCCACGACTGGGGGTGGTTGCCGCCTTGGTAGTCCACCAAGTACGGCGGGTCGGTGGCGAGCAGGCTGGCCTTCTCGCCGTTCATCAACCGGGCAGCGTCTTCGGCGTTCGTGCTGTCGCCGCACAGCAGACGGTGCTCGCCAAGCAGCCACAGGTCACCGGGCTTCGTGATCGGATCGTCCGGCGGCTCGGGAGCAACGTCGTCGTCTTGGTCCTCCTGCATCGCGCGGATCGCCGCGTCCGCTTCTGACGCGATGCGGCGCATCTCCTTCTCGTCGAAGCCGAGCGTCTGGAGCACATCGGGGGGGAGCTCCTGCAACTCATCGGAGAGCCGCACGAAGTCCCACTCCGCGAGTTCGGCCGTGCGGTTGTCCGCAATCGCGTAGCCGCGTGCGTCAGCGCCCTCGAGGTCGGTTGTGATGGCCGCGACCTGCGTCCACCCCAGGTGCTTCGCCGCGGCGAGTGTCCCGTTGCCCGCGAGCACGGTGCCGCCCGGCGAAACGACGATCGGCTTCTGCTGGCCGAAGCGGGACAGCGAGTCCGCGATCGCCTGGATGTTGCGGTCGTCGTGCGCGCGGGCGTTGTTGGGGTCGAGTTCGAGGTCGGCCACGGGACGCAGGTGGATTTCTAGGCCGGGGGCGTAGCGAGCGCCCCCGGCGGCGCTCACGGACGGGGGAGGGGCGAAATCGGGGCTGATCACGGCTACAGTCTATCGCCCGAGCTTGGACATAACCGCTTGTCAAAGAAAGACTTCCGTAGAGTTCGGCGCGCCCGTCGCTCCTTGCGCGACCTTGCACCTCCTTGCGCCTCCCTGCGCCTAACGGTATGTTTTCTCCCGGAGACTTCGTACACTTAGCCCCGAGACCTTAGCGTCATGACCCGCACAGCAACCCTCCCGCCGCTCAAGGCCGGCCGCGCGTACCGCACGCGCGAGCTTGCCCAGTGGTCTGCCAATCCAACTCGCTTGGCGAAGCGCCTCGTCGCACAGGGGGTCCTGCGCCAAGTTGCCCACGGCCTCTACGCCCGCCCCCAATGGAGTCGGTTCGGGTCGGTCCCCCCGACCGACGAGCAACTCCTGCGAGCGTTCCTCCAATGCTCGCCCTTCGTCGTCACGGGACCCGAGAGGTGGAATGCGCTCGGGCTGGGATCTACAGCCATGTACGCGGGGACATTGGTCTACAACACGAAGCGCTCCGGAACCTTCCGACTCGGCGGCCGCCCGTTCGTCCTCCGTCGGGTTGCATTCCCCACGAATGCTCCTGCGGAGTGGTTCGTTGTCGATCTGCTCCAGCACGCGGGTGAAGCAGGGGTCTCGCGCCGCGAGGTCGCTGCCGAGTTGGATGCTGCAGTCGCTGCCGGACGATTCGATCGAAAGCGTCTCGGACAGATGGCGGAGCGCTATGCCACGAAGGCGGTCCAGAGCCTCGTGCACAGCGCGCTTGCTGACACAGTTGCGTGAAGTTCATCCACGAAGACGCCGACTTTGACGCATTGCTTCGGATCGTCGCGGAGAAGCGGGAAATTGCTGTCGCACTCGTCGAGAAGGACTACTGGGTCACGCACGTCCTGTGGGCCCTTCACGATCAGGGCTTCGACATCTGGTTCAAGGGCGGCACATCCCTCTCCAAGGGGTTCTCGATCATCCAGCGTTTCTCTGAGGACCTTGATCTCAAGGTGGAGGCGGGGAGCGTAGCTGGCATGCCGAAAGTCAGCTCGTGGAGAAGCGCGAACAAAGGCGCCATCGCTGGCCGGCAAGACTACTTCAGTTCACTGACTGAGATCATCCGTGTACCCGGCGCCTCCGTCGAACTGGATTCCGATGCTGCTCACGAGAAGTGGCACGGTGCGCCAATCCAAGTCCGCTACCCCAATCGGCACACCGCAAGCCTACCGGATGACATGACGCCATTCGTGCTCCTGGACGTGGGCGATGCACGGGTGACACCGTTCGTGAGGCGCGACCTGTCCTCGTTCGTTCATGACCACTTGGACGAGCAGAAGCAGGCTCGCTCCTTCGTCGCGAACCGCCCGAGGAACGTCAGGTGTGTCCACCCACTGGTCACGCTGATCGAGAAGCTCGATGCGCTCATGCGCCGCGCAGCAAACAGCAGAGTCGAGCCCGCGAAGTTCGTGCGGCACTACGAGGACGCCGCCCAGATCATCGCCATCGCCGGCGAGTCCCAACTTCCCGCGCTCGACGGGTACGACGGACCACGCCCACTCGTGGCGGAGATGCTCCGTCAGAGAGACATTCGCGCGCTCCCATCCGCGGACAATGACGCCTTTCGCCTGAGCGGGCACCCCCGCGAGCGCGCGATCCGGGCGGCGGATGATCGCATTCAGCACATGTTCTGGGGTCCGCGGATCTCTCTGGATGACTCGTGCACTGCGATTCGGACTTGGGTGCGAGGAACGATGTCGTAGCAGCCAGCGGGGGCCGCCTGGCGAGCCTCCCCCGACCCTGCCACCCGACTCCTGCGGCGGTGAGTCGCCTATGTGCGGTGAAGGACATGAAGGACTCGACTGGAGTCCTTCACTTTCGACCACCAACTCACGATGTGCGCGGCTGCGCCTACTCGCACGCAGGTGCACGTCTTGACCACTGCTGAAGCTCACAGAGTGAAGGAGTGAAGGCGTGAAGGACCTCCCATAGTTCTCCGCGCGCGCGCACACGCGGGTGGGAGTATCCAGAAGTCCTTCACGCCTTCACTCCTTCACCGGCTCCGCGCGTCCGGCCGCCCACTGCCCCCAGTGACCCCTGGTTGCCGTATCATCGCGCCGAGGGGATTCGCCCCTCTATCAACCCGAGCTGTACGTGACGAGCACCCCTGCACCCCCGCGTCCAAGTGGCCTCTGGCCTCGTGGCCGCATGGTCCGATTCGAGCCGAGGAAGCGAGCGCGCGCACTCCGCCGGTTTATCGGGGCGGTGCGCCGCTACCAGGCATTCGGGCCCGATCGGGCTGCTGCCCCCGCACGGGTGGGCCGATCGCCAAAGCAACGCCGCTGGACACCGACCAATGACTGGCAACGAGCCCGCGACACGGTCATGGCGTTGGGGCGCATCCTGGAGAACGAGCTAGCAGACGACGACTGCTGGCGCAGGGTGCGGGCCATCGCATGGCTCGTCGAGATCGCGGGGGATCAACCCGCCGGCCCATGGGAGAGGTGGCCGCTGCACAAGCGCGTGCTGCAGCGTAACCTCGTTGTGCATCGACGCCGACTGCAGGCGTTCGCGCAACAAGGTGCGCAGCTCGCCGAACTCGCGAGCAGTATCGATGGCCACCTGCGGCATCTGAACCTGCGCCGCGGCCCCACGCCATGGATGACCGCGACTGTCGGTGGCCAGTCCTATGGTAGTTCACGGGCAGGCGACTTCGACCTGGCCGATCCGCCGCCCAGGCTGGCAACCCTGGCTGGGAAGGCCCTCGCACTCCTGCCTGAGCCCTTCGTACGGGCCTTGGCTCGGGTAGCACCCAGACCCGAAGCCAGCCGCAGGGGGCCGACGGCGTTCGGTTCGTGCTGGGCGATCGCTGCGTGGAAGTGCATCGAATGCGGCCACGTGGGTGAACTCACCCCACCGTACAGACCCGTGGCCGCCGCCGCCGGGATGGCGCTCGCGGCCGTCGTAGCTGATCTCGACCGACGCAAGTGGCATGACCAGAACCTGGACCGCGTGCTGCGGCAGTTCTCCGACGCCCCGGGTGTGGATGAGGCCGACGCCAAGTTGGCGCGACGACTCTCAGACCTCGAGATCACCGCCCGGGATCAGGTCGTGCACCGTCTCCTCGCGCGCAGATTTCGAGCCCTGGAGGACTCGCTGCCGCTGCCGGCGCCCACGCTGCAGGAACGGATCGATCGCCTCACAGGGGGGTTGAAGAAGGTCGCCATCCTCCTCCGCGATCGTTCTCCGGGGATCTGCTCCGATGCCGACATCCAGAGGATGTACGGCGGCACGACCAAGAGCACGACGATCGCTGGAATGCTGCGCCATCGCGCGGGCATCCAGGTGGAGAGGCACAGCGTCGCTGCGCGCCGGGACCGGTCGCTGAAGAACCTCCCCGCGGGCTACCGCATTCCTCCCGAGGAACTCTGACCCGGCGCACCTATCCAAGTTGCGGCCAAGTTGCGGCCGTTGCGGTCTCCGTCCAGCGTCGGCTCCATGGGACGGTCTCTTGCACGCCCGCTATGGAGGCAGGCAGCAGCAGGAGACCGCATGATGCAACACCGAATGGCTCAGGACACGCCGAGTCGTCTCTACTCGCTCGAGGAGGCGTCGAAGATCCTCGGAATCGGGATCAGGACGCTTCGTTCCCAAGTGGCGGCCGGCAAGTTGAAGGTCGTACACGTCTCGCCGCGGCGCCGTGCGATCCACCCCGATGACCTGGACCGCTACGTGCGGGAGAACAGGAAGTAGGCCGTGGTCGCGGCCGGTGCCTCCACTGCTGTGCCTCCCAACGCGCCTGAGTCGCGCTGTCTCGAAGCGGCTCTCGACTACGGGCGGCGCGGCCTCCCTGTGCTTCCGGTCTGGGGGGCAAAGGGCGGCGGTTGCGCCTGCGGCAAGTCGCGCTGCCCACATCCTGGCAAGCATCCGATCGGGGCGCTGGTTCGTCATGGAGTCAAGCACGCCACGACGGACCTGGACACGATCGTCTCCTGGTGGCGCAGCTACCCTCACGCGAGCGTCGCCATCGCCACAGGCAAGCCGTCTGGCATCGACGTCCTCGATGTTGATGGCGACGAGGGCATCGCCTCGCTCCGAGTCTACGAGACCGAGCACGGCGAGTTGCCCGTCACCCCGCTCTCCATCACGGGCTCGCTCGGGCAGCACTACGTGTTCAGACATCGACCCGGCCTGAAGAACGTGGTCCGATTCGCACCAGGCCTCGATGTACGCACCACGGCTAGCTACATCGTCGCGCCACCCTCCCTGCATGTCTCTGGCCGCCCGTATGCGTGGGATGCCAGCGCCCACCCCGACGACATCGAACCTGCCGCCTGGCCCGACGCGCTCTACGACCTGATCGCCGAGGCAAGTACCACGCGGAAGAAGAAGGCGCCCGCGGAGAGGGGCTGCGAGGCGTCCATCTCGAAGGGGCGGCGCAACGACACCCTGACGAGTCTCGCAGGCACGATGCGGCGTCGCGGCATGGGCGAGGACACGATCGCAGCCGCGCTGCTCGTCGAGAACACCCGGATTTGCGAGCCTCCGCTCGACGATGCCGAAATCCGGTGCATCGCGGCGAGCGTCGCCAGGTATCCCCCCGCCTCAGAGGGCGACCAGCCCAAGCCGAGTCAGAACGTCCCCGAGACAGGGCGGATCAGGACTGCAATACACCAGCCGTTCGCGCGCGGAGATCACAGAGAGTTGGCGGAGAGGCTGCTCAGCAAGGTCGATCCGGGACGAGGCCTCCTCGTCTTCGACGAAGGCTCGGTGCACGGCTACGAAGCCGCAACCGGCCTCTGGCAACCGATTCTGCATTCGCGTCTTCGCGTCATCGTGTCGTCCTTCGCCGGCTCGCCCAAGGCCGATGGCAAGCCGGTGAGAATCCGGATGAATGACGCGCAGGGCGCCGTCGGGCTGGCCTCGGACATGGTGCATCGGGCTGAGTTCTTCAACGACGCACCGCCCGGGATCGCCTTCTCCAACGGCTTTGTGACCCTGAACTCGCAGGGTGAGATGCGGAGGATGAGCCACGCCCCCCGGCAGCGCCAGCGGTGGGGCTACTCGTTTCCGTTCGACCCCGACGCTTCCTGCCCCGAATTCGATGAGTTCCTTCTCGCGACCTTCGACGGCGATGATGACGCGGCACAGAAGGTGGCGACGCTTGAGGAGTTTGGCGGTGCATGCCTGTTCGGCAAGGCGACCGAATACGAACGCGCTCTGATCCTCCTCGGCCCGGGCGCATCGGGGAAGAGTACGACCACAAAAGTCGCCTCCGGCGTAATGCCGCCCAAGTCAGTCTGCGCAATCGCACCGCAGAACATGGCACAGGAGTACTACCTAGCCCGGCTAGCAGGCAAGCGGCTCAACTTCGTCGCCGAGCTCCCCGATACGAAGGTCATCCAGTCCGAGGTGGTGAAGGGCGTCATCTCCGGCGACCTTCAGACGGGGCGGCACATCCGCGAGGCACCGTTCGATTTCAAGCCGACCGCAGGCCACCTGTTCGCGGCCAATCGCCTTCCCCAGTCTGCGGACCAGACGGACGCCTACTACCGGCGCTGGATCGTACTGCGGCACAACAACGTATGTCCCGAGACCGAGCGCGACCCGCAGCTCGCCGACCGAATCCTCGCGCACGAGATCCCTGGCATCGTCGGGCGATTCGTACGAGGTGCCGCACGTCTGATCAGGAACGGCGGTTACAGCATCCCGCCGAGCTCGACAGCCACCGTCACCGACTGGCGTCACGCGGCTTCAAGCGTCGCGGTGTTCCTCGATGTGTACACGCGACCGTCAAGGACTGGCGAGGCGGGCACGCTGTCGAGCGACCTGCACGCAGCCTATGGCACGTGGGCTCGAGCGGAGGGCTTCGTCCCATGCGCTCAGAACGTGTTCGGGGGGCACCTGGCGAGTGCGGGGCTCATGTCCAAGCACACCAATCGAGGCAACGTCTATCCGCTCGTGATCGTCCGCAACAGCGAGGATGCTCGATGATCAGCCACCAGGATTGGATGCGGTCTCGCTGCAGGTTGGCGGGCGATGCGCTGAGTGCAGGGGACGTGGCCGATGGCGTTGCTCGTCGCGTTGGCGGTGAGATTGTCGAACTACGCTCCGTGAACGCAAGCGGCGAGATGCGCCAGTTGCCTTGCACCGCCTGCCACGGGACCGACTCCTGGTCGAGTCCACATCGACGCCGCATCTGCGCCGCTGCCATCCGCCCGCGCCCGGCGCGGAGCAACTGAAGAGAAACAGCCAGGGCGGAGCTACGCCCTGATCACCCAAGAGAGGCAACACTCAATGCTCCACTACGACGAGGTCGTCGACGGCTTCAAGACCCTGATTCGAGAACTGTGGGACGCCAACGCAAGGCCGAGTCTCCGGCCCAAGTTGGTGATGCTGGTCTCTGCGAACGCATATCACGGCGCTGGCCTGTTCGCCCACCTGCCTGGCTACAGCGGCATTAGCAAGCACTCCATCGTCGACGACGAGGAGCGCGTGTGGATGCTGTTCCCACTCATCCCGCGCGTCGAGTACGAGTTCCTAGACAAGGCTCCGCGTGCCCTACGGTCGCGCATGTCAGCGGGCTCTCCCTCCTTCGACCGCGATCGTGTTCCGGTGGTCGTGTGTGGAGAGCAGGCGTCCGAGGCATACGTGATCGAGGCGGGATGCGTTCGTCCCGACCACACGTACAGGGATCGAGTGCGGGCACCTGAGCCGGAGCCGCGCGTCCCTGAGGAGTTGTAGGCAACGGATGGCCCTCTTCCGCCGGCCCAGATTCCCCTTCAAACACAAGTGGATGTCTCTCGCGAACAGACCCCATGTGTGTCTCGACGGCGGGAGGAGGCCCGCATGAAGGAGAGACAGATGGAGCTTCGATTCAACGACGGCGTGGAGTTCGACCGGAGCGGCGAACTACGCATCGAAGAACGCCGCGACGGCTTGTACGTCGTCGGCGAAGGCATGGTCTGCGCCGTCAAGACGCGCAGAGAAGGCGAGGAGTTGATCCAGAAGCTGCGCAGGCGGCTCAACCAGGAAGGCAGCGAGTGATGGCAGCCAAGAACAAGAGCGCCAGGACGCGCACGAAGGCGCAACACGGTGGCGAGACGTTCGAGCGCACCTACAAGGGCAAGCTGCACAAGGTCACGGCCACGCCCGACGGCCTCCGCTACGGCCGCAAGACCTACGCATCGCTCACGGCGGTGGCGAAGGCGATCACCAGCTACAAGGCCGTCAGCGGTCCGAGGTTCTTCGGTGTCGATGCCGCGAGCCAGAAGAAGGGCGGGACGAAGTGAGCAGCCCCCCCACCAAGGACCTCGCCGCCCGCATCCGCGTACTGCGTGATCTCTCGACGACCGAGCT
>JAJDEN010000002.1 GCA_029259775.1 Planctomycetota bacterium | reverse complement strand
AGTGCCGCAACTACGCTCACGGCGTCTTCGGTCGCACGAGCCCCTGCTGCAACTTCCTGGACAACGACTGCTGCTGCTACGGCGGCATCGAGATCGCGGCGCGTTACAGCACCGTGGATCTCAACGACGGCGCCATCAACGCCGGCGAGCTGACGGACTGGGTGATCGGCTTCAACTGGCACCTCAACTCCAACGCCCGCATCCAGGTCAACTACATGAACGTGAACGTCGAGAACGGCAACTTCGACGAGGACCTGACGGCCCTCGGCATCCGTTGGCAGGTGGACTGGTAACCCCAGTCGCGATCCCGCCACAAGACGTGGTGGGGCGGCTCAGGCCGCCCCATCCCACTTCGCTCCGGGGGAAGGCCATTCACGGCCTTCCCCCGGTTCTCGTTTTGGGCTCTGCGCCCCCCAGTCCAACCCCCGGCGCCAGGCCCAATCCTCGCGCGCAGGGGGCGCTTCCCACCCTCGTCATCGGTCCGTCACTCCTCATCGCCCCTAGCGGACGCCTGGCGAGCCTCCATCGGGCGATGCGATGGAACGACGCGGATCTCCCGTTGGTGCGCGCAAGCGCTTCCTCGCGGGCGGCGTGGCGGGGGCTATTCTGCGCCGCGACAGGAGGAGAACCCCCCATGCGAAAGCACCTGATTCTGGCCCTTGGGCTCGTACTCGCGTCGGCCGCTGTGGCCACGCCCGCCCAGGCCGACGATGACCTCCGGTCCACGATTCGAGATGAGATCTCGAAGTGGTCCGAGGCCAAGGACGACAACACCTTCAAGGTTCACTGGAAGAACGGCCTTCGTCTCGACAGCAAGAACGTCAAGATGAAGATCGGTGGCCGGATCCAGATCGACCACTACTTCGTGGACGATGACGACTACGTCGCTCGCGGCGGCGTCGGCGGCGATGCTGCGTTCGAGAGCGGCGTGCACCTGCGCCGCATGCGTCTCTACAACGCCGGCACGCTGTACGGCCACGTCGAGTGGAAGCTCCAGATGGACTTCGCCGACCCGAACGATCCGGGCCTGGCGGACGGCTACATCGGCCTCGTCAACATGGACGACTGCCTCGGCTGCCTGATGCCGAACATCCGTGTGGGTCACTTCAAGCCGGCCATCGGCTTGGAGCAGCTCACGAGCTCCAAGTACACCACGTTCATCGAGCGCAGCTCGGTCACGAACACCTTCGCGCCGGGTCGCCGGTACGCCGTCATGGCGCATGATGTCTTCCGTGGCGGCCAGCTCGGCTACCGCGCGTCGTACTTCAGCTCCGACACGTCCTTCGACGATGACGGTGAGCTCGAGTTCGACAACGGCTACGGCGTCGCGGCGCGCATCTGGTACACGCCCTGGTACGACTGCGAGTGCTCCTGCCGCCGCCTGCACATCGGTGTCGGCGCGTACACGCTCGAGGACATCACCTCGGTCAGCTTCCAGGACGACGGCCTGATCCGCACGGGTACGGACCCGAACCTGATCAGCACCGGTGCGCTGGCCGCTGACGGTGCGTTCGTCTGGAACGTCGAGCTCGCGCTCGTCTACGGCCCCTGGTCGATCCAGGCCGAGTACTTCAGCGCCGACGTCGACACGACGGTCGGGTCGGATCCGACCTTCACGGGTTGGTACGTGCAGGCCAGCTACTGGCTGACCGGTGAGTGCCGCTCGTACAAGAAGGGCGTCTTCAGCCGCACGAGCCCGTGCTGCAACTTCCTCGACAACGACTGCTGCTGCATGGGTGGCTTCGAGCTCGCCGCGAGGTACGAGACGATCGACCTGGTCGACGGCGCCGTCAACGGTGGCGAGATGACCAACTGGGTCATCGGCCTGAACTGGCACCTGAACCCCAACGCTCGCATCCAGCTCAACTACATGAACGTGGGTGTCGAGAACGGCGCGTTCGACGAGGACATCACGGCCCTCGCCGTCCGCTGGCAGGTGGACTGGTAACCCCAGTCGTCACGCAGGACTGGGCACTGCCTCTGGCAGAGCCAGTCAGCACCCGCTAGGAGCGGGGCGGCGCGAGCCGCCCCGTCCCGCATCTCCCTCTGGGGGAAGGCCATCACGGCCTTCCCCCGGTTCTCGTTTTGGGACGCTGGCCGCCCGTAACGCGGAATTTGCACGCCACAGGCATCTGGGATGCCGAATTCGTACATTTCTGGACTCGGGCCGCGGCCCGCTGCGGGGGCACGGAGCGGCTCCAGGGCCTCCCGACCAGCCGAATGTCGCCGCTTCGTCACAATCGATCGCTATTGGCGATATGAGGGGTCGACAAATCTGCATTACCGATGTCTTTGCGCGGAACTGGCCGCGTATGCGGAAAGCCGATTGGCCGCCCTCGCGAGGCAAGGGGTACCTTTCTCCGCGACAGGAGGAGAACCCTGATGCGTAAGCACCTGATTTTGGGCCTTGGGCTCGTTTTGGCGTTGGCTGTTGTAGCCACGCCCGCCCAGGCCGACGATGACCTGCGGTCCACGATTCGGGATGAGATCTCGAAGTGGTCCGAGGCCAAGGACGACAACACTTTCAAGGTCCATTGGAAGAACGGTCTGCATCTGGACAGCAAGAATGTCCAGATGAAGCTCGGCGGTCTTCTGATGATCGACCACTACTTCGTAGATGACGATGACTTCGTCGCACGTGGCGGCCCGGCCGACGCGTCGTTCGAGTCGGGTGTGGAGCTGCGCCGCGCGCGCATCACCAACTCCGGTCTGCTGCACGGTCACGTGGAGTGGAAGCTCTCGGTCGACTTCGCCAACCCGAACAGCCCTGAGCTGGCGGACGGCTACATCGGCCTCGTGAACATGGATGACTGCCTC
>JAJDEN010000001.1 GCA_029259775.1 Planctomycetota bacterium | reverse complement strand
ACGGGGTCGACCCGCATGCCCTCGCTGGGGGCTCTGCCCCCAGGCCGCTCGCTGCGCTCGCTCCCCCGGCCGGGGGTCAGGGCGGCTCGTTGTCGGTCGACGCGTCGCGTGACGACTAAGTGTGAAGTGGTGGAGGCAAGGGGATTCGAACCCCTGACCCCCGGCTTGCAAAGCCGGTGCTCTAGCCAGCTGAGCTATGCCCCCACGGCTGGTCGGCGGATCTTCTCATGGCTCTGTCGCTCTCCGTAACAACGCGCCGGTCCACGGCGGCGGCCAGAGCAGGATCCCCACTCTCGGGCCGTCTTTGCCATCCGTGAGGGGGCCGCTACACTCCCGGCCGCGCGGAAGACACCCCCCGGGTGGCTTTGCGGGACCGGGCGTATAGCTCAGTTGGCTAGAGCGCCGCCCTGATAAGGCGGAGGTCCCAGGTTCAAGTCCTGGTACGCCCACCATCTCTTCCCGGCCCCCAGCGCCTGGCGGTCCCTTGGCGCCGACTTGTCCCCGGCGCGTGTCCCCCGTGGGCGAACCTCGCGGCCGGACCAAGCCGACGGTCGCCGCGACGCCTCCGTGATCCCAGCGCATTCGTTGGGCTTTGCTCGGCGCGAGGCGGGGCGATGGTCGCGAGTCGCGGCGCTGGCACGGAATTCGATGCCTTGCCCTCCGGACGAGGAGCGTCCAAGGCTGGAAGCAACAGGAGAGATCCATGCGCACACTGTGGACTGTGGGATTGGTGGCCGTCGTATGCCTCGTGGCATCGACCGCGTCCGCCGAAATCTACGAGATCGATTATGCCGACTACGACGTGTCCCTGACTGACTCCAAGGGGGTCAAGACGGACCTCACGGACTTCGGCTTCTGGACCGGGCCCAACATCCTCGTGGCCAAGCGCGGCGACGCGAAGGTCGAGATCCCGTTCCGCCTCATCAAGTCCCTCACCATCGGGAAGTACCTGCCGGTGAAGGGGCACTCGCCGGCCACGGTGACGACCAAGAAGGGGAAGACGTACACGCTGCAGCTAGAGCGCTTCGAGGGCCAGCGCTACCTGGGCGGCAAGACGGACTTCGGCACCATGCGCCTGCGCCTCATGCAGATCTCCAGCTTGACGCTGACGCGCCTGTCCCACACGTCGCCCAGCGGCCGTTCGTAGGGCTCTCCGCGGCTCGGGCGCGCGGGGCGCGCCGGCCCTCGGCGGGGGTATCCTTGCGGCCCCATGGCCGCATCGTCTCCCCGCTATCTGCTCCCCTTCGACACGTACCGCCTGCCGCATCACCTGACGGATGTGCTGGTCATCGGTGCCGGTGTCGCGGGCTCGAGTGCCGCCCTCGCGGCGGCCGCGGCGGGACTGCGCGTCATGATGCTCGCCAAGGGCTCGCAAGAAGACTGCAACACTTGGTGGGCCCAGGGCGGCGTCGCGGCGGTGCTCGGCGACAGCCACGACTCCCCCGCGCTTCATGCCCGAGACACCATCGCGGTCGGGCAAGGACTGTGCGATGAGGATCTCGTCGCCAGCGTGGCCGCCGAGGGAGGGGACCGCATCCGGGAGCTCATCGAACTCGGTACGAACTTCGACCAAGAAGGCGGGGACGGCACGGCCAAGGGCCTCGAAGGCGGCCACTCACGCGCGCGCATCCTGCATGCCGGGGGTGATGCGACCGGGGCCGAGCTGTGCCGCAGCCTTGGTCAGGCAGTGAGCGATCACGCGCGCATCACGCGCTGGGAGGATGCGTTCGTCGTCGATCTCCTGACCGATGACGACGGCCGTGCTCGCGGCGCCATCGTCTCGTCGCGCGGACATCTCCGCGCGATCTGGGCTGGCTCCGTGGTGCTCGCCTCCGGCGGCTACGGCCAGGTCTACCGCGAGTCGACCAACTACAGCGGCGCCACCGGCGACGGCACGGCGCTCGCGTATCGCGCCGGCGCCGATCTGCAGGACCTTGAGTTCATGCAGTTCCACCCGACGACGCTCTACCTCGCCGGTGTGCCGCGCCTGCTCATCACCGAAGCCGTGCGCGGTGAAGGTGCCTACATCGTCGACCAGGGCGGCAACCGCTTCCTGACCGACGTGGACGAACGCGCCGAGCTCGCCCCGCGCGACGTGATCTCGCGCGCCATCATGCGCCACCTCGAACGTCCCGATGTCGGGGGTGTCTACCTCGAGCTGACCCATCTCGATCCCGAGCGCATGGCGCGTCGTTTCCCGGGCGTCGTCGGCTCGTGCCGTCAGCACGGCTTGGACATCGCCAAGGACCGCATCCCGATCCGGCCCGCGGCGCACTACAGCATCGGCGGCATGGCGACCGACCACAGCGGCGCCAGCCGCGTCCCCGGTCTTTATGGCGCCGGCGAGGTCACCTCGTCAGGCCTGCACGGAGCCAACCGGCTGGCGAGCAACTCGCTGCTGGAGGGCCTCGTCATGGGCCGTCGCGCAGGGCACGCCGCCGCGCAGCATGCCTCGGCATGGGCCTCTTCACCCGTGCGTCTGCGCAGCGACGGCACGGGCGCCGGCTCGGGCTACATGGACGCGGACGACCTGCGCGCCTCGCTGAAGTCGGTCATGTGGCGGGACGTGGGCATCCAGCGCAACGGGGGCAACCTCACCGGTGCCCTCGGCGCGGTGGGGGCCTGGGAGGGCTTCGCTCGCCGTGTCGGTGGGGCCGCCTGGGAGCGCCTCAGCCTGATCAATATGCTCACCGTCGCGGGTCTTCTGACGGGCTCGGCCCTCGCGCGTGAAGAGAGCCGCGGTACGCATTTCCGGCGCGACTTCCCGGAGCGCGACGACAACGCTTGGCGCGTTCGCATCGTGCACCGCCGCGGCGCCGAGCCGCGCCACGTGGCCGTCGCACCGTCCCAGCCTGCGGGCTCCGGGGAGCGCGCGTGAAGATCGACACCGCTCCGAAGATCCGCCGCGAGCGCGGCGATCGCGAGCGCGCGATCCTGGTCGGGGTGCAGCTCCCGGACGCGCCGGCGTCCTACCGGGAGCCGCTCCAGGAACTCGCGCAGCTCGCCGACACGGCAGGCGCTGACACGATCGAGCGCATCGTCCAGCGACGCGAGAAGCCGGACCCGCGTACGTTCATCGGCAAGGGCAAGGCCGCCGAGATCGGCGAGCGCGCCCGCGAACTCGAGGCCGACCTCGTCATCGTCGATCACGATCTCTCGCCGTCGCAGGCGCGCAACCTGGAGAAGGTGACCGGCGGCCGCGTCATCGACCGCACCGAGCTGATCCTCGACATCTTCGTCCGCCGGGCGAGCAGCGCCATGGCGCGTGCCCAGGTCGAACTCGCCCAGATGGAGTACTCCCTGCCGCGTCTCAAGCGGCTGTGGACCCACCTCGATCGCGAGGGCGGCACCGCCGGGCCGGGCATCGGCGCGCGTGGCCCCGGTGAGAAGCAGATCGAGACCGACCGGCGTCTCGTCCGTCGGCGCATCCGCGATCTGCGCCGTAGTCTCGAAACGATGCAGGCGCACCGCGTGCGCCAGACACGAGCGCGCGGCCAGTACTTCACCGCGGCTCTCGTTGGCTACACCAACGCCGGCAAGAGCACCGTGCTGCGTGCGCTGACGGGCGCGGACGTCCTCATCGAGGACCGGCTCTTCGCCACGCTCGACACCACGACGCGAGCGTGGGAGATCGCGCCCGGCAAGCCGATCTTCCTCAGCGACACCGTCGGTTTCATCCGGGATCTTCCGCACCACCTGGTCAGCAGCTTCCTGGCCACGCTCGAGGAGGCGCGCTTTGCCGACTTGCTCCTGCACGTGGTGGACGCGGCCGACCCGGACGTGCTCGACCACATCGAGGTCGTCGAGAAGGCACTGTTCGATATCGGCGCCGCGGGCGTGCCGCGCATCTACGTGCTCAACCAGGTCGACCGCGTGAAGGACGGCCTGGCCTTGCGCCTGGTCGAGGAGCGTCTTCCCGAGGGCATCAAGACAAGCGCCGTGACGGGCGAGGGCGTGCCTGCGTTGCGCGATCGCGTCCACGACTACGTGACGCGGCGGCACACGGACATCGTCGTCGAGGGCGATCCGGGCAACGGCCGCTTGCTCTCCTACTTGCGGGAGTGGGGCGAGGTGGGGGAGATCACCTACCCCGACAGCGTCGTGCACCTGCACGTGCGGATTGCGCCGCGCTACATTGCGCGCATCGAGGAGGCCGGCGGGGTCATCCTCGACAAGTGACCCGATCGGCCCCTGGGTTCGATCGGGTCCAAAACGAACGAGGGCGCGGCCGAAGCCGCGCCCTCGAGGTTGCTGAGGTGGGGCGACGCGCTACGCGGCGCTCACCTTGCGGGCGTACGGGTCGATGCCGTCGCTACCGAGCGCCCACGGGACGAAGAGCGCCAGGCCGGCGAGGAACGCACCCGCCGCGAACACCAGGCCCCATGCCACCCACGCCAGGGCGGCCACCGGCACCAGGACGATCGTCGCTACGTTCGTCGCGCAGGACGACACGATCTTGCTGTTCGGAGCGAAGCCCTGGATGCGTTTCCAGAGCCAGGGCAGGTAGAGCAGCAGCGGCGTCGAGATCGCGAGCGTCGAGTACGTACCGATCACCGAACCCAGGATGAGCAGGAACGAGAAGCCCTCGAGCACGTTGCGCTGGCCGTAGTTGAACGCGAAGAGCGCCACACACACGAGCAGGAACGTCGCCGTGGTGCGGATCGTTCGCGCCAGGGTCTGGTTGATGGCCAGGTTGATCAGAGTCGCGTCGATGGTCGCCCGCTTGCCGCGGTTCTCACGGATGCGGTCGAAGACCACCACCGTGTCGTTCACCGAGTAACCCACGAGCGTCAGGAACGCTGCCACCATCGCCAGGTTGATCTTGGCGTCGACGATTCCCAGCGAGTTGGCAATGGCCACCAGCCCCAGCGTGATCGCGACGTCGTGGAACAGACAGACCACGGCGGCGAAGCCCATCGCACGCGACTTGAAGCGCACCGCGATGTAGATGATGATCCCGATCAACGAGAGAATCAGCGCCACGATCGCGTCGTTCTTGAGCCGCTCGGCCACGCTTGAGCTGATCTGATCCTCCGACGGGAACGCATTGCTCAGCTCGACCTCGTCGATCTGCGCCTTGCGGGCCGCCTCACTGATGTCGCGCTTGAGCCGCGCTTTGAACCCATCTCCGCCGAGGTACTGGTGGACGCGCTGGCTGACGCTGTCGCGCGTACGCGTCGGCGTCGTGCCGCCGGCCGTCGTGGTCTTGAACCAGATGTGGAAGGCGGAGACGCCCTCCGCGCTGCCCGCTTCGGCCCGGACCACCACCTTGCGCGTGGCGCTCTTCTCGGCAGGCTTGTACGGAACGTCCTTGCCGTCCTCCTTCACCCAGAAGGGGAAGTCGTCCGTGAAGGCCGCTTCGAGGGCGCCCGCTTCGAGCACGCCGGCCGGGTCGCGGAACGCGACGATCATCTCCCAGCCACCACTGAGTTCCTCCAGCGGGTCCGTCGTCGCGTCGGGTGCATCCTTGGGAGCGACGTAGTTGTAGATGTCGGGCGACATCACGTTCCAGTCGGGCATCAGTCGATCCCCGAGCACCTTGCGCATGTACTTGCCGAAGCCCGGTGCGAGCGCCTTCTCATCCGCTTTGGAGTCCGCGAACAAGCGCTGGACCTTGATCTCGACTGAGCGACCTGCCTCGCCGGCGGAGAGGACCTGGGCGTTCGGGTAGGGACCCATGACGAGCTTCTCGATGCGCGTGACCTTCTGCTTGGTCGTGTCATCGAACTCCGTGATCGGCACCTCGACCTCGTGGCTCGTGGTGGCCAGGAGGCGACCGACCTCATCCGGCGTGGTCGCCTTGGTGAAGTCCGCCTGCAGCTTGTAGCCGCCCGTGAAGTCGAGGTCGTAGACCGTGTAGCGGTCCGTCATCGCGAAGATGGCGAGCCCCGCAACCACGGCGATCACCGAGATCGGCGCGAAGATGCGCCGGAGCGAGACCCACTTGACCTTGGGCTGCAGTCCCTTCCCCCAGGCGCTCACGTCCTTCATCGTCCCGCTCTTCAGCAGCGCCTCGAAGATGGTCCGCGTCACGAAGATGGACGTGAACATCGAGACCATGAGGCCGATGGCCAGCGTGACGGCGAAGCCGCGTACCGGACCGGAGCCGAAGTTGTAGAGGAAGATCGCCGTGATGATCGACGTCACGTTGGCATCGACGATGGCGCTGAGCGCGCGGTCGTAGCCCTCGGACATCGCTCGCCGGAGCGTTCGACCCCCGCGTCTCTCTTCACGGATGCGCTCGTTGATCAGGATGTTCGCATCCACGGCCATACCCACCGTGAGCACGATGCCTGCGATGCCTGGAAGCGTCAGCACCGCTTGGAAGAACGCCATGAAGCCCACGAGCATCACGAGGTTCAGCAAGAGCGCGATGTTCGCGATCATGCCGGACGTGCGGTAGTAGAGCACCATGAACACGAGCACGAGGGCGAAGGCCACGATGACCGCCAGGATGCCTCGGTCGCGGCTCTGACCGGCCAGCGAGGGGCCCATCACATTGCGCGCCTTCAGCTCCGGCTGGATCTTGAGCGAACCCGTCTGCAGGACGGTGGCGAGGGTCTTGGCCTCTTCCTCCATCGCCGTGCGGTTGCCCGAGCCCAGCGAGATCTGCACGTTGGTCGTGAGCCGGTCACGGATCGTGGGGGCGGAGTGGTACTCCTTGTTCAGGATGATGGCCATGGGCAGGCGCACGTTGGCCTCGGTCCACTGGCCGAAGACGTTCTGGAACTCGTTCTTCACGTCGAAGACCACGACGGGGCGGTTCATCTGGTCCGTGGACGTGACGGGGTTGTCGAGCATGCCGCCGTCGAAGATGAACGGAGCCTTCGTCACCTCGACGATGTGGAAGTGGTCCGCGATCGAGCCATCCTCGCCGCTCTTCTTGACCAAGCGGAAGTTCGGCCGGCTGGGCTTGTACTCCTCGCCGCGCGTCTCGGCCTCTCGCCAGATGGCGACTTCCTTGGTCTTGAAGGCATCGAACTCCGTGTCGGTGCCCGGCCACACACCCTTGCGCGGCGGCGCTTCGTCTCCGGCGTCCAGTCGCGTCGCGTAGCGTGAGTCCGGCAGCACCTCGATGAGGAAGCGCAGATCACCCAGCTGACTGACGACGGCGATGATGCCATCCGCCTGCCCGGCCGCGCCCGCGGGCAGCGAGATCTCGAACTTGTTGTCACCGACCTGGATCAGGTTGGTCTCACTGAGACCGGACTTGTTGATGCGCTCGTCGATGATCTTGAGGACCTCGGCAACGATGTCCTCGTTGGAGAGGTCGCTCTTGATGCGACCAGCCTTCTTGGCCCCCTCGATGTCGAGGCTGAAGCGCAGCGTCGTGCCGCCCTTGAGGTCTTGACCGAGGCGGATGCCTGAGGCGAAGAACGCCCAGACCAACAGGGCCGTGATGATCACGATCCCCATGGCTCGGCTCTTGATGTTCATGATTTCCACGATTCGTCTCCTTCTGGAGTGCGCGGCGTGGAGTTGCCGCTGGAGGGTGCGCGCCTGAGGTCACCTGGGAGCGGCGCGCAGCGCTCCCCGACGAGATCGATTTGCACAGGGCGGCGGCCAACACAGAACGGTCGTACGGCGCCGCCCCCGGCGTCAGAGCAGGAGCTGGTAGCCGTGCGCCGACGTTCCGGCGCGTGTCGTGGCCGGCGCGCGTGCACGTGCGTGCGATGCCTGCGCGCGCAGGGCGGCGCGCACGTCGAGCTCAGGAAGCTGCACGAGCACCACCGGGGATACCGATCGCGTGTGCGCTGCGACGGGGCCCTGTCCCGTCGTCGACTTGCTGTTGAGGTCGCGCAGCATCGAGCTGAGTGCGCCGGCCGTCATGTCGCCCGCGCCCGCGCCCAGACCTGCGGCTTCGGCGCGCGCTTCTTCGTTCGCCGGGCCGTTGCTGTCCCGGCTGGTCGTACCCAGGGCGGGGAAGAACCCGAGTGCGATCGGCTGGATCGCGACAAGCGCCACGACGAGTGCGGCGCCCAGCAAGGACATGCGGCCTTGGACGTGGCGTCGACGCAAGATCAGGAAGCCCCCGCCGTTGCCTTCTTGTCGTTCGCGTCGCGGCCCTTGCTCGAGGCATCGCCGCCCGTCGGGTTGACCTGCCAGATGGCAGCCCGTGCGAAGCGGATGCGGACGTTGTTCTTGTCGTCCACGCGCAACGTGACCGTCTCGTCGTCGGTGCCGACCACGACACCGTGGATGCCGGCGTTGGTGACCACCTTGTCGTGCTTCGTGATCTCGCGGACGGCGGTCTCGCGTGCCTTGCGCTCGCGCGAGGACGGGCGGATCACGAGGAACCAGAAGATCAGGAAGACCATCGCCAGCGGGAAGAGCAGGTCCATGAGCCCGCCTCCGCCGCCATCTTGCGCGAGAATGCTCTGGGCGAGGCTGACATGGGATGAGGCGAGGAAGGTCATGCGACTCCGGTGAGGCGACCTGGGAGGCCGCCCGGTGGGACAAGCCAGCATGGTAGGCAGTTGCCAACCGACCCAGGCTGAATTCCTGCCCGCAGCGCGGATTTCAGGCCTCAATGGGGGGCATGCGGATCCTTGCTGCCATCTCCGGAGGCGTCGACAGTGCCGTCGCCGCCGCCCGCCTCGTCCGTGACGGCGCCGACGTCGTGGGGGTCCACCTGCGCACCGGCGTCGAGCAGCAGGGCGAGGCCGCCGGCGGCTCGCGCTCCTGCTGCGGGGCCGACGACGCGCGCGACGCACGCGCGGTCGCCGCCAAGCTGGGGATCCCGTTCTACGTCGTCGACGTGCAGGAGACGTTCGCCGGCATCGTCGACGAGTTCATCAGCGAGTATGCGGCGGGGCGCACGCCGATCCCGTGCGTGCGCTGCAACACCGACGTGAAGTTCGGTCGGCTGCGTGAGATCGCGGAAGGATTCGGTGCGTCGTCGGTCGCGACAGGTCACTACGCACGAACCGAGCTCGGGGCCGACGGCCGCTGGCGCCTGCTGCGCGCGGCCGACGAGAAGAAGGACCAGACGTACATGCTCTTCCAGCTCGACCAGGCGCAACTGGCCGGGGCGTGCTTCCCGCTCGGTGCGTCCGTGAAGGGCGACGTGCGGGACGAGGCACGGGCGCTCGGCTTCGCGGTCGCTGACAAGCCCGACAGCCAGGAGCTGTGCTTCATCTCCGACGCCGGGCACCAGGCCTTCTTGAAGGAGCACGCCCCGGCGCAGGTCGTACCGGGCACGTTCGTCGATCCCGAGGGCAACGAGATCGGCACCCACGAAGGTGCGATCGGCTTTACCCGCGGGCAACGCAAGGGCTTGCCGGCCGTGGGCGAACCGCGCTACGTCCAGCGCGTTGAACCGGAGGTCGGTCGCGTGACGATCGCGCCGCGAGGTTCGCTCCTGCAGCGCGAGGTCACGGCCCAGGCCGTCAACTGGATCGACACCGCCGTACCGCCGATCGGAACCCGCCTCACCGTGGACGTTCGCCATCGCCATGCCGCCCCGCCGCGTCCGGCGCACCTCGAAGTGCTCGCGGGGGGGGATGTGCACGTCCGGTACGAAGAGGACGTCTTCGCGCTTACGCCGGGCCAGGCTCTCGTGGCCTACATGGGCGTGCGCGTGGTCTGTGGCGGGACGATCTCGGCGTTCGGCCCGCGGGGAGCCACGGCCTCGCATGGGAGCAAGGCCTCGCAGGGGGGCACGGCCTCGCGGGGGAGTACGGCCCCCGAACAAAAAACGTCCGCCGTCCATCCCAGCGACGCGCGAGCGACGGAGGGACGAGCGGCGGACGGGAAGCTGAGCCCAGGCCCGCACGCAGCGGGCCCTGATTCGACGGCCTCAGAGGCCGATGAGGCTCCTAGTTCTTGAGCTTTTCCTTGAGAGCCTTGCCGGCGCGGAAGGTCACTCCGACCGAGGCAGGAATCTGGATCCGTTCCTTGGTCTGGGGGTTCGTGCCCATCCGGGCCTTGCGCTCGGAACGACGGAACGTGCCGAATCCGAGGATCGCTACGTCACCGTCCCCGACGAGACCGCCGGTGACCGACTCGACGAAAGCGTTGAGCGCTCGCTCAGCCTCCGCCTTGCTGGACCCCAGGTTGCGCGACATGGCGTCGATTACTTCGGCTTTGTTCATGGATATCCTCCCTGGCGCGGGGCCTTCACCCCGCAGCGGAATCGTAAGCAATCAATTGGCCTGATCAAACGGGAAAACTCAGATCCATGGGGTTAGCGACCATTCGACGCTATGCGCTCCGAGGCCTCGTGGTCCTCTTCTGCCTCGCGGCACTCGTCGATGTCCGGCCCATCGCGAGGGCCGGCGAGGAGCTTCCGGTGGCCGTGATCGACGTATCGGCGAGCATGGGCGAGGCCGCGCCGGCCCTGCCCGGGGGGGTCAAAGCGCGCTCCGCGTGGATCCTTGTTGCCGACGGCTGGGAGGAGGTTGTTGGTGGGGTCCAGGCGGCTCGGCTGCCGCGGGGCGCCAGTCGTCTGGGCGCAGCGCTCCGGCACGTAGAGGCGAGATATCCGGGCTCTGACGTCGTCCTCGTCACCGACGGACGAGCCACGGGGCACGATGTCATCCACGCGGCGCGGCGGCTCGCGGCCGCTGGCGGACGTGTGTTCACGGCGCCCCCGGCAGCGGCCTCGGCGGATGTGGGGCTCGACGGCGCGCGCCTCCTCAGCGCCACCCCGCGGGCCCGCGTCGAGGCCGTGATTTCCTCGTCCACATCGGGCCGGGCGGAGGTCCGTTTGGCCCGCGGCGGGCACGTCGTCGACCGAATCGAGGTCGATCTGGCCCCGGGGCTGATCCAGAGCGTCGAGCTGGAAGATAGTGCTCCGCCGCCCGCCGGCACGACCTACCAGGTGCTCCTGGTCCCTGCCGAGGGCACGCCCGACGATGACCGGGCCGACAACCGCCTCTCCGTCGGGCTGCGCCCGGAGCGCCGCGTCGTCCTCGCTTGCGGTTTGCCGGAGGCCGAGATCTGGAGTACGGGGAAGGACCTGGTCGTCCGCGTGGCGCGGGACCTCGACGCGGCGGCCCTCGCCGGCGCCGACTGCGTCGTGCTGGCCAACATGCCCTGGCGCGACATCGGCAACGACCTCGTCCGCGCGCTCGAGCGCTTCGTTGCGGGGGGAGGACGCCTGCTCCTGCTGGGTGGGCAAGACGCGTACGCGGGGGGCGGCTGGGCCGGGACACCGCTCGAGGAGCGACTCTCCCCGTTGCGTGTTCCGCGCGAGGAGGGGACGGGCTTGGCCCTCGTCCTCGCGATCGATCAGAGCGGCAGCACCGCCGGTTCCACCTTGGCGCATCTCAAGGACGCGGCGCGCCGAGCGCTGCAGGGCATCGTGCCTGGCGAGCGGATGGCCGTGCTGCCGTTCGCCGGCAAGCCCGCGCCCCGCCTGCTGGGTGCGGGGGCCGGCACGACGGGTGTCGTGGCGTGGCGCGACGACGCGGTCCGCGCCGCTGTGCTGGATGCGCTCGATGCGCTCACCGCCCGCGGCGACACGGACCTGCCCGCGGCCATCCGCGAAGCCGCCCGGCGGGCGCACGGCATCGAGGCGCGTGAGCGACGGGTGCTGCTCCTCACCGACGGTGATCCCGACAATCCGCCCGACGTCCAGGCGTTGCGCAAGGCAGCCACGTTTCTCGCCGAGCGCGATGTGCGCTTCGGCGCGCTCGTCGTCGGCGACGACGAGGCCGTCACGCGGCTGCGCACGCACCTCGCGTCGTCGGCGGCGGACGTCCAGGCGCTCGGCGACGCCTCGGAACTCTCCGCGCATCTGCTGCACCGACTGGGCACCCTGCGTGCGAACGACGCGATGCGTCTCGGTCGACCGAGACGCCTCGTCGGGCTCGAAGGGATCCCGCCGCCGTTCGATCTCTCGGCTTCCGGCTTCAGCGGGCTGCATCGACTCGAGACGGCCGTGGAGCACGGCGCGGTGACGCTCGTGCACGCGCACTACGACGCGCCGGAGCGGCTGCGGACCCCGTTGGCGGCCGTGCGTGCTGTCGGTGCCGGTGAGGTGGCGGCGCTCGCCTGGGGGACGGACGTCGAAGCGCGCCCTCGCCGCGCTCCGGCCGTGGGCAGGCTGCGTGGTTGGGTGGCGGCGTTGGCCTCGGAGGCCGACCGCGGTCTTGCCGCGGCGTTCGACGGTGCCGATCTGGTGGTGCAATGGCCTGCGGCCCGAGGGCTGGGCACGATCCAAGCGGTGACCTCCTCGGGATCCAGCGCGCTGATGGAGGTCGAGTCCGGGCTGTTCCGCGGGCCGCCGCCCCCGGGTGCTGCCGAAGGCGTGCGCGTGCAGCGGGGCGGTGCGGACGGCGCCACGCGACCGCTGCGCCTGCCGAGCCGCCCGGAGGCCGAGCACATGGGCTCCGGTGTCGACGAGGCGATGCTCCAGGCCATCGCGGAGGCGGGCGACGGCCGGCGCCTCATGCCTGGGACGGCGCCGCCTCCGTCCCAGGAGCGTTCGCGGCTGCCCTTGGCGCCGTGGCTCCTTCTGGCGGCCTGTATCCTGCTGGTCCTCGATCGATTCTGGGCCAAGCCGGACGGCCACGCATCCGATCGATAGGCGAGTGGGGCAGGCGCCGCGACGTGCGGCGCTCCAGCGGCTCCGCACGTCGAGGTGACCCACCCATGAGACTGCCCACAAGCCTGACGCGTGCGCCCTTCGACGTCCACACGCTCCGCGCATGGGCGACGGCGGCTGCGCTGCTCGCGCTCGTCGGCTGCCAGACCGACCCGAAGGACGATGACGGGAACCCCTTCCGTCCCTCCGACTCAGCCGCGAAGAAGGAGCGCTCGGCCGACCGGCCCTACTACCAGGGCACGCCGCGCGTGCAGCAGGACATCCGCGACCTCGTCGGCCGTGTCCCGGGGGCGCAGAACCGCCAGTGGGCCGACATCGCGCGCAAGCTGATCGGCTACGGCGAGGCGGCCGTGCCGCAGTTGGTGGCCAACCTCGCGTCGCACAACGTCGAGGTCCAGCTCATGTCGGCGTACACGCTGGGCATGATCAAGGATCCGCGCTCGCTCGACGCGCTGCACCGCGCGACGATCGACGGTGCGCCGCGCGTACGCCACGAGGCCGCGACGGCCATGCTTCGCATGGGAGACCAGCGCGGCCTGCGCACCATGGTGAACGCGCTGGAAGACGCCGATCCCCTTGTACGTGCTCGCGCCATCCTCGTCCTCGAGGAGCGGACGGGCGAGACGTACGGGTACAAGGCCGACGATCGGCCGGAGGATCGCGCCGCGGCCGTCTCGCGATGGCGTGCGTGGATGGGGCAGCTCGGGAGCGTGCGAGCACGGTGACCCTGCGCACGGCCGCCCTCGCTGCGCTCGGCCTGGTGCTCGCCGCGTGCGCCCAGGACCCCAAGCTCCTGCTCCCGGCCGAGACGCCGACCGCCGCTGAGCTGTCGTTCACCGAAGGCGAGCGCGCAGCGCAGGTCGGCGACGTCGCAGGTGCGCTCGATACCTTCCAGCGGGCCGTGGCGATGGACCGTGCGGCGGTACGTCCGCACCTGCGCTACGTGCGTGCCTTGCTCAAGCTGGGGCGCCGCGCGGAGGCGCGGCGCATCTATGCCGAACGTGCCGCCGCCCCGGATGCGACCGACGCCGAACGCACGATCTCCGAGCGCCTCCAGACGAACGGCGCCTCGTCGCAGCTGCGGCGCGTCTACACCGCGGCGGCCGAGCGCAACGAGACGACGCCCTGGTGGCGCCTCGCCTTGGTCGAGGTCGAGATCGCCGAGGCCGACGCGTGGAACCAGCGCCGTCTCTCTGCGATCGACCGGGCGGACCGCGACGAGGAACGGCGTGCCTACCAGCAAGCGCGGGACGCGGCGGCCCGCGGCCAGCGGGCGCTGGCCGCGGCGGCCGAGATCGCTCCCAAGCTGGCCGAGGTGCATCTCTACCGGGGCTTCCTCCGCGGCGTCGAGGGCGACCTGCAGCCCTCGGCCCCGGCGCGCGACGCGGCCTACCGCGCGGCGGAGGCCTCCTTCTTCGCCGCGACCCAGCGAGCGCCTGAGCTCACCGAGGCGTGGGGCGCGCTGGGCGACGTGCGCTTCCGCCTGGGCGACAAGGGGGGCAGCCTGACGGCGTTCCTCCAGGCCGTCCGGCGTGCGCCCGCCGATGCCACGCTGCGGCTCTCGCTTGGCGTCGTGCTGCACGAGATCGGACGGCTCAACGACGCGGCGGAGCAGTACCGCCAGGCTGCGACCCTCACGACGTTCGACGCGGATCCGCTGCTTCGGCTGGGCGACGCGCTGGCGGACGCCGAGCACTGGGAGGAGGCGCTGCGCGCCTACCGCTCGGCCCTGAAGCGGGACCCCAAGGCCGTGGACGCACACTTCAAGATGGGGGCGCTGCTCGAGCATCGCAAGCGCCCCGGCGAGGCACGCGCCGCCTACGAGCGGTATGTTGACGCGGGTGGTCCGAAGGCGTCCAACGTCAAGCGCCGCATCGAGCGCCTCTTGCGCGCGGAGGAACGATGAGAGTCCCGCTCCTCTGTCTCACGGCCGTGCTGCTCTCGGCCTGCGGCGATCGCAACCCTGCGGGTGCCGCCGCGGTGTGGAAGTCGCGCGGCGACGACGCCTACGCCGAGGCCGCCTGGCGTGAGGCCGCGGGCCACTACCTCAAGTCGTTCCGTCTCACGGCACCGCTGCCGGATCGGGTCAGCGACCGCGCCACGCTCGCGTTCCGCGTCGGCACGTCGTGGTCCGAAGCCGCGCGCGCCGGCACGGACGGGGCCATTCGCGGGGACCGTGCCGAGCGAGCGCTCTTCTGGTTGGGCCATGCCCTGAAGCTTCAGCCTGACCGCCGCCAGGTCTGGTTCGAACGCGCGCGGCTCTACGATGGCGAGATCCAGGACGTGCGCGACCTCACGCTCGCTCGGGAAGCGTATACGTCCTACGTCGCCACGTTCGACGATGCGGGCTCCGCGAGCGCCCAGGAGCTCGCGCAGCTGAAGATCGCGAACGAACGCATGCAGGTGCTCGTCTTGCCGGGCCCGAAGTAGCGCGCCGCCTACTTGAGGGCCGTCGCGCCCTGGTGCACGTCGCCCTTGGCGATGCACCATGCCTTCACGATCAGGCCCGGAGCTTCGAGCCCTTCCTTGAGCGTGAAGCGCACCTCCGCCGTGCCGTCCTTCCACGTCACGGTCGCGCGCGCGAGGACGCGCTCGTTCACCAGCGCGTGGTTGCGCCGGATGGTCGGGAACGACGCCGGGTCGGCGGGGTTGGCGACGGGCTCAGGCACCACGAGGTCCTTGTTCCGCGGCGCTTCCAGCGCGACGTGGACCTGCGTGCCGTCCGGTAGGTCCGCGGCCAGCGTCGCGGTCACGGCCCGCGCGGCCACGTCGGTGCTCGCGCTCACCGTGATGCTGTCGCGGGGGAAGGCGATCTCCAGCGCCGGATCGCCGAGCAGCGTGTACATGGCGTCACCTTCGACGAAGAGCCGGTCCAGGTCGGAGACGCCGGAGAGCAGCTTCAGCCCCGCCAGAACGACGGGTGACATCTTGCCGGGCAGCTTCACGGCGTCCGCGCGCGACGTGGCGAGGATGGTGCCGAGACGGTCTTGCTTGCGTCGCGCGAGGTTGGTCGCGATCGCCTCGCCGATGAACGCGTTGTAGACCGGGTGGCACACGCGCGAAGCGCCCCAGTAGGCGACGGGGCCGTTCGGTCGCTTCATGAGCGCCTCGCCGACGCCGTCGCCACGCACCCCGTCGAACATGGCTGTCGTGCACGCCAGCACGAATACGATGGGGGACGTGTGCTTCACGTCCACGCGCGGCACGTCCCGCACGTGCAGGATGCCGTAGCGCTTGCCGCCGGCGCGCAGCGTGTCGAAGCCCTTCTCGAATCCATGGCCTACGTACGTGTAGAAGAGCGCGCCTTCGTTCAGGCCATCGATGACCTTCGACGAGAGCTCCGGCGGCGGCCACAGGAACGGCGAGCGCGGATTCGCGTACGTGACCTCGACGTCGTACGCCGCCGGCACGTTGTCGGCGAGCACGTTGCGAAACTTGTTCTCGATGATCTTGTCGATGAACGGGCTGAAGCGGCCCTCGCTCGTGATGAAGCGCATCATGCGACGCGACGCGTGCGCGGGCGGGTTCGTCTCGTAGCGGATGACGCGGTCGACGTAGGCCCGCATCTCCTCGGCTTTGCGAAACGGCAGGCGGCCGATGGCCGGTTCGCGCCGGAGCACATCGCGCTGCCGCACGTAGAGCCGGTCCGATGCCGTGGCACCGTTGTACTTGCTGCGCATGAACCAGGCAGGGATCGTCGGTGCCTGCTCGAGGTCCGTGCGGTTGAACGTCGCGTCGCCGGCGAGCACCACGTAGCGGAGCGGCGCCCCCTGGCGTCGCTGCAAGTCCGCGACGAACAACCGGATGGCTTCGGGACCGTGCTCGCCGTGGCCGTAGCGGTCGTAGACGTCCGTCACCGGGATGACGACCGAGGGGACGCCCCGCCGGGTGCGATGGGCCGCTAGCGTGCGGGCGGCCGCGACCACGGCGGGCACGGCAAGGATCACGTGGGTTGCCTTGCCGGCAGCGCGCAGCGGGTCGCGGACGGGACCAGCCTTCGTCACGACGACGGGCTTGGCCTCCCGCAGGGTGTGCCTGCGAACCCCGGGCCCCTCGAGCCGGACGCGGTCCACGTAGAGGGTGCCCCGGTGCCGCGACACGTCGCGCGCGGGTGGGGCCGGCGGCGGCGGCGAGACGTTGCGCAGCGTGAGCTTCTGGGGGGTGGCGGGCACGTGGTCGGCCGGGACGGTCCAACGCAGCTCGGCACCGGCAATCCCAAGCGCTCCCTGGGCGCTGCCCAGATCGTGGCCGTTCCAGGATGCGCGCATCGCGACCGGCCCCCGCCATGTGGCGTAGACCGTGGCGATCACGACCTGTGTCGTGTTCTTCGTGGCACCCATCGGCCCGACGCGAACATCCACGGACTGGTTCAGCGGCGCCATCCCCGCGAACCAGACGGGCACCGCGTGGTCGTAGACGCCGCGATCCGCGGCGGCGAGTTCGCCCATGACGCGGTCGGGCGCCGCCTCACGACGCAGCACCTCGAAGCCGTCGCCGATGGTGCCGCCGGAGGCTTCGACGGCCCGGCGCCACACTTCGAAGACCGCGTAGCGACTGTGCGGCCCCGCGGTGTCGCGCGCGGCGAACACCAAACCGCCCGGCTCGCCGGCCACGACGACGTCGCGCCAGACGGAGACGTTGCGCCCTCCGCGCCGCACGTCGGCGTGCTTGGCTGACGTGATGCCGAGGAGGGCCAGCTGCTTCTTCGTGATCCGGTAGGTGCTGTCCCCCTGCACGACGATCCGCCCGACGCGCTGGGATGTACGCGAGGCTTCCCCCTCGGCCCGGGCCGCCGTAGGGGGCATACCGAGGAGGAACGGCACGAGCAGCAGCGGGAGCAACAGGCGGTGCATGCGCGGATCGTAGCGCGGCCCGCGGCCCCCATGCGGGCTAGGATGTCCGCGCGCCGTTGCCCTTGGCAGAAGGAGGCCCCTGTGAGTCCCGTGGCACGTGTACTCGTGGTCGCCCTCGTCCGCTTCGCGTTGATCTTCTTCGCGGGCTGGTTCGCCTTCAACGAGGACGCGCTCGGGGAGGGCGCGCCGATGGTCTCGCGCATCGGCCTCGTGCTGCTCTTCCTGGTGGGCTCGATCATCCTGGGCGAACTCGACCGAGTCCGCACCCACATGGGCCTGCTCATCGGCGCGCTGCGCGCCGCGGGGGGAGGCGAAGGCAGCCCGACGGCGGCCGCCGCCGCCGCAGCAGCCGCGGCCGGCATGGAGGGCGTCGGCGTGCCGCCTGCCGACCCCAAGGCCTCCGTGGACATCCTCATCCGGGCGCTCGGTGCCCCGGATCCCAGTACCCAGGACAAGGCCCACAAGCACCTGCAGCGTCTCACAGGCAAGAATCTGCCCGCTGAAACGGCCCTCTGGGAGCGCTGGTGGCAGGAGAACCGCGAGGCCTACACGGGACCGCCGGCCGGAGGCGGTGGCTCGTCCCGAGACGGAAAGTCCAACTAGGACCGCGCGAGAACGTGCAGGGCTACCCGCTTTCGTGAATAATCCCGCCACCTCGATGCCTGGCTCAGCGACACCCGCCTCTCCGACGCCCGCCGCCGATCTTCGGGCGGTCTTGGCGCCGTTGGATGGCGCGCTCGATCGGGTCGGTGACGCCTATCGCGAGATCCTCGCCAATACGTCGCGCGAGAGCCGCGACATGGTGCGCCACGCCGCCCGCTTCAACGGAAAGCGCCTGAGGCCCGCCTTGACGCTCGCCGCGGCCCGTTTGGCCGGCAGTGAGGTCACGGACGACGTCGCGTCGTCCGCCGCCATCGTGGAACTGATCCACACGGCGACGCTCGTGCACGATGACATCCTCGACAGCGCCGACGTCCGGCGAAAGGTCGCCACCGTCAACGTGCGCTGGGGCAACCACGCCGCCGTCCTGGTGGGGGACGTGCTCTTCAGCAAGGCCTACCGCGCCGCGGCCTACCTCGACGATCCGTTCGCATCCCGTTACCTGTCCGACATCGTGGGGCAGGTCCTCGAGGGCGAAATCCATCAGGATCACGTCTCCCACGACCCCAGCCTGGGCGAAGAGGAGTACCGGGAGATCATCCGGGGCAAGACGGCCTCCCTCTACGAGGCCGCCCTCGTCGTCGGCGCCCACTACGGGGGCGCGAGCGAGGACCTGAAGGGCAGCCTGGGGGCCTTCGGCCACCACCTGGGGATGGCCTTCCAGATCATCGACGACCGCCTCGATGTCACGGGCGACGAGGCGACCGTAGGCAAATCGCTGGGTACCGACATGAGCGAGGGCAAGATGACGCTGCCCTTGATCATCTGGCGCGACGGTTTGGCCCCCGAGGGCCGGGAGGCGGCCGTGGCGCGCATCCAGCACGCCTGGAGCTGCGACGAGGGCGCCCAGGAGCTGGCTTCCGAGCTGCACACGAGCGGCGCCCTGGAGCGGACGGACACGGCGGCCCAGGCCGAGATCGACCGCGCCTTGGCCTGCCTGACAGCGGTTCCGGAAGGCGCCGATCGCCAGTTGCTGGCCACAATCGCGGGCTTCGTGGTGCGGCGCCGGCTCTAGCGGCGCGGACGACGCAGGCTTTCTTTGCACGCAGCAGACTTTTTTTTCGCACTTACATGAGGCGAATCGAATACGTCATAGGTCCATTGGGCGGCCCCTGGAGGCCTCCGAACGGATGCCCAACGGGGGCTTGACGTGCGATTCGGTTTATGAGGAATTCATGCCGGGTCGGTGGGGACCCGAATCTAACGACGACCCCCTCACACGGAGGGGGCACGACAGGGAGGAACACATGCGAAAGCAGATCCTGACTTCTGCCATCGCTGCGTTGCTTGCGTTGGCGGTATTCGCCTCGCCGGCGAGTGCAGACGACGACCTACGGTCCACGATCCGGGACGAGATCTCGAAGTGGTCCGAGGCCAAGGACGACAACACGTTCAAGGTTCACTGGAAGAACGGCCTGCATCTGGACAGCAAGAATGTCCAGATGAAGCTCGGCGGTCTTCTGATGATCGACCACTACTTCGTTGACGACGACGACTTCATCCGCCCGGGTAGCCCGTTCGCGGATGCCGCGTTCGAGAGCGGTGTAGAGCTGCGCCGCGCGCGCATCACCAACTCCGGTCTGCTGCACGGTCACGTGGAGTGGAAGCTCTCGGTCGACTTCGCCAACCCGAACAGCCCTGAGCTGGCGGACGGCTACATCGGCCTCGTGAACATGGATGACTGCCTC